>NZ_VWNF01000011.1 GCF_008711175.1 Nesterenkonia ebinurensis
GGCCCCCGGTCATAAAAGACTCCGTGACCAGATGCTCCACCACAAACCGGCGGGCAGCCCGCATCGGCCCCACCGTATGCGAAGACGAAGGACCCACCCCCACACTAAAAAGATCAAAGAGACTGATGGCGCTCATGAACCATCACTGCCCACGCAAATAGAAAGGCGGCTTAACGACTTCGAAGGGGATGGGCCTGCCGCGGACATCCACCTGAAGCTGAGTGCCGGGCTCAGCGTGGGCCACGTCCACATAGCCCAGGGCGATGGCGTGGCCGAGAGTCGGGCTGGGCGCACCGGAGGTCACCGTGCCGATCGGAGTACCGTCGGGAGTTTGGATTTCGTGGCCCGGTCGGGCAGCGCGCTTGCCGGCAGCAGTCAGACCGACCAGGCGCTGGCCAGTGGTCTTGCCCAGCCCCTCAGTCTTGACCTGCTCCAGGGCCGCCCGGCCCACGAAGTCCTCCTTCTTGGAGAAGGCCACCACCGGCAGCCCGGCCTCTTGAGGCTTGCGGTCCACGGTGAGCTCGTTGCCGTAGAGTGGCATGCCAGCCTCTAGGCGCAGCGAGTCGCGGCTGGCCAGACCGCAGGGGGTGATGCCGAATTCGGTCCCGCCCTCCAGCAGGGCTCGCCAGAGCGCGCCGGCCTTGTCATGGGGCAGGTAGAGCTCGAAGCCGTCCTCGCCGGTGTAGCCGGTGCGGGCCAGCAGGATCTCCTGGCCGCCGATGGTCACCGTGGTGTGCGCGTAGTAGCTGAGCCTCTCCACCAGTTCGATCTCATCAGCACGCACCACCGAGGAAATGATCGCCTCACTGGTGGGGCCTTGGACGGCGATCAGGCTGATGCCCTCAGACTCATCCCAGACCTCAACATCAAACCCGGAGGCACGCTCGGTGAGTTCTGCAGCCACGGTTTCCCGGTTGGCGGCATTGGGAATCACCAGGTACTCCTGCTCACCGATCCGGTAGGAGATCAGGTCATCCAGGATGCCACCAGCAGTGTTGACAATCAGCGAGTACTTGGCCTTGCCCGGAGCGATCTTCGCCAGATTGCCCACCAGTGCGGTATTCAGGAAGGTGGCGGCATCGGGACCGATCACCCGCACCTCACCCATATGGGAGAGGTCGAAGATCCCGGCAGCGCTGCGCACCGCCTTATGCTCCTCAAGTTCTGAAGTGTACTTCAGCGGCATCCGCCAGCCGCCGAAATCGGTGAAGCTGGCGCCCAGCGCCTGATGCTCTGCGGCCAGTGCGGTCTCTTTCAGCTCAGTCATCGTGACTCCTTGCCTCGAGTGCGTGATCTGTGCAGCTTTTCTGTCTCTGAGGGGCACGAATTACTGCACAGATCATGCACTCGGCAGTTTTGGTGGGGCGGTGGGGTGATGGAGGGGGGTGATCGGGAGTAATGGGTGGGTCAGGGTCAGTCGATCTCGAACGATTCCGGGGTCAGTCGATCTCAAATGCTTCAGGAGGAGGACATGAGCACACCAGATTGCGGTCGCCGTGGGCGCCGTCGATCCGGCTCACCGGCGGGAAGTACTTATCCGGCCCGAACCCGGCCCCGTGCAGACCTGGCGCTGGGAAGGCGGCCTGCTGACGGGTGTAAGCCCGATCCCAGTCATCGGCAACCAACACCGCAGCTGGGTGCGGAGCGTGCTTCAGAGGGGAGTCGGCGGCGTCGCACTCTCCGTCGATCACCTGCTGGATCTCAGCGTGGACGGCGATCATCGCCTCGATGAACCGCTCGATCTCCGCCAGGTCCTCAGACTCAGTCGGCTCCACCATCAGGGTTCCGGCCACCGGGAAGGCCAGAGTGGGGGCGTGGAAGCCGTAGTCGATCAGCCGCTTGCACACATCCTCGGCGGTGATGCCGCTGGCCTTGGTCAGCTCGCGCAGGTCCAGGATGCACTCATGTGCCACCAGCCCAGATTCCCCCGTGTAGAGGGTGGGGTAGTAGTCGCGCAGCCGGTGGGCGATGTAGTTGGCGCTCAGCAGGGCGTGGGCAGTGGCGCTGGTCAGTCCCTCGGTGCCCATCATGGCCAGGTAGGCCCAGCTGATCGGCAGTACCCCGGCCGATCCGTACGCGGTGGAGGTCACCGAGGCAGGCGTGTCAGACGACGACGCCCGATTGAGTCGAGCGGAGACCGCAGCTTGCGCCGAGTCTCCCGAGGCGCTTGAGGAGCGCCAGCGAAGCGACGCCGCGGCCGGACTTCCAGGCAGGAACGGCACCAGGTGCTCGGCCGCTGCTACCGGCCCGACGCCGGGACCGCCGCCGCCGTGCGGAATGCAGAAGGTCTTATGCAGGTTCAGGTGGCTGACATCGCCGCCGAACTCGCCGGGCTGGGCCAGACCCACCAGGGCGTTGAGGTTAGCGCCGTCGATGTAGACTTGGCCCCCGGCGTCATGGATCTTCTTGCAGACCTCGCGGACATCGGCTTCGTAGACCCCGTGGGTGGAGGGGTAGGTGATCATGATCGCGGCGATCCGGTCGGGGTGAGTCTCGATCTTGGCATCCAGATCGTCCAGATCGATGGTGCCGTCCGCTGCGGTGGCCACCACGGCTACCTGCAGTCCGGCCAGCACCGCGGAAGAGGCGTTGGTGCCGTGGGCCGAGGCGGGGATCAGGCAGATGTCCCGAGCGGCGTCGTCATTGGCCAGGTGGTACTGGCGGATGGCCAGCAGCCCTGCGTACTCCCCCTGGGATCCGGCGTTGGGCTGGATGGAGACCCCTGCGTAACCGGTGACCTCAGCCAATCTGGTCTCCAGGTCGACGATCAGGTTCCGCCATCCGGCGGTCTGATGCTCCGGGGCGTATGGGTGGATGCCGGCGAACTCGGGCCATGAGATGGCTTCCATCTCGGTGGCGGCGTTGAGCTTCATGGTGCAGGAGCCCAGTGGGATCATGGTGCGGTCCAGGGCCAGGTCGCGGTCGGCGAGCTTGCGCAGGTAGCGCATCATCTGGGTCTCAGAGCGGATGGAGTGGAACACCGGGTGGGTCATGTATTCGGACTCACGCACCAGCTCATCGGCGAAGGCATAGTCGCCCTCGAACTCCACGCCGTCGTAGAGCTCTTCGGCACCGCTGGGCTTCTCCACCAGGCCGAAGGCGTAGGCCAGCAGATACATCTCGCGGGTGGTGGTGGTCTCATCGGTGCTGACCCCGATGGTGTCCGGGGCCACCCGACGCAGGTTGATCCCGGCGCCCTCTGCCTTGGCCAGCACGATCTCAGCGGCCTCGGCATCCGACATGGTCACCTGCACGGTGTCGAAGAAGGAGGTGGCCACCAACTGGTGCCCGGCGCCGCGGAGCACTTCAGCCAGGGCGCGGGCCTGGGTGTGCACCCGGCGGGCGATCCGGGCCAGGCCCTCAGGGCCGTGGTAGACCCCGTACATGGAGGCGACCACGGCCAGCAGAGCCTGGGCGGTGCAGATATTGGAGGTGGCCTTCTCACGGCGGATGTGCTGTTCGCGGGTCTGCAGGGCCAGGCGGTAGCTGGGGCGGCCCTCAGCGTCTTTGGAGACTCCCACCAGGCGGCCGGGTAGCTGGCGCTGGAGCCCGGAGCGCACAGCCATGAATGCGGCATGCGGGCCACCGAAGAACAGTGGTACGCCGAAACGCTGGGAACTGCCCACTGCGATATCCGCGCCCTGCTCCCCGGGTGGGGTGATCAGGGTCAGGGCGAGCAGATCGGCGGCCACAGCCACCAGTGCTCCGCGTTCTTTGGCTTCGGCGATGAGCTCCCGGTGGTCTACGACTGCACCGGAATTGCCCGGCTGCTGAAGGACCACACCACAGATCTCGCCCTCGGGGAGTCCGGCTGCAGCCAGATCCACGAACTGCAGCTCGATACCCACCGCCTCAGCCCGGCCGGTGATCACTGCGCGGGTCTGCGGGAAGATATCGGCGTCCACCACCACTGGGGCATCAGTGAGTTTCTTATTGGCTCGGCGCATCAGCAGGATCGCTTCGGCCACCGCGGAGGCCTCGTCGAGCAGGGAGGCGTTGGCCAGACCTAAGCCGGTGAGATCAGCCACCATGGTCTGGAAGTTCAGCAGAGCTTCCAGCCGACCCTGGCTGATCTCGGGCTGGTAGGGGGTGTAGGCGGTGTACCAGGCCGGGTTCTCCAGCACATTGCGCAGGATCACACTGGGGGTGTGGGTGCCGTAGAAACCCTGGCCGATCATCTGGGTCTTGACCTGATTCTGGTCCGCGTAGCGGCGCAGCGCCTCCATGGTCTCGGACTCGCTCAGTGCGGAGGGAAGGTTCAGCGGCTCGGACTGACGGATACCAGCCGGTACCGCGGCCTCCACCAGGGCCTCCAGGGAGTCATATCCCAGCGCCTCGAGCATGGTCTGGGAGGTCTCCGCGGTGGGGCCCATATGCCGGGCAGAGAAGCCGCCGGGAATAGAATAATAGTCTGCAGCAGCGGCGCTGGAGGTTCCAGAGAGAGTCATAGGTCCACCTTACGGGCAGGGATGCTGAATGGTCAGTGCCCCTTACTCTGTAGCTGACCTGAGAGATTCACCGGAAGTCTCTTCCGGTTTGCACCTTGGGTGAGAGGAGGTCTGCCCTGCCTCTGCTTTCCAGAGTCGCCACCCTGCTGCGGTCCATCAGTGTGACCTGGCCTGAGAGATTCGGAGGGGTCTCCTTGCTCCTTCGGCGCCGGCTGCCTTGGGGGCTCTGCCGGACTCTCCCGCACCAGGGACGTGGCCTATATTCAATTGTCACCATCATCCCACAAATACGCCTGGAGGCCGGACCCTATGACAGGATCCGGCCTCGGCACTGCTCGTTCCAGCGGCGCGCCTGTCGCGCTGGCCTCTCGGCCGGCTTACACCGGCCATCACGCCCAAAGTAGGAGCTGAAGCTCCTCATACAGTGGAAATGATCACACGTCCACGGGCTCGTTGACCTGATTGACGCTCTGCTTGTCGTTGCCGCTATCAGCATCCTCGTCCACCACCGGCACCAGGGACAGCTTGCCGCGGTCGTCGATCTTGTTGATCTCCACCTGCAGCTTCTGGCCCACGCCGAGCACGTCTTCGACGTCGTTGACCCGCTTACCCTCGTTGAGCTTGCGCAGCTCGGAGATGTGCAGCAGGCCGTCCTTGCCGGGGGTCAGGCTGATGAAGGCTCCGAAGCTGGTCAGCTTCACCACAGTGCCCAGGTAGCGCTCACCCACCTCAGGAACCTGCGGGTTGGCGATCGCGTTGATCGCGGCCCGAGCAGCCTCGGCGGACTCACCGTCGGTGGCGCCGATCAGTACAGTGCCGTCGTCCTCGATGGAGATGTCAGCTCCGGTGTCCTCCTGGATCTGGTTGATCATCTTGCCCTTGGGACCGATGACCTCGCCGATCTTGTCCACAGGGATGGACACCGAAATGATCCGCGGTGCGGTAGCGGCCATCTCGTCAGGGGTGTCGATGGCCGCGTTGAGCACGCCCAGGATGTGCAGCCGGGCCTCACGAGCCTGCTTCAGCGCTGCAGACAGCACGGAGGCCGGGATACCGTCCAGCTTGGTGTCCAGTTGGATGGCGGTGACGAACTCAGAGGTTCCGGCGACCTTGAAGTCCATATCGCCGAAAGCGTCCTCAGCGCCCAGGATGTCAGTCAGGGCGGCATAGCGGGTCTCGCCGTCCACCTCGTCGGAGACCAGACCCATGGCGATGCCTGCCACCGGGGCGCGCAGCGGCACACCGGCGTTGAGCAGGCTCAAGCTGGAGGCGCAGACCGAGCCCATGGAGGTGGACCCGTTGGAGCCCAGTGCCTCGGAGACCTGCCGGATGGCGTAGGGGAACTCCTCGCGGCTGGGCAGCACGGGCACCAGCGCCCGCTCGGCCAGTGCGCCGTGGCCGATCTCGCGGCGCTTGGGCGAACCCACCCGACCGGTCTCACCGGTGGAGTAGGGCGGGAAGTTGTAGTTGTGCATGTACCGCTTGGTGGTCTCCGGGGAGAGGCTGTCGATGGTCTGCTCCATCTTCAGCATGTTCAGTGTGGTGACACCCATGATCTGGGTCTCACCGCGCTCGAAGATTGCCGAGCCGTGCACCCGGGGCAACACCTCGACCTCTGCGGTCAGCTGGCGGATATCAGCCAGGCCGCGGCCGTCGATGCGAACCTGGTCGCGCAGGATCCGCTGGCGGATGACCTGCTTGGTCACTGAGCTCAGCGCTTTGCCGATCTCGGACTCGCGGCCTTCGAACTCCTTACCCTCACCGGCGAGTTCCTCGACCAGCTGGGCCTTCAGCTCAGAGTCAGCGGACTCACGCTGCTGCTTATCGGCGATTTGGTAGATGTTGGCCAGCTTCTCCTCGGCCTTTGCCTTCACCGCCTGGAAGACGTCGTCTTCGTAGTCAGTGAAGATCGGTACTTCGATAGGCTCCTTGGCCGCGCGTGCGGCCAGGTCGGCCTGGGCCTGGCAGAGCACCTTGATGAATGGCTTGGCGGCCTCCAGACCCTCAGCCACTATCTCCTCAGTGGGGGCGGTCTTGCCCTGGTCCTTGATGAACTTCCAGGAGTCGTCGGTAGCCTCAGCCTCGACCATCATCACCGCGATGTCGTCGCCGACGATCCGGCCGGCCACCACCATGTCGAACACTGCGGTCTGCAGCTGGGAGTGCTTGGGGAAGGCCACCCACTGGGCGGAGCCGCCGTCGTCGATCAGCGCCACGCGCACACCGCCGATGGGTCCGGAGAAAGGCAGCCCGGAGAGCTGGGTGGACATGGAGGCACCGTTGATGGCCACCACGTCGTAGAGGTCGTCCGGGTTGATGGACAGGATGGTCTCCACCACCTGAACCTCGTTGCGGATGCCCTTCTTGAAGGCAGGGCGCAGCGGGCGGTCAATCAGCCGGCAGGCCAGGATCGCATCGGTGGTGGGGCGGCCCTCGCGGCGAAAGAAGCTGCCGGGGATGCGGCCGGCGGCGTACATCCGCTCCTCCACGTCCACGGTCAGCGGGAAGAAGTCGAAGCCCTCCCGCGGGGACTTGCCCACGGTGGTGGCCGAGAGGATAGTGGTCTCCTCGTCCAGGGTGATCAGTGCTGACCCGGCGGCCTGCTTTGCCAGCCGGCCGGTCTCGAATCGGATGGTGGATGTGCCGTACTTGCCGTTGTCGATCACGGCTTCGGCGTAGTGAACCTCAGGTCCCTGCATGGGGAGGGGTTTCCTTTCATAGTGTGACTTGCATTGCACAGCGCAACACAGCCCACGAACCTGGAAACGAATGCGAGGCGGTCTTCGATCGAAGCCCACGGGCGCGGAGGTCTTCACGCACTCCCGTAAGCCACTACCGAGGACCTGACCTTGCTGATCGGTCGGCCCCTGGCTGTGTCAGCTGCTACTAGTGTGACACACAAATGGGACGTCCCCTAAGGGGCCGCCCCATTTGTGGCGCTTATGGCGTGCCTGACTGCACACGCGCCAGTGCTGGTCCTGTCGGTGCGCACAGGTCGCGCACGCCTATCGGCCGCGTTGCCGCGGCCTTCACGCCTAAAGGGCGATGGGCCTCAGCGAATGCCGAGGCGCTTCTTCAGCTCACGGAAACGCTCGATGTCCTTGCGCTCCAGGTACTTGAGAAGACGACGGCGCCGACCCACCAGGATCATCAAACCACGGCGGGTGTGGTGATCCTGCTTGTGCTCCTTGAGGTGCTCAGTCAGGTCGCTGATCCGGCGGGACAGCACCGCAATCTGCACCTCGGGGGAACCGGTGTCGCCCTCATGGGTGGCGTACTCTTCGATGATCTGCTGCTTGACAGCGGGATCCAAAGCCATGGAAATGCTCCTAGATGTTGTGCCGCGTTCAAAAAACACGTGCCAGCCACCGCGGACTGCAGCATGGCAACCCGTCTACTTTACCCCAACGCCCGGCTCGGCGCCACGCTGAACGGAACGGCCAGTCTTGGCGCGAGCTGAGCACGCGGCATCGGCGAGCGCCCTGAGCATCTGCACTGCCGGGCGATGGTCACTACGACGAGTGCACAGCTCGATCCGGCAGGGCTCTGCGTCCACCAGGGGGACGAACACCACACCGGCGTTGCTGGCCCGCTGTCCGACCGACTCGCCGGTGATGAGCACATGCCCCGAGCCTGAATCCGCAGCGGTGCGCACACTGGCAACCGCTTCGTGGATTGTTGATACTGCTGGACCGTAACGCACCGCCTGCCCGGAAGGACGCGGATCGATGACCCACCAGCGCGTCCACTCAGCCGGGGCGGTTGCGGAAGTCACCACCTCAAGCTCGTCGATCTCATCCAAGGTCAAGGACTCCCGCTGCGCCAGGGCCGAATGCTGAGCCAGAACCGCTACACGCGGCTCAACCGTCACCACGCGAGTGTCCAGCAGGCGAGTATCAACTCCCGAATGCGGTGGGCGAGCGAAGGAGACATCCACAGCACCGTCAACCAGAGCAGCCACCTGGTCTTCCCAATGCAATTGACGGTACTCAGCCCGGACATCGGGGTTCTCGCTGTGGAAGCGGTCGAGCAGTCGGCTTTCGGCCTGCGAGTAGCCATCGATGAAACCGATGGTCAGCAACCCGGCGCCAACGCCGCGAGCGGCCTCCACCGCAGCCCGGGAGGCTTCCAGAGCACGCACTGCCTGGTGCATGAAACGCTGCCCAGCCGGTGTGGCGACCACGGGGTGGCGCGTCCGGTTCACCAGCCGGACTCCAAGGTCCCTCTCCAGTCGGTTGATCGACTGGGTCATGGCAGAAGGGGTGACGTGGAGGCGTTGAGCGGCGCGGCCAAAATGACCCTCTTCGAGAAGCACTTCCAGTGCGCGCACCTGAGAGAGATTGAGTTCAGCAGTCACAGCTACCTCTCGGGCAGAAGTACGCATTAAGCAAGGACTAAATGCGGCCACGATTTTGTCAATATACATCCTAAGTGTTCCATGTCACATTATCAGTGGGTGGCCGGAACCTACAGAACACCAGCCGGCATCGCCCAATGCACGATTGTTCAGCTCAACACCCCTCCCGCCCAGCCGGGAGGCACGCTCACCCAAGGAGCACCACCATGACCACCGCTGTACCCACCCATGACTCCACTCAACCCCAGACCACTTACGAACGGGAGTTCATCAACATGATGGACGACGTCGACCAGCTGATTGATCAGACGGAGAATCCGCTGCACCGGAAGATCTTGATCAACTACCGCCGGCATGGCCTCCTGGAGGTTGCCGGACGCTACGAGGAACTGCTGGCCCCCGAGATGACCGTCGAGCACCCCCATTACCGGATTTTCGAGAGCGGCGAGGCGGTGATCCTCGATGGCATGAAGGCGGTGCAGGACTTCTACCGATCCCTGGCGGAGATCGACATGCTGGTGATGTGGACCGGCAAACAGAACATGGCCGTAGGAGACTTTGGCTTCGCCGGAGAGGCCGAGTTCAGTCAGTTCGTCCCCGCCGCGATGCTGGGCGACAACGTGTTCGGCAACGTAGGACAGGCCTCAACGGACTCACCACACAGTGATCGCTGGTTTCTGGTGCGACGGACGTTGGCATTCTTCTGGCCCTACGATGAGACCGGGCGTATGATCGGCGAGCATGTTTACGAAGACTCCGCTTCGAAAGTGGTGACCGAAGTCGACGCCTCAGAGGTGATCACCGGACAGCGAGCTGCGGAACTGCTCAACCCCATCATCGATAAGTATCCGCTGCCGAAGTGATCAGCCTGGACGCACCCACGCGGTGTGGAGAGCTGTGATCTGCGGAAGCTCCACGGCGTCATCTTCCGCCAGGCCGAGCTCGCCGTGGAGATAGTCGGCGAGGTTGGCTCGACGTGCAGCCCGCTCGCCGGTGCCGGCCGAGAGCCAGGAGCTCAGCGTGGTCGCATAGCGGAAGAGCTCCGTGACAGTCAGTATGCGTTTCCAGCGGTATTCGGCACTCTGCACGGGGGAGTAGAGCGCTGGATCCAGAGTGGGCTGCCAGTCTGGGCGGTAGACATCACCGGCACGCATAATCCGGGTCAGCCGGTGCACAGTAGGGTCCGCCGTATCGAGGTAGTTCCAGATCAATGCGAGCGCTCCGGTGCCGTCCAGCAGCCTGGCCGCCTCCGACTGGGTTGCTTCCGGGTCGAACCAGTGCCAGGACTGGGCGGCGACAACGATATCCGCACAGCCATCGGGAAGCCCGGTCTGCTCTGCCGGGGCACACCGGGCTTCCACTGTTGCCTGGGCGCGGCTGCGTGCTCCGGTGCGAGCCTTTCGGGTTCCTCCAGCGCTCCGCGGCCCGAGCATCTCTTCGGATGTGTTCAGAAGGGCGTCGAGCATCGGAGGACTGGGCTCCACGGCGATCACGCGGGCTCCGCAGTCAAGCAGCTGGCGAGTCAGAATCCCGGTGCCCGCGCCCAGATCCACAACAGTTGTCAGGCGCGCTCCTCCCAGCGGGCCACCAGACTCAACGCCAGCAGCACCAGTCTCAGGGGCCCCCTCCACATCAGTGCCGCCAACCCTATAAGACCTGTCTGCGAGAGCGAGGATGTCAAGGACAGCCTGATCGGGGTAGCGGGGGCGGACGGCGTCGTACTCCAGAGCTTGGTCTGCCGATTGCTCGGCGAAAGAAGTTCCCAGCTGCTGCCGGCGCTGATCACTGACAATCTGCGGCTGAGCGTCTGAGCGACGCTTGGGCCTGTTCGGCTGACTCATGCGGCCATCAGCTCAGGGCAGTGGCCGCTGGAGGCCGGCAGGAGCACCGAGCAGCACCTGACGGGCCTCACGGACGTCCTGATGCATTTGGGTCACGAGCTTCTCCACACCCTCATAGGCAACCATGCCGCGCAGGCGGTCTACAAATTCGACCCGTAGGTGCTGGCCGTAGAGGTCGAACTCCTCCACAGGCTCATCCGGCCGGTCAAGAACATGAGCCTCGACCACGCGCTGGACACCGTCAAAGGTGGGGTTGGTGCCGACTGAGATCGCAGCTGGCCATCGGTGTGCCTGACGGTCGGTGACCCACCCTGCATAGACACCGTCAGCGGGGACCATGCCTTCGGCGTCCTGGGCGAGGTTGGCGGTGGGAAACCCGAGTTCACGGCCCCTGGCCTCACCGTGGACCACTTCGCCGGCCACAGTGTGCGGTCTGCCGAGCATCTGGGCCGCTGCTGCGACGTGCCCTTCGGTGAGGGCCCGCCGAATCGCCGTGGAGGAGCAGCGGGCAGCCGGATCCGGAGCCTGGAGGTCGTCCACCGGGAAGTCTTCGACCTCTATCACCTCAAAACCGAAGCGTTCTCCCAGCTGAACCATGGTGCCGAAATCACCCTCATTGCCACGGCCGAAGCGCACATCGGCACCAACCACCACGGCCGCCGGCGTCAGCGGCAACAGGTACTGCTGCACGAACCGTTCAGCGCTGAGCAGGTAGACCTCCTCGGTATAGTCCAGCACCAGCGCGGCGGCCAGCCCGCAGGATTGAAGCCGGCGCAGCTTCTCCTGGGTACCGGTGAGCAGCTCGGGTGCGGACTCGGGTCGGTGCACCAGCGCCGGGTGCGGGTCGAAGGTGATGGCCAGGGGCGCGGCGTCGTATCTGCCGGCCACATTCACCAGCTCATTGAGCAGATGCTGGTGACCCTGGTGCACGCCGTCGAAGTTGCCGATGGTCAGGACGGTCAGCCCCAGGTCAGCGGGGACATCATCGAGGCCGTGGAAAATCTGCACGGTGTATATCCTACGGTCTGGAGAACCGGCATCTCCTATCCCGCTGATAGCCTCAGCCATAGGGAGGGAGCGCAGCTCCCCTGTGAGTGGGTTTAGCTTCTGTTGAGGCGATGGCGGAACAGCCAGAACAGCCCGATGAACGGCAGTACGAGCGGGATATAGCCATAGTCGCGGCCGAAGAAGCCCCAGACTGTGGCCACCTCGAACAGCTCAGGCTGCAGCAAAGTCCAGGTGCCCACGCCGATCACTCCGGCCATCTCGATCAGCACGGCAACCAGCGCCACCTTCCAGGCCGCAGCGGAGGTGCGGGCCAGTGCCAGTGTGGCCAGGATATAGACCGCCGCAGCGAAGGCTGAAAGGCTCAGCGCCAACGGTGCGTCAGCAAACTGGACCTTCTCCGCCTGCGGGAAGGGCATGATCTGGTAGAAGGCCCGGGCGAAGGCGCTGACCGCGAAGATCCCATAGGCTGTGATGATCAGCATCCCCAGCCCCCGGTTGCGCGGGGTCGTTTGGGCGGTCCCCGGTGCGGCAGCCGAGAAGCCGGCGCCAGTCCCTGACGTGGTCCGCGCAGATTCTTCGGAATCTGCGCTGTGGCCTGACGCCAGTGACCCCCCGCTCTTCGTTCGGCTCAATCGGGCGTCGTCGTTCTCTGCTCGGCTCACAGTGCGCTTCCCCACCAGATCTCCTCCATGCGATACACCATCACGAACACCACCAGACCCACAAAGCTCATCACCAAATTGGTCCAGCGGGTCTTGTCCACCATTGCCCAGACGAACACGCCCACCGGCAGCAGCAGCGCGGTGAGGATATAGCCCCAGAATTCCCAGGCCTCACCGCTGATCGAAGCACCCATCCCCTGCCGGATACCAGCGTAGACCCCGTAGACGATCAGATACAGCTCGATCGCGGCGATGCTGATGATAGATGAGTCGGCCGGGTGATTCCGGACCGCGGTCATCACCCAGCAGATCAGCGTGGAGAGGGCACAGACCACTGTGCCCACCAGGAACATGAGTGTCATTTCAAAGGAATTCTACTCCGTGTAGAAGCTGGGGTCGCTAGCGGGACTTTCGCCCTTCAGGATCCCTGGCATGGCCCACAAAACAATCGTGCGTTTATGGGGCCCAGGCGCCGGTGGCCTGAGCGCTGAGCTTGCCTAGCCCGAATGATGACGAATGGGCGAATCCCGCGACAAAAGCTTCAGCTCAGCTGGCGAAGACGAGCTCCGGTTTTGCTTGCAGAGCTGCTGGGCCCGACACTGCGGCCTGGGCGGCATCAGGGGACGACGACGCCCCGGGCTTGGCGGGGACGTCCTTCAGCAGAGCAACCAGCTCACCATCCGGGGCGAAGGCGGCGGTGAGCTCAGCGCTGGTCCCGCGACCGGGCACAGGGTCCAGCCGCTCTCGGCCGGCTGCAGCGGCGCCGGCCTTCAGACCCGAAGCACCACCCGAGGCGGTGATGCGGCGGCCGTGGCGCAGATGCTCGGCCTCCTCTGCGGTGACCTGTCTGGCGGGGAAGAGCTGGGCGGCGGCCTCGGCCATCCCGATGTAGCCGAAATCCTCGGCTAGCTGCTCCAGGGTGAGGCACTGATCCTGAACGTAGGGGCCCACGGCGGTACGACGCAGCGCGGTGAGATGCCCACCAGACTCCAACAGCTCGCCGAGGTCCCGGGCCAGGGCGCGCACATAGGTTCCGGAGGAGACGGTAACCTCAATATCCAGGTCGATCAGCCTCCCGCCCTCAACCCGGCGCAGATCGTGAATCAGAAAGCGGTGGACGGTGACCGGCCGAGCATCCAACTCCACGTCCTCGCCAGCACGGGCACGGTCATAAGCGCGCCTGCCGTCCACCTTGATCGCGCTGACGGTGCTGGGCACCTGCATGATCTCCCCGGTCAGCCGAGTGACAGCGTCGTCGATGTTCTCCCTAGTTACTGCATTGGCGAACCGGGTGGCGGTGACTTCGCCTTCGGCGTCGTCGGTAGTACTGGACTCACCCAGCCGCACAGTGGCCGTATAGGTCTTGTCCACCCCCACGATGTGGGTTAGCAGCCGGGTGGCGCGGTTAATGCCGACCACCAGCACCCCGGTGGCCATCGGGTCCAGAGTGCCGGCATGGCCGACCTTGCGAGTGCCGGCCAACTTGCGGATCCGCCCGACCACGTTATGACTGGTCCAGCCGGCGGGCTTATCCACCAGAACCAGCCCGGAGCCGACTTCTAACTCCTCAGGCCTCTGCTTCTTCCCCACCTAGTCCTCGTCCTCTCCGGTGCTGAGTGCATAGTTTGTGCAGTAGTTCTACCGTGAAACCCGCCAAAATGCTGCACAGATCACGCACTCAAAGATTGGTTCGGGGGTGGGCGCAGGGTCAGGACCCTGTCTCCCCCTGTGAACGGTAGGCGTTGTCGGAGACCGGGTCTGCGTTGCCGCGCAGGTTTTTGACCCGCTCATCCTGTTCACGGGCCTTGCGCAGCAAGTCCTCCAGGTGGGCAGCGGACTCCGGAATCTCGTCAGCAACGAACTCCAGGGTGGGGGTCAGCCGGATGCTCAGCTGCCGGCCCAACTCGTGGCGCAGCGCGCCCCGGTTGACCTCCAGTAACTGGGCACCCTCTGCCTTGGCGTCGTCGTCCTCTGCCAGCACCGTGTAGTAGACCGTGGCGTGCTGCAGGTCATTGGTGACCCGGGCGTCGGTGATGGTGATTCGCTCGGCGCGGTCATCTTTCACCCGGGTGCGCAGAGCCTCAGCCACAATCACCTTGATGCGGGCGGCCAGCCGTGATGCGCGTGCGGGGTCAGCCATGGTGTTCTCCTTTCAGAGGTCGTAGCTCAAGCCTAGCCCCGTATACGGTGGCCCCGGGTGACGACGTTTCATCCCAATAATGGCCGATATCGTGGTCATACGGGGCCACCGAACGACAAGGGCTCGGCACTAGGTGCGCGGGATTTCGCGCATCTCCCAGGTTTCGATGACGTCGCCTTCCTGGATGTCGTTGAAGGAGCCCAGGCCGATACCGCACTCGAAGCCCTCGCGGACCTCGGTGGCATCGTCCTTGAACCGCTTCAGCGACTCGATAGTGAGGCTGTCTACCACCACATTGCCGTCGCGCACCAGGCGGGCCTTGGCGTTGCGGCGGATGATGCCCGAGCGGACCATGGAGCCGGCGATGTTGCCGAACTTGGAGGAGCGGAAGACTTCACGGATCTCCGCGGAGCCCAACTCCACCTCCTCGTACTCCGGCTTGAGCATGCCCTTCAGCGCGGCCTCGATATCGTCGATGGCGGCGTAGATGACCGAGTAGAAGCGCATGTCCACGCCCTCACGGTCAGCCAGCTCGGTGACACGCTCGGCCGGGCGGACGTTGAAGCCGATGATCACGGCGTTGTCCACGGTGGCCAGGTTGACGTCGTTCTGGGTGATGGCACCCACCCCGCGGTGGATGACCCGCAGCTGGACCTCGGCACCCACGTCGATCTTCAGCAGGGCGTCCTCCAGGGCCTCCACGGCACCGGAGACATCACCCTTGAGGATCAGGTTGAGGGTGTCGATCTTGCCCTCGGCCACAGCCTGGTCGAAGTCCTCCAGAGTGATCCGCTTGCGGCGCTTGGCCAGCAGGGCGTTGCGCTCTGCAGCCTCACGCTTCTCAGCGATCTGGCGAGCGGTACGGTCATCACCGGTGACCAGGAAGCTGTCGCCGGCCCGCGGCACTGTGGACAGACCCAGCACCTGCACCGGACGGGAGGGAGTAGCCTCCTCGACCGGGTCGCCGTTCTCGTCAAACATGGCGCGCACCCGGCCGAAGGCGGTTCCGGCCACCATATTGTCGCCCACTCGCAGGGTGCCGGACTGGACCAGCACCGTGGCTACCGCACCACGACCCTTATCCAGGTTGGCCTCGATGGCCACACCGCGGGCTTCCTTATTGGGATTGGCCTTCAGCTCCAGGGCGGCGTCTGCGGTGAGCAGCACTGCCTCGAGCAGATCGTCGATGTTCTGGTTCTGACGTGCTGAGACGTCCACGAACATCACATCACCGCCGTACTCCTCGGGGATCAGCTCATACTCAGTGAGCTGGCCGCGGATCTTATCCGGGGCTGCGCCCTCCTTGTCGATCTTGTTGACCGCCACCACCACCGGCACATTGGCAGCCTTGGCGTGGTTGAGCGCCTCCACGGTCTGAGGCATCACGCCGTCATCGGCGGCGACTACCAGCACAGCGATATCGGTGACCTTGGCACCGCGGGCACGCATGGCGGTGAACGCCTCGTGACCGGGGGTGTCGATGAAGGTCAGGGCACGGTTCTGACCCTCATGCGGGGCCTCCACCTGATAGGCGCCGATGTGCTGGGTAATGCCGCCGGCCTCGCCCTCAGTGACGTTGGATGAGCGGATGGCGTCCAGCAGGCGGGTCTTACCGTGGTCCACGTGACCCATCACGGTGACCACCGGAGCCCTGGCTGCCAGGTCCTCCGCAGACTCGCCTGCTGCCTCCTCCTCCAGGTTGATGCTGAAGGACTCCAGCAGCTCGCGGTCCTCGTCCTCCGGAGAGACGATCTCCACCACGTAGCCGAGCTCATCGCCCAGCAGCTGGAAGGTCTCCTCGTCCAAGGACTGGTTGGCAGTGGCCATCTCACCGAGCTTCATCAGCACGGTGATCAGCGCTGCCGGCTCGGCGCCGATCTTCTCAGCAAAGTCACCCAGGGATGAGCCGCGGCGCAGCCGGACAACAGTGCTGCCGTCACCCTTGGGGACGCGCACGCCGCCGATCTCGCGGGTGTGCTTCTGCTCCAGCTCCTGACGCTTGGCGCGCTTGGACTTCCGTGCCTTGGAACGGGAGCCGCCGCGCCCGAAAGCACCGGCTGCTCCACCGCGGCCACGTCCACCGCCGCGCCCACGAGGCGGACCACCAGCAGGGGGGCCGCCGGGTGCACCGCCGCGGCCGGGGGCCGGGGCCTGCCCGGGCATCATCGAAGGCTTAGGCGCACCTCCTGGCCGCGGACCGGGACGCGCCTCAGCGCCTGGCCGCGGACCGCCGGGGCGGGGACTGCCAGGACGGGTCGCACCGCGGTCGCCGCCGCGCATGCCCTGCCGGGGGGCGAAAGGGTTGTTGCCCGGACGCGGACCGCCGGGACGGGGACCACCAGGACGGGGCCCTGCCGGCCGCGGTCCGCCGCTGGAACGCGAGCCCCCCCGGTCGGAGGAGAGGCCGAAGGGGTTGTTTCCGCCGCTGCGCGGCTTGGCCGCACCGGGCGTCGGTCCGGGGGCCGGCGGCTTGGGGCCGCCGGGCTTGGGGGCGCCAGTGGATGGTTTGGGTGCTGGAGCCTCAGCCTCTGAGGCCGGGGGCTGGGCAGCTGAGCCGGCGGCGTCGTCCTTGGCAGGCTGCTCGGCAGCAGGCTTAGGCGCGGCAGGCTTCTTAGGGGCGGGCTTGGGCGCTGGCTTCTTCTCAGCCGGAGCTTCAGCCGCCTTCTCTGCCTGGGGGAAGGCGGCCCGGAGCTTCTTGGCCACCGGGGGCTCCACCGTTGAGGACGGCGATTTGACGAACTCGCCCAGCTCCTGGAGCTTTGCGAGCGCTTCTTTGGATGAGACGCCGATCTCTTTGGCAATCTCGTGTACGCGGGCCTTGGCCACTGTTCTCCTTGTCTGGCCCGCGCAATACCCCGCTGACCAAGCGGGGCTCGGTATCAGCGGGACATCAGGAGCAGGCCGTTTAGCGTGCTTGATTCCGTGACGGTATGAATGGGGCTCATCACTGGGCGCTCATCCGTCGGTACTCATCGGGTGTTCATCTCTTTCCAACCCGCTTCCGTTAGTGGTGGTCATCTGATCAAAATCCAGCTGTGCCGTCTGGACCGCTCGGCGGAAAGCCCGGCTAAAGGCTCTGCGCTTCAGCGCGGTCTCAAAGCATTCGCGGTCCGGATGGAGCCAGGCCCCACGGCCGGGCACCCTCCGCTCGGCGTCCAGAACAACCTGGTCGCCGCTGAGTGCGAATCTCACGACACTGTCCTGCTCAGTGCGCTGCCGGCAGCCGACGCACGTCCTGATTGGGACCATCCGAGTCTACCAGGGCGGTCAAGCCGCAGCCGGGGCGGCGTCAGACACAATATCGATCCGCCAGCCGGTGAGCTTGGCTGCCAGCCGGGCGTTCTGCCCCTCTTTGCCGATGGCCAGAGACAGCTGGTACTCCGGGACCACGGCCCTGGCGGACCGGGTGGTTTCGTCCAGAATGGTGACTGAACTCACCTTGGCCGGAGAGAGCCCATTGGCGATGAACTGGGCGGGGTCATCCGCGTAGTCGATGATGTC
This sequence comes from Nesterenkonia ebinurensis, assembly GCF_008711175.1. Classification (GTDB taxonomy): domain Bacteria; phylum Actinomycetota; class Actinomycetes; order Actinomycetales; family Micrococcaceae; genus Nesterenkonia; species Nesterenkonia ebinurensis. The sequence goes on from NZ_VWNF01000011.1 coordinate 17,958, forward strand.
GATCTTCTCGTCATTGAGCTCGGTCATCACCGCCCGGACCCGGGAGCCCATTGCGCCGATGCAGGCCCCCTTGGCATTGATCCCGGCCTGGGCCGGGCGCACCGCGATCTTGGTGCGATGCCCGGCCTCACGGGCAATGGAGGTGATCTCCACGGTACCGTCAGCGATTTCGGGCACCTCGTGGGCAAACAGCTTCTTCACCAGCCCCGGATGGGAGCGAGAGAGGGTGATCTGCGGGCCTTTGAACCCGCGGTGGACATCCACCACAAAGGCGCGCAGCCGGGAGCCGTGCGGATAGGTCTCACCGGGCACATGCTCCTGGGCAGGCAGGTCAGCCTCCACCCCGCCGATGTCTACCTTGACGGTGTGCGGGCTGCGATCCTGCTGCACGATTCCGGAGACCAGCTCACCCTGCTTTGACTTGAACTCCCCGATCACTGTCTCATCCTCAGCGTCGCGGATGCGCTGCATAATCACCTGGCGGGCGGTGGAGGCTGCCACCCGGCCGAAGTTCTTCGGCGTGTCGTCAAACTCACCGATGACTGTACCGTCCTCATCGAGCTCCTTGGCCCAGATGGTGACATGACCGGTCTGAGTATCCACCTCGGCGCGGGCCTGCTGCAGCGCGCCGGGGCTCTTGTGATAGGCGAGTACAAGCGCCTGCTCAATGGCAGGCATCAGCCGCTCGAGAGGAATGTCGCGCTCTTGGACGAGCATGCGCAGGGCGCTCATATCGATATCCACTTGTGCCTCCGGTCAACCATCTTCAGTCGGTGTGTGAAAACTCTACCTGGACGCGAGCCCGGGCGATGGATTCGAACCCGATATGTTTCTGCGGCCCCGCTTTGGGCTTCATCCCCTTCTTGGGTGCCGGCTTGATCTCTTCAACGACGACGCCGCCGGCATCCACCTCTTTCAGCCGGGCTGTCAGCGCTCCCTTCCCCTTGGCACCCTGGGCCGGGGCGTCGGCGCGCAGATCAATCTCCAGCAGTCGGCCGATATTGCGCCGGAAGTGCCTGGGTTCGGTGAGCGGCCGGGTGGCTCCGGGGGTGGAGACCTCCAGCTCGTAGGCGGGCAGGGCAATCAGCGGGGAGGCGGCGGCTTCTGCCTTGTCTAAGACCACCGACAGCGCCTCGGAGAGCCCGGCCAGGGTGTCCAGGCCTACCTGCTTGGTGCCCTCAGCGTAGTCGATCACTACCTGCAGCAGGGTGCGCTCCCCCTTGCCGGTGAGCGTCAGCTCCTCCAGGTAGAGGCCGTGGGAGGTGACCGTGGGCTCAATGAGCCCGGCCAGCTGCTCGGCCCCGGAACCCTTGAACCTGTTGTTCTCGGTTGCGCGCGGTGGGACTGCCATGGAACTCATTGTGCCAAACTCTCAGCTCTCAGCATCGGGGCGGCTGGCCGGACTAGACTCTCCCCCATGACCACACGCCTGTCCCATCTGTTTCTGCGCACGCTGCGCGATAACCCCGTCGGCGCCGAAGTGGCCAGCCACCAGCTGCTGGTCCGGGCCGGATATATCCGCCAGGCCGGTGCCGGGATCTATTCCTGGCTGCCGCTGGGGCTGACCGTGCTGCGCAAGATTGAGCAGATCGTACGTGAGGAGATGGCCGCCATCGGCGCCCAGGAGGTGCACTTCCCCGCTCTGCTGCCCAAGGAGCCCTACGAGGCCACCGGCCGCTGGGAACAGTACGGTGACGGGATCTTCCGGGTGCCCGACCGCAAGGCTGAGGGCATCGAGTACACCGATGAGAACGGCGAGACCCTGACCGTCCGGCTGCCCAATCACCTGCTGGCACCCACACATGAGGAGGTTTTCACCCTGCTGGTGAAGGACCTCTACTCCAGCTATAAGGATCTGCCGCTGAACCTCTACCAGATCCAGACCAAGTACCGGGATGAGGCGCGTCCGCGGGCCGGGCTGCTGCGCGGCCGCGAGTTCATCATGAAGGACGCCTACTCCTTCTGCGTCACCGAGGAGGATCAGCAGGCCGCCTACAACGCCTATCGGGCCGCCTACGTGCGGATCTTTGAGCGTCTGGGGCTGCCTGCGATTCCGGTCAGCGCGGTCTCCGGGGCGATGGGAGGTTCGGCCTCTGAGGAGTTCCTCTTCCCCTGCGCGATCGGCGAGGACACCTTTGTGGAGTCCCCCGGCGGGTACCGGGCCAATGTGGAAGCGGTCACCACGGTGCCCCCGCAGCCGGTGGATTACGACGACGCCCCGCCTGCTGAAGTGCACTACACCCCAGGCACGGACACCATCGCCACACTGGTGGATGCCGCCAATGCCAACCACCCCCGCGAGGATCGGCCGTGGACGGCGGCAGACACCCTGAAGAACGTAGTGGTCGCCGTGGTCACCCCCGAGGGTGAGCGCAGAATCGCGGTGATCGCAGTCCCCGGTGACCGGGATGTGGATCTCAAACGTGCCGAGGCCACTATCGGCGTGAAGCTCGGCATTCCCGGGGAGATCTCCGTGGAGGCTGCTGAGTCCACGGACTTTGCCAGACATCCGGAGCTGGTGCGCGGCTATATCGGCCCGAGCCTGAGCCTGGATGCGCCCCACCTGGGCGCCTCTGAGGAGAGGCCCTCAGCCACCGGGATCCCCTACCTGGCAGATCCGCGGATTGTGCCGGGTACTCGGTGGATCACTGGGGCCAATGAGCCTGATCAGCATGTCTTCGGCTTGGTGGCTGGTCGCGACTTCGCCTGGGACGGGACTATCGAGTCCGTGGTGGTCCGTGACGGTGATGAGGCACCGGATGAGTCCGGGCCGCTGAGCACCCGCCGAGGGATTGAGATGGGCCATATCTTCATGCTCGGCCAACGGTATGCCGATGCCCTGGGGCTGAAGGTGCTCGATGAGAACGGCAAGCAGGTCATCGTCACCATGGGCTCCTACGGCTTCGGGGTGACCCGGGCGATGGCCGCCCTGGTGGAGGCCAACCATGATGAGAAGGGGATCATCTGGCCGGCCGCGGTGGCCCCGGCTGATGTGCATCTGGTGGCCACTGGCAAGGGCACCGAGATCTTTGAGACCGCCGAGAAGCTGGCTGGTGACCTGGAGGCCGCCGGGCTGAGCGTGATCTATGACGACCGGCCCAAGGTTTCCGCCGGCGTGAAGTTCGGCGACGCCGAGCTGCTGGGTGTGCCGATAATCCTAGTGGTCGGCCGTGGCCTGAAAGACGGTCAGGTGGAGGTCAAGGACCGGCGCAGCGGCCAGGCTCAGGATGTGCCGGTCGGTGAGGCGGTGGCCCATCTGGTGGAGCGGTCACGCTCAGTCGTCTGAGTCGCCATCTTCTGCTGAGCCTTCGGGCTCGGCCTCTTCATCCGAATCGGCGTTCTCCTCAGCCTCATCTTCGTCCTCATCCTCTTCGGGCTCCGGCTCGGGGGCGATGATCTCCTCCCCCACCAGCTGAGAGAGGACCAGGGCGGCCTCAGCCTCCAAGGCGGCCAGTGCGTCGTCCTCCTCTGTTTCCGGGTCTTCAGGTGCGGTGCTGAGCACGATCAGCGCCCCGTGGCGCAGCAGCACGGCCAGGTGACGGTGCTCCTCGCCGCCGGTGGTCATCACTCGGCGCACGGCCAGGTGCTCCTCGGCGCCGGAAAGCAGTTCGAGCTCGGTGAGCTCGGTCTCGGCCTGCGCTTCTGCCTCCCCCAGGTCGCGGATCACCGTGTGCTCAGCGCAGCGGCTGATTCCGGTGCGTTCTGAGGAGAGGTGCTCCTGGGCGGCGGCAGCATCCTCGAAGGAGTAGATGACCGTCTGGGCGTCCCCGTCCTCTGCGAGCGCGCCGAGTGCTCCGGTGGGCACCGGCAGTGCGGAGGCGGTCACGTAGGGCTTGCAGTCGGTGGGGTCCACCTGAAGCCGCTGCAGCTCCCGGTTGAGATCGCGGATATGCGGCCACCAGTCATCGGTGTCAGTGATGGTCGCTGCACTGGTGTGATCCTCAAGCGCCTGGCGCATCTGCTGGTGGTCCAGCTGCTCGCCCTCAGGCTCCGGGGCTGAGGCCTGGGCCTCATCCACTGAAGATCCCAGTGAGCCGCCGCCGAGCGGATCGTCCTGTGCCTCCGGGCTTGCCTCACAGCCGCTGAGCAGCAGAATGGTGAGAACAAGGCAGGGTGCAGCAGGGCGTGGCAGGGCGTTCATCCTCTCCAGTATCCCCGCAGGCGCCGTCCCCGGCGGCAGGCACGCGCCGGGGACCGGAACCTCGTCTGGGGCTCAGCCGTCATAGCGGATTTCCACCCGCCGATTGGCGGCGAAGGTTGAGGGATCGTCTTCGTCCTCATCAACGGCCGGCTCGGAGTCTCCGAAGCCTGCTACGGTCAGCTGCAGGTCGGGCCGTTTCTCCTCCAGCGCGTCTGCCACCGCCTGGGCACGGTTTTCCGAGAGCTCCTGGTTGTCAAAGTCGTAGAGTTCCTGGTTGACCGGCCGGGAGTCGGTGTGGCCGTGGACTGTGACTGAGGCGCCTTCGGGGATCTGTTCGACCAGCTCGGCCAGGTGGTCCCCGGCGTTTTCCGGCAGCTCCCACTCATTGGAGCTGAAGAGGATGTCGGTCTCCAGGACGATCAGGTCCTGCTCCTGCCGCTCCCCGGAGCCGAGCCGGTGCACGAACTCTGCGCCGTCATAGCGGCGGATGAACTCATCACCCTGATAGCTGACTATAAAGTCGTCTATGCTGCCGATCTCCTCCGGGGCCTCAGGTGGTTCTGTGGGCTGCTCATCGTCTGCAACGCCGGGTGCTGCCGTTGACAGCAGCAGTCCTGCAGAAAGCACTGCGGCGGTGAGCATAGTGGTCCCGCGGCGGCGCGCTGCTAGCTCACTCATCGTTATCATCCTCAGGGAGATCACCGTAATCGCCGGGCTCATAAGCGCCCCAGTCGATCTCCACGTCGCGGAACTCCTGAACCCCGTCCATCACTGCGATATCGACTACCTCGATCTCGTCCTCTGGTACCGGATAGTAGGCCCAGAAGGCTACCGTCTCCCCAGAGCGCGGCCGGATGTCCAGTCCGGAAGCCCATGGCCCTCTGTTGGCTGGGACCCAGCCGAAGAGGTGCTCCCCTGCCTCATTGGGCACGTAGTAGGCCTTCATATTGGCGCGGTCACTGACCACCGGCATCAGATGTGAGTCGATGTTGCGGGCGGTGTGCAGGCCGTCGTAGAACCGTTCCGGCCTGTTTGAGTCATCGTACTCGGGCACAAAGCTCATGGTCAGCAGCATCCCCTGGTCTGTCACCTCCAGGGAGTGCAATCCCATGGAGATCTCACCCTCGATGCCTGAGCTGGTGGAGATGGGGTAGGTGATGGTGTCTACCGCGTCCTCGTGGTTCAGTGTGGAATCTGTGGGGGTTCCCGGCGTCTCGGAGTCAGCTTCGTCGTCGTCTTCCTCAGGCTCTTCTGTCTGCTCGGACTCATCAGCCTCCTCAGGCTCTTCTGCCTCCTCGGTGGTCGCGGCAGGCTCCACCTCCGCTGTCTGTGCGGAGTCGTCTTGGAACTCTGCGGGGGCCTCGTCCTCCGGGCCGCAGGCTGTCAGCGTGAGGGCGGCAATGGTGACCAGTCCCGGCACGGTGTATCGGATAGTGGGTCTCATCGGTCGTCTCCTTTGTGCATGTTTCACATCGGTCAGCTGGGTGCTGACACTCATGAGTCGCAGAGAACCTGCCAAAAGTTGCAGAGTTTACAAATATTTCCTTCTGAAAACTTCCTCGGTCCTCATCACCGATGTCTGCTGCCCTCTCCGCGCTCCTCATCGAGGTCATCGAGCTCGTAGTCCAGCTCTCGCTCATAGCCCTCAGGGGCCACTGCGATGACCCCCGGGCGGTTCCCAGCCCGACCCTCCTCGGTGTCAGACCTGAGCTGGTAGTCACCGTTCTCGCCCCAGAGCCAATGCTGTTGCCCACCGAATCTGCCTCTGCTGCCCGTTCAGCCGGATGCTGCTCATATTCAGGTATCCCCTTGTGGTCCGTTCCATTCTGGGATCAGCACCTATTCAACCACGCGAATCGTGTGCCGGGCCTCCAATTCGGGCCCGTTGGGCGCTCGAGCGCGCAGCACGATCTCAGCTGTGCCGGTCCCTGTCGGGGTCAGTACCGCCTCTTCCTGGTCCGCGATGTGATGACCTGTGGGCAGCGACCAGCTCCAGGAGTCCACACCCTCAACATGGGCGGTGAACACCGCTGGTTCGCCTATCTCAACCTCATCCGGGCCTTCGATCGCGATGGAGACATCCCCGGCCTCGGCGGGTGGGGGCGGCTCTCCCCCGGGACTGAGCCACAGACCGGCTAAGAGTCCCAGGGCGGCAGCGCATAGGGCCGCTGAGGTCACCATGACAGTGCGCCAGGGACCTGAGGATTTATGGGACGACGACGCGGTCTGTGGCTGGGAAACCGTGGGCTCCTCTGCTGCCGACTCAGGTGCTGATTCCGCGGTCGACTCCGCAGCTGACGGGGGTGCCAGTGCCTGCTCCAGTTCGGCCAGCCAGCTGGCGGCATCAGGCTGACGGCGCTCCGGCTTTACCGCCATTCCGCGCTTGAGCACCTTGTGGACCCCTTTGGGAAGCTCAGCCTCCTGGGTGAGCCAGAACAGCACAGCGGACATCGCCCAGATATCGGCCCGGGTGTCCACCAGGCCGGGGCCGGACTGCTCAGGGGGACGGAACCCGGTGGTGCCTCCGGAGACCGTCAGTCCGGAGTTGACCGCCAGGTCCTTGCACATGCCCAGGTCGGCGATGAGCAGACGCTCATCGCTGCCCAAGATGGCCGAGTCCAGACCCTGGGTCTCATCGCTGATCAGCTCAGAGGGCTTGGCGGTGAGCAGCAGGTTGCCGGGACTGAGGTCGCGATGGACCAGCTGGGCGCGGTGGACTGCATCCACCGCGGCGGCCAGCGGACGGGCGAAGGCGAGCACATCATCAGCGGTGGCCCGCCATCCGCTGCGCCAGAGCTGATCCACCCGCTGCTGCACGGTGCCGCGGTCGGCGTGCTCGAGCACCAGATAGGGCTGTTGACGCTCAGTTTCACCGATATCGTGGATGGCCACCACATGGGAGCCCTGTACCCGGCGGAGGCTGCGGCCTTCGCCGATGAATCGTTCCCGGATCTCAGGGTTCAGGCTGTGGTTCTCGGCCAGCAGCTTGATCACCACTGTGCTGTCCAGCCGCTGGTCCAACGCCCGGTAGACCGTGGCGAAGGAGCCTACGCCGATCACCTCATGCAGCTGGTAGTGACCCAGCTGCTGTGTGCTGCCTGCTCGGTCTGCCATCAACTGGTCTCACCACCGGTGGCGTCGGCGTTCTGCAGGCGGGCGGCCACCATGGCCCGGCCACGGCTGATCTGGGCTTTGACCGTACCCACTGAGAGATCCAGCCTCTGGGCGATCTCCGCATAGGGCAGTGAGTCGATGTCCCGCATGGTGACCGGTATGCGGTACTTCTCCGGCAGTGCGGCCAGCGCGTCCTGGACCGTGGTACGGGTGGCGATCATCGAGCTCATCCGGGCAGCCGGCCCGTTCTGTTCATTGAGCTCGGCGGTCTCCCGCTGCCGGCGCAGGTGGTCTACCGCACGGCGCTTGACAATGCTGTGCACCCAGGTGGTGACCTTGCCGGTGCCGCTGTAGGAGTCGATGGACTCAGCCACTGAGATCAGGGAGTCCTGGGCCACGTCGTCCACCGCAGTCTTATCCAACAGCAGCGCCCCAGCAAAGCGGTGCACCACTCCGGTGGAGTCGAGGATCTCCAGCAGCAGCTCTGCCACCTCCGGTGAGCCAGGTGCGTACTGGGCAATCAGGGCCAGGGCGGCGTCGTGCTCTGAAGCCTCCACCAGCTGCGCGGCTGCCCGCCGTGCTGCGATGGTACTGCCCGTCCTCAGCGCATGCTCCAGATCACCCTCCATGCGCAAGAGTCTAACGGGACCCATACTATGGCGGTCTTGTGCGGGATGAGATGCACTGGAGACGGGGCAAGTAAGGCAGGAACCTTGCGACCGAGCTGAGCACAGCTAATCGCCCGCCCCGGGCAGCTCAGAACAAGACTGTGCTGAAGCTTCCAACTTGAGTGAAGCCAACCCGCTCATAGGCTCTGACCGCAGGGGTGTTGTAGGCGTTGACATACAGGCTGACCTGCGGGGCCATCTTCAGCCCGTGCCGCACTACCGCCGCCATTCCCGGTGTGGCCAGGCCCTGGCCACGCCACTGGGGGTTGACCCAGACTCCCTGGACCTGGACAGCCTGGTCGGTGACGGCGCCGAACTCTGCTTTGAACGTGATCTGCCGGGATTCAGGGTCTACTGCGATCAGCGAGTGGCCGGCGTTGATCAGCCCACGGACCCGATCCCGGTACTGGCTGGTGCCCTGCTGGTAGGGGGAGAATCCCAGCTCCTCGGTGAACATGGCCGCACAGGCCCGCTCCACGGCGGCGAACTCTTCGATCCGGGACTTCCGCACCCCGGGCAGTGGTGTGATCAGCGGCTGGGAGTCGATGCTCATCAGGGGCTGATCGGAGCGGATCTCGCGGTAGTTGCCCCAGCCGGTGGCGTCGAAGAGCTCCAGCACAGCCTCTGACCGGCCGTAGATGGATGACACCCGGCGGCGCAGTGCGGCGGCAGCCTGCCCATAATGCACCGCGGCCTCCGCATCGGCGTGCACCGGGATGATATTGGAACCTAGCCAGCAGGCGGAGGCGAGCGTGGGTTGGCCGCTGGAACCCCCGTCGTCGTCATCTATCCCCAAAATCAGTGCCCCGCTGCGGCCCTTTCCGGGGGCGGCGGTGCCTCGGCTGCGCACTGCGGCGGCCACGGAGACACTGCCCACCGGATCTGCTGCAAGCAGGGCCTTCAGCGCTTCAGTGTCCTCTACGGCCAGAACGCGGACTTGCCCCCCGGTGGCGCGGGAGACCCTGGACTGGAGGTTAGCTGACGGAGACCACAGGGGCACCGGAGGAGGCGTCCTCTCCCTCAGTTTCCAGGCCCATCTCCTCGGCCAGCCGGTTGGCCTCTGCGATGAGAGTCTCCACGATCTGGTCCTCCGGCACGGTCTTGATGACCTCGCCTTTGACGAAGATCTGGCCCTTGCCGTTGCCGGAGGCCACGCCGAGGTCGGCGTCACGGGCTTCACCGGGCCCGTTGACCACGCACCCCATCACGGCTACCCGCAGTGGGACCTCCATGCCTTCCAGCCCCGCGGTGACCTCATCGGCCAGGGTGTAGACGTCTACTTGGGCACGGCCGCAGGAGGGGCAGGAGACAATCTCCAGCTTGCGCGGCCGCAGGTTGAGACTCTCCAGAATCTGGTTTCCCACCTTGACCTCCTCGGCCGGCGGGGCGGAGAGGGAGACCCGGATGGTGTCGCCGATGCCCTTGGCCAGCAGTGCGCCGAAGGCGGTGGCGGATTTGATGGTGCCTTGGAAGGCCGGTCCGGCCTCGGTGACACCCAGGTGCAGGGGCCAGTCGCCCCGTTCGGCGAGCATCTCGTAGGCCTGGACCATGATCACTGGGTCATGGTGTTTCACGCTGATCTTGAAGTCGTGGAAGTCGTGTTCCTCGAAGAGGCTGGCTTCCCAGACCGCGGACTCCACCAGCGCCTCCGGGGTGGCCTTGCCGTATTTGTCCATCAGGCGCTTGTCCAGGGAGCCGGCGTTGACGCCGATCCGGATGGAGACCCCGTGGTCCTTGGCCATCTTGGCGATCTCGCCTACCTGGTCGTCAAACCTGCGGATGTTTCCGGGGTTGACCCGGACCGCCCCGCAGCCGGCCTCAATGGCCGCATAGACGTATTTGGGCTGGAAGTGAATATCGGCGATCACCGGGATCTGGGACTTCATCGCGATGATCGGCAGCGCTTGGGCGTCCTTATCGGTGGGGCAGGCCACCCGGACAATGTCACAGCCCGAGGCAGTCAGCTCGGCGATCTGCTGCAGGGTGGCGTTGATGTCGTGGGTCTTGGTGGTGGTCATCGACTGCACCGAGACTGGGTGATCGCTGCCGATCCCCACATCACCAACCATGAAATTGCGGGTCTTGCGCCGGGGGCTGAGGACGGGAGGTTCTTCCTTCACCGTGGGCATACCCAAGTTAATTGTGCTCACGGCCTCCATGGTACCGAGTGTGACGCCGCCTGCTCACCTTCTGAGTCGGCCCAGCCGGCTCACCAAGCAGGCTCACCAGCCTGCCCCACTCCCCTACCTGCCCGCTCCACCTGCCCACTACTCCCCCACCTGCCACTCGCCCACTTCCCCACTACTCCCCCACCCTGCTCACTCGCCACGCTGCCCCTCATTCAACTGAGTGCATGATTTGTGCAGCTTTTTCAGCTTCAAAAGCCCCAAACTGCTGCACAAATCATGCACTCAGCGCCGGGACTGGGTCTCATGACCTCCAGCCGCGCTCGATCAGCTTGGCACGGATCTTCCGGATAGCTGCTGCACCGCCATTGCGCATGTGCTCCTTGGTAATCCGGACTTCCACCCATCCGAGAGCTTCGGTGACTTCTTGCCGGTGAACATCTTTCAGCACACGTTCCGGATCTGAGTGGTAGAGCTGACCTTCGTACTGCACCGCAACTTTGAATTCCGTGAACGCCAGATCGGGCCGGAAGAACATTTCGCCATGAGCATCCCCTATCAGTGGGTTCACCACGGGCTCCGGCAGATCAGCCAGATGGCAGTAGTACCGGAGTCGGGTTTCCTGAGGCGAATCGGCGACATCGTGGGCAAGCTCTAGAGCGGCCCGAGCGGTGCGAATACCCTTAGTCCGCCCCCGGGTCTCCAACGCAGCTCTTAGATCTTCCCTTTTGGCCAGAGGCACCGGACGGCCAGGACGTTTGACCCGCGTGGCCAGCACTTGATCCGCCAGGACAAGCGCATCTTCTTCGCTGGACTGCAGCGCCAGATCCAGCCACGTCCAGGCCGGAGCAGCTACCCGGATGCCTTGAACGTCACACACGAATTCCTCGGGGACCCGCACCACATGACTGCGCACCAGCCCCGGTCGCTGGATGCGCGCCGCCCGGTCCGCAACGGTGACATGGTAAGGCTCGCAGATCCCTGCAGCGGATAGGCCCCAGATAGCAGCTGCAGTCGAATGTGACACCACCCGCCTATGTTCTCGGGTGAGCACGCGAAGCTTGGCCCATACTGGGTCTGGGGCCTGTTCAGTGGAGGCCTGGAAAACGCCCGGAATCACCCGATGCAAAGTGCCGTTCCGTACCGCGTGCCTGAGATCATTGGGAGAGTATCCAGCCTTCTCCAGTTCTGCCCGCGAATACCAGCCGGGCACAAAAACGAACGGCGAACGATACCGCTTGTCAATAAGTTTTCCTGCAGTGGCCATGTCACCATTTCACGATGAACTGATTCCACTTTGTGCACAGACCCCGCCAGCTGTGGAATACCCGGCGTGTCCGATTGGCGCCAAGCACACCTGGGGAAAACTCTAGGCCTATCTCTGACCTAGCGCTGTGTGAGCGCCGCTGTCGCTGCGAGCTTGTGGAGCCTCGGCCACCCCACCCCTTCGCCGAGTGCATGATTTGTGCAACGTTTGCGGCTTCAAAAGCCTTAAACTACTGCACGGATCATGCACTCAAGAAATGAAATGCTGGAATTGAGCAGTCGCCTCAGCCCAGCTCGAGGAGCTTCTCGGTGATCACCTCAGCGCGAGCATTGGAGAAGACCTGTTCCTCACCGATCTCCACAAAGCCACGGGATTCCAGGATTTTCAGCGATCCCACGTTATCGATCACCACCCGGGCCCGCAGCGGGCGATCCTGGAACTCCTGCAGGAACTGGTCGAAGGCGGTAGTGGTCACGCCCATGTCCCAGAACTGCTTATCAGTCCAGAACATCACCTCATGCACATCGCCCTCGCGGAATACTGCGATAGACCCTGCAGCCTGCCCGTCCACATCAATAGTGCGGACCAGGGACTTTTCGTCGTTGAGCAGCTCACTCCAGTGATGGTCGAAAATGCCGCGGTCCTTGGGGTTGGTCGGAGCGAACCCGGCCATATGGGCGGCGTCGGCGTCCTGCTGAAAGGCGAAGAACTGGTCCAAGTCCTCGGCCTGCACATCGCGCAGAGTGATCTCCATGGAAGGCTCCTTCACATCGGCTTGTGGCCGAAACGTCTAAGACTCTGAGTGCATCCAGCCTACCCGCTCCACATGACCCGGCTCACTGGCGCCGGCCGACTTGCCACGCGGAGTTTGGCACCGGTGGCTCAGCCGGGATAATGGGGCGCATGTCCGAACCCCGCCGCGTCGCAATTCTGGGCTCCACCGGATCCATCGGCACCCAGGCGCTGGAGGTGATCGCCGCGAACCCGGAGACCTTCTGCGTCGTCGCGCTCTGCGCCGGCGCCAACGCCGCCCTGCTGGCCGAACAGGTCGCCCAGTTCCAGCCCGAACTGGTCGGCATCCGCGACGACGACGCCGCACCCCTGCTCCGCCAGCGGCTGGGAGACATCGGCCAGCTGGGGAGCACAGGCTCTCAAACCCAGGGCGAACCGGAGATCCTGACCGGGCCCGAGGCCGCTGAGTACATCGCCGAGCATTCAGGGGCCGACGTGGTGCTCAACGCCGTCACCGGATCCATCGGGTTGAAGCCCACCCTCGCGGCACTGCGCTCCGGGGCCACGCTGGCCCTGGCGAACAAGGAGTCCCTGGTGGTGGGTGGAACGCTGGTCCAGCAGGCGGTGCAGCGTCCCGGGCAGGTAGTGCCGGTGGACTCCGAGCATTCCGCCCTGTCCCAGGCCCTGGCCTCGGGTCGGCACCAGAAGGGTCTCTGCGCGCACCCCGAGACAGGGAATACCGGACTCACCAGCGAGTCCGAGGTCGCCAAGCTCATTCTCACCGCCTCCGGGGGGCCGTTCCGCGGCTGGAGCGCGGAGCAGCTGGCGGATGTCACCCCCGCCCAGGCGCTGGCGCACCCCACCTGGAATATGGGCCGGGTGGTCACCACCAATTCCGCCACGATGGTGAACAAGGCGCTGGAGGTCATCGAAGCGCATCTGCTCTTCGATGTGCCACTGAGCAGCATCGATGTAGTGGTCCACCCCCAGTCGGTGGTGCATTCGATGGTCCAGTACGTGGACGGCTCGACCATCGCCCAGGCCTCCCCGCCAGATATGCGGCTGCCCATCGCCCTGGCTCTGGGTTTCCCGAACCGGGTGCCTGGTGCGGCCGCGGCCTGCGACTTCAGCTCCGCCGCCAGCTGGGAGTTCGAGCCCCTGGACCACAGCGCCTTCCCCGCCGTGCAGCTGGCCAAACAGGCAGCCACCAGCTCAGCCACTCATATGGCGGTCTACAACGCCGCCAATGAGCAGGCAGTCGCTGCCTTCCACACCGGCCGGCTGCCGTTCACCGGGATCCTGGCCACAGTGGAACAGGTGCTCGCCCAGCACACCGATGTCCCCCAGGATCGGGCTGATCTGGACGCAGTGCTGAGCGCGGAGGACTGGGCGCGGAGGACCGCCGATGAGCTGATCGGGGCACCCAGTCCCGCAGCACAGGGAGCCGTCCGATGACCGCACTGCTGATGCTCGCCGGGATCCTCATTATGGTGGTCGGCATCATCCTCTCCATCGCCCTGCACGAGATCGGCCACCTGCTGCCGGCCAAACTGTTCAAAGTCCGGGTCACTCAATACATGGTGGGCTTCGGCCCCACCCTCTGGTCCAAGACCAAAGGCGAGACTGAGTACGGGGTCAAAGCAGTTCCGCTGGGCGGATATGTGGCAATGATCGGCATGTACCCCGAGCCCAAAAATCACGACGCCGCCCCAGGCACCTCTGAGGATGACAGCTCAGGCCCCAAGGACCCCTACCTCCAGCAGGTCGGCGCCCAGTACGCGGCTCCGCCGATTGAGAGGTCCTCTGCTGCCGAACGAGTGCCGGATGAGCGCAAGACGGTGATGTCGCACTCCACTGGCATCTTCCAGCAGATGTCCCAGGAGGCCCGGGAGGTGGCCGCTGAGGAGCTGAAGCCTGGGGACGAGAACCGGATGTTCTACCGGTTAGCCACCTGGAAGAAGATCATCATCATGCTGGGCGGTCCGGCGATGAACGGGCTGATTGCTCTGTTGCTGACTGCTGGGACCATCTCCACCCACGGGATGAACACCACTACGACTCAGGTTGCTGATGTCTTCGAATGCATCACCACTGTAGAGGCCGAGGAGGCTGCAGAGCCCCTTGCGGAGCGCGAGTGCACTGAGAGTGACCCGCCCGGCCCTGCCTACGAAGCAGGATTACAGCCCGGAGATCAGATCCTGGCCTTCGGCGGCACCGAGGTCGAGGAGTGGGAGGAGCTCACCCCGCTGATCCGTGACGCGGCAGGGCAGCAGAGTGAATTGGTCTACCTGCGCGACGGCGAACAGCTCACTACCCAGGTGACCCCGATTCTCACCGAACGGCCGGTGGAGGGTGCTATGGGCCGTGCCGAGCGGGACTCCCACGGCAGCCTGGTCACCGAGCCGGCCGGGTTCATCGGTGTGGTCAGCCATACCGAGGTGCAGCGTCAGGCACCCTGGGAGGCCGGCCCGCTGGTGTATGAACAGACCAGAGCGGTGGGCGGCGTCGTACTCACCCTGCCCCAACGGATGTATGAGGTGGCGATCTCTACGTTTACTGAGGTCGAGCGCGACCCGGACGGGCCGATGTCCGTGGTGGGTGTGGGCCGGGTGGCCGGGGAGATCTCGGCCCAGGATCAGATTCCTTGGGAGTCGAGGTTCGCCACCCTGATGTCCTTAGTCGCTGCGGTGAATATCGCACTGATGGTGTTCAACCTGATCCCGCTGCTTCCGCTGGACGGCGGACATGTGGCCGGGGCTCTCTACGAGTCGCTGCGGCGGGGCTGGGCCCGGCTGCGCGGCAAGCCAGATCCGGGGCCGTTCGACATCTCCAAGCTGCTGCCGCTGACCTATGTGGTGGCCGTGCTGCTGATCGCCATGGGGGCGCTGCTCATCCTGGCCGACATCATCAATCCGATCAGCTTCTTCGATTGACGCTCGGAGACAGGTGTCAGCCTATCCTCACTGCACTGTTGCTGAGTGCATGATCTGTGCAGTAATTTGAGGATTCTGAGGTCGAAAACACTGCACAAATCACGCACTCGGCGGAGATCCTGAGTCAACGAGCGCGGAAGCAGCGGATGATGCCCACCACGCAGACCGCCAACAGCAGAGCGGCACCCACCGGAATCAACCAGCCCAGGCCCCAACCGAGCCATATGGATGCCGAGCCGAAGACAGACACGGCCACAGCTGCCGTGCTCTGCACCATCAGCTGCTGGCCTGTTCGGTAGGCCCGCTGAGCATTCTCTGCGGTGATCATGTACGGGTAGTTGAACCAGTGTGGTGTGAAGCTGATCCAGGCCATGGCCAGCGCCATCAGCGTCATACCGCCGGTCACCCACAGGGAGGTCCACGGCGAGCCGTAGCGGGTGGCCTCGCCGATGAAGTCGAAGTGCACCGGTATCTGGTCCGGCATCTCCGGGATACGCAAGGCGATGAGCACGGTCAGCCCGATAGTAGTGAGCGCACTGGTCAGGAGCAGAAACAGGTGCAGCGGATCCATGGTGAAATCCGGCTTGGGCCGCGGATCTCCGTAAGCTTGGCGGTAGAGCCGGTCGGCCTTCGACTCAACCTGAGTATCTGCCTGCTGCTCTGGACGCTCTTCACTCATCGCTTACTCCCCTACTGACAATCCTTCCCGTCCCATTATTGCCCATCGCCCCTCGTGGCCCTCTTGATCTGATCGTCTGCCGCCAGCGGGAAGAAAGCGAAATGGAGGCGGACTCGGCGCCGTCCCTCGGTCTTCCCCGCCTCACGGCGAGCCTTGGCCGCGTCGGTGTGCTTGTCGATCAGGTCCCACACCTCATCGCGCAGAGCTTTCATCTCTTTGTGCGTCATCTGTGTGCTCACAGCGCTGTTGCCTGAGGCAGCGACCCATTCCGGGTCCTCCTCAGCGAGCCGGCCCATGTAATCCAGCAGCTTGGCAGCACCACTCCGGACTTGCCGTTCGGCCAGAGTCTCCAACAGCGGAGACTGCTGAGCTAATGACTGGGCATCCTCAGAGGCGATGTTGAGGCCGCCAGAGCGCCACCAGCGTTCACGTGCCGTCCCTTTGCCCTCAACCTCCTTGACGAAGCCGTATTTGGCAAGCTGCCTCAGGTGGTAGGAGGTCTGCCCGGTGGACTCCCCCAGGTGCTTGGCCAGTGTGGTGGAGGTGGCCTCCTCTCGGTCGTTGAGGTATTCCATAATCTGCATGCGCAGTGGATGAGCGAAGGCCTTCAGCGCCTGAACATCTTTGATGCGCGCCTGGTCCCCGAAGCGTTCAGCGGTAGAGCGTCCCTCAGACATGTTGCAGAAAAACCTTTGCAGTCATATAGTTGCAGATATCCACTTGCAGAGAAAATTATGCAAGTGTTTCTTGGCACTAGTCTACGGAGAAGATCACCATGTCGCACGCGCACACGCAGAACGACGACGCCGCCCCACTATCCAGCACATCACCTGACACCGCACCCGCCCCTGCCGAGAAGCTGGGCCGGGAATTCCATGTCCATCTGGGCACCGTGGCGCTGAACGCGATAGCCGGCGGCATTCTGTTTGCGGGTGTCCCCCTGGTGGCGGCCACCCTCACCAATTCTCCGCAGGAGATCTCGGTCATCTCCGCCGCCACTCAGCTGCCGGCTCTGATCGGGATTCTGGCCGGTCTGGTGGTGGACCGCACCGACCGCCGCCGTCTGCGCCTGGTGATGATGGGAGCTCGGGCCGGACTGGTGCTCGGCGCAGCCGCAGTGGCGCTGACCGGCAACCTCACCGTCTGGGCACTGGCGGGGCTGATGCTGCTCTACGCCTTCGGCGGGGTGTTCATCGCAGCTGCCAACGGCGCAATGGTCCCCCAGGTGGCTCCGCGTTCTCAGCTGGCCGCGGCGAACAGCCGCATTCAGGGTGCGATGTTCGTCTTCGAAGACATCGTGGGTGCACCCATCGCTGCCCTGCTGGTGCTGGCTGGGTCATTCTGGATCTTCGGGGTGCCGGGGCTGCTGGGCGTGCTGGGCGTCGTCGTACTCTGGGCGGGGCTGCGCGGACGCAGCTTCCGCGCTCCGCAGGGCGATCCCGGCCAGGCGGACGGGGCCGGGCCCGGTGGAATCGCACGGGCGCTGGGCGATATCCGGGAGGGCCTGCACTTCATCATCGTGCACCGGGTGCTGCGCCCGGTGTTCGCGATGTCGATGGCTGCGAACTTCGCCTCCGCCGCCTACTTTGCTGTTTTCGTACTCTGGATGACTGGGCCGGACTCCCCGATAGGCGTGCCCGCCGAGCTATTCCCGCTGTACTTCACCGTCATGGCCATCGGAGCCGTAACAGCCACTCTCACGGTAAGCCTCCTGCTGAAGCAGGTCCGAGAGTTTCCGCTGATGCTCGCCGGGTTCTGGTGCATGCCTTTCCTGCTGGTCGTCCAAGTGATCTGGCCGACCCCGTGGGTGATGGCCGGGACCATGCTGCTGCTGGGCTACACCCTGACTGTGGGCAATGTCATCGCCGTGACCCTGTCCCAGAAGCTGGTCCCGGGGCGGATGCTTGGCCGGTTCAGCGGCACCGCACAGACTGCCTCCTCCGGGTTGGCGCCGCTGGGTGCGCTGCTGGGCGGGTTCATCGCTGAGATCTTCGGCTTCTACGTTCTGCATCTGGGGGTGGCCGCCATTGTGGCTGCAGCTCTGGTCTATCCGATGCTCACCGTTCGCCAGCGCGATGTGGATGCCCTGGAAGTTCAGGAGTGACCGCTAGCCCACTGAGGCCATGATCTCAGTCATCCGGTCCAGAAAGGCGTCGACCTGGGCCTCGTCATAGGCCTCGCTGCCGCGGCTGACTCCGAAGGTGATGGTGCGGATCTCGTCCACGCTCATCGGGTTCTCCCCATTGAGGTACTGTTCCAGCTGCTGGGCAAGCTTGTCCACCTGAGCCTTCTGATAACCGATTCCTACCTCAGCCGTGGGCTCGCGGAAGCGCTGACCGGCCGGCCTCTCCATCCGGACGCGCAGCGGCTCGGAACGCTGGTAGAGCTCCTCATACCAGGCGTCCTCCCCGTACTGAGCGATGAAGCGGTCGCGCTCAGCACCGGCGAAAGCATCCTCGAGCCGGTCCAGCGCTGAGTCCACCTCTGCGGGATCATAGCCCCCGGGGCCCATGCTGAAGCTGGCCTCACGTATCTCCGAAAGAGGCATACCGGCCCCGGAGTCATAGGCCTCGCGGGCGCGTGCCATGAACTGGTCGACCTCGGCCCGGTCATAGCCCTGCTCGTTATCGCCCAGCAGTGTGAACAACGGTACAGAAGTGGTTGCCATAGGTATTAGCCTAACGGCAGTCCCGCACTCTTCGCGGTCAACGCCACGATCACGAAGTACGCAGTGGGCATCGCGAACACCAGGGAGTCCAGCCGGTCCATCACCCCGCCGTGGCCGGGCAGCGCCTGCGACATGTCCTTCAGCCCCAGCTCGCGTTTGACCATCGACTCGCTGAAATCTCCAGCCGTTGAGGCAACCACCACCGCTGCAGCAAGCAGGCCTCCGATATAGAGGGGCTCACTGAAGATCAGCCAGGAGGCGACGACGCCGACAGCCACGGCCCCTGCCATGGAGCCGGCGAACCCTTCCCAGGACTTCTTGGGCGAGACCTTGGGCGCCATGGGATGCTTGCCGAAGAAGACCCCGGCGATATAGCCGAAGAGATCATTGGCCACCACCAGCAGCACCACGACCACCAGCCGCCATTCCCCTTGTTCCACCTGGAGCAGCAGCAGGGCGAAGGAGATGAGGAAGGGCACCCAGCAGGCCACGAACAGCGAGGCCACAATACTGCGGCCGGGATCAGGAACCCGCCAGAGGGCTGCGCCCACCAGGACTGCGACCCCGGTGATCATCAGTCCCAAGGTCAGCGCCTCAACCCCGCCCCAGTAGGCAGCCACAGGCATGGCAGCTGCCCCCAGATAAAGCGGAATCTTGGGAATCCGGAGTCTGGGAGCCTCGTCGAACTCATGGGACTCCAGGGCCCGAGCCACTTCCCAGACCCCTAGACAGAGCAGCACAATCCACACCGCGATAAGCAGCGGCGGAACGAAGAAGATCCCGAGCACCGCAGGGACCAGCAACAACAGGCCTGTGACGATGGCTGCCGGCAGGTTCCTGCCGGCTTTGAGCTCCCGCTTGGCGTTGGCGGCCGTCTCAGGCTGAGTCTGCTGCGGCGGCGTGGTACTCATCAGCAGCTCAGACCTCGAGGAGCTCGGCTTCCTTACGTTTGGCCATCTCGTCGATGCGCTCGGTGTACTGCTTGGTGAGCCCGTCCAGCTCCTTGAGCGCGCGGTCGCCGTCGTCCTCGCCGATCTCGCCGTCCTTGACGGCCTTGTCGATGGCTTCCTTGGCCTTGCGACGGGCGTTGCGCACCGAGACTTTGTGGTCCTCAGCCTTGGACTTGACCAGCTTGACGTACTCCTTGCGACGCTCCTCGGTGAGCTCCGGCATGGTGATGCGGATCTGCTTGCCGTCGTTGGAGGGGTTGGCGCCGATCTCGGAGTCGGAGAGGGCCTTCTCGATCTCGCGCATCGCACCCACATCGTAGGGGGTGATCAGGATGGTGCGGGCGTCCGGGGTGGTGAAGGAGGCCAGCTGCTGCAGCGGGGTGGGCGCGCCGTAGTAGTCCACCAGCACCTTGGAGTACAGGGCAGGGTTGGCGCGGCCGGTGCGCACAGTGCCGAAGTCCTCGGATGTGGCATCCACGGCGCGCTGCATCAGTTCCTCGGCTTCGAGCAGGGTCTCATCAGTCACAGGTGTCTCCTTGGTCGGAAGGGCGTTGCGTCACAGTCTATCGGGCAGGAAGGGTACGACGAGGTGGGCAGGACAAGGTGCCGTAAGGCGGGGTCGTGATGAGGATCCCGATGTCAGGTGGGCCTCTGGCATCCGGGGTCCCCGGAAACGCGGAGCGTTTGCGGGACCATGTCAGGGCGTGACCAATGTGCCGATATCTTCGCCGAGCAGCGCCTGGGTGACGTTGCCGTCTCCTTCCATGCCGAAGACCCGCATATTCAGCCCGTTGTCATTGCACATGGTCATGGCGGTCTGGTCCATCACCCGGATATTACGATGCAGGGCCTCGGTGTAGGTCAGATGGTCCAGCTTCTCGGCGGTGGAGTCTTTGCGGGGGTCGGCGGTGTAGACCCCATCCACCCCGGATTTGCCCATCAGTACCATCTGGGCGCCGACCTCCAGTGCGCGCTGGGCGCAGACGGTGTCAGTGGAGAAGTAAGGCATCCCGGCGCCGGCGCCGAAAATCACCACTCGCCCCTTCTCCATATGCCGGATGGCGCGCAGCGGGATATAGGGCTCAGCGACTTGGGCCATGCCGATGGCGGTCTGCACCCGGGTGGGCTGGCCGGCCTGCTCCAGGAAATCCTGCAGGGCCAGGGCGTTCATCACAGTGCCCAGCATGCCGATGTAGTCGGCCCGGGCCCGGTACATACCGGCTGCGGAGAGTTCGGCCCCGCGGAAGAAGTTGCCGCCGCCGACTACTACTGCGACTTCGACCTGGTCCCGGACTGCGGCGATCTGTTCAGCGATGCCGCGTACGGTGGCAGGGTCCACGCCGACGGCGCCGCCGCCGAAGACTTCTCCGGAGAGTTTGAGCAGTACACGGCGGCGAATGGAGGCGCCGGGCGCGATGGATTCAGGCATTGATTTCACTCCAGTTCAGGCACAAGAAAAGGGGGTGACCACCGTTGAGATGGTCACCCCCTTTTCGCTAGGTTCAGACGTTCTGCGTCAGTCTAGCCTGTGTGGGGCTCAGTTTCCTACGCGGAACCGGGCGAAGGCCACAGCCTGGGTGCCTGCGGCCTGCAGCACCTTGGCCACGGACTGCTTGGGATCCTTGGCAAAGGGCTGGTCCACCAGCACATGCTCCTTGAAGTAGGCGTTGGTGCGGCCTTCTACGATCTTGGGGATCGCCCGCTCAGGCTTGTTCTCAGCCTTGGCGGTCTCCTCGGCGATTCGGCGCTCGTTCTCCACAGTCTCGGCCGGAACCTCGTCCCGGGTGAGGTAGGTGGGAACGATGGCGGCAGCGTGCACGGCCACATCATGGGCGGCGGTCTTGGCGTCCTCAGTGTCTGCGTCCACAGCCACCAGCACACCGACCTGAGCCGGGAGGTCCTTGGAGGTCTTGTGCAGGTAGGCGTCCACATAGGCACCGGTGACCTTGGCCAGGCGGCGGACCACGATCTTCTCGCCGAGGATCGCACCACCTTCCTCGGTCACGAAGTCACTGACCTTGCGGCCCTCAACCTCAGCCTCCAGCAGGGCCTCCACGGTGTCCAGCTGGTTGGCCACAGCGGTCTGGAGGACCTTCTCGGCCAGGGAGACAAACTTGTCTGACTTGGCCACGAAGTCGGTCTCTGCGTTGATCTCCAGCAGGTAGCCGGCGGTGCCGTCAACAACCTCGGCCAGCACAATGCCCTCGGCTGCGGAGCGGCCTTCGCGCTTGGCTGCGCCCTTCAGGCCCTTGATGCGGATGGCCTCAATGGCCTTCTCGACGTCGCCGTCGGCCTCGTCGAGCGCCTTCTTCACATCCATCATGCCGGCGCCGGTCTTCTCACGCAGGGCCTTGATGTCGGCAGCGGTGTAGTTCGCCATAAGTTTTCTACGGTCCTTTCGTTGAAGGATCAGTCAGGTGGTCGATTAAGCTTCGGTCTTCTCAGCAGCCTCAGCGGCATCAGCGTTGACGGGAACCTCCGCCTCGCCGGTCTCGGCCTCAGCGGCGGCGTCCTCATCGGTGGTCGGCGAGGCCTGGGCGGGCTCCTCGGCTTCAGCGGGCGCGGTCTGCTCAGCGGCGGCTTCAGCGGACTTCTGCTCAGCGGCGTGCTGCTCCAGCAGCTCGCGCTCCCACTCGGCCATCGGCTCAGCGGCTGCGCCGGAGCCGCCTGAACGGCGCTCTTCGCGGGCAATCAGGCCGTCTGCCACGGCGTCGGCAACTACCCGGGTGAGCAGATCCACAGACCGGATGGCGTCGTCGTTGCCCGGGATCGGGTAATCGACCTCATCGGGGTCGCAGTTGGTGTCCAGGATGCCGATCACCGGAATGCCGAGCTTCTTGGCCTCATCCACGGCCAGGTGCTCCTTATTGGTGTCCACCACCCAGATCGCGGAGGGGGTGCGGCTCATATTGCGGATGCCGCCGAGGTTGGCCTGCAGCTTCTCCAGCTCGCGCTGCAGCAGCAACAGCTCCTTCTTGGTGTGGCCGGAGCCGGCGACGTCCTCGTAGTCGATCTCTTCCAGCTCTTTCATACGCTGCACGCGCTTGGAGACGGTCTGGAAGTTGGTGAGCATGCCGCCGAGCCAGCGGTGGTTGATGTAGGGCTGGCCCACACGGGTGGCCTGCTCCTGGATGGCTTCCTGGGCCTGCTTCTTGGTGCCGACGAAGAGGACGGAGCCGCCGTGGGCCACAGTCTGCTTGATGAACTCGTAGGCGCGGTCGATGTAGGTCAGCGACTGCTGGAGGTCCACAATGTAGATGCCATTGCGCTCGGTGAAGATGTAGCGCTTCATCTTGGGGTTCCAGCGGCGGGTCTGGTGGCCGAAGTGCACACCGGAATCGAGCAGCTGGCGCATAGTGACGACAGGCATTGTCAGTCCTTTCGGTGCCGGGCTTTTGAACGTGGGCGCACCACGCAGCTCCGGCTTGTTGTTTATCGGTTGCCGTTCGGAAGTCGCCTCCAGGATTTCCTCCGGTAACCCGGAGCCTCGAAGTGACTTCCTCTACTTATTCCCGGACTGCTCCGGGCACCCGGTTCTCCCGGGCTCCTAGCGTGGGGTGAGGCTGGCGCCTGACACTCCCGGACACACAAAACGCTCCTGGTCAGGAGCGGATTGGATGGACCGAAGGGAGCGCCCTCATCTGCAAGCAGCTGAGCATTCCACGCGCGTAGTCAGCTGTTGAAGCGGGCACCGCAAAGTGCACGCAGTCAAGCTGCTGGTGTTCAGTCTAGCGTGTGGGCAGAGTTTTCCCCAACTCTGCTTCTGCCTGTACGACACACCGGGTACTCCACAGGTCACCGGGGAGCTGCGCCGTCGGGGAGCCCAAGCACTGAGTCTGGTGCCATGCCCGCACAGACTACGACGCCGCCCTGCACCCGTGAGTCAGCGCATCGACACGGTTCCCTGGGTGCTTCAGACACTTCCGACACTCTGGGGAATGCTGTCCCGCTGCTGCCGCGGGGCCGACCATTGTTCTGGTGGCCACGCCCCCTCCAGTGGCTGGGTGTTCTGCTGCTGGCGCTTGCTGTGCTGGGCGCCCCACCCGCCAACGCCGCGCACCCGCAGTGGCTGCCCCCGGTGGGCGGTGAAGCACTGCGCGGATTCGAAGCCCCAGAAGCACCTTGGGCGTCCGGGCATCGTGGATTAGATCTGAGCGTTCCGGCTGGTGGTGAGATCCGCTCCCCGGCTGACGGGGTGGTGAGCTTCTCCGGCGTCGTGGTCAACCGCGAAGTGCTCAGCATCAACCACGGCGCCGGCTACGTCAGCTCCTTCGAGCCGGTGGAGTCAGACCTTGAGGCCGGTGACGCAGTGAGTGCGGGCGACGTCGTCGCTGTTCTGTCCACCTACGACGACGGCAGCAGTCACTGCACGGGCGAAAACGGCCCGGCCCAGCCATGCCTCCACTGGGGCGTGCGCCTGCACGGTGACTACATCAACCCCCTGCTGCTGACCGGCGACTTCCAGCCCTCCGTCCTGCTGCCCCTAAGCTCAGAGGGAACGCTGTCTCACCCAGGCCGTCCGCAAGAAATACCGCGACCGGGTCTGAAACTGTGAGACAGCTATATCGGGTGTTCCCAGAGGGTGACTTCAAGGAGGCCCTCAACCTGCATCTGGCCCTGGCGCTGGAACCCTAAACAGGAGGGACCTCTCCTGGCCGCCACTGATCAATGCCCGGGGGAAGCCAACCAATCTTCCCATTGACGCCGCAGCGACCAGAGCGCATGGACCTCGTATTGCATGACAGACACCGGCTCAATCACGTCTGCTCCCTCGATCGGCCATATCAGCGAGGTTCAGCAAGCAGGGTATCCACTACACTCAGCGACTTCCTGAATATCTGAATATGAGGTCATCTGGACCGCCCCTTCAGCACAGACTCGATTTTCGACGTGTCAACCTCCGGCAGGTCGGATGCGACGAGCTGCACTGTCTGAGTGAGCAGCGTGTGCAATTCCGGTGCGCTGTGAACTGGACCGAGCGTCAAAGCGTAGAAGAACCGTTCACTGAAGTCGTTAGGGGCCAGAGCGAATCGACTCGCCAGATGTCGCGACCATTTGAACGAGGGATGTTCAATGTAGATCCTGTTGACAGCGCACAGCGTGCCGAGCAGCACCTCTGTGACCTCTGAGCACGCCCGCTGCAACATGGCTAGGTCTTCTCGCTGGACCAACGCCGGCCAGATCCGCCATCGACTCAGCCGTGACGGAGCCAGGAAACTGTCGGCAGTGGCCACCGCCAGGTTGTCCGGATACGCCGCAGCGGTCCGCCACTGGGCCACCAATTCTTTCCCGTGCAACGGCTTACCCCCGTGAATCGCTGACATCCTCATCTGACGCAGAAGATAGAGATCGTCCGGTGCGGCCAGTGACGTGGTCCAGCGGCCAATCTCAGCCGTGGTAAACCCACTCACGGTCACATCCACTCCACGGACTCGAACATCCTCGGACCACTCCGCGTCATCAGCGTCATAGGGCCACAGAGTTGTCACTTCACCGCCCAGTGCTAACGCCGGGGTCCGTCGCTGATCGTCAGAGGGAGGCGTGGTCCAGTAGACATCAAGCTCCACGTCGGAGAACTCATCGCCGCGACCGCGGCCGAGCGATCCCGCCAGCATCACCGCGGAGACGTTGCCGGTGGCTACGTACTGGTCCGCCAGCTGCTGCGTCACTTCAGGTTGATCCACCCAACGACCCTATCTGCCTGACCCCCACCCGTGATGCCTCAGCGTCAAGTCCCCGGCAAATAACCCCCTCGACCCCCACGCCAGCCTGCAGATAGCATGAATGCCATGTCCCACACAGCGTCCGAGATTCCTTTCCGACCCACCGGCGACGACTTCCCGGGCTGGTCGATGCCCCCATCCGTTCCGCCAGGCATGCGGCTTGAGCTTTCACGTGCGAAGCTGCTGGAAGCTCAGGAGTCACGCTTCGAGGACTGGATGGCGATGCTGCATGAACGTTACGACGAATGCGTCGCTACCCTCACACAGGAAAAGATGGCTCTGGAAGCAACTTTCCTGCATCAGGAAGCCGACGGATCATGGTGGATGTACCACCTCTCACTGATGGCAGAGGACTCCCCGGGTCTTGTGCTCAACAACGATCTCGACCGCGCCCACCACGAGTTCGCCACTCAGACTAAACACCGCGGCTGGGAAGAGCTGCAGCCACGATTCCTGCTGTGCCCTCCAAGCGTGCGAGCAGCACTGGAACAAGCTGCCTTCTCATCGAAGGACTCCTAGCGGATAGCTTCGTACTGCGGGAAATAGTGATGCCCCGGGGGCTGAGCCGCTGCGCGTCCGGACACCGTCGGCCTAAAGAAAAACCACTCTAGACCCCAGTCCCTACGCCAACGTTGGTACGGGTATCGAGAACGTGGTGGGCTTCAAGCCGCAGGGGGCGCTCGCTGTTGATGCCATACATGATGGCAATTGCCCGTCCGATAGGGTTGCGTCGTGACATCCTGCCGCATCATCCCCATCGATATTCCGACGAGGGCGGAAGATCCGGTCCCAGCGTGGCTGGTGGCCTGGCAGCACCTGGAATCTGAGCATCATCTGGAGGTGCTCGGCCATAAGGATATGGTGTCCGAGGCCGAACGCATCTGGCCTGCCACTGTGGACCAGACTGACACCCGCAAGTATGTGCTGGCAGCGGTGCCGGCCGATACAACCGAGAACGTGCCCGCCGAGCCCAGCGAGTACCTGGGTATGGCGCGCATCGGACTGCCGATCTCTGATAATCAGCACCTGGCTGAGACCGACGTGCTGGTGGCCGGAGAGCAGCGCGGCCAGGGCATCGGTTCCGCCCTGTGGCGAGCCGTGGAGGAGATCGTCCGGGAGGCAGGTCGATCGACGGTGATCAGCTATTCAATGCATCTGGCCGCCGACAACGACGCCGAGACACTTAGCCCAGCAGGGGGCTCCGGTGCGATCGGCGCTGATGATGTCACCGGGTTTCTCACCGCCCGAGGATTCCTGCTGGAGCAGGTGGAACAGCACTCCACACTGTTACTGCCTGCCGATGTGAGCCGCACCGCCGCCTGGGTCGCAGAGGCAGAGCAGAAGGCCGGGGTTGATTACCGGCTGATCCAGTGGACCAACTGGACCCCGGATGAGCACCTGGAAACTATGGCCGGTCTACGGCGCCGAATGAGCGTTGATGTGCCCACTGGCGAGTTGGATATCCAGGAGGAACACTGGGACGCCAACCGCGTCCGGCGCTTTGACCAGCGGCTGCGGGACAGTCAGCACGACTACGCACTGACCGCAGTGGAGCACATCCCCAGCGGAGAACTGGTCGCTTTCACCGAGATCAGAGCCTCACAAGGCCGGGCAGGCGCTTACCAGGATGCCACCCTGGTGCACGGTGAGCACCGTGGCAAACGGCTGGGCCTCTGGGTCAAGGCGGCCAACCTGGACCTGCTGGCCCGCGAACTTCCCTACGTGGATCGCATTCATACGTGGAACGCGGATGAGAACGCACACATGCTGGACATCAACCGTCGCATTGGGTTCCAACTGGCCAGCCTGGAAGGCGCATGGCAACTGCGGATTCTGCAGTAGGGAGTTCCGGCGAGGTCATCGCCGTCCTGTCCACCTACGGCGAAGGCTCCGTTCAAAAGCCCAGCAGCAAGTCCTCTCCGTCCTTCAGCTCGACAAACTCCAAACCCTCGGCTCGCAAGCAGCTAGCTGCTGCTTCAGCATCCTGCTCCCCCGCATGCGGGATTACCCGGGTGCCTATCAGGTTGAGGGAGTCAGCGGAGATCCCTGCGTGATATCCCTCCGGCAGAGTGGCTGGGTCGTCCATAAGCTCAATTCCTCGCAGATCCACGGAAGCCAGACAGGCACCAGCGGAGTAGCCGGCGTAAGTGAGCTGTGCACTCTCAGTAAGCGCCTTGCCCAGGCCCGCAGCTGTGGCGGCCCGGGCAAGAACGAACGCATTTCCGCCGACCACCCAGAGCAGATCAGCCTCCTCGAGCCTGGCCTCCAGCTGCCCGGCTTCACAGTGCCAGTACTCCCGCAGGTCCAGCTCCTGACAGCTGTACCCCAGTGCGCCCAGGTCCCCGCTCTCCCGCTCCCAGTTGCGCAGCCTGTGAGGAAACTCATCCAGGGCGTTCATGACGATCAGCGCCTGGCCGCCCGCGCCCCGCAATACATGGGAACGATGACCCAGCCGGTACGAGCTGAGGTAGATCCGCATAAGATCACAGTACTCAGTATCAGCCCCGAGCAGGGCAGGGGGTCACTGTGACGCCGTCCTGCCTGCGATAGGCGTACTTTCCGGTTGTCAGGACGAAAAGGTCGGTGATGTCATCTTCGAGCTGCTCTTTCAGCCACAGCAGATGCTTGACAATAAGTTGGACCTCGATGCCGAAGATCTGACCATCACACCCCATCGCGGCACCCAGCGCCCACCATGAGGATACTGTCGGGATCTAGGTCGAACCTGGGCGGGCGAGTTCCCGATGATCGGGGTGAGCAGCAATAGGTGCTCGTGCTCTACATAGTACGACCTCGCCCAGTCCATCGAGGATAGTGTGAGCATGGCTGAGTAGCCGACGAAGTACTGGGCAAGGCCATCGCTTGGGTTAGTCCGCCACCTTAGAACGCCCTAGATGCTCACATGCGTTCCGGATGTTGTCACCGGTGTTCGAAGTACGTCCACCAGGGTTCCAGACGACGCAGGATGTTCCGATTGGTTCCACTTCCGGCCGCCAAATAGTTGTTATCTGAACCTGCGAGCCCTTCGCGGATCCGGGTCATTTCCGCTCTCCGCCGATCGTCTGGGGAACTCTCGGATTCCCTTGTGTGGGGCTGATGCAGGCGATGACGATACCGGCGACTACGAGAACCACGGGGATGGAAATGGCGAGGATCCAGCTGAGCCCCACAACTTGGCGTATGGCCATGATGATGCCGCCGATGGACATCATGGGGGCCATCACCAGCATTGTTGATGCTTATCATCGCTAGCATCTGGACTTGCTGGACGTCGTTGGTGTTGCGGGTGATCAGCGACCCGGCGCCGAAGCTGGAAACCTCCCGTTCGGAGAACGTCGGTAACACGGGAGAAGATGTCGTTACGCAGGTCACGGCCCACACTCATGGCGGCGTGAGCGGCGTAGAAGGTGGCTACGACAGCTGCGAGGATCTGCAGCAGCGCCACGCCAAGCATCCACGCTCCGGTGCGCAAGATGTAAGGGGCGTCGCCATGTGCTACACCCTCATCGATGATGGAGGCGTTCAGGGTGGGTAGGACCAGAGCGGCCAGAGCTGAGGCGAACTAGGAAGTCCAGTACCCCAATCAAAAGGCCAATATCGCCGCAGATAGCGACTCAGAAGACGCAGAAGCACGAGGGAAATACAAGCACGCCGGTTATGGCACCGCAAGGGTTAGGACCAAAGACCATTCTGAAGGATGACATGGGCTCCGAATATGTTGCCCTGTGGCCGGGTGAAGCTAGCGTCTATGTAGTTGGCCGACGCCACACCGAGACATGCGAGGTGCTCTCGCCGCTGAATGGTTGCTTCTGCCAGTCTGCAAACCGCACCTCGAACTCTAGGTCCGCAAGCCGAGCCATAAGATCGAGTTCCGAGGGCCACACGTAACGGAAGTTATGCGGCATATAGCGGTACGACCCGTCTTCCTTTCGCAGGTAGTGGTGCGAGATCGCACGCTGAGTAACGAGGTCATAGGTGTCAAACCCGAGGTGATCAACCGAGACGTCGAAGGGTATCGCCTGTTGGCCTGGAGGCAGCCGGCGCAATGCTGGCACACCGACTTCGACCACGAACCGGCCTCCTGGGACAAGGTGGCGAGCGGCGTTGCGGAAACACTCCACCTGCGCATCCTGCGTGAAGAGATTCCCAATTGTGTTGAACACGAGATATACCAGCGTGAACTCTCCCTCCACGCGCGTCGTCGCCATGTCTCCAATGACAACGGGAATCTCTGTTGTTTTCTGTCTTAGTCGTGTAGCCATGGCTTCGGAATACTCGATTCCAGAGACCTCTACACCCCGGGCATGCAGGGGAAGTGCAACTCGTCCTGTTCCGATCGCGAACTCTAGTGCGCGACCATCAGCCGCTAAGTGAGAAAGGAATGACGTTGTGTTGTCCAGTAGTTCTGGCGCGAACATGGGGCTATCTGGATTGTCGTAACCCTCGGCCTGCATCTCGGTCCACAGATCACTGGGGACCCCGTCTGTCCTCATCTCTTCAGGCTACCGCGTCATGAGCGCTCTCCCCTATGATTCCTGCTCCCGACCGCTGACCCATGGCACCATGCGCGTCTATTATGGACCAGAGGGGTTCAGCAACCTACCTATGGGATCGAAACGTTAGAGGGTCTTTATGCACAACGCTAGTGCGCTGCTCACACTTACCGAACATCGTAAGCGTTTCCGCGAGGTGATCAGTGTTCTCGCCACGTATGGTCTCGCCGATACTGTCAGCAAAGATGTGGTGAACTCTCTGGAGCCGCTTCTTCGTGGGCGGCTGAAGTTATCTGATCCCGCTGTTGTAGATAAGTCACTCGGAGAGCTTCTGCGAGGGGCCATGATGGAGTTGGGAACGGCGTGGATCAAGCTGGGTCAGATGCTCAGTCTCCGCCCCGATGTGGTGGGCCCCACTGTTGCTGCTGAGCTGAGCCAACTGGATTCATCAGTCACCGCCGATGAAGCCTCAGTGGTCATCGGGACCGTTGAGAACGAACTTGGCGCTCCAGTAAATGACCTCTTTGCCAGCTTCTCCCCAGAACCTCTGGCCTCTGCCTCAGTAGCGCAGGTTCATAGCGCCACACTTTCTGATGGCACTGAGGTGGTCGTCAAAGTAATCCACCACGGTGCCGATGTTCGGGCACGGGAAGACTTGGAGATCATCACTGCTCTGGCCCATTTGTGGCAGCATAACGATCCAGGTGCTCAACAGTACCGCCCGGTCCAGATTGCTCAAGAGTTCTCGACGATGCTCAGAGACGCGGTGGACATGAGGGTGGAGTTGGCAAACTTGCGGACTTTTCGAGACAAGCTGTCTCATCACGAGGATCTCTATGTGCCCCAGCCATATGAGGAACTGTGCAGCGGACGTGTCCTGACGATGACCAGAGTTAAGGGCACACCCCTTCGTGATGCCAAGGCCATTCAGGGCAGCGGCTGGAAGGTAGAGGACTTAACCAACAAGGTCGTCTCTGTGTACTTCGAGATGATCTTTGAACACGGGACGTTCCACGCGGACCCGCAGCCTGGGAATCTCATGGTGATGCCTGGCCGTAAGCTTGCCCTTCTCGACTTTGGCGACATTGGCCGCTTCACTCCGGCGCGGCGGGAACAGATGGAATGGATTGTTCTGGCACTGGGCTTTCAGGATGCCGAAGCATTTGCCAATATCCTGATTGAAATCGCCAACCCGCCGCCCTCAACGGACATTGCTCAGCTACGCGCCGACCTGGGTGGCTGGTTCGACCGCCATATTTCTGTCGGTGTCGGACAGATCGACATCCCTGCTCTGGTCAATCAGGCTATGGATCTTCTCCATCACTATGGGCTGGTTCTCCCGGGTGACTTTATGCTGCTGGTCCGGGTGCTGCTTCAGCTGCAGGGATTGAGCAGTGCCGTAGGGGTGGGTCTCAACATCGAAGAGCTGATGAGCCCCTACGTTCGGCGCATTATGCTCTCCTATCTGAATCCGCGCCGAATCGCCCGTGAATTTGCCTCCAGCGGTCTCAGGTGGAGGCGGCTGGTCAAGAGTCTTCCGGATGATCTCTCGGAACTCATCAAGGGTGTCAGGCAGGGCACGATGACGGTGAACTTCAGTATTCACGATCCTGACCGCCTCACCGATAATGTGGTGGACGGGCTCATCAGCGCTGCTGCCTTGCTATCTTCTGCGCAGCTGATCTCTCGGGAGACTCCGCCGAAGGTCGCTGGGATCTCCGTACCGGGTGCTGTCGTGGCCGGGATAGGGGCAGCTACGTGGATCCGGGCGGCGAATCGCCGTCGTGAAGGATTCTCTTTGGTGTCTTCGGTACGAAATGTGGCCAAACTCGGGGGGAGGGCCTCGAAGAAGCGCCGCGAGGCGCTCAAGGATCACACAGCTGGTGACTGAGCCGCTGTTTGATAGGTCCAACCGGACAGGATGTGAACCTGCGAGCCCTTGCGGCCAGCTATCAGCAGCCCCACAACGGTCGCCAGCTCGGCGGATGATTTCTCCAAAGCTTGCACTGGGTAGCTGCAGTTAGCAGAGATAGAAAAGGTCGCCGATCTAGGAGAAGTCCTAGTCAGCGACCTTTCTCTGTAGGGAGTGCGGTGTCTTCTCTGTAGGGAGTGCGGGACTTGAACCCGCGACCCAAGGATTATGAGTCCTCTGCTCTAACCAACTGAGCTAACTCCCCGAGCGCGCTGAGCACGTCGCTCCATCCTAACTGAGGGTGGCGAAGACCTGGGCAGCCTCCTCCCAGGTCGGCAGAGTACGACGACGCCGCAGTGCCGTTTCCCGCAGCTCGGCCCGGTCCTCGGGTTCCTCCAGAAAGCGGCGTAGGCGGGCAGTCCAGGCAGCCGATTCCTGTGGATCCAACGGGATGCCGGCCTCACCAGCGGCCTCCTCCGCTCCGGTGCCCGCAGACACGAAGGCCGGCACCCCATGGGCGCAGGCCTCGGTAACCACCATCCCGTAGGTCTCCACCAGGGAGGGCAGCAGGAGCAGGTCTGCCTCCGCCCACAGCGCGCCCATCTGCTCCGAGTCCAGCACGCCACGGTGCTCCACGCGGCCAGGCAGTCTCCCCTGAAGATCGCGGAGAATCTGTTGCCCGAACTCTGAGTCGGCACCCGGTCCGGCCAGCACCAGCTGCCAGTCCAGGTCCAATAGCGGCTCCAGTGCCTGGCCGAGCAAAGTATGGTTTTTCACCGGGTTAAGGGTGGCTGCTGCCACAAAGTACACCTCCTTTTCATGAAGACACCGGGTTATATGGCGGTGTAGATGAGAAAACCCGGTGTAGTTGTCGCGGAGCGCAGTGCGATTCGGACTCGGGTCGGGTGAGCGAGGGGTTACCTCGACGCTGCTTCCGGGGTGGGCCACTGCTATATTCTGCCTCCGGTAGCGGCGCCGCAGCTCGCCAGCGCCCCATCGACTGACCGTGACGACATGGTCAGCCTCCAGGACCGCCCACTTCTCACGGGTCACCGCATCCGGATCACCGACACCTTCAGCGGCGAGCGCCGCGGCTAGCGGAAGGTGTATCAACAGTACGGTTTGGCCCGACAGGAGCGATTCCTCGAAGAGCTCAGGATGTGCGGAGCCGATCAACCCGTCAACTACCAGCAGTGCTGGGGCCAGACGAGCCCGAGCCTGCTCCACGGTCCTCTGCCCTGATCCATTCCTGAAGCGCTCTGGAGGAAGACGCAGCGTCTCCACCGTCACCCCCCGGGCCGCCAGCGCGGCACGCAACTGCTGGTTGTACCGCAACCCGCCGCTGATGGTGCCCAGCCGGGGCTCCACCCACAGCACCGGTCCTGCGCTGCTCACGGCTCCAGGTCGATCCGCACGGAGGCTCGGGCCCGTGGATGCTCCTCCGCGGCCACCTCCAGGGCCAGAAGCCCGTGGCCCTCCGGCAGCGCCTCAACAAGCTGGAGTCCCACATACTGACAGACCACCTCGGTGGTGGAGATCTTCCCCGCAAAGTCCGGATGCTCGTCCAGATTCTGATAGCGCAGCGGCTGAAGCACCCCGGCCAGCAGCTCGGAGGCCAGCCCGATGTCCATCACCACCCCGTGCTCGTCCAGGCCACGGCGCTCGAAGGTGGCGGTGATCGCCAGGGTGGCGCCGTGCAGCTGCTGGGCAGGCCCGAAGAACTCTCCGGGAAGGGAGTGGGCGATCATCACGTGGTCATCCACGCTCAGCCGGAACACCGGTATCTGCTCAACCATCAAAAAGCTCCTCAGTAGGTGACAACATGCAGGATCTCATCCCGGGTCCAGACCTTGCCACAGGCGAAGTCCTCCATCACTGCGGGCAGCTGCTCAAGCGGCGAGTGCCCGGTCACCAGCGCATCGAACCGCTCATCGAGCAGGTTCAGGGCCGCGGTCAGCCGCTCCCGGCGGGTACGACGCAGCCGCTTGGGCGCAGCCACCTGGCCCACCTGGGTGGAGACCAGGCTCAGCCGGCGAGCGTGGAAGTCCGCGCCCAGCGGCACCCGGGGCTGCTGGGCGCCGTACCAGGACATCTCCACCACGACGCCGTCGTCACCGGTGATCTCCAGGGCCCGGGCCAGCCCGGGCTCACTGGCCGAGGTGTGGAGCACGGCATCGTTATCCCCCTGCGCCTTCTCAGGGCCGACCGCATCGAGTCCCAGCTGCTCAGCAATTGCGCGTCTGCCAGAGTCGACTTCCACCACCTGGAGCCGAGAAGGGGTGAGCCGCTGGACCAACAGCGCGGTCACCAGACCCACCAGACCCGCACCCACCACCGCGATCCGGTCGCCCAGGCTGGACCGGGACTCCCACACGGCGTTGAGGCCGACCTCAGCGATCCCGGCCAGCAGGGCACGCTCACTGGACATGCCCTCCGGCACCAGGTGGCAGTCCCGGGCAGCGGCGACCACATGGCTGCGGTGCCCGGAGAGGGTGAAGACCCGCTGGCCGAGCAGCTCCTGGGGACCGCGGATCACCGTGCCCACATTGAGATAGCCGTGGCTGACCGGGCAGGGCAGCTCGCCCAGCTGCTGCGGGGCTGCCATCAGATCCGCCACCGCCTCAGGGACCTCCCCGCGGTAGACCAGGGTTTCGGTGCCCGGGGAGATCGCTGAGCACTCTGTCTCGATGAGCATCTCCTCTGGCCCCGGCTCCGGCAGGGCGGTATGCCGCACCCGGGCAGAGCCAGGTGCCTCAATCCAGAACTCGCGGCCAGGCGGCGTCATAAGCTATATCATCCCAGGTCAGGCCGTACAGAAGCTGGAAGTGAAAGACTGTGCCCATGAGGCTCTTCGTCGACTGCCGGTATGTGCGCACCCGGGTGCATGACGGCATCTCCCGATACACGGCCTCCCTGGTGGCAGCCGCCGCATCCAAGGCAGAGATCACCATGCTGATCAGCGACCCGGGGCAGCTGAACCTGCTGCCTGACCTGCCCCATCTGAGGATCAGCTCACCCACCGGGCCGGCCGAGCCGTTCGTAGCCCGGCAGCTGAACCGGCACTCCCCCGACGTGGTCTTCTCGCCCATGCAGACTATGGGCAGCCTGGGCCGGCGCTACCGGCTGATCCTCACCCTGCACGACCTCATCTACTACCAGCACCGCACCCCGCCGAAGAACCTCCCCGCCCCTGTCCGGCTGGGTTGGCGGGCCTACCACCTCAGCTACACCCCGCAGCGGGTGGCACTGAACCGGGCCGACGCGGTGGCCACGGTCTCGCAGACCACCGCGGATCTGATCAGCAGGCACCGGCTCACCAGGCGACCGGTGCATCTGGTTCCCAATGCTCCCCAGGCGGTGGCCTCCCCGCGCGACCCCGGCAACCGGCCGACCAAGGAGCTGGTCTACATGGGCTCCTTCATGGAGTACAAGAACGTATCGGGGCTGATCGCCGGGCTGAACCTGCTGCCGGACTACCGACTGCACCTGTGCTCTCCGGTGGAGCCGGCCCAGCGGGCGCAGCTGAGCGGGCTCGCCGAGCGGCCCGGCCAGCTGGTATTCCACCACGGGATCAGCGAGCAGGACTACCACCGGCTGCTGCGCCGGGCCACCGCCCTGGTGACCCTGTCCAAGGCTGAAGGGTTCTGCCTGCCGGTGGTGGAGGCGCTGAGCCACGGCACCCCGGTGATCACCTCTGATCTGCCCATCTTCCGGGAGGTCGCCGGGAATCTCTCCAACACCCCGGCAGCCCAACTGGTGAACAACGACGACGCCCGATTTAACCAAGTGAAGAACCGCCCTTCCCCGAGCTCCTCCTCCGAGAGACGACTGAGCCGAGTGGAATGCGGCGCTTGCGGCGCAATTTCGGCAGCGACTGAGGATTGCCCCCGATGCGGGCAGGCGCTTGAGGAGGGTCAACGAAGGGATGCCGCGAGACTGGCTGAGGCCGTCATCCGCCTGGAGAGCCCGGGAACTTTTGCTGAGGCCAGCAGGGCCGCCCACCGACGCAGCCTGGCCTACTCCTGGGAGAACTCCGCTGATCGGCTGGTCAGCTTGGCGGGCTCACTTCACCAGTCTTCGAACTGACCGGTCTCCACCCAGTCGTGCCCGTAATAGAGCGCTTCATAGGAGGCCATAGTCTTATCGATGGCGTGCTGGTTGGCCTTCTCCCGGCTGACCGCGCCCATCGCCACCCGCTCCCCCGGGGAGAGGTGGAAGATCCGGTTGAGCTGGGCGGCCAGGTGGTCGCTGTCATAGGGAGTGAACAGGTAGCCGTTCTCGCCCTCGGCCACCAGGTGCGGCAGGGCCAAGGCATCGGCCAGCACCACTGGCTTACCTGCGCTCATCGCTTCCAGGGAGACCAGTGACTGCAGCTCAGCAGTGCCGGGCTGGCAGAACACCTCCGCTGCCAGATAGGACTCCCGGAGGGCGGCGTCGTCGATATGCCCGCGGAAGGTGACCCGGTCCTGCAGTCCCAGGTCGGTGACCTGGTCTCGGAGCTTATCCCGCTGCTCGCCGTCGCCGACGATCTCAGCGGCGATCTGCAGCCCGGGGTCGGTCTTGGCCACCGCATCGATGAGCACATCCACGTTCTTCTCCACGGCCAGCCGGCCCACGAACAGCACCGTGGGCTTCTCTCGCCTGGGGATGGCCTCCCCGGGTTGGGGGCTGTAGTAGTTCACATCGATCCCGTTGGAGAGCGGCAGCACATGCTCGAACCCGCCCTTGGCCTTCATGGTCTCCGCGGCCAGCGGGGTGGGGGTGGTGACCACTGCGGCTTTGCGCATCAGCTGGCCCATATCCCGCCAGGAGTTCTTCGAGATGATGTTCTTGAACCATTGCGGGAAGGGCATGAAGGGGTCCAGGTTCTCCGGCATAAAGTGGTTGGTGGCGATCAGGCGCACCCGGGCGGCCTCAGCGGCCAGGATCGCTGCCTTGCCGATCATGTAGTGGCACTGCACATGCACTACATCAGGCTGCAGCTCACGGACCAGACGACGCATGGCTGGTTCCACCAGCGGCGGCAGGCAGAGCCGGTAGTACTCGTGAGTGGGAGCCTTGAACGATCGAAACCGGTGGATAGTGGCCTCATCCCGGTGCTCCACGGTGTCCGGGCCGGGGCCCGAGCGTGCGGCGGCGATGTGCACATTATGCCCGCGGGCGGTCATATGCTTGGCCAGCCGGTAGCCGAAAACGGCAGCCCCGTTGACATCGGGCGGGTAGGTGTCGGCGGCGATGAGCACGGTCAGCGGCTTCGGGACGCTCACTGGGCGCGGGCCCTCCTCGGCGTCGCAGCGGCGGCCCCTGGAGCCCCCGGGCTCTGGTCTGCGTCGGTGATACGCGGAACAGCTCCGGTCAGCAGCGGATCCTGATGCTCGGCGCTGATCCCGATCCGGGCCCAGGTGCTGCGCTTCCAAGGGTTGATCCCCGCCCTGCGAAGCCGCCAGAACTTGGCCTGAGCCTGGAGGAGATAGTCAATGGAGGCGATGATATGCATCACCACTCCGGCAATCAGCAGCGATTCGGTCACCAGGGGAAAGAGCCCGTTGAGGCGCTCCTGGAACTCCGGGAGCTGCGCCAGCAGGAGCATGGGCAGACTGATCATCAGGCAGGCGGTGCGGAACTTACCCATCCCGGAGACCGGCAGATGCGGGGTCCCGGCGAAGAACAGTGCCGCGTGGGCGAACAGCACCAGGTCCGGGATCAGAATGGCCCAGATCAGCCAGTCCGGGGCGATCTCGAAGTACACCAGGGTCAAGGTGACGATGATCATCGATACCCGGTCGGCCAACGGGTCCAGCCAGCGGCCCACTGTGGACATCTGGTTGAAGAACCGGGCGATGAACCCGTCGATCCAGTCTGTGGCGGCCAGTGCTACCAGCACCCAGAACGCTTCCATGTACTGGTCCTCACGGACCAAGAGCACGAATACCGGCACCAGCAGGAAGCGCAGCACAGTGACGACGTTCGGCACGGTCCAGAACGTCTGATGCACGGTGTACTCGAAACCCTGGCGGGTTCCGGCACCAATGATTCTCACCCGTTCAGTCTATTTCTTGATCAGCTCACGTAGGAACGCACCAGCGGCGGCGGTAGCCCCTCCGGCCACGGCTAACGGCTTCCACCGCTGGGCCAGAAACTGCTGAGCGCCGGACTTCTCCGATTTGGCACCGCTGGCCTCTGGAGCAGGTGCTGCCGGCGGCGCCTGGGCGATCGGCGAACTGGCCAGTTCGTCATCGGCGGGTTTCTTCTTGGGGAAGCGGCTGCGCACCTGGTCCTGCAGCCCGGCGATGTGGTCCCGGCGCAGGGCGGTGCGGCGCAGCAGCTCGGAGTAACTGGGCTGCTGCGGCTTTCCGGCACCAGGTGTCTTGGCATCGCGCTTCTTCTGCTCGGCGGCCTTGCGCTTAGCCTCGGCTTTGGCGCGGCGCTTCTGCTCATCCTGGCGGTCCAGGGTCTTGGGATCGAAGCCAGTGCCTTCACGGGCCACACCGAGGTCCAACCGGAAACCGCGGATGGCATCCTCAGGCTTCAGCGGCATGGTCCTTTTGAGCTTGAACACCCCGATCAGCGCGAAGATCGCAGCAATCAGCAGGAAGGCGCCGGCTACGATGAGCGCGGCCAGCCAGAGGGCGAGTCCGGCGGCGTGCAGCCCGGCGATGGCTGCCACAATGAGCGCAACCACCAGGAAGGTGACAAAGACCAGGCCCACCACCATCAGCGCAGCAGCAATACCGGCGGCGATCCCCTTGGCCTTCATCTGGGCTGCGGCCAGGGCAATCTCGTCGTTGATCTGTTTGGGTCCCAGCCGCACCAGAACCTTGGCGATCTCGAACAGCGAAGGTTTCGGTGCCGTGCTCTTGGTGTGCTGCTGCGCCAAGACAGCGCCTCCATCCATAGTTGAGAAGCGGACAATTATGTCCAAACTACCACCTACTGTCCGGTACAGGGGGCCAGCGCGCACTCCCGACAGCAGTAGAATCTCAAGCATGGCCGGTGACTATGACCTCGATGAGCTCTACGCCAATACCTACACCGAAGATGACCGGCAGGCCTTCGAGAATCAGCCTGAATCTGAGAAGAAGTTTCTGATCGCCTGGGCTCTGGCGCTGTTCTTGGGCCCGCTCGGCGCGCAGCGCTATTACCTGGGCTATATCCCCACTGCGGTGCTGAAGACCACGCTGTGCTGTGCCGGAGCGGTGCTCATGACAGCCGGGGTGACCAATATCGGCTCAGCGCTGATCGGGGTGGTGGGGGCCTGGACTGTCATCGATCTGTTTCTGCTGCTCTCCGGAACCATGCGGGACCAGGCGGACCACCGACTCTCCGGCTACACCCGCTATGGCGGGATCTGCGCGGCGCTGACCGTGCTGGTACTGGTGGGCTGGCTGATCGTCGCACTGATCATCGGCACCAGCGCCGGGGTCAGTGCTGGTCCCGGGGCGCTGTAGGCCGTGACCTAACCCGCACCAGCCCAAAGCATTGGCACAGGTGCCCAACATCACGACTCCTGCCGCCGCCTCTCGGCGTACCTTAGGTGCTATTACCGTTGGGCGTGCGCTTCTCTGCTTGGAACTGCACGCCGCGCCGCTGCTCCGCACAGCGGAGCGGGTCCCGAGGCGGGCGCGTCGCTTACTCGGGGTCGATCTTGCCGATCGGCAGTCTCTTCTCAGCTTGGAAGGCGTCTTCTCTACGGCCGTAGGCCCAGTAGGCGGACAGTGACATGCCCTTGCGGTCCAGCCCACGCTCGGTGACCAGCAGCCTGCGAATCAACTTCATCTGCTCGCGCTCACCGTGGATGAATACCTGCACATCCCCCTCAGGGATCTGCACAGTCTGCAGATGCTGGGCCAGCTTGGCTGATTCAGGGGTAAATTCACCGCGATGCAGCCAGGTGACCTCCACACCCTCGGGAGCGGCAAAGGGCACCTCATGGCTGCTGTCACGGACTTCCACTACGACGACGCCCCGGGCCTGACTGCCCAGGCTCTCCACGGCTGCTGCAATGGCCGGCAGGGCCGACTCATCGCCTGCGATGAGGTGGAAGTCGGCCTCAGGCCGCGGCGCGTAGCCCGAGCCGGGCCCAAAGAAGCTGATCGTATCCCCAGGTTGGGCATTGGCCGCCCAGGGACCGGCGATCCCCTCGTCGCCGTGGATCACGAAATCCACCCAGATCTGCTGGTTCTCCCAGTCGATGTGCCGGATGGTGTAGGTGCGAGTCACCGGCATCTGCCCAGGTTCCAGCTGCTCGCGCAGAGCGTCCAGATCGTAGGGCCGGGTCAGTCCCAGGGCTGGGTCAGCGAAGAGCAGCTTGATGTACTGGTCAGTGTCAGACTTGAACTCGATATCGCCAAACTGCTCGCCGCC
This sequence comes from Nesterenkonia ebinurensis, assembly GCF_008711175.1. Classification (GTDB taxonomy): domain Bacteria; phylum Actinomycetota; class Actinomycetes; order Actinomycetales; family Micrococcaceae; genus Nesterenkonia; species Nesterenkonia ebinurensis. The sequence goes on from NZ_VWNF01000011.1 coordinate 57,728, forward strand.
GAGCACCACCCGAATCATATGCGCGGTGAGCTGCTCAGTACCTACTACCTCAAGCAGGCGTTGGACCCGTGGCTTCCGGGCTGGTCGGGCAGAGGATTGCGCGGTCTTGGCTGCTGTGGCGGACTCAGTAGACATGAACCTCACCCTACAAGAAAGGTCATCCTAAGTCAGTTTCGTGAATCACAGGAGACATAACCTCTCCGAGAAAATTGAGCGAAACTGACTCAAGTTGCGGGAATAGGTGAGCGGACGGCGTCGTTATGCATCACTGACAGTGTCAAGACGGCACTGATCTCACCGTTGTAGGTGATGAGTTGCTTTCGCAAAAGGAGCTGATTACTGATGACCAACACCACTTTGACCCGCTTGGATCCCTTCTCCGTGTTCGACGACATGGTGCGCTTGATCCGCAGCCCGTTGGCCCAGGAAGTCCAGCGCAATTCCAGGTTCGTGCCCGCGGTGGACGCTCACCGGGACGGCGAAAACCTGGTGCTGCAGGCTGATCTGCCCGGTATCGACCCGGAGAACGACATTTCCGTGGAGCTGACCGGCCGCACTCTGACCATCTCCGGCGAGCGCCGCAGCCAGAACGAGGCTGAGGGTTTGCGCGAGGTGCGCTACGGCAGCTTCTCCCGCACCGTGACCCTGCCGGCGGACGTGGACGAGGGCTCCATCACCGCCGAGTACACCCATGGTGTGCTGAAGGTTGTGGTACCCGGGGTCTACGCCGAGGAGAAGCCCCACCGGATCCGGATTCTCTCCAGCACCGGGGAGACCACCCAGGTCTCCGGACAGGACGAGAAGAAGGAGATCAACGCCTAAGCAGTGCGCATAGAGAAGAGGGTCGCCAGTTGGCGGTCCTCTTCTCTATGCGGCGCTCTGGACGGGCTCGAAGTGCTTCAGGTCCCAGCCGCGCAGCTTACCGATCAGCTCTTCGGGCTCCTCAGCGATGACCAGGGCATCCCGTCGCCAGGCGGCAATGAACCCCTCCTCCACCTGATGGTCGATCATCTCCAGCAGCGGATTCCAGAACCCCTTGGTGTTATACAGGGCCACCGGCTTGGCATGAATGCCCAGATACTGCCAGGTCCACACCTCGAAGAGCTCCTCCAGGGTGCCCATTCCGCCAGGAAGGGCCACGAAGGCATCCCCCAATTCCCCGAGCTGAGCTTTGCGCACGTGCATATCAGGCACCACCTGGAGGTCGGTCACCCCGTGATGGGCGACTTCACGCTCCATCAGCACTTCAGGGATCACACCGACCACCTCACCACCAGCCTCGAGCGCGGAGTCGGCCACCTGACCCATCAGCCCCACTTTGCCGCCGCCGTAGACCACCCCGATCCCTGCTTGGGCCAGGGATGTGCCGAGATTCCGAACCTCCTGCTGATAGGTGAGGTCATGGCCGGAAGCTCCCCCAGTGAATACCGTGATGCGCTTGAGTTCAGTCACAGAATTTTCCTCCTGAGATGAATGGAGCCCTCTGCCCGGGCGGGCAGAGGGCTCCATTCGTTGCGCTCCCCCGGCTGGACTCGAACCAGCAACCACTCGATTAACAGTCGAGTGCTCTGCCATTGAGCTACGGAGGAATGGACCTAGAAATCTTAGCAGGGAACACGCCTGCGGGAAAAATCCGTATGATGTGGCGGGTGAGCCCAAGCCCCGATATCGCCCGACTGATCATCTCCTGCCCCGACCAGCACGGCATCGTAGCTGCCGTCTCGCAGCTGATCGCAGAGCTCGGCGGCAACATCATCACCCTGGACCAGTACTCCACCGGGGTCGAGGACGGCCAGTTCTTCCAGCGCACGGTCTTCCACCTGCCCGGCTTCGCCCAGCGGCGGGCTGAAATAGAGCAGGTGATCGAGGAGCGGCTGGCCCAGCGGTTCTCCATGGACTTCCAGCTCACCGATGCCTCTGCCCCCAAGCGGGTGGCGATCCTCGCCTCCAAGACCGACCACTGTCTGCTCGACCTGCTTTGGCGCCACCGCCGCGGCGAACTGCCCATGGAGATCCCCCTGGTGGTCTCCAACCACCCCGACCTGGAGGGGGATGTCCGCCGCTTCGGGATCGAGTTCCATCACGTCCCGGTGGACCGGCGCAATAAGCCGGAAGCCGAGACCGAGCATCTGAAGCTGCTTCAGGGCAAAGTGGACCTGGTGGTCCTGGCCCGTTATATGCAGATCCTCTCACCAGCGTTCCTGGAGACGGTAGGGGTGCCGGTGATCAACATTCATCACAGCTTCCTGCCCGCCTTCATCGGCGCCGGCCCGTACCAGAAGGCCAGGGACCGCGGGGTCAAGCTGATCGGCGCCACCGCCCACTACGTCACCGAGGATCTGGACGAGGGCCCCATCATCGAACAGGACGTCATCCGTGTCTCCCACGCCGACGACGTCGCCCAGCTCACCCGCTACGGGGCAGACGTGGAGCGCGCTGTGCTCTCCCGGGCGGTGAAGTGGCACTGCGAGGACCGGGTCATCCGCCACGACAACACCACGATCGTCTTCTGAACGGCCCGCAGCAAAGCACCGGATCAGGGGTTGACCGGGCGGATGGTCAGCTCCTGGATCATCGAGGCTGCCTCATTGTCCACAGCCAGCCGGGCAGTTTTGGCGACCGCCTCTGGGGAGATGTAGCGGGCGCCGTCGTACGCGTTGTTGCCGTAGGAGGCCTGCAGCGCAACCTGCATCTCAGTGTCCACCTGCCCCGGATGCAGCGAGGTGACCCGCACTGCCCCGCGCTCCTCCTCACGCAGCGCATCGGTGAAGGCGCGTAGGGCGAATTTGGTGCCGGAGTACAGTGCGGAGCCAGCCCGTGAGGCGTACCCGGATCCGGAGTTGATGGTGATGACCTGCCCGCTGGCTTCGCGCAGCGCCGGCAGGGTCAGCCGGGTCAGCTCAGCCACCGCGAAGACATTGATCTCAAACATCTGCCGCCATTCGTCAAGCGGGGCCTCAGCCACCGGCCGCATCCAGGCCAGGCCTGCCGAATGCACCAGCACATCCAGGGTTTCCCGCCCGGCCTGCACCCAGGCGCGCTCCACTGCCTGAGCATCCCCCAGGTCGGCGAGGAAGGGCTCGGCACTGGGCAGGGCGGCCACCACCTCGTTGACCCGATCAGGATCAGTCCCGCCCACCAGCACATGGTGGTCGCGGCCCAGCTCCTGGGCCACTGCCTTGCCGATGCCGCGGGAAGCTCCAGTGATCAGTGCTGTCTTCTGCATGACTCCACCCTACCCGTGTGCTCTCTGCCAACTCTCGGCAGGAAACTGTCGGAATAGCAGCCGCATCACGCATTCCAGCAGTTTCTTGACGTGAGTTTCCCAGCGGCGGGCAGAGATAGGCTTGGAGGATGAGCAATGCACCGAACACCCCCGCCGAGCAGCTGACCCTGAGCTCCGGGCTGATTGTCCGCGAGCTGGCAAACTATGGCGAGCTCAAACAGGCCTGCCAGCTCTACCGCGGAGTCTTCGGCTACACCGGGGAGGACGAGTCGCTGAACCCCCGTATGCTCTCCTCGCTGCTGACCCATTCCGGCTCAGTGGTCGGCGCGGTAGACACCTCCGGAACGGTGCTGGCCTTCGCCTACGGCTGGACTGCGGTGGAGGGTGGCGACGACGCCCATACCTACCATTTCTCCCAGGCGGCCGTGGTCTCCTCCACCCTGCAGGGTCAGGGGGTGGGTCGGTCGTTGAAACGGGTTCAGGCCTCCCTGGCTACCCGTTCCGGGGCTCAGCGGATGCGCTGGACCTATGATCCGCTGCTGGCGCGCAATGCCCATTTCAACCTGGATGTGCTGGGCGCGCAGGGCCGTTGGTACACCCCCGATGCCCAGGGGCTGCCCGGCACCGACCGGATCACCGTGGAGTGGCGGTTCACTGGGCACCAGGGCGAGCCCGCGGCGGGCGGCTCCGCACCACCTCCTCTTGGCGTAGCCGAACTGCACACCGAGGGCTCCACCACCTATCTGGGGCTTCCTGCGGCTAAACCGGTTGACCCTGATCTGGCCGCGGGTTTGCGCCACACCATTCGCGGGCTCTTCGAGCAGGGCTTCGCCGCAGCCTCCTGCACCCGCACCGACCCGCACACTGCTGTCTACACCTTCACGAAGGACTGAACCTATGCGCATTGTTGAAGCCGTGATCCATGATGTGGAGCTGCCGCTGGTGCACTCCTTCGAGACCTCCAGCCATCGGAAGTCCTCATTGCGCCACCTGCTGGTGGAGATCACCGATGCCTCCGGGGTCAAGGGTTGGGGCGAGATCGCTTCCCCGGCCGGCCCCTACTACGCCTCAGAGACCACCACGGTGGCCTGGCACACCGCCACCGAATATCTGCTGCCGGCAGTGCTCGGCAAGGAATGGGAGCACCCGGATGAGGTCTCCGGGCTCTTCGCCAAGATCCGCGGCCACTGGTTCGCCAAGGCGGGGGTGGATATGGCTGCTTGGACGCTCTGGGCCGCGCAGTCCGGCCAGTCGCTGGCCCAGGCTCTGGGCGGCACCCGACAGTCTGTGGTGGCCGGGGTATCGCTGGGGATTGAGCCGAGCATCGAGGAACTGCTGGTGCAGGTGGCCAAGCATGTGGACTCCGGCTACCCGCGGGTCAAGCTGAAGATCGCACCGGGTTGGGATGTGGAGCCGGTGAAGGCGGTCCGTGAGGCCTATCCGGACCTTGATGTGCATGTGGACGCCAATGGCGCCTACCCGGGTCAGGGCCAGGCAGGGTACGACGACGCCCTGGCTGTCTTCGGTGCCCTGGACCGGTACGAGCTGACCATGATCGAGCAGCCTTTCGCCCCGCGGAACTTCTTGGACTCTGCCCGGCTTCAGGCCGAGCTGGACACCCCGGTCTGCCTGGATGAGTCGGTGGAGACTCTGGATGATCTGCGCACCGCGATCGAGCTGAAGGCCGGCGGGGTGCTGAACATCAAGGTCTCCCGGATGGGCGGACTGAGCGCTGCCCGGGCTGCCCATGACCTGGCACAGCAGGCAGGCTGGCCGGTCTGGTGCGGGGGGATGCACGAGTTCGGCATCGGCCGGCTGGCCAATGTGGCGATCAGTTCGCTGCCGGGCTTCACCCTGCCCTCGGATGTCTCAGCCAGCAAGAAGTACTACGCCGAGGACGTCATCAGCCCGCCGGTGACCGCGGAGGCCGGGAACGTCACCGTCCCCTCCTCCCCCGGACTGGGCGCCGAGGTGCGCACCGAGCTCATTGCCGCCCACGCCACCCAGGTCCGGAGATTCACGGACTAGCGACCGTTCACTTGGTGGCCGCAGGGGCCTCCGGGATCTCCATCTCGAGTTTGTCCCCGGAGCCCATATCTGCTTTGTGGCCGCGGGCACGCAGCACGGCCTGGATAGCCACGCCGGCGGCCACTACGGCCAGGCCGATGCCGGAGACCACCACATCCGGATAGACGAGCATCACCCCGCCCAGAAATAGCAGAATCCGGTCCACTGCGGTGCCGTGTGCGATCAGATAACCGGCCAGTCCGGAGGCGACGCCGATCATGCCCAATACCACCGTCAGCAACGGAATGATCATCTCCGTGAACGTGCCCTCCAGTAGCAGCGCTGGTTCCAGAATGAAGGCATAGGGGATCAGGAATCCGGCGACTGCGATACGTAGGGCGGTGACCCCGGTCCGCATCGGATTGGCTCCGGCAATGCCTGCACCGGCAAAAGCCGCCAGACAGACTGGTGGTGTGACATCGGCCAGGATGCCGAAGAAGAACACGAACATATGGGCCGCGATCAGCGGCACATCAAAGTTCTGGTACAGGATGGGGGCGGCCACCGTGGCGGTGACTACGTAGTTGGCGGTGGTGGGCAGGCCCATGCCCAGGATGATGCAGGCGATCATCACCATGACCAGCACCAGCAGGAAATTGCCACCGGCAATGTCCACAAGACCTCGCCCGAGCTGTCCGCCGAGCCCAGTGGTGGTGACAGTGCCGGCCACCATGCCTGCGGTGGCACAGGCCGCGATCACCGGCAGGGCAGTACGCGCGCCGGCGATGAGCATCTGCAGCATCACATAGATCAGGGAGAGGACCAGTTTGCCAACTTCCTCAGGGGTGGACTTGCCCTCCTTCTGAGCCTGAACAAGCACCGGGACCATATGTTCGAAGATCGCTCGGAGCAGGCTCAGCGCCACGGCGGTACCGATGCCGAAGAGCGCAGCGCGCATGGGGCTGGCTCCGCCGAGCAGGGTGCTGATGATGACCACTAGTGGCAGCAGCATATCGATCCGGGTGAGGATTGACTTCCAACTGGGCAGCTGGTCGGGAGCAATGCCCTTGAGCTCATTGCGCTTGGCCTCGAAGTGCACTGAGAGGAAAGCCCCGGTGAAGTAGAGAGCCGCAGGAATGATCGCGATGACGATGAGCTCGTTGTACTCCAGGCCGGAGATGTTCTGGGCCATGATGAAGGCAGCTGCACCCATGATCGGCGGGACCATCTGACCGCCGGTGGAGGCGGTGGCCTCGGTGGCTGCCGCGACATGGGGCTTGAAACCGGCCTTCTTCATGATCGGAATGGTGAAGGACCCGGAAGCCACAGTGTTGGCCACGGAGGACCCGGAGATCATGCCCTGCAGGCCCGAGGCGGCCACTGCTGCCTTGGCGGGGCCGCCGCTGAACCGGCCTGCCGCCCGGAAGGCGAGGTCATTGAAGAACTGGCCGATATTGGTACGCAGCAGCACCACGGCGAAGAACAGGAACAGGAAGATGAAGTTAGAGGAGACTTGGATCGGGGTGCCGAAGACGCCCTGCCCCGAGGAAAGGAACATATTGGTGGCGAACTCGCTCCAATCCTGGCCGCGGTGGCCCCAGTCCCCGGGCATCACTGCATTGGTGGCAAAGAGCGCATAGGCGATGGCCGCACCGGCCACCACCACAATGGGGATGCCCACGCAGCGGCGGGTGGCCTCCAGGACCAGGATCACACCCACTGAGGCGATCAGGATGTCGAAATCGCTGTGCCCCACCAAGTTGATCCGTGGCGAGACCAGGTATTCGTAGCGAAAGAAGATGTAGAGACTGCAGCCGGTGGCGGCCGCGGCCAGCACCACGTCATACCAGGGAATGCCCCGATGACGCCCTACCAGGATGTCCAGAGGGGTGGGCCTGCCCTGCTGCACCCGCAGCAGGCGCTTTGAAGCGGGGTAGAGCAGGAAGATCAGTGCCAGTGCCCCGGCCACATGCAGTGACCCATGCATCCAGGTGTTGTAAGGGCGGAAGAAGGCTGCGTAGAGGTGGTATGCCGTGAAGGCGACCGAGATGCCCCCCACGAGCCAGCCCCACCAGCCCAGCTCCGTGCGGAACCGGCTGGAGATATCGTGCTCGCGGAGGACCTCTTCGGCCTTCTCCTCAGCCGCAGCCCCGGGTGCAGCATCCGGTGGGAATGCCGAGGCCCGGGGCTGATCGGCTGCGGAGCGTGGTGTCACGGCAGGTCGATATCGTTCTCTTCATAGTACCGCTCAGCACCGGGGTGCAGCGGGATATCGCCGATGCCGTAGAGAGCCTCTTCGATGTCGATGTTCTCGCCGACCTCGATGGTCACCTGGTCTGCGTTGTCGAACAGAGCGGCGGTGATGTCGTAGGCCAAGTCCTCGCTGACCTCAGTGGTGGAGGCAACCAGGGCGGCGAACACCGAGATGGTGGTCACATCCTCGTCGATGGCGTCGTAGGAGTCAGCCGAGATGGTGTAGGCCTCGAAGAACCCTCCCTCGGCGATCTCATCGGCGTCGCCCTCATCCAGTGACAGCAGGGTCACATCAGTGGTGGAGGCCAGCTGGGTCAGCCCGGCCACCGGCACACCGGAGACGAACATCGAGGCATCGATCTGCCCGTCAGCGAGCATCTCGGTGGAGGCGCCGAAGTCGGTCTCCTCGGGGGTGTAGTCGATCTCGTAGAAGTCGAGAATGGCGTCAGAGATGGCACGGGTGCCGGATCCTACATCCCCCACGGCGATGGTGGTGCCCTCGAGGTCCTCGACGGACTCGATGCCGGAGTCCTCGCGGACAATGATGTGCATGGCCTCCGGGTAGAGGTTGGAAATCCAACCGACGTTGTCCACGACCACGCCCTCCAGGTCTTCACCCAGCTCACCGATCACTGCGTTGGCTGCGGTGTCATTCTGGGAGAGCGCAAGCTGGGACTGGCCCTGCAGGATCTGACCCAAGTTGTCCAGCGAGCCACCGGACTCCACATAGTTGACATTGGCTTCGGTCTCTGCGGAGAAAATCTCGGAGAGCTCGCCGGCCAGCGGGTAGTACACGCCGGAGGTGCCGCCGGAGGCGAACTGCAGATCGGTGAGGAAGTCCTCCTCGTCACCAATCTCCGGCTCAAGCTCAGCACCGTTGTCGGTGCCATTGTCGTCCCCGTTGTCATCACCGCAGGCGGCCAGCGCAGTCAGCGCGGCCACAGCAGTCATCGCTGTAAGTGTGCGACGGATAGTCATAGGATTCCTCCTGGTCTGGTGCGATTACGGGTCAGCGGGGAGGGCCAGCCTTGGCACAGGCTTGTGACAAGCATCTCCCCCGCTGAACCTATTGTGTGATCACACTAAAGCAGGTCAGCGCGATTCGGCCACCCCAGGGTTGCTCTGAAACACAAACGTAACCTTCTTCCACCCCTTAAAACCTGCCGGTGACAGAGCTCCGACACGGAACCGTAGGATGGTATCCATGACTTCGCAGCCTCGTATCGCCTCTGGACATGGACTGGCCACTGTTGCCGCTGACGGCACTGTTCTGGACACCTGGTTCCCCTCCCCTGCGCTGGGTCCCCTGGCAGACAATGATGATGCCCAGCTGGACTCTCAGCTCAAGGCTGCTGAGGACGAGGATCCTGACCGCGGCGTCGTCCTCAAAGCCGTCTCGGTAGAGAGCAATCTGGATGAGCAGGCCACCAGCACCGAGGATGTGTGGCTGCGCCTGCACCTGCTCAGCCACCGGCTGGCCAAGCCCAACACCATCAACCTAGAGGGCATCTTCGGGCACCTGGCCAATGTGGTGTGGACCAACTTCGGGCCAGCCCCGGTGGCCGGCTTCGAGCTGACCCGGCTGAAGCTGCGCTCCCGCGGCCATGTCACCGTCTACGGGATCGACAAGTTCCCTCGCCTGGTGGACTATGTGACCCCCACCGGGGTGCGGATCGCCGATGCCGACCGGGTGCGCCTGGGCGCCCATCTCGCCGAGGGCACCACCGTGATGCACGAGGGTTTCATCAACTTCAACGCCGGCACCCTGGGCACCTCCATGGTGGAAGGTCGAATCTCCGCCGGGGTGGCAGTGGGCGACGGCACCGACGTAGGCGGTGGTGCCTCCATCATGGGCACCCTCTCCGGGGGCGGCAAGGAGAAGATCACCCTGGGCGAGCGGGTGCTGCTGGGTGCGAACTCCGGCGTGGGCATCAGCCTGGGCGATGACTGTGTGGTGGAGGCCGGGCTCTACGTCACCGCCGGCACCAAGGTCACTGTGCTGGATGAGGAAGGCCAGGTGCGCGGCACCGCCAAGGGCGCGGAACTCTCCGGCTCCACCGGACTGCTGTTCCTGCGCGACTCGGTCACCGGCACGGTGCAGGCCCGGCCGCGGAAGAACCAAAAAGTCAAGCTCAACACCGCTCTGCACACCAACTGAGGCTTGAACGATGAGTCCCTTCCGCAGACCGCGCCGCCAGCAGGTGGTCACCCGTCCGATGGCCCGCCGCCGTCGCCAGCGCCGCACCGTGACCGCCCTGGGTGTCACCACCGCACTGGTGGCCGGGGCCTCCTACGGCACTTGGCGCTACATCGATGAGAACGAGTTCCTGCTCGATGAGCGCTGCGAGGTCGCCGTGGGAGATGCTGACCATGAGCTGACTCATCAGCAGACGCATAACGCCGCACTGCTGGCTGCCACTGCCGCAGACCGGGGACTGCCCCCTGAGGCGGCGATCCACGCGGTGGCCATCTCCCTGCAGGAGACCGAGCTGACCATGCGTGAGGGGGACCAAGACCCCGGCTCCCGAGTGCTGTTCGCTCGCGGGGCCCCGGACTGGACCGCCCAGGGGGATGTGGTTCCGGTGGAGGTCACCGTCTCCGGGTTCTTCGACGTGCTCCAGGACTCCTGGGAGGAGGGCCTGGAGGCCGCAGCGGAGGAAGAACCAGAGGAGGACGGGGAGGAGCCTGATCCCACCTGGGAGCCGGAGATGCACCTGGATGAGGCTGCCGAGGTGCTGGACCGTCCGCATAATGCCCAGTTCTACCCGCGGCACGCTACCCAGGCGCGGGCGTTCGCCTGGCCGCTGGCAGGCCAGCAGCAGGTGGGGATGACCTGCCACCTCTCCCAGCTTGAGGTCCCTGGCCCTGATCCTGCCGGTGTGGCTGATGAGCTGGTGGCCGTGATGCCCCACGCCCTGAACATCCCGTTCACCGAACCTCCGGAGGAGGATGAAGGCAACGGTCAGGATGAAGATGCCGAGGAGTTTGTGCCGGAGCCGGTGCTGGACGGCGTCGTCGTAGTCTCCGGAGCCGGTGCAGAAGCTGCGGTGAGTGTGGCGGTGCCTGCCGCTGAGGGAGACTACGACTACCAGTGGCTGGTGGCGCACTGGGCGGTGGCCGCCGCCTATGACTATGGCATTCAGACGGTGACTTCAGCGCCCTACCGCTGGGACCGGGACTCCGCCCGCTGGGAGCGGCTTGATGAGGATGATCCCGCCGCCCCCGACACCGTCGAGATCGGTTTCAGCCGGGACTGATCCCCTCAGCTCACCTCTTCTACTTATGTGTTCGGTGGTCATCCACGACGACGATTCGGGCCTAAAACTGGGTAAAACGTCGTTGCACGTGGCCACCGAACGGGGTCACCGTGACCATCCGCGCTGGCGCAGGGCCCGCTCTATCTTGGCGACTGCGGCACGCCCGCTGTGACGCATGTGATCCTTGGTAATCCGCACCTCAATCCAGCCCAGAGCTTCAGTTCGTTCGGTACGCAGCACATCCCGGCGCATCTGTTCTCCGGAGTGATACGCTTCACCGTCGTACTGAATCGCGATCTTGTACTCCCGGATGGACAGGTCAGGCTGCACCACCTTCCGGCCATTCTCATCGTCAAGCCATACGTTGACCCGCATCTGCGGCAAACCCCGTTCTTCACACAGGAAGCGTAGAACGGTCTCCTGCGGCGAATCAGATCCTGGCTGTGCGCGGTGTAGGGCTTCAGCTGCGGTCCGCACCCCATTAGCTCGACCACGCAGGGCCAATACAGCTTGAAGCTCCTCCCGGGTAGCCAGCGGTTCAGCCCGTTCACCGTACTCAATACGCCCTTGCCTGATGACTTTGTCGGTCAGAACCAGGGCGTCCAGCAGAGAACTCGTCAAGGCCAGATCACTCCAGGTCCATGCGGGACTGGTCATCGGGATCTCGTGCCATAGTTGTCGATACTCATCAGGAACATCACTGCGGTGCCCAATCACATTCGGGCGCCTGATACGAGAGGCACCCCGAGGACTCGTAATGTGAAACGGGGGCCTCAGAGGTTGACTGATGAGCCCGTATATACAGGCTGCGCTCTGATGGCTGATCACACAATTCTGGCCAGCAGTAAGTGCTTGGAGAACAGCGAGCATGGGTTCGGTCTCGGCTGGGCCATAGAGGCCCCGACCCAGGTGCAACAGTACTTTGTTATACGTGGCGTGACGGATGTTCTGTGCTGTGAGACGCTCGGCAAGCTCGCGATAGCTCATACCGCGCTTCGGTACGGGGTAGCTGACGGGACGTCTGCGACGTGACGGTCGGGGCGGAACTGCTGTGCTCATCCTCTCAGCGTGCACTGGCACCCCGCCCTCGGGGCAGCTCAGCGTCAAATCTGGGGAGAGCCCGGCGTGGCGTCATCGTCGTCCCTCATCTGGGGAAAACTTTGCGTTCGGTGGTCCTCCACGACGACGATTCGGACCCGAAACAGGGCAAAACGTCGTTGTAGGTGGCCACCGAACGGTGTCGAAGCAGGGGCAAGCATTAGCTCCGCTGCAGCAGACGGGCAATGTGCCGGGTGTTGGACTCACGCCACGCTGCGACCATTTTCGGTCCACCGTGTCCTTCGTCCTCCACAAGGATTAGCTCGCTGCCCGACCAGGCCCGGTGCAGCTGCCACACGGTTGACGCCGGTCCACTGATGTCCCGGCGGCCGTGGATTAGCGTCGCAGGAATGCCGCGCAGCAGACCGATGCCGGCCAGAATTGGCGGATCGAGGAAGCCATGATTGCTCCAATAATGCGTCACCAGTCTGGCGAAGGTAAGGCGAAACCTCTGGTTCTCCCATCTGGGGTCGCGCGGCACAGCCGGGACTCCGAGCGAAATATGGGTGTCTTCCCATAGTGCCCACTCCTCCGACGCGGCGTCGCGGACCGCTGCATCAGGATGCTGCAGCAGCCTGGCATAGGCGGTGACCAGAGGAAGGCCGCCGCCACGCTGATAGCCAACCCCTGCCTGCTCAGCATGGTGGACCAACCGTTCCCAGGCCTCAGGGAAAATCGCACCGACAGCCTCGGTGATCCACCGGACCTCAAAAGGACTGGTAGTGGTCACCGCCATCAGCACAAGGCCCGAGACTCGGTCTGGATGCGCCCGGGCATAGGCTAGGGCAAGCGTTGAACCCCAAGAGACACCATTGACTAGCCACTGCTCAACACCCAGATGCTCGCGCAACGCTTCAATATCTGCGATGAGGTGGGATGTCGTGTTCAGACGCAGATCGTAGTCCGGGTCGCTGGCTGACGGTACGGAACGACCGCAACCCCGTTGGTCGAAACCGATCAGCCGTACCCTATTCAGGTCAAACTTGTTGCGGTATCCGCCTGCGCCCAAGCTGCCGCCTGGCCCACCGTGAAGATAGAGAGCAGGAACGCCATCACAGTGCCCGGATTCCTCCCAGTACACATTGTGGACATGGTCCACAGTGAGCCAGCCCGAGGCTGAAGGCTTTGAAAGAACCACGTCTCGAGACTAACCGCTAACTCCTACGATGGCCTCTTGCGACGACGATTCGGACCCGAAACAGGGCAAAACGTCGTTGTAGGTGGCCATCGAACGAAAAGTAGGAAGGGAGCTCCGAGCACAGACCGAGCCGCGGAAGACTCAGCCCGGATAGTTGCCGTTCACCGCCCGCCCACGGCACCGCTGCACGGATGCCGCGAGACACTGAGCGGCTCTCTTACCGCGCTCGCCCACCTAGGCGGGGTAGTCCCGCTCGCCGTAGCCGGTGTAGATCTGGCGGGGTCGGCCGATCTTGGTGGTCCTGTCCCCCATCATCTCTCGCCACTGGGCGATCCAGCCGGGCAGTCGGCCTAGGGCGAAGAGCACGGTGAACATCTTCTCCGGGAAGCCCATGGCCTTGTAGATCAGGCCGGTGTAGAAGTCCACGTTCGGGTAGAGCTTGCGCTCCACAAAGTAGTCATCCTCCAGGGCTACAGCCTCCAGACGCTGGGCGATGTCGAAGAGCTCATCGTCCCCGCCGAGCTTGGCCAGCAGCTCATCGGCCAAGCCCTTGACGATGCGGGCACGCGGGTCGTAGTTCTTGTACACCCGGTGGCCGAAGCCCATCAGCCGGATGCCGGCTTCCTTGTTCTTGACCTTGGTCATGAACTCCTCAGGCTTCATATCCGAGGCCTGGATCTCGCGCAGCATCTTCAGCACCGCCTCGTTGGCCCCACCGTGGGCCGGCCCGTAGAGTGCGTTGACCCCGGCAGAGATGGAGGCGAAGAGGTTGGCTTGGGCCGAGCCCACCAGCCGCACCGTGGAGGTGGAGCAGTTCTGCTCATGGTCAGCGTGCAGGATCAGCAGGATGTCCAGAGCCTTGGCCAGATCCGGGTCCACCTCGTAAGGCTCAGCGGGCACCCCGAAGCAGCCACGCAGGAAGTTCTCCACCAGGTTCAGGCTGTTGTCCGGGTAGAGCATGGGCTGACCCACGGACTTCTTGTATGCGTAGGCGGCGATAGTTGGCAGCTTGGCCAGCAGTCGGTAGGTGGAGCGCTCCACATGCTCAGGATCGAACGGATCCAGCGAGTCCGGGTAGTAGGTCGACAGTGCTGAGACCGCCGAGGAGAGCACCGGCATCGGGTGGGCATCGCGCGGGAACCCGGAGAAGAAGTTCTTCAGCTCCTCATGCAGCAGGGTGTGCCGCCGGGTCACGTTGTCGAACTCAGCGAGCTCCTGCGCGGTGGGCAGCTCGCCATAGATCAGCAGGTAGTTGACCTCCAGGAAGCTGGACTTCTCAGCCAACTGCTCGATCGGGTAGCCGCGGTAGCGGAGGATCCCCTCAGCGCCGTCAATGTAGGTGACCGCCGATTTGGTGTTGGCGGTGTTCATGAAGCCGGGATCGTAGGTGACCGCACCGGTGGTCTTCAGCAGCGGAGCGATGTTGAGCCCGTCATTGCCTTCAACGGAGTCCTCCACCGGAAGCTCAAGGTCATGGCCCTGGTACTCCAGACGCGCTGGGGTGGTCTGCTCGCTCACTGGCTCTCCTTCACGTTTGAGGACATACGAATGTCACAACACAAGTAAACCTACCTTGTCGGAAGGCTCTAAGTTAAACGCTGTGCTGCCGAGGCTATACGTTCGTCGGTGGCGGTGAGAGCCACCCGGATGTATCCCTCACCGGCCTCGCCGTAGAAGACCCCCGGGCCCACCAGGATGCCGCGCTCTGCCATCCGCTGCACCAGCTCCCAGGTGCTGGCAGGGTGATCCGAGTCTTCGCGGCACCAGAGGTAGAGCCCCGCCTGGGAGTGCTCCACAGCGAACCCAGCAGCCTCCAGAGCTGGTAACAGCTGCGCACGACGCCGCCGGTAGGCCTCCCGCTGCACACCTACGTGGGCATCGTCGCTGACTGCCGCTGTCAGAGCGGCCTGCACCGGGGCGGGCATGATCATTCCGGCGTGCTTGCGGGTGTTCACCAGGTTGGCGATCAGCTCTTCGCAGCCGGCGGCGAAGGCGGCCCGGTAGCCGGCCAGGTTGGACTGCTTGGACACCGAATAGACCGCCAGCAAGCCTTGGTGGCTTCCACCGGTGACCTGCGGATCCAAGATGGAGGGCACTGCCTCCACGTCCCAGGACAGTTCGGCGTAGCACTCATCGGAGGCCACCACTGCCCCGATGCGGCGGGCGAGCTGGACCATGTCAGCCAGCCGGGCGGCGTCGTCGACCTTTCCGGTGGGGTTTCCCGGGCTGTTCAGCCAGATCAGCTTCACCCGGCTCAGTGTCTGCTCGTCCAGACCGTGCAGCTCGTCGGCGGCCAGTGCTTGGGCTCCGGCGATCCGCGCACCCATCTCGTAGGTGGGGTAGGCGATGCGAGGGTAGACCACAATGTCCTGCGGTCCCAGGCCCAGCAGCGTGGGCAGCCAGGCGACCAGCTCCTTGGAGCCGATGGTGGGCAGGATATTCGCCGGGTCCAGGTCCGGTACTCCGCGGCGTCGGGCGAACCAGGCGGCGATCGCCTCGCGAAGCTGCACGGCTCCATGGGTGGTGGGGTATCCGGGCGCGTCTGCGGCATTGGCCAGGGAGTTCTGGATGATCTCCGGGGTGGGGTCAACGGGTGTGCCGATGGAGAGGTTGACCACGCCATGCGGGTGCTCGGCGGCCAGCTGGCGGTACGGGGCCATCGCCTCCCAGGGGTACTCGGGCAGATTCAACACCTAAGCTCTCCTCCCACCCATCGCTCAACTCCCACCCACCGACGTTGAGTGCATGATCTGTGCAGTATTTCTGCCCGGTTTCCGTCCAAACTAGTGCACAAAACATACACTCAGCGAGATGAGGGATTGCGCGGCGGGCTAATGTTAGTCATGCTCTTGAGGCGGCAGGGCCTGGATGACCTCATGGTCCTTAGGGATCAGGCCGAGTTTGGCGGCCCCGCCGGGCGAGCCGATGTCGTCGAAGAACTCCACATTGGCCCGGTAGTACTCGCTCCATTCCTCGGGCAGATCGTCCTCGTAGTAGATGGCCTCCACGGGGCAGACCGGCTCACAGGCGCCGCAGTCCACGCATTCGTCCGGGTGGATGTAGAGGGCGCGCTCGCCCTCGTAGATGCAGTCCACAGGGCATTCGTCGATGCAGGCCTTATCCTTGAGGTCCACACAGGGCAGTGCGATCACGTAGGTCATAGTGGGACTCAGTCTACCGGCCCGGCGGCCGGTGGTTTACGAGACGAGCGTGCGGCGTCGGCCACAAGAACCCATTTGACTATCAGCATCCCGATAATGGTGGTCACTGCGCAGCCCAGCCACCAGACCAGCGAGGCGATCACCGGTCCAGGCAAGGTTTCGAAAGCCACCGGGGAGTAGGGCACCACCAGCTGGTCGGGGCCGGGCCACAGGTAGGCGATGGTGGCCACGGTGAAGGTCGCGGTGCCCATCAGGGTCGGCTCGGCCAGAGAACGTGAGGTGGTGCCGACCCAGACCAGGCCCAGCAGCAGGATCAGCAGCCCCAGCGCAGCGCCCCAGGGGATGACCAAGCCGGAGTCCACTTCACCGATCATCCAGATACTGCCGTGCAGCAGAGTGCCCAGAATTCCCAGGACGACGCCGCAGAACAGGCTGATCCCCAGTATCACCGCACGTGGCAGCATGGGTCCTTCGGGGCGTGGCCGCTGCTGCTGGACGCCGTGCAGGGAGGCGGGGTTGGGATCGCCTGCCGGAAGAGGCTGCTGGTGGGCCTGGTGGGAGGACTGCTGGGAGGTCATGCTCAGACGGCTGCAGCCTGCTTCTTGCGGCGGGAAGCCTTCATCCGCTCGGAGGAGTCCAGGATGACCTTGCGGATACGGATGGCCTCAGGGGTGACCTCTACGCATTCGTCGTCATTGGCGAACTCCAGGGATTCCTCCAGAGTCAGCTTCATGGGCGGGGTGAGTCCCTCGAAGCTGTCGGCGGAGGCGGCCCGCATATTGGTGAGCTTCTTCTCCTTGGTGATGTTGACTTCCATGTCCTCGTTGCGAGAGTTGATGCCGACCACCTGGCCCTCGTAGACCTCGCTGGTGGCCTCTACGAAGAAGGTGCCGCGCTCCTGGAGGTTGATCATGGCGAAGGGGGTGGCCGCTCCGGCCCGGTCGGCCACCAGGGAGCCGGAAGCCCGGTATGCGATCTCGCCCTTCCATGGTTCGTAGCCGGCGGCGTAGCTTGAGGCGATGCCAGCGCCGCGGGTGATGGTCAGGAAGGTGGTGCGGAACCCGATGAGGCCACGGGCCGGGACGCTGAACTCCATCCGGATCCAGCCGGAGCCGGAGTTGGACATGGTGGTCATGGTGCCCTTGCGGGCGGCCAGCAGCTGGGTGATCGCGCCCATGTACTCCTCGGGGGCATCGATGGTCATAGCTTCCATGGGCTCGTGCAGCACACCGTCGATCTCCTTGGTGACCACCTGGGGCTTGCCTACGGTGAGCTCGAAGCCTTCGCGGCGCATCTGCTCCACCAGGATGGCCAGGGCGAGTTCGCCGCGGCCCTGAACCTCCCACATATCAGGGCGCTCAGTGGGCAGCACCCGGATGGAGACGTTGCCCACCAGCTCTGCGTCCAGCCGGTCCTTGACCTGGCGAGCGGTGACCTTAGCACCCTTGACCCGACCAGCCATGGGTGAGGTGTTGATGCCGATGGTCATGGAGATGGCGGGGTCGTCCACCACGATGTTCGGCAGCGGCTTAGGTGTATCCAGGTCGGTGAGGGTCTCACCGATCATGATGTCGGAGATCCCGGCCACAGCCACGATATCGCCGGGGCCGGCGGATTCGGCGGCAACCCGTTCCAGACCCTTGGTGGCCAGCAGCTCGGTGATCTTCACGGTCTTCACCGATCCGTCCTTGCGGGCCCAGGCCACCTGCTGGTTCTTGCGCAGAGTGCCGTTGAATACGCGCAGCAGCGCCAGTCGGCCCAGGAAGGGGGAAGCGTCCAGGTTGGTGACGTGGGCCTGGAGGACCTCGGCGTCGTCGTAAGTGGGGGCAGGCACATGCGCCAGGATGGTCTCGAAGAGTGGTTCGAGGTCCTCATTCTCCGGCAGGCCGCCGTCTGCGGGCTGCTCCGCTGAGGCGCGGCCGGTCTTGCCTGAGGCATAGACGATAGGCAGGTCAAGCACCGCGTCCACGTCCAGCTCCGGGTTCTCCTCGGCCACATCGGAGGCCAGACCCAGCAGCAGGTCCATGGTGTCGGAGACCACCCCGTCGATGCGGGCATCGGGCCGGTCGGTCTTGTTCACCACCAGGATCACCGGCAGGGAGGCTTGGAGTGCCTTCCGCAGCACGAACCGGGTCTGCGGCAGGGGGCCTTCGGAGGCGTCCACCAACAGCACCACGCCGTCGACCATGGAGAGGCCGCGCTCCACCTCGCCGCCGAAGTCGGCGTGGCCAGGGGTGTCGATGATGTTCATGGTGACCGCCTCAGCCTCAGCGATCCGCGAGGCGGCCGGCCCGTTGTAGAACACGGTGGTGTTCTTGGCCAGGATGGTGATGCCCTTCTCCTTCTCCAGGTCGCCGGAGTCCATCACCCGGTCCTCAAGGTCGCCGTGGCCGCCGACTGCTTTGGTCTGGCGGAGCATGGCATCGACCAGTGTGGTCTTGCCGTGGTCGACGTGGGCGACGATCGCGACGTTACGCAGATCATTGCGTGACACAGTGCTCATGGGTGAAGAAGGGCCTTCCGGAATCTAGGGTCGCTGAGCGCAGACACAACATGCTCAACCCCACTAGTGTACGCGGTGCGCCGGATACCATGGCGCCACACCGTCGATCAACAAAAGCTTGATAGAAGCTTAACAGCTCGGTAGCGTGGCCCGGGATGCTTTCCCGCTACGCAAACCGTGTGACCCGCACCTTCGCAGCACTGCTGACTTGCCTGCTGCTGGGCGTCACCATGATCGCTGCCTCACAGATCACTGAACAGACCGGTGCTGCGGTGCAGACTACAGTCAGTGAGAACTGGCGAGGCCACTATGACCTACTGGTAACCCCACAAGGTGGTCTCACCGACTCTGCCGAGGAGACCGGCGGTCTCATCGAGCAGAATTTCGCCAGCCTCACTGGCGAAGCGCATATCACCGAGTACGAACTCGACTCGATCGCAACCATGCCTGAGGTTGAGGTAGCCGCACCGCTGGCATTCATCGGACAGTTCGCAAGTCCTGCTCTGGAAGCACCCGTAGGCGCGATGGTCGAGGAATGGGATGAGAACGGGTTCTTCGACGATGCCCGAGCATTCAAGGGTGCTGTCTCCATCATGTATGACGATGGGATGCAGCTGCGCCATCTGCAGTCCAGCCCCTCCGAGAGCCTTTTCCTCACCGGCCTGGACAATGTCACCATTCCTGAGTGGGATCCTGAGGCTGGAGAGACAACCTACTCGTCCGAGGATGTTCCTTCCCTCAAAATCTTCGACGTCGTGGAAAGTATCCGCTGCGAATGCGACACCTGGCGCGACGCCGGCAACGCAGAGAACCAAGACCCCGATCAACCAGCGGTGCTGTATGACACCTTCGAGGTGGTGCCTGAGCTCTACAGCAGCATGGTTGCTGTAGACCCCCAGTCCGAACGGGAGCTCATAGGTGAGGCGGGCGGATTCCTCGACACTTTGATCGAGTTCGAAGAGGCCCAGCGCAGCACTGGCGAAGAACCCTGCGAAGGGGATCCGCTCGCTGAACGACCCCCAGGGGAGTGCCTGGCCGATCTGGTCGATCGTGAGCGCTACCCGCATATCCATGAGCGGGTCTTCTCAGGCAATAGCGAGCTCATCTGGGACGACGCTGATACTGATTTCGAGGCAATTGACTGGGAGGACCTAGACTTCGATGAAGACGGTCTGCCTATCGGCGTGGACGGCGTTGAGCATGTGCAGGCCGGCCCGATAATTCCTATCGTCTATTCGGAGACCGAATACCCTGAGCTGATCGCCGAAGCTGCGTTCCCTGAGATGGCGGTATTCGAGGGCCTTGATCTGGATGCTGCCAGTGAGTACGAGAACTACGGGGAGATCGTCTACGAGGACCCACCGGCAGATGCAGAAGTCCATACGGTCAACATCACTGAGAACCTTGTGCCTTTCATCCCGCAGCTCAATGTCGGTTTCGCCTTGGAGGGCACTGAGGAACCCACCCGATTCGCTGAGGCTGAGACCGCCCAGGTCACTCCTGACTGGATGCCGGGACGAATCCAGCGCAGTGAGGCCGAGGGCGAGAAGCTGGAAGATGCGCCGGAGAACGTCGAGGCCGCTCTGGTCAATGAGCCTCAGGGCTTCCACGTCCTCGATGCAGAGCGCACCTCCCGCGAGCAGCGGTACCGGCCCTGGTACCGGAACCTGGACTTTGACGCTCGCCCTCCGAATGGAACTCTCTTAGTGCCAGTGGACAGTTACACTCCAGGC
This sequence comes from Nesterenkonia ebinurensis, assembly GCF_008711175.1. Lineage (GTDB taxonomy): Bacteria > Actinomycetota > Actinomycetes > Actinomycetales > Micrococcaceae > Nesterenkonia > Nesterenkonia ebinurensis. The sequence continues at coordinate 78,104 of NZ_VWNF01000011.1, forward strand.
GAGGTCATCGACGTTGACTCCGCTTCCTACGTTCCTCTGGGCCTGTACGCACCAGCCGAGTCAACAATCGTGCAGCCCGGTGAGCACGAAGGCGGTAACCTCCCACCATCGTTCAGCGGCCGCGGAGCGCTGCTGAACTCCCCTGGCGTCATTACGACCCTGGATGCCTATCATTCGTACCGTGAGGAGCTGCGGGTTGATGTTGTCCGAGTGCGCGTGGCCGGTGTGGAGGAATACTCCCCTGAGAACCTCAACCGCATCGGCGAGGTTGCCTCCCACATCGAGGATCTCGGCTTAGAGGTCCGCGTGGTCGCCGGCTCCAGCCTGGCCCCGGTAGGCGTCTACCTTCCTGAGTTCTTCGAAGACCGCACTGACCTCGGTTGGACGGTGGAGGAATGGACATCGCTCGGTGCGGCTGTCCAGGTCGAAGATGCGCAGCTGACTGCCTCATGGCTGCTGCTGACAGTTGCTCTTGCCGGAGTCGCGACTCTGGCCTGCGCGGTTCAGCTGGCAGGAATAAGAACGCGACGAAAAGAGGCCGCCCTGCTCACTTCACTGGGCTGGCCCCGCACCCGTGTCCGCCGTTGGTTCCTCAGTGAGGACCTCCCTCTGGCAATCATGACTACCGCTGCCGCGACTCTCGCTATCCTGCTCTCCACATCCATCCTCCCCAGGGTCGCAGCAGCATCGGCAGCTGCTGCCCTTCTGGTCACGATCCTTGTCACCGCCATAGGCGCCGCATCTGCGAAAACTCAGCCAGGACGCAGCAGGAATGTCTCAAGCTCAGGCGCTGCTGCCCGTACTCCCTCGGGAATCGGCCGTCGGCTGGCCTTGGCCTCGCCGCTGGCAATGACACTGAGCGCCTTGTCTCTACTGGTACTGGTCTCAACAGCTTCCGCGTTTGTGGTTGTCATACTCACCTCTCGGACGCAGGCCGGTGTGACTCGTATCGCGAACCTGGTCAATGCCGAAGTGCTGTTGCCGCAGACTGTTCTGGCCGCAGGTGCGGTCACTGCAGGAGTCCTAATGTTCGGGATGGGGATCAGGCAGTCTCTGCGGCAGGCCGGGCGGCAGCATGTGATGCTTCGCGCGGTTGGCTGGTCACGCCACGACCTCGGGACGTGCCTCCGAACTCAATTGCTTACCTCGCTACTTCCCGGAGTGGCATTATCACTGCTGTTCGGGCTTGCCGCCTTGGCCGCGATGGATGTCACCGCGGTAGGCCCGGTCAGTCTAGTGATCCTGGGCGTACCTCTCATTGCGATCGCCGTGGCCCTGTCCTGGGCGGCGAGGCACATCCGCAGTGTGTGATCTGGCTCGACTCACTCTCCGCGGACTCAAAACTCAGTCACTCTGGAAGATGATGTATCCGGCCTCCCAGCTGAGCAGGTAGTGCTCTTCCCCAACGGAGTCCAGGCGCAGTCCCTCTGTGCCGATCTGGGCAACCACTTCTTCGGGCACCTCCAGCTCGGTATCGGTACCCGGCAGCGGTTCAACCTCCTGAGGTTCGCCAGCCTCGGTGGTGGCGATATCCACCCGGCTGAGCTGGTGCCGAGTCTCCGGGGAATGACCGTGGTGGATGAGGAACTCCGTCTCACCGACCTGCCCGGCGTTCAGGTTGAGCACCTGGGGCCAGGCACCGGTCTCCTCGGGGTGCTCGGAGAGGAACTGGGAGGTGTCGATCCCACCGTCGAGCCGGAGGCAGTCCGTCTCGTGGCCCTCAGCCCTGTCAATGATCACCACATCAGTGTTCCCGTGATAGGTAGGGGTTTGCAGAATGATATGGGTCCCGGCAGCCCCGATGCCGTAGAGCACCCGGCGGCGGGCATCGTCAGCCAGGTCGTGGTCCCGGGTGGGATGGACGGTCTCGGCGGTGAAGCTGATTTCAGCAGTGTCCGGGTCCAGCACTGAGACCCGGTCGGTGCCCGACCACATCTCATCATGGTGGCCGATGATTAGCTCCTCGCCGAAAACAGCAGCTGAGAACTCCCGGGCAGTGGGCACTGGTCCGCGGTAGGCACCGAGGACCGGCACTGCACTTATGTCCTCTGCCACAGCCTCGGCGGCGGTCTCTAACGCCTCAGTCTGGTCGGAGCTCTGCTCAGCCACATAGGCCAGATGCTCCTGCCAAGAGTGGAAGGGCTGCTCGGCCTGACTCGGCTCACCGATGTGGACGTACTCCCCGCAAGTCAGGCCCAGGGCATCAATGATTCCCCACTCGCGGTGCATGTTGTAGACCACCGAGAGTGTGACGAAACCACCCACCGCAACCGTTGCAGTGATCGCGATGGTGCGCCGCCGCCACTTGCGGTAGTTCTCCCGCTTCTTCTGCTGCCACTGTTCGTCACGACCGCGGCTGTAGAAGGCAATGAGGTCGGAGGGGGGCTGCTCGGAAGTCACCTGCGGATTCTACTGGTAAGGCGGGTCAGTCAGTGAGCAGCCCTTGGGCGGTCAACAGCTCCCGGCGGGCCTCACGGCGCTCCTTCTGCTGGAGCGGATCCGGCACTGGAGCAGCAGCCAGCAGCCGCTTAGTGTAGTCCATCACCGGATTGCGCAGGATCTGGTTCTTATGGCCCTGTTCCACCACACGGCCCTTCTCCAGCACCATGATCTGGTCAGCCAGCTGGTCCACCACTGCCAGATCGTGGGTGACGAACAGGCAGGCGAACTCGTACTGCTGTTGCAGTTCGGCGAACATCTCCAACACCCGGGCCTGCACTGAGACATCCAGGGCAGAAGTGGGCTCATCGGCGATCAGGATGGAGGGGCTCAGCGCCAGGGCGCGGGCAATGCTGATGCGCTGCCGCTGGCCGCCGGAGAGCTCATGCGGGTAGCGGTTGATCACATTGGCCGGCAGCTTCACCGCATTGATGAGCTCCGCGGCCCGCTGTTTACGATCCTTGGGCGAGCCGACCTTGTGCACCACCAACGGCTCGGTGATGAGATCACCGATCGGGAAGCGCGGATCAAGCGAAGCAGCGGGATCTTGGAACACCACGCCAATCTCTCGCCGGGCGATCTTGCGCTCAGCGCGGGAGAGCGTGGGCAGGTTCCTCCCGCGGATCAGCAGTTCGCCCTGCTCAACCTCCAGCAGTCCGAGCACGGCCTTGGCGATGGTGGACTTGCCAGAGCCCGATTCGCCCACAAGTCCCAGAATCTCGCCCTTGGGTACGACGAAGTTCACATCCTCCACGACCCGGGTCAGCTTGTTCCGGTGCCGGTAGGCCAGGGCGAGGTCTTTGCCTTCAATGGCGACCTCGCCGCTGATCCTGTCCTCATCTGGCAGTGCTGCCTCTTCAGCGGCAGGCTCCTCCACCGAGGTGACCTCGAAGTCCACCTTCTGGTGCAGCTTGGGCATGGCCTCCAGCAACCGGATGGTGTAGGGGTGCTGTGGGTTGAGTAAGATGTCCTCAGATTTCCCAGACTCCACCACCTCGCCCTGAAACATCACGACGACGCGGTCGGCCATATCTGCTACTACACCCATGTTGTGAGTGATGAGCAGGATACCGGTGTTGATCTCGTCCTTCAGCCGACGCAGCAGATCCAGGATCTCAGCCTGGACGGTCACATCCAGTGCCGTGGTGGGCTCATCGGCGATGATCATTGAGGGGTTGCAGGCGATCGCTATGGCGATCACAATGCGCTGACGCTGGCCGCCGGAGAACTGATGGGGGTACTCGTGGATCCGGTTGGCCGCGTCGGGAATGCCGACCTGCTCCAGCAGCTCAATGCCCTTTGCCAATGCCTGTTTGCCGAAGGCCACACCATGGACCTCCATAGCTTCCTTGAGCTGGTCGGAGACCTTGAGCACCGGGTTCAGTGCGGTCATTGGCTCCTGGAAGACCATCGAGACCTCCGAGCCACGCAGCTTGCGGAGCCCAGCATCGTCCATTGCAGTAATTTCTTTGCCGTTGAGGAACGCCTTTCCGGAAACCGTGCCGTTCTTCGGCACCAAACCCATAGCTGTGGCTGAGGTCACTGATTTTCCGGAGCCAGACTCGCCGACCACGGCTACCACTTCACCAGGCATCACATCGAAGCTGACGCCCTTGACCGCATCCACGGTGCCGAACTCCGTGGTGAAGCTGACTGCGATGTCCTGGAAGCTCAGTGCGGCCTTGGGCGGCCGGGCGGCCTTGGTAGCCTCGTCTTCCTCCGGCTCGGGCAAGGCGCTGCGGTATGCGGTGACGGCTGCGAAGACAGCGATCATCAGACCGATGCCCAGGGTGGAGAGCGCCACCGTGTCGGCCAGGTTCAGCGCTTCCCGGTTGACATGGGTGCCGCCGGTGCGCAGCGGAGTCATCACCAGGGTGGGACCGATGCCCAGCACCAGCCAGGCGATGAGCAGCTTGACCCCGAACTCCCGCTGTTTGAGGATGAGGATCTGCCCGAGTCCGGCCACGACCAGGGAGAGGATCGCAGGTACCCAGGGGTTCGAGACCTTCGGAGTGGTCTCCTGTGTGCTGTTCTCGGTCACTTCTTCCTCCAGAACTGCAGCTGGTTGGTTCGTGGGTTATTACTGCCGGGCACAATATGCGGGCCGGTGGGCTGGCTGGAAGCATCGGCACCGATCTGCTCATTGCGGCGCTGTGCCATGGCGAAGCCGCGCAGCCCTATCACCTGGCGCAAGCCCGGACGCCGGTCGCCCTTGCGCTGCTGGCGAGGGTCGAAGGCATCGCGCAGCCCGTCCCCTACGAAGTTCACGCACAGGGTGATGACCAGGATGAAGATGCCGGGGATCCAGAACAGGTGTGGCCGGGTGTTGATGGCCGACTCGCCCTCTGAGACCAGCAGGCCCAAGGAGACCTCCGGCGGGCGGATGCCCATGCCGAGGTAGGACAGGGTGGATTCCAGCAGGATGACCGCAGCCACCGTGAAGGAAGCGTTGACGATGATCACCCCGATGGAGTTGGGTAGCATGTGCTTACCGATAATGCGCCAGGGAGATGCGCCCATCGCGATCGCAGCGGCTACGTATTCCTTCTCACGCAGCGAGAGCACCTCAGCGCGCACCAGGCGGGCCATGCCGGTCCAGCTCACGATGCCGAGCATGATGGCCAGCGGAAAGGGCGCGAAGGGCATATTCGAGACGGTGCTGCCGAGGATGGCGGCGATGACCAGCAGCGGCACCACAATCACGAAGTCGGTGATGGTCATCAGTACCGACTCAATCTTGCCGCGGAAATAGCCCGCGATCGCTCCGATGAGGATGCCGATCACCGAGGAGACGAAGGCCACCACCACGCCGATGATCAGCGACTGCTGGGTTCCGCGCATCACCCGGGCGAAGATATCGCGGGGCAGGCTGTCCTGGCCGAAAGGATGAGGGCCGAAGATCTGGCCGTCGGTGAACATGGTGGGCTGGCCGCCGTTGACCAATACCGCCCCTTGCGGAAGCCGGAAGGGGTGCTGCCACCAGCCGGGGATGATGCCGTAGCCCACCGAGGTGAAGGCCATCACGGTGATCACCGTAAGCACCACCAGTGAGATCATGGCCGGCACATGGGAGAAGAAGCGCCGACGGATCAGCTGGCCCTGGGAGTAGGACTTCTGACCGGCGGTGAGCTTGGCGTCCTCGACCTCGGCCAGATCGACCATCTGCTGCTCGAGCTCAGCATCTGTCTGTTCGGGAGTCTGTTCGTTGCTCATACTCGGATCCTTGGGTCGAGGACGGCGTAGAGGATGTCAGCGATGAAGTTGAAGATCACCGCGATGCCTCCGGTAAAGATGATTACTGCCATCACCGGCGCTGGGTCGACGTTGGTCAGCCCGGTGATGAACATGGTGCCCATGGAGTTCCAGCCGAAGACACGTTCCACGATGATCGCGCCGCCGACCAAGCCTGCGAAGTCGAAGGCCACAATGGTGGCCAGCGGGATCATGGCGTTGCGGAAGGCGTGTTTGAGCACCACGGTGCGCTCGGTGACGCCCTTGGCACGTGCGGTGCGGATGTAGTCCTGCTGGGCGACCTCAAGCATGGAGCTTCGGGTGTAGCGGGTGTAGGTGGCCAGTGAGGTCAGCATCATGACCAGGGTGGGCAGCCAGAGCTGGCTGAGATGGTCCAGGGAGATCACCCAGAAGTCATCCGTGCGCAGGTTCGGGCTGGATTCGCCGATGGTGCGCACCGGGCGTGGTTTGACCGAGAGCAAGCCGGGCCAGCTGTACATGTAATGGTCCAGCAGGATTATCGCTGAGGTCAGAATGCCGGTGAGCAGTGAGACGGCGGTGGCTTGGCCCTTGGCGTACCCGCCGAAGAGCCGACCCACTGCAACGCTGACCGCAATGGTCAGGGCGAACAGTCCAAGCGGCACCCAGTAGCTCTCGGCAGCGCGCAGCATGTCCCAGGTGGCGAAGTAGGCGGTGACGCCGAGGGCAGCCACAATCAGCCCGGAGACCAGCACTTTGGTGTTCTGCATTCCGGCAATCAGGGCGGTGAACCCTACGGCCAACACCACAGCTCCCACGGTGATGAACCCGGTGCCCAACCGAGGCTCCTCCATGAAGTGGATGTGGTCTAGGAAGGGCATCACCGTGCAGGTATAGGCAAACATCACCACACCGGTGATGATTCGCCGCCGGGCGCTTCCGCCGATGATCAGCGGTATGGCGATAGCCAGGGCGACCGCGACGATTAAGATGGTCTGTTGATTGAAATGAGGGTCCGCCATCCAGTTGTTGTAGCGGATGGCCAGGTATTCCTTGGCAATCACCGCGGCCCAGAACAGGGGCAGCGACCAGAACAGGAACATCACGAAGCTCATCGAGTAGTCGAAGATCGAGTACTGGCGCATGGCTGAGACGATCCCGGTGAGAATGCCCAGCACAATCGAGAGCAGCGTGGCGATGAGCACCAGGCGCAGCGAGACTTCTGCGGCGTTGGCGATCTGTGCAGTGACATCGCCGCCGTTGACCGTGGTGCCCCAGTCACATTCACCGATGATGTTGTCGGTGGGGTCCAGACAGCCCAGCACCCCGGTGAGCCAGTCCCAGTAGCGCTCGTACCAGGGCATGTAGTACTGGTCTGTCCAGGGCAGCATCAGGTTCAGGTGCTGCGCCCGGGTCTCCATCTGGAACTCGGCATCAGCATCAGTGGACTCGCGGAGGTCCGCCAGCGGGTCCCCGGAGTGGACGATGAGGTAGAAGCAGATGAATGAGGCTCCGAAAAGGACTAGAAACAGCCGCCCGAAGCGTTTGAAGATATATTTCAGCACGGTGCTTGATCGCCTTCCGTTCCGTACGGTTCGCAGTACGAGGACCGCCAGGGGCCCGGCAGATGGTCTCTGCCGGGCCCCTTAGCGGACCGTCGTCGTCAGAGTGGTTCAGATGTTCCCTGGATCAGGGAACTCACATCACTCTGCGGTGGCCTCTGCCCGCTGCCACTGCTCAGCGTTCCACGGAATCGCGGTCTGCGCGGCGGTCAGGCGAACGTTGGCGATCGAGGCGTCGGAGGCCACAATGCCTGGGTGCACGTACATCGGGATGCCGTGCAAGTCGTCCCAGAGAGCCTGCTCTATCTGCACCAGGGCATCGAAGCGCTCTTCGTCGCTGACGTTGTCAGCCACCACGCCCCACTGCTCATCAACGGTGTCGCTGGCGAAGCCGGTGGCGTTCTGGGCACCACCGGAGGAGTAGATGTTCAGACCGGAGACGATCTGGCCGGAGCCTGCCCAGGCGAACATTGCGACACCGGACCATTCACCGTCGAGCAGCGCGGCGGAGAAGTCGGGATCACCGGCGTCAACGATGTCGAAGCCTGCGCCCTCCTCGCCACAGTAGGTGTTGATGATCTCAACGGCGGCGTGGCGGCGGGGCTGGCCGAAGTGGTTGATCTCCACAGTGGTGCCCACGGCGTCGTGCTCTTCGAGGATCGCAGCAGCGGCCTCAACGTCGACCTCATCGTAGCGGCCGTCGTAGGACTCAGCCACAAAGTCGTCGTAGTTCTCCTCGAAGCTGAGCACCTCTCGGGCGTTGAGCACCTCAGCATCCTCAAAGACCGGCACGATGAGCTGGTCGACGATCTCCTCACGCGGCAGGCAGAGGGCGAAGGCCTCAGCCAGCTCCGGGGTCTCAGCGAACGGGCCCTGCTGGTACTGGAAATCGATGTGCTCCCAGGTGGCCTGGTCGCCTTCGTGGACCACGAACTCGCCGGTCTCGGCCAGGGAGTCCAGATTCAACCGGACGTCCTCATCGGCCTGCGGCTCGATGATGTGGATGTCGTAGTTCTCCAAAGCCTGAACGTGGGTGGACTCGTCCTCGAAGGTGAAGATCAGAGTGTCCACGCCGGGCGGGGTGCCCCACCAGTTGGGGTTGGGCTCCAGGGTCACGGAGCCGCCGGACTCTTCACCCTGCCAGTTCCAGTCAGCCAGCTGGTAGGGGCCGGAGGACAGTGCGATGTCCGGGTCCCAGTCGCCTGCATGGCCCATACCCTCGTTCCAGACCTCAGCGATCTCCTCCAGTACGGCGACGTCTCCCTCGTCGATGGCGGCGTCGAACTCCTCGAGGCTCAGCCCGGCTTGCTCAGCAACGATGTGCGAGGGCAGTCCGGGACCAGAGACCAGCAACTCCCAGTCGGCGTAGTAATCCGGCAGCTCAATGCTGAAGTCGGTGTCGTCCAGGCTGTCGTACTGGAAGCCCTCAGGCACGTAGGAGTAGAAAGAGGCTCCGGAGGGGTTGAACCCGGCGTCACCCTCGTGGTCCTCAGAGCTGTAGGCCTGGGAGATCCAGCCGAGCTGGTAGTCACGTACCGTGATCGGAGTCTCGTCCGACCAGATGGCCTCCTCGTTGATGGAGTACTCGATCACCAGCGGATCTTCCTCGTTGGTGACCTCATAGGTGCCGAACTCATCATTGGGCACGATCGAGAGATCGGTGCCGAAGTACCAGAAGCCGGAACCCATCCGACCGGCCACCACAGAGTTGTTCACCGAGTTGGCACCAGCGTGGTCGTTGTTCACGTTGATGAAGGGCACCGCACCGGTGGAAGCGATGATGGTGTCCTCGGCAGTCTCAAAGTTCTCAGGAAGCTCAGCGCGGGCGCCCGAGTCGGGAATCACCGTGTAGAGGGCACCCTCCTGGTCGTATTCACCGCCAGTGCCTTCCTCGACGCCGGTACCGTCTTCTTCACCGTTCTCATCACCGTTTTCGTCGGTGACTTCGTCACCGTTGCCGGTGTCGTCGTCATCGCCAGGGGTGCACCCCGACAGAACCAATGCGCTGGAGGCCAGAATGGCCGCAGCAGCAGAGAGTTTGCGTAGTTTCACGTGTTGCTCCTCATGCAATTAGGTGCGAAGTGCTTGGTGCAGTACGTCACACACCAGCACTTTAGGTGCGCACCACATTACGACTCAGCGGCTCGCAGAGTGAGACATTCCAGGGTCCTGTAACCGAATCGTTACCGCTGGGTAGAGCGCCGAAATAGTGTGTTAGCGCAGCTTCCCGAGAAGTCAAGCCGAGGCATTCAACACAACCGAAACACATGGCCCCAGCACCGCTTTCATCCTCTCATCTCAGCGAGTTCCGCGATATTCCGGGGAAGTCCTAGTCCAGGAAGAATCCAGGTTAACCCAAGCTTCCCCAAGGTTCTCGGATAGTTGACGCAGCCTAAGAAACACGGCCGTAACGCAGCGTGAGCGACAGGTGAACAGCACCCCGGAATTCCATCCAACGAAATATTACGTAATATTACGCGGCGTGCGGCAGGTCACGGCAGAATTCCTCTATGGGAAGGCCCCGCAGAGGCTCTCAGCAGCGCCCTGAGCTGGAGCGTTTCAGCGCCGCCAGATCTGCTCCGGATCGCTGGTCTCACCGCGGGAAGCGCGCAGCGCGTGCCCGGCCGCCACCAGCTTCTCGTACTTGACGTTCTTCTTCTCCAGGCCCTTGGTGGCCCGTGGCGGAAGCATAATGGTGCGCTCGGCCTCGATGCCCGCCTGCAGCTGACGTCCGCGCTCCAGTTCGGAGTCCAGCTCCGCACCCAGCAGCAGCACGGTGTTCATGATGTATACCCAGAACATGAAGATAATCACGCTGGCCAGGGCGCCGAAGGTGGCCTCATAGTTGGCGAAGTTCATCACGTAGAGCGCCACACCTGCAGTAGTCAGAATCATCACCACAATGGTGATCAGCGCTCCGGCTGAGGTCCACTTGGGCCCAGGCTGCCGGATATTCGGGGTGGTGGAGTACAGCAGCCCAATCCCGCCGGCAGCGATCAGGATCAGCACAAACGGGGTGGCCCAGTTCCACACCGTCACCGCGGTCTCCCCCAGGCCCACCGCATTGCCGATAGATTCTGCAATCGGTCCGGAGACCACCAGCATCACCCCGGCGGCGGCCACCAGCAGGATCAGCACCACAGTGACCAGGTAGAGCACCGGGCGCAGCTGCAGGAAGGACCGCCCCTCCTCGACCTCCCAGATGTGGTTCATCGCCCGGGAGAAGGCATTGACATAGTTCGACGCCGTCCAGATCGCTATCAGGATGCCCACGGCCAGCCCGATGCCGGCTCCTCCGACGCTGGTGATATTGCCGACCACCATCTGCACGGTCTCCATCACATCGGGATCGTTGTCGGTCATATCGGCCACCATGTCCACAAAGAATCCGGTGACTCTGTCCGCCTCCCCCACCAGCCCCAGGATGGAGACCAGAGCGATCAGCGCCGGAAAGATCGAGAGCACCGTGTAGTAGGTCAGCGCAGCGGCCTTATCCGTGCACTGATCCCGGCTGAACTCGGCCAGGGCGCGCTTCAGGCTGTACTTCCAGGTGGTGCCGGTGAGCCGGATCGGAGACTCTGCCTTGGCGTCGTCGTGCTCATCTGCGACCTCAGTCTCGGCGTACTCCTCACGCTGCCGGGCCTTGACCAGATAAGGCTGGTCGGCGGCCGCGAAGACCGTGCCGGGGTGGGCGGCGTCGTCATAGGTGACTTCCTCGCCGAAGACATCATGGGTCTCGGCGCTGGGCTGGCGCATCTGGTGAGGTTCGAGTCCGGGCTGATCAGCGGAGTTCTGGTCGCTCATACGCACAGCCTATCGAGATGGGAGAGGTGGCGTGTCTCGCAGATCGCGCTCACGATGCCTCTCTGCGGTAGTCCCGTCTTGTCCTGAGGAGGTCATCAGTGTGGGTGATCGCCGCCGGCAGCGAGTTGTTGAGGTAGCCGGAGCGGGCGATGGCCATCGAGCCCACGGCTGAGGTGAGCAGCTGGGCAACGATCGCCACTGCGGCCTTGATGAGGTTGAGCCAACTGAAGTCCATCAGCAGCACGCCCAGCACAATGGAGGCCACGCCCAGCCCAGCTGAGGTGCCCACGGCTGAGGCGCGCAGGTAGAGGTCAGGCAGCCGGAATAGGCCGATGCCGGCCACAATGATGGTGACGATGCCCAGGAAGATGAACACCATTCCAGCGGTGTGCGCTATGACGTGCAGGTCCATCAGCGGCGACCCCCTGAGCCGAGCCTGGCCATCGAGATGGCAGCCATAAAGCCCAGCAGGGTGGCGATGAGGATGATGTCGAACAGCGCCTCAATATTGGTGCGCAGCCCGATCAGGGCGATGAATCCGATGGTGGCGAAGAAGATCAGGTCCGCAGCCACCGCTCGATCGGTGATCTTGGGCCCCAGCCAGGCGCGCACCGCGGCCAGCAGCATGCCCAGCCCCAGCAGGATCAGGGCGATCTCCAGGGTGATCTCTGAAATCACTGCTGATCACCCTCTTCAGGGAGATCAGAAGGTACGACGACGGGGGCTTGAATCGGTCTGGCCAACTCACCCGGGACTCGACGCAGGGCACGCAGCATGCGGTTCTCCATCTCCTGGATCTCCGCCACCAGCTGCTCCCGGGAGTCCACGAACATGCCGTGCACGTAGAGGATCTTGTGCTCCCGGCTGATCGAGAGTGTCAGGGTGCCCGGAGTCAGGGTGATCAGGCAGCTGATCAGCGTCCATTCGGTGTTGGAGACACTGGCTGCCGGCACTGCGATGATCGCCGGGTTGGTCTTCATGCGTTTCTTGGGCCGCAGCACGTCCAGGGTGACGTACAGATTGGCCAGGAAGAACTCCTTGGCGTACCAGAGCCAGAAGCTGATGAACCGCAGTGGCCACATCATGAGCCCATCACCGCCCTGACGTTGTTCGCTCCTGGCCCACGCTGCTCTGCCGAGCACCGCGGGGCCCGAATCGCTCTCTGTCTCGGCATACCTAGGTTCCCTCCACAGCGTCGACGTACTCCTGGGGGTTCAGCAGGTTCTCTGCAGCGGTCTCGGAGAGCATCATGAGCAGCTCGGCGCCGAAGCCGAAGAACACGGTGATCCCGGCCAGGATGGCACCGGGAACAATCAGCTTGACCGGCACTTTCACCGCCCGCTCCCCAGCCAGCACAGCAGACATGGTGGCTGTGGGCGGGCCGATGGTCAGAGTGGGGTTCTCCGCCTGCGCCTGGACCCGCAGGTAGCGCTTGCCATGCATCCGTTCCTGATAGGACAGGGCACGATCCTCCAGATCGGCCGGAGGCTTGCCCATGAACACGCCCACCCAGATCTTCAGCATGGACAGCAGGGTGAACACCGAGACGATCACTGCCACAGCAGCCACCCAGTAGTGGGCCTGTTCCAGGGTGGCCTGGATGATGCTGAACTTGGCCACGAACCCTGAGAAGGGCGGCAGCCCGGCCAGTGAGAGGGCTGCGACCATAAACGTGATGGCGATCAGCGGCTCCCGCTTGGCCATGCCGCCGAGCTTATCGATCTCCCCGGTGCCGTAGGTCTCCTCGATCGCCCCGGTGGAGAGGAACAGGGATGCCTTCACGATCATGTGGTGCAGCAGGTAGAAGATGCCTGCGGTCAGTCCCAGTCCGGTGAACAGGCCCACGCCGATCAGAATGTAGCCGATCTGGCTGATCATGTGGAAGACCAGGATGGACCGGGTGGTCTTCTCACCGATCGCACCGAGCACCCCGATCAGCATGGTCAGGGAGGTCACCAACAGAGCGATCCACAGAAACCGTTCCTCGCCGTCGAAGAGGATCGAATAGATCCGGTAGATCGCGTAGATGGAGACCTTGGTGTGGATCCCGGAGAACAGCGCGGTGACCGCGGGGCTGGTCATCGGGTAGGTGCGGGTCAGCCAGCCGTGCACCGGCACCACTGCGGCCTTGATGCTGATGGCGGCCAGTACGACGCCGCCGCCCACCGCAACAGCCCTGTCCTCCGCAGCTGCCCCGTGCAGCTCCGCGAGGTTGACCGTGCCTGCGGTGGCGTAGACCAGGCCGATGCCGAAGAGCAGCAGAGTGGAGGCCAGCAGGTTCACTGAGACGTAGATGCGGGCCCCGTGGGCGCCGAGCTTGGCGCCCATCATGGCCAGCAGCCCGTAGCTGGGCAGCAGCATGACCTCAATAAACACGAAGAGATTGAAGATATCCCCGGTCATCAAAGCACCGGCCACACCAGCCATCAGGATCAGCACGAAGGGGTGGTAGAACCGGGCCCGTGCCTCATGGGTGGCCATGGCGAACATGACACTGGTGATCCCCAGGATGCAGATGATCATCAGCACCAGGGAGTTCAGGGCGTCCACCACGAACGGGATGGCGATCTGTGGGGCGAAGTCCCAGAAGCCGACTTTATGAGCCAGCACGGTGCCGTCGTGGGTGGCGATGACCAGCAGCACCGAGAAGGCCAGCAGAGCCGTGAGTGTGCCCAGACTGATGATGTGCCGGGCGCGCTTATTCTTGCGCAGGGCGGCCCCCACAGCACCCATCAGCAGCGGGATGCCCACCAACAGCGGCAGCAGCGGGGAGAGAATCTCGGTCACTGGGCTCCTCCCCCCCTCTGGTTAGGCGGCACGGCCGCATCATCATCCACCCCGGCGTAATCATGGACCGGGCTCATCGGCGAGGCGTCGGCCCCTCCGGTGGCCGCCCCTACGGCCCCGGTGGCCGCGGTGTCTACCTTGGACCCCGCGGCGTCGTCCTTATCTGGTGCGGAGAGCACCTTGGCCGGGGAGTCCTCGTCATTCTCGGTGTCGTCGTCGCCGGTGGTGGTGATCGCCAGGGTCACCATGAACATGGTGATGGAGAAGGCGATCACGATGGCGGTGAGCACGAAGGCCTGGGGCAACGGGTCAGCTCCTTCGCCGTAGTCGGAGGTGCCGATGTAGGGCACCCCGCGGAAAGCGGTGTTGCCGGCAGCGAAGAGCAGCAGGTTGGCCGCATGGGAGGCCAGGATGAAGCCGAGCACAATCCGGATCATGCCGCGCTGCATGAACAGATAGACTGCGGCCGCGGTGAGCAGCCCGACGGCGATGGCGATGCTCATGCGCGATCACCTCCCCTGACGGGCTTATGCGGCTGAGGGTGCCAGCCCTCGCCCTCCGCTTCGAGAGGAACGTCGCCGGGGTCCTCCCCAGCGTGCATCTCCACCTGGGCGATCTCATCGGTCTGCTGCCCCTGGGCCTTCATATGGGCTTTGAGCAGCTCTGCCGGGTAACGCTGTGCCTGGCCGAGTCGGTCCAGGGCCACCAGGACCGCACCGATCACCGCCAGGTAGATGCCCACATCGAAGACCAGGGCGGTGGTCAGGGTGAACCCGGCCTCCGAGCCCCAGGGCATCAGCGGCACGCCTTCCCAGATCACGATGGGTCGCAGGTAGGAGCCCTGCGCGCCGTCCAGGAAGCCGGCCAGGCCGATGACCGCACCGATGGCGATCCCGCCCACGATCACCAGGGCGTAGTCGAAGCGGAGTTTCACCGTCGAGTCAGACGGGGCCACCAGGTACCGCAGGGCGAAGAACCCGCCGAGCACCAGGGCGGCGATGAACCCGCCGCCGGAGTCGTAGTGGCCGCGCAGCAGCAGGACCAGAGAGAGCAGCACGATGAACGGGGCCATCCAGTTGAACACGCTGCGCATGGCCTGAGTGTTGTCCGCGGCATGGTCCAACGGGGTGCCGATCCACAGCCTGGACTCCGCCGGGTGGGAGTCGGAGGTGGAGAAGGCGGAGTTCAGCACCGCGAGGATGGCAAAGCCCGCCACCCCCAGCACGGTGAGCTCACCGAAGGTGTCCAGGGCGCGGAAGTCCACCAGGATCGAGTTGACGGTGTTGACCGCGCCCACCGTCTCGTAGGTCTCCTCCAAATACCACTGGGCGGCCGGGGACTGGCCGCGCCGGCCGGTGAGCGCATAGGTGCCGATGAAGGCCATTGCCCCGAAGGCCAGGGCGACTGCGGCGGCGACCGTGGTGCGGGTCTTGGAGACTCTGTGGAACTTTCGGGGCAGTTTGCGCAACACCAGTACCAGGACCACCACGGTGAGGATCTCCACCAGCAGCTGGGTCATGCCCACATCGACCGCACCTAGGGCGAAGTACCAGGCGCCGACTACGAAGCCGGCACCTCCGGCCAGCACCACCGCGGCAGTACGGGACTCAGCGAGCACCGTACCCAGCAGGAAGACAGCAAGCAGGCCGATGAGCACCCAGTCGGTCATCCGGGTGTGGCCCTCGGTGAAGCTGCCCACCTCACCGACATGCAGCACCCCGGCGATGAAAATACCGGCCAGGAAGATTCCGGGCACCGCCAGGTGCAGACCGTGGATATCGGTGCGGGTGAGATCGCCCACCCGGCGGCCGAAGGCGATGGATCCGGTGCGCAGCTGCTCGGTCACCTGCACCCCGGTCCAGGGCAGGATGGTGCGCGGGATCAGGCTGTCCAGCCGAGTGCGGGCCAGCACCGCCAGCACGCCCAGACCCATGATCGCCACCGAGAGCATCAGGTCGGTGCTCAGTCCGCCGTAGAGGTAGAAGTAGGGCTCGTAGTCGCTGGTGGTGGAGGCCTGGGTGGAGGCGGTGATCAGTCCGTCGAAGAGGAAGGGGGCGAACCCGAGGAGTCCGCCCAGTGCCGGCAGCAGGGCTGGCAGGTAGAAGCTGGCCGGGGCCTCGTGCACTGTGGATGGGTCGATCGTTTTGGTGGCGGCCGGGCTGCTGAGGTCTGCGACCCGTGCAGAGGCGCGGGCATCCGTGCGGGCCGCGTCAGGGGGGTTGTATCCGGCGTCCTGCTTGCCGACTCCGCGGTAGCTGGTGAAGATCCCGAGCACTATCCGGCCGCAGTAGGCGAAGGTGCCCACCGCGGCCAGCACACCGAGCAGAGTGATGGTCCAGGTCAGGCCGGGGCCGAAGAGCGCAGGCTCATGGCCGGCGGAGAGGAAGCCCTTGAGCAGGTTCTCCTTGGAGACGAAGCCGAACAGCGGGGGGACCCCGGCCATGGACAGGCAGCCCAGCACGGTGATCATCAAGCTGACCGGCATGGCCTTCCGCAGTCCGTTGAGCTCGCGGATGTCGCGGGAGTGGGCCTCGTGCTCGATGATGCCGACCATCATGAACAGGCTGGATTTGAACAGCGCGTGGGCGATCACATGGATGGTGGCTGCGGCGATCGCGATGGGGGTGCCGATGCCGATCACCGCCACCAGGAAGCCCAGCTGGGAGACCGTGGAGTAGGCCATGATCTCTTTGATGTCGTGGCGCTGCAGCGCGAAGAGCGCACCGATCAGGGCGGTGATCAGACCGCAGATGATCAGCAGGGACTGCCAGACGACCACGCCTTCGAATACCGGGGAGAAGCGCAACAGCAGGTAGATGCCGGCCTTGACCATGGCCGCAGCGTGCAGATAGGCGCTCACCGGGGCCGGGGCCACCATGGCGTCGGGCAGCCAGAGGTGGAAGGGGAACTGGGCGGACTTGGTGAAGGCGGCGAAGGCGATGAGCACGGCCACCACGCCGGTGAAGACGGCGTCCTCGGCCCAGACCTCGTGCTGCAGGGCCGCCGAGAGGCTGGTGGTGCCGGTGCGCACAATGATCCACAGCACCGCGGTGAGCAGCCCGAGCCCACCGGCCATGGTGATCAGCAGCGTCCGCTGGGCCGGAGCCGGCGCCTTGTCCCCGGAACGATTGATGAGAAAGAAGGAGCACAGTGTGGTGAACTCCCAGAAGACGAACAGCAGGATCATGTCGTCGGCCAGGACCATGCCGGACATGGCGAAGACGAACAGCAGCATCCAGACGTAGTAATCACTGGTCTTCTTGGCCGGGCTGAAATAGCGGGCGGAGTAGGCCATCACCAACGCCCCTATGAACAGCACCAGCAGCAGGAAGACCATACCCAGGCCGTCGACTCTGAGCGAGATGCCCACATCGACGGTGGGGATCCAGGGCAGATGCTCTTCGATGGTCTCGCCGTCGATGATCCCGGGCAGCCAGGGCAGGGTGAGGCAGCCGAGGGCTAAGAGGACTGCAGCGGCGAACCAGCCGGTGTCGCGGCCCAGCAGGGTGTGCACCGCTGCGGCGGCAGGGACCAGAATCAGGGTGAGGAACAGCAGGACCAGCAGGGTCACACAGCACCTCCAGCCCGGCAGAGCGCATCAGGGCACAGGGCGGGCTGAGGCTGGGACATATCGGCCTCCTGTGTGCTCGGCACGGTCGTTCAGGTGCGGTGGTGCAGCGCAGATGCGCTCAGAGCATCCTACATTCGCTCCGATGAACGCAGTATTGCGTTGCTTCTTGCTTCGCCGACCAGACTTCCCGGCACACCGTTTGCTCATTCACCCTAACCAGGGCGGCAGCCCTGGGCAAAGTGCAGGTGCTACTCGCCTACTACTCCGCAAGCCACGCGGCTTCCGGTGTCGCCGGTGGCCTGGGACTCCTGGTCCGGGCCGTAGGGCGCGTAGCGGGAGGGGATGTTCCCGTGATGGTCGGGGTCAGAGTGCACGATCACAGACCTGCCACCGTCTTCGAGCAGCAGCTGCTGGCTGAGCCGGTCGGTGACGAACTCGATGCTTCCGGTGCCGTCCTGGTTGACCAGCACATTGGGGAAGTTGCCGGCCCGGTCTGGGTGCGGAACCTCCTGGGGGGCGGTGCCCTCCGGGGTGCTCTCCTCGAGCTCCTCGCCCTCGATCACCTCCTCGGCGACCGGCTGGCCCTGCAGGTGCCCGCCGGCGGAGTAGAAATCGCCCACCTGGCCCCATTCGTTCTCCGACTGGATCTCACAGAGCCCGTGCTCATGGATGGTCACCGCGCGGAAACCGGGGGTGAGGTTCCACAGCTGGATGGAGACCAGCACGCCTGGCCCATCCTCCTGGTCAAGTTCGGTGAAGCTCACATAGCCGAGATCGTTCTCAGCCACATCGATCAGCTCGGTGGTGGCGAAGGGCTCAGTCTCCTGGTCCTCCTCTTCGGCGTCGTCCGTTCCCTCCCCCTCAGGCGGGGCGGTCTCCAGCTGCGTCTGCTCAGGCTCGGGCGAGGAGGCGGCGTCGTCCTCCCCATCGTCGAAGAAACCGCAGGAGGTCAGAACCAGGGCAGTGCTGAGGGTGACGGCGGTCAATGCCGGCCAGCGGTGGATGATACTCATCAGGGCACACTATAGCTGCGGATCATGTGTAGAAGAACCGGACCGCGTGGAAGAAGACCGGGGCGGCGAAGCACAGCGAATCCAGTCGGTCCATGATGCCGCCGTGGCCGGGGATGGCGGCCCCGAAGTCCTTGATCCCGCGGTCGCGCTTGATGGCCGACATCACCAGCCCGCCGGCGAATCCCATCACACAGGAGAGCAGTGCCAGGGCCGCTGCGGCCAGCGGGGTGAACGGGGTCAGCCACCACAGTGCGGCACCCAGTGCGGTGGCCGAGAGAACCCCGCCGATGAAGCCCTCCCAGGTCTTATTGGGGCTGACCTTCGGTGCGATCGGGTGTCTGCCGAGGCTCTTGCCCCAGATGTACTGCAGCACATCCGAACCCTGGACCACGATGAGCAGGAACAGCAGCAGGTGGGCACCGGTGGCACCGCCAGAGCCCGGCGGTGAGCCCTCGGCAGCCTCGCGGCCGACCTCCATGGCCACCGGAAGCTGCAGCAGGGCCGGGGTGTGGCTGATCGCATAGACGCAGACCATCAGCGCCCACTGGATGGTGGCCGAACGCTGCAGGAAGCCCTTGGTCTGCCCGGCCAGGGCGTTGCGGGCGGGCAGGAACAGGAAGGCGTAGACCGGGATGAAGACGCTGAACATCCCGTACCAGTGCTCCCACATGAACCAGTAGTGCACCGCCGGGATGATGAACACCAGCCAGACCAGGACCTTATGGTCGCCGCGGGTGGTGGGCGAGATGGTGATGAACTCGCGCAGTGCCAGCAGCGAGAGCAGCAGGAACAGCACGATGGTGACTGTCTCTCCGGCGGCCAGCACAGCACCGATCACCGCGGCCATCAGCCACCAGGCGTTGATCCGCTGAGTAAGGTTGGTGATGGTGCCGGTGGCGCCGAGCCGACTCTTCAGGATCCAGGCGGCGGCGCTGGCCATGATGAGAATAATGACGACGCCGCCGAGCAGTTTGATTGCGGTATCGTCCAGCAGCCCGACTTCCCAGCCGCTCATGCTTCAGGCTCCTGGATGCTGTTTTCAGTGTTAGGTGGGGCTGCGCCGTCGTTCTCCCGGTTGTTGTCGCCCTCGCCGTCGAAATTGGCTTGGTGGTCGGTAAGGCAGCCAATGAGAACAGCCCGAGCGCGGGTGAGGAAGCTCCCCTGGTCCTCCCCCGGCTGTACGCGGATGGGCTCGCAGAAGACCACTTTGGACAGGTGCGGGACCGGGATCACCTCGCCCTTGGGCAGGATGCGGCCAACATTGACCAGGGTCACCGGCACCACGGGGATCTGCGGGTTGTGCTCGGCCAGCCGGTAGAGTCCGCCGCGGAAGGTGGCGATGGATTCGCCGTCGCCGCGGGTGCCCTCAGGGAAGATGATCAGCGAATCTCCCTGATCCAAAACTTCTGTCATACCTTGGATTTGACCTTTGGGGCTGACCCCGGAGTCGGAGGCCCGTTGGCGGGTGCTGGACGAACCGTGGCGGTCCACCAGGTAGGCGTTGAACACCTTCTCGGCCATGGATTTGCGGATGCCGGAGCCCCAGTAGTCCTTGGCTGCGATGGGCCGGGCGCGCTTCTGCAGCTCATCGGGCAGGGCGGCCCAGATGGTGAGGAAGTCCAGGTGGCTGGAATGGTTGGCGTAGTAGATGGCCTGTGGGGGCAGCTCGGGCTCTGTGTCAGCGTTCTGGGTGATGACCTGGGCCCCGGCGAATCCGGTGATCGCTCTGGCCAGGCCGCGTTTTGCGAAGCTCATGACGGGGCCTCCTGCGCTGAAGAACCGCGGTGGCGAGAGCGCAGCACCGCGCTGATCCGGCGCAGCCTGCGCAGACAGGTCAGCAGCGAGCCCAGGGCGATCAAGGCCAGGGTGCTCAAGAGGATCCAGCCTGGGGCCCAGGGCAGCCAGGGTTCGGCGATGGCGGCCAGGCAGCCGGCCATCAGCAGCCACATCCGGTGCGGTTTGGCCAGCGGTCCGTCAAAGAAGTTCCCGGTGCCCAAAGCGGCCCCGAGGCTGCGGATATAGGCGGTGAGCACCGCCAGGATCGCAGCGGTGAAGCCCAGGATCACACCGAGGTCCAGGCTGCCTGCGGTGACCAGCCCGGCGGTGGCCAGGCCGGCTGCGGCGATGAAGAGCACATCGGCGATCCGGTCGGGCAGCTCGTTGTAGATATCGCCGGTCGGGGAGCTCATGCCCTTCTCCACGGCCAGCATCCCGTCGAGCATATTCAGCAGCAGGCGCAGCGGGATGCAGACCGCGGTGGCGGCAAGTAAGGCGGCACGGGCGGCGTCGTTCTCCGTGTGGGCGGAGCTGATGAGTGCGGCTGCCCCGAGGGCGGCGAAGAGCACTGATCCCACCGAGATCTGGTTCGGCGTGAGCTTGGCGGCAGCGAGGATATCAGCGGCCTTGGTCGCCCAGCGTGTGCTGCGCTGGGCGATCTGGCGCCGGCCCGTTCCCTGGCTCATCTGCCTCCTTCCGTCCACCACACACGTTATACGCAAGTGCCCGAACCGTCAGCAGGCGTGGATCAGTTTCGCCAGAGTTCACTGCGCCCGGCTGCGGCCCACACCATTATCAGCACGGCGGAGACAATCCCTACCAGAACAGCTGTCCACATAGGGTCTGCGGCAATGACCACACCGCCGATACCGGCGAGGACGACAACGCCAACGGTTGTTCCGACGTCTTCACCGACCCCGAGGACCACCCCGGCATGGGCGCGGTGGGTTCCGCCCTCGCCGCGGAATCCTTCGAATGCCAACGTCATCACCTTGGGGTAGACCGCACCCATTGCCGCACCGATGAGCAGGGCGAGGACTCCCAGGCCGATGGCCCCTGTGACCGCAGCCGCTGGCAGCGCCAGAGCCCAAAGGGCAACCCCGGAAGCAGCAGCGGGAAAGCCGATGGCGGCAATGAGGTACGAGGTGCGGGGCCCGAGCCGCGCACCCGCTCCACCGGCACTCATCAGTGCCCAGGTAATCGGTCCCAGTGCGACCAGGAAGGCTCCGAGAACGCCGGTCGCATCGACATGAGTGGCAGATAGCAGGGGGATGAACGCGTTGATTCCGAAATAGCTCCCACACACCAGTGCCAGTGCCCACCCGCCAGCCTGTGCGCGCCGCTCTCCGGGTACGGTCCGGCGAAGAGCGTGCCGAAACGGTAGGACAAGCACCACGACGAGGAGTATGAGCGCAGCGGCTGCCCAGCCGAGTCTGGCGGTAGCGATACTGGTTTGAGCCAGGGCCAGGCCCGCGGCGACAGCAAGGAACGCCCCGGCTGCACGCACTTTCGCAGGAGCGGAGGGCCGTTCCCATTCCACCTGACGAAGATAATGGGAGATCAGGGCGCGCGCCGTCAGCATCAGCAGTATCGGCCATGCCATGGATGCTCGCCATCCGAGGGCCAGAAGAAGGACGCCATTGACGGCAGGTCCCAGCACAGAGGGCGCCACCCACATGAGCGCATACAGGCCAAAGGCCCGTTCACGCTCCTTGGCATCGGGGTAGAGTCCGCTCAGGATGCCCAGGCCCAGCCCGCCCATCAGGCCCGCCGCCACGCCTCGCAGCGCCAATCCGCCAACGAGCACCTCCATGTTCGGAGCCGTCACCGAAAGCGCCACCCCCACGACCAGAACGGCTGTCGAGATGCTGAGCTGGGCCTGCGGTCCGATACGCCCGTATAAGAAGGAGCCGAAGGGCACAAAGGCGATGCTGACAACCGCCGTGGCTGTCACTGCGAGTCCGTACAGAGGCAATCCGTCCAGCTCAGCCGCGGCCACGGGCAGTACCGCCGCATAGCTCAACCCGGTCACACTGGCCGCGAACTCTGCAGCAAGGAACCCCATGAGCAGCCGTCCCCGCGGGCCTCGAAAGATCCGTTTGAGAGACGGCCGGTCTGAGTCAGTCATGACATTATGGTACTAAATTAGTGAGCTAGCATTTCTCGTTTCGCTGACTCGGGGGACCTCGGCAGCAAAACAGCCCGCGGCACGAACCGCTGAACGGTTGGATAGTCTCGTAGCATGCGCATCAGACTCAGTCGGAGAGCTCGGCGCACAGGACACACCCATGTCGCAAGGGATCACAGCGTGGCGGCAGCCTGGGGGTTCGCCGAGGCCACCTTCTTCTTCGTGGTGCCAGATGTGTGGACCTCCTGGGTGGGACTGCGCCGGCCCAAGCGCGCTCTGGCCACCACGGTCTCCGCCCTCGGCGGAGCGCTGGTAGGTGGTGCGGTGACCTATGCCTGGGGCCGGAATGTGGCGGCGTCGTCCTCTCAGTCCGTGCTGGCCAAGGTTCCGGCGGTGACCGAGGGCATGATTACCCGGGTGGAGCAGGAGGTGGCCGAATCTGGACCCGCCTCGCTGATGCGCGGACCGACCCGCGGGGTGCCCTACAAGCTCTACGCCCGGGCCTGCGGGCTGCAGCGGAAGTCACTGCTGAGCTTCCTGGCCTGGAGTGTACCGGCCCGGCTGATTCGGTTCATGGTGGTCACTCTGGCCGCCTCCGGGATCGCTGCCGCAACACGGAAGATCTTCCCGCAGGTCCCCGAGAAGCTCATCACCGGAGTCTTCTGGTGCTGCTGGGCGGGGTTCTACGGCTGGTTCGTCCCCACCGTGACCCGCCGCCGGTGAAATGATGACTACCGCATCGGCCGTCTCGTGACGAGCCTCTTCCACCACGGCAGGTCAAACCACTCAAGCTGTCTGTCGAGGAGAAGAACCTTGCGATCGGCGTGCTGTGAAAGTCGAGCCATAAGGGGGTCCCGACTATAGCGGATTTCCCCACCGCGCGAGCGGAGCACAACCTTATACCGACCGTCTTCAAGCCTGGTCGGCAATCGATCGTATTCCTCATCAGTAGGAATTTCGTATTCGCTCACAGGTTTCATGCTACGCCTCCTCCGGAGCTATCTCGTCAGTTGACGGGGTGGTGAGATCCGAGATCTCAAAGTAGACGCGCCTGATGAATTGGCTGTCTTCAGGTGTCCGAACGAATCGTCTGCGGTGATCTGTTAGGCGACGCTCCCAGGCAGAATCAGGCTTCTCCGCACCTCCTATGTCATCGATAATCATGACACCTAGCACCAGTGCCTCACGCTCTTTGGTTCTAATCAGATCGATCGCTTTCTCAAACCTGATCCACCATTGATCTCGAATCTTGAGACGACGTCGCAATGAAAGTTCGGATATCCCAGTGCCCGCTGCAATTCCAGCGATAAGGGCTGAAAGTAATTGCCAACTTAGCCAAACTTCCATGTGGTCTCTCCTCTCATCTTGATGTTTGCCATGAACGACGACACTACGGAGAGTTGGAAGAGAAAATCGCACTATGTGAGGGGACTGTGAATACCCTGGCGTGTTGCCCCGGATACACCATGCTTTGGGGAAAACTCTATGGCCCGACCTTCTCGCAGTCTCTGAGCCCATTGCTCGTATTCCATCACCGCGCATGCCTGGCAGCCACGTAGACCTCCTGATTTCAGGCTAAGTCGCGGCGTACCCGAAAAGCTGCGGCGACTACCAAAATCATCAAGGCAGGGAAGAATAGAGAACGGTCCTCACCCCCATCCTCCCCCGCGACCGCGGCGGAGTGGTCCAGCAGCAGTCCACCCAGTCCCATGCCGAGCATCGCGCCGGTGGTCTCTGCCAGAGCGACGGCCGTGGCCTGCCGCGTTGCCCGGTGAATAACAGACGCTACAGCGAACTATCATCGCTATCTCCCCAAGCCGCATTTTTAGGCACGCCTAGAATTCTAAGATTCGCCGTGCCTAAAAAGACGAGCCTCTCAAGTCACCTTAGCTGAAATATAGTTGCAGGATGCAACAGTCTAATCGGTTGCATGGCAGACTGGCGGGCATGGATTCCACGTTCTCCGACCTTGACCACTATGTTGCCCACCCGCGGATTGGCGGCCTCGCCCTCAGCCCGGACGGGAGCCGATTGGTCACCACAGTACAGACGCTGAATACCAAGAAGAATGGCTATGTGACCGCTATCTGGGAGGTTGATCCCACTGGGCAACGGCCGGCCCGGCGGCTGACCCGCAGCGCCAAGGGCGAGGCTGGGCCGGCATTCTCTGCCAACGGGGATCTTTACTTCACCTCGGCCCGCCCCGATGAACAGGGCGAAGATGAGGGCAGCGCTCTCTGGTGCCTACCGGCAACTGGTGGGGAGGCCTATGTGGTCAACCGGCGCTGCGGCGGAGTCGGCGAGGTGCTCGCTGCGGCGGCCGGTGATGTGGTGGCAGTCACCGCCCCGCTGCTGCCGGGCGCTGTGGATGAGGAGGCTCAGGAGAAACTGCACACCGCGCGCAAGGACTCCTCGGTGAAGGCGATCCTGCATGACTCCTATCCGGTGCGGTACTGGGACCACGACCTCGGCCCGGCACGGACTAATCTGTTCCTGCTCGAGGCCGAGGACACCACAGATCACGACGACGCCGCCCCACCTGCCACTGTGGAACCGGCCCGGCAGAAGCTGCGACTGATCACCGAGGGTATCGGCGTCCGCTTCAGCGGCGATGCTCATCTGAGCCCGGACGGCAGCCAGGCGCTGATCGGAGTCACAATTCCCGAGGCCAAGACCGAACTCAGGGCCGGGGTTGCCCTAGTGGACACCGCCTCCGGCGAGCGCCGGATGCTGCTGGACCAGCCGGACTGGACCTACTCCCCCGGCCCGGTCAGCCCCGACGGCACCAAAGCTGCGGTGATCGGCTCCCCCAAGCCCAGCCCGGAAAGCGCCATCGCGCCGAATCTCTACATCGTGGACCTGACCAGCGGAGACCTGACGCGAATGGCTGAGGATCTGGACCTCTGGCTCTCCCCGGCTTCCTCCCGGCCCTGGTTGGACAGCACACGGCTGCTGGCGGTCTCCGATAAGAACGGCCGGGGCGCGGTGTTCATTGTGGACACCACCACCGGTGTTGCCACTGAGGTGCTCGCGGAGGATGCCACCTACTCGGAGGTATGGCCCGCACCAGACGGCAAAACTGCTTTCGCCCTGCAGTCCAGCTACGCCTTCCCCGCAGAACTGGTCCGGATCGACCTGAACTCCGGGGAGACCGTCCGGCTGCAGAACCCCGCCGAACGTCCAGAGCTGCCCGGCACTCTGGAGGAAGTGGAGACCGAGGCCGAGGACGGCGTCGTCATCCGAGCCTGGCTTGCCACACCGAAGACAGCCTCCTCCGCTGAGCCGGCCCCGCTGCTGCTGTGGATCCACGGCGGGCCGGTGAGCTCCTGGAATGCCTGGACCTGGCGGTGGAACCCCTGGCTGGCCGTGCAGCAGGGCTATGCGGTGCTGCTGCCGGATCCGGCGCTCTCCACCGGCTACGGGCAGGAGTTTGTGCAGCGCGGATGGAACTCCTGGGGTGATAAGCCCTATACCGATCTGATGAGCATCACCGACGCCGCCGAGGCCCGGGAGGACATCGACCACACCCGCACCGCGGCGATGGGCGGCTCCTTCGGCGGCTATATGGCCAACTGGGTGGCCGGGCACACCGACCGGTTCTCCGCGATCGTGACCCATGCCAGTCTGTGGGCCCTGGACCAGTTCGGCCCGACTACGGATATGTCCCCGTTCTGGCGCCGGCAGCTGGACCAGGCGATGATGGATAAGCACTCACCGCATGACTTCGTCAGCGAGATCGTCACCCCGATGCTGGTCATCCACGGGGACAAGGACTACCGGGTGCCGATCGGCGAGGGTCTGCGGCTGTGGTTCGAGCTGCTGGCAGACTCAGGGTTGCCCGGCGATGAGAACGGCGAGACGAAGCACCGGTTCCTGTACTTCCCGGATGAGAACCACTGGATCCTCTCACCGCAGCACGCCAAGATCTGGTACCAGGTGGTCTTCGCCTTCCTGGCCGAGCATGTGCTGGGGCACTCCCAGCAGCTCCCACAGGAACTGGGGCTGACAGCGCCCAAGGAGACGGAGATAGGCACCAAGGACGACGCCGCCTAGTCACCTCGATCCTGGCACATCAGCGACGGACCTCGAAACCCAGCTCAGGCAGGGTGGTGAGTTCCTCAGCAGTCGCCTCGCGGGCTTCTACGGCGGTGACTTCGGCATGCGTGGGGCCTTCATGGCACCAGCTGAGCAGCGAGTCCACGGCCGGCCCCTCGCCGCCGACCAGCAGCTCCACCGCGCCGTCGGAGGTGTTGCGCACCCAGCCGATCAGACCAAGCTCGTCAGCCTGGCGTTCAGCGGAGTTGCGGTAGTTCACGCCCTGCACCCGGCCGCTGATCCGGACGAAAGTTCCTGTGCTGAATCCTGCAGTCATACCCACCAGTGAAGCAAACCAGAGCCAAGCCTGTGAAGCGAAGCCGGTGCGGATGAAGCAGAGCCGGCGGAAGATCCCGGCGGAGAGCCGCACTAGGGAATCAGCGGCCGGAGCCGAAGAACCCAAGATCAAGGGGCTCTGCGCATCCTCGGACTGCTAACGGTTCTGCGGAAGCTTCGCACCTTATGCATTCTCAATAACTTGGGCTTATTGTGAACACATGGGTCTTGGACACAGCCACGCGCACCATGGTTCCGAGGACGCCGCGGCCATTGAGAATGCTGGGCACCGACGTCGTCTGATCATCGCCTGCGCCATTACTCTCAGCATCGTTGCCGTCCAGGGCCTGGGTGCCTGGATCACCAGCTCGCTGGCCCTGCTCACCGATGCGGTGCACTCCCTGGCGGACAGCATAGGCCTGATAGTCGCCGTGATCGCGGCCAGCCTGATGTTCCGCGCAGCCAGCGCTACCCGCACCTGGGGCTGGCGGCGGGTGGAGATCCTGGCCGGGCTGCTGCAGGCCGCACTGCTGCTGGGCATCGGCATCTACGCGGCCATCGAAGGCATCCAGCGGCTCAACAACCCGCATGAGATCCTGCACGTGCAGCTGCTGATCTTCGGCGCCGCCGGACTGATCGGCAACCTCATCTCCCTGTATGTGCTGGCCGGGGGCCGCAAGGCGAACTTCAATATGCGTGCAGCATTCTTAGAGGTGCTCGCCGATGCCCTGGGCTCGATCGGAGTGATGGCCGCCGCGGTGGTCATCTGGCTCACTGGTTGGCAGCAGGCCGATGCGGTGGCTGCTTTGCTGATCGCCGCGGTAATCATTCCGCGGGCTGCCCTGCTGCTGCGTGACACCGGCAGGATCCTGCTGGAGTTCACCCCGCGCGGTCTGGACCTGGAGCAGGTCCGCCGCCATATGCTGCAGCTGGAACATGTCAAAGAGGTGCACGATCTGCACGCCTCCACCGTGGCCACCGGCCTGCCGGTGATCTCTGCCCATGTGGTGGTGGACGAGTCCTGCTTCACCGAGGGCTGCGCTCCTGAAAAGCTGGCTGAGCTGCGCAAATGCGTAGCTGAGCACTTCGACGTGCCGGTGGAGCACTCCACCTTCCAGCTGGAGACCGCCGCCCATGCTCAGACCGAGGCCCATACCCACGTCTGAGCTGCCCCGGGCGGGCACTCCACCCAGCACCGCTTGGCTGTGAAGCTGACCTCACCAGCGCTCAGCCACCACGGGCACTCTGGCCTCGGTATCGAAGCGCAGCACCTCACGGCCTTCGATCCAGGTGCGCAGCGCCCGGTTGCGGGTGTCCAGCGGATCGCCCTCCCAGAGCACCAGGTCAGCATCCTTGCCCTGCTCCAAGGAGCCCACCCGGTCGGCAACCCCCAGCACTTCGGCCGGATTGATAGTGATCGCCCGCAGCGCCTCAGCGGGATCCAGCCCCTCTTTGACCGCCAGAGCAGCCTGGTGGATGAGGAAGTCGATGGGCACCACCGGGTGGTCAGTGATGATCGAGACTTTCACCCCGGCCTTGGCCAGAATCCCGGGGCCTCGTGGAGTCCGGTCACGGACCTCCACCTTGGAACGGGCCACGATCAGCGGCCCGCAGAGCACCGGGATACCGCGCTCGGCGAGCCGATCGGCCAGCTTATAGGCCTCGGTGCCGTGGTCCAGGACCAGCTCGTAGCCGAACTCATCGGCAATCCGGATGGCGGTGGCGATATCATCAGCCCGGTGGCAGTGCTGGCGCCAGGGGATCTCCCGGTTGAGCACCTGAATCAGTGCCTCGGAGACCAGATCGGCGGGACGTTCATCAGCTGGTTTATCGGCCCACTTCCGCGCTTCGGCAAAGGCTTTGCGCAGGGTCAGTGCGGTGCCCAGGCGGGTGCTGGGTGTCTTATTCTGCTCCCCGTAGACCCGTTTGGGATTCTCACCCAATGCAGCTTTCAGGCCTGAAGGTGAGCGCAGCACCATCTCGTCGACCACCGCACCGTGCGTCTTGATCGCCACGGTGAGCCCCCCGATCGGGTTGGCTGAGCCGGGGTTGACGTTGACTGTGGTGACTCCCCCGGCCAGAGCGTCGTCGAACCCTACTTCCACCGGGTTGATCGCATCCAGGGCCCGTACTGCGGCGGTGACCGGGTCAGTCTTCTCGTTGAAGTCCGCGCCGGCCCATCCTTCGCCCTCCTCGTGCACGCCGAGGTGGACATGGGCGTCAATGAAGCCGGGCAGCAGCCAGCAGCCCTCGGCGTCGATCCGTTCATGCCCGCGCGGCGCCTTAGCCTTGGGGCCGAGCTTGGCGATCTTGCCCTCGGTGACTACCAGTGAGCCGTCGAAGGGCTCTCCGGCGACCGGGACGATATGGGCGTTCTCCACAATATAGTTTCCTGAAGCAACCATACGGCCACCCTATAACGACGCCGTCGGGGCTCGCATCCATCGCCGCAGCACCCCATATCCCCTATGATCGGGTCATGACACAACCGCCGTACTATGGTGACCAGCCTCAGCAGCCGGGTCCGGACTGGAGCCAGCAGGGCGGCTGGCATTCCGGCCATCCGCAGGGCCCCCCATACGGCAGTGTGCCGCAGGGCGACTACCCGGTGGATCCCGCCCAGCAGCAGATGGCCGAGCAGCCGCTGAGCCCCTCCGAGGAGCAGGGCTGGGGTGTGGCCACTCATTTGGGCGGCCTGCTGGTCTCATTTCTGGTGCCGCTGGCAGTCTGGCTGATCTTCCGGCGGCGCAGCCGGCTGATCAACGATCACGGCCGCACCGCGGTGAACTGGGAGCTGACCCTGCTGCTGTTCTATGTAGTGGGCGCTGTGCTGATGATCATCGGCTATGCGGCGGTCTTCGGCAGTGTCATCAGCGGTAATGACCCGGGCATGACCGGGGCCCTGGGGATCTTTGGGATCTGGGCGCTGATGCTCTTCGGTATCTTCGTGCTCTGGCTGCTGAACCTGGTGCTCTCGATCATCGGGGCGGTGCGCGCCTACCGGCGGCAGACCTTTAGCTACTGGGCTATCCCATTCATTCGCCCCTGATCAGAGTTCAGGCTTCTGGACCGCGATCACAGCATCCATATTGTCATCGGGGGCCAGCCGGTTGCGGTCCTGGGCCCCGCAGACCGTACATCGGTGCAGCAGGATGTAGCCCTTCTTGCCGGAGTGGTCCACCGCCACCGGTTCCATTGCTCCCCCGCAGCCGGCCGCCCGGTCCCCGGGCAGCACGTCCACATGCCTGGACCACAGGCAGCGCGGGCAGTGATTCCGGTAGCTGCCTGCCGGATGCGGGGGAATCTCCTGGCCGCAGCGGATACAGGAAAACCCGGTGTTCTCCGCCTCCCGGCCCTGCGGCGCGTAGCTCACCGCGTGCCGCCGCGCTCAAACGGATGCTCGGTCAGCGCACTCAGCGGCGCATACTCTTCATGCCCCGTGGGCGGCAGAGTCTGCGGCACCTGCGCCTCCGGTGCCGAGCGCTGGGCGATGGCCGAGGCATAGAGGCACAGGGCACCGGCTAGCGCCACGTTGAGTGACTCGGCCTGCCCGTAGAGCGGGATGGCCACCCCGTAGTCCGCCAGCGCCCCCTCGTGATCACTGAGACCGTGCGCCTCATTGCCCAACAGCCAATAGGTGGGGTGCAGCAGGGAAGCCGACGATTCCTCCTGCAACTGCAGCTCCGCTAGGGAGGTTGCCGCATAGCCGTCAGCTGCGAGCACCTGAGC
Organism: Nesterenkonia ebinurensis; assembly: GCF_008711175.1. Lineage (GTDB taxonomy): Bacteria > Actinomycetota > Actinomycetes > Actinomycetales > Micrococcaceae > Nesterenkonia > Nesterenkonia ebinurensis. The sequence goes on from NZ_VWNF01000011.1 coordinate 108,494, forward strand.
GCCGTTCTCCCGCACAAAGGTGGTCAGCTGATCCAGGTCAATTCCGGTGGCTACCGGAATGTGGAAATGCGAACCCGCTGCCGCACGCACCACTTTGGGCGCCCACGGGTCAGTGCTGCCGGGGGTGAGCACGACCACGCCGGCACCAGCAGCATCTGCCACCCGGATCAGGGTGCCCACGTTGCCGGGGTCCTGCAGTCTCACCAGCACTGGGGCCAGTCGAACCGGCGCATAGTCCACAATGGTCCCGGCAGTGGAGGTGCCGTCCTCAGCCGCCCACACTGTGGTTTCTCTCATGCCCACCAGCAGCGAGTCCAGGCCCTCGAACTGGATGGCCGGGGGACGGCAGACGGCGAGAATTCCCTGTGATGTTTCAGCATCCCCCATCGCTGCGAGGACTTCTTCGGTGGCCTCGCGCAGGAAAAGGCGAGCCTCAGGAGGCAGCTCACGCTGAGGATCAAAGAGCGTCCCACGCACCTGATCCAGCAGGCTGGCGACCCCCGGATGCCGTTCCAGGGCCGCGGGGTCGAAGTAGAGTGCCTCAAGTGCCGGCAAGTATTCCTGCGGTGCGTACTGAGCCGGGATGCGCTGCTGAGATGCCGCATTGACGTCAGGGGACTCCCAAGTGCGCAGCCAGAGCCTCAACGCTTCACGGACCGGCTGTGGACCCTCCGCAAGGAACTTGCCCTGCTTGCGCCGCCCAGCACGGGTCGCCAGCTGCGCAACCCTCTTCACCCGCTCGCTGCGCGGATTGTCCACCACAAACTCATCGCTCACATGCACCATTCAACCAGCACTCGCTACATCACGCTCAACCCTCGGAATGAGACGTTCAGGGAGCCACCGCGCGAGCTAGTCGAATCCGACTCCCCCAACGTCTCACCATGAGCCAGAAAGCCATTGATAATGAGACGTTGGGGGAGCCAAACACCGTTGGCAGGCTGACTTAGCTCCCTCAACGTCTCATCTGGTACCGGCAGCTGAGCATCAAACCCTCCCCAGGCACAACGACGCCCGCCTGCCAGGATCTGGTCAGACGGGCGTCGTCGTTGGTTCTGCTCAATCAGGCGGCAGCCCCTTGTGAGGTGTGAAGCGCGGCCACACTGCAGCCGGCCGAGGCGGAGCCCCCGCGCCTGGTACCGGCGCAGACATGGAGTGACTGTGCGGGCCACATCGGCGACCGAGCGGGGTCTCCCCGCCGCCGGGACCAGCTAGCGCGGCGCGTTGACATCCTCGGGCAGGGCGGCCCGGGCAGTCTCCACCAGAGACTCGAAAGCCTTGGCATCGGAGACGGCCAGTTCCGCCAGCATACGGCGGTCAACCTCCACACCGGCGGCCTTCAGACCCTGGATGAACCGGTTGTAGGTCAGGCCGTGGGCGCGGGAGGCAGCGTTGATGCGCTGGATCCACAAGCGGCGGAAGTCGCCCTTACGCTTCTTGCGGTGCTGGTAGTTGTAGGTGTAGCTGTGCAGCAGCTGCTCCTTGGCCTTGCGGTATAGGCGGGAGCGCTGTCCGCGGTAGCCGGAGGCCTGGTCAAGGACCTTGCGGCGCTTCTTGTGCGCGTTCAGTGCGCGTTTTACTCGTGCCATGTGTGGTTCTCCTGTTGCTTAAGTCTTCTTTGAGGGGCGCGGGACCGCTGACATCAGGACCCGTGCAAACGCTTAGGCGTTGGTGCGGGCCATGTCAGGGAGGCTAGAGGCCCAGCATTTTCTTGATGCGCTTCTCGTCTGCCTTAGTGACGATCTGGTCGGATGCCAGGCGACGGGTCAGGCGTGATGACTTATGCTCCAGGTAGTGGCGGCGGTTGGCCTGCTGGCGCTTAATCTTGCCGGAACCAGTCTGCTTGAAACGCTTCTTGGCACCGGAGTGAGTCTTGTTCTTCGGCATAGTGCCGTACTCCTTTAGTTCGTCCGGACCTGTGAACACCTTTGATGCCGCTTCAGAGGCGGCGGCGGTGCACAGGTGGATCGCATTGGCTCAACGAGCCTGCGATCCCTTTGTCATGGGCGCGCATGAGCGCAGACCCAGCTGCCTATTCTACGAGAGATCAGCGCTGCAAGGAAATCGCGCCTACCCGGGCATCCTGAGATGAGTCACCAGGATCGCGCTAGAAACCCCGAGGACTGATCGGTTCAACTGCCGAATAGCTCGCAGGGGAAGGGGAGAGAAGCCAGGCGGGAAGCCTGGACCTCGGCGTCTGGGAGCCGTGCAGAGGCCTGAGCGTCTGTGCAGTCCACACCAGGGAGGACTCATCGAGAGCCAGGCGAGGTGCCGGCAGCGGACGGATCAGAGGTTTTTGAGCTCGTCCGGGAGATAGTCGGCCATCGAATTGGAAAGCGGCTTGACGTCCTTCTTCTCGGTGGACACCCGCTTCTGCCGCTCCTGTGTCTTCTTGGCCCGGCGTTCGTTCTTGGCCTTGGTTTTAGCCTTGTTGTCCTCATTGTCGGCGACCTCACCCTCAGCGGCTGAAGCAGCGGCCTTGGCCTGCTGGGCCTTGGTCTTCAACGGGCCCACCACCATCACCATGTGACGGCCGTCCTGGCGGGGAGACGACTCCACCTGGCCGAGGTCGGCAACGTCCTCGCTGAAGCGCTGGAGCAGGCGCACCCCCATCTCGGGGCGCTGCTGCTCACGGCCGCGGAACTGGATCATAGCCTTGACCTTGTCACCGGCGTCCAGGAAGCGGCGGGCATGGCCGACCTTAGTGTTGTAGTCGTGGTCGTCAATCTTGAGCCGGAACCGGACCTCTTTGAGCGTGGTGGTGGACTGGTTCTTGCGGGACTCGCGGGCCTTGACCGCAGCCTCGTACTTCCATTTGCCAAAGTCCATGAGCTTGCAGACCGGAGGCTTGGCCTGAGGGGCCACCTCGACCAGATCCAAATCAGCTTCGGCCGCCAAACGCAGTGCGTCTTCGATTCTGACTATGCCCACCTGCTCCCCCTGGGGGCCTACAAGTCGGACTTCGGGCACTCGGATGCGGTTGTTGATGCGTGGTTCGCTGATCTGTCCTGCTCCTGATTCGGTAACTGTGATATTGAGCCGCTTTCCGGGCACGCAGTGGCGCGGCCGAAAAGGACTATGAGAATCTTAGCAGTATGACTACTGACCAGAACACCCCCGATCAGCCCCAGCACCCAGAGGACGGCGGCCGATTGAACCGAGCCGGGACTGAGGACACCCCGCCACCTGAGGAGATTGAGGGAGAAACGGCGCAAAGGGAGGCGGACGTCGCCTCCCTGGTGGGTGCCCAAACCCGAGACATTGCCGAGGTGCCTGCCGTGGAGCTGATCAATACCGTAGCAGTGCATTTAATGAGTGCCGCTGCGGTAAAAACCGGGCTGGCTGACGGCCCCGATGCTGCTGGGCTGAAAGACCTGGACGAGGCGCGCAAGCTCATCACCGCGCTGGCCGGCCTGGTCACCGCCGCCGCCCCGGAGGTGGGCTCCACCCATGCAGCCCCGCTGCGCGACGGAGTGCGTTCCCTGCAGCTGGCCTTCCGCGAAGAGTCGATCATCCAGGATCCGCCCGGCAAGGGCCCCGGCGAAAAATTCACCGGCGCCGTGAACTGAGCTTGCACCGGCAGCGCGAACTGAGAGTTCTCTCATCTTGATCTCACAGTGATCTCACATTAGCCCAGCAGGCTGGTGCACCATGAGCATCACTGTTGCTATGTACTCCCACGATTCGGTGGGGCTGGGCCACGCCCGACGGAACCGCGCCCTGGCCTTTGCACTGGCTGCTGACCTGCCCCGGATCACCGGTGAACGGGTGCGCGGCCTACTGGTAGCTGGCCATCCCGGGGCCACCGCCGATGCTCTGCCCGAGGGCTGGGACTGGTTGGTGCTGCCCGGATTCACCCGCACCACCAACGGCTATCAGTCGCGCAAGCTGGACGTGAGCACTGAGCGGCTCTGGCATCTGCGCAGCTCCACGGCCACTGCAGCCTTAGAGGCGATGACCCCAGAGCTGCTGATTGTGGACCGGCATCCCTTCGGCGTGGACAATGAGCTGCTGCCGGTCCTGGAGACCCTGCAGGGCACCGGCACCCGCTGTGTACTGGGCATGCGAGAGGTGCTGGACACCCCTGCCGCTGCCCGGAACGAATGGGACATCATCGGCGGGGCAGCCGGAGTGGCCCACTACTACTCCGGACTGTGGATCTATGGAGACCAGGCGGTCTATGACCCAGTGGCCACCGGGGAGATCCCCCAGGAGCTCTCCCCCATCACCCGGTTCACCGGATATCTGGCCCACGGGCGCCCCGATGACCCGCTGACCGCCTCCTCGATCACCGCTGAGCAGCCCTATGTGCTCACTATGGTCGGCGGCGGCGCCGACGGCGGGGCGCTGGGACTTGCAGCAGCCTGGTCCACCGTGCCGGAGGGGCACCGGCACATCATCCTCACCGGCCCGCAGATGCCGGCAGCCGACCATGACGCCATTCTCGACGCCGTCCGCAGCTCAGGTGCTCCCCGCGGCCAGGTACGGGTTACCCGCTACGCTCCGCATGTACCCAAGTTGGTGCGCGATGCCGCGGCAGTCATCTCCATGGGCGGGTACAACTCACTGGCCGAGATCATGGCCACCACCACCCCAGCACTGATCGTGCCGCGCAGCTCTCGTCGTGCCGAGCAGCGGCTGCGTGCCCACTCTCTGGCTGAGGCAGGGGCCGTGGACGCCCTGAACCCCGAGGACCTGGATACCCGGCAACTGTCCATCTGGCTGGCCGGCGCCGTGCGCCGGCGCAGCCTGCGCGACAGCATCGATCTGGACGGGCTGACCCGGATCGGTGGCCTAGCCGCCGAACAGATTATCGCTGGGCGGGCGGCTGGGCCCCAGACGCCTGGGACCCGTGCAGATTCACCAGAATCTGGGCGAACCACATCAGAGACGTTCTCTTCCCCGTCCCATCCTGGCCACCCCCATACAGCACCTGTTGAGAGAGTTCGCTGAAAGAGAGTTGATACCCATGTCCTCTGCACCCGTAATCGGCTACGTGCTCAAAATGTACCCCCGATTCTCCGAGACCTTCATCGTCTCCGAGATCCTGGCCCGCGAGGCCGCCGGGGAACGGATTGTGATCTTCAGCCTGCGCACCCCCACTGATTCCCGGTTCCATGCAGAGCTGGCCAAGGTCAAAGCCCCGGTGACCCAGATTCCGCGCACCTCCAATGCGGACAAGCTGTGGCAGCGAATCGCAGAGGTGGCCGAGCTTCCGGACCTGGGTGCCGGTATCCAGCGCATCCTCCCAGAGCTGCTGACCTCCGAGGTGGACGACGCCTTCCAGTCGGTGATGCTGGCAAAAGCCGCCCGGGAGCACGGTGTCACCCATCTGCACGCCCACTTCGCCTCAGTGGCCACCACTGTGGCCCGCTTGGCCGGGGCGATCAGCGGGTTGCCCTACTCCTTCACCGCCCATGCCAAGGACATCTTCCACGAGGACGTGGACCAGGGACAGCTCGAACGGAAACTGGCGGAGGCTCATCACGCCATCACCATCAGCCAGTACAACCTGGAGGACCTGCGGCGCCGATTCCCCGCCGCCACCCAGAATCTTCACCTGGTGCGCAATGGGCTGGACCTGGAGCGGTTCCCCTACCAACCGCGCAGCAGCACCCGTCAGGTCCCGCGCATTCTGGGGGTGGGTCGCCTAGTGGAGAAGAAAGGGTTCGGCCTGCTGGTGCAGGCAGTGGCACAGCTGCGCTCCCGCGGCATCCGGGTCCAGGCAGATATTGCCGGTGATGGGCCGCTGGCCGCAGAGCTGGAGGCTCAGATCGCCGCCCTTGACCTGCAGGACCAGGTGCACCTGCTGGGACCACGCACCCAGGCGGAGATCAATGAGCTGCTGGGCAGCCATGATGTCTTCGCCGCACCGTTCGTGGTGGGCCCCGACGGCAATGCCGACGGACTGCCCACGGTGCTGCTGGAGGCCATGGCACGCGGTATCCGGTGTGTGGCCGCTGATGTCACCGCAGTGGGTGAAGTCACCCGCAGCGCAGAGACCGGCTGGCTGGTGCCCAGCGGGGATCTCACCGCATTCACCGAGGCCCTGGCCGAAGCCGTGCAGCCAGGCGATCACACCCCGATGACCGATGCCGCCCGCACCCTGGTGGAGGAGCAGTTCGACAGCAGCCGGCAGGCTATTCAGCTTGCCGAGCTGTGCACTCCCGCCGGCGGGGAGACCCCGCTCGTCTCTCGGCCGGCTGCCGCGGTGCCGGCCTTCACCCCTCAAGAGCGTAGAGCTGAGGTGACAGCGTGAATATCGCATACTTCCTGGCCGATCCGGGGATCGGGATCTTCGGCACCAAGGGCGCCAGCGTCCATGCCCAGGAGATGATCCGGGCCTTGCGTGCCCTGGGACATGAGGTGACCGTCTTCGCCACCAAACGCGGCAATAAGCACGGTGATCCGTCAAGTGAATACGTTCCGGCGGACCTGAAGGATCTGCCGGTGTTCGTGGTCCCGGTGGCTGGAGCCAAAGGCGCTGCCGCCCGTGAGCAGGCCACCGCCCGGGCCTCGGCGCGAATGGCCGAACTGGCCGCTGAGGAATCCTATGATCTGGCCTATGAACGCTATTCGCTGTTCTCCACGGCCGGCACCGCGCTCAAAGACCGTCAGCGCATGCCTCTGGTAGTGGAGGTCAACGCCCCGCTGCTGGCCGAACAGTCCGCCCACCGGCAGCTGCACGATACACAGACCGCCATGGAATCCACCCTGCGCACCTTTGGCGCAGCAGATGTGTTGAGCTGTGTCTCCACTCCGGTCGCAGACTGGGCACGATGCGTCAGCGCCGGCACTGACCCTCGCATCATCGTCACACCCAACGGGGTGAACGTCGAGCGATTCGGGCGACAACGGACGACGACGCCGTCGTCGAGCCGGCCCTTCACCGTGGGCTTCCTGGGCACGCTCAAACCATGGCACGGCACCGAGTTCCTGCTGCAGGCAGTGGCCGCCGGCTCCGGGCTGGCTGGCATCCGGGTGGAGATCCTCGGTGACGGCCCGCAGCGCACCGAGCTGGAGAGCCTCGCTGTTCAGCTGGGCATCGCCGAACGGGTGGTCTTCCACGGTGCGGTGGCGCCCGAACAGGTTCCCGCCGCGCTGTCAGCCTGGGATGCCGGCGTCGCCCCCTACCCGGTCCCGCAGCAGCAGGGTGAGCACTACTTCTCCCCGTTGAAGGTCTATGAGTATCTGGCCGCCGGCCTGCCGGTGGTCGCCTCGGCCACCGGAGAGATTCCCGAGATCATCGAGCACGGCAGAACCGGGCTGCTGGTGCCCGGATCAGACCCGGACGCGCTGGCTGAGGCCCTGGGCCGGCTGGCTGCAGACCCGCAGCTGAGGCAGCAGATGGGCGCTGCTGCCCGCGCTGAGGCCCAGCAGCGGCACAGCTGGCAGACCCGCGCCGCAGAGCTGCTGGAGGCTGCCGGGACTGCCCTGCCCTCCCCGGTACCTGTCTCGGAGGTGATCTGCTGATGGGCAAGAAATCCTCCTCGCTGAACCGTCAGGCTCTGTTCCGTACACTGCGGATGGTCACCCCGTTCGTCAAGCAGCATAAGCTGCTGGTGGGCCTAGGGATGCTGGCTCTGATCGGCGATGTGCTCTTCCGCATCCTGGAGCCCTGGCCGGTGAAGTTCGCCGTGGACGCCGTCTCCGACGCCCTAGGTGCGGAGCTGGAGAGCACCGCTGACGGTGCGGAGAATGTGACTGGAGTGATCGTCTTCTGGTCGGTGGCGCTGGCCGGGATTGTGGCTGGCCGCGCCGTCTGCAACTACGGCTCCACCATCGCCTTCGCCAAGACTGGCGTGAAGGTGGCTGCCAGACTGCGCACCAAGGTTTTCGAGCACATCCAGTCGCTCTCGCTGCGCTACCACTCGAAGGCCAGCATCGGGGATACCTCCCAGCGCCTGGTGGGCGATATGGGCCGGCTGCAGGAGGTTGCCGTCACCGCCGGGCTGCCGATGATCGGCAACCTGCTGACCCTGATCGCCCTGTTCGTGGTGGTCATTGTGCTCAACCCGGTGCTGGCCCTGGTGGTCACCGCCACCGCCGGCGGCTATCTGTTGGCCTCTCGGGCACTGAGCCCCAAAATCACTACTGCTTCCCGGGCCACCCGCAAGGGCGAGGGACAGCTGGTGGGTGATGCCGCCGAAGCCCTGGCTGCCATCCGTGTGGTGCAGGCCTACGGACTGGAGGACACTGTGGCGGCCGGCTTCGCCGCTGGAAACAAGAAGGCGCTGAAGGCCGGCATCAAGGCCCGCAAGCTCGCCGCCCGGCTGGAGCGCTCCACCGATCTCTTTGTGGGCATCGCCACCGCAGTGGTGCTGGGCTTCGGCGGCTGGCAGGTGCTGGCCGGGGTGATGACTCCCGGGGATATGGTGCTGTTTCTGATGTACCTGAAGATCGCGATGAAGCCGCTGCGCGATATGGCCAAGTACACCGGCCGGATCGCCAGGGCCACCGCCTCCGGTGAGCGCATCGCGGATCTGCTCGATGAGCCGGTGGAGGTCACCGATCCCAAGGACTCGATGCCAATGCGGCAGGTCACCGGTGAACTGTGCTTCTGGCAGGTCAGTGCCGCCGATGGCCGCGGCGTACCGCTCTTCGAAGAGCTCAGCCTGCAGATCCCGGCCGGTCAGCGGGTGGGACTGCTGGGACCCTCCGGTGCCGGGAAGTCCACGCTGACCGGGTATCTGCTGCGACTGGCCGATCCTGACTCCGGAGCGGTGCTGGTAGACGGCTACTCCACCCGCAGTGTGGCCAAGGCCGAGCTGCGCGGCAATATTGCGGTGCTGCTGCAGGAGTCGGTGCTGTTCTCCACCACGATTGCCGAGAACATCCGCTACGGTCGCCAGGAGGCCACCGATGAGGAAGTGGTCAACGCTGCCCGGCGCGCCGGGGCCCATGAGTTCATCATGAAGCTTCCTGAGGGCTATGAGACGGTGCTGGGCAACCGTGGTGACACCCTTTCCGGCGGGCAGCGGCAGCGGATCGCCATCGCCCGCGCCCTGGTCAGGGATGCTCCGATCGTGCTGCTGGACGAGCCCACCTCAGGCCTTGACCCGGCCTCCCGGGCCACGGTGGAGGCCTCCATCCGGGAGCTGACCGCCGGACGCACCACCATCGCCATCACCCACGATCTGTCCATGATCCAAGGTCTGGATCGGGTGCTGTGGCTGGAGCAGGGCCGGATTCTGGAGGACGGCGCCCCGCAGCAGCTGCTGGGCGATCCGGACTCCAGGCTGGCCCAGTGGGCTCACAGTCAGCGTCGCACGATGGAGGCAGCACTGTGACGCCTCTGCCTACTCCAGCCCAGGCGGATGCCGTGGCAGCCTCCGCGGTAAAACTGAACCGTGCCGTTGAGGTGATTGACCCGGGCCTGCTCTCGGAGCTGCTGCAGCGCCCGGTGAACATCACCCATGCTCGGATCAAGCCCGGCCATTCTGTGGTGGTGGCACATGCCAGCCAGGACGGTGAGCACGGCTGGACCATGCTCACCAATGACCGGGACAAGTTCTGCAAGGCGCAGCAGCGCGCCGAGAGCTTCGGCCAGCAGCTGCAGATCCACCAGGACGACGACGCCGCCGGGTACCTCTACAGCGGCTCGCTGTGGTCGGACCCCGCCCTTGCCAAGCAGCTCCACGATGCACGCAGCACGCTCAACGAGATCGAGGACCGCCAAGTGCGCTGGGAGATCCTGCGCTACAACCCGCGCCGGCGCCTGGTGGCGGTGGTGGATGCCGGACACAGCCCCAAAGTGGTGCGGGTGGCTGCCGGAGGCGCCGATAGGGTGCTGGCCACTGCCGCGCGCTGGCGCAGCCTGGGGCTGCCGGTGACCAATGTGGCTCCGCTGGGCCACCGACAGTCTGCGACTATCGCCCCGCTCTGGGGGGCGGGTGACCTTGCCCAGCAGCCCTACGAACCGGCTGCCCAGACCGCTGGAGAGGCTGTAGCCCGGCTGCACAACGCCCCGCGGGACCAGTCCTGCGGTGACCGCCGGTATGCCGATCCGGCAGAGGCTGCTGCGGCCCTCAGCCGGATCGCCCCCTGGCTGGAAGACCGTGCCGAGCAGCTGGCGCTGCGCTGCACCGCCCAGCTGAAGCCGACTCTGGGCTCCACCACCGCAGAGATCCACGGCGACCTCTCCCCCGACCAGATCATCCTGGCCGCAGAGGGCAGTCACAAGGTGCGGATCATTGATCTGGACCGGACCGGCTGCGGACACCCGATGCGCGATATCGGCTCCTGGGTGGCCACCTGTCGGCATGCCGGGACCTCTGAGCTGATTGACGCGTTCCTGGCCGGCTACGCCACCGACGCCCGGCTTGATCCCACTGACCTCGATGCATGGGAGGCCTATGCGCACCTGGCCCGAGCCACGGATTTCTTCCGTCACCGGGAACCGGACTGGCCACAGCACACCATACGCGCACTGAACCTGGCCGAGGAGGCACTGAACCGATGAAGACCCTGATCGCAGACCCCGCACTTCCGCATCTTCAGGAGCTGCTGAACTCCGGTGGAACCCTGGTCTCCCACCGGCCAGGCAAACGTGCCATGGTGCGGTTGGACGCCCCAGACGGCCCCCGGTTCATCAAGGTGGTCAGACCCGGCAAGGCGGCCAAGATCCTTGACGGGATACGCCGCGCCGAACCTTTCAACGGCCCCTTCCGCACCCCGGTGATGCTGGAGAGCTCTGACTCCACTGTGACCTTCGCCCAGCTGGAGGGAATCAGTCTGCACACCCCGGAAGGGCTGAGCCCCGCTCAGTGGGCCCAATCCTGGACCCAAGTGGCCGAGGCTCTGGCCCGGGTCATCAGTGCCGGGATCCCCCAGGGGGCTTCCGCGCCCCTGGTCCACGGTACCGAGGCGGAGATCAGGGTGCTGCACCAGTGGTTCCAGCGCACCGCTGAACAGCTTGCCCGCCCTGAGCGCACCGAGCAGCAGCTGGGCAGGGTCAGCACACAGCTGCAGCGCATCAGTGCGAATCGTCTGGTCCCGGCGCACCGGGATCTGCACGATAAGCAGCTGCTCTGGTCCTCGCAGGCCGGTCCAGGACTGCTGGATGTGGATACCGCCTGCGCTGCCGACCCTGCGTTGGATCTGGGCAATCTGCGGGCTCATGCTGTGCTGCGCCGGCTGCAGGGACTATGGTCAGCCGGCGAGGCCGAGACGGTGCAGTTCTGCATCGACCAAACCGCTGAGGAGACCGAAGTGGCCCGGGAGTCGGTGGCCGTCTATGAGCGTGCCGCTCTGCTGCGGCTGAGCATGGTCTATGCGATCCGCCCTCACCCTCAGCGCACCTCCACAGCCCAGCAGCTGTCTCAGCTCATTTGAGCTGGTCCCCGTCTAACCATTGCTGGGTGGGTTTGACGAACAGCAGGATCAGTGCGACAGCGGCCGGCAGCAGGAAGATCAGCCCGGTAACCACTGCCCCGCCGGCGAAGAAGCTGAAGGAGAGCACCACCAGCAGCAGCTGCAGCACCATGGCAGGGGTTCGTGCCGCAGGGGTGCCATGAAAAATCTGGAAGCCCAGCAGCACCAGAATCACTCCGGAGAGGATGAACAGCACAGTCAGCGCGATCGTGCCGGCAGCATCAAGCACCTGAGCGTCCTGGCCGAAGACTGAGGCCAGTGTGCCGAAGATCACTGCTGACCCCTGCAGGAACAGCACCACATAGATAACCCACACCGCGGCAGGCCGGGGCGGCCGGGCAGAGGAAGCAGTCTCAGACATGAGGCCTATTCAACCATCCTGGCGTGCTATACCGGGAACAGGATAAACCCGGCCCAAAAATGAGAGAGCTCTCATGCCGGTTTCCTGGTCCTCTCACATTCGCCGGCCAGAGTAGGGGCGTAAGATCACAGCAGAGAAGTCCAAGGAGTACTGAAAGAACTATGAGCCGACAGACCACCTGGGTCATCACCGGAGCGCTGAGCATCGTTGCCCTCGGCGGCGGCACCGCCCTGGCATCCACCTTGGGGCAGAGCACCGATCAGGACTTCGGCCCCGCCGTGGAGGTCACCACCGAACCGGTGCCCACCGACTCCCCCAGCTCATCACCCACAGCCACGGCCTCGCCGAGCACCTCACCAAGCCCCAGCACGACGCCGTCCCCCTCCCCAGAGAGCAGTCCCAGCGCCTCTCCCAGCCAACAGAGCACTCAAGCACCACCGGCCCAGCAGCAAACCAGCCAGGCTCCGCCGCAGCAGGTCAACCCAGCACCTCCGCAGTCCTGGAGCTCCCCGAGCTCCTGGTCCCCGGCCTCAGTCTCCAGCTGGAGCTCTCCCAGCTCGCCTTCCAGCTGAGCAGCGCCGGCTCCGGGACACCGTGCAGGCCGCCGCCCCTCTTGGCCGGCAAAGCCCTGCCGGCCTTCGCATCCGAAGTCGGCGCTTCCGCTACGCGTCGCGCCTCACCAACGAAGAAGAGGTCCGGTTCCATCAGGAACCGGACCTCTTCTTCGTACTTGACTAAGAGTCAGCCTGCTCGCCGCGCTCTTGCTGCGCGACGCTTCAGGGCACGTCGTTCGTCCTCGCTCATGCCGCCCCACACCCCCGAGTCCTGGCCGGTGTCCAGGGCCCACTGCAGGCAGGTGTCCATCACCGGGCAGCGCCGACAGACGCTCTTGGCCTCTTCAATCTGAAGCAGAGCGGGGCCGGTGTTGCCGACGGGGAAGAAGAGCTCGGGATCCTTGTCCAAACAAGCTGCTCGGCTGCGCCAATCCATGGCGATCACTACTCCTTGGCCTGATCTCAGGGGCAATCAGGTGGTGCGTCTGGGATGTTCAGTAATCTAGGCTGACATGTTACGGCCAGGCAAACAAGACCTCTCAAAGGATTAATTTTGACAAATTGATGTGCGATTCATCACATGTTTGGAGAATGGATGTGATGAGGGACGGAAATGATTCCGCAGCCCAGGATGTGCTCGGCCGCCCCCAGGTAATAGTCCAGCTGTTCCGGGCCTCGTGCCCCCGGTGCCAGAGCCATCATCGATGCTGCGGTCCGCGCCACCAGGTCTGCAGGGTCATAAGCCCCCATGGTGACCGCGCACCAGAGATCATGGACCAGCTGGGGCACTGTGCTGTACCCGGCTGCGTCGTAGCTGGGCAGGGCCAGCAGATGGGCGAACATCATCGTCACGTCATCGATCCGGTGGCCGGGGCCCACCGTGTCACCGTCGATCAGTGCCGCCGGAGACGCGGCATCATCAGTGAGGAAGAGATTGGCTGGATGGAAGTCACCGTGGGTGGGCTCCAGCGGCCCGGTGTGGGGGCGCAGCTGAGCCTGGATCCGGTGCATTAAGGAGTGCACGCGGTCAGGATGGGCCCCACCGACGATCAACGCCTGACCAAAGCTGGCGAACCGTTGCGGCGGGGCAGTACGGGCCGGCAACTGCAGAGCCTGCGCTGAGAGGCTGTCCAAGGCACGCAGAATCACCTGCGGATCGATTCGAATCCCGGGCAGCGGAGAACTGGGCAGATAGAGCAGATCGGTCAACGTCACCCCTGGGGCCTGATCCACAGCCAGAATCCCGTCGCCCAGATCTGCGGTGGAGGGAATCAGCGAGCATGCCAGGTGACGGGCCAACAGCTCCGGCATCTTCTGCGGACGCACCACTTTGAGAAAGAGCCTGCGGTAGCCCAACTCCGATACCGCCACCACCCGATAGACAGCCCGGCGCAGCGGGCGCAGCACCACCAGCTCCGTCTGCTCGATACGAACCCGGTGCTGAAGCAACGGTGCCAGACGTTGGGCCAGCTGGGCATGATCTTCGACCACCCGCAGCCCGGGCAGCTCCGGATCGGTGGGGTGAGCCCAGATGTGCAGACTGCCCGCCGCTGACTCACAACGCACGGCTCCAAGCTGGTCACGCTGCTCATCCGTGAGCTGCCGAGTGCTGGCCACCAGAGTCAGCTGGTGGCCAGAGGCCAGCACCTGGAACCGGGCGGAACTCTCAGCATGCGGCCTGGAATAGACCCGATCCAGCGACCAGTCCTCTAGGCAAAGCCCTGACGAGCCCAGAGCAGTCTGCAGCAGCACCTCCATCTGCGCACTGCGCAGCAGCCGCTCAACCTCCCAATTCACAATCTCCATTGTGACAATGAATCCGCCGGTTCCGGGGATGAGAAAACTCTCATGGCTTTTCGGGCCGCTCAGCCCTGAACTAATGAGAAACTGAGGCGCGTGAGTACAACAGGCGCTTCGGCGCAGCTGGGGCGCAGAGGGCGCCGTCGTGCCTTCTCCGCGCTCTCAGCGCGCTCGCGCATCCTGGCCGCGGTGGTCGGCCTGGCAGCCCTGGCACTGACGGTCTGCGGCTATACGGTCTACTATCTGCAGCAACTTCAGGTGGAGGACCGGATCAATGCTGAGCTGGAGGCCGATGCCCGGGAGTTCGTGGAACTCAGCTCTGATGGCGTTGATCCCGAGACCGGTGAAAGCTTCGCCACTCCTTCCGATCTGGTCCGCACTGCGATGATGCGGATCATCCCCACCCGGAACGAGGGGGCTGTGGGCATGGTGGACGGAGAGGTCTACTGGACTTCACCGGTGGCCGATATCGACTTGGAGGAGGACCGCGAGCTGCGTACAGTCCTAGCGGACTATGCCGTCGCCGACCGGGTCCAGTTCACCACCATCACCACAGAGCAGGCCACCTACCGCGCAGTGGTGGTGCCGGTGCATGCCGGAGCTGAGGTAGAGGACACCCAGGGCAATTTTCACGAGGTGGCCGCCTTTGTGATGGCTTACGACCTCTCAGCTGAGAAAGCCGTGTTCTCGGGCATCTTTCTGACCTACGCCGGGGTCGCCGTCTTCTCGCTGATCGTAGTGGCCCTGGTGGGCTGGCTGGTGGCCGGGCGGCTGCTGCACCCCATCCGGCTGCTGGCCGAGGCCTCACGGCGGATCACCCGGGAGGATCTCACCGAGCGGATCCCGGTGGCCGGGCACGATGATGTGGCTGAGATGGCCCGCTCAGTCAACGAGATGCTCAACCGCCTGGAGGGCGCCTTCACCGCACAGGAGCAGCTGATCAATGATGTCAGCCATGAACTGCGCACCCCGCTGACCATACTGCGTGGGCATCTGGAGGTGCTCGACGTCGGAGACCGTGACGATGTGGTGTCCACCCGGGAGCTGACCCTGGACGAGCTGAAGCGGATGAACCGCGTGGTGGACGATCTCACCACCCTGGCACAGGCCGACCGGCCCGACTTCGTGCAGCCGGCCGAGGTGGAGCTCGGCACACTCACCGATGAGGTCTATGACAAGATCCTCGCCCTGGGCGAGCGGCGCTGGCTGATCTCCGAACGCGCCGAGGGCACCGCGGTGCTGGACCGGGAGCGGATCACCCAGGCACTGCTGCAGCTGGCTGCCAATGCGGTGAAGTTCTCCCCGCCCGGCTCGGTGGTCTCCCTGGGCTCCCGGGTGGAGCGGGACGACGTCGTACTCTCTCTGCGTGACCAGGGCGAAGGAATACCCGAGCAGGACCAGGAGCGGATTTTCGACCGTTTCCAGCGCAGCGACACTTCCAAACCGGGATCAGGTCTGGGGCTGCCGATCGTCAAAGCCATCGCCGCAGCCCATTCGGGATCCGTGCAGGTTGTCTCCCAGACAGGTGCAGGAACCACCTTTAGCCTCATTCTGCCTGGTGCCGCTGCTGATGACGGGCAGCACCCGGTCCCGGCGCTGAGCGCCGATGCCCATACCCTTGAGAACACCTCAGAGGAGAACCGTCCGTGACCAATATCCTGATCATCGAGGATGAGGACCGCATCGCCTCATTTGTGGAGAAAGGCCTGCGCTCAGCCGGGTACGCCGCAGTCCGCGCCGCCACTGCCAGTGAGGGCTTCGAGTTCGCGCTGAACACCTCTGTGGACTTGGCCGTGCTGGACCTGGGACTGCCCGATGAGGACGGGCTGCGGTTGCTTTCCCGGCTGCGAGCCAGGAAATTCGCCGCCCCCGTGATCATTCTCACCGCCCGCGACACTCCCGCCGATACGGTCAAAGGCCTGGAATCCGGGGCCGATGACTATATGGCCAAGCCGTTCAGCATCGATGAGCTGCTGGCCAGGATCAGACTGCGGCTGCGCGGCGGGTCAGCCGATGAGCCCACCACCCTGAGCGCCGGGCGGCTCACCCTGGACCTGCATTCACGCAAAGTGCGGGTCGGTGAGACCGAGCATGAGCTCTCCTCCAGGGAGTTCACCCTGGCTGAGACCTTCATGCGCCACCCCGGGCAGGTCCTCTCCCGCGAGCAGCTGTTGGAGATGGTCTGGGGCTACAGCTTTGACCCCGGCTCTAACCTGGTGGACGTCTATGTGCGCTACCTGCGGGCCAAGATCGGCGCAGAGGCCATCAAGACCATCCGTGGCGTGGGCTATCGCCTAGACGTTTAGCTTCAGGCGTGAATCCAGGCAAGGCTTTGCCGGCGTAGAGGCGAGCCGGACCTGTGTCCGCCGTCGGGATTAGGGCAGGATCGGGGCGCGGAGGATGACTCGGGTGCCAGGGCGGCCCGGATTCTCACCCTCACCGGACAGCCATTGGATGGACCCGGAGAGCTCTCCGCGGACTAGGGTCTTCACAATCTGCAGGCCCAGCCCGGGCTCCCAGTCCTGTTCCGGGAGGCCCGCCCCGTCGTCGTCCAGCTCCATCTCCAGCCGCTGGCGGCCGGCCGCGTCAGTCTGCCGGTGTGCCCTCAGCGAGACCCGCAGGCTCTCCTCGGTCGGCACTCCGGGCAGCCCGTGCTCGACCGCATTGGCCACGATCTCGGTGATCACCAAGGCCAGCGGAGTCACCATATCCGGCGGCAGCTGGCCAAAACTGCCCACCAGCTCGGTCTGTGCGCTGCGCTCGGACTGAGCCATCTCAGCGGCCAGACGCAGCTGACGGCGCATAAGCTCATCCACGTCCACACTCTCCTCCAGCCCCTGGGAGAGCGAATCGTGGACCATCGCGATGGTCTCCACCCGGCGCATGGCCCGGCGCAGTCCCGAGCGGCCCTCTTCGGAGTCCATCCGCCGCGACTGCATGCGCAGCAGTGCCGAAACAGTCTGCAGGTTGTTCTTCACCCGGTGGTGAATCTCCTTGATGGTGGCGTCTTTGCTCATCAGCTGCTTCTCGCGGCGGCGCAGTTCGGTGACGTCCCGGCAGAGCACCAAAGCGGCGAAGCGCTCGCCCCCGCGGCGCAACGGTATCGAGCGCAGGGTCACTGCCGCTCCATGGGCCTCCAGCTCAGCCCGCATGGCCCGCCGGCCGGTGAGCATCAGCGGCTGGGACTCATCCACCGCCACCCCGGTGGCCCGCTGCAGCTCAGCCCCGATCCCAGCCAGGGACCGCCCTTCCAGGGTCTCCTGGACCCCCAGCCGCAGCAGGGCAGAGACCGCATTGGGACTGGCGAAGGTGATCTTCCCCTCAGTGTCCAGCCTCAGCAGCCCGTCACCCACCCGAGGGGCACCGGAGTAGCCGGTGAATTCCTGGGCGGTATCCGGCCAGATCCCCTCCTGCGCCATGGCCAGCAGGTCAGCCGCACAGCGCCGGTAGGTCAGCTCCATCCGGGAGGGGGTACGCAGCGCGGCAACCGAGAAGTGCAGGGTGATCACCGCCACGGTGGCGCCCGCTCGGATCAGCGGGATGGCGGTGACCCGCATCCGGGCCGGGGAGGGCTGCCCCTGGTCGGAGGAGTTGGTCTCCACCTTATTGATCCATGCCCGCTCCACCATCCGGCGCAGATCGGCCCGGATTCTCTCACCCACCACATCGCGATGAATGAGGGTCTGGGTGGTGGAGGGCCTGGCCTGGGCCAGCGCAATGAACGAGCCCTGCTGGGGGTCTAGCAGCCCCTGGTCGGTGTCCGGGAACCAGAGCACCAGGTCGGAGAAGGCCAGGTCGGAGAGCAGCTGCCAGTCACTGACCAGGGCATGCAGCCATTCGGCGTCCTGCTGCCTCAGGTGCTGTGCGGCTTCCAGCCTCTCGCTGAACACGGCCATCAGCTTCGGCTAGGCACCGATCAGCCCGCGCAGGTGGCGCAGCAGAACGGTGATGGAGGAGATGCTGTGCTCACGGTCCCGGACCTCTTCGGCCAGCCGGGCGGAGCGCTCCAGTGCGGAGGTGTTGGCCTTCTTCCAGTTCTCCAGCCGCTCGGCAGCGCTGTCCCCCTCAGTGGTGGTGAGCACCGATTCAGTGATCTCACGTAGCGCGAAGTACAACTCGTCACGCTGAGCGCCGCGGGCCAGGGCCTGCCACTTATCCTTCCGGGGCAGCCTGGTGATGTGGTCGAGCAGCTGATCGGCGTTGAACTCGGCGTAGACCGCGTAGTAGACCTCGGCCACTGTATGCGACTTGAGGCCGTGGATGCGAGCCAGAGCCGCAACATCCAGCAGGGAGAAGGATTCGAAGAGCTCGGCGTACCAGGCGGCAAGCTCTTCATCCATGCCCAGCTGGCGCACCTGCTGATGACGGGCGGAGACTCGCTCAGCGTCCGGGCCGCACAGCAGGCAGCGCAGGTTGCGGTACAGCGGGGTGATCTGCTCCTGGTAGGCGGCGATATCCGCCTCCAGCGACTCACCCTCCACTCCATTGTTCACCAGCCAGCGCACCGCCCGGTCCAGCAGCCGGCGCATATCCACATAGATCTCCGCCCAGCTGCTGGTGGGGAAGTCCACCGGCAGTTTGCGCAGCGCGGTATCGAAGTCCTCCAGCTGGAACAGCTCACGGGCGATGATGAAGGCGCGCACTACTTGCTCCGAGGAGGCGAAGGTCTCCTCTGCGGTGCGGAAGACGAAGGTGGACCCCGCCATATTGATCACGTCATTGGCCAGGTCATTGGCGATGATCCGGTCAGCCAGCGGGTGCCGGGGCAGCTGCTCGGCGAACCGGCTGCTGAGCTGTTCCGGGAAGTAGTCCACCAGGGTGCTGCCCAGCCATGGATCAGCCGGCAGCCTAGAGTCTGCGATCGCGCCCTTAAGGTGGATCTTGGCGTAGGCCGCCAGCACCGAGATCTCCGGTGCAGTCAGCGGCGCCACCTCCTGCTCAAGCCGGTCAAGCATGTCCTGGTCGTTGGGCAGCACCTCCAGCTGGCGGTCGAGTCCTGCGTTGTTCTCCAACCAGGTGATCAGCCGGGCGAAGCTGGGCGACCATTCGGCCAGCCGGTGGCGTTCGGCCAGCAGCAGGACGTTCTGGTCCTCATTGGTGCCCAGCACCAGTCGGGCGACCTCATCGGTCATCTCCTCCAGCAGCTGATTGCGGTCGGCGGCCTCCAGGTGGCCGGAATCCACCAAAGAGTCCAGCAGAATCTTGATGTTGACCTCGTGGTCGGAGCAGTCCACCCCGGCAGAGTTGTCGATAGCGTCCGTGTTCAGCAGCACCCCGTGCTGGGCGGCCTCGATCCGTCCGGCCTGGGTCAGTCCGAGGTTGCCGCCCTCGGCCACCACTTTGACCTGCAGGTCACCGCCGTTGATCCGGATGCCGTTGTTGGCCCGGTCGCCCACCTGATCGTGCGATTCATGCTCTGCTTTGACATAGGTGCCGATGCCCCCGTTGTAGAGCAGGTCAGCCGGGGCCTTCAGCAGTGCGGTGATCAGCTCGGGCGGGGTGAGCTGATCTGCGGTGATGCCGAAGCGTTCCTGCATCTGGGGGGTGATCTCAATGCTGCGCACCTCCCGAGAGAACACTCCCCCACCCTCGGAGATCAGCTGCGGGTCATAGGCGTCCCAGCCGGACTTCTGGGCGGTGAAGAGCCTTTTCCGCTCCCGGTAGGAGGCTGCGGTATCGGGATTGGGATCGAGGAAGATATGCAGGTGGTTGAAGGCGGCCACCAGCTGGATGTGCTCGGAGAGCAGCATGCCGTTGCCGAAGACGTCTCCGCCCATATCGCCGATGCCCACTACGGTGAAGTCCTGGGACTGGGTGTCGTGGCCGAGAGTCTTGAAGTGGGACTTCACCGACTCCCAGGCTCCGCGTGCGGTGATCCCCATGGCCTTGTGGTCATAGCCCACTGATCCGCCGGAGGCGAAGGCATCGCCCAGCCAGTGGCCGTACTCTGCGCTGATCTCGTTGGCGGTGTCGGAGAAGGTGGCGGTGCCCTTATCGGCTGCCACCACCAGATAGGCGTCGTCGCCGTCATGGCACACCACCTTCTCCGGGGGCACAATGGTGATGCTCCCGTCGTCGGCGGCGTGCTGGTTGTCAGTGACGTCCAGCAGTGCGCGGACGAAGGTCTGGTAGGCGGCACGGCCCGCCTGGAACCAGGCGTTGCGGTCAGCCCGCGGATCCGGCAGACCCTTGGGGTAGAAGGCGCCCTTGGCCCCGGAGGGCACGATCACTGAGTTTTTGACCATCTGCGCCTTGACCAGCCCCAGCACCTCGGTGCGGAAGTCCTCGGAGCGGTCGGACCAGCGCAGTCCACCGCGGGCGATCCGGTCGAAGCGCAGGTGGGAACCCTCCACCTCCGGGGAGTAGACCCAGATCTCGTGGGCCGGCCGGGGGGCGGGGGCGGCGTCGATATCCTGCGGGCGCAGCTTCAGGGCCAGCCGCTGGTGGTCCTGGTAGAGATTGGTGCGGTCGGTGGCGTCGATGAGGTTCAGGAAGGTGGAGAGCACCCGGTCGGCGTCCAGGGTCTTGACCTTCTCCAGGGCCTCGGTGGCCCGGGTGCGGCAGGCCGTCACCGCCTCAGTGCGCCCAGAGTCCAGGGCCGGGTCGAACTTGGCGGTGAAGTAAGCGATCAGAGCCCGAGCCACGTCAGGATTGGCGTCCAGCGCCTCGGCCAGGAAGTCGTAGGAGTGCGACATGCCCAGCTGGCGCATGTACTTGGCGTAGGCACGCAGTACGGTGACCCGGCGGATGTCCAGCTGCAGGTGCAGCACCAGCCTGGAGAACTCATCGGACTCCACCCGCTGGGTGAGCACCTGGTGGTAGGCCTCCTTGAACAGCTCGGTGGTGGCGTAGGGGTCTACCTCCTCCGGGTAGCAGACGCCCAGGTCATAGAGGTAGAAGACCGCGCCGTCGGGGGCGCTGATCGTGTAAGCGCGCTCATCCAGCAGGGCCAGGCCGAAGTCGTCGATGATCGGCAGGGTGTCGGTGAGCGTCTTGGACTCGGCGAGGTAGAGCTTCAGCCGCATATGCGCCGGATCATCCGCCGCCGGCGGGTAGAAGGAGATCCGTGGGCCGGCCTCAGGCTCGGCCTCCAGGGTCTCGAATTCGGCGGCGTCATGCAGGGCGTCGGAGACCTCGTAGACCACCCGGTACTCCGGTGGGAAAGCCTCGGCCCAGCGGGTGGAGATCCGTTCGGCGTGGGCAGTCGAGTACCGCTCGGCGGCCTCCTGGGCGATCCCCTCGCCCCAGGAGCGTACTGCCCGGCCCAGCCTGGCCTCCAGCTCAGTCACCGAGATCTGCATCGGCGCCGGCTCGGGCTTCAGACGGATCCGGAAGAATACGCGGGCGAGCACCGAGTCGGAGAGCCGCACGTTGAAGTCGATGGACTCAGCGTCAATATGGGCTAGCAGCTCTTCCTCGGCCCGCCGTCTGGTGTCGGTGTTGTACCGGTCGCGCGGCAGGTAGAGCAGGGCGGTGATGAACCGGCCGTAGTGATCTCGGCGCAGGAACAGTTTGATCCGGCGCCGCTCCTGCAGCTGCAGGATCTGCCAGGCGGCATCCTCGATCTCAGCAATGTCCATCTGCATAAGCTCATTGCGCGGATAGGTCTCCAGGATCTGCATCAGATCGGACCCGGAGTGTGAGTCGGGGCTGAACCCGGAGCGGGCCAGCAGCTGTTTGGCCCGGGAGCGCAGCAGCGGGATGGTCACGATCGACTGGGTGTAGGCCCGCTGGCTGAACAGGCCCAGGAACCGCCGTTCCCCGGTGAGGTTGAGCACGGTGCCGTCGTACTCATAGGTTTTGACCGCCACATAGTCCATATAGGTGCGCCGGCGCACGGTGGAGCGAGCATCCGCTTTGGTGATCACCAGCGGCTTATCCGCTGCCGGTCCGGAGGCCTCAGCGGTGAGTTCGCTGGTGTGTCCAGAGCCGGGCCGCCCCTCAACATCGCAGAGCACGCCCAGCCCGGTGCCTGGAATCGGTTCCAGTCCGCCGTCAACCGCCCGATACTGCCGGTAGCCCAGGAACAGGAAGTTGCCGGAGCCCATCCATTCCAGCAGCTCGGCCGATTCGTCCCGGTCCTCCACTCCGGAGAGCTGCCGGAACTCAGTGGCAGCCCGACTGACCTGTTCCACCATCCGAGCCCGATCACGGTGGCTTGCGCGGACGTCGTCGAGCACCCGGTTCAGCCCGGTGACCAGGTTCTCGGCGGAATGTTCGTCGATGATCCGGTCCAGCTCCACGGCGATCCAGGACTCCACCTGGGTGCGGTCCTGCTCCTCGATGAAGGCCGCCACAGTGGGCAGCGCCTGGGTGTCGCCGGAGGAAAGCGACCGCCCAGAGGTGGGCACGGACTGGACTGCTTTGAGCCGGGCATCCGAGCTGCTGCGTTTGGTCAGCAGGATCGGGTGGACCACCAGGGAGATGGCATGTCCGCAGCGGGTGACCTCGCTGGTGACTGAGTCCACCAGATAGGGCATGTCATCGGTCACCACCTGCACAATGCTGCGGTGCTCCATCTGGACCACCCGCACCGCAGGTTCAGCGCTGGTGCGGGAGTCAGCCGTGGCCACATGAGCGCTGACCCTGGCCTGGCGGGCCACAGTGTCGAGCTCTGCGAGGTCCTCCTCGGCGATATGGGCAAAGTAGGCCTTGGTCAGCGCCTGGTGCCGCTCGTCCTCGCGCCTCCAGAGTGTGCTGGGCTGCTCTGCCATCGCTAAGCCTGTTTTCTCCTTTGAAGATTGCCTGAAGCACTTGCCACCCTATCCTTCCAGAGCTGGCCCGTGGAAGCCTGCGGGGGCCAAACAGCAGGTCAACGGCCTCTCGGCTAGTGTCCACACCGCCGGGCACGTGTCCGCCTGCGACTCCGGGAGAGGGTACGACGCCGCCCGGGTGACCTCCTACCCGAACCGATTTATAATAACCACGTAAACCCCCAGAAATCATATTGGTAGACTCCAACAAGTTCACTAATCGACAATGCATGCAAGGTTGAGGAAAGCACAGATAACATGCATACCCGGACAGTTCTGGAGAACGAGGCATAGACTCTCCATAAAACATGGAACCACTAGCGGGAGACTCATAACGAGTTTTCTTCAATCCTAGAGAACAGATGGGACATATAGTGACAAGCCCCCATGTCACGATTAGAAATGTTGCGGATGTCGCGAATGTATCCACCGCAACTGTCTCGCGAGTCCTGTCCGGACTTCCCGGTGCTAGCGAAGAAACACGGCAACGAGTCCTGAAGACAGCAAGAGAACTTGGCTATCAGGGCGACCCAAACGCCACCGCACTGCGCCTACGTAAATCAAATACTATTGGAATCATTGTTCCAGACATAGTAAATCCATTCTTCACGGCTCTCATTCATGAATTGGAAACTTGTGCCCAACAGTCAGGAAAGGATCTATTCATAGCCAACTCACAAAACGACGTCATAATCGAACGACAAAGAGTGCAAACCCTCGCGAACAGGAGAGTCGACGCACTACTGATAAGCCCAGTACACAGAACTATGTCATCCTCAACCATTCAGTGGGCGCATAGTCGGATACCAGTTATCCAGATAGATAGACACGCAGGACACATCGCCCCATACGTAGGCGCCGATCAGAATTACGCCATGAATAAAGCGCTAGAGCACGTCACCGGAACGGGGTGTTCACGAGTAGCCTATATCGGGTATCCAGAATCTACATCGTCATCAAAGGAACGCATTGACGCTTTCAACACCTACATCTCAAGACACACATCAATCTCATCCCATATCGAGACTGGACTCCCCCCCCACGCAGCACAACAGATCGCTGATTGGATAGAATTTGGGGAATGTAAAGATGCCATCATTGCCTCAAGTGATCTCCATGCGATTGCGGTAAAATTGGAACTTCAGCGTCGTGGAATCAACATTCCATCTGATGTTGTGCTCATGTCATTTGATAATACTTCGCTTGCTGACGCAGCCAACATAACGAGCTTTCAGCAACCTATAGATCTTATCGCCAGAAAATCTATAGAACTAGTTGAAGACAGCGATTCGACCGGCGAGGTTATATTCCTCGCCGGTCGAATCGTCATCCGCGGATCCTCACAACGTGAGAGCTAAATTCATCCCCAGCTAGGCTCACTCATAGGACGCATCGCGACTTCAAGGATTCGATGGCCACGCGGCCGACCCAACACAAAT
The DNA here is from genome assembly GCF_008711175.1 of Nesterenkonia ebinurensis. GTDB lineage: Bacteria > Actinomycetota > Actinomycetes > Actinomycetales > Micrococcaceae > Nesterenkonia > Nesterenkonia ebinurensis. The sequence continues at coordinate 132,774 of NZ_VWNF01000011.1, forward strand.
TCACCAACATCGGCAATATCCTCAGCTGTCATCATATTGGTGAGTTGCTCCGAGCCTTTCTCCCTTCCTCTTCCATTACCTACGGCGAACTCGGTAGCCACACCTCCTGGGCAGATGTTTGTGACACGTATGCCATTCTCCCGCATTTCGTTGTCCAACGCCCGCATCAAACCAACCTGACCAAACTTTGATGCACTGTACACCGCCTCACCCGGAAGCCCCCGGCGACCGGCTTCTGAAGCAATCGCAACGACATCGCCACCCTTACCATGCCGAACCATGATCGGAAGCGTAGCCTGCACTAGATTCACGGTCCCAAGAAAATTCGTCTCGATCATTTCCAGGACACGTTCACGTGGAGTCTCAAGGAAATCCGCGTAATGACCCACCCCAGCATTAGCGATCACGATATCTAGGGAGCCGAATTCCGCTGACACTTCATCCGAGAATGACTGCAAGCTTTCAAAGTCTCGAACATCAATAGCTCGCTGAATGGCACCTGGGACAACGGAATCACGCTCCCCACGGGCCAGCAAACCCAACTTGACGCCACGGTCGGCTAATCTCCGGGCAAGCGCCTGGCCGATCCCTGACGTCGCGCCCGAAATAATGGCGACCTTTCCTGACAGATCAGTTTCCATTTAACGCTCCTTATATATCGATAAATATTTATTTAATTAATTTTATTCTTTATGACGGCGACCCCGTTGCTCATCGCCTCGGAGAATATCTTGATATCGTTACCAAAGGCGAAGATGCGGAATCCAATTTTGTATAGGTCTCTCGCTGTACGGGGGTCAGCAGTCGTGAATCCTGCAAGCTTCCCGGCATCCCTCGCCGCACTAGCCACTGACCTGAGTGCATTCTTGTAAGCAGATGCCTCAAAATCCCCTGGGACTCCGAGCGAGGCGGCTAGGTCACCATCACCAACCCACAGCACATCGATACCGTCCACCTGCGCAATATTATGAACGTTCTCCAGTCCCTCGAGAGTCTCAATTTGAGCAAATATCCGTATTCTTCTGTTTGCGTCAGACAGCGCCTTTTGAACATCATCTGGCTTCGAGTACGCGTCCCAGGCCACTGAGAACGTGACCGCCCGAGTGCCAGGAATCGGCTCCACTGGGTATCGGGATGCTTGTACTACGTCCCGTGCTTGGGTTGCATCCCTGACGGCAGGGACCATGATCATCTCCGCACCTAGGTCCAGCGCCCTCCCAATATCAGCGGGATTGGCCGCCGGAACACGCACCCCGGCAACCGTATCGCGTCCTCTCAGTGATCCTACGCCCATGGCAATCTCCGTGAAGGTCCATCCCGTGTGCTGAAGATCCCAGAAGACAAAGTCGGCACCGGCATGGTGAGCCAACAGGCCAGCGCCTGGAGTGTTGAATTCCATCAGAAATGTCCCGCACGACACCCCTGTCTCTCCAAGCGACGGGCTCGCCTGACTATTTGAATCAGTCATCGGGCTGCCCCAGCCATGGAGAGGTGAGCGTTCCGTCACCGTAACCCTCACGGCCCAGCTGTCTCTTTACTGCCCCAACAAACTCCCCTTCGTTCCGGGCTCTCGACACTCCGATATCGTCCAGATACCTATTGATCCTCTGCTGGGCGTTGATGGAATCCTGTACGTTTCCCGTTCTGCCGTCCCGTATCGCTTCTAGAAACAGCTCAGGATTCGAAGCGCTAACTACGGACACAAATGAGTCAATACCAATGGCTTGACTGGCCACAATTAGCTCTTCGTTTCCTTGGTACAGTACGAAGTCTTCGGACACGTCCCACAAAATGCGCTGGGTTTCTGCGATTTCATTGGTGGAGTCTTTCGCCCCGGCCACATTCGGATGCTCCGCAAGCTGCAGAACAGAGTCCACTGTCAGTCGATTCTTCGTAAAGAATGGATTATGATATACGAATAGTGGCTTGCCGGACAGCTCAGCGACGGTTTCAAAGTAGTGAATCAACTCCCTCTGGTGATACCCATAATAGATTGGGGGCGTCGCGAAGACGGCGTCCACCGGCAAATCTGCAATGGGACGCCACCGATCGATGGTCCGTTGGGTCCCCTCCGCACTCACCCCAGCAATGACAGGAAATTCCTCTCCAAGTTCCTCAAAGAGTAGCTCTAGTGCTCGACGCCTTGTCTCGTCCCGGAGAGTCAGCCCCTCGCCACCAGAACCAAACATCCAAAATCCGTTCACACCGGCTTTTGCGTTTCTGCGGTACAACTGTCTCTGCGATTCCTCATCCAGTGTCTCATCCTCATGAATAAGAGTCGGACATGCCGGGAAAATACCTCGGAATCTATCTGTATTTAGAGCTACCATTTTTTCTCCAACCTACTTATAGTTCATGACAGTCAATAATTAATGTTTCCGGGATACATGCATCTAATGACAGATAAAACCTCCACTAATGTCAGGGGCAGGAAGACAGCCAGCTGCCTGAGGCACAAAAATTCGAGGGAGCCAAAGCGCTATATCTGGGAAGAGAATGAGGCCAAGGATAATCACTGCAAAGATGCTGTAGATCGGAATCATCTTCCTTACTCCGGCAAAGAATGGCACCTTAGCAAACGACGTCGCTAGAAGAAGCGAGATACCATAAGGCGGAGTCACCATCCCGAGCGCCATGGTCACAATAACAATGACACCCATATGAACTGGGTTGATATCTGAACTCCTCTGTATTTCAAGGATGATCGGTGCAAACAGGATTATTGCAGGTGTTGCATCAATGAACTGACCTACGATTACCATCAGTAGAACTAGGAGTATTAGCGTAGCTGCCGCTCCCCCGCCGCCGACATTCTCCATCAAATTCGCCACGACGTCGGCACCCCCAAAGTATGTGAAGAGCCACGCAAACACAGAAGCACATGAAACAGCGAGTAATGGAAGCGAAGTGAGGACGCCACCTTCGATCAAGTCTCGGAAGAAGCGCACGGTATGCTTTCGTGCGAGTATGGGAATGACTACCAATGTCGTGTAAATTACGGCAACCATCCCAGCCTCTGTGGCGGTGAACTGCCCTGTAAGCATCCCGACCAAGATTAGCCCCGGAACCAGAATTGGCAATGTTGCACGTCTTCCAGCATGGAGCACGTCAATGAACTTAGCACGTTCATGTTTGGCGGAGCTCTTCACGAAAAAGTAGCTATAGATCATCAGCGAGATTCCGACAGCGCCACCAGGTATGAATCCTGCCAGGAAGAGCGCAGAAACCGAAACCCCCGTGGCCGCCCCGTAAATAATTGCCATCACGCTAGGAGGAATCATTATTGCAATAGTTGAGGCCGCTGCAATGAGTGCGGCAGACGATGCCGGATCATAGCCCTCACGCTTCATTGCTGGTAATAGGACCCTCGAGTTCGCCGCAACATCGGCTGCAGCAGAGCCAGAGATCCCAGCAAACATGATACTGAAGAGGGCGTTTACCTGGGCCAGACCGCTTCTAATATGACCCACGAGGCTTTGAGCAAACTTTATTATGATCGCGGCTATTCGACTGGAATCCATTTGCTGCGCTAGAAGCATGAAGAACGGTATAGCCATGAGGGGAACACTATTCACGCCATTGAACATCCGTCCAATTATCGTGGCATAACTAACATCAGCAAAGAGACCGCCAACCAGTGCTCCTGAAAGCATAGCTACAGCTACCGGTGTCCCTGTGAATGCTAGCAAGAGAAATACGCCAAGCATCAAGAGAATAGCCAGAGTGCTCATACTTCAACTCTTCCTTTAAGCGCGATGTGGACACCCTCATCGCTTGCTTCCTCTTGCTTGAATCCGCCCCGGAATCCCTTTGCAACCCTTTCAACCGTGAACGCAGTAAGGAACGCCCCGAAGACCGGAAGAGCCGCTGCCATTACAGCTAACGGGAACCCTGTGATGGGCAACCTATTGTGCATCTGATTCTCGAAGTAAAAATATCCATGGATTAGGATTACTAAACCTACCACTATCGATGCCGCCGCATTTAGTAGCTCAAGAGATAATCTCTTACGATAGCTTTCTATTTTTCCGGAAACGAGTGAAAAGTGCTCACCTCGTCTGATTGCTGCAGATGCCCCAATGAATATGAGCCAGACAAAAGATATCATTGTCGCTTCTTGGATCCACCTCACCGGAGAGCCAATTTGCCTCGAAATTACGTCGGTGGCCACACCGGCGAGCACCCCAAACAACAGGGCACCTGTAGCTAATAGGAGGACATATTCGACTGCGTCTAGTACTCGTGTCTTGAGGTTCCGTTCTGCTTGTCCAACAACACTACTCGGTCTAAGGCCAAGTGACATCATCTTCAATCGATTTCTTTTCTTCGAATACGTCGGCTTTTATTGTCGAAATTAATCGCCCACTGATTGTCGAATCACTTCGAGGAACGAAACGGCGTCGTCGGAAATCTCCCCGGCAAGCTCTTGCTGATAAGGCTCCGCAATTTCCTGGAATGCCGTGACATCCACATCCTCATGGATCGTGACTCCACGTTCTTCAAGGTCTGCGAAGGTTTCCTCTTCGAGACCTATCGCCATAGACGGTTGTTCACGGGTGACTTCCAATGCCGCCGCTCGCACTGCGTCGACTTGTTCATCTCTCAATGACTCCAGCGCTTCCGTTGAGATCCAGAGCACCTGGCCATTCAGCTCGTGATAAGTTAGCGAAACTACCGGCGCAACCTCATGATGGTTGTTCTCTAAGTAGGTGGTAACTGCTCCTTCAGCCATATCCACCAGGCCAGTTTGCAAGCCTGAGTACAGTTCTGGCATTGGGATATCCACAGTCTGTGCTCCATACGCGCTGAACAAGATATGCTCCGACTCCGCTGCCTGTACACGGATGGTGTTATCCTCCGTGTCAGCAGGCTCGGATATAGCTTCGCTTCCGTACATGTGCCTAATGGGAAGCATGAAGAGGGAAAGTGGCTCGATCCCGGAGAGATTCTCCTCAGCTATTCGCCGATACTCGTCGTTTACTTCCTCACTCGAGAACAGTTCGACGGCTTCATCGCTACTTGACGCCAAATAGTGCAATGAGAGCACGGCTGACTCCGGCATGATGCCTGATGCATTGGCAACAGATGTGATCGCAATGTCAATATCTCCAGCCCGAACTGAATCCAGGGTGTCTGACTCGTTCCCCAGTTGCCCCCCCGGATACTGTTGTACTGTGATCTGACCGTTTGAAGCCTCCTCAACCGTGTCGCTGAAAATATCAGCAGCGAATGTTTGCGCTCCACCCTCTGGAGCCTCATACGCCAACCGAAGCTGGATAGACTCAGATTCTTCCTCGCCGTTGTTACCACATCCAGCAAGTGTGATTCCTGTTACCGCTGCGACTGCTGTCGCAGTCATGACGTTTCGCTTTTTCATCGCATTGTCCCTTCACTGTGCGAGTGGGCGTGATCGAGCTGACGTCTAGCTCCACAACGTAATCGATTACGTTGATGTAGCTCACATTACTCTCGGCGAGCTCCGAGTGTCAAGGGATCATTTCAGACACGGCAGCAATGGCCTGTTACTGCAACTCAGTTGGATCTGAATCTCGACCTATTCTTTCTTCTGCGGGAACCTCGACGATGCCGGGGCCCCTCCGCTCCGGCAAGGGCTGCGATCTGCCGTCGGAGGGCTGAGTCCGGTGCAGCCTCTGCGAGCACCTGACCGGCTCGCAGAGCAGCGTCGCAGGTGGCCGGCTCCCAGGGCAGGAAGTCCAGAGAGAAGGCACTGTGGCCCAGCTGGCGCCAGGTTTCGGTGAGCTGACGGCGCGGGGAACGGCCTACCACCTGCTTGCGCAGCTTATTGATCACCAGCTGCGGTGCACCGGCCTCCGGGAGCAGCTCAGTGTAGGCCTGGACGGCTTTGACCAGTCTGGCGAATCCCACTGGGTCCGGTGCACCCACTGCGATCACCCGGTCGGCTGTGCTGAGCACTGTGCGAGTCGCGCTGTTGCGCTGCACCGAGGGGGCGTCGAATCCCAGGTCCTGGTCGACGGCGATCTCTGCGGCCAGGTCCACCACCACATGGTCGTACCGGCTGCGGGTCAGAGCCAGCACCCGTTCCAGTGCCCGCGGGCGCAGCTCAGGCCAGCGCTCGGCCCGGGGCAGTCCGGTCAGCACCTCGAGTCGGGCCGGGCCGATCTCCACCCCTGCGGCGGCCCGCAGCAGAACATCGGTGTCCAGGCTGCCGAACTCGGCGGCGCGGGCGGCCTGGGCGATGCCGGCTGACTCCTCCAACAGTCCCAGATGCACGGCGGCGGAGGCCGCATAGGTGTCAGCGTCTATCAGCAGCGCCGAAGCCCCGTGCAGTGCCAGCTCAGCGGCCAGGTTCACTGCCACAGTGGTGCGACCGGGTGCCCCAGGGATACCCCAGACTGCGGTGATGTCTGCAGAATTGCGGACGGCTGTCGCCGGTTCCTGCCGCAGCTCGGAGGTCTCCTCAAAAGGCTCCACCAGCGCAGCGAACTCCGCTTCGGCATCCCGATCACCAGCGAGTTGAGACCTAAAGCCCGCGGGATCGCCTTCAGGGGTGGTCGACCGAGAGCGTGGCGGGGTTCCCTGTCCTGGTCCACTCGGCTGCTCGGCATCCGCGCGCGGCTCAGCGGTCAGGGGTCCGCCCCCGCCGGCGGGAATGTCCAGCGCGTGGGCTATCTGGTCTGCTGCGGCGTCGTCGTCGAAGGTGCTCAGCCCCAGAGCAGCCAACCTGCTTCGCTCCAGTGGCGAGTCTGAAACCACTACCACGGTGGACAAGGACTCCTGGAGCTGGCCGATGGTCGAATCGGTCAGCTGCTCGGTGGCACCGATGATCAGTGCGGCATCTGCCCGGCCGGTGCGGGCTACTGCAATGAGCTCAGCGAGGTCCGCGCAGCGCCGCTGAATGGTGACCGGGCTGTGCAGGTTCTCCAAGCCGGCGATGTGGTCGGTGTTCAGCCTGCCGGTGGTGATCACGGCGCAGCGGCGCATCACTGCTCGTCCACTCCGGCCGGCAGCACAGTAATGGAGTCACCACCGCCCAGGGCAGTGAGCAGGCCGGTGAGCTCCTCCGGATCCACCAACAGCTCCACAGTCAGCGCGCCTGAGGCGCCGAAGCCGGAGTTGGGCTCTCTGATATCGGCCACTTCGGCCGAGGCCGCCAACAGAGTCACCTCTCCCTGCGCCTCCGGGCCCGAGAAGCCTCCAGCGGCCCACACATCCACCAGGCGGCCCGGCTCCACCGCACGGGCCAACTCGTGCTGGATCTCCACTGTGACGGGCTGGCGCTGATGGGGGTCACGTTCGGCCAGGGCTGCGGCGGGCAGCAGCTCCCCCTCTCCCACAGCCCGGATCAGGTGGGCGTTCTCGGGCAGCTCGGCCTCAGCGGAAAGGTAAGCAGCTGCGGACTCATCGAGCCGAACATGGACTATCCGCAGGTCTTCCTGGCTCAGCGAAGTGCCGGTGCTCAGCCCCCGGTCGGCGGCATAGACCGGGGCGGTGCGGTCCTGGGCGGTGACCAGCAGCACAGTGCCCACCACTGAAGCTAGGATCAGCAGCGCTCCGGCCAGGAGTCGGGGATCGCGCCAGGAGGGCCGGCGAAGCCGAGCAGCAGTGGGCGCTTGGAGCGCACCGGCGGACAGTGCAGCGCTGGGTGAGGTCTTATCCGTTCCACTGGGTGGTGTGGTCACTGTTATCTCCTGAGATGCACATCACACAAGTGATCAGATGCTAACCGATCAGCACCCCTGCCACCAGACACGGCCAGCAGGAAAGAGGTTTGAAACCGCCCAAGAACATGCCAGAATAGAAGCAAACACAAACAAACGCCACCCAAGGAGCAGCCGTGCGACAGTTTCTCACTCTTCCCGATGTAGCAGAGGCCCTGAACATCTCCATGTCCCAGACCCGCGCCCTGATCAACCGGGGCGACCTGGAGGGCATCCAGATCGGCGGCCGCGGACAGTGGCGCGTAGAACAGGCCAAGCTCGATGAGTACATCGAGCGACTCTACGCCGAGCAGCGCCAGGCCCGGGACCAGACGACCGAGCAGAAAGCCTAAAGCAGGCTGCCTCACAGGGCTGAGCTGCGCAGTGCCACGAGGGCCTGCATCGGCAGGGTCTGCACGCCGCCACTACTAGTCCGCACATCGATAAAGTCCAGCCCCACTCCGCACAGCACCCCCTCAGCAAACACACCCGCTTCCCCCAGCACGGAGACGCGCTCCCTGCTGGCCGCCAGCGCGCGCAATGGTGAGGCCAGGCCCAGCCTGCGCCGGGTCTGACTCGGCTCCTCCTGCACGATCCACTCCAGTCCCCCTAGGGCCAGCACTGAAGCCTGCGGAATCAGCCATTCCTGAACCCCAGCGACACCTGCGAGCCAGTCAGCTCCCACCGCATTGAGAACCAGCCGCAGATCAATGCCTCCGCGCAGCCGCAGTCTCAGCTCAGAACCCCGGTGAGCTCTCAGCCGGTCCGCCATCGGCACCCTGGACCACTCCAGACTCACCGTGGCAGACACCTCAGCCTCAAACTCCAGCTGCCGCTCCGCTGCCGCCTGGACCTCCAGATCCGCGAAGAGCGATTCCCAACGCATAGCAACAAGATTAGCCCACCGTGTTGCACACCACTGTTCCTCATGTAGTATGAGATTACATCAAATTGAACCAAATGAAAGTTATACGTTCTGAGTGAACATGATGACATCTTTTGTGCCCAATCAGCCTTCAACCACCGCACCACGGCATATGGGTGCGCCCACCCGGGAAGACCGGCGCACGGTCACTGCAGGGCCTGCAGGAACGCTGTGGACTGTGGCCGCTGAACACCTGGGCGGTGACGCCACCGACTGGGAGATCGCCCGGGAATGGCCGCGCTGGCACCAGCACAACCTGAGCAGAATCGGCCCGGACCCCGCCCGACTGCGCTCAGGCACCGTTCTGCGCATCCCACCCCCATCTGTCCCATGAACAGCCGTTCCGGCAGTCCATCCTCACCACTATTGCAAAGGAGCCTCTGATGCCCACCACCGCCCCGGCAGAGCCAGTTGCCGCATCCCAGCATCTCAACCCGACGGGCCCTCCGCTGCGCGTTGAGCAGCAGTGGCTGACCCAGGACGGGTGGCAGCAGTTCAAGCACCGCTGCTCCCAGCGACCCAGATTCCGGCTGCAGCGGGAGTCTGAAGTGCCTAAGCTGCTGGCTGCTATGGGCGCAGAAGACGCACTCTCTGCGGAGTCAGCTGCCGAGGGTGACGGGCAGCGCCCCGATGCTCTGGTCGGTCAGCGCCAAGAGCGCAGGCAGATCCTGGCTATCGCGCGGGTAGTATGCCAAGCCACTGCCGAGGTGCTGGTCGGGCTGCGCCCTGCAGCTCAGTTAGACCGGTGGCTGGAGGCTGAGGTGCACCACAAGGTGCGTCAGCGGGCTGCGATCACCGCAAGGCAGGCCGCCGATAGCACCCTAGTGCGGCCTCAGGCCCTACGATTCCGTGCCGGGCGGGCAGTGCATCTTCGCCCCGGAGTCTGGGAGGTGACAGTGGTGTTCAGCGACGAGAGGCGTACGCGTGCCTGTGCTCTGCGCCTGCAGGCTCACCGTAGACGCTGGCGGGTCACTGCGATGGAACTGGGGTGAGGCACAAGCGTAGCGAGTGCCCGGTGAGCGGAGTGCTCGCGCTCCGCGACTTCAGGTGCGACGGCCGCGGCAACGCGGCCGAGAGGCAAGCGGGGCGTGTACCCGCCGCCGGGACTAACGCTAACTCGGGTTGGCGTCTTTGAGGCCGGGGACGTGGATGGATTTGCCCGCAGCAGCGACCCGCCCGTCCTTGACCCCGGGCAGGTCCGGCGCCTCGGTCTTGGGCGTGACCGCCTTGACCTCGGCCTGGAACAGCTTGCGCATGGACTCCTCACGGATCTCCTCCGCCATCGCCTGGAACAGCAGATAGCCCTCCCGCTGGTACTCCACCAGGGGATCACGCTGGGCCATGGAGCGCAGACCGATACCGGACTTCAGGTAGTCCATCTCGTAGAGGTGATCCTGCCACTTCTGGTCGATCACTGAGAGCAGCACCCGGCGCTCCAGCTGACGCAGCGGCTCCTCGCCGATCACTTCTTCCTTCCGCTCATAGGCGATCTTGGCATCAGAGATGATCTCGCGCTTGAGCAGCTTGGTGCTCAGCTGGTCGATGCCGCCGGCCTCCTCAATGAGGTCCTCAATCTCCAGTGAGATGGGGTAGAGGTCTCGCAGCTCCTCCCAGAGCCCCTCCAGATCCCAGTCCTCCGGGGATGAGGCGATGGTCTTCTCCTCGATCACCAGACTGGCCGCGTCCTCAATGAAGTGCTGGACCTTCTCATGGACATCGTCGCCCTCCAGGATGCGGCGGCGGTCCGAATAGATGGCCTCACGCTGACGGTTCATCACATCGTCGTACTTCAGCACGTTCTTGCGCTGCTCCGTATTCTGCGACTCCCGCTGCTGCTGGGCGGAGGCGATGGCACCGGAGACCATCTTGTGCTCCACCGGCACATCGTCGTCAAGCACTGAAGACTGCATCAGCCGGGCCGCGGCGGGCTGGTTGAACAAGCGCATCAGGTTGTCGGTCAGGGAGATGTAGAACCGGGACTCCCCGGGATCGCCCTGGCGTCCTGATCGGCCACGCAGCTGGTTGTCGATCCGGCGGGACTGATGGCGTTCGGTGCCCAGCACATAGAGGCCGCCCAACTCGCGGACCTCGGCCGCCTCCTTCTCAGTCTCCTCCTTGGTCTTGGTGAAGACCTCGTCCCACTTGGCCTCGTACTCCTCGGCGTCCTCCTCCGGGTCCAGGCCGAACTTCTCCATCTCGCGCACCGCCTTGAACTCGGCGTTGCCGCCCAGCATGATGTCGGTGCCTCGACCTGCCATATTGGTGGCCACTGTCACCGCACCCTTGCGCCCGGCCTGGGCCACGATGGCGGCCTCCCCCTCATGGTTCTTCGCGTTGAGCACCTCATGCCGGATGCCCTGCTTGGCCAGCAGCTTGGAGAGGTACTCAGACTTCTCCACCGACTCAGTGCCCACCAGGATCGGCTGACCCTCCCTATGCCGGGCAATGATGTCCTTGACCACGGCGTCGAACTTCACGATCTCATTGCGGTAGACCACATCGTTGTGGTCGGTGCGCTGGCGCGGCTTATTCGACGGAATCGGCACCACGCCGAGCTTATAGGTGGACATGAACTCGGCAGCCTCAGTCTCAGCGGTGCCGGTCATCCCGGAGATCTTGGTGTACTGCCGGAAGTAGTTCTGCAGAGTCACCGTGGCTCGGGTCTGGTTCTCCGGCTTGATCCGCACATTCTCCTTGGCCTCGATCGCCTGGTGGAGGCCCTCGTTGTAGCGGCGACCCTTCAGGATGCGCCCGGTGTGCTCATCCACAATGTGCACCTCATTGTCGGTGACCACATAGTCGGTGTCGCGCTTATAGAGCTCCTTGGCGCGGATGGCGTTGTTCAGGTACTGGATCAGCGTGGTGTTCTGGGTCTCATAGAGGTTCTCGATGCCCAGGTAGTCCTCCACCTTGTCGATGCCGGACTCCAGCACACCCACAGTGCGCTTCTTCTCGTCGACCTCGTAGTCCTCGTCCTTCTTCAGGGTCTGGACCAGCTTGGCGAAGTCGGTGTACCAGCGCGAGATGTCCCCGCTGGCCTGACCGGAGATGATCAGCGGGGTACGGGCCTCGTCAATCAGAATCGAGTCGATCTCATCGATGATGGCGTAATGGTGTCCGCGCTGGACCAGATCGTCGAGCGAGCCAGCCATATTGTCGCGCAGGAAGTCGAAGCCGAACTCGTTGTTAGTGCCGTAGGTGATATCAGCGGCGTAGGCCTCCCGGCGCTGGGCGGCCTTGAGGTTGTTCACGATCACCCCGGTGGTCAGCCCCAGGAACCGATAGACACGGCCCATCAGCTCGGCCTGGTACTTGGCCAGGTAGTCGTTGACCGTGACCACGTGCACGCCCTGGCCGGTCAGTGCGTTGAGATAGGCCGGCGCAGTGGCGACCAGGGTCTTGCCCTCACCGGTGCCCATCTCCGCGATATTCCCCAGGTGCAGGGCGGCACCGCCCATGATCTGCACGTCATAGTGGCGCTGACCGAGGGTCCGGTCCGCGGCCTCCCGCACTGCGGCGAAGGTCTCCGGCAGCAGCGAGTCCAGGGACTCCCCGTCAGCCAGGCGCTCCTTGAAGCGCTCGGTCTCAGCGCGCAGCTCAGCGTCAGAGAGCGCCTTGAACTCCTCCTCCAGCATATTGACTGCATCGGCATAGCCGCGCAGCCGTTTGAGGATCTTCTTGTCCCCGGTCTTCAGGACTTTTTCGAGCAGAGTGGGCATAGGGGCGTATGTCTCCGTCAGAGGTTAATCAGCGTCAACATGTCAGTGTATGCCCGACGACGCCGCACGGCTAACCTGCCCTGCCACAAGCACGATACTGCGTCGGGTGACCGCGGTGGGTCGCAGGCGGCGGGTGCCCCTCCGGGTCCGCGCCTACGACCCGTCCCTGAGATGCGCGAAAATTATGCAGCCTTGACGTGGGAGAGGGTGGTGCCGTTAGCGGGGCGGTAGGCCCGCTCCTCCGTGTCAGGCTCCTGCACCTGTTTGTTCTGGTCCAAGGAAATGACTCCGTAGGTCCAACCTCGGCGACGGTAGACCGCCGAGGGTTGACCGGTCTCGGAATCCAGGTAGAGATAGAAGTCGTGGCCCAGCAGCTCCATGGCATCCACTGCGGCGTCCACGCTCATCGGCTCAGCCGGGAAGACTTTGCGCCGAATGCGAATGGGCTCGTCCCAGTCGTCCTCCTCCGGGGGCACATCGTCGGCGGCCTCGGCGTCGAGCACCTGCTCGTAGAGGGGACGGTCCGGATCCACCGGGGTCAGGCCGGCCAGCGCCTCACCCACCGACTGGGCGGGGTGGCCCAGTGTGCCGTTGCTGCGCGCTTTGGCCTTCTTCTTATCCCGTACCCTGCGCAGCCGCTCGCAGAGCTTATCCCAGGCCATCTCGAATGCGGCGAACTTCTCCTCGGATTGGGCTTCGGAGCGGATGACCTTGCCGCGTCCGACCACAGTGAGCTCCACGGTGATGGTGGTCTCGGCACGCCGGTGTGAGTTCTCCGAGGAGACTTTGACCTCGAGCCGCTGGCCTTTGTCGGCGAGCTGGTCAACCTTGTCGAGTTTGGATTCGACGTGTTCTTTGAACGCTGAAGGGATCGTGATGTTGCGGCCGGTGTAGGTGGTCTGCAGAGCCATTGTGATGGTCCTCCTTGGCGCTCGTACTGCGTGGGCGCAGCGGCTGCGAGGACTCTGCATCGAGCCCACCGCCACTGCGATGGGTCTCTTCTGTTAATCACCCATACTTCACCGTATGCGCTGGCAGTCCATTTGAGAAGTGCTCACTTAAAATTCACTGCTGAGCTGGAGTGATGTCTGGCCGCAGAGGCTCGCGGGGTGGCCATCAGCACTGCTGCACCGTGCACTTCTGCGCCTGCACTGCTCAGCAGGGCGTAGAGCTCCTGAAGAGTGGCGCCTGTGGTGAGCACATCATCGACCAACAGCACGGATACACCACGTAGTCTCTGAGCGGCCGCGGGGCGGCACCGGAATCGTTCCCCGGCCTGTCGGCGAGCCTTTCCGGACCGACTTTTCTGACCTTTTTCGCCCATCGGGCCCAGTCTCTGACCGGTGTGCTGCACCAGTCGGTCGGCCCGGCGCAGGCTGCGGGGCAGCCGTGCTTCCTCAATCAGCTCAGCCAGGGGCGTACGCCCCCGCTTCAGCTGGGCGCGCGGGGAAGTCGGGGGCCAGACCAGGAGGGCATCCTGGCCCTCCAGCAGCTGCTGAGCCGCAAGGTGCAGTGCTCGGCTCAGCGCCGGAGCCAGCACTTGGGCAAGACCCGTCCGCTCATGGTCCTTGAAGGCCACCAAGGTCTCGGCAGCCAGCCCCTGGTAGTGTCCAGCGCTGACCACCGGCAGCACCTGCACCCCGGTGTCTGAGACTCCCACCACCGGCAGCGCCTCAGCCGCGGCCTCTGCACGGAAGGGCCTGCTGGTGTGCAGCCGCAGATCCCGGGCGCATTCTGCACACAGATCAGCACCCGCTGCCCGGCAGCCCACACACCAGGTGGGGGCCAGCAGATCCGTGGTCTCCTTGGCTAGCCTGCGCACAGCCTGGCCGGAGGGAGAGAACCACAACCGGTCCAGTCCGCTGAGCAGCCGCTCCCTGTACTGAGTCACCCCACCAGAATCGCCGGAAACTCATTCCGGCGCCACCGGCTTCAGCTCAGCCTGTGGAAAACCTAAGATACGCCGGCGGGACTAACACCGTCCTATCCGCTGAAGCTCAGGTCCGTGACATCCTCGTCGATCTCATCCTGCCGGTAGATCTCACTGCCGACAATCTGGAAAACTCCCTCACCCTGCTGCTCGAACAGAATGGTGCCGCGCCCCGGCCCCGTGCCACGGCCTTCCCCCACAGAGACGTTGAGCACGGCTGCCAGGGCCGGGGAGGGCTGCTCAGTATCCCCGGAGATTCCGATCCGCTGGATATAGGTCTGGTCTGAAAGCTCCGCCTCCGGGTCCTGGGGATCATAGGGCTGCCAGACCACCACTTCGTCGTTCTGTGCCCACCGGACCTCACCGATCTCCACCTGGTCATCGGGGTGAAGGCGGTTGGACTGGCCCAGGTTCCACGGAGCTCCGCTGCCGGCTTCGCGCACCACACCAGCGATGTAGAGGCTGCGCACCCCGGCGTCGTCGACTACCAGTGCTGCCCGGGTGCCGTCCTGGGAGATGCGCAGGGAGGTGACCTCGCGCCCCTCGATGAAGTCAGCGGCAACAGCTACTGGAGATGCCTCGGGGTCCTGGTAGTTGAAGGCCCGGATAGTGGACTCGCCGTCCTCGTAGGTGGCCGTCCAGGTCCAGCCGAAGTTGTCCATGGAGGGTCTGGTCATCGATTCCGCCTCCACCAGCAGCTCCGGCTCATCCGCGTCAGCTCGGGCATGGTAGAGCGCGTTGAGCTCACCGTTCATCACCGCCACCACCTCGCCTTCGGCGACGGTGGAGACTGCCGGGAAGCGGGGTTCAATCTCGCTGAGATCGGGCATGCTCGCCACAGTGGAGGTCTCCGAACCCAGCTGCCAGATGAGGTCATCTCCTTGGACGCCGATCTGACGCTCCAGTGCCGAAGGAGAAGACTCGATCTGGGCGATCTGCTCCATCTCCGAGGATTCAGGGCCGGGCAGCTCCACCGGGGAGCCGCCGACGGTCAGCTCCACCTGGCTCACGAGGCTGATCTGATGCAGCGTCATATTCAGCTGGTAGTGCATCAGCGCCAGATCATAGTCGCTGGCCCCAGCCACCACAGAAGGATCCAGGTCCACGGTAGCCACTCCATCGCTCACCGGTACCGTGGGAGTTCCCAGGGAGTCTCCCTCCTCGAAGGCGGAGACCACTCCCGGAGCCAGCCAAGGGACCGGGCCGTTCAGGAGCCGGTTGGCCAGTTCGGTGGACTGCCCGGGCTGGCGGATCAACCACCGGACGTCAGGCACGGTGTAGCGCTGCTGGACGTCGTAGAAGTAGAGAGTGTAGTCGTCGTAGGAGATGTTGAAATCCCCATCCTCCAGGATCTTCCCATCGGGTGCGTTGCTGATCCTCCACTCCCCATCCACCTGTTCAACCTCGAAGGTCTCCTGATTCGGGTCCCCGGGGTAGGTGCGGGCACCGGTGCTGTCCACCCGGGAGTCTGCGGTCAGCTGCACACTGTAGACGTCCTCACCGGCCACATCGATGCTGAAGTTGTCCTCCTGGTACACCAGTGTGTGGGTCCACGGGTTCCACTGCTCAGCCATCTCTGGAGTCAGGTACTCACGAGCGATCTCGTGGTCGTTCTCCGCATTGGCCCCAGCATCCAGGAACCCCTCGATGATCTCTTCCGGCTCTGCACCGGGCTGGGGGGACTGCGGCACACCGCCGTAGTCGTAGCCGCCGTCCATCTGGATCTGCTCAGAACTCACCTCACCGTCGGTCGGCAGGGTCGGGGCGCAGCCGGCGAGCAGCAGAGCCACCGCACCCAGCACTGCTGCCAGAGGTATGCCCAGACGGGAAGAGCTGCGCATCAGGCACCCCCGTCCTTCTTGTACAGAGCCTGTTCGCTGACCCGGTCATAGGTCACCTCACCGGTGGTCAGCTCGGCCTCAGCACTGATCTTATTGCGCTGATGGACCCCATAGCTCGGCGGCAGCGGCATCGGGGAGGCCCCATAAGCCGTGTCCTGCCGACGGGGCAGCACCAGCCGGAAGCAGGAGCCCTGCCCAGCCTGGCCCCAGGCGTCCAGACTCCCCTGGTGCAGCCGGGTGTCCTCGGTAGCGATGGAGAGCCCCAGCCCGGAGCCGCCTGTGGTGCGCGCCCGGGCCGGATCAGCCCGCCAGAACCGGTCAAAGACGTGGGAGACCTGCTCAGGGGTCATGCCCACGCCGTAATCGCGGACGGCCAGGGCCACTGCAGCGTCGCTGGATTTCAGCACCAGGTCCACCGGCTGGCCCTCGGCATGTTCGATGGCGTTGTTGACCAGGTTGCGCAGGATCCGGTCAATACGGCGCCGGTCCACTTCAGCGATGAAGTCGCTGCTGCCCTCCAGCACCACCATGTGCAGGTCTGTGCCAGCCCGTTCAGCCAATGGGGCGGCGGCGGTGAGCACATCCTCGGACAGCGCCCACAGGTCCACCTCTGAGAGGGCCAGCTCGGCAGCTCCGGCGTCGAACCGGCTCATCTCCAGCAGGTCGGCCAGCAGAGCCTGGAATCTCTCCACCTGATGGTGGAGCAGCTCAGTGGAGCGTTGGCTGACCGGGTCGAACTCGTCACGGGACTCATAGAGCATGCTGGCTGCCATACTGACCGTGGTCAGCGGGGTGCGCAACTCATGGGAGACATCGGAGACGAACCGCTGCTGCATCTGGGAGAGATTGGCCAGCTGGGTGATCTGTTCCTGAAGGGTGGATGCCATGCGGTTGAAGGAGACTCCCAGCCGGGCAATCTCGTCCTCACCGACCACGGCCAGCCGCTGGTCCAGCATGCCTTCGGCGATCCGCTCCGAGACCTCGGCGGCCTGAGAGACAGGTTTGACCACCGAGCGGGAGACCCAGGCAGCGATCAGCACATTCATCACCAGGATCACTGCCACGGCAATCAGGAAGACCTGGAAGACAAAGTTCACGTTCTCCTGCACCGAGGAGAAGTCATAGATGAAGAACAGCCCATAGGGCGGCCCGGTGGGGAACTGAATGTTGATGCCGAAGGCTACTGCGGGAACGCTCTGCCCGTCCTCGTTCGGAAGCGCCAGCGCCTGCCAGTGCACCTGGTCCCCCTGACTGACCTGGATCGCCTCATTGAGCTCATCACTGGTGAGGCCGGGTTCGATGTCAGGGGAAGTTCGCAGCACCGGGACCGGCAGCACGTCTGCGTCCTCCAGAGGCATCAGCAGCGCATGGCGGTACAGTGCGGAGGAGCCGCCCTGGGCTTCAAAGATGTCATTGGCCTGCACCTGCACACTCTCATCCCCGGAGAGCTGGATCGCATCATAGGAGCTGCGCTCACCGGCCAGCCCGGCCATCGCCTCGCTACGCACCTGCTCCATGCGCTCCTGGTAGAGACCGCTGGTGACCTGCTCCACCAGAAAGTAGGCGATCAGCCCGGAACCCACCAGGGTGAGCACACCGGTGAAGAAGACCGCTCGCACCATGAGTGAGCGGGCCCAGAACTTGGAGAGCCTGCCCACCCTGCGGCCGAGGGGAACCTTAGGAGTCTCAGCCACCGCCGGCCTTGTACCCGATGCCGCGCACCGTCTGGACGATCTCCGGGTTCTCCGGGTCCCTCTCCACCTTGGAGCGCAGCCGCTGCACATGCACGTTCACCAGGCGGGTATCAGCCTGGTGCCGGTAGCCCCAGACCTCCTCCAGCAGCATCTCCCGGTTCCACACCTGCCAGGGCTTCTTGGCCAGGGTGGTCAGCAGGTCGAACTCCAGAGGGGTCAGCGAAATCTTGGTGTCCCCGCGGCGCACTTCGTGGCCGGCCACATCAATGGTCAGGTCCCCGATGGTCAGAGTCTCGCCGTCGGGCCTTCCGGCCGGCTCCGGGGAACGCAGCCGAGCCCGCACCCGGGCCACCAGCTCCGCGGGCTTGAACGGCTTGGGCACATAGTCATCAGCCCCGGCTTCCAGACCGCGCACCACATCAGCGGTGTCAGATTTTGCGGTGAGCATCACCACCGGGGTGTCAGCCTCCTCACGGATCTCCCGGCAGACCTCAATCCCGTCCTTGCCCGGCAGCATCAGGTCCAGCAGCACCAGATCAGGGTCTGCGGCACGGAAGGCCTCCAGCGCCCCGTCACCGGTGGGGCAGAAGGTGGGCTCGAATCCGTCGTTGCGCAGCACGATCCCGATCATCTCGGAGAGCGCCTCGTCATCATCGACCACCAGAATCTTGGCCTTCATGGCTGCCGTCCTTCCTCACATTAGTGCCCGTTACGGTGCGCCGGCCCAGCATGCGCACCCGCTGACTCCCCAGGATATATGAGGGGATAGAGTTGGACCCGGAACTTCAAGGAGACTGCTTCAGCTTGAGCGGGGTGGAATGGTCAGTACGACGACGCCGTCACCGGCAAGTGCCGCAGCACCGTCTGCTGCAGTGCATCCGGGAGCGCTGTATCCGCTGCGCCCGCTGGCCCAGGACGAGGTCTTCCTAGGTGCGTTCCAGGTGATCCGCCGCAACCCCCGGGCCGCCCTGGGACTGCCGCTGCTGGCGGCTCTGCTGAACTTTGCGGCCTCGATGCTGCTGATGGCTCTGATGCCCTCCGAGGCCTATATCCGGATGCTCACCGATCCAGTGGCCTTCGAGAACCAGGAACTGGCGCTGGCCGCCTTGAGTGAGGGCTGGATGGTGCTGCTGCTGACTCTCACCAGCTTTGTGGGGTACCTGATCATGGCAATGTCTGTGGGACTGCTGGCCATTCCGGCGCTGCGGGCAGCCTATGGCCTGCCCACCACCTTGGGGCAGACCATCAGGCTGCGAGCCGGGCGACTGGGCTGGCTGCTGCTGCATATCGTGGTGCTGATGATCATGCTCAGCGTGGCAGGTGCGGTAGCAGTGGTCCTCGGATTCCTGCTGATCCTGGTCACGTTCGGCCTAGGGCTGATCCTGGTGCTGCCGGCTCTTTTTCTGCTGCTGTGCTGGGTGAGTGCAGCGTTCATGTTCGGACCGGCTGCCATTGTGGTGGAACGGCGCAATGCCTTCAGTGCGATCGCCCGTTCCTTCCAGCTCAACCGAGGAGGGTGGTGGCGGCATATCGGAGCGGTGGCCCTGCTCTACCTCATGCTCGGCGTCGTGCTGGTCATCACCTCCCTGCCGGCCGGTCTTGCCGCGGGGGTCGGCGCCGAACTGGCCTGGCAGTCCGCGCAGGGGCAGGATGATCTGCTGGTGCTTGTCATCCTGGGCATCGGACAGGCCTATGACGTGGTGCTGAGCACCCTCCTGGTGGGGTTGATCGGCACCGTGCTGGGCCTGATGTACCTTAACGCCCGGTTCCGCCGGGAGGCTCTCGATGTTCTTCTGCTGCAGGCTGCTCCTGCGCCCTGGCTCAATCGCCTCGGGAAATCCAGAGCCGGCTCTGGTTTCCGCTCAGCTCAATCGGTCGCCATGACGCCGCCGGAGACCGACCGGCTGGTGCCCGGCTCCCCGGAGCATGTGGCTGCCTCCACCCAGGTTCAGGGTGGTGGTGATGAGCACTGAGCTCTACGACCAGGATGAGGCCCGTCGGCTGTTGGAGGATGAGCTTTCCGGGGGTGACTACCAGCGTGAGTTCAGCGGCCCGCTGCGCCAGGCGGTGGATGATTTCCTCAGCTTGCTCAGTGAGAGCACGGTCAGCTTCGGCGGTTTCAGCATCCCCTACGGCCCGCTGCTGGTACTGGCGGTGGTGATCGCGGCGGTGGTGCTGATCATTGTGCTGGTCCGGCCCCGGCTGCAGCGTTCGGGAGCAGCTGAGGATGTGGTGCAGATCGACCCGGCCGTGCCGGCCCAGGAATTCCGTGCCCGCGCTGAGGCACATGCCCGCAGCGGGAACTACAGTGCAGCTACCCAGGACCTCTTCCGTGCCCTGGTCCGCGCTGCTGAAGAGCGTGGAGCGGTTCCGGAGCAGAAGGGCGTCACGGCCACTGAGCTCACCCAGCGGTTGGCCGGCTCCTACGCCACTCATACCGCAGGGCTGCACCGTGCCGCGGAGCTGTTCAACCGTTCGGCCTATGGCTCGGCTCAGCTGGGTCAACAGGACTATGCCTTCCTGTACGACCTGGAGTCCCAGCTGCAGACTGCACAGCCCCAGTCCGGGGCCCACACCCCCGAATCCAGGCTGGTGGTGCCGCGATGACCGTCACCGCCGCCTCGGCCGGCTCAGTGGTCCGCTCGGCTGCCTCACGCTGGCAGTTCTGGGTGTTTCTGCTGGTGGGAGTGCTGATCGTCGGACTGCTCACCCAACTGCTGGAGACCTCGGATACGGAGACCTACGGCACCCAGAACACTGATCTGGACGGCTATGCGGCCCTGGCCAATGTGCTGGCTGACCATGGCGTGGAGATCCGGCGAACCTACTCCGCCGAGGTCACCCGGGACCTTCTGGCAGAGCAGTCCGATGCCGGCGTCGTCGTCATGGTGCGCGGTTTCCAGCCCGAGGAGCGGTTCGTCGATGAGCTGCGTGCCGAGTGGGAGAACGGCCGCCAGGTGCTCTGGCTCAGCAGTGAGACCACGCTGCTGAGCCAGCTGCTGGGCCCTGCTGTGCAGTCCGGGCAAGCAATCCCCACCGGTGCCGCCGGAACACCTCAAGAGCTTGAGGCCGGCTCCGAGTGCGCACATCCGGCGGCCGAGGCCGCTGAGTCTGTGCAGTCCCCGGGCAGGTCGCTGCAGGTAGATACTGGGTGCTTCCCGATGGAGGACGGCGAGTCGTTCGTGCTTGCCGAGACGGAGTCGGGGATGGCTTTCACCGCCCCTGAGGCCTTCACCAATCAGCGCATCACCGATGCCGGCAATGCGGCCCTCGCGCTCGGGCTGTTGGGGGGTTCCCCAGCACACGACGACGTCAGCTCATCTCTGATCTGGTACACCCCCTCTGGTGCCGATACGGTGGGTGCTGATCAGTGGGACTCCCCCTTGGACCATCTGCCCGGCTGGTTCTGGCAGCTGTTCTGGTGGCTTCTGCTCTGCGCAGGTGTGGCCACGTTCGCCGCCGGGCGCCGATACGGTCCGGTGGTCAGCGAGCCGATGCCGGTCAGCGTGCCTGCCGGGGAGTCCGCCGAGGGGCGCGGCAGGATGTACCAGCGGGCCAATGCCGTAGCCGAGACCGCCCAGGTGCTGCGCAGCGCGCATCTGCTGCGGCTCTCCCGCCTGCTGCGGCTGGGGCGCGGCGCTGACCCCCAGGCCATTGCGGAGGCTGCCGCGCGCGCCGCCGGCGCTGACCTGCAGCAGGTCACCGCCCTGCTGCAGCAGCCTGAGATCCAGTCCAATGATGATCTGGTGTCCTATGCTCAGGCCCTGGCGGGGCTGGAGGAAGAGGTCACCGCAGCAGTACGGATGAGAAGGAGCCACGAATGACCGAGCAGTCCCACTCCCCCGATGAGCTGCGCTCCCGGCTGACCTGGGTGCGCGAGGAGGTGGCCAAGGCAGTGGTGGGTCAGGACGCCGCGGTCACCAGTGTGATCATTGCGCTGCTGGTGCGCGGCCATGTGCTGCTGGAGGGTGTGCCCGGGGTGGCCAAGACCCTTCTGGTCCGCTCGATGTCGGCTTCGCTGGGTCTGCGCACGGCCCGAGTACAGTTCACCCCTGACCTGATGCCCGGCGATGTGACCGGTTCACTGGTCTATGACTCGACCACCGGTGACTTCAGCTTCCGCGAGGGACCGGTGTTCACCAATCTGCTGCTGGCTGATGAGATCAACCGCACCCCGCCCAAGACCCAGGCCTCACTGCTGGAAGCCATGGAGGAGCGTCAGGTCTCCGTGGACGGGGCGGGACGCAGTCTGCCCGACCCGTTCCTGGTGGCCGCCACCCAGAACCCGGTGGAGTACGAGGGCACCTACCCGCTGCCGGAGGCACAGCTGGATCGGTTCCTGCTGAAGGTGGAGCTGGCGCTGCCGGAGCGGGTGCAGGAGGTGGAGGTGCTCCGCCGCCACGCCGCCGGCTTCGACCCCTCGGACCTGGCTGCTGCCGGGGTGCAGCCGGTGGCCGAGGCCGCCGATGTGCTGGCGGCCCGGAAATCAGTCGCGCAGGTCCAGATCGCCCCGGAGGTGGTGGGCTACATTGTGGATCTGGCCAGGGCTACCCGTTCCGCGCCGAGCTTCCAGCTGGGCGTCTCACCACGCGGGGCCACCGCCCTGATGAACTCGGCCAAGGCCTGGGCCTGGCTCTCTGGGCGCGAGTATGTGACCCCGGACGATGTCAAAGCCCTGGCTCTGCCGGCCCTTCGGCACCGGGTGGCGCTGACCCCGGAGGCCGCCATGGACGGGGCAGGGGCCGACGACGTGCTGCGGGGCATTCTCACCACCACCCCGGTGCCCCGGTAGTCGGAGCAGTATCTGCTGTGATCACCTTCCGTTTCCTCTGGACCAGCTTGGGCGCTGCTGTGCTGGTGGTGCTGATGCCGCAGTGGTTCTGGCTGTGGCTGAGCCTGCTGCTGGGCTTGGGCTTGGTGGACATGCTCAGCTGCGCCTCCCCGCGCAGGGTCCGGGTGGTCAGGGATGAGCCCCCGCCGGTGCGCGCCGGGCAGAGCATCCGGGTGACCACCCAGTTGGAGAACCGGGGAGGCCGCCGGCTCACCGGCTGGGCCAAGGACGGCTGGCAGCCCACCGCCGGGGCGGCAGATCCGCTGCAGAAGATCCATATAGAGGCCGGTCGCAGCACCCTGATGCAGGTGCAGCTGACCCCCACCCGCCACGGAGAGCTGAGCAGCCAGCACATCACCATCCGATCCCTGGGTCCCTTGGGGCTGGCCGGCCGTCAGGTGGTGCATCGGGTACCGCAGACCTTACAGGTGCTCCCGGAGTTCGCCTCCCGCAAGCATCTGCCCTCCAAGCTGCGCCGGCTGCGCGAGCTTGACGGGGCCACTGCGGTGCAGATCCGCGGGGCCGGCACCGAGTTCGACTCACTGCGCGACTATGTCCGAGGCGATGATGTGCGCTCCATCGACTGGCGGGCCACCGCACGCCGGCAGGATGCCGCCGGACAGCATCTGGTGGTGCGCACCTGGCGGCCTGAACGAGACCGTCGGGTGATCCTGTGCCTGGACGCCTCCCGCACTTCAGCTGCCCGTATCGGCGATGAGCCCCGGCTGGATGCGGCACTGGAGACCTCCCTGCTGCTGGGCGCCCTGGCGGCTCATGCCGGTGACCGGGTCGATTTCCTGGCCTTTGCCCGCGAGGTGCTGGCCACGGCGTCGTCCTCAGAGCGGGGGCGCTTTCTCAATGTGCTCAGCACGGCCGCCTCACGGGTGCAGCCGGCCCTGGTGGAGGCGGATTTCTCCCAGCTTCCCGGGGAAATCGCTGCGATCACCACGCATAAGTCTCTGGTGGTGATCCTTACCGCGGTGGATTCGCCCTCCTTACATGAGGGGCTGCTGCCGGTGCTGCCCGCACTGACCGAGAAGCACCGGGTGGTAGTGGCCGCGGTGCGCAACCCTGAGCTGGTGGCCCGGGCCGCAGCCCGCCAGACGGTCAGTCAGGTCTATGCCGCCGCGGCCGCGGAGCGGGCCATGATCGAGGGGGAGGCGGTGGCCGCTGAGCTGGGCGCCATGGGTGTAGAGGTGGTCCAGGCCGAACCGGAGGCCCTCCCTGGCGCCCTAGCCGATACCTACATCCGTTTGAAAGCAACGGGAAAGCTCTAGTCGCCGCGCACCACTACCACGCCTAGAGCTGATCGTGTTGCCTGGAGCTATACCTCTCGGCAGGGTGATCAGCTCTCGGCACAGCGGTTAGTGCCGGTATCCGCTACCGTGGAAGGTATGAAAGTCCTTGCAGCGATGTCCGGCGGGGTGGACTCCGCCGTAGCCGCAGCCCGTGCAGTGGACGCCGGTCATGAGGTAGTGGGCGTGCACTTGGCGCTCTCCCGCATGCCCGGCACCCTGCGCACCGGATCCCGCGGCTGCTGCACCATTGAGGACTCCTCGGACGCCTGGCGGGCTTGTGAAAAGCTGGGCATCCCGTTCTACGTGTGGGACTTCTCCGAGCGGTTCAAGGCCGATGTGGTCGATGACTTCATCGCCGAGTACGCCGCCGGTCGCACCCCCAACCCGTGCATGCGCTGCAATGAGAAGATCAAGTTTGAGGCCCTGCTGGACAAGGCGGTGGCCTTGGGGTTCGACGCCGTGGCCACCGGTCACTACGCCAAGATCGTGGAGGGGCCGGGCGGACGTGAACTGCACCGGGCGGCCACCTGGACCAAGGACCAGTCCTATGTGCTGGGGGTGCTGAATGAGCAGCAGCTGGCGCACTGCTACTTCCCGCTGGGCGATACGCCGTCGAAGGATCTGGTGCGTGCCGAGGCTGCTGAGCGCGGACTCTCGGTGGCCCAGAAGCCGGACTCCCATGACATCTGCTTCATCCCCGATGGCGACACCCGCGGCTGGCTGGCCGAGCAGATTGATCTGCAGCCTGGGCCGATCGTTGACCCCGAGGGTGAGCATCTCGGTGAGCATTCCGGCGCCCAGGCCTTCACTGTGGGCCAGCGCCGTGGGATGAAGCTGGGCCGGCCCGCCCCGGACGGCAAGCCCCGGTTCGTGCTGGAGGTCCGTCCCAAGGAGAACACCGTGGTGGCCGGACCCAAGGAGCTGCTGGACATCGATGTGATCACCGGCATTCGGCTCTCCTGGGCCGGGGCGCCGGTGGTTGAAGCTGACACCGGTGAATGGTTCGAGATCGAGCTGCAGATCCGCGCCCACGCTGACCCTGTCCCCGCCCGCGCCCGGGTCGGGAACAGTGGCGGTGACCGATTGAGCCGGGCGGAGCCCCCCGCTGGGGCGGGATCTTCCAAGGCGACCGAGGGGACGGCGAGCCAAAGGCTCTCCGAGGAGGCCCCACTGATCGTGGAGCTGGCTGAGCCGCTCAAAGGCGTAGCCCCCGGGCAGACCGCGGTGATGTATCAGGGCACTCGGGTGCTCGGCCAGGCCACCATCGATACCGCCCGCAGTGCCCTGTGGGACGCCGCCTCAGCTGCCGACCTTGCCCACCTGCCCTCGAGTGCATGATTTGTGCAGCATTTTCAGCTTCAAACGGCCCAAACTAGTGCACAGATCATGCACTCAGCCTGTGCTGACTAGACTTTAGGCATGAGCACTGAGCAGGCTGCACCAGATCCCAGGGCGGGCGACGCCGCCAAGTACGTCGATCCGGAGATCATGGACGAGCTGCTCTCGATGCGCGGCTCCATCGACAACATCGACGCTGCGCTGGTGCATCTGCTGGCTGAGCGGTTCAAGGCCACCCAGCGGGTGGGCGTGCTCAAGGCCAAGCATAAGCTCCCCCCTGCCGATCCCGGACGGGAGAAGGCGCAGATCGCCCGGCTGAAGCGCCTGGCCTCCGATGCCCATCTGGACCCAGAGTTCGCGGAGAAGTTCCTGAACTTCATCATCGAAGAGGTCATCCGCCACCATCAGGCGCTCTCCGAGAACTCCGTCCCCGCGGCTGATCTGGATGCTCCCTTCGACTGGGCCTCGCAGAAATGATCAGTACTGCCTTCGGCCACCTGCCCCCGCGGCGCCGTTCTTTGGGTCCTGCTGCCGGAGCGCTCTGCCCTGATCGGCTGAGCTGGCTGCTGTGACTGTCCGTTTCGCAGCACCCGGGGTGTTTCCCGGGCAGGATTTTCGCCGCGCAGCGGAGCTGATGGAATCCGAACTCACGGCACCGCATCATTCGGCGCTGCTCGAGCTGCCCGGCCGCAGGCACCACGGGTCACTGCTGGGCCGGGCCACGGCCCAGCTGAGTGAGCTCTATGCTGAGCTGACCTCCTACGGTTGGCGGCTGGTGCCCCGGCCAGGTGCAGATCATCAACGAGCAAGCACTCTGCTCACCTCAGATGTGAACACCCTTGCTGAGATTCGCGGAGAACGGGCTGAGCAGGGCGGGACTCCCGGTCCGCTCAGACTGGAGATGCTGGGCCCGGTGAGTTTGGCCACCCAGCTGCATCTGCCCAATGGGGAGAAAGTGCTCATCGACCACGGCGCCAGGCGTGACCTGGCGGAGTCCCTGGCTGCCGGTGCGGCCGAGCACATCCAACATGCCCTCCGCTCGGTCCGGCCACCCGAGCTGACTGTCACCATGCTGGAACCGGACTACCAGCGGGTGCGTACCGGCAGCGTTCCTACGGTGAGCGGGTATCAGACCATCCGGTCTCTGCCCCGGGATGAGACCCGGCAGCTGCTGGGCACCTTCATCACCGCCTTGCGCTCCGCTGGTGCAGAGAACATCATCCTGGACCTGGGCCGGCCCGCTGAGGCTGAGCACATTGAAGACTTCCGCGGGTGGGGCGGTCCCACCGTTGACGGCTTCGCTCTGCCGCTGCATCGAGTCAAAGCCACCGACTGGGAGCGCACCGCCGGCCTGGTGGAGTCGGACGCACAAATCCTGGCCGACCTCCTGCACCCCAGGGAGCCCCATGACGCTCTTCCCGAGGTCTCCCAGCTCGCCGCCCGCATTGCCGAGCCCTGGCAGAAGTTGGGGATGCCGGCGTCGTCGCTATTTGCTGTCACGATCACGGCTCACGGAGCCCGTCACCGGCTCCAACCAGCCCAGCTCTCCGAGGCTGCCGCGATGCGCACCCTCACCCGCCTGCGCGACACCGCCGAGGCCCTCACCGACTTGGCGGCCTAGACGGTTCGGCACAGTTGCAAGGCTCAAGCTGCAGCAGGGCGAGGTAGGGATCGCCGCTGAGTCCCAAAGCTTCGGCGAAGGCAGGTTCGGTCTCCATCCCTGAGGCCTTGAGCTGTCTGACCTGCTCACCGAGATCCTTACCGTACCGCGTAAGCAGAGCGTATTCAGCCACCAGATGGCGGAAGGCACGCTGTTCTCGCAACGGCTTGGACTGGATGAAGAACTCAATTGGGTAGGCGACAGTGCTGAACGCAAGACACCATGCTTCAGCTTCCCGCCTATGGGCCCAGACGGTGAACTCGGGCATATGGGAGAAACGTGCGGTGAGCTCGTCACGCACCGCTTCTGGCTCTGCCGCGCAGACCAGGATATCCAGGTCTGATTCCGGGAGGCCGACGTCGAGCGGAATAGTCCCGGCTAGCGCCCACTCCTCGATGTTCGGCACTGTCTCAAGATTCAGTTCCTCTAACGTCTCAGCGGCCAACCTCTGCCGATGATTTCCCGACCGGAGATACTCTGTTCCCAACAGCCGCCGCTGAACCTCATGCACCAATTCCACAGTTCAACCCTAGACCGGGTGCATCGACGTGGTAGGCAGGCACGTTGCCCCTGGGTTCCCATGCCGGCTGTATTAGTGCCACATGCATCGCTCTAGGAGGACTTACGGGCGTCCCGCCGCGGAGCTGGTGAAGAAGCCGACAAACCGTGCAGTCGTGCCCAGTCGGCGAGCACGGGGAAACCCGGTGCCGCGAACCGCAGCCAGCTGTCTGGCCACATCCTGTGCACTAATCCGCAGCACAGCAGAAACCTGCTCGCCGCTTCCCTCTTCTGACTGCACGGTGGTGTGCAGCGTGATGAGGTCGCGCAGCACAGTCCAAGGTGCTTTGCCGGTGATCATCTTGGTTCCGGTCAACCTCCAGGGTTCCCCGCCGTCGTCACTGAATCTCAGCTCATAGCTCATCGACTCCCTGTCCTGCTCAGCCTCGTTCATCACTTCTCCGGGAGAAGTTCAGTGCTGGGGCGGTCCACCCTTCTCGGCCCCCGGATGACCACGAAAATCACGAGGAGCGCCATGACTGCGACACCGATCCACATGGCTTGCTGCCAACCGGCGATGAAGGACTCCTGCGCGGCAGTGAGGATTTGCGGAGCATGTTCCCCGGCCTCAGCACTGACGGCGACAGCATTGGCAATGCCTTCGGCGGCAGTGACGGCCAGTTCCTCCGGGACCCCGTGGAGCCGTCCATTGATCGCGTTCTGGTAGCCGGCAACCAGCATGCCGCCCAGTAGTGCAATACCCAGAGCGGCACCGAGCTCCCGGGTGAGGTCGTTGAGCGCAGAGGCCACGCCCTGCTTCGCACGCGGCAGCGAAGAGGTGATCGCTTC
The DNA here is from genome assembly GCF_008711175.1 of Nesterenkonia ebinurensis. Classification (GTDB taxonomy): domain Bacteria; phylum Actinomycetota; class Actinomycetes; order Actinomycetales; family Micrococcaceae; genus Nesterenkonia; species Nesterenkonia ebinurensis. Next base: position 161,036 of record NZ_VWNF01000011.1, read on the forward strand.
GGTGGAGGGAGTCATAGCCAAGCCTGCCCCCAGACCCATGGCAATCAAGCCAGGGAGCACACTGAGGTATCCGCCGTCGGCCGAGACCAGGCCGGCCATCAGCGTCAGACCCGCGGTGGCAATACTCAGCCCGGTGACCATGGCCCAGCGGGCACCAATGCGTGCAGCGAGCCTGGGTGCCAGGCCGGAGGCGACCATCATCAGCAGCGCCATGGGCATCAGCCCGAGCGTAGCCAGTAACCCGCTCCAGCCGAGCACCACCTGGAAGAACGGGTAGAGGACCAGGGAGACGCCGCCCTGCACCCCGAACAGCACCAGCAGCAGCGTGGTGCCCGAGGACAGGCCGCGAGTGCCGAAATATCGGATGTCCAGCAGCGGGAACGGGGTGCGCAACTCCCACACCACAAATGCCGCTGTGGCGATCACCGCCGCGACCATCGGGGCCACCACAACCGGATTCCCCCAGCCCAGAGAGGGTGCCTCATGCAGCGAGAAGGTGAAGCCCACAGCAGCGATGATCGAGGCCAGAGCGCCGAGGGCGTCAAAGCGACCCGGTGTGGCTTCACGAGAGTTCGGCACGGCGCGGGCTCCGATCAGCAGGGATGCCAGGGTGAGCACTATAGGCAAGGCGAACAGCCACCGCCAGGAGGCGACGTCGACCAGCAGCGCAGAGAGGTACATGCCGAGGATGCCGCCGCCTCCGGCGACCGCGGTCCACATGCCGATCGCCCGGGAGCGTTCCTGATCGGGGAACGAGGAGGTGATCACCGAGAGGGTCACCGGCATGATCAGGGCGGCACCGATTCCGCTGGCCAGGCGCGCTGCGAGCATGACCTCCATAGTCGGTGCAAGGGTAGCGGCGATGTTCGCAATACCGAAGAGCACCAATCCGGCCAGTAGGACCGGCTTGCGGCCCAGCCGGTCGCCGGCCGCCCCCAAGGGCAGCAGAAGGGCGGCAAGGGTCAGGGTGTAGATGTTGATGATCCACAGCACCTGCCCCTGAGAGGCCTCGAAGGTGGTCGCCAGGTGCGGCTGGGCCACATTCAGCCCGGAGACCGATGCCACCACAGCCATCAGGGCAATACAGACCGCCCACAGGATTGCACGACGACGCCTCGGGCTCTCGATCACCGGCGCCTCGCCTGAACTGTTGACTGCGGTAGATGTCATGTTTCCTGCTTCCTTTTTCAACTGGTCCGCCGGGCGCGGACGATCACGTCATGCAGATGCACCTCTCGTCCGCCTGCACGGAGGGTGCGGGTGTTCTGGTAGGTGGTCTCGACGCTCCAGCCAGGCCGAGAGAACAGGCCGGTGATCCCCTCCTGGTCAGCAGTAGCACCTTCGGGGTGAGGGTGGCTGTGGGCGGCGTGGTGCAGGTGAGCCACAATCAACACAGTGCCGCCAGGTGCCACCCAGTCGGCGAGGCGCTGGTAGAGAGCCAGCTGTCCAGTCTCGGGATGGGCGTAGCTGGTGACCACCAGCTCCCATCTGCGCTCCGGTTCCCAACTGGTCAGGTCGGCCTCTACCCACTGGGTCCGCTCGGCCATGCCTGCGGCATCTGCGCGGGCAGCGGCAGCGGCGAGTGCGCTGGTGGAGATATCGGCACCGGTGACCTGCCAGCCCCGCTCGGCCAGCCACAGTGCCTCTGCCCCAGTTCCGCACCCGGCGTCCAGCGCCGCACCCGGGGAGAGATGTGCTGTCTCAGTTGCCAGATACGGGTTGACCGGCAGTCTCTGGCTCCGTGCCGCCGCTGCAGGATCCCAGTGCTTCTCCCAGTAGTTCTTATCGAATGTGTGCATAGCCTCGCCCTCTGAGTTGATCGTGGTGGCAGTACCAGAGTCACCTGGGCGTGGTCATTGTGCAAACTCTCTTGCTAAATGGCAAAATGATAGACGTGAACACCAATACAGATGAGACTCTTGACACTGTGGGGCCTCGGTTGAAACACCTGAGGTTACGTCGCGACATCACACTCACCCAACTTGCCGCTGAGACTGGAATCTCCACCAGCACACTGTCCAGACTTGAGTCAGGGCTCCGCCGTCCGACCCTGGAGCAGCTGCTGCCGCTGGCCCAGTACTACGGGGTGACCCTCGACTCCCTGGTCGATGCGCCCCACACTGCCGATCCTCGGGTGGACCTGCGCCCACTGGCCTGCCGCGACGGCTCAGTGATCATTCCCCTCACTCGCCGCCCCGGCGGCATACAGGCCTATAAGTTCGTGCTACCCACCGGGAACGACGACGCCCACCCCGAGCTGCGCTCCCATGAAGGCTACGACTGGGCCTATGTGCTCAACGGCACTCTGCGCCTGGTGCTCGGTGATCAGGACCTGCTGCTCCAAGCCGGGGAGGCAGCCGAGTTCGACACCCGCATCCCGCACTGGTTCGGCGCCACCAGTGCGGGACCCGTAGAGTTCCTCAGCCTGGTCGGGCGGCAGGGCGAACGCGCCCACGTCCGGACCAGCACCGACTGACGACCTGCCCTCAACTGAGACTGGGAACCTCAGACCGCATGGTCGATCACAGCTCTGCCATGGAGCTCGGCGCGGCTGCTGCCGGACCGCGGAGCAAGGACGCTCACTGCCAGGTTCCCTGCACCAGGAGCTGCAAAGCTTGGCAGAGCAGCCCACTCTGAATGACATCAGCGCACGTCACCCTGCCCGGCTAACCTCTCTGAGTGCTGCTCGCAATGCCGTGACCGAGCTGTAGTGATGGGCATGCATACCCACCTGCCGAGCACCGGTGAGCTTATTCGGCGAATCATCGGTGAAGAAGATCTCAGACCCCCGGAGGCCAAGCTGATCCATCACATACTGGAAAACTCGGGGGTCCGGCTTTATCCAGCCGATCTCAGCAGAATTGAAGAATGCATCGAAATGCTCCAGGGCACCGAGCTGTGCGGCCTCCTCCCGGACCTCATCGGTCCCGTTGGTCAGGACCGCGGTGATGAGCCCCTGTGCCCGCAGTTCATCTGCCAGCATGAGGAGCTCCTGATCCGCAGCAGTCGGAGGATGGGCCCATTCGGCAGCCGCTTCCGGTGTTCCGATCTGGGCACCGATACGGCGTATCCACTCCCGCCGCGGGATTCTCCCTGTGGTCAACTCCGTGATCAGAGGCTCGGCGAAAGCCGCGCCTTGGATACTGTCCTCAGGCAATCCATAGCGGCGTTCCAGGTCCGGTGTGAACTGAGCGTCGAACCGGCGGATCACTCCGTCGAAGTCAAACACGACAGCCCGGATCTCAGAGGTGCGGAGATGCTGCATCCCTCCACCTTAGTCTTGAACCATGCTTGAGCTGCGACCCAACTGCGAGTGCTGCGACCGGCACCTTCCCCACGACGCCGCAGCCTGGATCTGCACATTCGAGTGCACCTGGTGCTCGGAGTGCGTCGAAAGGTTCCCGGGAGATCGCTGCCCCAACTGCGGCGGAAATCTGGAGCGCCGCCCGATACGGCCGGCCCACCTGCTGAGTGAGCACCCCGCCTCAGCCAATCGGGTAGTCTCTGCCTCGTGCCAGGAGATGATGCGCTGATGGAAGCTGCACCCCGCCCCGATGACCGGACCGCCCTGCTGCTGGTGGATGTACAGGCAGGCTTCGACGACGCCGACTATTGGGGCAGGCGGAACAACCCCGAGTGCGAGGCCAATATCGCAGCCCTGCTCGGGCACTGGCGGCAGGCAGGAGGGCCTGTGGTCTTTGTCCGGCACGACTCCCGCGACCCGAACTCCCCACTGCGCCCGCAGCGCCCGGGGAACGCTCTTCAGGAGATGGTCACCGGTGAGCCGGACCTGCTGGTGGTCAAGAGTGTGAACTCCAGCTTCCACGGCACGCCAGACCTGCACGCTTGGCTGCAGCAGCAGGGCATCCAGCGCCTGGTGATCTGCGGGGTCACCACGAACCACTGCTGTGAGACCACTGCCCGGGTGGGCGGCAACCTCGGCTACGAGGTGCACTTCGCCCTGGACGCGACCCACACCTTCGACCGGACCGGACCGGACGGACAGACTATCCCGGCCGAGACTCTCGCGCAGGTCACCGCCGCCAACCTCCACGGCGAGTTCGCCACCGTGACCTCAACCCGGGTCCTGCTGCAGTCCTGAGCAGGATTCCAGTTATTGCTGCGCCTGTTCCGGACGCACCCGCATAATCGGCGCATCTCCCCACCAAGCGGTCAGTATCGTCACCAGCAGCCCGAGCAGGACCAGCCCCCATCAGCAGACCCTGGGCGAACTGCAGAGCCGCCGCCTCGCCTGTGCCCCCGCATGAACCACCACAGCGTACGACGCCGCCCCGCCGACACTGTGATTCGAGGATGCATAGCATAGGCACATGGAACAGGGCACGAGGAGCATCGCAGCCGCAGCAGGCCTAGTTGCACTGGCTGCCTGCTCGAACAGCGGGGTGAACGACGACGCCCGCCCGGAGGCGGAGACCGCAGACATCGAGATCCCCGACTCAGCTGAGATCATCACCCTGGGCGATCCCTACCCCTGGGGGACAGCGGAGTACGATCTGCACGGCAGTTCTCGGTGGGATGAGGATGAGCAGCAGTACTGGGGCACAGCGCATATGATCGTCTTCGGCGGAGACAGTTACACGATAGCTGGCCCGGTGGGCACCACCGAGCGGGTCGAAGACTGGGAGGTCACCATCGTGGAGATCCGCCAGGTGGATGTCCCGGACCGCTGCGACGATGAGGAGCTGGACGGCCTGAACTGCTCCAGCCTAGCGATGGACGTCGCCGTGGTGGAGGTCGATCAGTAGTCTCAGACCGATCACGTCCGCCGCTGGGCTGCCAGCCCAGCCTGACGGGACTGGGCGATGATTCCCGGCAGGGCAGCTGCGAGCGCGGCGACATCCTCCTCGGTGGTGGTCCAGCCCAGGGTGAAGCGCTGCGCCCCGCGCGCCTCCGCCTCGGAAAGCCCCATGGCCATCAGCACATGGCTGGGCCGGGGCACCCCGGCGGTGCATGCCGAGCCGGTGGCGGTGTCAAAGCCGGCCATATCCAGCATGAACAGCAGCGAGTCGCCCTCCGCGCCGTCCACGGTGATGTGCAGGTTGTTAGCCAACCGCCGTTGAGGGTGCAGCCGCGGGTCCGGTCCGCGCAGGGTGACTCCCTCCAGTCCGTCCACGGCCGCCAGCAGCTGATCGCGCAGCCCGGTCAGGCGTGCTGCCTCAGCCGCACGCCCGGCCACCACTTCCCGGGCCACTGCCGCGAAGGCGCAGATCCCCGCAGTGTCCAGAGTGCCAGAGCGGATATCACGTTCCTGCCCGCCACCGTGCAGCACGGGGGTCAGCTTCACGTCCCGGCGCACCAGCAGTGCACCGATGCCCACCGGGGCACCGATCTTATGCCCGCTGATCGCCATGGCTGAGGCACCGGACTCAGCAAAATCCACCGGCGCCGCTCCAGCGGGCTCCCCGCCGAAGGCCTGTACTGCATCCGTGTGGAAGGGCACCCCGGCCTCAGCGCACAACTGCCCGATCTCTGCCACCGGCTGCACCGAGCCGACCTCATTATTGGCCCACATCGCCGTGGCCAGGGCGATGGTCTCCGGCTCATCGGCCAGCAGCGCGGCCAGGGCCTCAGTCTCCACCACCCCCTCGGCATCCACCGGGATGATCACCAGCTCAGCGCCCTCATGGGTCTGAAGCCATTCGGCAGTGTCCAACACTGCGTGGTGCTCGATGCCGGGCAGCAGCACGCGGCGTCGTGCCGGGTTCTCGGAACGGCGCTGCCAGTACAAGCCTTTGACCGCAAGGTTATCCGCCTCGGTGCCGCCGGAGGTGAAGATCACCTCGCTAGGGTCAGCGCCCACGGCTGCGGCCAGCTGCTCCCGTGCGGAGTCCACCGCCAGCCGCGCCTTCCGGCCGGCCCCGTGCAGCGAGGATGGATTGGCCACAGTGGGCAGCAGTTCGGTGAGCACCTCCACCGCGGTGGGCTTCACCGCAGTGGTGGCGGCATGGTCGAAATAGCGGGACATCACCGCCGATTCTACGTGCGGATAGAGTTAAGCGGGTGAGCGAGCCGGACTTCTATGCAGTGCTGGGGGTGACCCCCGAGGCCGAGCCTCAAGCCATTCGCGCCGCCTACCGCCGGGCAGCCCGTCAGCACCACCCCGACCGTGGGGGCAGTGTAGAGAAGTTCCACCAGATCCAGGCTGCCTGGGAGGTGCTGGGCTCCGCCGAGACCCGTGCCGACTACGACCTGCGCCGCCGCCCCGGCACCGGTGCTGAAGCGGACTCCCCAGCCACCACAGAGGAAGGCGCCGGGTTCACCTACTCCCGCTCCGCCCCGACCGGCAACCGTCGCACCCGCACCAAGCAGCGGGCCGCTGAGCGCAGTCCCAGCGCCGATAAACCGGTGACCTATGAACCGCCACTGTCCAGCCCGGAGCCGCTGAACCTGACTCTGACCAGCCAAAAGGTGCACGGCGGGTTCCCCGCGAAGGGACTGTTCGGCGGCCGGTCCCAGCGCCGGCAGCAGCGCAGTGTCGAGCTGCTGGAGAAGCATGTACTCTCCGCTCTGCCCGCTGCCCGGCTGTTCAACAGTGTCTCCCTGGCCCCCTCAGAGACTTCAGGGCGGAGGCATCGTCGTGCTAAAAACCCCACCACTGCGGATCATGTGCTGCTCTGCGGTCCTGTGCTGGTGCTGATCAGCTCCCTAGAAGTTCCCGGTGCCACCGCATCCTGGGACGGAAAATCCCTACGCACCTCCGGGAGAAGTCTGCCGCTGCCAGACCTCGCCGCCGCGGCCAAGCAGCTGCGCACCAGCCTGGCCCGTCAGATACAGGCTGAGCATGGTGCCGGCGGACAGACCCAGACCGACTTCCAGCATATTCTGCTGGCCGCTGACGGGGACCTCTTCCACCCGGTGGTCGAGCCCCAAGGTGCCGGCCGAAGCGGACCGACGCCGCTGGCGGCCGGGCGTGCCATCGGGCATCTGGTCAATGTTCTCGCTGCCTCTGATAGGGCCAATCTGGTGGACCGGCACCTGATGGCTGCACTGCGCAGCAGACTCACCAGCCCGGAGGAGTCATGAGCGGCACAGGACTCCGAGTGGTGCTGGATCAGCCGGAGATCCCGGGCAACACCGGAAACATCATCCGGCTGGCTGCCGTGGCCGGGTTCGATCTGCACATCGCCGGGCCCACCCTCTTCGACTTCTCCGATGCTCGCCTGAAGCGGGCCGGGCTGGACTACCACGATCTGGCGGTGATGACCGAGCACCAGGATCTGGAGTCCGCCTACGCCGCCCTGGGGATCGACAGCGCCGCTGAGCACCGCATCTTCGCCTTCACCGGGGACGGGTCCACTCAGCACACTGCGGTCACCTACCGACCCGGGGACACCCTGCTCTTCGGACGCGAGTCCACCGGCCTGGATGATCACGTCAAGGCCGATCCGAGGATCACCCAGCTGGTGCGCATCCCGATGCTCCCCGGTCGGCGCAGCCTCAACCTGGCGAACTCGGTGAGCATCGCGATCTACGAAGCCTGGCGTCAGCGCGGCTTCCCCGGGGCGGTATAGTCCCAGCGCTGAGTGTTGGTCGCAGTCAGGCCAGACCCACCTGACTAGACTCAGGGTCATGAGCGAGACCCCCCGCCGCGATAAGCAGCCCCCTGAGCAGGAGCCTGCGCCGGTCGCTGCCACTCCTACCGAAGCCGAGGATGAGTACCAGGAGATCCACTACCGCGAGGATGCTGATACCGACTATCAGGACTCCTACGAGGAGTACCCCGAAGATGCGGTGGTCGATCCGGAGACTGGTGAGATCTCGGCTGTAGATCCCGCCACCGGGGAGATGAAGGTCATCGGCACCGCGCCCACCCTCACCGACCTGCTCACCCAGACCGCCCAGGGGGACCAGGCGGCTTTCTCCGCCTTCTTCGAGGCCACCTCGGATGTGGTCTACGGGCTCTCGCTGATCATGCACGCAGAGTACGACGACGCCCACTCCTCCACGATTGCCGTATACCGCCACCTCTGGGACCAGGCAGATGCCCGCGCCCGGGATCTGCGGCTGCAGACCCAGGCCTCCCAGCTGCTGACCGAGGAGTTCATCGGCGCCGAGGCTGAGGGTGAGGGCGCCAGCTACCAGCCCAATGAGTACGAGCTGGTGCTGGAATGGCTGATCCCACTGGCCCACCGGATCTTTGTGGAGCGGTTCCGCGAGGGGCTCACCACACCGATTCCGCTGACCCCGGTGCCGCAGAGCGAGGGCGGCGGAGTGGCCGGCCTTCCCGAGGAGGTGCTGGAGGACCTGCTGGCCCTCTCCGATTCCCAGGCGCAGGCCCTTGCGCTGACCTATCTGGCCGGGGCCACCCACCAGCAGGTGGCGGAGAAGGTGGAGGCGGCCGTGCCCTCGGTGAAGTCGAGGCTGCGTGATGCGATGACCCGACTGCACACCCAGCGCGAGACCCGCGATAACGAACCGGATCCGATCCTGCAGGCTGCGGTCACCAAGAAGGATGTGGAGCGTTCCGGCGGGGTCAACCGCAATTTCTCCCATCAGATCGCCGCTGACCTGGACAAAGGACTGCTGGTGGAGCTCACCGAGCTCTACGCTCTGGATGCGGTGGACGATGCCGAACGCGCCCTGTTGGACGAGAAGGCACTCACCGCCTCAGAGTCCGAGGCCCAGCAGTGGGAGACCCGGGTGCTGGCTGCCCGGCGCACCTTGGCGGAGATCTTCGCCTCCGACCCGGTGGCGCCGCCGTCCACCCTGCTCGAGGATCTGCTCACCGGGCTCGGCGGGCAGGAGGTCGGAGTCGGCCTGGTGGAGAACCTCTCCAATCACACCGGTGAGACTGAGCGCCGCACCCCGGTGATCAAGAAGTGGATGTTCGTGACAGGGTTCCTGGCCATCGTGCTGATCGGTGCTCTGATCATCTGGCAGGTGAGCATCCCCCGGGACATCCAGGCCTTAGCTGATGCTGACCCGGAGGCCGAGCAGATCGCGGAATACCCGATGGAGGAGGGCGGAACGGTCGACGCCGTGCTCTCCCACACCGAGGACGTCGGCTACGCCCAGTTCAGCGATCTGCCTGCCCTCGAGGGCGAACAGACCTACCAGCTGTGGCTGCTGCCCGCCGGCACCGGGGAGCCCTCCTCGATCGGCAACTTCACCCCCGATGAGCTGGAGGGCGAGATCATCACCATCAGCAACCTCGCCAGCCACCAGGCACTGCTGGTCACTGTTGAGAATATCCGCGGAGAGGAACGCCCCCAGGGTGACATTGTTGCGCAACTACCGCTGAATTAAGGCAGTTGCCGTGCGGACGAGCTGTGGCGCTCAGCTCGGTCACAAGGCCAGCCTGCCTTGCTTGCCTCGCCTCCCTGGCATCTCCTCCAGCACAGAGCCTGTGCTTCCCAAGCCCCCTTAGAAGCCGGATATCGTTGTCGGATCGTTGACGGTCACGTGGTGGAACTCCTCGGCGTAGCCGCCGGCACCGTGCACTCTGACCAGCTGCTCCATGACGAATTCGCGCATCCGGTCGGCGTCCCGTTGCTGGCTCAGGTGCCGGTCCAGGGCAGTGAGCTTGCGGTCTTCGAACCCGGTGATGTCCACCCGCAGATTGACCCGCTCCTGAGGGGCCCCCATCAGCAGCAGGTGCTGGATCTTGAACGCCTCCAATCCCTCAGCGGCAAGCTCCGGGTAGGCGAAGGGATTCTCCACATAGGGGTAGACCGCGCGCACCACGGCCTCTCCGGCGGCCAGGTGGTCCGGGTGTGACTTCTGCAGCCGGTCCCAGGCCCGTTCCGGATGCGAGCTCAGCACCGCCTCAGGGCGCAGCTGGCGCATCAGCCGCACCAGCTGGCCCACCAGCTCATCACTGGGCTGTACGAATCCGTCCCGCTCATCCAGCAGCGTCACCTCAGAGATGCCCACCACCGCGGCTGCGGCCTCCTGCTCAGCGCGCCGCAGCCGTGCGGTCTCCTCGGCAGTGCGACCCAGGTCAAAACCCCCGGCGTCCCCGGCAGTGAGCAGGCACAGCCGTACCTCGACTCCGTGGCTGGTCAGGGCTGCGATAGTGCCGGATGCCCCGAAGTCGATGTCATCGGGATGGGCCGCCACTGCCAGCACGGTGCGCAGGCCAAGTCGGCTGACCAGTTCGTCTGGGCTCACATCGGATCCAGGGTGACATCGATCTCCAGCTGCTCGCCCTCACGCAGCACAGTGAGGGTGATGGTGTCTCCGGCGGCGTACTCACGGACGATTGCGGTGAGGTTGATGCTGTCGTCAATCCGCCGGCCTTCCACCTCCTGGATGATGTCACCCTCCTGAACCCCGCCCTCCTCGGCCGGGGAGCCGGGTACCGCGTGCACCACCAGGCCGCCCAGGGAGAAGGGGCTGCTGGGCTCGGGCGCGTCCGGATCTGCCAGCCGCTGCTCAAGCTCCTCGCCTTCCAGCCCGAAGATCTCCACCCGGAATTCGTTGACCGCGGGGTCCGCGTCAGCCTCAGCCACATGCACCCCGAGCACCCCGTGGGAGGCCTCGCCGTGCTCAATGATGTCCTGGGCCACCCGGGCGGCGTAGTCGATCGGAACGGCGAAGCCCACCCCGATGGAGCCAGCACTCTCGGAGCCCATGAGCCCGCCTCCGGTGGTGGCGATGGCCACGTTGACCCCGATCACCTCCCCGTTGATGTCTACCAGGGCGCCCCCGGAGTTGCCCTGGTTGATAGCGGCATCGGTCTGGATCACGCTGAGGTAGATGCTCTCCCCGGCTTCCTGTCCCGGGAACTGGAACTGGGGGCCTCCCTCATCCTCGCCGTCCCCCTCTTCATCCTCGCCTTGGCCGAAGAACTCCTGGTAGCGGCCATCCTCCGGGATGCCCAGGCCGTCACCCTCCACCCCTGAAGCGGCCACACTGATGGTGCGGTCCAGGGTGGAGATAATGCCAGTGGTGACGGTGCCCTCCAGCTGCAGGGGCGCGCCGATAGCAATGGTCTGATCCCCTACGTTGAGGGCTGCGGAGCTGCCGAGTTCGGCCGGGACCAGGTTGTCGGTCTCGGCGAGCTGGATGACAGCCAAGTCGCTGAGCGGGTCGGTGCCGATGAGCTCAGCCGTGGTGGAACGCCCGTCGTTAAGCTGCACGTGAATCTCCGGGGCGCTCTCGGCACCGCCCAGGGTGACCACATGAGTGTTGGTCAGCACATGGCCCTCGGTGTCCAGGATGATGCCGGAGCCCGATCCGGCTCCTGACTGCCCGCCCACCGCGAGTGTGACCACCGAAGGCGCTGCCCGGTCAGCGGCTGCGGCGACTGCGGTGGCCTCCTCCGGGGTGTTGATCTCGATCCCGCTGCGGTCATCGGTGCCGAGGCTCTGCTGATCCTCTTGCTGCCACTGGTCCCAGAGGTACTGTCCGCCCAGTGCTGCACCGCCGCCGAGCAGTCCGGCCAGCAGCACAGCAGTGATGAACAAAGCGAAGCCGATGCCGCGCCGGTTGCGCTGGGACTTGGCAGCAGGCTCCGCAGGCTGGGTCCAGGGGTGGGAGTCCGGCTGCTGGGACTGCTGGTGAGCCTGGTGGCTGAAGGGTTCTTCACCACCGCTGTAGAGCCCGTGGGGCAGCTCGGCGGAGGCCGGCTCGGACCGGGGATGCGACACCGGCTGGCCGGGCGCGGGAATATGGCCGGTGGGCCCGGGTGAGATGGGCCGAGAGTCTATCGGCCGCGTCGGCTCATTGGCCTGCGGGAACTGGCGCGTGGACTCTTGGCGGTCCGGCTGATCAGCGGGGGTCTCGCTGTAAGGGGGCTGTGACATCGATGTGTGATGCTCCTGATCTCTTATAGACTCCAGACCATGGTGCCAGAGAATCTGTTCGCCCTGCCCGTGGTGACCGGTGCGGTGTTCGTGGGCCCGCTGATCATCGGGGCAGCAATCCTGGCGCTCATCGGAGTAGGAGCAGTCTATCTCTCCGGCGGCAGAAAACAGACTCGCCAGATCACCGGCGCCGGCGCCCCGCAGCAGGTTCCCGCAGGTCAGCGCGACCCGCTCGATGAGAGGTCCACTGATGAGCTGCGTTTACAGGCCGGTGGGCTGCTGGTGGCCGCCGATAACGCCGTGCAGTCCAGCGAGCAGGAGCTGCTCTTCGCAGCGGCCTCCTACGGGGACGCCAAGGTGGCCCCTTTCCAGCAGGATGTGGAGAAGGCCAAGGAGCATCTGCGCGAGTCCTTCCGACTCCAGCAGCAGGTGGACACCGGCGCAGACGAGGCCGCCGCCCGCGATCTCTATCAGCGGATTATCCGCAGCTGTGAGCAGGTCAACCAGACCCTGCAGTCCCACCAGGATCAGTTCACCGAACTGCGCAGCCTGGAGCGCGACCCCCGGCCTGCACTGAACAAACTGGCCGAGCAGCTGGCCGGGCTTTCTGAGCGCCGCAGCCGGGCGGAGTCCGCAGTGCAGGAGCTGGCCCAAAGATACAACGACGACGCCCTCCGCCAGTACCGGGACAACCTCGCCCAGTCTGCCCAGGCCCTGGAGGGTGCCGAATCCTCCCGCAGCCGAGCCGAACAGACCGTGGAATCCGGTGACACCGCCCAGGCTGTGGTGGCCCTGCACTCCGGTGAGCAGGCAGCGGCCGATGTCCAGCGGCTGGTCGAGTCCATGGAGGAGACCGGGGAGCGGCTCAAGACCGCACGGAGAAACCTGGATGTCGGCATCGCCCAGACCGAGCAGGACCTCGCCCAGGCCAAGGCCACTCTCAACGCGGGTCAGGCCCCAGAACTGGCCGGGCCAGTGGCCGCCGCTGAGACTGCCGTGAGCCGGGCCAAGCAGGCACTGGCCTCCGGGGACCGGATCGACCCCCTGGAGCTGCTGCAGCAGCTGGAGCTGGCCCACCGTGAACTTGACGCCCCGCTGAACTCGGTGCGTGACCGGCAGGCCCAGGACCGCCGAGCCCGGGAGATGCTGCAGCATGAGCTGCTGACGGCCCGCAACCAGGTGCAGTCCTCCCTGGACTTCCTGCGCTCGCGCCGCTACGGCATCTCCTCAACTGCACGGACCCGGATGGCTGAGGCAGAGCGCTGTCTCACCGAGGCTCAAACCATCGGGGACTCCCAGCCGGCCCGGTCTGTGGAGCTGGCCCAGCAGGCCAAGAACCTGGCCATCCAAGCCGCCCAGATCGCTGAGCGCGAGGCCGCCACCGCCCAGATGCAGACGATGGGCGGCGGGTTCGGCTACGGCAACGGGGGCGGGTTCGGCGGGTTCGGCGGTGGTTATGGGCGCACCGGAGGATTCGGCTACGGCGGCGGGTTCGGCTACGGCGGGCCACGCCGGCGCTCCGGGATGGGCCAGGTGATGCGTTCGGCGCGTACTATCAACCGGCTCTCCGGCGGCGGGCGGCGTCGTCGTGGGTTTTTCTAGAAATATCCGTCCTGAGGCTGATAACAGCCAAGGCCCACGGGTTAGTATCGGGAGGGTGATCGTTCTCAACGCTTGAACGTCCCTCTAGGAAAGGTGATCACAGTGACTAAGCAGTCCATTTTCGGCCGGATGTCCCAGCTGATCCGCGCCAATGTCAACGCGATGCTGGACCGTGCCGAGGATCCGGAGAAGATGCTGGATCAGATGGTCCGGGACTTCACCAATAACATCCGGGAGGCCGAGGAGGCCGTCGCCCAGACCATCGGCAACCTGCGGATGATGGAGGATGACTACAAGGAGGACCTGGACACCGCTCGCGAATGGGGGCAGAAGGCCCTGGCTGCCTCACGGAAGGCTGATGACTTCCGCGGGGAGGGCAATGGTGAGAACGCCGCCAAGTTCGACAACCTGGCCAAGGTTGCTATCCAGCGCCAGCTTGATGCCGAGAACTCGGCGAAGAGCGCTGAGCCGACCATCCAGTCCCAGCGGGAGATCGTGGAGCGGCTGCGCACCGGCCTGGAGCAGATGAAGACCAAGCGTCAGCAGCTGATCTCCAAGCGCGATGAGCTGGTGGCCCGCTCCAAGGCAGCCCATGCCCAGTCCCAGGTCCACGATGCGGTCAAGGCCATCGATGTCATGGACCCCACCTCGGAGGTGGGCCGGTTCGAGGAGAAGATCCGGCGGGAGGAGGCCCGGGTTCGCGGGCAGAACGAGCTTGCCGCCTCCAGCCTGGATGCCCAGTTCGAGTCCTTGGAGGACCTGGGCGAACAGGCCGAGATCGAGGCCCGTCTGGCTGCTTTGAAGTCAGGCTCCTCCACTCCAGCGGAGATCGGTGCAGGCAGCGAGTCCGGCACCGGGGTCACTGAGGCTGACTTCGCCGCCCTTGAGGCGGAGAAGGGCAAGGCCTGAGACACAGGACCTGAGCGACAGGACCTGGGCGGGAGGAGTAGACTGCTGCGGTGATGAATACTGCAGCAGATACTCCTTCCGCCAATTCCGTTAACGGGACTTCTACCGGAGTTCCCTCCACTGGCGCCACCACGGTGAACACCGGACTGGCGCAGATGCTCAAGGGCGGGGTGATCATGGATGTGGTCACCGCTGAGCAGGCCAGGATCGCCGAGGAGGCCGGTGCAGTGGCCGTGATGGCCCTGGAGCGCGTGCCCGCCGATATCCGCGCCCAAGGCGGCCTGGCCCGGATGAGCGACCCGGACCTGATCAGCTCAATCGTGGATGCCGTCTCCATCCCGGTCATGGCCAAGGCCCGGATCGGCCACTTTGTGGAGGCCCAGGTGCTGGAGCACCTGAAGGTGGACTACATCGATGAGTCCGAGGTGCTCTCCCCCGCTGATGAGGCCCATCACATCGATAAGACCAAGTTCAAGGTGCCTTTCGTCTGCGGTGCCACCAACCTGGGTGAAGCTCTGCGTCGGATCGCCGAAGGCGCCTCGATGATCCGCTCCAAGGGTGAGGCCGGAACCGGTGATGTGATTGAGGCAGTGCGCCACCTGCGCACCATCAAGGGTGAGATCGCCCGGCTGTCCGCGCTGGATGAGGTGGAGCTCTACGCTGCGGCCAAGGAGCTGCGCGCCCCCTACGAGCTGGTCAAGAAGGTGGCTGCCGAAGGCCGGCTACCCGTGGTGCTGTTCGTAGCCGGCGGCATCGCCACCCCTGCTGATGCTGCGATGATGATGCAGATGGGCGCTGAGGGCGTATTCGTGGGCTCCGGAATCTTCAAGTCCGGGGATCCGGAGGCCCGGGCCAAGGCCATTGTGAAGGCTACCACCTACTACGATGATCCCGCCGTGATCGCGGATGTCTCCCGGGGCCTTGGCGAGGCAATGGTTGGCAAGTCGGTCTCGGAGATCGCCGCCCCGCACCGGCTGGCCGAGCGCGGCTGGTGAGCCGCGCCCCTCAGATCGGTGTACTCGCCCTGCAGGGCGCAGTGGCCGAACATGAGCGTGCTCTGCGCGCAGCCGGGGCTGAGGTGCACAAGGTCCGCCGGCCCGCGGAGCTGGCGGACCTGGACGGACTGGTGGTGCCCGGCGGGGAGTCCACTGCCATGACCCGGCTGGCCGCACCGGTGAACCTGATGCCTACTATCCGAGGGCGCCACGAGGAAGGGATGGCCGTCTTCGGCACTTGTGCCGGGTTGATCCTCACAGCGAATGCTGTGGCCGATGCGGAGGCGCTGGAGGGTTTTGACCGTATTGGCGGGTTGGACGTCGTCGTACGCCGTAATGCCTATGGCAACCAGCTGGCTTCATTCGAAGCTGAACTGTCAGTGACCGGGATACCTGAGTCTGAGCGGATGCTGCCGGCGGTGTTCATCCGCGCCCCGATCATCGAGGAGGTCACCGGCAGCGGGGTTGAGGTGCTGGCTGAGGCGGCGGGGCACCCGGTAGCCGTTCAACAGGGCAGGATCCTGGCCGCCAGCTTCCACCCTGAGCTCACCGCAGACCACCGCCTCCACCAGCTGTTCGTTCAGCTGGCCTCCGAATGAGTGTCCTGGAAACCTCGGCGTATCATCACTCCAGCAGGGACCAGGTCTGAGAATGGTGCTCGTGCAGCAGCAGCCGCTCACCGACCTGGACCACACTTTCGTTCTGGGGGTTGTACTGCCAGTGCCACACCTGGGAGCCCTCGTCCCAGCTGTAGGCGACTAGTTCGTTGATCCCGCGGATGTAGAGATTCTGGTCACCGGGGTGGAAGGAGACACCGAATCCTGCGCCGGAGCCTTCGTAGTCGAAATACTCCTGCTCCGGGTCCAGCTGCCCATAGAACTTCTCATCCCCAGTGGCGGCGTCATGCACCGCGAAGCGACCATCCCTGCTGATCAGGTAGATGTTCTCGGCATCACTGGCCGAATGCACCTCAGCGGAGGATGTGCCCAGAGCCTGATCCCACGTCTGCTCACCAGTCGCCGGATCGAGCCGGTTCAGGCTCATGCTGGTCTCCGAGGTGTCTGCCACCAGCAGGGTGCCGTTGGGGCTCCAGATCCTGTCGGCACTGCGTGGTCGGTCCCACTGCGCCACCTGCTCGGCATCGAAGGCCCTCAGCTCTGTGGCACCTCCCCCGGAGCGGTACCTGTGCTCCAGAATCACCGGCCCCAGACCCTGGAAGTGGACCGAGTCCTGCTCGGAGAGGGAATCGATGATCTCGCCAGTCTCAGTGTCCAGGTAGTAGGGAAGGTGCTGATCGCTACCGGAGAGGACTCCGCCGTGCTGAATCACCGTTCCGTGCGGCCCCGCGTCTATGAGGCCGGGATAGTCTGCTGCGACTGTTGCCGTCGCCTCCGAGGTCCACTCGATCTGGTCCAGGTTCCGGGCGTCCAGGCGCATAGCCAGCGGGTAGTCCCGTTCCTCCTGGTAGGTCTGGAGGAGGAGATAGACAGAGTCACCGTCGAATAGGGGATGGTATGGGCCGTCGTACTCGTGGTCCATCTCCAGCTCGGAGTGCACTTCACCGGAATCCGCATCGAGGGTGGCGATATAGGTGGTGCTGCGCTCACCATCGCCCCACCCGTAGTCGGTCCAACCGACCCCGATGATGTCAGAGTCGTCACTGGCTCTGACCCATACGCTCTGCTGAGCGCTGGGCAGCCAAGCTATGGCCTCGACCAGATCCACCTGCCACAGGTGGTCACCGTTTTCTACCTCGATTCGGGTCAGAGAGGTGGTCATCGGCTGCTCCACGTAGGTTCCGCTCTCTCCGCCAGGGTCGAGTGCGTAGGAGAAGAGCAGCGCCTCCCCGCCTCCGAGGTCGTACATCTGGGAGTGGTAATCGGTATTGTCTGAGCCGAAGGCGTAGTCGATGCGCCAGCTGGTCACCGGACGTTCAGGAAGGTCACCGATCGCGTAGGGATTGTCCGTGTCTGTCTCGGCAGAGCCCAGAATCCTCGGCAGCAGGAGAGCGGCCGCCGCACTCAGAACCAGGACCGAAGCGGCGAGGCTCACCCAGAGCTTCAGCCGGCCCTTCCGCTTCCTGCGACCCTGCCCGCCTGCGGACCCCGGATGCGGCGCAGGCGCATACGGCTGCTGGTACTGCTGAGGGTATTGAGCGTACTGCGGCTGCTGCCCGTGCGCCGGTGCCGGCGGCCCCGGTGGGGGCGGACCCTGCGGGGGCCGGGGAGGATGAGGCGGGCCGGGCGGCGTCGGCGGCTGGGTCATGGGTTCCCTTCGGCGCGAGTGATATTTGCACAGTGTCGTCCGGCTTCCCCTCGCCGGGCGCACGTGATGGATTTTTATCCTATGGCGCTGTTGGGTCTCCGCACACCGGAGTCCCCAGTTCCGGACCAGATCCGGAAAATCCGGACATCCGGAACGGTGCGAACGATGAGTCAGCGTTCATTCGCCCTCGATCGATCTGAGCTGCTCGTCGGCGTAGCCCAGAATCTCTGAGATGATTTCAACCAGAGCATCTTCGTCGCCGGCATGATCAGACACGGCAGATATTTCGATCTCTGTAGGCGCAGTTCCGGTCTCTAAAGCAGCTACTACCAATACTTCCCCGTCGACCCCATCATCGGTGACCCGGACCACTCCCCACAGCGCATCCTGCTCGATGACCCGGACTGTCGCGGTGTTTCCCTCGAGGGCTGCATGGAACGGATAGCACGCACTGGCCCAGTGGGTGAAAGATCTATTCGCATCATAAGTTCCAGGTGCCAGGTAGCGTCCCCCTGATGCTGCCCACAGGTCGATGTGAAGAGATTCGTCATATGCTCCAGGAACTTCGTAGATCGCGGTGACTGAGGCCTCCTCCAGGCCAGATTCCCATAGCTCCTGACGCTCATCGGTCATCACCGTCATATCATCAATCCGCTGCAGCCACGCCTGATAGCACTCCTCGGCGCCTTCTACCTGGCCCACAGCCGCCCGAGCCTGTTCGGTCTCCTCACCGAAGTAATCGAACGAATCCTCGCCTAGGCCTAGATCTTCAAAATCGACCGCTTCGCTTCCAGCCTCCGCTGGGTCGCGCATCACCGCACGAGCAGAAAGCTCATTCTCCCGGGGAACCAAACCCGTGAGTTCGTATGGACTCAACGGCCGATCAGGGTAAGAGCCCTCTGGAATGCCGGGCTGATCTATGTCCTCGACCCCTTGCCCCTGAGGTGGCGCAGGGGACGACGAGGTCACCTCAGGCAGTGCTGGCCGAGCAAGCTCACTCTGTTCTCCAGCACACGAAGAGAGGAGAATGAGTCCTGACAGTGCTGCCGCTGCGCACAGGCTTCGCCTGTCGCACTGCCTTACCAACACCAGCTTCTCAAGAGACCGAGACATAGCTAGAGCTTAGAACGCCTCCAGCCCTGGATCGGAACGAAATCCAATTCCAGGCCAGATCCGGAAAATCCGGACATCCGGAACCAGGCCGAACGGACACAGACCTGGGCTGAGGACACTATTGGGTGGTCAAATCTACGTGCGTGTGCCCGCCGCGGCAGGAGGCTTAGCCTGCCGCTGCTTCCAGGTCCCGGAAGATCTGGACTCCTGGCAGCACATTCACTCTCCGCCCAGACACGGCTCCTATACTGGCCAGCGATGACTCAACGCAGTGTGCACACCCGATGGACTGCGGCGGCCGGTGCCGCCGCACTGCTGGCCCTCACCGCCTGCGGAGGCGAGGACGAGGACGGACCCGACGCCAGCCAGGTCACCCAGCTCGGCAGCGGCGGGGAAGAGACCACCCAGGCCTCTGAGCCTGATCCGACAGAAGATGAGACCGAGTCGGGTGAGGACGACGCCGCCCCAGGCGCCCAGCAGAGCCCGCAGCTGGCCAACGAGCACGGCGGGTTCGTACTCACCTCACCCACTGAGATCGACCCGCAGGCCCAGGCCAGCGAGACGCCGCATGTGGTGATCTTCAGCGATCCGGGCTGCCCGCACTGCGCCACCCTGGAGGACGCCTTCCACGAGCAGCTGCACAGCTGGCTGGAAGAGGGGGCCATCACCCTGGAGTACCGCAGTGTGAACTTCGTCAGCGACTACTCGGATGTGGCGACCAATGCCTTCGCCTGTATGGCGGAGGAGGCCCCAGAGTACTACTTCGCCTACCTGGGCGAGATCACCGCGGAGCGGGGCGTGGTGGATGAGCTCTCCGCCGAGGAGCTGGCTGAGCGGGCCGAGGCGCACGGGGCTGATATCGGGCAGTGCATCGCCGATGAGCCCTACGCGGAGTTCGTGGAGGAGACCACCGACTCCGCGCTCAACGAGGCCGGAATCCAGGGCACTCCCACGATCTTCATCGACGGCGAGGAGGTCCCCGGCGACGAGCTGATGGAACTGGACCAGCACATCGAGGCTGCGATCAGCGGCTGAGCCCTTCAGGGGCTGATGCCGAGCTTGGCCCTCTGCCGCTCGAGCAGCGCCGCGGCATGCTCGGCGGAGGTCTCGGTGTAGACCGTAAGGGCATTGTGCCCGTTGTCCAGCCCCAGAATGTGGTGCTCCGCGGACTCCGCTCTGAAGCTGAGCCCCACGGCCCCTGCATGCCGCACCGCACTGAGCTGGTACTCGTGCTCATCTAGGGGGAGCACTACGGAGTCGCAGGCCGCTGCGGCGGCTTCCCAGTGCTGCTGGACCTGAGCAGGCTGGTGATAGCTGGCGATGCCCACTGCCACCTCGGCAGGGTGTTCGCCGCCAGTGTGCCGATGGCCCCGCACGAACATCAGCGAGATCAGCGGGCTCTCCTGAGTGGCGGCGTACACATCCCCCAGCGCCCGGGTACAGAGGGCAGCGGCGGTGTACTCTTCCTGCTCCTCAGGGACCAGGACCTGCTGCCAACGGTGCAGCACGGTCTCCGCCTCCACATATTCGACGACCTCACCCGGG
Organism: Nesterenkonia ebinurensis; assembly: GCF_008711175.1. Taxonomy (GTDB): domain Bacteria; phylum Actinomycetota; class Actinomycetes; order Actinomycetales; family Micrococcaceae; genus Nesterenkonia; species Nesterenkonia ebinurensis. The sequence goes on from NZ_VWNF01000011.1 coordinate 181,233, forward strand.
GTCCGCGGGAAGAGCTCCTGCTCATTCAGCAGCAAGGAGCGGATCTGCATGGCTCGCAGCGTGCCGTAGGTGTTCGCCGGCGGGCCTTCCACGGTCTCAGGGGTGATGCTGAGCTGTGCCGGCGGGCCGCTGCGCGGGGCAGGGCTGCGGTCCGGCTCCCCCGCCCGGGCGCAGCCGAGCGCCAGAAGGCTGATGGCAACGGCGGCAGCCCATCGCACCATCGGCCCAGGTGACATCCTCCTCGCACGCATAGCCACCAGTATCCCAGGTGGGGTAGGGAGGGCGGATCAGGCGTCGAAGCCCTCGATGTCGCAGTTCTCTTCGACCCAGTCGGCCCAGGCCTCGCCCTGGTCCTCCATATCGTTGAACCGCTCTTCCAGCTGTTCGAACTCTGCCTCCAGGGCCTGGAGTTCCTCGGGATCCATCTCCATCATGGACTCCATATCGAACAGGGCCTCGAGGTCGAGGGTAGCCAGCTCCTCCACGGCGGATTGGACCGCAGCATGCTCCTCGGCAATCTCATCGGGCACATCAGACTCGGCATCCTGGAGCATCTCGACCACACCCTCGAACCCGTCGTTGATCACAGCCTGCGGGTCGTCGGACTCCAGGGCCTGCAGTGCGGAGGCGTGCTCCTCTAAGGTGTTGCAGTAGGACTCAGCGTCCCCTCCCCCACATGCGGTGACGGTCAGCAGTCCGAGAACTCCGGCTGCACCGCCCAGGGTCTTGCTGCGTGTAGTCAAGGTGCTCATCAGTGTTGCCTCTCTGTTCTGTGTCTCGTCCTGACATGACTCTGGCAGGACTCTGTGGTGACACTAAGAACGCTTTCTGTACGTTTGGTGTGCGAACTCTGGATTATGCATCTATTTGTCACCTGGTTGGGCGGGTCTCAGCCCTGTTTGGCATGATGTTCGCATGACTCAGGAGCCCGAGCACCAGGGGATTACCCCCAACACCTCCGCAGCAGAGCTGTACCAGCTGGCTCAGTCCCGCCCGGATCTGCGGCCTCAGATCGCCGAACACCCCAATGCTTACCAGGGGCTGCTGGACTGGTTGGGCGGGCTGGGAGATCCGCAGACTGATGCCGCTCTGGCCCGCAGGAACGCACCAAAGAACGACGACGCCGCGGATCCCGATCAGCCCACTGTGCCGATTGAGGGCCAACTCGCCACCCCGGTGACCGAGCAGCACACTGAAGCCATCGGACCGGCAAGGACCCCTGAGGACACCCAGCTCACCCAGGCGCTGCCGCCCCGGACCCCTTCTCAGCAGACCGAGGAGTTCGGGGCTGTGCAGCAGCCCCACCACCAGCAGCCTTCCCCGAAGCCTGAACCGCAATCAGATTTCGACCAGCATGTCTACGGTGCGGCCGCTGCCGGCTATCCCACCCAGCAGCCCACCTACCAGCAGCCTGCCTACCCTCCCCAGAGCTATCCGCAGCAGGGCTACTACGGCCAACCTGCTGTCTATGACCCGGAGGAGGAGTCGGAGCCGCAGAAGAAGCGCGGCGGGGCCGGGATTCTGATCTTCCTGCTGGTCCTGCTCACGGTGGGGGCCTTGGCCGCCAGCTACTTCCTGATCTTCGGCAATCCGTTCGCTGAGGACCAGGAGCAGGCGGAGGACCAGGAGCAGGCTGCCCCTGAGCCGACCGAGGAACCTGAGCCCACAGAGGAAGCCACGCAGGAGGAGACTGAGGAACCCGAGGAGGAGCCCACAGAGATCACCAGCGTCCCCGCCCCGGCCCGGGAGGACAACACCGTGGAGATCCCCGAAGGCGTGGAGGGTGTGGAGTATTCCTACTCCGGCACTGTGGAGATCCCTGAGGACGAAACCCTCACGGTGACTGCGGAAACCGCCAGCGACGAGTACGTCATCGCAGAGGGGGTGGAGACCTCCTGGGAGTTCGAGTACCAGGAGCCTGAGCTGGAGCGCCCGTTGCCGGAGAACTCCCTGGACATCACTGAGTTCTCCTCCCCCACCGGAAACATCAACTGCGAGATCAGCGAGGATGAGGTCCGGTGCACGGTCTCGGAGTTCGACTTCGACGCCCCCAGCGGCTGTACGGACGGGGCCACCTTCCGGGTGGATCAGGACGGGGAGGCGGAGTTCGACTGCGACAACCCGGTGAGCTCCCAGGGTCAGGAGCTGGAGTATGACGAGATCACCGGCAACAGCGACTTCGGCTGCCAGGCTGACTTCCTCTACTTTGAATGCTGGTCCCAGCACTCCGGCAACGGATTCGAGATCTCCCGCGAGTACTACGAGCTACATTAATAACCGCAGGTCAGCGCGATTTCCTGAGCTTTTCCGGGTCCGGACGAAAAGTTCGGACAAGAATTTCCGGACTTTTCGCACTCCGAAACACGTTCGGAACACGCGGTCTTGACATGATGGTGCCGACGGTTTCACTCGCACTGACCGGAGGACTGTACACAGCATGAACCACTCTGCACATGACCGGGAGCCGGAGGAAAAGCCCCACCCCGGGGACTCGGTGCAGCAGTTCGCAGAGGACCTCAACGAACTGCGTGTCCGGGCGGGAAACCCGATCCTTGCCGCTCTGAGCAAACAGGCGAAGGTCTCCAAGTCCGTGCTCTCGGATGCTTTCCGTGGCCACCGCCTACCCACCGAGAACACCACGGAGAAGCTTGTCTCCGCCCTGGGTGAGGATCCGGCCACCTGGCTGGAGCGACGTCAAGCCCTGGATCCCCGGGCGCTGCGTAGCAGCGGCAGTGCTGAGAGCCCGGTGACCGCGGAGACCCCGCAGGCAGGCCAGGCTGCGGCTTCGGCGGTCCCCGGCAGCGGGGAGCGCCCAGGCCGGAAGGCAGGCGCTGAACGCTCCCGGGACTCACTGACTGTGCTGGTGGCCGCCGCCGTGGGGCTCATGGCCGCCCTGCTGGGCAATGCGGTGTGGGATACCTTCGCCCGCAGCGGGTCGAATCCGGAGCCGGTGGCCACTGAGGAGCAGTCCTCACTCTCAGCAGAAGAGGATGGTGAGCTGCGCCGGGCAGTGGAGGACATCCTTGCGGAGCTCCGGGAGGAGGCTGTCGCGGAAGGCCGGGAGGAGCCTGCCTCCGGAGTGGACCCGATGAACACCCGCTGCCACGAGGACGCCGTGATCGCCGCCAGCGAGGAGCGCCTGGAGGGCAGCGTGCAGGTGCAGATCCTGTGGTCCAATGAGTGTCGGGCGGCCTGGGGACGGATCACCCGGTGGGACGAGCAGTCTATGGGCAACCACGTCGGCTTTGTGATCTACCCGCAGACGGAGAGCCCGGAGTCTGAGAATGCCGTCTATCGGGAGGCCTTCGACGTCCAGTCGGTCTACACGCCCATGCTCATCGAGGAGAACGTCGAGACTCGGCTCTGCGGGGTCGCCTACATCACCACCGACGATGCAGAGGATGAGATCGAACTGGCACCGCCCATGTGCATCTGATCCCGCCGCCGTGCGGTGAGTTAGGCTGAAGAATCGCCGGAGGATCCGGCATCTGAACGGGTGGAAGACCGAATGACCAGGGGGACTGCATGAACAGCCAGGCTCAGCCGCAGGGCGCCTACGACGCCTCCGGTCAGTGGCAGCCCGGGTTCCATGACGCACGAGGTACCTGGTACGGCGGCTTCTACGATGAGCACGGCCAGTGGCAGCCCGGGTTCTACGGGCCCGGCAACCAATGGTACGGCGGCTTCTACGATGAGCACGGCACCTGGCACGCCGGCTACCGCACCGCTGGGGGTTCCTGGGAACCTCAGCATGCTCCCAGCCCCGCCGTCCCTCCTGCTGAGGTCCCCCAGGCCGCTGGAGCAGCCCAGCCCAGCAGCGAACAGCCGACCCAGGCTGTTGTGTCCCAGCTGAGCCAGGATCCCGTGGCCTATGCCTATCCTGCGGCCGAGCAGCAGGCCGAGGATGAGGGCGAGCCCAAGGGCAGGGGCGGGCTCTTCGCCCTGGTGGCCTTCCTGCTGGTGCTGCTCGGCGGCGGGGTCGCAGCCGGGTGGTGGTTCTTCCTCCGGGAGGATGCGGAGGAACCGGAACCGGCAGCCACAGAAGAGGCCACTGATGATCCCACGGAGGAAGCGACTGAAGAACCTGCTGATGAGGGCACGGAACCGCCCGGGGACGAAGGCACTGATGATGACCCTGACGAGGTAGAACCCGATGAGACCGATGACCCTGCGGAGGAGCCGGTCCCTGACGAGGAGGAGCCCAGCTACGAACGGAATCCAGCTGATATGCAGGTCGCCGCTTCCCAGACCTTCCAGATTCCTGATGCCCCGATCGGTTCGGACGCCGCACCGGTGACCTACACGATGAACCGGGCCAAGCTCACCCAGAACCACCAGGATGAGTGGGACCTGTGGGGCCTGGACCCGCAGGGAGCTGCTCCGGCGGGACACATCTGGCTGGTGGTGGATATGAGCATCAGCATGCCGCAGAACCAGAGCGTCTCCTTCGACGGGGGCGCCTGGACGCTGACCGCCACTGACCAGAACGGGGTCAGCGATCAGCACACCTACGACTCCCAGGCCAGCGGGATCGGTGAGTGGCCGGCGGGCGGCTACGGCGCCATCATCGCCGTTCCGGAGGACGCCGAGGAGATTGAGCTGGACGCCGAGCTGGAGATCTTCTACGGCGGCTCTGGGACCACTACCGTGACCAGCACCGAGCCGGTCATTCTGGAGTTCCCCCTGGCGGACTGACCCCAGCTGGTGGTCCGCGCCCATGGTGACGGTCAGTCTGCTGCTTGCTCTGCTCCGCCGGGTAAGGAGCTGAACGCCTGTAGATGTGCGTTGCACATCAGCTCCCGGCTGCGGTTCTGCCGCTGCAATCAGAACCCGGTCACATCCAGCAGCCGGATAACATGTTAACCGGGCTCGCTGCATACGCAGGCTTAGGCAGCCAATATGTTTGTTGTCCAGTGAGAACCGTGTGATGTGATTGAATCCATGCGAGATATTTACGTGGTGACGCATCCGGAGGCGACACATCATGTCGAGGACCGCGTGGGCGGGTGGTTCGATTCGTCGCTCACCGAGCGGGGCCACGCCCACGCAAAACTGATCGCGGACCACCTCGTGACAGATCTCGCTCCAGCCGCCGCGCTGTTCACTTCCGATCTGACCCGCTGTGTACAGACAGCTGAGCACATTGCCGAGGTCATCGGCACCACTCCGGTGCTTTTATCTGAACTACGTGAGAAGTCCTATGGTGAGGGCGAGGGGCGGCCCGATGCGTGGTTCCGTGATCGTTTCGTTCCCCCGCCAGCCGTCGGCGATCGAATGAACCATATCGAAGGGATCCCCGGAAGCGAAACCAAGGCACAGTGGGCCGAGCGCGTTTACGAGGGCATGACCTCTATCCTGCGAAGCCCCGCCGAGCAGATCGTCGTCGTCACCCACGGCGGAACGGCCACTCTCGTGATCGCGCACTGGATCGGTATGCCTCTTGCGTCACTCTCCCGCGTGCGGTTCGTAACTCCCTCTGGCAGCATCACACATCTCAAACGAGACGCCTATTTCAACAACCATTCGGTCGAAACCCTTGGCAGCACCACGCACCTGGAAGTACCCCGTGGGACCGTAAAAGCAATAGCATCTTGATCGGTCGTTACGATCGCCGCTGCTGACGGTGATCGGTCACTCTCAACTCCATTGACGCGCTACTACGCCGAAGCGGGAACGCCATGTGGTCGTAAAGGGCCCGCGTCCCGATCGGTTCGGTTCGTGGTTTCAAGATACTGTCCCGACGATTGCGGCATCAGGGTTCGAGGGCGCCGAGCGGGCTGACCACCGTGCCGTCGTCTGTGGTAAGGATCGGGCCGGTGCCCGTGACGACAAGACAGAATGCCGGCTCACCGAGGGTCTCGGTGTCGATCTGATCGATGACCCTCCGCAGCGACTCGATCCCTGCTTGCATCTGCGACCCTCCGAGCTTAACCTCCACAGCTCCCCAACGCCCATCGGGGAGGGTGATGATCACGTCGATCTCCTTGCCGTTCGAGTCTCTGTAATGACGCACCTCGCCACTCAGCGCTGAGGCGAGCACCGTCAGATCGTGGACGACTGCGCTCTCGAAGAGCACACCAAGAGTTTCCAGATCGGCGTGCAGCTGTTTCGGGCCTGCTCCAAGCGCTGCCGCAGCGAGCGCCGCATCCACCAGGTGAAACTTCGGCGATGTGCGCAGGCGAGCGCGGGATCGCAGTCTCGGGGTCCATGGCCGTTGCGGCTCGATAACGAAGAGCCGCTGCAGGAGTTCTACGTAAGCACTAACCGTCTCGACGTTGATCGCCGGGGCGACCGCCCGCACGTCGGCGGCGAGAGTCCTGTATGTCACGTCAGAAGCCACGGATCGTGCCAGTCCCTTGATGAGCTGCGTAATCACGTCTGGCTCGTGCCGCACGTCTGCGAGTCGCCGGATATCGGTCCGTGCAACCTCGTCGATGTAAGACCTCAGACGTTCCGCCGACTGGTCGGGCCCGAGCGAGATCATCGCCGGGAAGCCGGGCCGGAGCACGTTCTCAATGACCTCGTCGAGTTCCATGCCCGCCGTCATCTTCGCGACCGGCCGCTCACCGTCGAACAGCCCGGCGAGACTCACTCCGCCGGCGGGATGTTCGAGTTTCTCATACCAGGCCATGGTCCGCTGTCGGAGCCTGAGGAGCCTCCCTGCACCTGTGTGACGGGTGATGTCATCTGCAGGTGTTGCCGAGCCGGTGAGAATGAAACGTCCGGACTCAGTGCTTGCATCGACAGCTCGCCTCACCATATTCCAGAGTTCGGGCGCGACCTGCCATTCGTCGAGAAGCCGTGGAGCCTCTCCCTCGAGAACCGAACGTGGAGCGACCTCCAAGGCACGCTGGATATCAGCATCGTCGATGAACGCATAAGAACCCGCGACATGCAGAGCAGTCATTGTCTTGCCGCTCGCCCTCGCACCCTCGATCACCACCGCCCCCGCTGCGGCAAGTGCATGATCCAGGGTTGCGTCGATAACCCTTGGCCGGTACGCCTGACCTAATACCACAACCGTGTCCATGAGGCCATTCTAGTGCTAAGCCGATGGTTGCAGGACTGCCATGCCGATATGTGCAGCATCTCTATGCCGAGGGAAGCAGGACGCTCCCGAAACCGCCTGACCCGTCCACACACCCCGCGCACTTGCTTCGACCGATGGGAGTGGCAAACGTCCGAGACGGTGTCCACCACCCTAACACCAGCCACTACACCAAAGAACGTACCCCGCTGCGCCGGTAGTAGGTACCTCTCGTAGCGGTACCAAGCTCGACATATGCATCTTGACTCACCGGCAGACTGCGCCCCTTCGTTCGCACCCTATGTAGGTATCTATCCTGACGGATACCCTCGAAGTATGAGCCTGACAAGTATCAAAGTCCCTCAAGAGCTGCGTGACCGCGTGAGCCGACTGGCCCACCAGCGACGCATGTCTCAGCATGCCAACCTGAATCAGCTTCTGAAAGAGGCTGAGGAAAAAGAGTCCTGGCGGCGTATGGCGACAACAAGCGCCCATGAGTACCGTGATGCGTTTGAAGAGGATGGGAACCAGCTCGATGAGGACTACGACGCCGAAGAAAGCACACTTCTCGGCGAGGAGGCTGAATGAGTGACCTTGACCGTGGTGATGTCATTTGGTGAGAGATACGTCCCATGAAAGGGCACGAACAGGCAGGACACCGGCCTCATCTGGTGCTGACAGACCGGCGTTTCCATGACTTGCGCAGAATGGCCATCACAGTGCCACTGACCACCGCGCAGCGGGACTGGCCGACCCGAGTGCCGATCGGTCCGAGCTCACAGGCGATCTGCGAGCAGCCGCGCAGCGTCTCATTGGAGCTGGTGACCAAAGTGGAGCGCACCGGATACCGCAGGCTTGATCCGAGACGTTCTCGCGCTCAACGCCGATCAACGCGCGGTCGTCGCTGAGTTCGACGCCGCCGTGCGTTGGTATGAGGCGCAGGAACCGCACACACGCGCACGATCACAGGTGAGTGTGTTGCTGTAACCTCTTCATAGCTTGGCGGCGTCGGAGACCAGCATGTCCTCGATCTCATCCTCGGACCAGGAAAGCGTCTCATCCTGGTCTGGAGCAACCCAGGTCTTGTCCTTCAAGGGCTCCCCAGGTGCTGAGAAACTTCTTGCCCGGCTTCTCCTCAACCGCCTGTGGGGAGGCGACGAAGGACAGGCGGTGGGTCACGACAGTTCGCCCTCGCCCAGCCCCCGAAGCCATGTCTCGACCACGTCGAGGTCGCTGCCCTGCATACCCGTCAGCGAGTCGACGCGCTGCAGGAGCGCTCTCCCCGAGTGGTTCGCGCTCACCCAGGCACGGTCGACAGCTGTCAGTTCATCGTCGATCCAGACGAACGGGCGCCCGGCAGCGATCCGGCACAGGTGTCTCGTCTTCCAACTCAACTCGGCAGCGTCGTCGTCGGCCCAAACCGGATCCTCAAGCCCCGGGAGCTCGCCCATCTCCGCTACCGGTAGGGCGGGCAGACCCAGGAGCGGGGCGATCACCGTATTCGCGTCGTGCATCCACGCCGTCGCCCACACGACGTCACAGCCCAACGCCAGGAGGCGCGGCCCATGCGAGCGATCGATCGCGGCGAGCTGCGAGTTGCCAGGGTGCTGCCACGTGGCGTACCAGGCCTCGAGAGTCTCCGGGAGCGACACCCCACCCGTGGGCAACACGGTGCCGTCGACGTCAAGGAACAGCAATGGACGATGCTCGGTGCTGAGATTCTCGAGCGTACCGGTCATACCGGTAGCCTAATCTGGATGATCGTAGCCCCTCACTCATCCCAGCATGCACCCGGTCGCGTTCAGCAGCCGAACAAGGTGTGGCCCGCCCACGCTGCATAGGCAGGCTTGGACAGGTTCTGCACAGCCATCTCGTAAGCAACTGAAATCTCAGCGCCATCACCTGACATCACAGAGACGTGAGCCTAGCCCGGTGGTGGGATGGGTCGTTGCCAGAGGATGACCTCAAAGAGATCTCTCACTTGGCGCCGACCCTGACGTTGAAATCCCATGCGCCCGTAGTACTTGGTCAGGCCGGGATTCGCTGCGCAGTTCTGGGTTATAACCCTATAACCCCTATAACCCCCCGTTCTTGGTTACTTCGGGGCAAAGCGAAAGGGCCGCTGATCCAGGAAAATTCCTAGTCAGCGACCCTTCATTGTTGCGCGGCCAGGATTTGAACCTGGGACCTCCGGGTTATGAGCCCGGCGAGCTACCGAACTGCTCCACCGCGCGCTGGGTTTCCCGTTTCCGGGACTTATCTATCTTACACGCGAGTGAACGCGGAACAAAATCGCGCGACGACGAGCTGACTATCGAGCCTGTGGCGCTCACTGACGTTCTTCCGGCTGAAGCTGGTGTCTTACTCCATGGGCCGCTGCCGAAACCCCCAATATCCATGGTTCTGCACCGGTTTGATTGTTTCCGATTTTCCGAGCCTCACCTCGGAATTCCGGAATGGTGCCCGGAACACCGCTTGGGCGCTGGAACGGCCGAGGCGGCGTCGTAAGCTGTCTGGTACTCATTGGGCGTCAGGCCCAGGGCACTCGCGCCACAACCGTACAGAGGGGGAACCTGTGAGGGGGAAGAAACGACCTGAGCACGCCATGCCCAGAGGGACCCGGAGCAGCAGCCCCCTGCTCATCGGTGCCGCTGCTCTGGCAGCAGTCTCCCTGCTGCTGGTGGCTTTCGCCTCCGGGTGGTTCCTGGCTGCGCACAGCGGGGTGGGGGCATCGGAGCGGCCAGCGCCGGAGGTGGTGGAAGTGCCGGTGCTCAATCCTGTCGAAGGCACGCATACTGCCACGATGCCGGACCTGCGCGGGCTCGATGAGGAGTCAGCACTCCAGGTCATCTCCGATTCCGGGCTTGACGTCAACGCCGTCACCACCGAACAGAGGCCCTCCGCCGGCGCCGTCGGGGTAGTGCTGGAACAGACTCCCGTCTTCGGTATGGAGTCTCCCGGAGGAATTCATCTCACCGTCTCCGATGAGGCGGCCGTTCCTGACCTGGTGGGGATAGACGCATCCGAGGCGAGAAACGAGCTTGATCTCCTCGGTGCAGCGGCAGAGATCACCGAGCGGTATGAGCCGGACGCCGCCGAGGGCATCGTACTGGAGACGGACCCGGAACCGGGCAGTGAACTGCCTGAGACCGTCACCATGGTCGTCTCCGCCGCCCCTGCCACCCATCCCCTGGCAGAGGTGGACCAGGAAGAACACGGATGCACGGTCAGAGGCAGCCATGTGCTCAGCGGGGTGGAGCACGAGCACACTGTGGCATGCTCAGTCCGCCACCACTCCCCCACTGAGGCCAGCTGGCTGCTGCGCGGGGCCGCAGACACACTGACCGCAACGTTGGGAATTCCCGACTCTGAAAGTATGGATGCCGAAGCCACAGTCACTGTGCTGGCCGACGGCTCCGAGATCTACTCAGAGAACATTACCTGGGGGCAGCCGGTCGACCTGGAGCTCGATACAGCCGGGGCGCTTCGACTGGACCTGATCTTGGAGGTTCCCGAAGAGGCTGACTCCACAGTAGTGGCCTTCGGGGATGCCCAGCTGGTGGGGGATGCCCAGATGTTCCTCCAGTTCCAGGAGTGAACCCATGACCCCCATCCGCCGCCTTCTCAGCCTGATTGCTGTCCTGCTATTGTCTGCCCTCGCTGTCACCGGAGCCTCCTACTCGGGGCAGGGAGTGTCCGCGCCGTCTGTTCAGGGACATCCGGCAGACCTCGCTTTCCCACCGCCTGCGCCGGCGGAGCAGGTACAGGTTCCAGATAGATCTGCTGTGACCATGGTGATCGATCTTTCCGGGTCTATGAGGGGCGACCGGCTGCAGAGCGCCAAAGATGCGGTGATCGGAGTCCTCACCGACTATGACGGCCGTGCAGCCATCGGAGTATGGGGCTACCCTCTCCTCGGAGGATGCTCCCAGGGGGACTGGGTGGTCACCCCACCGCGCAATGGAGAGCCTTTGCGGTCCTCGCTGGCATCGGATGTCGCCGCCGTCCAGTCACTGACCGCCTCGGGCAGCACTCCCAGCGGTGACGCGCTGCGCTCGGCCATCGAAGGAATGGAGGGCCTCGGCTACACCAGCGGCACCGTAGTGCTGGTCTCCGACGGTTTGTCCAACTGTCACTCTCCCCCGTGCCCGGTTGCCGATGAGTTCGCCAACTCAGACTTCAACATCACCGTGCACACTGTGGGCTACCACCAGAGCGACGCCGGACGCGAAGAGCTGCAATGCACCGCTCAGACCACCGGGGGACGTTACCTGGATGCGGAGAGCTCCGAGGAGCTTCGCGACGCATTGGCCGAGCTTGCTCAGGCGGAGGCTGAAATCACCCTGGACTACCAGGAACATGTGCCTTCTGGCGGAGCTACCACCATCACCGCCACCGTCCGAAACCCCAACACCTTCCCCCTGGAGGATGTGCGCCTCAACCTGGCGTTCCGGGATGCCGGGGAGAATTCACTGTTCCCGCCCGTTCTGCCGCCCACTGTGTCGAAGGGGAACATTCCGCCCGGTGAGTCGGTCACCGCTTCATGGAGTGTCAGCACCGGCCAGATCCATCAGCAGTACGACGCCGCCCTCCGGGTCACTGCCTACGGCCCAGAGATGTTCAGCTTCGCTGAGGGCCAGTTCATCGCTATGCCGAATCCCGCCGAGGACGGAGTGCGTCCCGGTACCGTCTCGGAGATTCTTGCCAGTGCCAGCCCTTCCCGGCCCATCGTGGTGGTAGGCGATTCCTTCTCCTCGGGCGAGGGCTCCGGCCAGTACGGACACCACGACGCAGGTTCTGATACCTATCCTCTCGGTCAGCCCTCGGACGCCTGCCACCGCAGTCCCCGCACCTATCTGCTTCCTGACTACCGAACAGACCTGGCGGAGGGCCGATTGGTGAGCACCGTTGAGCGGATCATCACCGGTGGTGACGAAGCTCAGCTGGAGGTCGAGCAGGACAGGATGGAGTTGGAACGCCGATACCGGCTGATGGCCTGCTCCGGTGCACAGACGCGGCATATCCACCACTTGCCCCAAAACGAGGACCCGGAGAGCTCGCGGCCCCGCCCGATCGCCGGGAGCACCCAGCTCGCCCAGCTGAGCAGCGCCAGCGGAACCCCGTCTGCAGTGTTCATGACGATGGGCGGCAACGATGTCGGCTTCGACGACCTGGTCAAGTGTGTACTCACCGCTCCGCTTGAGCTCACCGGCACCGAACTGCCCTGCCATCTGCTGCTCGATCAGGTCCCCGAATCCCTGGCAGGTATCCGTGGGAGCCTGGCGGCGTCCTACCGCGAGGTATGGTGGACGGTCAATAACGAGCAGTCCCTGACGGCCCGTGATGGCGAGCACGCCCCCGTGGTGGTGCTCCCCTACCCCCAACTACTGCATAACAGCCCCATGATCTGCAGGTTCGACCCTGACAGTATGCTCGGCGGCTCGACCATCGCTCATCCCGACCGTATCCGCTACGGGAACCAGCTGGTCTATGCGCTCAACGCGGAGGTGCGAGCCGCTGTGGAGATGGTCAGGCAGGAGGGGCTGGAGGTCTACTATGCAGCGCCTGTTCAGGAGGCGTTCCTGCCGGACAACACCCTCTGCTCAGGCAGCGATACCTATGTGCGGCCGATCAATGTGCCCGCTGCAGTCGGTGACCAGATAGCAGGCTGGACGGGGCTGGACCGGGTTGGTGAAGCGAGCCAGGACATCCTGCGGTACTTCCGCCCTGAGGCCGACGCGCTGCGAATCACCCAGGAGGCACAGGAGTTCATCCATCCCAACTACCAGGGGTATCAGAGGATCACCCAGGTGCTGGAGGCCTGGATGGTCAGCGAACCGCGTATTGATGCCGACCCCACAGGAATCGAGAGCGCCTATTCGCAGAACGAGCAACTGCTCAACCAGATCCGGCTCCGTCCCCTTTTCGACCGATCCTTCATCAACCTCGACGACGCGGCAATCGCGGCATGGGAGATCGGTGAAACCGTAGTCGAAGGCACTTCAGCGCAGCTGCGACGCAACGCAGAACTGACCATCCAGAGGTGGCAGGGGCTTCCAGGCACCCGGGTCTGGGTTGGCCTGAGATCTGAACCGGTCACCCTGGGCACCATGATGACCGATGAGGATGGGGTTGCCAGCGGTACGTTCTGGATCCCGGAGTGGGTTGAGCCGGGAGACCATACCCTCTACGTCACAGGACTGGATCCGGACGGGGAGTTCCAGCAGCTGGCGATTCCGATCCGGGTCACCGACCCGGTGCCGGATTCGGTGCTCTACGCCATGCTCGGGGCAGCAGCAGCTGTGGTCCTAGCGATGGCGATGCTGCTGATCTCTGCGGTGCGTGCCCTGCGCCGGCGCAGGGCGAAGAAACGTGTTGTCACCCATCGCTCAGCCGCCGGCTGACAGGGACGGCAACTGAAACGGCGGTGGCTTGCGGGATCATACCCCGCAGGCCACCGCCGTTGACCGTACCGGCTCAGTCGTTCAGGGAGTTCTCAAGCTCGAAGAGCTCATCGAGGGTCTCCTCGAACTCCAGCTCCAGCTGGCGGTAGCGAGCCAGGTCACCTTCAGCGAAGGCTTCGTTGCGCTCAGCCCAGAGCTGGGCCGCCTCGGAACGGAGCTGATCGAGACGCTCCTGATCGTCCTCGGCGACGGGGGCGTCGTCGTCATCTTCATCCTCATCGTCCGTGGGGGCGGTAGCCTCCTCGGTCTCGGTGGGTGTCGGTGACGGTTCGGTCTCCTCGTCGTCCTCGGTGACGCCTTCCACGCCTTCGAGGTCATCCTCGACAGCCTCAGCATCCACACCGGCGCCCTCGACGGCCTCAACACCGGCATCGCCCTCGAAGACCATGTCCAGGGCCTCCTGCAGGGTGTCACCGTAGCCGACGTCCTCACCGAAGCCGACCAGCACCATGCGCAGCGCCGGATAGGCCGAACCAGTGGTGGCCTGCACATAGATGGGCTGCACATTGAGAATGCCGCCGCCTGCCGGCAGGGTGATCATATTGCCGCGGTGCACCTCGGAGCCGCCCAGATCGTCCAGCACGTTGAGCTGCTGGGCGATGGTCTGGTGCGAGTCGAAGTTCGCCTGGGTCTGGCCCGGGCCGGGGATGGAGGTCTGCCGCGGCAGCTCCAGCAGCCGCAGCCGGCCGTAGTCCTCATGCCGGTCCCCGTCCTGGCCGGTGCCGGCGTCACCCGAGGCGGCCAGGAAGCCGTAGAGCACATTGCGCTGCTGGCCGTCGGCCTCGGTAGCCGGGATGAAGGTGGAGGTCAGCGAGAAGCTGGGCTCTTCCTGCTCCGGCATCTGCAGGGTCATGTAGTACGGGGGCTGCGGACTGCCGCCCTCGATGGTGGGATCCTCAGGCACCGACCAGGCATCGTTGCCCTCGTAGAAGGTGCTGGCCTCATCCACGTGGTACTCAGTGAGCAGAGACCGCTGGATGCGGAAGAGATCCTCGGGGTAGCGCACGTGCTCCAGCAGCTCAGCACTCATCTCCTCCATCGGCTGGATGGACTCTGGGAAGACCTGCTGCCAGGCCTGCAGGATCGGATCCTGGTCATCCCAGGCGTAGAGCTCCACGGAGCCGTCATAGGCATCCACGGTGGCCTTGACCGAGTTGCGCATGTAGTTGACCTGCCCGGTCAGCTGCTGCGGGGCACCCTGGGTGAGCGCATCCACTGTGGCGGACTCCAGCTGCTCCTCTGCGGAGTAGGGGAAGTCGTTGGAGGCGGTGTAGCCTTCTACGATCCACTTGATCCGCCCGTCCACAATGGCCGGGTAGATGTTCTGGTCCACCTCCAGGTAGGGGGCCACCTTCTCCACACGTTCCCGCGGATGGCGGTCGTAGAGGATCTGGGATTCCTCGTTGATGTCACCGGAAAGGAAAATCTCCGGTGACTGGAAGTTCAGCGCGTAGATCAGCCGGTTGAACATGTTGCCCACCGATGGCCCGCCGTCACCGGTGAAGGTGTATTGGGTGTCATCCTGGGTTTCCTCGGCGTTCTCTTCCAGCTCGCCCTCCTCATCCTCGGTGAGCTCCACCGCGGGCCGGTCCAGCTCACGCGGCGGGGCACCCTCAGGGGCACCCACAATGGAGTACTGGGGGGTGGATTCGCCGAAGTAGATGCGCGGCTGGTACTCCTCATCGGAGGCCAGGTCACCCGTGGTGGGGATGCCCTGCAGAGTGAAGTCGGGGCGGCCCTCCGGGGTGACCGTGTTGGCATTGGCCGCCACCAGGCCGTAGCCGTGGGTGTAGATCAGGTGCTGGTTGACCCAGGAGCCTTCCGGAGCATTGACCTCGCGGGCGGCGATCACCGTATCGTAGCGCTGGCCGTCGATCTCATAGCGGTCAAAACTCAGCGTGTCAGGGAAGGTGTAGTAGGGCCGGAACTGCTGGAACTGCCGGTAGGCGGCGGACACCAGGTTGGGGTCCAGCAGGCGGATATTCTCAACATTGGTAGCGTCATTGGAGAGCGCACCCTCCTCGGCCTGCATCGTGGCGGAGTAGCTGATCTTCTCCAGATCATCCAGCCCGTAGGCGAACCGGGTCAGCTCCATATTCCGCTGAATGTACTCATCCTCCAGGGACTGCTCGGTGGGCCGCACCTGGTATTCCTGGACTAAGAAAGGCACTACTCCGGTGCCGATGATCGCGGTGACGATCAGCATGGCGGTGCCGATGATCGCAAACCTCCAGCGAGCGGTGATCGCGGTGATCACCAGCACGATGGCCACCAGCACTGCGGCAATGGCCAGAATGGTCTGGGCAGGAATCACCGCGTTGACATCGGTGTAGAGGGCACCGGCCCAGTTGCCGCTCTGGTCCTGCAGAGTGGCGTAGCGGCCCAGGAACCAGCTGGCTCCCTGAAGCAGGATAAACGCGGCTACGGCCACAGCCACATGCCAGCGGGCGGCCTTCTCCACCACGAACTTGCCGCTGGACTCAATCCGGATAGACCCGAACAGGTAGTGGCAGAGGATGCCTGCGATCCCTGCCACCAGCACCGCGGAGATCAGGAAGCCGTTGACAAAGTTCAAAAATGGCAGAGTAAACACGTAGAAGGCGAAGTCCAGGCCGAACTCGGGGTCCTCCTGCCCGAAAGGCTCCTGGTTGAGGAACAGCAGCACCTGCTGCCAGTTGGCCTGGGCTGCCGTGCCGGCGAACAGACCCATCAGCACCGGCAGGCCGAACATCAGCAGCCGACGCATAGAGGTCAAGGTGGACTGGTAGCGGCTCACCGACTCGGCCAGCTGTCCCTCGATGTTCTTGGGCCGGGTGCGGAAGGCGAAGAACAGGCTCAGCCACACCAGCAGGCCCATCACCAGGAAGGCCACCGCAAAGATGGCGCCGCGGGCTAACCACTCAGTCCAGAACACCTCGGAGTACCCCAGCTGGGAGTACCACATGATCTCCGCGTAGAACCCGGAGAATGCCACAAAGGCGCCCAGCAGTGCAGCAATGACGATGATGGTGATGATCAGCGCGGAGGGACGACGCCGTCCCCCCTGGCTGCTGCGGCCATCACCGCCTCTGCTGCCCCCGGAACCACCGGAGTCGGCGTCGTCGTTATTGCTGTTGCCCGGCCCGGAGCCGAAAATCCCTCCGGAGAAGGGGTTCGAATTGCCGAATCCCTGAGAGAAACTCAAAGTCTGTCCTCGTCTCTACACGTTCTGATACTCATCAATGGTGGTGCGGTGAAAAGTCACCGACCGCAGGGCTCAAGCCCTGCCAAAAAGTCCTCATCATTGTCCCTGACCGCCTCGACGATCTCCACCGCCTGGTCCACATCCTCGACGCCGTAGACCTCGATTCCGCCAGGAAGCCTGCCTACCAGCTCATCACAGTTCGGCCGTGGTGCCAAGAAATGCTCAGCACCCTCATCACGGGCACCAACAGTTTTCTGCGCCACTCCGCCGATCGGCCCCACGGTACCGTCGGGGTCCACAGTGCCGGTGCCGGCCCAGTTGACCCCACCGGTGAGCGGGTTCTCAGTCATCGTATCGATCAGCCCCAGAGCGAACATCAGTCCCGCTGAGGGGCCGCCCACGTCCTCCAGCCGAATATCGGCCTCCACGGGGAAGTCGAACTCCGTGGCCAGCAAGATGCCCACGTAGTACTCCCCGTCGGCCTCCTGGTAGGTAGGGACCTCGATCTCGACAGGTTCGCCGTCGCGGACCACCGTCAATTCTATCGGTTCACCGGCGGCCTCGTTGACAGCCTGGCGCAGCCCCTCCAGTCCGGTGACCTCCTCACCTTCGGCGGCGAGCATCTGATCCCCGGGAATGAGGATCTCGTCGGTGCCGGCATCCACGGCCTCCTGAGTGAACTCCATGACCGAGAGCTCCACCAAGTAGTCCACACCCAGATGGTCCAGGGCAGCAGCCAGTGCCAGCTCCTGGGATGAAGCCATGGCTGCCTGGTTGCGCTGCTGAACCTCCTCACGTGTAGTGCCGGAAGGGTAGACCAGCTCATGCGGGGTCAGGTCCACGCTCGGTGAGATCCAGCCGCCCAGGGCATCGAAGACCCGTACCGTGGAGGTGGGCGCGCCGTTGACGTAGACCGTGGTCAGCGAGAGGCTGCCTTCGGTCTGGTAGGTCTCGGTGCCGTGCACGGTGATCACCGGCCAGTCCTGAATCTCCCCGGTGGTGTCGAACACCGGTCCGGGAGACTCGGTGAGATATGCGCTGGGCAGGCTGAAAGCCGCCAGCCCCATCACCAGAGCCCCGATGCCCGAGGTGATCTGGACGTTTCTGCGCAGACTCACGCCGGCTTCCCGCCGGTACTGTCTCCGCCGGAGCCGGGGCCGTCATAGTCGCCGTCGAGCAGCTTCTTCAGCTCATCGTCGATCTTGGCGGCCTCCTCCTGCCGCTGAGCACGGCGGCTGTGGAATCCTGCCGGATCGTCCAGGTCGGCCTCATCGGGCTGCACATCCGGGTGGGCCCAGACCTCGTCGCGGCCTTCTACGCCGTCAGACTCGCGCAGATGAGCCCACAGAGCGGCGGCATCGCGCAGCCGGCGGGGGCGCAGCTCCAGGCCGACTAATGCGGCAAAGGCTGCCTCTGCCGGACCTCCGGTGGCCCGGCGGCGGGCAAAAGTTTCACGCAGCCGGCTGATCGAGGGCAGATGGGCGCCTGCCTGAGCCACCACGTCGTCGACCCAGCCCTCCACCAGGGCCAAGGTAGTCTCAATGCGGCGCAGTGCCGCCTCCTGCATGGGAGTGCGGTCAGTCTGGAAGAGGCCTTCGCCGAAGAGATCCTCCATCTCCTGGGGATTGGAAGGGTCGATCTGGCTGGCCGCCTCCTCCACCCGCTCCATGTTGATGTGGATACCGGCGGCGTACTGGGCCACTGCGTTGAACAGGTCGTCCTCCAGCCAGGGGGCGCGCAGGAACAGTCGGATGCGGGCGGCCTCCCGCAGGGCCAGGTAGAGCAGGATCTCCTCGTTCTCTACCTGAAGCCCCTTGCCGAAGGCCTTGATATTGGCCGGCACCAGAGTCATAGCCGTCCCGGCCAGGGGCAGACCGATGTCCGAACCAGAGTGCACCTCACCGGCCAACTTACCGATCGCCTGGCCGATCTGAGCTCCGAATGCTACCGAGCCCATCCGTTCCATCATCGAGGCCACCTGGGCCCCAGCGTCTGGAGGCAACATGCCTTTGAGCTCCTCGGGCAGGTGGGCACCGCCGCCCTCCTCCAGCTGCTGGCGCACCACCTGGGCCATGGCCCGACCCACTGATTCAGCCACCGGGGTGGTCAGTCGCTGCCAGGACTCGAAGGTTCTCTCGATCCACTGCTTGCGGCTGAGACCCTGACCGATAGTGCCGACCGCCTCAAAGGAGGTGGCTTCGTTGAGCCACATCTCTGCCAATCGGAGGGCGTCGTCTACCTGCTTGGCCTCTGCTGGGGTGACCGCGGCGTCGTCCTCCCCCACTGCGCTGACTGCGGCGTTCTTGGTCAGCTCCCAGTTGACGGTCTCATCCCCCTGGTTCTGCATGGCGGAGAACATGGCCTGCACCTGGCCCATGATCTGCTGCATCATGGCCGGGTCGCCGAAGCCGGGGGGCATCTGGGAGGGATCAAACCCGGGCGGGAAGCCCGGGAAGCCACCTGCGCCGAACGGGCCCTGGCCGGCGTCGTCGTTATCGTCCTGACCACCCTGGTTCTGCGGATTGCCGGTGAAGCCCATGGAGGGGCCGCGGTTGGGACGGCTCTGCTCATCGGAGGCGGAATCATCTCCGAAGGCCTCGCCGAAGAGCTTGCGCAGAAATTCCTCCTCGTGGGACTCACTGCGCTCGTTGTCATCGGGCTGATCAGTCATGCCTGGCTCCTGCAAGAGGGGAAAAATCCGTGAATGCCAGGGTAGCCCCAGTTCCTGGGTGTGACCGCCTGCGTTCGCTCACAGCCCCACCGGGACAGCTGTGGTGAAACAGGCGCAGTCCTGGGCTGGCTGCACCGGCTGCGGGGTGATGAGCCCAGTCTCGGCCTGGCACACCAAGGCTGACTCCTGTACGGCGCAGTGCGGGTGTCCGTCGATGAGTACGGCTGCCTGCAGGGCGGCAGCTGCGGCGGCACCCAGGACCACCTGGGGATCAGGATCGGGTGCCGAAGGGTTAGCCCGCTCAGCACCCGGCTGATTCTGGGCTGCCGCGCTGAGCAGCCCCTGCTGCACCAGGCACTCAGGACACAGCGGAGAACCGGGCATCAGCAGTGGTCCGGCCCACCAGCCCTGCGCTGAGGCGAGGACCGGCAGCACTGCGGAGGATTCCCGCCAGGCTCGCCGGAGTGCTTCGGCCTGGAGTTCTTCGATGCCAGTGACCAGGTGCAGATCTGCTCCGGCCAGTGCGGAGTCTTCGAAAGCTTCGATGACTGCGGTCTCTGCCGCCTGGCTGCTGAGCCGTTCGGTGACAGCCTCGGCCCGGGGCCTGCCCAGGTCGATGGTCCGGAATTCGGGATCAACTGGGAGCACCGGTCGGGAGTCGCGCAGGATGAGGGTCCCGATGCTCAGCTGAGCCAGCAGTTCGGCCAGCTGGATACCGAGCCCATCTAATCCCTCCACCGCTACAGTGGCGACTCTGCGCCGGGCGATCCGCAGTGATTGGCTAATCATAGTAAACTCCTTGCAATTTGATTGTGTTTGACTCCTTTTATTATTGCTTACGACGGCGCCTGGTCCTCTGGGTTTTCCACAGGAACGGCACTCTTGCCTCTTTTCCACCCACTGCTTTCGACCGCCGGTGCTGCAGGCCTCCTCCAGGCTGGGACTAAGCTGAGGCGCGTGGGTCAGACTATTGAGCAAGTGGTTCCTGTGGACGGCGAGGATGTGATCGTGATCCGTTCGGCCAGGCGCAAACGCACAGTCAGCGCGGAGATGGCCAACGGGACCCTGCGGCTGCGCGCGCCACTGCGGCTGAGCCTGCTGGAGGTCGAGAAGCACGCCCGGGCGTTCCGCAAACGGCTGACCGCCAGGCAGTCTTCGACCGGGATCTCCGACGCCGCCCTGCTTGAGCGCGCACAGGGGCTGGCTGCTCAGTACTTCGGCGGTGCAGTTCAACCGACCTCAGTGACCTGGTCGGCGCGGCAGCTGAGACGTTGGGGATCCACCAGTTCAGCATCCGGAAGCATCAGGCTGTCCGCCCGGCTGCAGAAGATGCCCGACTACGTGGTGGATGCGGTGCTGGTGCATGAGCTGGCGCATCTCATTGAGCCCGGTCACGGCCCGCGGTTCCAGGAGCTTGTGGCCCGGTATCCGCGCGCTACTGAGGCCGACGCCTTTCTGGCCGGGGTTTCCTGGTCGGATCAGCAGGGCAGTGATGGTCCCGGCGGCGGGGCGGACCTCTGACCACGGGGTCCTGCGCGGATGCGGAGCATCCGGGTAGCCGAGGTTCTGTGAACGCACCTACTTCTCACACGAGTAGGAAGGTGGGCCGACTGAGTGGGTCAGAACGAGCAGGAACAGGCAGCGGAGCCGTCGCAGCGGGCGGTGGTGTACGTCCGGATCAGCGATGATCCGGAGGGTGGCGAGTGTGGGGTGGATCGGCAGGAGGCTGACTGTCGCGCTTACGCAGCCGCTCACGGTTGGGAGATCACGGCGGTGTTCCGGGAGAATGACACGTCGGCGTTCAAGCAGCGCACGATCACGTTGCCGTCGGGTGAGCGGGTGCGGCGGGTGATCCGCCCGCAGTTCCGCGCCATGCTCACACACCTGGCCGACGGTCAGGCGCAGGTGATGATCGCCTACGACCTGGATCGGGCGGTACGCGACCCGCGCGATCTTGAGGACTTGATCGACGCGAAAGTGCTGGCCGGGTTCACCGTCCGTTCGGTGACCGGCTCGCTGCGGTTAGACACGGACTCGGATGTGGCGATGGCCTCACAGATGCAGGTGCAGGCGGTGTGGCCTGCGGTTGTGGACGAGGACACTTGGCAGCAAGTGATGGATGTGCTCGATGCGCGGAAGCAGGCGCGGAAGGGGCTGATGCAGGAACGGGTCAAGTTGTCACCCACCCCTGCATCAGCCCCCTGAGCTGAGCAGTCGCAGAATGCTGTTGAGCCGCCGTTATGTGCGAAGCCGGATTGAACGGTTACGTTCGTAGAGGGCGATACCTGCCGAGACCGAAACATTCAGTGATTCAATCTCAGGCGACATGGGGATTGCGTATCTGTGGTTTGCTATCGTGCCGAGTTCTTGGGATACACCGTGTCGTTCGCTGCCCAAAACTATCGCCATCCGTTCCGCGACACCGCACGCGGATTCGAGGCGCTCCGTTGCATGTGCCGTCAGTGTTCCCACGTTGATCCGTTCGGTGAGTACATATTCAGCGAACTCGTCGAGGGTTGCGAGAACGATCGGAAGAGCGAACACAAGGCCTCTGCTTGCTCGGATCAGCCGTCGATCAAACACATTCCGCAATCCGCTTTCCAGGAGAACCAGTCCAGCGGTTCCGAAGCCCACCGATGTCCTGGTGATCGCACCAATATTGCCGACCAAACGCACGCCATCGAGCACGACGATGTCGCCTTGAGTTCCCGAAAGATCGCCAAGTTTCGCGGAGCTAGGCGCCTTCGCTAAGGCGAAAATGCGTGCCCGCTTCTCACCACCGAACAGGCCATCAACAACGTTGCGGGAAAGCGTGTGAGTTGGAAGAATTCCGTATTCGGATATTGTGTCGCTGATTGAGGGAAGCTGAAGCCCCTCGGTCATGTACAGACTGTCCAGCCGGACGTTGCTTCGTACCGCTTGCTCGATGTTCTCAAGGTCATCGATAAGGATCATCTTTGGCCTTGGCGAACGGTTGCGCAGGACATCGCCGATCCGGCGAGCAATGGGATGATGTGGGTCATCGATGACCGCATGCTCTTCACCGGGACCGTTGCTGCGGTCGTGGAGCGAGGTTGTCTCGTGCATGCGCTCCACGCTTCGGCATGACGCGACGTGAGAGTCAACTGCTAGACCCTCACGCGAGGGAAGCCCCTAGCGTCGCTGACATGGATGACTCGCCCGAGAACCGTCCGCCGACCAATCAAGCGGCCCGCAAGCTGCGCGTGCCTGTGGCGCTTGTGGCACGGCTGGCTGGGATCGTCGGGCAGGCGATGGAGCATCGACCTGAAACGCTCGCGCCCTATCTCAACGCGGCCGAGCAGTCGGGGCAGGCGTACGCGTCCCAATCGCTGTGGTGCGAAATCGCTCACGAGGAGCAAGGCGTCGCGGAGGTATGGAGCCGAATCCGACGCGGTGACGTAAGCGATCCGATAGCAGCGCGGCATGCATTCATGCTGCTGCTCGCGTTGGATGGGTGGTCAAGAGTTAAGGTGTGTGATCATCCACGGTGTCGTCGTGCTTTTGCGGATGCGACGAACGCGGTCAGCAGACGAAGATGCGCCAGGCACACTCGCCAGCAATCGCGTGCGTAATTTGGCTCATCGTTCCTGGACATGGCGTCACTCCCATGTGGCCTGTGTCGGGTCAACACCGTGAGCTGCGGCGTTGGCGAAAATCACGTCTCGCAGCCACACGCTCATACCCGGCTCCCACCGGTCGATGTTCGCGGCGAATCGTTCGTCCTCGACATACATGCGTCCCAAGACAGAGTGCATCGAGTGCGAACAGGCGAACAACTGATCGATCGAGCCTCGGTGAGCTTCGGCAAGCCGGTTTGCCTCGACAGTTCCCGGGGCAACGCCAGCCCGCTTCGCTTCGACCAATTCACGCTGGACGGCTTCGCCCTGGTCGTGAACCCTAGCCCGCTCCGCTGCCGAGAGATGCGCCACGTTCTGCTCGAACTGACTCCATTCGTGCGAGTCTCCCCACCGCTCGTAGGCCTCCTCCGCCCATTCCGGCCGCCAGTCCTGCCCGAAGATCTCCGCCTGCTCTCGCATCGAGAGCCGTGTACCCGTCTCGCGGGCAGCTAGGAGTCGATCAATACCGACTGCCATTTCGGAGAGCCGACCGATTCGGTCGCCAATGATCTGTCTCTGTTGACGGAGTTGCTGATCCTCGTCAACAGTCGGGTCATCCAAGATTTCCTGAATGCTCGCGAGACTGAATCCGAGTTCTCGATAGACGAGCACACGATGAATCCGACTGATGTCATCGGCATCGTAAGTCCGGTAGCCGGAATTCGACCGAGTCTTAGGAACTACCAGGTCGATGTCATCCCAGTGGTGGAGCGTCCTCACACTCACGCCGACCAACGCGGCGGCGTCGCCGACAGACAGCGCTTCAATGTCATCGGAGGGGACGGAGACTGCGCTCGAACGAGTCATCCACGGCATCATCGACTCAGGTGCGTTCATGCTCATCGGGCAGACCTCCTCACCTCTCCATTCTGCCGTCTCGCTCTCGACTCTTGCCAACCCAGCCAAGACTCCACGGCGCAGGCGCAGCGGCCGGTTCACGCACAACGACCTCACAACCGCCATAACGCACTCCTGCGGTCCCATCGCCGACCAGCAGGACATCTCACCGCAACACGTCCGCCGCAAACCCACCCCGCGAACCGCTGACATGCCACGCCGCTCAGTCTCCGCTGTTCAGCACCCATCCACAGTGATACCCCCAAGAGAACTGCCCCGTACCCCCGAGTCGCTATCTGCATGGGCGGCACAGGCAGCACACCAATCCGGGTCGCGACGGACCTGCACGCACTCTGTGATGCCCGTCTACACTCGCGTAGTCTGCGTCCGTTCTTTCATTTCTTGCACGAACACCTGATGTGGCGTCGTTCACGGCCTGCGGGCACGTGTTGCGAGGTCGGTGAGCAGCCTGCTGTACTCTCTGGGTTTCTCGAAATGGAATCCGTGCCCGGTATGGACGCGTTCGAGGGTGCTGTTGGTGATCAGGTCGTTCGCGCGAGTAGCATCGTCATTGGTCATCGCGCCTTCGAGAATGCCTGCGCCCGTAAGACGCCAGTTGGCGTGGACAACTGTCGCCGGTTGGGTAATGCGGGCGAGCGCGTCGGCCTGGTCGAAGCCTTCCAGCCAGGTGCGTTCGTAGAAGGCGTCGGCGAATGCGGGATCGAAAGCGTGCATGTGCGCGTACGACTCGTTCGTCACAGGCGGCAGAAACCACAGCCTTAGTGGTTCGTCTGGGCGGGTGGTGCGTCGTTTCCGGGCGTAGCGGACGATGCCGTCTCGTCCTCGGCCAAAGTAGCCGAGCCACGCGTTGTGAGCGATGTACCAGCCCGCGAAGTCCGTCTCCACGTCCTGCAACAGGAAATCGTGGGCGGGCACGGCGAGGTCGATGTAGTTGAACTGAGTGGCGTAGCGTTCACCCTCGGTTGAGAAGAACGGCGTGTCCTCAAAGAGCACGGCCGAGACGAGGTGGGGTTCCTCGGCGGCGACCCAGGCCGCGACCAGCCCGCCGGAGGAGTGTCCGCTCAAGATGACCGGACCTTCGGCGACGGATTCGATGAAGAGAGCGATGTCCGCGCCGACCTGATGAACGGTGTAACAGCCGGGCGTGCGGTCGGAGTCGCCGTGTCCGGCGATGTCGACCGCATAGACGTGGAAGTGCTCCGCCAGCGCGGGCAGCACACGGTCGTAGCTCTGCCTCGCTGACCCCTGAGCGTGCAGCAGCAACAACGAGGGGCCGGAGTCCGGCCCCTCGGAGTAGGCGAAAGTCGTGCCGGTTCGCAGAGTGATCCGCTTATCCCGGAAACCCGCACGGTTGGCTCTGGCCGCATCCCGTCGTGCATACGTCAGGTTGTTCCCCGCGTATCCGGCCGCGGCGGCTCCTCCGACGGCGGCAGTCGTTCCGGCGATGCCCAAGATCGTCCCCCACATCGGTTCTCGCTTCTCTTTCCTGTCGCCCTCTCGCGCACCGCTTATGACATGTATAACATGTTTATCATGCATGATGATGAGAGTGGTGTCGTCAACGGCCCCGAGGGGCGGAAGTTCTACGGATCGGTGACGGTCGGTGAGCGCGGGCAGGTCGTCATCCCCGCGCAGGCGCGCCGTGACCACGGCATCGGAGCGGGCGACAAACTCATCGTCCTGGGAAGTGATGAGGGCATCGCCCTGATGGGCGTCGAACGTCTGATGGAGACCCTCAGCGCGTCCACGACCCTCTTGAACACGCTGCGCGAGCAGACAAGTTCGGAAGCAGACCGATGAGCGGGCGACCAGAGAAACCCGTCGTTCGTCGCCCGTGGCACGTGTGGCTCGTCTCGATCATCGTGTTCGCGCTCTACGTCGGCGGAGCACGCGACTACCTGCTGATCCTCATGAATGACACCGACTACATTCGCGGGCAGTTCGGTCAAGGTGGGGTCATCTACTTCGCCGACTATCCGGTGATTCTCCGTATCATCTGGGCTGTCAACATCCTCGGAGGGCTCCTCGCCCCGGTACTGCTCATCGCACGCAACCGATGGGCGTTCCCGGTCGCTGTGACCTCAGCATCTGCGCAGGTCGTGCTGCTCATCGCGACCTTCGCCTTGCTGAACCGATGGGCGATGCTGGGCACCGTCACCTCCTGGTTCGACATTGGCATCGGGATTGTAACGGCGCTCTTTGCGGGATACTGCGCGGCATTGCGCCACCGCCTGAATCCCGAACGTCAGTAGACTGAAACCGCGCACACGCGCAAGATTTCAGTCTCGCGGTGATCCAAGACGCATGATCCAGCCGGTTGGGCAAGTCCCACCGAAGGCATCCATCGGAGCCAGGGAGCAAATGAGCCACAATCGCGGGGGCAGAACGGCCAGTACCTACTACCCCGCCAGCCAGTCCCAGACTAGCCACGCCCAATCCTCACAAGGCGCAAAAGTAGTTCGCGTCCCGATTGCCCCCTACAAGTCGCGCGGCGGCCCCTCACGATCGCGTATCGGCTATCTGTTCTCGTTGGGCCATCTGAACACCTTCCATGACATCTGCGGGGGATACACCAGATGGAGGGCCCCACAGTTATTCGAGGCGCCGTAGCGCCGTCTCGATAGCGACCTCGACCCGGGAAGTCATGCCCGGCACATCGACGGGACGGCGCCCTGCGACCTGACTACGGATCCACTTCGGCTGGGTGTCGTCATGGTGCAGCAGGGCATACAGATCCCACCACGGATCGAGAATCACTCCGGCGATCGACTCATAGAGCAACCGAAGCTGCTCCGACCACTCTGGCGAGTAGAGCACCGCCAAATATCGCCGACAGTGCCCGATGTCAATCGCGGGCGACCCTCGATGGATGCTGTTCCAGTCGGTCAGCCCGGTGATTCTTCCGCGCGACCACAAAATGTTGACAGGCAGGAAGTCCCCGTGCAGAAAGACGGCAGTGTCGGTTGGTGGTGGCGCCGCCATGACACCAAACGCCGCTTTCCACACATCCGGCTGCTGTGCCCCGACCGGCACCTGAAGCCCGTCGAGAGGAGCGATCCAAGAATCGGTCCAAGGATTGAATGTCTTCGCGGGCAGGTCGAGGGAATGCAGCAAGACGGCAATCTCCGCGATCCTCGTCATCCAGGACCGAGGTTCCACCGGATTGAGGTCCACATGTCCCGGCAACCGTGTCATCAGCAACGATGGCGCACCCCCGGTCGAAGTACCGGTGACATCAGTAGCCAGGATTCTGGGAACCGGGAGCCCGCTTTCCGCCACCACGCGAAGGTTGGCGATCTCGTTCTCCAAGGCCCCTACCAGTCCGAACCCGCCCGGGTACTGCCGAAGCACGACCAACGTTCGCTTCCCACCTCGCTCGACAGTCAGCCGATGCACGGCGGAGGAGACGCCACCGGTCAATCGGCGATAGCCAACAATGCGACTGCCCCGACCCATCGACGCTGCAACCCAGGCGAGAGTCTCCTCGGAGGGCCGACGCTGCCGGAACTCGCCATCCCTCCAGTCGCCGTCGGTCATGAGCCCAAGTCTATTCACCAGGGCCCTGAGTCGATATGGGTTTAGTGACTAGCGCCAGAGGCAGTGACCCGGCTGCTGGATGGCCGTCACCATCTGGAACGGTTCGCAATAGAGCAGGTGAGCGAGGTGGACTACCTGATCACCTAGAGGAACAACGAGTTCGCTCCCTGCCCCTTCTTCGCGGACCTTCTGGGCGAAACCCTCGACCAGCTCACGGCCTGGGCGAACACGCTGGCCACCGTGCGCTCACAGTGAAGGTCCAGGTTTCCAATCTCGAGACGCTCGTGCTTTTTCCGCTGCGCGGCGTGGCTCACGGCGACTCTCACGCGGGCATCGTGAGCATTGCGCTGCGGGTTGACCGCGCACATCCTGAACTGATCACGATGGGCATGGCCGGCTCCAAGCTCGCTGACCAGCAACGCCAGGCGTTCCTGCTTGTGCCGCCTATCGAAGTGCAGCGAGGATGGCACGCCCGACTATGACGCACTTACACGATCCGGATCTGGCTGCGGAACTGCCGCCGAGACCACTAGCGGAGTCCTTGCGTCAGAGGTTGTGGGCCAGTGTCTCACTCAGCGGTGAGGTTCGTCGGAGTCCATCGAGTTCCCAGCGTCCGGGTTGCCGGCCACGGCGCAAGTGGAACAGGGACAAGCTGAGCATGAGGGCCCACCAGTCGATCAGGAGCATCCGCCACTCCTGATCGTTGAGCGGTTCTTGCTGGTCGTAGGCGAGGAGTACGTCATCGTGCCGGCACCGCCAGACGTGAATCGCCTCCGTGACCCGGCGGTCAATCGTGGCGAGCTCGAAGTCGAGAACACCGGAGAGGTTCCCAGCCGCCCACAGAATGTTGTGCCTGGCAAGGTCACCGTGCACCAGGGTGCGGCGGGACGCCTCCCAGTCCACCCGCTGGGTTCCCGCCAGAACCTGGTCCAGTCGTGTCAGCAACCACTCTCGATCCTGCACGTTCTCGCACTGGGCGAGGTATCCAGCGGCTTCAGCATCGTCCAGCACGGCAAGGTGATCAAGGCGATGAGGTTGTGGACCGAGATCTTCGGCGATGTCCCCGATCCGCTGCCACTGGGCAATCAGGTCCGCATGCTGAGACGGGGTCATGATAGCCGGCGCACCGGGCAACCAACTCTCAAGCGTCCACCAGGTTCCATCCGAGCTGAGCGGCTCTCCGATCGCAGCAGCTACCGGCCACCCAGTTCGGCGCACCCGGGCGCGCACCTCGACCTGCCAGTCGATTGCCTGACGCAGCAATTCCGGACCCAACTCCAAGACATCTGAGTACCGCCGAAGCACCAGGGGATCCCCTCGGCGCACCACCAGCCAGTTCGCGCTAGCCCGACCACCCAACGCACGCTCCAAAGCGACGCCGAACTCCTGCGCCACAGCATCGACACTGGCCGCCTCCGGAGACTCGTCGCCAACCATGGGTGCCATCCTCACACGTTCAGCCTAGTGCCGCACATCCAGACCGCCCGGCGCGGTCGCTTCGCTCGCGCCTCAGGCTCTGCCCAAGTGCTCTGCGAGTGCGGCCTTGAGCTGCTCGCCATGGGATTCCAGCTTCTTGGGGCCGATGCCGGAGATGGCCAGCAGTTCCTCATCGGTGCCAGGCCTATGTTCGGCAATCGCTTCCAGGGTGGCGTCGCCGAAGACCATGAAGGCCGGAACTTCCAGCTCTTTTGCGTAGCCGCGCCGCCATTCACGCAGGTGCTCGAAGAGCTGCTCGTCATAGCGCGGCGGGCAATTCTCACAGCGGCGGCGTTTGATCTGGGTGCCAACGGTCAGCGGGGTGCCACAGCTAGCGCAGAGTGCCGCTCTGCGCTTACGGGCCGCGGCATTGACACTGAGCCCGCCTACGCCCGGTGCAATCCTCTGCGCTGGTGCCTCCAGGCCCAGCTCTTTGCGCAGCGGGATGAGGAACCGGGAGGCTTTGCGCCGGCCCCGTCCGCCCGGGTGCCGGGCTGCCGCGGAGGAGAGGAACAGGCGGGTCTTGGCCCGAGTGATGCCTACGTAGAGCAGCCGCCGTTCCTCATCCAGCTCCCGCTGGGTCTGGGCAAAGCTGATCGGCATCAGCCCTTCACACAGTCCGGCCAGGAACACCGCCTCCCATTCCAAGCCTTTGGCCGAGTGCAGGGAGGCCAGGGTCACCCCTTCAACGGTGGGAGCGTGCTGGGCGGCTGAGCGCTCCTCCAGCTCGGCCAGAAACTCCCGCATGCTGAACCCGGACTCACGTTCAGCGGCCAGCTGTTCGGCCAGGGAGACCAGCGCGGCCAGCGACTCCCAGCGTTCCCGCACCGCCCCGGTGGAGGAGGGCGCCTCCCGGGTGAACCCAATGGAAGTGAGCACTCCGCGGACCTGTTCCGGCACCGGGTCCGGGGACTCTTCGGCCAGCAGAGAGCTGGTGCGCAGTGCGGCGATGGACTCACGCACTTCAGGCCGTGAGAAGAAGCGTTCAGAGCCGCGCAGCTGGTAGCTGATGCCGGCTGCAGCCAGTGCCTGTTCGAAGGCCTGGGACTGCCCGTTGGTGCGGTAGAGCACAGCGATCTCGCTCAGCGGGATGCCGGACTCAGTGATCTCGCGGACTTTTGCGGCAATCCAGGCGGCCTCGGCGTCGTCGTCGGCATGCTGAGTGATCTCCGGGACCCGGCCGCGGTCCCGCTGGGAAACTAGCTGCAGCGGGGTGGGCCAGGGGGTGGGGCCGCCGGGACGCCGGTCGGCCAGCAGCGTGTTGGCCAGTTTCACCACCTCGGGGGTGGAGCGGTAGTCACGGATGAGCTTGACCACCTCGGCCTCGGGGTAGCGGCGGCGGAAGCTCAGCAGGTAGTCGGGGGTGGCCCCGGTGAAGGAGTAGATGGTCTGGGCGGCATCGCCCACCACGCAGAGCTCTTTGCGCCCACCGAGCCAGAGGTCCAGCAGGCGCTGCTGCAGCGGAGACACATCCTGGTACTCGTCTACCACAAAGTGCCGATACTGCTGGCGGACCTGGGCGGCCACCCGCTCATCGGACTCCAGCATTCCTGCGGTGAAGAGCAGAACATCCTCGAAGTCCATCAGCTGCCGGTCCTCTTTGATGTCCTCGTAGGCCTGGTAGAGCCGGGAGAAGCCGCGGTGGTCCAGTCCCGCCGGGGCTTCACGCTGCTCAGTTCCGTCCTCTGCCCTTGCCAGGTATCCCTCAGGTGTCAGAGTGGAGACCTTGGCCCATTCCACCTCGGCGGCGTAGTCGCGCAGGCTGGCCCGGTCGGTGGTGATTCGCAGCCGCTTGGCCGCCTCGGCCAGCAGCCGAACCTTGTGGTCCAGCAGTTGGGGCATCTGCCCGCCGATGATCACCGGCCAGAAGTACTGCAGCTGACGCAGGGCGGCGGCGTGGAAGGTGCGGGCCTGCACCCCGGGGGCACCCAGTCCGGCCAGCCGGGAGCGCATTTCGGCGGCAGCCCGGGCGGTGAAGGTCACCGCGAGCACCCGATGCGGGTCGTAGACCCCGGCGCGGACCCCGTAGGCAATCCGGTGGGTGATCGCCCGGGTTTTGCCGGTGCCGGCACCGGCCAAGATGCACAGGGGGCCGGTCAGTGTGGAGGCGGCGGCGCGCTGTTCGTCATCGAGCCCCTCCAGAACTGATTCAAGGGCGGTGTTCTCTCCTCCACTCATGATCTCTACGGTAGCGCCCGGCACTGAAACGGCGCGCATACGGCGAGTCAGCGGGACACGGGGCACCGGCCTCCATAGGCTGAGATGCGTGCGATGGACTTCGATGGAACTGGCTGCCCTGGCCACCCGTGCGGTGCCCGGCCTCTCCCCCACCGGGGTGGCTGACGCCGCCGACGACGCCCGGGACTTCATGTCCGCGGTGGTGGTGGACGGTTCCGGCAACCGGTGGCGGGTGCGCGGTCCCCAGCACGGCCAAGCGGCGATGCGCCTGGAGACCGAGGTTCAGGTGCTGCGCGGCTTCTCCACCTCGATCCGCGCGGAGCTTCCTTTCCGCGTGCCCTCAGTTGCGGGGGCTACCCGGGTCGATGACATGCGGGTCTTCGTCTACAACCACCTGCCCGGTGAAGCTCAGGAGCTCGGCGAGCTGATCAAGGCCACCCCGGCGCTGATCGATGATCTGGGCCGCACCGTGGCTGCTGTGCATGATCTCTCCGAGGCCGTGGTGGACCATGCTGAGCTGCCCCGGTACTCCGCTGAGCGGGTGCGCCAGCGCAGGCTCAATGAGCTCGACGCCGCCGCGGCCACCGGTCAGGTGCCCCCACTGCTGCTGCGCCGCTGGGAGCACGCCATGGAGGATAAGGCGCTCTGGGATTTCACCCCGGCAGTGGTGCACGGGGATATGCATGAGGACAACCTGTTGGTCGAGGGCGAGCGCGTAGTGGCGGTGACCGGCTGGACGGACCTGCATGTGGGCGATCCGGCTGATGACCTGGCCTGGCTGATCGCCTCGCCTGATCAGCGGTTCTCCGAGGCGGTGCTGGCCGCCTACCGGGAGCACCGCAGCACAGAAGGCGATGAGCATATTCTGCGCCGCGCGGCGCTGTCAGCCGAGTTCGCTCTGGCCCAGTGGCTGATCCGCGGCATCACCGGGGAGAACCAGCAGATGATCGGTGAGGCCACCACCTTGCTGCGCCAGCTGGCCTCCGATATTGAGACCTACGGCGGCCGCCCTATCGCGCTGACCCCACAGGCTGGCCAGGATGCCCCGCAGCCTGCTGAGAATCAGGATTCCAAGCCAGTGATGCGCGCCGGTGCTGCGGCCACGATTGCCGGTGCCGGTGCTTGGGACCCGGAGGATGACGACGACGAACCGGCCTTCATCACCGACGCGGATGTGGCCTCCGAGGAGGCGGCCGCAGATGACCACGCTTTAGATGCCAAGGCCGGCGCCGCTGCAGCCGGCCGAGGGCCAGCAGAGGATCCCACTGGGGTGGTGACTCCGCTGCGCCCGCGCAGCGCCGATTCAGCTGGAAGTGCGGGCTCAGCTAAGCGAGCATCGCTGCCCGGAGATGCGCCGACAGACGCTATCCCGGCCTATGTGGATGATTCGGAGTTCGACTCCCCTGCTCCGCGCACCGGATCCCTGCCGATCCAGCCTGACCGGGACTCAGAGCGCCGGGCTAAGCAGAAGAATTTCTTTCCGACCTCAGCGACGTCGGCGGCCAGTGCCCGATCGGCGAATTCTTCGGCCTCGGCTGCTTCTGCTGGGTCTTCCTCTTCGGCAGCCTCCGCCGGTTCCGTGGGCTCGGCCGGTTCCTCGGCCTCGGCACAATCTGCTCCTTCAGCGCCCTCTGCCGGCTCGGGCACCTCGCCGAGCTCTCCGGTGAACCCTGCGGAGGCGGCGTCGTCATCGCCCACCGCGGCCAGCATCTACGACCGCCACCCGGGCCTGCGCCCTCCCGGCTCGTGACAAGTCTTCTTCTAGATTCGTGCGAACGGGGCAGGATCCGGCTCTAGCCCCAAGTCTTTGAGCAGTGTGGGAAGTTCGGCCTTGATAGCGTCCCACACCAGGTCGTAGTCAATATCGCCGTAATCGTGAGCGATACGGTTGCGAACGCAGATAGTGATGTGCCTACCGGTATCTTCCAGCAGATATAGCAGCTTCCCGCTACACATCGATCCCGCTCAGGATGCTTCCCGGCTGGCTCGCTGCTCAGCTGGGTCGGGGATCGGGACCGAGGCCAGCAGCCGTTGGGTGTAGGGATCCTGCGGATCAGAGAGCACATCGTCAGTGGGTCCGTGCTCCAACAGCTGACCGGAGCGCAGCACCGCCACTTGGTCAGAGACCAGATCCACCACCGCCAGATCGTGGGTGATGAAGATCGCGGCGAAGCCGAACTCCCGCTGCAGGGACTGGAACAGCTCCAGCACTGCGGCCTGGACGGAGACATCCAGAGCGGAGGTCGGTTCATCGGCGATCACCAGCTTCGGCTGCAGGGCAAGTGCCCGGGCCAGCGAGGCTCGCTGCCGCTGACCCCCGGAGAACTCATGGGGGAACCGGTCGGCAAAAGCACCCGACAGCTGTACGGCATCCAGCAGCTCGGTGACCCGAGCACGGGCGGAGTTCATGCTGCCCGCCTCCCCGGAGACGATCAGCGGCTCGGCCAGGCACTGCCCGATAGTCAGCAGCGGGTTGAAACTGGAGGCAGGGTCCTGGAAGACGAAGCCCAGATCCCTGCGCAGCTTCTTCAGCTGCCGCTCCCGCGCCCCGGCCATGCTGCGGCCCAGCACGGTGAGCTCACCGGAGGCAACCGGGGTCAGCCCGGCCACAGCCCGGCCGATGGTGGACTTCCCGGAGCCGGACTCTCCCACCAGTCCCAGCACCTTCCCTGCCGGGACCTTCAGGCTCACCCCGTCCACTGCGGTGAAGTCCGGCTTGCCCAGGCCTCCGGGATAGGTGATCCGAAGATCCTGGGCATGCACCGCCAGTTCGGGCTCAGCTGTCTCAGGAGACGACGACGCCTCGGTCACCAAGGTCGCCTGGGAGCGTCGTTCTTGCCCCTCCCCCAGACGCAGCACGGCACCGAGTAGTTTTCGGGTGTAGTCATGCTGAGGAGTCGCGAACACCTCCTCCACTGGAGCCTGCTCCACCAGATCGCCCTTGTACATCACTGCTACGGTGTCGGCCAGATCGGCCACCACCCCCATATTGTGGGTGATCAGCACGATCGCCGCGCCGAACTCATCGCGGCAGCGGCGCAGCAGGTCCAGGATTTCTGCCTGGACGGTGACATCGAGTGCAGTGGTGGGCTCATCGGCGATGATCACTGAGGGGCGCAGCACGAGGGCCATGGCGCAGGCGTTGCCATCGGGCTTATTTACCTACTTGTAACGCTGTGGGAAGCGCTGTGGCCCGGTTTCCGCCTGCCGGGAATGATCGGTGGGCTGAAGAGGTTTGGGCAGGGGTGAAGGCCACGACGACGCCGAGAAACCACCCCACTGCCAGGGCTGCAGCACCACTGAGGGAGTCTGAGCAGCCGCAGGTGACGCGCACTCAGATCGCTCTGGCGATCCTCGCCCTGGCAACCGGCGGGTTCGCCATCGGGGTGACCGAGTTCGCCATCATGGGCCTGCAGCGGGAGATCGTGCTGGATCTGGGGGTGAGCTACGCCCAAGGTGGGCTGCTGGTGACTGCCTATGCGCTGGGTGTGGTGGTCGGCGCCCCGATCCTCTCTCTAGCCGGGGCCAAGCGGGAGCGGAAGACCTACGCCTTATTCCTGCTGGTGCTGTTCATCGGGGCGCACCTGATGAGCTTCTTCGCCCCGAACTTCGAGACTCTGATCGCAGGCCGGTTCCTCTCGGGTCTGCCGCACGGGGCCTATTTCGCCACTGCTGCCCTGATGGGCGCACAGATGGCAGGCCCGGCCAAACGCGGTCGGGCCATTGCGGTGGTGCTCTCCGGGTTGGCTATCGCCAACGTCTCCGGAGTGCCGGCAGCCACCTGGGTGGGCCAGCAGTTCGGCTGGCGCTGGATGTTCGTGATCGTGGCGCTGCTGGCCGGGCTGACCATGCTGGCCGTGGCGCTGCTGGCCCCACGCCAGCAGCCGCCTGCCGGCGCTTCGGTCACAGGGGAGCTGAAGGCCCTGGCCAATCAGCACCTCTGGGTGGGGGTGGCACTGTCCATCATCGGGTTCTCCGGCATGTTCGCCATCTACACATACTTGGCCCATGTTGCGGTGGAGATCACCGGGTTCAGCGATCAGAGCCTGCCTGTGGTGGTGCTGATCTTCGGCTCGGGGATGGTGATCGGCACTTTCACCGGCGGCTGGTTCGCCGATAAGTCCGTGCTGGGCACTGCGATCATCGCAATGATCGCAGTGGCAGTGTTCATGCTGCTCTTCGGAGCTTTCGCCCATATTCCGGCGCTGATGCTCATCCTGCTGTTCTGCGTGGGCGTCTCCGCCGCCAATCTGGGACCCACTATGCAGACTCACCTGATCGACACCGCCCCGAAGGCCCCGCAGCTGGCGGCCAGCTTCCACCATTCGGCGTTCAACACTGCGAATGCGCTGGGGGCGATAATGGGTGGGCTGACCATCGATGCCGGCTGGGGGTTGCGAGCCCCTGCCTATGTGGGGGCAGCCGCTGCCATGGTCGGCGTCGTCATCACGATCTATGCGATCTGGCTGACCAAACGGTCCGGGCAGAAGATATGACCATCATCACGTAGTCTTTCCAGGTTCTTTCAACCGGCATTTCACATTCGGTTCACGGCCGGGTGCAATTCTTGATCCGTGACAGAGACCAAGCATTCGCCTGCGGACTACGCCGAGGGGAACTCCTCTCCGGTCGGTCCGATGACCAGCCCCCTTCAGATCCTCACTGGATCGATCCCGGCAGTCACCGGCACCCTGCAGACGGTCAGACCTGGCCCGCTTCAGCCGCAGTATTCCCCGCGGCAAGTGATGATCGCGATCCTGGCGCTGTCCATCGGCGGGTTCGCGGTGGGTGTCACCGAGTTCGCCATCATGGGGTTGAACGCCGCAGCTGCTGCTGACCTGGGCATCAGCGAGGCACAGGGCGGGCTGCTGATCACCTTCTACGCCGCCGGTGTGGTGATCGGCGCGCCGATCCTCTCGCTGATGGGCGCTAAGCGGGAACGGAAGCACTATGCCCTGTTCCTGCTGGGACTGTTCACCTTCGCCCACCTGTTCAGCTATTTCGCACCCAGCTTTGAGGCGCTGCTGCTGGGCCGGTTCCTCTCCGGACTGCCGCACGGTGCGTTCTTCGCCTGCGCGGCACTGATGGCCGCGCATATGGCCGGACCCACCAAACGCGCTCGGGCCATCGCGGTGGTGCTCTCCGGGATCGCGATCGCGAATCTGGCAGGGGTTCCGTTTGTCACCTGGGCGGGGCTGGAGTTCGGCTGGCGGATCATGTTCATCATCACTGCGATCCTGGCGGTGATCACCATGGTGGCGGTGGCCTTCTGCGCCCCGCGGGTCTATCCGCCAGAGGGCTCCTCGGTGCGCGGGGAGCTCAAGGGCCTGATGAACCAGCGGCTGTGGGTGGGCATCGCCTTGGCTGTGGTGGGCTTCTCCGGGATGTTCGCGATCTACTCCTATATCTCCTATATCGCCATGGACGTCACCAACCTCACCGCTGGGGCCATTCCGATCGTGGTGTTCTTCTATGGTCTGGGCAATGTAGTGGGCAACTTCGCCGGAGGCTACTGGTCGGATAGATCCGTACTGGGTACGGTGATGGTGAGCACGGTGACGGTGACGATTTCGATGGCCCTGTTCGGTGCCTTCGCCCATATTCCGCTGCTGATGATCACTTTTCTGCTGCTGATCGGCGTTGCGGCAGGGGCACTGGGCCCTTCAGTGCAGACTCACCTGTTGGACTGCGCCCCGAAGGCTCCACAGCTGGCGGCCAGTTTCCAGCACTCCGCGTTCAACTCAGCCAATGCGATCGGCGCGATCCTGGGTGCAGTGGTGATCGACGCCGGGTTTGGGCTGCGTGCTCCGGCCTTTGCTGGAGCCATTGCAGCCGCACTCGGGGTGCTGATCTGCGCCTATGCCATCTGGCTGGCCAGGCGATCCGGTCACAAGGTCTGAAGCTTACGACGACGCCTGCTCACCCTGGATGCGGGCAGCAAGTACTGCGGCGCCGTCGAGTCTGGTTGGGGAGTGAGTGACACCCTGGTCCAGGTAGAGGAAGTGGCAGCGGATGTTCTGCTCATCCACTCCGTAGAGCCTGCTGAAAGCCACCCGGTAGACCGCCAGCTGCAGCTCCTTCTCGGCCATCTCCTTCCCGGTGGGGACCGCGCCGGTTTTCCAGTCCACGAGGTCGAAGCTGCACCGGCTCATCAGTTCGTTCCGCTTCTGCTTCGGCCCGGCCATCCATCGGTGGTATGTGTCATTGCTCAGCGGTATGCCGTTGGCGTCTTTGGCGAAGACTGCGTCGATCCGCCCGCGCAGGGTGACCCCGGCCAGGCTGGTCTCCAGGGGGATCTCCACGGCGAAGGCCGGCCAGCCGGCCCATCGGCTGGTCTTGTAGCTGGCCCTGACCTGTTCCAGGTTGAGGTCTCCTGCCTGGTCCTCGGCGAGATGAGTGGCGAAGAGCTCGTCGATCTCGGGCAGGGAACCCTGGACCTCCAGCACCTGCTCGATGATCCCGTGGATAGCAGTGCCCCTGCGTGCCGCTGAGGAGGGTTTCTGCGGGATGGGCCGGCGGGCCTGCTCCAGGACTTCGTCACGGTTATGCGCCAGCTGCACCACTGAGGATACAGCGAGTTGGCCGGGCAGCTGCGCCTGCCCGGCAACGGTGCTGCGCGCAGCTGCTCTCCTGGTGACCAGGCGAGCCTCCTCCAACCACTGGTTCTCTTCCAGCTCCGCAAGGGGGTCATCCTGGTGGAGGTAGCTGGTGACCAGATCTGCGGCTGCCTGCAGCGCTGGCCGGCGAGAGTAGACGGGTGCGGGGCTCGGCTCCGCCTCTTCCGCATCGACGAAGGTATCGATGGAGGCACGGTCCGCCAGGTCTGCTTTCAGCAGAACTTTCCTGGTGAGCTGGCGCGCTGCGAGCGGGTCATAGGGCCAGGCGGAGATCAGTGTGTAGTCGCTCTGGGGGTTGGCCTCCTCCTGGTCGTAGCTGTGCCAGGCGAGCTCCTCGAATCCCTCCTGGTGGGGGCTTTCCTGAGCCAGTGCGCGGATCTCTTCAAGGAAGGGGGAGGCGTCTCTGCCGCCTGAAGCGCCGTAGAAACAGGCGCCTGTGACCAGCAGCCGGGTCTTGGCGCGGGTGAAGGCCACATAAGCCAGGCGACGTTCCTCCTCCTCGGCGAAGAGCACAGTGTCCTCGCCGAAGATGGGCCCTTCGTAGTCCTTGGGTGAGTTGGAGGTTCCTTCGGAGCGGGCCCAGAGCTGGGCTCTGCGCTTAGGCGGGTCCTCGTCGTCGTACTGGGGTGTCCACTGGGGCAGGGAGCCTCTGTCCCCGCGCAGCGGCCAGGGCAAGTCGCCCTCGTTCTTGGTCCAGCGGGAGATCATTCGGGAGGATTTGGGGAACTTGTCCTTCCTCAGCCCAGCCACCGCAACCACATCCCATTCCAGCCCTTTGGAGGCGTGGACGGTAAGCAGCTGGACGGCACCGGGAGCAGGGTCGCCGGGGGCCTGCTCCAGGCCGCGCTCCTGGTCCTCGGCGGCTTTGAGCCAGTCGAGGAAAGCGGTGATGTCCTGGCTTGATGAGCTGGTGGCGAAGGTCTGGGCGTATTCGATGAGCGTATCGATCTGCCGGGTGGGATGGGAGCCGGATTCCCAGGGCCGGGCGGCGACTTCCACGCCCAGCCCGGTGTCCTGTGCAATCCGGTGGATCAGGGTGCCCAGGTCCAGGTGCAGCAGACTGCGCAGGGTGCGGAAGTGGTCCCGGGCCTGGCTCAGCCGCTTGGCGCCCTCAGCGCTGAATCCGTAGCGCTGCTCATCCGCCGCATCAGGGTCCACCTGGAAGTTCTCCAGCGCTTCGATGAGGGACTGCATCTCGTCCAGCTCCGGCTCCAGGGATCCGATCTGGTCCTCATCGGCATCCCACTCCTGGCCGCGGGTCCGCGAGTTGGCCAGTCCGGCCGCGCTGCGGCCCAGCTGGTAGAGGTCTTTGGGCCCGATCCGGTACCGGGCGCCGGCCAGGATGCGGATGAGCTCGTCGGAGCGTTTGGGGTCGGCAAGCACCCGCAGGTAGGCGATTAGCTCCACCACCTCCGGCTGGTGGAGCAGACCGGAGAGGCTGGCCAGCTCGTAGGGCACTCCGGCGTACCGCAGGGCATCGGAGACTGCGGCCAGCTGTCCGTGAGTAGTGGCCAGCACTGCGCACTTCGGCGGTTCCTGGCCCTCTGGCACGTCGAGCCGCCGCTTCATCTCCTCGACGATGGCCGCGGTCTCCTGTGCCTCAGTGGTGAAGAATCCGTAGGCCACCGAGCCGTCTTTGACTTTCTCCGGGGGGACAATCCGATCCTCCGCCGGCACCGGCGGTGCCTCCGGCTGGTCCTGCGGCCGGCCGTCCTGCGCCAGGAGTGTGCCGTCTTTGGCCATCCGGTCGGCGTTGATCAGCTGTTGGAGCTTTCCGCGCAGATGTGCGGTGGTGGCGTGCCAGGCCAGGCCGGTGTCCTTGGTGAAGGGCTCGACCAGGGTGTTTGCCACATCAAGGATGCGGCGGCCGTTGCGCCAGGCGATGGTCAGCTGCTTCAGTCCCTGTTCACCGTTCTGGTCGGTGTTGGGATGATCGGCCCACTGGGCCTGCTCCGGGGTGAGGACGAACTTCTTGGGGAACTGGAAGAGCTGGCCGGCGGAGGCACCGCGGAATCCGTAGATGGACTGGTTGGGGTCGCCCACTGCGGTGACGGCATGTCCGGTGCCGGCTCCGAACAGATGGGAGAACAACTCCAGTTGGGCGTGGGAGGTGTCCTGGAACTCATCGAGCAGCACGATCTTGTACTTCTGCCGCTCCCGGACTCTGACTTGCTCAACCTCAGTGGCCAGCTGTGCGGCGTAGCGCAGCTGGTCCCCGTAGTCCATGAGACCGTTCTCGGCTTTGGCCCGCTGGTAGGCCTGGGTGAGTTTGGCGGTCTCGCGGCGCAGCTTGAGCATCCTGAGCAGTTTTCTGGACTCGCCGTTGGGCAGTGGCTGCCAGGCTTCAGCCTGGGCGATCTGCTGGTCCAGCCAGGCAACCACCTGCTCGGGGATCTGCAGGTGCTCGGCCATGTCCTGGGAGAGCTTCAGCACCTGCACGGCTAGGCTGGAGGTGTTGGCCTCCGCCTCCACCAGGGACTCCCCGTCGGGGTAGTCGGTGATCAGAGGAGTGATCAGCTGCCAGGCCGCTGCCCCACCGACCAGTTCGGCCTCGGGCTCGATGCCGATGTGCATGCCGTATTCGGCCACCAGAGAGTGGGCGTAGGAATGGTAGGTGGAGATGGTGGGTTCCAGCAGGCTGGTCAGATAGTTCTGGACCTTGCTGTGCTCGGGGAGAGTCGCGGCCAGTTCGACCGGAATGATGTCCGCAGCGCTGATCAGCTTCTTCTCCACCAGCTGGGTGAGCTTGCCGGTGACCCGTTCGGCCAGCTCACCGGCGGCTTTGCGGGTGAAGGTGACACCTAGGATCTCGTGCGGCAGGACGAGGCCGTTAGCCACCAGGTAAACCACTCGGTCGGCCATCGTCTTGGTTTTGCCGGAGCCAGCTCCGGCGGTGACCAGCATGGGCACCAGAGGTGCTTCGATGACGGCACGCTGCTGCGGGGTGGGGGTGAACTGCTCGCCGAGGGCTGCCGAGAGCGCTTCGGCAGTGTACGGGGGGTGCTGGGTGGGGATGCTCATGGTTGGGTCACCTGTTGAGTGTCGTCGCAGAGCGGGCACAGCGGACCGACCCGGCACCGGTTGTACTTTCCGGAGCTGGGTGCGGAAGCCTCGTGCCGGGATTCAAAGGCCGGGACGGTCATCACCTCAGCGGCGGTCCTCAGCTGCTGGTAGACCCAGGCCCGCTGGTCCTCGGCAGAGACCGGGTCCTGGCTGCGCAGGGTTGCGGTCTGGTTCTTCCGGATATTGAGCAGCGCGGCTTCCTGAACCTCGCCGAGCCGGCGGAGCTGCGGGTCCTGGACGGTGAGCAGCTGGTAGATTCCCAGCTGAGGATTGCGCTGAGTGTCATCGGCTGAGGGAAGGTGGTTGCCGGTCTTCAGGTCGATGATCCGCAGCTGGCCCTCGAGCCTTTCGATCCGGTCCATGCTGCCGCTGATGCGCAGCTGGTAGTCCTGTCCCTCATGGGTGAGAGTAAGCTCTGCGGCACCCTGGGCCTCTACGGCCACCACCTCCCGGTGGGACTCCTTCTGCTGGTACTTGGCTAGTTTGGTGAGCATCTCCCGAGCCAGGTTCTTTTGCGCCTGAGCCTCCCAGCCCTCCATGCGCAGGGTGTGCCATTTCTCCTCAAGCACCTGATGGAGCACCTTGGGCTCAACCTGTGTGTAGTGCTCCTCGGCGATCTGATGGATCAGGGTGCCGAGCATTCTGCTGAACTCTGCCGGTTCGGTTCCCCCGGCCCGGGAGGTGAACCACTGCAGGGGCTGGGTGATGGCTGCCTCCACTGCTGAGGGGGAGATCCGCAGCGGCTCATCGGAGGCGAAGACAGGGGCTTCGGTACTCAGCTGTGGAAGTCCCCACCAGCTCTGTGGATGAGCGGCCCGGACCCCGGATGCGGCCAGATGCGCCAGTGCCTGGGCTGCCTGTTCGGCCCGTTGGCTGGGCTGTCGGCCCTGATGATCGTGCAGCTCGTTCTCCAGGCTGCGGCGCAGTTCGGCCACCAGGGCGGCATCGGTGAGCAGGCGGACCTCGCGGCTACTGGCCTCGGGGCGCTCGGCGGCAGGGGTGATCAGCTCAAGCAGTGGGCTGGGACGTTCCTGCTCGGATTCCACCGCCACGGCGAAGAGCCGGTTCTTGGCCCGGGAGACGGCTGCGGCGAAGAGCCGGTACTCATCCTGCAGGGTCTGAATGCGCTGCACCATGGGGCTGTCACTGCCGGAGTAGGCCGTGCCCTCGGCCCAGTCGGCCAGTTCCCGGCTGCGCAGCAGTGCGCCGCGGGGCCGCAGATTGGGCCAGACGCCCCGTTGGAGATCCACCAGGATCACAGTGTCGAAGTGGCGCCCGGCTGCTGTGGTGGGGGTGAGCACCTCCACAGCCTCCTGCCGGACGGCGGATTCGGCCAGGGTGTCCATGGGCAGCTCGAGCCGCTGCATATGCTCAGCGAAGGCTGCCGCGTCTGCCCCAGGGTTCTGGGTTTCGAACCGGTCGGCGGCGTGGAACAGGGCCAGCACTGCGTCGAGGTCGTGGTCGGCCTGCTCAGCCTCCCAGCCGGTGCCGCGGGTGGCCTCCCGCCAGGTCTCGGCCAACCCTGCGGCCTCCCACACCTCCCAGAGCAGCTCGCTGGGAAGGGTGCTGCCTGTGCTCACCGCCTGCTGTGCCGCTTGGAGCATCAGGGCAATGCGTTTGAGCCCGTAGGCGGTGGTCTCCGGTCGGTCGTCTTTGGCAGGCTTGGC
Source organism: Nesterenkonia ebinurensis (assembly GCF_008711175.1). Lineage (GTDB taxonomy): Bacteria > Actinomycetota > Actinomycetes > Actinomycetales > Micrococcaceae > Nesterenkonia > Nesterenkonia ebinurensis. The sequence goes on from NZ_VWNF01000011.1 coordinate 223,613, forward strand.
CCAGCCGGCAAGTACCGGATCAGCTGGATCAGCTGCGGCGATGAGGATCAGCTCATCGGAGCTGCACGGTTCGCGGCCTTCCGCGGTTGCCTGGTCGCGTTCGGTGCGGCGCAGCTGCTGGCGCAGGATGCGCAGCCCGAAGGCATCAGTGCCGCCGTACCGGGAGCCCAGCAGCCACAGCACATCGGGCAGCTCGAGCTCCCGGTCCGTTGTGTCGCAGGCCCATTCGATGATGCTCAGCAGCGGTGCCACAGCTGGTTCCTGGTGGAGGACCACATCGCGCATGGACTGGCGCACCGGGATACCGTGTGCGGTCAGTGCCCGAGCCGTGCGCTGGGCACTAGTCCCGCTTCGCGCGATCACCGCGATCTGGCTCAGAGGCACAGCGTGGCGGTCATGCCGGTGCAGGATCTCCGCCAGCACTGAGCGTTCTGCAGCATGCTCGCTGGTGGCGGTCACCGCCTCGGCCTCCACCGGAGGCTCAACTCCGGGGGTCCTGGTGCCGGAGTCCCTGTCCTGCTCGCTGTGCTGCTGCGTCAGGTGCTGCTTGAACAGGTCTCGGAGGTCACCGCCCGGGGCGGGGATGAACTGCACGGTGCGGGCGTATACCCCGGCCACCCCGGAGCTCATTCCGTGATCCCGGTTCAGCAGCTGCACCGTCGGTGGCTTCCCATGTAGTCCAGCCTCCGGATCCGGTGCTGTCAGGTGCCCCCAGTCTTTGAGCCTGCCCGGGACTGCGCCGCGGAATCCCTGGGTCACCGCATCGGGGTTGGCCAGGGCCAGCACAGGTTTGCCGGCGCCGATCAGCCGCAGCAGGGCCAGTACGCTGGGGGTGGCCTCCTGGGCGTCGTCGACGATGATGCGCTGCAGCCGCTGCCGCTCGCCGACCAGCAGGTCCGGATTGCAGCTCAATAGACGGACTGCCTCGCTGACCAGCCCGGCCGGGTCGTATGCGTCCTCGAACTCCTGTGAGCTGAAGCGCTCCAGGTACCGGGAGTAGATCTGCGCAGCCGGAGCCCACTCAGCAACTCCCTGCTGCTCTGAGGCGAGCTGCAGGTCCTCAGGGCTGAGCCCATGCTCGCGCGCCCGGTCAAAGAGCTCACGCACCTCGCGGCGAAACCCGTCGGTAGTAGCAGCCCCGCGTACCGACTCCGGCCAATGCTCCACAGTCCCCTCCTGGATCAGCTCCAGGAGGATCTCACGGATGATGCGGTCCTGTTCGGCCCCGGCGAGCAGCCGCGGCAGCCGAGCCCGGAAGGTGATGAATCCCTGTCGCCGGGCCTCGCTGAGCACCCAGAATGCGTAGGCGGCGAAAGACCTGGAGGGCTGCTCAGCGAATGCGCCTTTCGGATTGCTGCGCGCCCAGGCGCCCTCAATCGCGTTGCGCAGCACGGCTGCGGAATCTCTGGTGGGCGAGAGCACCAGCAGCCGGCCTGAGTCCTCCCCGCTCACCAGGAAGTCCAGGGCGGAGTCCACAGCGGTCCTGGTCTTTCCCGATCCGGGAGCGCCCAGCAGCAGGGTAGGCCGGTCGGGGGCGAGCATACTGGTCACCTGCTCCACGTTACATGTCTCCGAAGTCCAGAATGTGGCTGGCCACGGTGCCCTCGCAGTCCACAAAGTGCACCTCGGTGAACCGGGAAAGCTCCACTGCATAATGCCGGGCGCAGAGTGTCTCTGCATAGTTCTCGGAGCTGCTCTTGCCCCGCCAGACAATCTTCTTAGTGGGGGTGTCGGTGCATACGTCCCAGTACCACAGGCAGCGCGGATTGCCCTCACCCTCGCCCAGCTCGGGCACCGGCGGAAACCCGGTATCGCGCTCTGCTCTGTCCTTTACCGGGTTCACTGTCAGGGTGCTCATTGCTGACCTCCTGTGCTGGCCTCGTCGTCGTTCTTCCTCTCTTCCTGCTGCTGGTGGTGCAGCTCGATGAGCTGCTGCTCGGCTTTCTGCACCGAAGCCTGGACCTCCTGCTGGCTCAGCTGCCGGGTGTGGTCCAGCTCGCGGCCCCACCGGCGGGCCCACATCTCCTCGGCCCAAGCCTTGTTGAGGTGCTTGTCCTCGGACTGTGCGCTGAACCAGACATCTGCCCCGTCCCGGTCATAGCGCAGCGTAACCACGGCCTTACGCGCAGGAACCAGCAGCACACTGTCCACCCCCTCCTCGGTGATGCCCCACCAGGGGTGCCGGGGTTCGCCGGTGCCGAATGCCTCCTGCACCCGGTAGAGCGGGACCATGTCATCGCCGTGGAACTGCTCCACCGCCGCCCCGTCCATCACCAGGCTGAAGCCTGCCCAGTCTCCGACCCCCTCACCGAGGCTGCGCACTCCGCGCGGCTTCTGCGTCAAATCCCCCAGAGTGATCTCCAGAGGCCGGACCACCAGCTCCCCGGGCAGCTCCCCGGATGCCCCGGGAGCCTGATGGCTCAGACCGGTGCAGTACAGGCTGCCCTCTGCTCCTGCTGAGAAAGCCTGCGCATCTGTCAGCGCCAGGACCTTCAGCTGAGCCGTGGAGGGACCGGCGGCCTCATTGAGCCAGTCGGTGAACTCCTGGGCGGTGCGGAAGTTGGCCGTGTTGTTGGAGGTGGAGTCGAAGCTCACAATGGCCCGCTCCACCCGGTAGAGCTGGGTCTCAATGTCCTCGGACTCCCAGTGCTCCTCGGTGCAAACCCAGCTGTGGGCGTTCTGCGCGTCCCGACGGGCCAGCCAGTCGAACCACAGCGGCAGCGTGGCCGCATACCCCCAGACCTTCATGTTCAGCGGGTGCACAAACTCCACCGGCCCTTCCGGACCCTCACAGCTGACCTTCTCCATCCCCTCCTCCAGGTACAGCACGTAGCGCTCCGGGGAGTCCTCGGACTTGCCACGGATCTCCACGAACACGGCCTCAGCCTCGGCATCCGCCCCCAGCACGAACTTCTCCACTGTCAGCTCGCTGTTGTAGGGCAGCGGCATCTCCCAGCCCTCAGCCCGGTACATGCGCAGGGTGTGCCGCAGCTGCTCACGCAGCTTCATCCGTGCCCGCGAGTGCGCCTTGTACCCCGGGTGCACCCCGCCGGCCACCCGCCCGTGGTGCTCCAGCTCGTCCTCGATGCTCATGGTCTCTTTCACGGTCATTGGAACCAACCTCCTCAGGATCTCTCAGCTCTTCAGTTCCGTCCTCGTGATTCCACAGTAGGGCCGGGCACCGACATCGAAACTTCCGGCGCCGGTCCGGGGACGTCTCCGGTGCTGGCGGTAGTGTTGCCGGCATGGATAGCAATGCATTGTTCGAGCTGCACCCGGCGGCCGATTCCTGGCACCGGGGCCGCCGCGTGGGCTTCGACCTGGAGACCACTTCCCGGTTTCCTGCGGAGGCGCGGATCGTCTCGGCAGCGCTGGTGACTTTTGACGACGACGCCGCCGGCTCCCCTCTGGTGCGGGAATGGCTGGTGGACCCTGGGGTGGAGATTCCGCAGGAGACCGTGGAGATCCACGGCATCACCACTGAGCACGCCCGTGAACACGGCCAGCCGGCGGCGGAGGCTGTGGCGGAGCTGCTGACCGCACTGACCCTGGAGTTCGCCGCCGAGGTGCCGGTGGTGGTGATGAACGCCCCTTATGATCTCAGCGTGCTGCAGCAGGAGGCTGCGCGCTACGGCCTGGAGTTCCCGGAGCCGCGGCCGGTAGTGGATCCGCTGGTGATCGATAAGCAGGTGGATAAATACCGGCGCGGCAAACGCACTCTGGGCGATCTGTGCGGGGTCTACGGGGTGCTGCTGAACCAGGCGCATTCGGCCGCGCCTGATGCCCTGGCCACCGTGCAGGTGGCCGACTGCCTGGCGGAGAAGTACCAGGAGCTGCAGATGCCGGCCGCCCAGCTGCATGATCTCCAGGTGGGCTGGAAGGCGGATCAGGCCCAGGACTTCCAGGCCTATCTGCACCGGCAGGGCAAGACCGATGCGGTGATCAACGGGGCCTGGCCGCTGTGAGCGAGAATAGACACTATGACTGAGCGCCCCGATCACCCGGAGGAGGAAGATTCCTCCGCGGACCCGAATCAGCCGGAGTCTGCTGAGCTGGATTCTGACGAGGCGGGTCCCGCTGAGCCTGAGTCCGCTGGGACAGAGTTCACCGAGCCGGAGAAGTACAGCGGACCCACCGGTTACCTCCACTCCCGGGATGAGGATATTCCGGACGATATTGAACGCACCCCCGGCGGAGGCCTGCCGATCGCGATCATCGTGATCGCGGCGCTGCTGTTCATCGGTGGATTCTGGCTGTTCCGCCGCTGGCGCCAGCAGTATGTGGACTACGGGGACATCGGCGGCTGGGCCCACCAGGCTCTGCAGTCGGCGCTGGCTGTTTTCGGCCTGGGCTGAGCGCCCGGACACCTTACTGTCAGACCCTGCCTTTACTCTGGTTAACCAGATAAGGCCAGTGGTAACCGGTGGAAGGAGGTGTGCGCCATGAGCACCCGGCGGCTTGATGAGCTGAAGCTCTCCGTCCAGGACCAGGACCACCTGGACTATGAGACCTCTGCGGAGCCGGACCCCACCCTCCCGCTGAGCCGGAACCATGAGCCGACCATGCCGCTCTCCGCGGGAGGCTTCGCCGCTGCCCCGCCTTCTGGCCCTTCACCTGAGCCGTACGAGGAGGAGACCAGCAGCGGGGCGCCACGGCGCACCCTGATGATTGCAGGAGCGGTGATTGCCGCTCTGCTGGCAGCACTGCTACTGCTCCGGCTGCTGATACCCGCCGGTCCCAGCACCGCGGAGATCTTTGAGGATCTGGACATTGTGGGCCAGGAGTGGACGGAGGCCCGCCAGGAGATCCGCAGCGCCGGGGCCGGGGACAGCGACTACCAGCTGGTGGAGCCCGATTCTGCGGCAGCTGACTCCGGGGCGGAGATGCTGGTGGACCGGGTGGAGATCGATGCAGAGAACGACGACGTCACCGTCTACCTGGAACCGGACACCGCCCAGTTTCTTGCCCAGCTCGGGTTGGAAGGGATGAGCTGGCCGCAGGCCCAGGAGGCTCTGGCGGAGGCCGAGCTCGAGCAGGGTTCAGACTATGAGGTGCTCACCGACCGCGGCGAGGTCTGGGTAGAGCGCAACTGGAATGTGGCTGAGGTGCGCACCGAGGGCGATGTTCCGGCGGTCATCCTGACCAATCCCATGCAGAACCGGATCGACGACACCGGCCAGGGGGTGGCCAATTGGACCGATGAGCAGTGGCAGAACCTGCAGGAGTGGGACCCCCGGGACACCTGGCAGGATGTGGAGGACACCTTCAGCGACTGGGGCGAGGAGCTCGAGAACCTGCTGCCCTGAGGCCCCAGCTGCTGAGCCAGCTCAGGAAGAAGCGGCTGCGGCGGCTTGGGCTGCTGCCGGGAGCGCGGAGAGGATCCGGTCGATGGCGGCGTCCTCGTGGGCTGCGGAGAGGAACCAGGCCTCGAACACACTGGGTGGCAGGTAGACCCCGGCCTCCAGCATGGCGTGGAAGAAAGGCCCGTAGCGGAAGGCCTCCTGCGCCTGGGCCTGCGAATAGTTGTGCACTCCGGTCTGGGACGTGCCGAATGCCACCGAGAACAGGCTGCCGACCTTCTGGATGGTGTGGTCCACCCCGGCATCGGAAAGTGCTGCGGCCAGCGCGTCGGCGACCACCTGAGCCTTCAGATCGATGTGCCGGTAGACCTCGGCGGTGGCGTTCTCCAGGGTGGCCACCCCGGCGGCCATCGCCACTGGGTTCCCGGAGAGCGTGCCGGCGTGGTAGACCGGGCCGGTGGGCGCCAAGTGCTCCATGATCTCGCGGCGTCCGGCCACCGCTGCGGTGGGCAGCCCCCCGCCGATCACCTTGCCGAAGGTGAACAGATCCGGGATCCAGCCCTCCTCACGCCCGGAAGCACCCCAGTAGCCGGCCTCGGTGATCCGGAACCCGGTCATCACCTCGTCAAAGATCATCAGAGCCCCGTGTGCCTCGGTGAGGCTGCGGATGAGCTGGTTGAACCCGGGTTCAGGGGGAACCACACCCATATTGGCCGGGGTAGCCTCAGTGATCACCGCAGCAATATCCTCACCATGCTCGGCGAACACCGTCTCAAGGGCCGCGCGGTCGTTGTACTCGATCACGATGGTCTCGGAGGCCTGCGCTTCGGTGACCCCCGCAGATCCGGGCAGTCCCAGGGTGGCGACCCCGGATCCGGCGGCGGCCAGTAGCCCATCGGAGTGGCCGTGGTAGCAGCCGGCGAACTTCACCACCAGGTTCTTTCCGGTGGCGCCGCGGGCCAGCCGGATCGCGGTCATTGTGGCCTCAGTGCCGGTGGAGACCATCCGGATCATCTCCGCCCCGGGAACTCGGGATCGCACCAGCTCGGCCAGCTGAGCCTCAGAGGGGTGGGAGGTGCCGAAGCCGAGCCCTTTGTCCACTGCAGCACGGACCGCGTCGAGCACCGCCGGGTGGCTGTGCCCCAGCAGGGCAGGGCCCCAGGAGCCGACCAGGTCCACATACTCTTTGCCCTCTGCGTCTGTCAGATACGGCCCACGGCCGGACACCATGGAGACGGGGGTGCCGCCCACGGAGCCGAAGGCACGCACCGGGGAGTTCACTCCCCCGGGCATCAGGATCTGGGCAGTGTCGAAGAGGTCCTGGTTGGTGGTCATCGAAAGGTTCAGTCCTCCTGCAGCCAGCGGGCTGCCTCGGCGGCATAATAGGTCAGCACATTGGTGGCCCCGGCCCGGCGGATCGCAGTCAGTGTCTCCAGCGCCACGGTTCTGCGGTCAATCCAGCCGTTGGCGGCGGCGGCCTCGATCATCGCGTACTCGCCGGAGACCTGGTAGGCGGAGACGGGCACATCGGAGATCCCGGCCACATCGGAGAGGATGTCCAGGTAGGCGCTGGCGGGTTTGACCATCACTATATCGGCGCCCTCGGCCAGGTCGAGCTCGACTTCGCGCAGCGCCTCAGTGCGGTTGGGAGCATCCATCTGGTACTGCCGCCGGTCGCCTTTCAACTGGGAGTCCACCGCCTCCCGGAAGGGTCCGTAGAAGCCTGAGGCGTATTTGGCGGCGTAGGCGAGAATGGGCACCTGCTGGTGGCCGGCGGCGTCGAGCGCTTCCCGGATCACTGCGACCTGCCCGTCCATCATGCCGGAGGGGGCCACGACGTCGGCCCCGGCCTCTGCCTGCTCGGCTCCCATCTGGCCGTAGATCTCCAGGGTAGCGTCGTTGTCCACCTCTCCGGCAGCCGTGAGCACCCCGCAGTGTCCGTGGTCGGTGAACTCATCCAGGCAGAGGTCGCTCATCACCGGCAGGTCATCGCCTACGGCGTCTTTGACTGCGCGGATGCTGCGGTTGAGGATGCCCTCCGGGTTCAGCCCGGCTGAACCCTGCGGGTCGCGCTGGGCGGGGATGCCGAAGAGCATGATGCCGCCCAGGCCCAGGTCGGAGGCCTCTGCCGCGGCGTCCAACAACGTGGCCTCAGTGTGCTGCACAACCCCGGGCATAGAGGTGATGGGAGCCGGTTCGGCCAGCCCCTCCCGGACAAAGAGCGGGAGGATGAAGTCTGCAGGGTGCAGCCGGGTCTCGGCCACCAGCCGGCGCAGTGCAGGGGTACGCCGCAGCCGACGAGGGCGTTGTGCAGGGAAAGTCACGTCAAAGGGCTCCTGAAGAGAAGTGGACCACCCTCAACTCTACCGGGGACCGACAGTGACTCCCACCCGATCTGCACTTTTTCCGGGAAACAGCGTTCAGGATCATATGCGCAGGAAGAACGCTGAGCACGGCGATCGCCAAGCAGCCCAAACCAAAGGGCACCAGATCAGTCTCCGTACCTCGATAGAGTGCGCCGCTGACCAGTGAGACCGTCAACCCGAAGGCCCCGCCCACAGCCAGGGTCGGGAGCGTGGGCAGCCGAAACCGCCAGAGAGTGAACCCGGGGGGTATAGGAGCGGATGTAGTAGGACTGTGCTGCCATCACGGCGATAACCGCAGTCACTATACCGCCCCATAGGAATTCGCCACCGCCACTGTGGACTCCGGAGAAGAAGAGCAGAGCAGCTGCGCTGAGAATCAGCAGCATCGCCGCGATATGACCATGCGGCTGTCCCAGCGGCCGAGGCTTCGCAGTGGGCTCGGGAGCAGCCGCTTCCGTGTTCGTCTCGATCTGCGTCGTCATCATTCATGCACCAAGTTTCTTCAGTTGTCACCGTTCTTTTTGTTCTAACAGGACCCGAGGCGAAGATCAACACTCAGCGCCTCCTGCGGAGGCGCTCCGAGCCGATGCACTGCGAATTCTCACCGGGCATCCAGGCGCACACCCTTGACCTGAAGCATCGGGGGCGGTCACGGTGGAAGCGGCAGACGTCAACCAAGCCGCAGACACAAGGTACACAACGCACCGTAAGGAGTCAGTCATGGCAAAGATACTCTGCGTCCTCTATCCCGACCCGGTGGACGGATACCCGCCCGAATACGCCCGGGACGCTCTGCCGCGCATCGAGAAGTATCCGGGAGGACAGACCCTGCCGACCCCGTCCTCGGTGGACTTCTCCCCCGGTGAGCTGCTGGGCTCCGAGTCCGGGGAGCTTGGTCTGAGAACGTTCCTGGAGGAGACCGGCCACAAGCTGGTGGTCACCACGGACAAGGAGGGGGCCCGGCTCGGTCTTCGACCAGCACCTGCCCGATGCCGAGGTGGTCATCTCCCAGCCGTTCTGGCCGGCCTATCTGGACGCCGAGCGGCTCAAACACGCCGAGAACCTCAAGCTGGCCATCACCGCCGAGATCACCTATTCGAACTCCATCAGCGTCTCTGAGCATGCGGTGATGCTGATCCTGAACCTGGTGCGCAATTTTGCGCCGAGTCACAAGTGGGTCACCGAGGAGCGGGGATGGAATATCGCTGACTCCGCCTACCGGTCCTTCGACCTTGAGGGGATGGACGTAGGCGTCCTGGCTGCCGGAAGGATCGGGTATGCGGTGCTCAAACGTCTGGAGCCCTTCGACGTGAACCTGCACTACTTCGACAAGAACCGGCTGCCCTATGACGTGGAGAAGGAGCTGAACCTCACCTTCCATGACTCCGCCCAGGACCTGGTCCGCAGCGTCGATGTGGTCTCGGTCCATGCACCGCTGTCCGCCGAGACCAAGGGACTGTTCGACGAGGAGCTGCTGAACTCCATGCGCCGCGGTAGCTATATCGTCAACACCGCCCGCGGGGCCATTATGGACCGTGACGCTGTGGTCCGCGCCCTGGAGTCCGGCCAGCTGGCCGGCTACGCCGGGGACGTGTGGTACCCCCAGCCTCCTCCGGAGAACCACCCCTGGCGGACCATGCCGCACAACGCGATGACCCCGCATGTCTCCGGGACCTCAATACAGGCTCAGGCGCGATATGCGGCGGGAACCCGGGAGATCCTGGAGGATTATTTCGCCGGGCACAGCATCCGGGATGAGTACATCATCGTCGACGGCGGCGAACTCGCCGGCACCGGCGCGAAGTCCTATAAGATCGGCTGATTCACGGGCGCCCAGGCGTTCAAGACGCTATGAGGAACCCAGTGCCCGCAGCACTCCGACGGCCGTCGGCTCAGGAAGTACGCTGTCGGGGAGGCGACCCAGCGACGTGAGGGCCTCAGCTGTGGGTTGGCCCATGGCTAATGTGGTCACTGGTGGGGCGCTCAGCTGTGCCCACACCCGTGCGGCGGAAGAGCTGGTGATGAGCACTATGTCGCCCTCAGCCAAGTCCCGCGGGGTGAGCAGATCGCCGCTATCACCGCCGGTGATATGGATGGGCTGCAGAGTCTCAGGGGCAGCGGGGTCCAGCGGGACAGTGTCATAGGCGGTGACTCGGGTGACGCTCCAGCCGTCGGTGGTCAGCCCCTCCGCCAGCTCAGGGCGGGCCTTGGCAGACTGCAGAAGCAGCAGTCGCGATCCCTCCGCCGGAGTCGGCAGTTCGGCAAGGACCCCGGCTGCACTGTGGTCCTGGGGCATCCAGGGGTGGTGAGCCTCTGAGAGTTCGTTGAGCACTCGAGCTGTGCCAGAGCCGACGACGCCCACCTGGGTTCGCTCCGGAACAGTCCCGTCCCAGCCGCAGTCCCTCAGGGCTCGCACCGTGTTGCCGCTGGTGAGCAGCAGCCAGTGGAAGTCTCCGCGCTCAAGGCGCTGAATCGTCGTGGTCAGTTCGCTGAGATCCTCGGGCAGCACCTGCTGGGTCAGCGGCAGGAAGGCGACGTCGAAGCCGGCATCCCGCAGGCGGTCCTCCAGCGCGCCAGTCTGCGCGGGATGGCGCGTCATCACAACCCGCCGCAGCCTATGCGGAGCCTCAGATCCGTCCATCCATCCACATTAGCCTTTGCCATGTGAAATCTGAGGATTGCAGTGTGTGCTGGATTGGCGCTTACGGAGCTAAGACGGCTCACCTGCTCCGCGGCCGCCCGTGGCACCTCTTCTCATGGGTAGTGGCTGGCGGATACAGTTCCTGCTCTTGAGCCTGCACATTCTGGATGAGCTCCTCTATCTCCGCTTCGTCCAGCACCAGGTCGAAGCGGTTGGCGAGGGTGTCGAAAACGTTGACGAATGACTTGGCACATTCCTGCAGCACCGCATCCGCCTCCGCCGTAGGCATCTGGAGCTTTCCCACGATGAATGCCGTGACAGCTTCCCTCGCCAACGGGTTTTCGAGAGCGAAGGCGGGTTCTGTCTGCCTGCGCAGTGGCCTCCATGCCGGGCCGGTCTCCGCGATTGCGACCTCCCCTGTGAGCGGCAAGCTCTGTGAAGAGTTCCCGACGTACAGGGTGGCAGGCCCTGGCGGGAGGACTCGGCGATGACGCCAGGAGTCCCAGATGCTGAAGCGGTCCATGGGAACAGCGATGGAGAGCTGTTTCTTCTCCCCAGCCTCCAGGTGGACTTTCTGAAACGCAGCCAGCTGAGGGACCGTCGGGCGGTTCGCCCAGGGGAGGATGAAATAGACCTGCACCACTTCCGCGCCGTCTCTGTTGCCGGTGTTCTCGATGTCGGCCATAAGCCGCAGCTCTTCCCCTGCTTTCACCGCCCCAGAGGCCATACGCAGATGTGAAATCTCGAAGGTCGTGTAGCTCAGCCCGAAGCCGAACGGGAACAGCGGCTCCACCCCGCGTACCTGGTAGGAGCGGTACCCGGCATACGGTCCTTCCGAGTAGAAGTGCTCCCCGGCCTCACCGGGGTAGGTGTGGAACCCGGGAATATCTTCGACCCTCTGGGGGAAGGTCGTCGCCAACTTCCCTGATGGATTGACCTGGCCGAAGAGCAGCTGGGCAACGGCACGTCCCATTGCTTGCCCGGCATAGAAGGGAACGAGCACAGCGCTGACCTCCTCCAGCCACGGCATAGTCACTGCATCGGGAACGGTGAGCACGACGACGGTCGGCAGGCCCGTCCGAGCCGCCTGGCGGATAAGTTCGTCGTACCCGGTGTCGAGGGAGAGGTCCTTGCGGTCGGAGTTCTCTCCTCCTTTGCTCTGCGGAGCGTGGGCGAAGACCACAGCGGCATCTGCTTGGTGAGCGGCCGCTCGCAGCTCCTGCCCCTGAACAATGACGGTATCCCCCTCACGCACCACTCCGGGCAGGTAGTCGACATGCTCTGCACCAGCCAGAGACTTGATCTCCTCCAACGGGATGTCGAGATGGACCGGCGTCATCCGGGCACTGCCGAAGCCCTGGATGATCGGCTCTGCGGCACCCTCTCCGAGCACCAGGAGTCTCTGACCCTTCATCTTGTCGAAGGGGAGAGTGCCGTCATTGGCCAGCAGCACAGAACCTGCCGCAGCCGCTTCGTGCGCGACCTCGTGGCTGTCTTTGAACACTTCGTCCGGTATCGAGTGCGATGGCCTCAGCCCCTGGTTCTCCTCCACGGTGCTGATCAGAGAGAGGATGCGGCCAGCCGACTGGTCAAGAGGCTCCTGCCGCACTTCACCGGCATTGACCGCTGCTTCCAGCTTGGCGGTCCTGTTTCGGCTCTGGGGCATATCGAGATCATTTCCGGCGATCAGCGACGCGGGACGGTCGGTGATCCCGTGCCAGTCGGAGACGACGACGCCCTCGAATCCCCAGAGGTCCCGGAGCACCTCGCTGAGGAGCCAGCGGTTCTGTGCCGCCTGGATGCCGCTGAGCCGGTTGTAGGAGCTCATGACCATCCAGGGCCTCGCCTGCTTGATGACCAGCTCGAATCCCCGCAGATAGACGTCGTGGAGGGCCCGTTCTTCGATGACTGAGTCCATAGAGGTGCGCTCCACTTCGGAGTTGTTCGCCGCAAAGTGCTTGATGCACGCGCCGACTCCCCGGGACTGTAGCCCTTCCACTGTGCCTGCGGCCATGACGGCAGTGAGAATCGGGTCCTCGGAGTAGTACTCAGATGTTCTTCCGGCCAGCGGAGTGCGACGCAGGTTCATCCCCGGTCCCAGAAGAATCCCGACATCGAAGAGGGCAGCCTCGGCGGCCATCGCCTGGCCGAGTCGGAACGCCAGGTCGGGATCCCATGCCGTGCCGACCAGCGAAGCGGTGGGGAAGCAGGTTGCAGGTTCCGTCTTCCGCACCTCGGCGGCTTTGGCGCGGCGTTCGTTGACCATGGAGATGAAGTCACTGAAGTCGGCGTCGGCATTCTCATCAGCCTGGCTGGGGGAATAGCGGAGACCATTGGGCCCGTCAGCCATCACCAGCGAAGGAATGCCCAGGCGCTTGACTGCCGGCGTCCGCCACATTCCATGGCCGGACACCAGGGAGACCTTCTCCTGGGTGGTGAGCTCCTCGAGAAGCTTCCGGTATCGGCTCACTCTGCCCCTTTCTCTGTTGTGTTTCGGAAGTCGGACTGGCGGGCATTAGGCGGTCACGGCGCCGGGGAACTCCCGGCGGTACGCCACCCGGCGTTCGCGCTGCCGTTCAGGATCCGGAACCGGAGAGGCCATCAGCAGCCGCCGGGTGTACGGATCCGTAGGGTCTTCAGTGACTTTGCGCACGTCGTCAAACTCCACAAGCCTGCCGCGGTAGAGGACTGCCACACGGTGCGAGACAGCCCGGATCACCCCCAAGTCGTGGGAGGTGAAGAGCAGTGAAACCCCACTCTCCTGCTGGATCTCCATGAGCAGATCGAGAATCCTGGCCTGGGTCGAAAGGTCGAGCGCACTGACAATCTCATCGCAGACGATCAGCCGGGGCCGGCGGATGAGGGCGCGGGCGATGGCAACTCTCTGGCGCTGGCCGCCGCTGAACTCATTGGGGTATCTGTCCAGGCTGTCGGAGGGCAACTGAACCTGGTCCATGAGGATCTCCGCCTGCTGCACGGCTTCGGCACGGGAGATTCCAGCGGTGCGCAGCGGTTCGGTAACAGTGTCCCTGATAGTCATAGCAGGGTTTAGTGAGCCGTAGGGATCCTGGAAGACCACTTGGAGAGCGCTGGCCAGCTCCCGCCGCCGTGCGGCAGAGGCTCGGGAGATGTCCTCGCCGTCGAAGTGAACCTCACCTTCTGACACCGGGCTGAGACCCAGCACCGCCCGCCCGAGGGTGGATTTGCCCGACCCTGATTCTCCGACGAGCCCGACCGTTTCGCCCGGCCGGACATCAATGCTCACACCGTCGAGGACTCTGGCCTTCTGACGCCAGGCTCCTCGTTTCGGATAGTCCACACAGAGGTTGCGAACATCCAGCAAAGGCTGCTGATCAGTCATGACCACCTCCTGTGGTGAAGTCACGCGTAGGCGCCCCCTCCAAGGAGGCTTTCAGGAGGGCCTGGGTGTAGGGGTGCTCGGGCGCGTTGAAGATCTTGTCCACACCTCCGGCTTCGACCACCGCTCCGGAGCGCATGACCGCCACGTTGTCACAGATGTCAGCGACGACGCCGAAGTTGTGGGTGACCATCAGCATCGCCATGTTCCTCTCCATCTGCAGGTCGCGCAGCAGGTCCAGGATGTCCGCCTGCACCGTGACGTCCAGAGCGGTGGTGGGCTCATCGGCGACCAACAGCTCCGGGTCCATCGAGATCGCTCCTGCGATCAGAACACGCTGAGCCATGCCACCGGAAACCTGGTGAGGATAGAGCTCGTAGACCTTCTCAGACTCATGGATCCCGACCCGGGAGAGCAGCTCCATGGCATGTGCCCGGGCCTGACGCATCGAGAGCTTGAGCACCCGGCGCATGGGAGCCGTCAGCTGGTAGCCGACAGTGTAGACCGGGTCGAGGTTGGACATCGGCTCCTGCGGAACATAGGCCATACGCCGAGGTCTGTGCCTGCCCTGTCCGTCCAGGGGCAGCGGCGCACCGTCGAGGGTGATCTGTCCACCTGTCACCTGCGCGGCTTCAGGAAGCAGGCCCAGCACTGCGAAGACGGACTGGCTCTTTCCCGAACCGGACTCCCCGACCAGTCCCAGCACCTCTCCCCGGTCGACCGAGAAGGAGACACCTTCGACAACGTTGCGAAGCTCCTCGCCGTGCGGATAGGAGACGGTGAGATCTTTGACGGTCAGAAAAGCGGAGGGTCCAGTGTCCTGGTGCTTCTTCCACGCACCGCCCGTGCGGGTGGGAGTCTTCACACTGTGTCTGCGCCGCCGGGCTGATGCCCGCCCTGGGACGAGGGCGTCACGCACTGCGTTGCCGAGCAGCGCCACGGAACCGATGGTGACAGTCAGCAGCAGGCCCGGCCAGACCACGCTCAGCGGGGCCTGGTATATCGCGATAAAGCCCTGTTCAATCATCCCGCCCCATGTGACGGTGTTGATGCTTCCCAGGCCCAGAAACTCCAGGCTTGCCTGGATCGTCATCGCCGTGGCGGTGATGTCAGCCATCATGACGATGATGGGCCCACGGATCACCACAAGAATGTGCCGGAAGATAATCCGCACCGGAGGAACTCCGGAGACGCGCGCTGCTTCCACATAGGCTTCGTTCTTCACACTGATGGCCAGAGCTCGTACCAGTCTGAAGAGGAACGGGGAGATGAGGATGCCGAAGATGAACATGGACAGCGCGATGCGGGGCCCGAATGCGGCATAGACGGCAATCAGCACGATGATGGAGGGGATCGCCAGCAGGGCATCGGCGATCCAGCTGAGCACCGTGTCGGAGATCTTCCCCGCATAGGCAGCAACCAGACCTGTGCTGATGCCGATGACGACGGCCACGACTATGACGATGAGGGCTGCGACCAGCGTGGTGCGCCCTCCCCAGATCAGACGGCTCAGGATGTCACGTCCGGAGACGTCGCCGCCCAGCCAATAGGTTGCGTTCGGCGAGGCGTTGATCTGGTCGAGGAGGGCATAGCGGGGATCGTGGGGAGCGATCCATGGCGCGAGGATGCTCATGAGGATGACCAGCAGCAGCACAATGACGCTGGTGACGCCGAGCGGATTGCTGATGAGCCGTTTCCACGCCCCGGGGCGCACCGACGTCTTTTCTGCCGCCTGTGGGGTTTCGATACTCATGTCAGACGCGCCTTCGGGTTGAGCCAAGCTTGCAGGAGGTCGAAGATGAGGTAGACGAAGACGATGACGATCACGGTGGCCACCACGACACCCATCAGGACCGGGCCGTCACCCCTGGTGGCCGCATTGGTGGCCAGAGTGCCGATACCGGGCAGAGCGAAGACAGCCTCAATGACCACCACACCTGTCCAGATGCCCACGATCTTCATCGACAGCAGAGACACCCAGGGCTCGGCTGCGTTGCGGAGCACATGTTTGAACAGGACCTCGCGGGAGGGAAGGCCCCGGGAACGAAGCGTCCGGATGTAGTCCTTGTTCAGTTCGTCGGCGATCGCCCCGCGGACCATGGACGTCACACGCAGTTCCCCCATCACCACTGCGGCAACCGGAAGCGTCACGGCAGTGGCCCATCCGATGACGTCATTCTGAAGAGACACATATCCGGTGGCTGGGAAGAGCGGGAACTGTATGGCGAAGACGATGACGAGCATCAGCGCGAGCCAGAACTTCGGCAGGGCGCTGAGGATCTCCGTGCCGATCTGGATGATCCGGTCAGCCGCACCCCCCTGGCGAACTGCTGCGAATGTTCCCAGAACTGCGCTGATCAGTGCCAAGACGACGATGGAGCAGATCACCAGGGACAGAGTGATGGGGAGCCTATTGATGATGACCTGGGCCACCGGTTCCGAGGTGAGCCATGAAGCACCGAAGTCCCCGGTGAATGCATTGGCGAACCAATCGATCATCTGCTGGAACAGGGGCCTGTCCAACCCCATCTCTGCGGTTCGCTGAGCCAGCTGCTCCGCCGTGGCCCGTTCTCCTACCAGAGAGCGCACAATCCGCTGCGTATCGCTGAAGACGATCAGGAAAGTCACCACGCTCACTGCCAGAATGAGCAGGACTCCTGACGCTGCGCGGCGGAGGATGTATGTGATCACGCGGCGGTCTTTCTCGTTTCTTCGGGCGGAGACGGGAGACGCTGCACATCATGCGGCATGCAACGTCCCCCTGTCTGGATCTTCTCCTGCGGTCAGTGTCAGGCTTGTGCTACTCCGCCGGGCGGTAGTTCCGGATCTGGGGACCTGCGTGACCGGGCTGGATGTCGACCTCGACATCATCGGCTGTGGCATAGACCAGATCACGGTGGTACCAGACCGAGAACCAGGCGTTCTCCACCAACCACTCATTTGCGGCCCGGAAGGCTTCGACCTGCTCATCGCCGTCCGTCGCGCGGGCGGCTTCCATATATTCGGTAAGCTCATCGTCGTAGACCTCGAAGACGTTGAAGCTGTCCTCATAGGCAAAGTTGAGACCGTCCCAAGCGGACTCCGGCGCCTGCTGACCCATGATGAGGATGGGATAGTCTCCGGTCAGCTGCTCCTCCGGGCCGTCATCTGTGGGGACCGGGACCCAGTCGATCTCGATGTTCAGCTCTGCGAATGCCTGCTCAACATAGGGCTGGTAGGGGCTGTAGCGGTCATAGTCCATCATCGGGACCGTGAATCCGTCTGCGTAGCCTGCTTCTTCCATAAGAGCCTGCGCCTGGTCCAGGTCGTACTCATAGTACTCATCGAGGGATTCATCATAGGCAGGGCTCGACTGGCCGATAATCTGGCTGCTGACCACACCTTGTCCCTGCTCAATGGACTCCAGCATGCCGGCGCGGTCGAAGGCTATGTTGATCGCCTGGCGGACCTCCAGCTCGGCCAGGGCGGGCACTACTTCACCTTCGCGGTCAAGGATGGCCAGTCCGAACCAGTCCACACGATTGGGGTGAACCGTGAGTTCAGCTCCTTCAGCCTGCTCGATGAGCGGAATGTCGATACGGCCGCCCTGGACCTGACCGGAGGACAACGCGTTCATGCGGGCCTGGAGGTCACTCATGACACGGATGACGATACGGTCATACGCCCAGCTCTCGGGGTCCCAGTAGTCCTCCTTACGCTCGAACACGTACTGGTCGCCGCGCACAGTCTCCTCAGAATTGAGGGTGTAGGGGCCGGAGCCGACCGGCTCCAGATCAATGGACGGATCGTCGAGGGCCGCAGGCGAAGCCATCGCTCCCACAGAGGAGCCAAGGTCGTTGAGAAGCGTGGGGTCCGGCTCGTTGAGGATGATATCCACGGAGTAGTCTCCGGTGACTTCGACTGATTCGATCGCGTTGGCGCGGAAGCGGTTCACCCCGGTGCCGTCCAGGAAGTGCTCGATATTGGCCTGGACTGCCTCGGCGTTGAAGGGCTCTCCGTCGATGAATGTCACGTCATCGCGCAGCTCTATGGAAAGGACAGTGTTGTCCTCGTTGTACTCCCAGCTGGTGGCCAGGTTCTCGCTGACGGACCCGTCCGTCTCCCACTTCAGCAGCGTGTCGTACACCGGCATCCACAACTGCGGCCATTCACCCTCGAAACGGAGCTCAGCGGGGTCGTAGGAGGAGATGTCGACGACGGTGGCGAGAGTCAGTTCTGTCGGCTCGCCGGTATCCGCGGCACCGTTGCCGTTGGTCTCTTCGGCAGTGTCACCGTTGCCGCAGGCGGCTGCCAGACCCGTCACTGCAGCCAGCGCTGCCAACGTCTTCACTCTGCTGGTGGATTTTTTGATCACAGCTGTTGTCCTGTCCTCGTGGTGCGAAGTTCTCTGAGCTGAGCGGCCCGCCGGCATCATCACTCGCCGGTGCAGGTTGTCGTTCATCCTCCAAGGAGGCTTATCGGTTTTCAACGAAATAAAAACGGTGAACTCCATCACTAAAAGCGATGCAAGCCGAATGTAACGCCAACGTTAATCGGCGAAGATGGTTCGGCACTCGTCGATGAACGCCTGGCCCTTCCGGGAAAGCTGCTCACCTGCCCGGTGTGCGACCCCGATCTCCAACTGCGAGGTAGCGTCCTCGATCTCCAAGCGGACAATCCGGCCGCCGTCATTGGTCAGGTCATGGGCAGGCCGCTGATTGAGAATCGTGTAGCCGTGGCCCCTCGCGACCATCGAACGCAGCACCTCAACGCTTTCAAAGCGCTGGTGAATCCGCGGCTGCAGCTGAGCGTGCCGGAACAGCGAGAGGAAGTAGTTGGTGGACTTTCCCATATCCAGAAGGATCAGCGGCTCCTTGGCGAGCTCTTGGAGGATGACGCTCTTCCTGCCTGCCAGGTGGCTGTGCTCAGGGACGGCGGCATAGATGGGGGCTTCGCACAGCTGCTCGAAGGAGATCTCCCTGCCGTAATCGAAGTCGTAGGTCAAGGCCACCTCGAGCTCCCGCCTGAGCAGCGAGTACTCGATCTGTTCCGCCGTCATCTCCCGGATGCGCACATCGAGATCAGGATGCACCGTGGTCAGGCTGTCATAGACCTCCGGCAACCAGGACGGTGCGAGTGTGGTGAAGCATCCGGCAATGAGCGATCCTCCCAGCCGCCCCGGATGCAGGGAGTCGATCGCTTCATCCACAGAGTTCAGCACATGCTGGGAGGCGGCGTAGAAGTTTTTCCCCTGCTCCGTAAGGGCAACCCCCTTGGAACGCAGACGCACCAGCAGGGTGTAGCCCACGGCCTCCTCAAGATGGGCGATGGCGGTGGAGATCGCCGACTGGGCGATGAACAGCTCGCCGGCCGCCTCCGTCATAGAGCCCAACTCCGCAGTACGCACAAAATAGCGCAGCTGCGCGAGGGTAATATCGCCCGCTCCCTTCGGCATAGTCATCACACCTTTCGTTACAGATATATTTCAGGGATGTTTCACTGCGCACTGCATCTCCATATCAGATAATAGACCCATTCATTTTCTATTTGCTCCTTTTCTCCCGGCGAATCCAGACTGTGGAACACGTGGCCAGAACCGGCTGGGCCGTTGGGACAAGAAATGAAGGTGAGGATGTCTACGCAGGAAATCGAAGTGCTCGTGGTCGGCGCCGGACAGGCAGGAGTGGCCATCAGCGAGCATCTGACCAACTACGGCATTCCCCACGTGGTCCTGGAGCGGCACCGGATCGCAGAGCGCTGGCGCACTGAGCGCTGGGACTCCCTCGTGACTAACGGCCCTGCCTGGCACGACCGGTTCCCCAATCTTCAGTTCGCAGGCATCAGGCCCGACGACTTCGCCTCCAAGGACCAGGTGGCCGAGTACTTCACCAACTACGCCGCCCACTTCAACGCCCCCATCCGCTGCGGCGTGGAGGTCACATCCGTGAAGAAGAGGCCCGGCAGGCGTGGGTTCACAGTCGAGACCTCCGAGGAAACCTACGCCGCACACTATGTCGTGGCAGCCACCGGCCCCTTCCAGGCTCCGGTGATCCCTCCGATCATCCCGCAGACCGCAGTGGATGTGCAGCTGCACTCCAGCGCCTACAAGAACCCGCAGCAGCTGCCTGAGGGGACGGTGCTCGTAGTCGGCGGAGGGTCCTCAGGGGTGCAGATCGCAGACGAAATCCAAAAATCCGGGCGTCAGGTCTACCTCTCCGTGGGTCCGCACGACCGTCCGCCGCGCAACTACCGGAGCCGAGACTTCGTCTGGTGGCTGGGAGTGCTGGGCAAATGGGAGGCCGCCACCCCGCCCGCCGGAGCCGAGCATGTCACCATCGCGGTCAGCGGAGCGCAGGGAGGGCACACCGTTGACTTCCGCGACCTCGCAGTAGGCGGCATCACCCTGGTCGGCAGAACGGCCGGGTACGAGACCGGCACCGTCCGGTTCAATGATGACCTGAAAACCAATATCGCTACCGGAGACGCCAACTACCTCTCCTTGCTGAAGGAGGCCGATGCCTATATTGAGCGCAACGGCCTCGACCTGCCCGAGGCGCCGGAAGCCCACGTGCTGGGCGACTACCCGGACGCCGCACTCGACCCGGTGTTGGAGCTTGACCTGGGAGCCTCCGGGGTGAGCTCGGTGGTCTGGGCCACCGGATACGCAGTGGACTACGGATGGCTGGATGTCAATGCCTTCGACGACGCCGGCAAGCCATCCCACCAGCGGGGTGTCTCCTCCGAGCCCGGCGTCTACTTCCTGGGGCTGCCCTGGCAGTCCCGTCGTGGGTCCAGCTTCATCTGGGGCGTATGGCACGATGCAAAATATGTGGCTGACCATATTGTGATGCAGCGCGTATACCACACCTACCGACAGGTACCGGGACCCCGCCCCGCGCCGAGCAGAAGGCCCACCCGGAGCTCCCCCGACGCCGTCGGCGTCCAACCCGCCTGACAAGTACGGAGAGACTGTGAAACACACACGGATTCGCCCCTTCAACTCCAAGGACACCTACCCCGAGCAGAATCTCGACAACGACCTCTGCCAGGCTGTGGTCGCCGGCGGTGTGGTCTATTTGCGCGGTCAGATCGGCCAGGATCTGGAGACCTGCGAGTCAGTGGGCACCGGCAATGTGGAGGCCCAGGCCGCCAAAGCCATGGAGAACATCAAGATGCTGCTTCAGGAGGCAGGCGGCGACCTGGAGTGCATCGTCAAAGTGGTCGTCTACCTGACCGACATCAGGTACCGGGAGCCGGTGTACCGGGTCATGGGCAGCTACCTCAAAGGTGTCTTCCCTGCCTCCACCGGGATCGTCGTCGACGCCCTGGCGCGCCCCGAGTGGCTGGTGGAGATCGACGTCACTGCCGTGCTGGCCCAGAGCTGAGAGGCGATCGCGATGACTTTCTCCCTGACAGCGCGCGATCCGCAGACCGGCGCCTTCGGCATGGTGGTCTCATCCTCCTCACCGGCCGTGGCCTCCCGGTGCATCCACCTCCGTCCGGGAGTGGGGGTGGTAGCCAGCCAGAACGTCACCAATCCCGTCCTGGGGACGGCGATCCTCGACTCCCTCGCCGCCGGGAAGAACAGCGCCGCGGCGCTGGAGGCAGCCTTGGGAGAGGAGAAGCACCCTGCGTACCGGCAGATTTCCGTGGTGGATTCCTCCGGCAGTACGGCCCACCACTCGGGGGCGAACTCCCTGGGCACCACACACTGGATACTCGGCGAGGCTGCCGTGGCCGCAGGCAATCTGCTGGCCTTCGAGGAGACTGTCGAGGAGCTGCTCAGCGGGTATGCCGAGAGCTCCGCCGAGACATTCGAGGGCCGCCTCCTGGACGGCCTGACCGCTGCTATGGCCGCAGGAGGCGAGGCCGGTCCCGTTCGCTCGGCAGGAATCAAGATAGTCGAGAACCTGCCCTGGGCTGTGACCGATCTGCGGGTGGATGACGCCGATGAACCCATCGCTGAGCTGCAGCGGCTCTGGGAGTTGTGGGCACCACAGAAGGCCGACTACCGGACACGTGCGCTCAACCCTGAAGAGGCGCCCAACTACGGGGTGCCCGGAGATCTCTGATGGTCGGGAGAACAGCGGAGTATAAGCAAGCTGCTCAGCGCACAGTCTCCGGCAGAGCTGGTGCCCTCATCGCGCTCAGCCATGACCTTCATGCGCATCCGGAGACCAGGTGGCAGGAGCACCGCTCGGTGCAGGTCATCACCTCCCTGCTGCGGGAGAACAGCTTCGCTGTCGAGACACCTGTGCGAGGGCTGGACACGGCCTTCCGCGCCACGTTCGGAAACGGTGCCCACAGGATCGGCCTGGTCGCTGAGTATGATGCCTTGGAGGGGATCGGCCATGCCTGCGGGCACAACATCATCGCCGCGGCAAGCGTGGGAGCCGCGCTTTCCCTGGCTCCCCTAGCCCAGGAGCTTGATGCGACCATCGAGGTCCTCGGCACGCCTGCCGAAGAGGGGGGTGGGGGCAAGATCCGCCTGATGGAGAACGGGGTCTTCGACGGGCTTGACGTCGCCATGATGGTCCACCCCGGCCCTGCCGATGTACTGTGGGCCCGGCCCCTCGCGGTCTCTCACTTCGACGTCAGCTACGCCGGGAAGGCTGCCCATGCCGCCGCCTACCCGCACTTGGGGGTCAACGCCGCCGATGCGATGACCATCGCGCAGGTCAGTATCGGGCTTCTGAGACAGCAGCTGCCGCAGTCGGTGCGGGTACACGGGATCCTCCGTGAGGCCGGCACCGCCCCCAATGCGATTCCCGAGCGAATACGAGGCTCCTGGTATGTCCGGGCGGCCGATCTCGATGAGCTTGAGGTGATCTTTCACAAGGTCACCAGATGCTTCGAGGCCGGCGCACTGGCCAGTGGCTGCGAGCTGAGCATAGAGGAGACCAGCCCGCGCTACTCCCAGTTCCGCAATGATGAGCAGTTGGCCGATTTCTTCCAGGAGAACGCCTCATCCCTGGGTCGGGATATGGATCCCGAGGAGCGGCGCGAGGGCGGGATGAACACTGCCTCCACGGATATGGGCAATGTCTCGCTGGAGATCCGGGCGATCCACCCGTACTTGTCCATCAACTCATTACCAGCAGTCAACCATCAAAAGGAGTTCGCAGATACTGTCACCACACCCGATGCCGACAGAGCCGTCACCGACGGCGCCTATCTGCTGGCTGCCACCGCTGTCGACTACCTCCTCTGCGGGAGCTCCTAAAGCTTATGTGTCCACGACGTGCTTGAGCAGGCCCTGGTCCTCAGCGAGGAGAGTCTCAGCGACCTGCTGGCCGAGCTCGGCGGCCTGGCCGATGCCGTCAGCGCGGTCAGCACCGGCCTCGATGGTGAGCTCAGCCCCAGCACGCTGGACCGCTGAGCCGTCGGGGGCGCAGACCACAGTGTCCAGACGAAGCCTCACCCCGCCGTCGGGCTCATCCTCGCAACGGGCCAGTCCGCCTATCGGTGCCGCGCATCCGGCGTTGAGCCGGGCCAGCAGGGCACGCTCGGCAGTGGCCTCCAGGCGAGTCTCCAGATGGTCCAGCTGGGCCAGCCCAATCCCCAGGGCCGCGCTCGGAGCAGCCTCCTCAGCACGCACCTCCACGGCGAGCGCCCCCTGGCCTGGGGCGGGGAGCATCACTTCAGCGGCAAGCAGCTCGGAGATATGCTCTTCAAGCCCCAGTCTGGCGAGCCCGGCCCCGGCGAGCACCACGGCATCCAAGTCTCCACGGGCGGCGTCGGGCGCCTGGCTGGAGGCCTCCGCCGCACCCTCGCGTCCACGGACCCGGGCGAGCCGGGTGCCCACATTGCCGCGGATGTCCACGATCTCCAGGTCCGGGCGGGCTGCCAGGAGCTGGGCGGCCCGGCGAGGAGATCCGGTACCCACTTTGGCTCCCTCCGGCAGCTGCTCCAAGGTGAGGTCATCGGCCGCACACAGGGCGTCGCGCACATCGGCACGCTCAGGCACCGCCGCGATGCTCAGTCCCTCCAGGTCCTTGGCCGGCAGGTCCTTCAGTGAGTGCACGGCCACGTCCGCCCGCTCGTCGAACAGTGCCTGGCGCAGCGCGGCGGCGAACACCCCGGTGCCGCCGAGCTGGCTCAGCGGGCCGGTGAGCACATCGCCCTCAGACTTGATGGTGACCAGCTCGTAGTCGAGCCCGGCGAGGGTGGCCAGAGCCTCCGCCACAGTCCGAGTCTGGGTCAGCGCCAGCTGCGATCCTCGGGTGCCGACTCGCACAGTGCTCATCTCAGGCAGTGCTCATTTCAGCGGGGTGCCCCAGCCGCCGTCAGTGGTCAGGTCGGACCAGTCGCCAGGCACTGTCTGCTCGCCGTGGGCCAGCGGCACTCCGCCTTCCCCGGCGATGCACTCGCCCATGATGTCGACCAGTCCGGCTACGAACTGCGGATGGGTGCCCACAGTGGGCGCTCGGTGGAAGGCCAAGCCGTTCTCCTCGGCGGTCTCCTTGGCCTCGGTGTCGAGGTCCCAGATCACCTCCATGTGGTCGGAGATGAATCCGAAGGGCATCACCACCACGCCGGTGTACCCGGCTGCCGCGTCCTCTTCGATCTGGTCGTTGATGTCCGGCTCCAGCCACGGGGTCGACGGGCTGCCGGAGCGGGACTGGAAGACCACCTGATACTCGATGCCTGAAGCCTCAGGCACCGCCGCCATCAGGTAGTCGGCGATCGCCTGATGCTGGGCGGTGTAGACGTCAGTGCCGAAAAGCTCCTTGATCCGGGCCGGGCCCTGGCGCTCGGCTACTGCGGTGGGGATCGAGTGGGTGACGAAGAGGACCTTGATCCTCCCGTCAGTCTTTCCGGCCTCGGCCAGCTGGGAAGTCACGTCCTGGATCCCGGCGGCCAGGAACTCCTCATTGGGGCGGGTGAAAGCCTTGTCGTAGAAGAACTGGCGGATCTTCACCAGCTCCAGCTTGCCTTCCAGCCCAGTCTCGGCCAGGGTGTGCTCGAAGTCCTCCAGGTACTGGTCGTTGCTGGAGTAGCCGGCGTAGGCAGAGGTGACCAGCACCAGCACCTTCCGGTGGCCGGCGTCGTACATCTCTTGGAACGTCTCGGCGAAGTAGGGGGCCCAGTTGCGGTTGCCCCAGTACATCGGCAGGTCGATCTGCCGCGTGGCCAGTTCGGCCTCCAGGGCGGCGATCAGGTCACGGTTCTGCTGGTTGATCGGGCTCACCCCGCCGTTGGCCCGGTAGTGGGTGGCCACCTCCTCGAGCCGCTCGTCCGGGATGCCTTTGCCGCGGGTGACGTTGCGCAGGAAGGGAATCACGTGATCCTGACCCTCAGGACCGCCGAAGCTGGCCAGCAGGATCGCGTCATAGCTGGTGCGCTCATGCTCAGCAGGCTGCTGGGCGATGTACTCGGTGGGCATCGGGGCGGGCAGGGTGTTCTGGGCGCTCATGGTCAAGCAAGAACCTCAAGGATGTCGTCGGTATGGGGCAGTCGGCGTCCGGTGTAGAACGGGGTCTCGTCCCGGACGTGGTAGCGGGTTTCGGATTCGCGCAGCTTGCGCATCATGTCCACCAGTTCAGTGAGCTCGGGGGCCTCCAGGGCCAGCAGCCACTCCCAGTCATTGAGCGCGAAGGCACTGGTGGTGTTAGCCAGCACGGAGGGGAACTCCTGGCCCAGCTGGCCATGTTCGCGCAGCATCTTCCCGCGCTTGGCCGGGTCCATCAGATACCAGTCGTAGCTGCGGTTGAAGGGGTAGACCACCAGCCAGTCCTCAGCCTCGACCCCGCGGCTGAAGGCGGGCACATGGCCGCGGGCGAACTCGGCGGTGCGGTGCACACCCATCGCGGAGAAGGCGATCTCAGTGGTGCTCAGCAGCTCGGTGCGGTGCAGGCTGCGCAGTGCGGCCTGCAGATTCTCAGCCTTATGGCCGGTGAGCCAGAGCATGATATCGGCCTCGGCGCGGAACCCGGAGACGTCGTAGACCCCGCGCAGCTCCACAGCGTCTTCATTGGTGCCCAGGCCGCCGGCAGGCAGCTCGGTCACAACCTCGTCGAACTCACCGACGATCTTGGCAGCCTTGCGGTTCTGCGGGACGTCGCTGCGTGATTTGGGCTCCCACCAGTCCCAGGCGGAGGACTGCTGGATCCGCTTGAACACGGTGAAGAGGGTGAACCAATCCTTGCCGGAGGTGTTGACGTCCTCCGGGGTTCGCACAGGGTTGCGGCCATAGCTCATGGGTTCCAGCTTATCGCGCCCAGCAACCGACTTCTACATCGCGTAGAAGATGACGACGACGCCGGGTCTACCCTCCGCGTCCCTTCTCAAGCAGCTGCCGAGCCGCCTGGCGGGCGTGCGGAATCACCTGGGCCAACCCGGTGCCGGCGAAGGATTCCCCCACCAGGGCGATCCGGGGGCCGCCGCACCCAGCCCAGGCGGCTGCAGCCTCCTGCAGCTGGTGAGTCTGCGGACTGACTGCGTTGCGCCGCCAGCGCACCACAGTGTGGTCCAGCACCTGATCGGGACCGATACTGATACCGGTAAGCCGCGAGATGTCCTCCAGGGCTGCGCGGTACAGGGCGCCGTCGTCGGTGTGATAGCCGAGCGGGGCGGCGTCGTCTCCTGTACCTCGGTCGCTTTGCGCACGGCCCTCAATCGCCTGCCCGCATTGCGGGCAACCCTCAGTCGCCTCCGGCAGTGCACCGCAAGCGCCGCATGCCAGTCGGGTCTCGGAAGACTCGGCACGCGCGCCGGTCTTCGCTCGGGTCAACCGGCCGTAGGAGAGCCGCACTAGATGGTGGCCAGGCCCCAGCCGGGCCTGAAGTGCCTGCGCCGTCCAGGCCCATTTGGCCGAGATATGGGTCATGGCCTTGGCCCCGATGCCCTCCACGGCGGGGGCTACAAGAATTCCGGTGCCCCGGGGGTGGGCGTCCAGCTCCGGGGCATGCACCAGCAAGGTCACCAGGGCCACACCGGAGGCGGCCGGGCGCTGGGCGGCGACGGGTTCGGCGAGAAGTCCGGCGGCCTGGGCGGCATCCACTGCCAGCACCACCAGGTCCGGCTTGCCCTCTGCCCCAGGACGGTGTGTTGAATTCAGCGAAATAACCGTGTCACTGCCAGCATTCGAGGGAATTTCACACACCGTCTGCGAAAGGTGGATGCGGGCGCCAAACTCGCGCAGCTGCGTCTCCAGGGCACTGATCAGGGTGTTCATCCCGCCATGCAGGGACTGCACGGCCGATCCCGGCGGGGAAACCCCGCTCGCCTCTCGGCGGTGCGCAGTCACCGCGGCCTTCACGCCCAAAGACGATCCCGCAGGGGCTGCGGCGCGGAGCTTTTCCACCGCCCGGGCCAAGGAGCCTTCGGCCAGCATGAAGGAGAACAGCTTGGGATGGGCGGTGCTGATCGGCAGATCATACGGGTCAGCGGAATGCACCCCTGAGGTGATCGGAGCGACCAGTTTCGCCAGCACGGCCGGCCCCATCCGGTCAGCCACCACCTCGCCCAGGCTGGGGCTTTGGGCGGGGCTCCAGGTCATGGGAGCGGTGAGGTCCTCGGCAGCTCGGGCGGCCTCGTCTGCACCGAGGATACGGACGACGTCGTCGGCCTCCGGATCACCGGGGATGCCCAGGATGCCGGTGGCAGGCAAGGGGGCGGCCAGATCGGGCAGCTGCAGCCAGGCGCCGGCGGGGTTGGGTGAGACAATCTGCCCGTCCAGACCCAGTTCGGTAAGGAATTCACGCACCGCAGGGGTCCGGGTGGCGAAGGCTTCCGCTCCTGCATCGACCACCACAGTGTTTATCCCGCTGGCGAGCTGCGCCGTGGCATGGCCGGCACCAACGCCACCACGTTCGCGTGGGTCCCTGACCTCGCGGTTTCCCTCGCCACCACCGGCCGCCTTGTCGTGGTCTTCACGCCTAAAGTCGCTGCTCCGCTGCCCTGGCAGCTCACCGGCTTCCATCCCGCCACCGGGGCAAAGCGTCGCCGGGGCGATGGAGCCGCCGAGCCGGTCGGCAGCCTCATAGAGATCCACCTGCACACCGGCGCGGACCAGCTCCCAGGCTGCGGTCAGCCCGCCGATGCCCCCGCCTACAACAGCGACGCTGCTCATGGGGCGATGGAGTGGATGAGCTCCACTATCCGGGTGAGCACTTCGGGGTCGGTCTCGGGAGGCACCCCGTGGCCCAGGTTGACCACGTGCCCGCCGGCGGCCGCGCCGTCCTCCACCACCTGCCGGACATGGGCCTCCAGAGTAGACCAGTCCGCGAACAGCAGGGCGGGGTCGATATTGCCCTGCAGGGGGATGCCGCGACCGTGGGCACCGGTGCCCAGCTCATCGGCCACCTGGTGCAGGTTCATCCGGTAGTCCACACCCAGTACGGGGTGCCCAGCAGCGGGGTCGGGCAGCGCGTCCTCCACCACCGCACGCATCACGTCCAGAATCTGTCCGGTCCCGGTGCCGAAGTGCACCAGCGGCACTCCCAAATCCGCCACATGCCGCAGCGCCTCGGTGGAATGGCCGGCCACATGCTCCAGGTAGTCCGCCCGGCCCAGCGCCCCCGCCCAGGAGTCGAAGAGCTGAGCGGCCGAGGCGCCGGCCAGCACCTGGGCGCGCATGAACGCACCGGAGGCCCGTGCCGCCCAACCCGCCAAGGCGTTCCAGGTCTCAGTATCAGCCTTCATCATGGTGCGCGGACCCAGATGGTCCCGGGAGGGCCGGCCCTCAACCATGTAGGCGGCCAGGGTGAACGGCGCCCCGGCAAAGCCGATCAGCGGCGTCGCCCAATCCCGGCCAGCCTCAGCTGAGAGCTCTGCCAGCCCAGCCACCGTGCGCTGAACCGCCTCCGCGATCGGGGCGAAAGCAGACTCATCGATCTCCGGCAGGGCGGCCACATCGGCAGCGGTGCGCACTGGGGAATCCAGCACCGGCCCCACCCCGGGCACGATCTCCACACCCACTCCGGCCAGCCTCAGCGGAATGACAATATCGGAGAAGAAAATCGCGGCGTCCACATCGTGGCGGCGCACCGGCTGCAGGGTGATCTCGGAGGCCAGCTCGGGCTGAAGACAGCTGTCCAGCATGGTGGTGCCCTCACGCAGTTTCCGGTACTCCGGCAGCGAACGCCCAGCCTGCCGCATGAACCACACTGGCCGTCGGACAGGCTTCGCGGCCCGCCCTGCGGAGTCCAGGCCGCCCCGGTACTGGTTCAGCAGGGGGGCTTCGGCGGTCAGCCCACTGGCCAAAGGGTGGTCGGTGGGCAGCAGGGCGGCAGGCGTCGTCGTCATGGTCCCCATTCTGCCAGGCTCTTTGGGTGTGAAGGCTGGCCTAAGCCAGCCGAGAGACGGGCGGACGACCCGATTGAGCCGAGTGCAGACTCCAGCCTGCTCGAGCCTTCTGAGGCGATTGAGGGTTGGAGCACCGTAGGTGTGACACATGGGCCACTGGCGTTGGGGACCCGTGCAAACCCGGAGGCGAATGTGCGGGTTGCATCACAGTGAGACGAGCGCGCCATGGGCGCACCGCCGGGACCAGCACCGACACGTTGTAGAATCAGTGGCGCCGTGGTTCTATTTTCACTAGTCGCAACCCACTCCGACCTCGACCTCGAGACCGTCGGAATCCTCTCCTCAGGAGCGGCCAATGTCGCCGCTTCTGTCGATCTGCCTGCCGTGACACTGGCCACCTGCAACCGCCTGGAGATCTACGCCGAGTCCACCTCCGACTCTCCCGCTGACCTGGAGGCCGGGCGCCAGAAGCTCATCCAGGCGGTGACCGAGTCCTCCGGTCTGGACCGGGACACCGTGGCCGCCTCGTTCAAAACACTCATTGACGACGACGCCGCCAGGCACCTCTTCGAAGTGGGCGCGGGGCTGGACTCCGCAGTGGTCGGCGAACGCGAGGTCGCCGGACAGGTCCGCCGCTCGCTGGCTGAGGCGCAGGCTGCCGGTACGGTCTCCGGGTCGCTGACCAAGCTGTTTGAGTCCGCCACCCGGGCCGCCAAGGATGTGGGGGCCAAGACCGCGCTGGGCGCACGGGGACGCTCAATCGTCTCAGTCGCCCTGGATATCACCGGCGATATACGCGGCCACGGACCCTCGTTCTACAAAGGCGCCAAGGCAGTGCTGATCGGCACCGGCGCCTATGCCGGGACCGCATTGGCCCAGCTGAATGAGCGCGGAGTGCCGGATATCGCGGTGTTCTCCGGCTCCGGGCGGGCCGAACAGTTCGTGGCCGAGCGCGGCGGCGGGGCCCGGGCGCTGCGGATGGACCAGTTGGCTGAGGCATTCCGCTCCGCTGACCTGATCATCGGCTGCTCGGGCGGGAACCGGCAGATCACTGCCGGAGAGATCCGCTCGCTGGCTGGTACGGATGACCGCGAGCGCCCGCTGGCTGTGATCGACTTAGCACTCTCCCATGACTTTGCCCCAGAGGTGGCCGCCCTTGCCGGGGTGGACCTGATCACCCTGGAGTCAGTGAAGATCGCCGCCCCGGAGGAGGCCTCCGCCTCCCTGGAGCAGGCCCGGGTGGTGGTGGACGACTCGGTCAAGCAGTATCTGGCCGAGCGGGCCCAACGCTCCGCGGACGATGCCATCGTCACCCTGCGCAAGCATGTCCAATCCTTGCTGGACGAGGAGATGGAGAAGGTGCGGAAGCAGCACGGCTGCACGGCGGCCTCCGAGGAGGTCGAGTTCGGACTGCGCCGGATAGTGCGCAAGCTGCTGCACACCCCCACTGTGCGGGCCCGGGAGCTGGCGGCCGAGGGACGCGGGGATGAGTACATCGCTGCCTTGGAGACCCTGTTCGGGATCCAGGCGGCAACCGAGGAGAGTGCCCGCAGGCAGGCGCCTCGACGGCGTCGTCCTGAGGAGTTCACTGCGGCTGAGCTGGCACAGATGGCCGCCTACCTGCAGCAGGTGCCCGAGGGCGGGTTCTGCCGACACCACCGGCCCGGTGAGTTCAGTGTGCCGCGGCTCGAGGCGGTCGCAGATCTGCGCCGGTCTGCCTGAGGCAGCTGGCAGTCTCGCGGCATCTGGAGGCCACGCGGTAAGGTCGTATCCGTGACCACCGCTCTGTACCGACGCTACCGGCCCGACACCTTCGCCGATGTGATCGGGCAGGAGCATGTCACCGGTCCGCTGGTCACCGCGCTGGGCAAGGATGCGGTCTCCCACGCCTACCTGTTCTCCGGTCCGCGCGGCTGCGGCAAAACCACCTCCGCACGGATTCTGGCCCGCTGTCTGAACTGCGAGCAGGGCCCCACCGGCGCTCCCTGCGGGGAATGTGAATCCTGCCGCAACCTGGCCACCGGCGGCCCCGGATCCCTGGATGTCATAGAGATCGACGCCGCGTCCCACGGCGGTGTAGACGATGCCCGTGATCTGCGTGAGCGCGCTACCTTCGCCCCGGTGCGTGACCGGTACAAGATCTTCATCATTGATGAGGCCCATATGGTCACCGCCGCAGGGTTCAACGCGCTGCTGAAGATCGTGGAGGAGCCCCCGGAGCACATCAAGTTCATCTTCGCCACCACTGAGCCGGACAAAGTGATAGGGACGATCCGTTCCCGCACCCACCACTACCCGTTCCGGCTGGTGCCCCCCGAGCCCCTGCTGGAGTATCTGGAGCGGCTCTGCTCTGCGGAGAATGTGCAGGTGGCTCCCGGGGTGCTGCAGCTGGTGCTGCGGGCCGGCGGCGGTTCGGTGCGCGATACGCTCAGCGTGCTCGACCAGCTGATCGCCGGGGCCGGTGAGTCCGGGCTGGACTATGACCGGGCGGTGGCGCTGTTGGGCTTCACCCATGCCGCCCTGCTGGACCAGGTCGTGGATGCGGTGGCTGCTCTGGACGGGGCCAAGGCGTTCTCCGTGGTGGACCAGGTGGTCCAGTCTGGCCAGGATCCGCGCCGGTTTGTGGAGGATCTGCTGGAGCGGCTGCGCGATCTGATCATCGTGAAGTCGGTGCCGGACTCCCCTCAGGTCATTCTGCGTGGGGTCCCGGAGGACCAGATCCGGGTGATGCAGACCCATGTCGGGAACATCGGCTCCGCCGAGCTCTCCCGGGCCGCTGATATCACTGCGACTGCGCTGACTGAGATGGTCGGTGCCACCAGTCCGCGGCTGCACCTGGAGCTGCTGATGGCCCGGTTGCTGCTGCCCCATGCCGAGTCCAGCCAGGCCAGCATCGCTGCCCGCCTGGAGCGCCTGGAACGCCGTATGGACTTCACCTCTGGTGCCGGGACCACTCCGCCCGGTGAGGCGCCGGTCAGCGGACACCCAGAGCCGACGACGACGCCCGTCACCCCTTCTGCGCCGCCACAGCCAGACCCTGCCACCGCATCTGAGGTACAGGAGAGGAGTGCTCCTGCTACGGAAAGCCCAGCCGGACGATGGGCCACCCCCGGTGTTGATTCCGCTGAAGCTGTGCAGGAAGCACCGCCTCCAACCGAGGCAGCCCCCTCGCAGCCCGAGAAGCCGACCGCCGGTGCCCCTGCCCAGCCGCAGCAGGCCGCTGTGCAGGCTGCCGGGGGGAGCAGCACCCAGCGGATGCAGCAGGCCTGGCCGGATGTGGTGGAGGCAATGAAGTCTCGGTCCCGGATGCTGTGGATGCTGATGACCAATAATGCCCAGGTCTCCGGCTTCGACGGTCAGACCCTTGCTCTGCGTTTCAACAATGAAGGAGCTCACAGCACCTTCGCCAACCGTGGCGGTGAGCAGGCGCTGACCGAGTCGGTCCAGGAGGTGGTCGGCATCCAGGTGCGACTGGACCTTGACCCGGGCTCAGGCGGGGGACGCTCCGCCCCACCGCCGGGCGGTGGGGCGCCCCCAAAAGCTGAGGGCCGGAGCCAGGATGAAGCTCCGGCCCCGTCTCTGCAGGCTCCCCAGGCTGTTGCGTCCCCTGAACGCCCGGCGCCCCCAGCCAGTCCGGAACCGGAAGCTGGAGCCGCACCCGAGTCTGGACCTGCACCCAAGTCCGCCTCAGGGCATGGTTCTTCCCCTGCAGATGACCCGGCTGCTGAGCACGATCGGGTCCCACAGCCCCCTGACGACGGGTGGGTTCCGCCCACCGAGGAGCCGCCGGATCTCCCGCCGGCTGAACCGGGTTACGCTCCGCGCTCCCGGCCCGGAGCCGAGCAGCCACCCTCCCCCCACGTTCGGTGGGCACAAATTCCCGCATCTGAGGCCGAATCCGGCGCAAATTATGGGCAACAACGCCCACCGAACGAAGAGCCGGCTGCACAGCAGCCCGCAGAGTCGGCAGAGCATGCATCGCCTGCTGAGCGGCGGGTCCCGGAGAAGCCGGTGGTCCCTGCTTTCGCCCGGCGCAGTGCGCGGGGTTCACATTCCTTCGTGCCCGCGACACACACCGGTGAGCCCGCTGCTGAGCCGGAGCCTGCTGCGAGCTCACCGGCAGCTGCGGGACCAGGGGCTGAACTGCGCAGCCGCCTGGCCTCCCGCAAAAAATCTGCCGCTCCCTCCTGGGACGAGCCCTCCGGAGCAGCTGAGGCCTTCGACTCCTCTCCCCCGCCGGACTGGGCTGAGGCGCCTACGCCGGCTGCGGAGGACGAGGATGTGCCCAGTGAGGACGACGCTGACTTGGAGTACTCAGGAGTGTTCGGCCGCAAGGCGATCGAACGTATCCTTGACGGCGTGCTGATCGAAGAGCGCCGCCTGGACGACCCCACGCCGTAGACTGAACCACTGTGTATGAAGGCGCAGTCCAAGACCTGATCGACGAGCTCGGCCGGCTCCCCGGCATCGGTCCCAAATCAGCCCAGCGGGTGGCATTCCATATCTTGGAGGCAGACTCCGATGATATGCGCCGGCTGGCCGAGGCGATCCGCACCGTCAAGGAGAAGGTCCAGTTCTGCGAGATCTGCTTCAACGTCTCAGAGGAGGCCAAGTGCCGCATCTGCCAGGACACTCGCCGTGAGGACTCAGTACTCTGCGTGGTGGAGGAGTCCAAGGACGTCATGGCCGTCGAACGCACCCGCAGCTTCCGCGGCCGGTACCACGTGCTCGGCGGGGCGATCAATCCGATCGCTGGAGTCGGCCCGGACCAGCTGCATATCCGGGAGCTGCTGAACCGGCTCTCCGATGAGACCATCCAGGAGGTCATCATCGCCACTGACCCGAACCTGGAGGGCGAGGCCACCGCCACCTACCTGGTGCGGATGCTCGGCTCCCTAGGCATCAGGATCACCCGCCTGGCCTCCGGGCTGCCGGTGGGCGGGGACCTCGAGTACGCCGATGATGTCACCCTGGGGCGTGCTTTCGAAGGCCGCACCTCGGTGGGCTGAGCTCCACCGCACCCTGCCAGCAAGTGGCAGCGGTGGACCAAGCGCGCATCGCCAGGACCGGAGCCCTGCAGCCAAGAATCATGCGATCGACGTCACAACGGAAGCATCGGTGAAATATTTATCGACTTGTGATCTGGGACCGGTGGATAGGTTTCTGTCTTGCATATGCCACTGCCCCCCTCGCCATACATCGCGGGGATGCGAGCTTGGGCGGGGAAAATCCCACAACATCTCCAGAGAAGGCGCTCACGTGCCGTTTCTTCCACCGAGCGAAAGAATCCAGCTTGTAAAAGCTCTGTAAAACCTTAGCGTAGAGGTAGATGTTGCTGATCGACAGTCGTAGGATTGTTGACAACCTTACGTGAGGTAAGGCGCATCCTCTCGCATAATCCATAACGAGGAAACAAGAGGTATCAACTGATGAGCTTCAAAACTCACGCACTGCGCGCTGGTGCATTCAGCGCTGCCACCCTGCTCGTCCTGACCGCCTGCGGCGACGACAACGGAGACGAGCCTGACGGTGACAACGGTGCCGCTGAAGAGAACGGCGCTGCCGAAGAGAACGGCGACAACGGCGAGGCTGCTGCCGAGGGCGATACCCTGACTCTCGCCCTGTTCGGCGAGGAGCCCTACTCCTGGCTCGACGAAAACGGTGAACCCACCGGAGCAACCATTGCTGTGGCTGAGGAGATCTTCAACAACCGCCTCGGCTACGACCTTGAGGTCGAACAGACTGATTGGGGCAACCTCATTACCGGACTCAACGCCGGCCACTGGGATGTGGTCTCGGCCGGTATGTCCATCAATGCCGAGCGCTGCGCAGAGGCTGCCTTCGGTGAGCCCGAACTCATCTACCAGACCGCGTTCCTGCTTGAAGAGGGCAATCCCGCTGATGTCCATACCTTCGAGGATCTGCTCGATGCCGACCTTGACGTCGTTGCACTCAGCGGCGGCGTCGAGTCCCCGTGGTTGGAGGAAGTCGGTGTCGACCATGACACCGTGGACAACGCCCAGGACGGCATTGACTTCGTCGAAGGGGGTCGTGCAGATGTCTTCGCCCTGACAGCCGCCTCATTGGAAGCGATGGCAGGAGACAGCCCCGGCCTAGAGGTCACTGATCCTTTCACCCACGAATTCTCCGTCGGCGCGCATACGTTCCGCACTGAGGACCAGGATCTGATCGATGAGTTCAATGAGGAACTCGCCGACCTCATGGAGTCTGGCGAGTACCTCGACATCGTCGGTGAGTTCGGATTCACCGAGGACCAGATCCCGCCCATCGAGCTGACCGCTCAGGAACTCTGCGAGCAGGACGCTGATGAGGTGGCCGCAGAGTACGGCCTCGACGACTGATCCTCGCAAACCACTGGAGACTCTGCGGCCGCTTTCCCCCGGGGATCGGCCGCAGAGTCTCTCACCGCACTGATCCGAGAGGGGCCCATGGACTTCTTCGAAGACTGGCCAGATTACTTCGAGGTGGTGATCAACTGGTCAGACCGACTCCTCGAGGGTCTCTGGACGACGATCCAGCTGACGATATTCGGCGGAGCACTGGCCTTCGTCATCGCCATTGTGCTGGGACTCCTGGCGGGGTCATCCAGCCTGTGGCTACGCGGGCCAGCCCGGGTCATCATCGAGTTCTTCCGCGGGATCTCCCTGGTGGTGCTGCTGTTCCTTCTGCTGTATGTGCTGCCGCAGCTGTGGATGCGGAACCCGGACCTCCCGTTCGAGGGCCTGGTGAGAAACACCTTCCTGCTCGCGGTCATAGCCCTCGGCATTAACTACGGAGCCTACGGTGCCGAAGCTGTCCGTGCCTCGCTGACCACTGTTCCCAAGAGCCAGTGGGAAGCCACTACAGCCTTGTCCATGTCCTGGCCGCATAAGATCCGGCGAGTCATCTTTCCCCAGGCCTGGGCTCTGATGCTGCCCTCGCTGACGAATCTCTGGGTGCACCTGCTCAAAGGCAGCGCGATCGCCTATATCATTCCCTTCGTCAACGACTTCACCTTCGAGCTCAATAATCTCCGCCGCCCCACCGACATCTGGTTCTCTCATGCCTTCATCGGCCTGGTGGTCTACTTCATCCTCGCCCTCATCCTCACCTTGTTCATGCAGGTGCTTGAGGCACGGGCCAAAAACAAACTCGGCCGCGGCCCCTCACTGCGCGAGATCTTCTCGCCGGACCCTAAAACAGCCCCACCGGACGCCTCACTCCCTGATTCACCCCCTGATCCCAAAGACATGACCGGGCCCGGAGGCGGGCCGAAGCAACCAGCCTCCGGCGCTGGGGCCCAGCCTGGAGGTATCCGATGATCACCGTCTCCGGAACGCTCCTCGCTGAGACCATCGACGACCCGACCCTCGTCGACGAAGAGGAAGTGCGCCAGAGCCCCTTCTGGGACTGGGATTTCGCCTTCGAGGCATTCCCTGAGATGTTCATGGCTTTTTTGCAGGTCACTCTGCTGGTCACCGTTCTCGGCACCATCATCGCCGCAGTGCTGGGTCTGGTCATCGCCATTCTGCTGCGAGTACTCCCCAGACCACTGGCCTGGATCGTTCGCTGGGTGGCCAACTTCATCCGCATGACACCCCTGGTGGTCCAGCTGATCTTCGTCTTCTGGACCTTCCTGTGGATGGACGCACTGACCGTGGGCATCATCGTCTTCGGGGTGCACTACGCCACCTACATGTCCGAGGTATACCGCGCCGGCATCGACTCGGTCCCCAAGGGGCAGTGGGAGGCGACCACCGCCCTGTCGATGTCTGCAGTGCGCACCTGGCGCAAGGTGGTCATCCCCCAAGCGCTGCGTTCCACCGTCCCCTCATTGGGCAACTATGCGATCTCGATGTTCAAGGACACGCCCTTTCTCCTGGTCATCTCAGTGGCAGAAATGGTAACGGTCGCCGGTGAGATCGGCGCCCCGACCTTCCGCTACACCGAGGTGTTCACCATCGCGGGCCTCATCTTCTTGGCTGCCAGCTACCCCACAGCCGTTCTCGTCAACCGATTGGAGAAGCGTCTTGCCTACGCCCACTGACGCTGCCGGCACTCAGCCGGCCCCTGCCCCCTCGTCGTCATCATCCTCGGACCAGCCGGTGATCGAATTCGTCGACGTCGAGAAGCGCTTCGGCGACAACATCGTGCTCAAGGATCTCAACTTCCAAGTGACCCGAGGCGAGCGGGTGACCCTCATTGGTCCCTCCGGCTCGGGAAAGACCACCATCCTGCGCCTGGTGATGACTCTGGAGGAGCTCACCGGAGGCTATATCTACATCGACGGCCAACCACTGACCCACGAGAACCGCGACGGCAAGCGGGTGCCGGTGTCTAAGAAGCAGCAGAAGTCGCTTAGAACTCGCATCGGCATGGTCTTCCAGCAGTTCAATCTCTTCCCCAATATGACGGTGCTGGAGAACATCATCGAGGCCCCCATTCACGTCCTGGGCCGGCCTAAGCAGGATGCGGTGGCCAAAGCGCACTCGCTGCTGGAGCAGGTGGGACTGCCGGATAAGGCCAATGCCCACCCCACCTCCCTGTCCGGGGGCCAGCAGCAGCGGGTGGCGATCGCCCGCGCCCTGGCCATGGACCCCCAGATCCTGCTGCTAGACGAGGTCACCTCCGCCCTGGACCCCGAGGTGGTCGGCGATGTGCTGGGCATCCTGCGCGAGGTCGCCGACACCACCAACGTGACCATGCTGATCGTCACCCATGAGATGGGCTTCGCCCGCGACGTCAGCCACAAAGTCATGATGTTCGACGGTGGCCGCGTAGTAGAAGAAGGACCCCCGGATAAGATCTTCTCCAACCCCAGCCACGAACGCACCCAGAAATTCCTCAGCGCCGTACTGGGACACTAAAACAAACGACAACGACGCCGACTGCCCCTGCCGCGTAAACTGATGGGCAGCGCACCGTCGCGCCGAAGAGAACCCCCGACACCTTCAATTCCTCTCCGGGAGTGAGCAGATACCTCTATGAGTCTGATTGTCCAAAAATACGGCGGAGCTGGGCTAGTCCCGGCGGCGCGCCTCCCAGACATGGCTCGCACAACCTCTGCGGCGCGTGCACAGGTCCCCAACGTCATAGGCCCTGTTCACTCTCGCCTCGCCGTGACGTGGTCCGCACCATTGCTCTGGCAATCGCACCGGGCTCTGACGTCACGGCTGCCAACCGCGTTGTCACGACCTTCACACCTGAAGCAGACGAGCCCTGCGGGAGAAAGTGGGACGCTGTGAGCTTGATCGTCCAGAAGTACGGCGGTTCTTCCGTCCAGGACGCCGAGTCCATCAAGCGGGTGGCCCGACGGATCGTGGACACCAAGAAGGCCGGGAACCAGGTAGTGGTGGTGGTCTCCGCAATGGGTGACACCACCGACGACCTGCTGGACCTCGCCGCCGATATCTCCAGTGCCCCTCCGCTGCGTGAGAT
Organism: Nesterenkonia ebinurensis; assembly: GCF_008711175.1. GTDB lineage: Bacteria > Actinomycetota > Actinomycetes > Actinomycetales > Micrococcaceae > Nesterenkonia > Nesterenkonia ebinurensis. The sequence continues at coordinate 261,944 of NZ_VWNF01000011.1, forward strand.
GGACATACTGCTCTCCTCCGGGGAACGCATGTCCATGGCGCTGCTGGCGATGGCCATCCATGAGCTCGGCGAAACCGCCCAGTCCTTCACCGGGTCTCAGGCCGGAATGATCACCGATGCCATCCACGGCAAGGCCCGCATCATCGAGGTCTCCCCGCGGCGAGTCCAGGCAGCGGTCGACGCCGGGCATGTGGGCATCGTGGCCGGCTTCCAGGGGATGAGCCGGGAGTCCAAGGACATCACCACCATGGGCCGCGGTGGCTCAGACACCACCGCAGTGGCCCTGGCCGCAGCCCTAAGCGCGGATGTCTGCGAGATCTACACCGATGTGGACGGAGTGTTCACCGCCGACCCCCGCGTGGTCAAGACCGCGCGGAAGATCAGCGTCATCTCCAGTGAGGACATGCTGGAGATGGCCGCAGCCGGCACCAAAGTGCTGCACCTGCGCAGCGTGGAGTACGCCCGCCGCTTCGGTGTGAAGTTGCATGTGCGCTCCTCCTTCTCGGAGAAGGAGGGCACCTGGGTCATCCCCGACGAGTCCGACAAAGTCACCATCAAGGAAGGCGAACCCTTGGAACAGCCCATCATCTCCGGCATCGCCCACGACTCCTCCGAAGGCAAGCTGACCATCACTGGTGTGCCGGATGTGCCCGGCAAGGCCGCAGAGATCTTCAATCGGATCGCCGAGGCCGGCATCAACATCGACATGATTGTCCAGGACGTCTCCTTGGAGACCCAGACCACCAATATCTCTTTCACCCTTCCCGGTGCTGACGGAGAGAAGGCGCAGCGGATCCTGCTGGAGAACAAGGAGACCATCGGCTTCAAGAACCTGGACTTCGTGCCGCAGGTCGGCAAGGTCTCGCTGGTCGGCGGCGGTATGCGCAACCATCCCGGGGTCTCTGCCCGGTTCTTCACCGCCCTGCGCGATGCTGGGATCAATATCGGGCTGATCTCCACCTCTGAGATACGGGTCTCCGTGATCACCGACGTGGAGCTGCTGGACAAGGCTGTCCAGGCCATCCACACCGCTTTCGACCTGGACTCCGACGAAGAGGCCAAGGTCTACGCCGGCACCGGGCGCTAGGTGCAGCTCCCCGCCCCGCCCGAGGCGATTTGCCCAGTCGATGTTGCAGATCTCAGCTGTTTTTGCCCGGTTTGTGCAACATCGACTGGGTAGATGCGGGTTATAGGGGGTAGCGGCGGGTTATAGGAACAGATGTGAGTACTGCGCGGCCGGGGATCGTTGATCGGATGCCGGTGTAGGGGCTCGTACATGCCTGCTAAAGCGAGGAAAGGCGCTGCCTACAACCCGGCGCTGACGAACAGATCTCACAACGGCTGAGGGCGGCAGGTCTCCGGTGAAGGAACCCTGCCGCCCTCAGTTTCAGGTGCGAGATTACGCCTCCCAGTGTAGCGCGGCATCAGCTCAGCGTCAGCTGTTTTCCGGATTAGATCTGGTTTCTGGGCAATTCCCGAACGCCTGAGCGGTGACTGACGGCACTAGACCGTGACCAGAACCTTGGCGCACTCGTTCAGCAGTACACGCATCTGTTCGGCCGTGTGCCGGCCGTTGAAGATCTCTGTACCGTTCTCAAAGGCTCTCCCTGCTGCCAGCTGCCCAGCATCCACGGCGTCGTAGCCTAAGGAATCAATGAAGACGGCCACCAGTTGCTTGGCCTCGTGGTGATCTGAAGCTACGGCCAGCGCCCGCCGGTTGGGGGCACCTGCCGGATGAGAGTCCACCTCCAGGTCACCGTAGCCGATGTGGTTCAGCGTCTTGACCAGCTGCACATCGCCGAAATGCTCTGCAATGACCTCAGATGTGGAAGAGGCGGTCTCGAACTCCTCAATCACCCCGTCCACCTCGGACCAGTAGTTCATCGCGTCGATCACCACGTGCCCCTGCAGCACAGCAGTGTCAATGCTGCGGTATTTGTGCAGCGGCACGGCCACAATGATGATGTCTGAGCCTGTCAGCTCGGAGCTGTTGACCGCCTGAGCACCTGGCACGATCACCTCGGTGAGCAGCTTGATCTCCTCGGCGGGCTTGTCCGTGGCGATCTTCACGGTGTGTCCGGCACGGACGGTCTGCCGCCCCACGGCAGTGCCGACTCGCCCGGCGCCAAGGATTCCAATGCTGAGCTGCTGAGCCATTGCCTCTCCTGCGGGTGTATCGAATCTTGGGTGATTCAAATTTGAAGTATCACCATGGCCAACACCGCATCACCGAAACCTCTTCCCGCCACCACCCCATTGTGCTCAACACCACGCCGTCGTGCCCAACACCACCTGCCACCTCTCCGCACAACCCCTCCTCATCAGCGCAGCACATCTCATACGGTGGCCACGTTTGACGACGTTTCGGCCTGTTTTCGGCCAAAACTATCGTCATATGGGGCCACCGAACGGAGTGGGGCATGACAGGCTTCTCACTAATTTGCTAGCATACTTGCATGGCTGAGAAAAGAAAGCAGCAGTTCAACGTCTACCTGCCCCCGGAGCTGGTGCGCGCAGTCAAGCACCGCTGCATCGACGAGGGACTCTCCCTCTCCGCCTTTGTGGAGAACATCCTCTCCGACTACCTGAACGACGCCGCACCTGACACCGACCAGCAGAAGGGACAGTGACCATGCCCTCCCCCGCCCCGCTCACCGTCCAGCCCATCCACTTCACCTCGGACTACGCAATCTGGCGCGAGTTCTACCTGAAGCTCGGCCTGCATCCCACCACAGCGAACGACCCCATGGTCACCATTCTGGCGGCCGACTCCGGACAGCTGATGCTTGCCGAGGTACCGGCCGACCATCGGCTCGACGGCGTGCGCCTGGTGGAGTTCACCGTTCCGGATGTAGATGCCCATGCGGAAGCTCTGGAGAAGGCGGGCACAGCAGCCCCCAGGGTTCAGCTGGCACACCGGGACCAATCCAATATCGCACTCGATCTCCCTCAGGGCCGGGTGCACATCGGCCAACATCTCACCACCGCCGGTGCCACGCTCTTCGACCCCGCGGGCCTGAACATCGGCGCCCTGCTCTACTGCCCCACCGAAATGGTGGCTGCGGGGGCACAGCAGCTGGCTCCCTACGGCCTGAGCCCGCGGATCGCTTCCGACAATGGCGGGTGGACAGATCTCACCGGCAATGGAGTCCTCGCCTTCCACGACAGCGAACTGCACACAGTCTCCAACGACGCGCCGAATCAACCTGTGGTGCAGGTCTTCGGTGAGACGGGCGACGTCGTCGGCCTCGCTTCAGATCTGGAAGACAGGGGGCAGGAGGCCACGGTGATCGACGAATCCTACGGCCGGTCGCTGCGCGTCACCCAGCCGGACGACCAGCAGCTCTACATCAACGAGACCATGGACGACCTCTACGGCTACCATCGCCTGAATGCCTGACCAGCAGGGGCGAGCACCCCTGCCCGCCGACGGCTCTTCTGTTCGCCGCATTCTTTGGGCGGCAGGCTTCGGAGCAGCAGGCACCAGCATCCTCAGCGTGGCCAACGACCTGGTGGCCGTGCTGGCACTGGACGCCGGACCAGCCCAAATTGGCGTGCTCAACGCTCTGGAGTCGGTGTCTTATTTGGCCCTGTCTGTGCCTGCCGGCTGGCTGCTGGACCGAATAGACCGGAAGAAGGCACTGCTCTGGATTCAGGCGATCGCCACCATCGCCGTGGTCTCGGTGCCGGTGGCATGGCTGCTCGACAGTCTCACGTTCTCGCACCTGGCCGTGGCATCCTTCTTCGTCGGCACAGCGGGAATGGTCTGGGGCCTGGGGCTCAGCTCTATCCTGCCCAGCGTTGTCGACAAGCGTGCAGCGGGTTCAGCATTCGGCAAGCTCCAGTCGGTCGAAACCGCCACCGGACTCGTCATTCCAGGCCTCACCGGGGCCGTACTCCTGGTCCTGGCCGCCCCGTTGACCCTCTTCTTCGCCGGCGCGGCCAAGATCATCGGCGGGCTGATCCTCTTCACGGGGCCACCGGCGCCGAAGCCGGAGGATGAGGCCGAACCCCTGAAATTCTGGGCCGGCGTCTCAGAGGGATTCCATTTCACTGTGCGCTCGACACCTATCCTGCTGTCCACCTGCGCCGCCGCTGTGGCAAACTCAGCACTGGCTCTGCTGATGGCAGTCCAGACGGTCTATCTCGTACGAGAACTCGGCTTCAGCCCCTCACTCATCGCTGTGCAGGGAACAGTGATCGGCGCATCAGGCTTCATCGGCTCCCTGCTCGCAGTGCGCCTGCTGCAGCGGTTCCGGGGACTCTCCACCGCATGTGTTGCTACCGTGATCGCCACCTTGTCAGCCCTGCTGTTTCCGCTCACTGCACTCAACCCGGATTCTCTGGTATTCACGCTGCCCCTGATCACCGCATTCAATATCCTGTGGAATATCACCGCGGTCATCGCCGCAGCCGGGAAGTACGGACTCATGGCTGCTCTGGTGCCCAGCGCCATGATGGGCCGGGTCCAGGCCTTCAGACGTTTGATCGCCAGGGGCCCTATTCCCATCGTCGCCATCGTCGGCGGCCTGCTGGGGGAAACCATCGGGCTGGTGCCCACGCTATGGGTATTTGTCACCCTGGCCCTGATCGCCTGCGTGCTCCACATCCTCCTGTGGATCCTCTCCCGGAACTGGGACCTCCCGGATCCCCCTCGTCCAGGCACTGACTCTTGACCGCCGGGGCGTGCTGACGCTCACCGGGCTCCGAGTATGCCGGCTCTACACCTCCCGCGGCTTCGAGAACCTGGGTCATGGCCCCGACGCCCCGAACGGCAAGCCAGGGTTGGTCATGCTGAGGCCGAGCCGTCCTCTGCCTGGTCCTGATCGCGGTTCTGCCGCCGCAGCCTGATGCTGCCGGCCAGCATGAAGATCAGAAAGACGATAGCGGCAATCACGACCAGGCCGACCAGGCCGATGAGGATTATCCCCAACAGCCACCCGTCTCCCGGCGTGGGTATCATGTCTCAAGCATACGAACTCACGAGGACACCTTGTAGGTTCACCGGTGCCCGGCTGGGACCAGTGCCAAGGCGGATGAGCTATCTCAGTTTTTTGCAACAGTTCTTTCAAGCACGGTGAACTCGTGCATTTTCTGCAAGAGTTCACCGAACCAGCATCTGGCTCATCCCCGGTAGACTGGTCCAGCAGTTTCGCGCCACCTACTTCATGCAGGAGACATCTGTGCCTACGATCGTCGTCGAGGTCATGCCCAAGCCCGAGATCCTCGACCCGCAGGGCAAAGCCATCGCCAACGCGCTTCCCCACCTGGGCTTCACCGGATTCTCCGGGGTGCGCCAGGGCAAGCGCTTCGAACTGGAAGTGCAGGGCGAGATCACCGATGAGCTGCTCGACTCGGCCCGCAAAGCTGCCGCGGAGATGCTCTCCAACCCGGTGATCGAAGACGTGGTCTCTGTGACCGTGGCAGAGGACATCTGAGCACAGAGATGACGACGACGCCCACTGAGACTCCCCTGATCGGCGACTTCACCGCCGCCCCGACCGCACAGCCCCTGGACGGTGCCCGCATCGGTGTAGTCACCTTCCCCGGCACCCTCGATGACCGCGACGCCGCCCGGGCCGTTCGCCTCGGCGGCGGCACCCCGGTGCCCCTCTGGCACGCTGATCAGTCCCTGCACGGGGTGGACGCGGTGATCCTGCCCGGCGGCTTCTCCTACGGCGATTACCTGCGCGCAGGTGCGATCGCCCGCTTTGCCCCGGTGATGGAGACAGTGGTGAAAGAGGCAGGTGCGGACGCGGCGTCGTCCTCTCCACTGCCGGTACTGGGAATCTGCAATGGTTTCCAGGTACTCACCGAGGCCCACCTGCTGCCTGGTTCGATGATCAAGAACGATCACCTGAAGTTCATCTGCAAGGACCAGGTGCTGCGGGTGGAGAACACCGAGACCACCTGGACCGCCCAGTTCACCGCCGATGAGCTGATTACTGTGCCGATGAAGAACCAGGAAGGCCAGTACGTGATCTCCGCCGAGGAGTTGGAGGCCATCGAGGCTGAGGGCCGGGTGGTGTTCCGCTATGTGGGTGAGAACCCCAACGGCTCGCGCAACCATATTGCCGGGGTCACCAATGAGCGCGGCAATGTGGTGGGTCTGATGCCGCACCCTGAGCACGCAGTAGAAGCCGGCTACGGGCCCGACGACGCCACAGGCGTACGGGAGGGCACCGACGGGCTGACTATCTTCACCTCGGTGGTCTCGTCCCTGGCAGGAGGTAACCAGTGACCGAGCACGCCACAGATCAGCCCACCGCCCCGGAGGATCAGGTGCAGCAGACCCAGTTCAACATCGACACCGTGGTCAACGCAGCCGCCACCCCGGACACCGAGCTGCCCTGGGCAGAGCTGGGCCTGAAGGAGAACGAGTACCACCGGATCGTGCAGATCCTGGGCCGTCGCCCCACGGCGGCGGAGCTGGCCATGTACTCGGTGATGTGGTCTGAGCACTGCTCGTACAAGTCCTCCAAAGTGCATCTGCGCCAGTTCGGCGAAAAGGTCACCGATCAGATGAAGAAGGATCTGATGGTCGGCATCGGCGAGAACGCCGGGGTCACCAACCTCGGCGATGGCTGGGCGGTGACCTTCAAGATCGAATCGCATAACCACCCCTCCTATGTGGAGCCTTATCAGGGTGCGGCCACCGGAATCGGCGGCATTGTGCGCGACATCATCTCCATGGGCGCCCGCCCCGTAGCGGTGATGGACCCGCTGCGCTTCGGCGATATCGATCACCCGGACACCAAGCGGGTGCTGCCCGGTGTGGTCTCCGGCATCGGCGGCTACGGCAACTCCCTCGGACTGCCCAATATCGGCGGCGAGGTGGTCTTCGACGCCGTGTACCAGCAGAACCCGCTGGTCAACGCCCTGGCTGTGGGGGTGCTCAAGCACGAGGACCTGCGCCTGGCCAACGCCTCCGGGGTGGGCAATAAAGTGGTGCTCTTCGGCGCGCGCACCGGCGGCGACGGCATCGGCGGGGCCTCCGTGCTGGCCTCGGAGTCCTTCGACGACACCAAGCCCTCCAAGCGACCCGCGGTGCAGGTGGGTGACCCCTTCGCGGAGAAGGTGCTCATCGAGTGCTGCCTGGAGCTGTTCCACAATGAGCTGGTCGAAGGCATCCAGGACCTGGGTGCGGCCGGGATCAGCTGCGCCACCAGTGAGCTGGCTTCCAACGGCGAGGGTGGTATGCACGTGGAGCTGACCAATGTGCTGCTGCGCGACCCCACCCTGACCCCGGGCGAGATCCTGATGTCGGAGTCTCAGGAGCGGATGATGGCCGTGGTCACCCCGGAGAACGTCGAGGCCTTCGAGGCCGTGATGGGCAAATGGGGCGTGGAGTACTCCTGGCTCGGCGAGGTGACTGATACCGGCCGGCTGATCATCGAGTGGGACGGGGCCACCATCGTGGACGTCGATCCCCGCACCGTGGCCCATGACGGCCCGGTCTATGAGCGCCCCTACCACCGCCCGGCCTGGCAGGACCAGCTGCAGGCCGACACCTTCCGCACCTCGGAGGCCGGCCAGAGCCTGCCGGCCAGCGCAGAGGAGCTGGGTGAGGCGCTCATGGAGCTGATGAGCTCGGCGAATATGGCCGATGTCTCCTGGATCACCGACCAGTACGATCGATTCGTCGGCGGCAACACCGCATTGTCCCAGCCCGACGACGCCGGGGTGATCCGCGTGGACGAGGAGACCGGGCTCGGCGTGGGCCTGGCCACCGACTGCAACGGCCGCTACGCCTACCTGGACCCCTACGCCGGGGCCCAGCTGGCCCTTGCCGAGGCCTACCGCAATGTGGCCACCGCCGGTGCGGTGCCGATGGCGGTGTCCGACTGCCTGAACTTCGGCTCCCCGGAGGACCCCGAGATCATGTGGCAGTTCGCCGAGGCGGTCCGCGGCCTGGCCGAGGGCTGCCAGGCCCTGGGCATCCCGGTGACCGGAGGCAACGTCTCTCTCTACAATCAGACGGCCGGCCGGGCCATCCATCCCACTCCCGTGGTTGGCGTGCTGGGCAGGTTCGACGACGTCGCCCGCCGAACCCCCTCGGGCTTCCAGCGCTGGGCCGACGGGCAGGCGATCTACCTGCTGGGCACCACACACGATGAGCTGGACGGCTCAGAGTTCGCTCGGCTGCGCGGGCACCTCGGCGGCACCCCGCCGCGAGTGGACCTGGTTGCGGAGAAGACTTTGGGCGAGATTCTGATCAATGCCTCCCGTGACGGCATGATCGATGCCGCCCATGACCTCTCCGAGGGTGGGCTGGCTGCGGGACTGGCGGAGATGAGCCTGCGCTTCGGCGTCGGCTCCCGGACTGCGTTGGATGCGCTGTGCGAGCGCGACGGGGTGGACCCGTTCACCGCCCTGTTCAGCGAGTCCCAGGCCCGGGCGCTGGTGGCCCTGCCGCGTTCGGAGGAGCTGCGGTTCACCGATATGACCACAGCCCGTGGCTTCCCCGCTCTGCGTCTGGGTGTAGTGGACGCGGTCTCCGGCGGCATCGAGGTCTCCGGTCCGTTCCACGGCGGAAGCTTCGGCATCGGGCTGGATGAGCTGAAGGAGGCCTGGAGCTCAACGATCCCCGCCCGCTTCGGCTCCGGTCCGCACTTAGAGGCCATCATCGATGGGGACTAGCAGTCACCGAGGCTCTCAACCATTGACCGTGGCCAGGGATGCACTGAGACTGCAGTCATGAACATCACCAGGAAAACAGTTGTCTTCGACGCCTCGGATATCGAGGCCGAAAGCAGCTTTTGGGCTGCAGTGTTGGACGGCACAGTAGAGCGTGACCACGATTGGCACAGCATTGAAGTCAACGGAGTCAAGGAACTAGCGGTGCAGTTATCTCCACAGCATGTACCGCCCCAGTGGCCCGACGGCAACCCGCAGCAAATTCACCTGGACCTCATCGTCGAGGACATCGACGCCGCTCATGAGCAGGTCCTGTCCCTGGGAGCCAAGCTGCTTCATACCGCACAGGAGGGCGAAGATTTCAACGTCTACGAAGATCCGGCCGGTCACCCTTTTTGCCTGTGCTGGTAAGACAGACAGAGTGCTCCGGTGACAGAGACCATGACATCCTACTGCGCGCTGCTGCGAGGCATCGGGCCGAGCAACCCGAATATGCGCAATGACAGGTTGCGGGAAGTCTTCGAGCATCTCGGGTTCGCCAATGTCGCCTCAGTACTCTCCAGCGGCAATATCGTCTTCAGCACCGACGACGGCGCACCCACGCCTGAGATTGAAGGCCGGATTCAGTCAGCACTACAAAGTGAGCTGGGCATCAGTGGCGGGACGATCCTGCGCGGCCGGGCCGAGTGTGCGGCCCTTGCCGCCAGAAAACCCTTCGGCGACCTCGAGCACAGCAAGGAAACCTATCTGACGGTCACCTTCCTCAAGGAGCACCTTGCACCCTGTCCGGATCCGTTTCCGACACCCGACATGCCCCAGGTGCGAATACGAGGTTACGACGCCGAGGCCCGCGCAATCCTGGCTGTCGTCGACACCACAGGCAGCAAGACCCCGGACTACATGGGCTGGTTGGAACGCACCTTCAGCAAGGAGATCACCACCAGGACCTGGAACACCGTCACCAAGATCCTGAAGAAGCTTCCCGCCGGATAGGCGCAGGTGCCGCGCGCACCCTCACTCGTCAGTAGCCGGCTTTCAGGTGAGCTGCCAGGGCCCCGAGAAACACGCTCATAGGTGGCCGTGCTCAGTTCACCCCGTAGGCCAGAAGCCCGTGCGCCCAGTCTTCAATGGCCGGCCAGTCGCGCAGGTCAACGTCGCTGGGCGCCTTGACCACCTTCAGCTGCAGCTTCTCGAAGAAGCTGAGCTTCTCCTCGTCCATCGCTCCCCGAAAGTAGGTGAGCTCGCGGTGCGGAAAGCGGTGCAGCTGATCCATCAGTTTCTGGTCGAGCCGGGGCCCGCCGCCCACTGCGAACAGGAACAGCGGTTTGCCGGACAGCTCGGTGCGGTGGGCCTCCAGGAACAGGGTTCCCTCACCCATCAGCTTCTGCCGGTACACCGGCATGCCGACCACCACATTGTCAGTCTCGTAGAGCCACTTACCGGCCTCGCCGACATCCTTCACATGCGCCTTGACCCCGCGGGCGGAGAGCGTGGAGGCGATGCGCTCGCCGATCTCAGCAGTGGAGCCGTGCTTGCTCGCCACAACGACCATGGTGGTCATAGGTTCACGCGCCTTTCGCCTGGGTGCCTTGGGTGCAGATGTATCTCATATGAGCTTATCGAACTATTGAAGTCGCGCCATAAGCCATGCCTCGTTCGCTCGCTTCCCACAGCCCACGAGGCCGCTGGTCCTCGGCTCGCTCTCTTGCACTGCACGCTGACAGCCTCTTGCCGTCTCGTCGTCCTCCTCAACGAGGCGGATGCCCCAGATCACCCTTGGGGATGATGCACAGGGTACGACGTCGCCAGTAGAGTTGCTTGCCGGAAGCAGCAATTGACAGACCATTATTAAGGGACGAGCAAGGGGTTTCATACGCATGCTGGAACTGCATGACATCTGCCGGAGCTTCTCCGGCAAGCGAGTACTCCACAATGTCAGCTTCACCGCTGAACGGGGGCAGCTCACCGGGTTCGTGGGCGGCAACGGGGCTGGGAAGACCACTACTATGCGGATCATCCTGGGGGTGCTAGCCGCGGAATCCGGCACCATGAAGCTCGATGGCACCAAGCTCGGCGCCACTGCCCGCTCCCGGTTCGGCTATATGCCCTCCGAGCGGGGGCTGTACCCCAAAATGAAAATCGCCGAGCAGATCACCTATCTGGCCCGGCTGCACGGGTTCAGCAAGTCCGAAGCCACGGGCCGCGCCGAGGCCCTGCTGGGCCAGCTCGGCCTGGGCGAGCGTCTGAAGGACCCCCTCGAAGCCCTCTCCCTGGGCAACCAGCAGCGCGTGCAGATCGCTGCCTCCCTAGTCCACGACCCGGATGTGCTGATCCTGGACGAGCCCTTCTCTGGTCTGGACCCCTTCGCCGTGGACCTGGTGCTCAACGTTCTGGTGGAGCGTGCCGAGGCCGGCGCAGTGGTGCTGTTCAGCTCGCATCAACTGGATGTGGTCGAGCGGCTCTGCGACGACCTGGTGATCATCGGCGACGGGAAGATCCTGGCCGCCGGGGACCGGGAAGACCTACGACGCCGCCACGGCACCCTGCGCTACGAACTCATCTCTCAGACCGACCTCAGCTGGGCAGCCGGCAGGCCCGGCGTCGTCCTCGACTCCCAGGATGAGAACCGGATTCTGTTCCAGGCGGAGGAGACTGCCGCCCAACAGCTGCTCCAAGGTGCACTGCAGCGCGGCCCGGTGACCACGTTCCGCCCGGTGCTGCCGACCCTGAGCGAGATCTTCCGCGAGTTCACCACAGACTCCACTGGCTCTGCCGAGACTGCCCAGGAGGCCATACGATGAGCACACTGAGCACAACCTCTCAGACTGCGCCCGCTACACGGCTGGGCACCATGGCCGCCACCCGCCTGGTGGCTGAGCGGGAGATCACCACCCAGGTGCGGTCCAAGTCGTTCATCATCTCCACGCTGATCACCGTGGTGCTGATTGTCGGCGGCATCTTCGCGATGAGCTTCTTCGGCGGTGGGGACGACGATGATCCGACCCCGGCAGCGGCCGTGGAAGTGCCTGCCGATGTCACCGAAGAGATTGAGGCCTACGGGTTCGAGGTCATCGATGCCGGTTCCATGGATGAGGCCGAGGAGCTGCTGCGCGAGGGCGAGGCGGAGGTCATACTTACCCTGGATGAGGACTCCCCGGTAGGTGTGCACCTGATCGGGCTCGACAACCTGCCCATGGACGCCGGCCAGCAGCTTTCGGTGATGCCCACTATGGAAGTGCTGGAGGGCGACGCCGCGGATTCAATGATGCGTTATTTCGCGGCCTTGGGATTCGGCCTGGTCTTCATGATAGTGGCCATGGGCTCCGGAGTGATGATCCTGCAGAACACCATCCAGGAGAAGCAGAACCGGATTGTGGAAATCCTGCTTTCGGCGATTCCGGCCCGTGCCCTGCTGGCTGGCAAGATTCTGGGCAACTCGGTGGTGGCGATCGGCCAGGCCCTGGTAATGGGTGCCTCAGCGGCGCTGGGCCTGATGGTCTCGGGGCAGACTGAGTACTTGCAGATGCTCTCCTGGCCGATGCTGTGGTTCGTCCTGTTCTTCGTGCCCGGCTTTGTGCTGATCGCCAGTGTGTTCGCCGCCTCAGCCTCCCTGGTCTCCCGGCAGGAGGACTCCGGCTCGGTGATGAGCCCGGCGATGATTCTTGTGATGGCGCCCTACTTTGTGGTGCTGATCTTCATGAACAACGACTTTGCGATGATGGTGACCTCCTACATTCCGTTCACCGCGCCGGTGTCGATGTCGCTTCGGCTCTTCGACGGGGACGCCGCCTGGTGGGAGCCGCTGGTGTCCATGGGCATCCTGCTGGCCACCACTGCGCTGGTGATGGCGGTGGCCGCCAAGATCTACAGCCGCTCGCTGCTGCAGATGGGCCAGCGGGTCAAGCTCACCGCTGCCCTGAAGTCAGGGGACTGAGACAGATCTACTAACCCGCGCGCACTCCAGGAGCTTCCCACACCCCGTTTGGTCCTGGACACCGTGGCGATGGCGCTAAATATGGCGGCGATGCACAGCTGGTGTACGGTGTGACCTGTCCCACACGGAAAGACCACGATGGCCCCAGGGGCGTGGAACTGGCAGCTGGCGGCCAGCTGTGCGGGGATCACCGTTACCAATGCCTTTCAGCTGCACCTGGCCCGGCGCAGTGGTCCGCAGCTTCAGCCGGCGGCTTCACTCTATGCGCAAGTGCTCTCCGCGCCGGAGCCGGGACAAACACTTGACGCCGGGGTCTGCCATATGACGCAAGGTTTCCGGTGCCCCTGGGGCGTCCGTCTCCCGCTGGTGGGTGAACTGGAGCCGATTCCCCCACATTCACATTGCATGCGGGAGATGTGCTGCACTTAAGGCTCTCTCATCCCTGCACGATGTTCGATAAATTCCCACAATGCTGCTGGCCGAACAGAGCCGTATTGTGGGCACCCTGCCCGACCTATTTCTAAACGGGTGCTTCAGCGGTAGATCTCCATCGCCTCAATGAGCTCCTCCCGCTCAGCCAGTCGGCGTCGTGCTCCTTTGGCGCTGGAGGTAGCTAAGGCGGCCAGCAGCTGGCTGACGGCGACCACGCCGATGCCGCTATCGGTATACGACTCCGAGCGGGTAGGCACGAAAATCGCCTCTTCGGCGTACTGGACCGCTGGCGAGTCCTGGGAATTGGTGATCACTACGATCTTGCCGCCGCGGGCATGGTATTCATGTAGGAAGCGGGTGACCTCAGACCGGAAGCGACGCAGCGAAAAGACAATAAGCACATCGCTGGAGCGCACATCCGTGAGCACGTCAAGCATCCGGATATGGGTATCGTCCACCAGAGAGACCTGACCCAGTCCCACGGAAAGGTCGAACTCCAGCAGCCGGGCGAAGATATGGGATCGGCCGGAGCCGGCGAGGAAACGGCGGCGTGCCGCCACAATCATGGAAGCCGCCCGAGCTATAGCCTCAGTTCCCTCCAGCTCTTCGAGGAACTCGGTAAGCTGATTGCGCTCATGGCGGATGATGCGCTGCTGCAGCTGGGTGGTGGCGGGGCGGGCAGAGAAGCGGGCGCTGAACCGTGCGGCGGGGGTGGAAAGCTCAGCATCGATGCGCTGGGCTTCTTGCTGGTCCCCGGATGCTTTCTCAATCATGCGCAGTCAGTCTACCTTCACGCTATATTCAGTCGATTCACAGTTCGTCAAGGAGCGACTGCGGGGGGATAGCTCCAGGTTTCTCTCCGCGCAGCCAGGCTGCACCGAGTGCCCGCTGCACGGCGGCATTAGCCGGGGTGGGCACTCCGTGCAATCTACCCAACAACACAATCTCACCATTGAGGTAGTCCACCTCATGCCCAGAGGCTCCGCGGCTGAAAGACTGCCAGGTGGACTGCTGGTCCAGGCGGTATTCGGAGTCCTGGTGCAGAACAGCCAGTCTGAGGGTCTCAGCCCGCTCCTCATCGGCGGCCGGTTCAATGCCGGCGGCGGTGATGACGGCGTGCGCCTCGCTCACCAGCAGTTCACCCAGCTGTTCGACGGCACGCTCATCCTCGTGCGCTTCAACGCACAACACATCCAGCCCGTTCTTCACGCTGCGCAGCAGCTTATGGGCTTTAAAGCGCACCACATCATCGGTGGTCTGGACCGACCAGTTGATATCGCGTAGAACTTGCGCGATCTGTTCGCAGCGCTCATCGTGACCGGTAGGCGCCCGACCCAGTACGAAATTGGCCACCTTGGGGGCTGCCCCAGAGACCACCTCACCGATCTGGGTGTAGCTGGCGGGAATGAGGATAGAACCACCGTAGACCTCGGAGAAGCGACGCAGCAGCACTCGCTCGGCCTCCAGCCCGTTCTGCAGGGTCAGGATCGGCAGCTGACAGGCCATCTTCTGACCTGCAGCTTTGAAGGCCAGCCGCTGGGCGGCATCCTCCACATGCTGGGTCTTGGTGGCCATCAGGAGCAGATCATCCTCGCGCAGCTGGACTCCCTCGATCTCTTCGACGGTGCTGAGGGGCACCTGCTGCACACCATCGGGGCGGCGGTAGGTTAGCCCATGCTCAGCGATATGCCTGATCTGGGCACCGCGACCCACCAGAAGATGCTCACAGCCGCGCAAGGCCAGCTCAGCGGCGGTGCCTGCGCCGATGGCACCGGCCCCGATGATAACGACTCGGCGCATCATGCTTTTCTGATCAGCTGACCGCCGGCGGCTTGCAGGCGACCGGAGTCGACGATGAGCTCACCGCGGCGGAGCACCTGGTGAACTGCACCACGCAGCTGCCACCCCTCCCAGGGGTTATAGGGGGAGGCAGTATGGGTAGTGGCCGCGGAGACGGTCGTGGTGGCGGCGGGGTCGATGAGAGTAACATCGGCATCGTAGCCGGGCAGCAGCCTTCCTTTGCCGGGCAGCTGGAAGACCTCTGCGGGGCCGCTGGCCAGGACCTTAGTGACATCCTGAGGCTTCAGCCAGGAATCCTCACCCAGTGCGGCGTCTATCATCAGCGGTCCGAGGTCCTGGCCACCAGGAAGTCCGGCGGCGGAGCCGACGAGGTCATCGACATGCTTGGCTTGATCCGAGTGCCCACAATGATCAGAGGCCACAGTATCCACCAGGCCCTGCTGGACGGCCGCGCGCAGCGCCTGCACATCGCGAGGCTGCCGCAGCGGCGGCAACACCCGTCCGTAGCCGCCGAGCCTGCGCGCATCCTCGTCGGTCAGGGTGAGGTAGTGGGGGCAAGTTTCGATAAGGATCTGGGTGCCACTGCGCCGGGCGCGTAGAGCGGCCTCAAGAGCTGCCTCGCAGGAAACGTGGACGATGTACATCCGCGCCCCAGTGGCCCTGCCCACGGCAGCCACCGCATCAATGGCGGCGGCCTCCACTTCAGGGGAGCGGAGGAAGGAAATGTCATCCCAGGTGAGATTCTCGTCCATGGAGACGATGCCCTCCTGAAGCATACCGTCCACCACATCGCCAAGTTCTGCGTGGACGAGCACGGGGATGTCCAGTGTGGCACAGCGCGCGGCCGCTACGGTGAGCTCCTTGAGTCCTGACTGGATGCCGGGTGCGCCGTGGGCCATGAACAGCTTGACAGCTGTGGCGCCGATCTCCGCTAGCGGGGTGAAGTCCTCAGTGGCCCGGTCGGCCTCGATGCGTAGATGGGCACAGAAGTCGGAGGCACCCTTGACTGCCAGTGCCTCGACCCGGCGCACAGCATCGCCAAAGGACTCTCCCGGATCGGGGTAGATCATCAGCCCGGAGGTGGTGACCCCGCCCAGTGGAGCCATCTGCCCCACCTGGTCGGCGGTGTCGCTGGGAGCTGGGTGGATATGGGTGTGGATGTCGATGAGACCGGGCAGCGCCAACAGGCCGGTGGCGTCCCGCACCTCGGCCCCAGGGACTTCCACAGCGCCTGCAGAGGTGATGCCCACGATGATCTCACCTTGGATCATCAGGTCGACGGGACCTGCTGCGGCATGGTCGAAGAGGCGGGCACCACGGATAATTACTGTCATCAGCCGTCCTCACAGCTTAGAGCTTCTTTCCAAGTTTACGTTACCTATCATGTGTAACTTCCATATTTCATGACTGATAAATAAGAGTTACAGTGTGCTTTATGTTCATCTTTTGCATCATATCCTGTGCGCATAAGTGGTAGATTCCTGGACAGAAGAGAGGAATACGATGATCACTGTGCTGAACCCCAACAGCTCCCCCGCCGTCACCGCAGCCATTGAGTCCTCAGTGCAGGATGCTGCGCTGGGCGTAGACTTCCGTGTCACCCAGCTAGATGAGGCACCGATCGCCATTGAGAGTGCTGAGGATGTCCAGCGCACCGCACCGCTGGTGGCGCAGTTCGCCGCCGCGCTTCACCCAGGCGCGCGGCTGGTGGTGGCCTGCCATGCCGATCCTGGGCTGGCATTGGCCCGAAAGCGGGCCAGCGCAGGTGTCCGAATCACCGGGATCGGGGAGTCTTCAATGCTGGCCGCCTGTGCGGTGGCCGATCGCTTCGGGGTTGTCTCGCTCATGGAGGACTCGGTCCAGCGCAAATGGGAGATGGTAACCCGCCTGGGTCTGGCCGATCGCTGCGCGGCTATTGAGGCCTCCGGCACCAGCGTGCTGCACGGAGTAGATCCCCAGCGTGATAGCGCCCCCTATTTGACCGCCGCCGAGCGCTGCGTCCAACAGGGTGCGGATGCCGTTGTGCTGGGCTGCGCGGGCATGGCTGGCGGACTGGCCCAGGAGCTGGAGGCTGCATTGGGTGTGCCGGTGATCGAGCCCGTCTCCGCCGCCGCAGGCCTGCTGAACACCTGAGGGGAGACCGAGCAATGACGGAGAACCATAGGGCATCCGCGGCAGACCCCTTCCCAGTCGAGCGGCCCACCTCATGTGACCGGCCTTCACCCGACGATCTGCTCAGAGCTCGCTGGGGTCGAGAACCGGAGTTCACCCCGGAGACCTGGAACCCCGTGCTGGATACAATCCTGAGCCACCGCTCGGTGCGGCTCTGGCAGGAGAAGGAGGTCAGTGAGGCCGCCATTCGAACTGTGGCCGCGGCGGCCCAGTCCGGATCCACCTCCTCGCATAAGCAGATGACCTCGGTGGTGGCGGTGCGAAATCAACAGACTAAGGCGGAACTGGCTGAGGTGGGTGGCCCCAAACAGGCCCGGCATATCGCCAGTGCCCCAGTGGTGCTGGTCTGGCTCATCGACACCTCCCGCATCCGGGCCTCCGCTCAGCGTCACGGCACCGAATACGCCGCGCGGAACTATCTCAATGAGGCGATGATCGCCGCCTCCGATGTAGGCATAGCCGCCCAGACTGCGGCACTGGCTGCAGAGTCCATGGGACTGGGCGTGGTCTTCCTTGGCTCACTGCGCAATGACGCTGAGCGAGTCGCCCAGCTACTTCAGCTTCCAGATCATGTCATCCCCTTCCTAGGTATGGAGCTGGGCCATCCCGATCCCGCCGAGCCGGCCGGGGTCAAGCCGCGGCTTCCGCAGAGTAGCTTCTTGCACTGGGAGACCTATGATGAGAAAGAAGCCGTGGCTCCCATCGAAGAGTACGACGAGGCCATCTCCCGCTATTTCGCCCGGTATGGGAAGGATCGCAGGTGGAGTGCGCAGATGTCCCAGCGGGTCAGCGAGACTGCCTTCGCGCATGACAAGCGGCGCGAGATCCGCCGAGTCTTCGAAAAGGCGGGCTTCCGGCTGAGCTAAACGGCTGTACGGTCCTCAGCCTGCCGGCCTCGTGCCTTTTCCTGCCCTCCTGCCGTGGCCGGGCCCAGTAGCACAGCGCGGCCACAGCCGGAAGGCGAACCAACCGCTCAGAGTACCCGGCCCGGGGTTCCGGTCGGGGAAGTGCATAAGGGACACCAGCAGCAGCCCCAAGCCACCGATGCCTGCGGTGACAGTGAAGCTCAGCGCATAGGAGTGCTGGGTGGAGAAACAGAGCCAGGGGTGGGGCAAAGATCAGCGGGATGGAATAGGCCATCGAGAAGTAGTTGCTGCCCCGAGCCCGAACCTCTGCCATCAGCAGTTCGAAACCCGAGCTGGTCAGCAGCGTGGAACCGAAGCCAAAGGCCAACCCCTGCAGGACCCCACGTTGGTCAGCGCACGGGGTAGTGCCGCCTTCTGCCTACGCAGGCTGGCGCGCACGGGACTAGGAGGAGAGGGCTGGCCGGGGCCAACCCTCCGGCATGGGCTCGGTGATCGCCCGATAGAGCTCAGGCCGACGGTGGAGGGTGAAGTTGAACATATGCTTCCGGAACCGGGCGGACATATCCAGGTCGATATCGGCGCCGATGACCTCATCACTGTTGCTGACCGCTTGGGCCACGATCTTGCCGTTGGGAGCGATGATGCAAGAGCCGCCGATCTGGTCCACGCCCTCCTCCACACCGCCTTTGGCCGCGCCGATGACCCACATGGAGTTCTGATAAGCCCCCGCTTGCATGGACAGCTCATTGTGGAAGTCGGTGAGGATATCGGCTTCGGCAATGCTGGGTGTGTGAATGGGGCTGTTATAGCCGATGCACACCAGTTCCGCGCCCTGCAGTGAGAGCATCCGGTAGGACTCCGGCCAGCGCCGATCATTGCAGATCAGCAGACCGATACGGGTGTTTTTGAAGTCCACAACAGGGAAGCCCAGGTCACCGACCCGGAAGTACATCTTCTCAAGGTTCTGATGGCGAATATCGGGCTGGACCTCGTTGTAGCCGGGCAGGTGAACCTTCCGAAAGCGCAACAGCTCTTTCTCGCCCTTGAAGAGACTGGCGGTGTTGAACAGGCGGTTCTCCGCGGTGCGCTCGCCATAGCCGAAAGTCACCGCCACGCCTTTGCGCTTCGAGGCCTCCAAAAGCGGAGCCATCCCCGGGCTGGGAATCTCGGACTCGTAGTAAGCGTGCAGCTCCTCAGAGTCTCTAATCTCCCAATGCGGGAAGAAGGAGGTCAAGGCTAACTCGGGGAAGACCACAAGGTCGGTACGGTCGTCAGCGGTGGCGTCCTCGAAGAGATTCAGGAGCCGGAGCATGGTCTTCTCGCGTGAATCGTCCTTCGGGATAGGGCCGAGCTGGACGACGGAAACCCGCATTCTACGTGACATGGAGAAGTGAGCCTTTCTGTCGCTTCGGGGAAAGAGGGATAAGGTCAGGTGCCGGTTCAGCGGCGGACGTGCAGGCGGCGCAGGAAGTGCTGGGTGCGCTCCTGCAGGGGAGCATCGAAGATCTGGGAGGGCGGACCCTCCTCAACTACAGCTCCCTGATCCATGAAGATCACGCGGTCGCTAACCTCGGAGGCGAACTGCATCTCATGGGTGACTAAAACCATGGTCATGCCAGTTTCGGCCAGTTCGCCGAGCACCTCGAGCACCTCCCCCACCATCTCGGGATCCAAAGCGGACGTGACCTCGTCAAAGAGAATCACCTTGGGCTTCATGGCTAGGGCGCGAGCCACGGCCACGCGCTGCTGCTGACCCCCGGAGAGTTCATTGGGATAGTGCTCGGCGCGCTCAGCCAGGCCGATACGGGTCAGCAGGGTGCGGGCCTCCGCAGTGGCTTGGTCCTTAGAAACGCCCCGGACGATGCGCGGGGCGTAGATGAGGTTCTCCATGGCCGTCATATGCGGGAAGAGGTTGTACTGCTGGAAGACCATGCCGGTCTCCACGCGGTGGGCCCGAAGCTCCTTCTCCTTGGCTGGCACGATCCGGCCGTTCTTCTCCACAGCGTCGATCCGCTTGCCATCGATCCACACCTCGCCGGCGGTAGGCATCTCTAGACAGTTGATCAGCCGCAGCAGCGTAGTCTTCCCTGAGCCGGACGGTCCAATCAGGGAGACCACCTCTCCGCGGTTAACGGTCAGCTCCACACCTTTGAGCACCTCGAGATCTCCGAAGGACTTGTGAATATTCCGCAGCGCAACCAGCGGCATCGTGTCATCAGTGGGATGGGTCATGGTTTTCTCCTCAGGGCTTGTGGTCTGCGGTGCACTTTGAGCCGTTTCTCCAGATAATGCTGCAGGATGAACAGTCCCGAGCAGAGCACGATGTAGAGAACAGCCAAGTATGAGTACAGGATGATCGCGTGGCCCGGGGCCGACTGCACGATGCGCTGGGTCTGGGCAGTCATCTCCATCACGCCGATCACCGAGGCAAGTGCGGAATCCTTCAGTACGGTGGTGGCATTAGTGATCAACGCCGGGGTGGAGACCCGCAGCACCTGGGGTGCGATGATGCCCAGCTGCGCCCTCCACGGCGGAAGCCCAAGGGCCTTGACCCCTTCGAACTGCCCCTTGGGGACGGCGAGGTAGCCGGCGCGGAAGATCTCCACCGTATAGGCGGCATTGAGAAAGACGAAGGCGATGATCGCCGCCGTCATCCCCGGCAGCCGGATTCCGGCGTAGATGAAGCCGAAGTAGAAGCCGATGAGCAGCGTTAGTGGCGGCAGGGCGCGTCCGATCCAGCTGTAGACCATGATCGGCAGTCGGACCCAGATGTTCTTGCGCACGGCCACCGGGGTCAGCAGCGCCCCGATAATCGTGGAGATCACCAGGGACCAGAAGACCAACTGAAGAGTTCCGGTGGCTGCACTCAGGATGCTAAGCATCTGATCACCCAGGGTGGAGTTCATCGTCCCACCTGTCCTGGAAGCGCGAAGATCCGCTCTGCCAGAATCTGCAGCCCCATGATGATGGAGGAGAGCACGATATACACTGCAGCCGCCCACAGCAGCAGCTCGATAGTGGCAAAGGTCAGGGCGATGAGGTTGTTCATCGACCCGGTGACCTCCATGATTGTGATCACGGAGGCGATAGAGGTGGCCTTCAGCAGATTGGTGGCGTTAGAGAACCAGGGCGGGATGGTGGCCGGGAGTGCCTGCGGGACCACCACCATCAGCCAGGCCTTCACTGGTGGCAGCCCCAGCGCCTTGATGGCATCGTACTGATTGCTGCTCACGGCCCGCAGCCCGCCCCGAATGATCTCCAGCTGGTAGCCAGCGGCCTGGACGGTGAGCGCCACAACGGCGGTCCAGAGAGCAGGGACGGTCACGCCGAATGAAGGCAAGCCGTAGAAGACCAGGTAGAGCAGCACCAGGGCGGGTACCGCCCGCATGAGCCAGCTGAACACGGCGATGATCCGCGCAGGAATCCCGCCGCGTTCAGCGAGCACGGCCAGGGGCGCACCGATGATGGTGGAGATGATCAACGAGACCACCGTCAGCAGGGTGGTGAGCCATATGGCGTTCAGCAGCAGATCTGCGTTGTCGACGATAACGGTGAAGTTCACGACGAAGCGCCCTTCATCATAACGGGGAAGGCCGGGATGTCAGAAGCGATCGTGGAGCCTACCTACTCGGCGGACTCGCCGGGCATAGAGGTCTCGCCGAACCACTCCAACTGCAGTTCCTCGATGATGCCATCCTCAACCATCGCCTGGGACTCCTCGTTGAGGACGTCGAAGAGTGCCTCCTGCTCGGCCACGCCGAAGCTGCCAGGCAGGATCTCTATGGCGCCTTCGAGCACCTCGAGATCGTCATTCTCCTGGGCGAAGTAGGCTAACACCAGGCGTCCGCCGGTGGCGTAGTCGGCACGACCGGCGCGCAGGCCCTCCATAGCCTCCACAAGTCCCGGATATAGGTCCATCTCAATGTGGTCTCCGAAGTGGTTATCGATGATCTGAGGCTGGGCACCGCCCTGCACCCCGGCGATGGTCGCGCCCTCGGGAATGTCATCGATATGATCCACGGCCTCGTCGTTATCGGCCAGCTTGATCAGTCCGGTGCCGTCCTCCATAGTGGGGTCAGCCAGCCACCAGCCGAGGTCATCCTCGAGCCGCTCCGCGGTGTGGAGCAGCTCACCAGAGAAAGTAACGTCATACTGGCCACCAGCGAGACCGGCCAGGATGCCACTCCACTCCAGGGTTTCGAAATGCGGCTCAAGATCCAGTCGCTCCGCAAGGGCGGTGGCCTGGTCGATGGAATATCCGACGACTTCATCGCCGTCCATCATCGTATAAGGGGCGTAGTTGCCCGAGGTGCCGATGGTCAGGACACCAGGGGTGACCAGTTCCTCCTGCCACTCTTCACCTTCGGCAAAATCACCGTTATCACCGTTGCCACAGGAAACCAGGGAGAAAGTGGCCATAACAGCGGCCGTGGTGAGAGTCATCTTACGAAGTGACACAGACATCGGAGAATCCTTACTCGATCAAGGTGGAGTGAGTTCATCAGCAGACTTGTGAATAGCCTGAAAGCTACCGTAGACCTGTGCCGTAAGCCTGATGTTAGCTAGATGTAACCGTTACGTAAACTGACAACAGCAGCTCCAAGAAGATGGCCTTGATAGCAATAATTACAATGTTTCAGCTGTCACTCCTCGCTCGATGTGAGCAATTATACGTTTCGTATAATTTCATTAGGAGAATTTTTTCGCTGCAGAAGATGGTCAAGGAGTCGTTATTCCGAACTAGTCATATGTGGCGGCTAAGCATCGATCCGCCGATGATTTGGGCAGAGGTAGAAACTGCCTGGGGAGAAAGGGCTGCGTGCTGATCAGTTCAACAGCGTGGTCAAATGCTCAATACTCTCCAGAAGTGCGGTGTCAACCTTGAGTCCGTGGTACGCCTGAATACAGTCCATGCACAGTGCTGCTGCAGATGGGCCAGCGGGTCAAGCTCACCGCTGCCCTGAAGGCGGCCGACTGAGCTACGACGCGCTCACTGATCTGATCCAATGTCAGAGAGCTGTTCATCGGGTGAGAGTCTCTCCCGAAGCACCTGAACCTGATTACGGACGCTGATCGCCAGAGCAGGACGTTCGCGCGCGAGCTCAGCAATGATCACATCAGCTAAAGCCCAGGCGCACACCTGCTCCGAGGCAGCAGATCCGCCAGAGGGAGGAAACAGGATCTGCACCACTCGCTGTCTGAGCGGCTCGGGAGCACGCACCTGAGATAGCAGCGCTACCGTCTTCGCCCGACTGATTGCTTGAGCAAGGAAGTTTTTCACGTCTGGGAAGATGCCGCGGGGTGAGACCACCAGAACCACATCATCTGAGCGGAGCCTCAGCAGGGTATCGGCCATGGTGTGACCGCTGCCCGTTACTGGGCGAGCTTCGAATCCGATTCTCTCGAGACCGAGGCTCAGATACTCTGCAATGTGAAAGCCAGTTCCCAGACCGTAGATCATGATCCGTGGCGCTTCACTGATGGCACGCAGCACCTCCGGAAACGCAGGAGTATGCAACGACTCGTTGAGCTTCAGCACCAACTCGGCAGAGGCTGCCAGCACTGCCCCAGCAGTGCCAATAGGGCTCCCCTCCCCCTCCTTCCCCGGGAGATTTGCCAATTGGTCACGAATTGCGGCATCTAGGCTCTGGGTCTGTCCTACACGGCCAGCACAGATTTGCTTCATCGCCTTGATCCCCGAGAACCCCAACTTCTGCGCTGTCCGCGCCACAGTGGCCTCGCTTGTGGAGCTGTGGCGGGCAATATCCGCGGCAGTGCTGGTCGCAAAACTCAGTGGATCCCGCTCAGCATAGAGCGCCACTGCACGTTCTCGTTGACTGAGTCCAGCAGCGTCCAAATCCCACAGTTCCTCATGTTCCATCACAAGTCGATTCTGCCAGATGAATTATTTCCTTCCTGTTGACACAAAATGGAGGATTTCTTACAGTTGCTTCAATCGCAACCACGGAAAGGACGCCACATGGTCTCTGACTTCATCGTTGTCGGCGCTGGCGCATACGGCTGCGCTGTCGCCTACCACCTCTCATCTGCCGGGGCAACAGTCACTGTGCTTGAACAGGACTCCATTGGGGAAGGAGCCTCAGGCGGCTACGGCAAAAGAGGTGTGCGGGGAAACCGACGAGACGCACGTGAACTACCCCTGATGGCTGAGGCATACGAGCTCTGGCCTCACCTTGCTGCGGAGCTGGGGAGCGAAACCGGATACACCCGCACCGGTGGACTCATTCTTGTCGAAGAAGAAGTGGTAGGCATGCGTGGGGGACGCGTGGCGATGCAGGCACATGCCATCGCCCAAACTCAGCTCGGGGTACCCACCGAAACCTGGAATGCAGAACAGGTGCGAGCGCAGGTTCCGCAAGCATCAGACAACATCAAAGGCGCCTTGTATGCGCCCTTGGACGGCTCTGCTTCTCATTCCGCTACGACCCAGGCTTACGCTGAAGCAGCCCGCTGCCACGGTACGGACTTTCACGAGAACACCAAAGTTATAGGTATCACAGCCGGCTCTAGCAGTTCCCCTAACGAAGTCACCACCTCCAATGGGCAGAACTTTGCAGCTCGGAATGGGGTACTGCTGGCCACTAACTCTGCCGTACCCACTCTGCTCCGGGAACACTTTAACCTCCGCTTACCAGCCTGGATGGTTTTTCCCCAAGCCATTCTTATTGACGCCGAGCATGAACCGGTTCTCCCATTCCTTACCGGGCATGACAGCAGAGTCCTCTCCGTGAAGCTGGTGGATGAAGGCAAGGTGATGGTCAGCGGCGGATGGCGAGGAGCTCTCGACCCCCACACTGGACGTGGAACTCCTATCGAAAAGAACGTGGCTGGAAATATCGCACAGCTTTCAACCGTGTTCCCAGGCCTGGGAAACCTGCAGCGAGTTGCCGTAGATACCAGTCGCCCTGAAACAGCAACGTTCGATCAGATTCCCTTCATCGACAAAGTCCCTGGAACCCAGAGCGTGTACTTCGCCACCGGATGGTCTGGTCACGGCTGGGCGTTGCTTCCCGCGGCCTCGAAACGCATCGCACAGCTGGTAACCACCGGCGAACACTCCGCAAGCACAGCCCCATTTTCACTCGACCGAATTAATATGAGGAGACTGTGATGCCTGACATCATGGAAATCGACAGTGGAATGCTCAACTCCCTCCTGCTGGCGTTAGGTGGCCTGAGCATCCTCCTTCTACTGGGAGTCATTCTGAGAATGGCTATCCCCCTGTTGCGTAGGTTTTTCATCCCCGCTTCTCTCATCGGCGGCATTATTGGACTCATTGCCGGTCCGCATTTCATCGGAGTTGTTCCCGAGGACATGATGGGAACCTGGTCCGCTCTGGCAGGGGTGCTGATCGCCATCGTCTTCGCGCCTCTGCTGCTGGGCCAGGAACTGCCCAGTTTCAAACAGGCTGCTCAAGAAGCCGGCCCGCATATCTTCATGTCCTACTTCAGCAGCTTTGCTCAGGTGGGTGTACCGGCGCTCCTGCTGTTCTTCATCTTCGAGCCTTTCTTCAATACCAACCCGCTCTTCTCAACGATCTTCGAGGCATCGTGGTCTGGTGGGCATGGCACTGCTGCAGGGATGGAAGAGGCCTACACCGCTCTGGGGTGGGCCGACGGGAGCTCGATCGCACTTGGATCAGCAACATTCGGCCTGGTCTTCGGCGTGGTGATGGGAATGATCCTGTTGAATATCGTTGCTCGACGGGGTCAACTCATCAATTACGACCCTTCGGCTAGCTTCAGCGAATCAGATATCTTGCGCGACTCAGATGTCAGCCAAGACACTCGCAGCTTCCTGAAGAGTTCATCGCTCAACAACTTGGCATTCCACTTCTGTCTTATCGCGATCGCTGTACTTATTGGCTTCATTCTGAAGCACTTTGTCGACATGATCGTGACTGGTGTGCCGATCTTCCCGTTGGCAATGTTGGGGGGCCTGATCGTTCATCTCGTCATCCGACCTACTCCTCTTTATCGCCTCGTGGACAAGCCCACTCTGAACTCCATCGCCGGTATAGCACTGGATTTCCTTGTGGTCTCGGCTGTGGCCGCCATCTCTATCCCTGTTCTTATTGCGAACTGGGTGCCGTTCACCGTCATCACCCTGGTCATGGCAGGCCTCTGCGTATTCATCTTCTTCTGGGTAGGACCGCGGATTTTCCGCAAGCACTGGGTTGAGAACATGATCCCGCAGTTCGGTTCCATGACTGGAGTGGTGGCGATCGGACTGCTGCTGCTCAGAGCGGCAGACCCACATATGAAGACCAGCGCTTATCGTGGATACGCGATGCGTGCTCCCTTCTCATCCCCGTTTGTAGGTGGCGGCATCATTACGGCGCTATTCCCGATCATGGTCGCCCAGTACGGAAACTTCTGGATTGGTCTTGGATGCCTAGCGCTGTGTTTGCTGCTGATGGGGCTGGCCATGGCCATCGGGATGTGGAAGTCCCCCAAGAAACATGCTGCTTCATCACCATGAGAGGAAGATCTACCCTATTGAAGACCATCGTCATTGGGCTGGGGCAGCTGTTACTTGACCCCGCGGAGGTCCAGGTTGAGTGCGGCCTCGCCGGTGGGGTCAAGGGTGACAGGGATGCCCCAGTCCTGCTGGTAGAGGTGACAGGCCGCGTGCATGGGGATCTCCTCCCCCGGTGCGCCATCACAAGCAGCGGCCCGGGCAGTAATATGCAACACGCCTTCGGAGATTTCCGAGTTCAGACCCAGCGTGCGATCGAGACCCTCGGTGGTCCCGGCACCTGAGAGGATCAGCTCCGGCGGGGTTGAGGAGACCTGCAGCTGGGTCGGGTCGCCCCAGCGGTCGTCGAGCTTCTGACCGGTGGGCGCGGCGAAGCTCACACTCAGACCGAACTCCCCGGGGGCCACCGGAATCCGCGGGCGCTGGGTCTGAGCCGCCCCCTCGTCCACCGTGAGGTACTCCTCAGGCACGGCGATGCGCACCAGCTGATGGGTATTGGTCTCCACCACCAGCAGCGACTCACCATCGGCATCGAGCAGCACATCCGATGGCTCCTTCAGACCGCGGGCCACAGTGGAGACCTCGGCGGGGACCAACGTGCCGTCGGCGGCGGTGTGCTCAGTCTTGTAACGGCGGATCGCTCCGTTGTAGGTGTCGGCCACCAACACCGAGCCGTCCGGCAGAGCCGTCAGGCCCAGCGGGTGCTGCAGCCTGGCCTGGGCGGGATCGCCGTCACGGAACCCGAAGTCGAAGAGCCCCTCACCGATGACGGTCTCCACCGCTGGGGCCTCGGCACTGGCTGAGGTGCGCAGCACGCGCAGCGCAGAAGTCTCGGAGTCGGCGATCCAGATGTCCCCCGCGGCATCCTCGGCAAGTCCTGAGGTCTGGGCGTACCAGGCGTGCTCTGGGGCACCATCAGTCAGACCCTCGAGACCGGTCCCAGAGTAGACGGCCAGCTCTCCGGTGGCCGGGTCGAAGCTGAAGATCTGGTGGGTTCCGGCCATCGCCACGATCACCCGATCCACGGTGTCTGACCAGAGCACATCCCAGGGTGAGGACAGAGAGACGCTCAGCGGATCAGCACCCAACAAGCCGATGGCCTGCTCGGCGCGGGTGCGCTCAGCGTCCAGCAGCCGCTGCACCCCATTGCCGGCCAGGGTGGTGACCTCTCCGGTGGTCGCATTGATGCCGCGCAGCCGGTGGTTGACCGTATCGGCGACGACGACGTCATAGCCCACCTGGGCAGCCAACTCGGCGGGTAAGAGCGTCAACCCCTGCGGTTCGTTGAACTGTGCGGTCTCAGCCGGACCGTCGGCATGGCCCTTCACCCCAGAGCCCCAGGTGCGGATCACGGTCTCCAAATCGGCAGCCATCTGGACAACCCGGTGGTGCCCGGTATCGGCAACCAGGAAGCTCTGCGCTGTCTCTCCCGCCACGGCGTCGTCGTTGTCTGCCAATGGGCGAGTCACAGGCACTGCTTTGCCGGGAAAGCGGAGAGTTCGGGAGACCGGCTCAGGAGCCACATAGGGCCCGTCGCCGCGGTGCAGGGTGCCCTTGGCCTCATGCTCTGCGACCAGTTCCTCCACCAGGGAGGTCAACCCGGCCACATGGCCCTCACCGGAAAGGTTCGCGGCGATGTACCCTTCAGGGTCGATGACCACCAGCGTGGGCCAGGCTCGCGCGGAGTAGGCCTGCCAGGTGATCAGCTCGGGATCATCCAGCACCGGGTGCTCAATCTCATAGCGTTCCACAGCGGCGGCGATGGCCTCGGGATCAGCCTCGTGCTCGAACTTGGGCGAGTGCACACCCACGGTGACCAGCACGTCCTGGTAGTTCTTCTCCAGCGGACGCAGCTCGTCAAGCACGTGCAGGCAGTTGATGCAGCAGAAGGTCCAGAAGTCCAGGATGACGATCTTGCCGCGCAGATCCTCGAGGCTCAGCTGCGCCCCGCCGGTGTTCAACCAGCTGCGGCCGAGCAGCTCGGAGGCGCGAACCCTGGAGGTGCGGCGGATCGTCTCAGTCATTCTGATGGCTCCTGGGTGGTGGGGCGTCGTCGTGCTCTGCTGAGTCAACCAGGAGCAGCACTGTTCTGTTCCGCGTATGACTCCGTGTTACCTGCTCGACGGCCGGTGGTGGGCGGCCATATCTTCCAGCATCTGGTTGTAGGCCTCCAGCTCTGCATCGCCGGTCCGATCGGCCTCACGGTCCAGCCGTTTCATCTCGCGCTTATCGTCCTTGGCCCATTGGATGCAGACGATCACGCCCAGCAGCACTGCCGGGATCTCACCCAGGCCCCACATCAGCTCCCCGCCGTTGTGCTGGTCGTCGATGGCCGGGAACCAGCCGTGGCCCATATTGCCGAACCAGTCTGCCTGGATCAGCGCTGAAGAGGACATCAGGGCCACCGCGAAGAACGCGTGGAAGACCATAGTGGCCAGCAGGATGATCACTCGCACAAAATGCGGCGGCCGGGAGGGCAGCGGATCCCGGCCGATGATCACCAGGGCGAAGATGTACCCGGTGAGCAGGAAGTGCATAGTCATGAACACATGCCCCAAGTGGTACTCCAGGGCCAAGCCGAAGACCGGGGTGTAGTAGAACAGCAGGATCGAGCCGGCAAAGTTCACCGCGGCCACAATCGGATGGGTGACAATCCTGGACCAGGTGGAGTGCACCAGCCAGAGGATCCACTCCCTGAGCCCGCGGGTGCCGTCGCCACGGGTGGGCAGGGCCCGCATGGCCAGGGTCACCGGTGAGCCCATCACTAAGAAGATCGGCGCCACCATGGTCAGGGTCATATGCTGGATCATGTGCCCGGAGAAGGTCACCATGCCGTAGACCGCCGGGCCGCCGGAGGTGACCCAGAACAGCACGGCCAGGCCGAAGAGCCAGGAGGCTGCGCGCATCACCGGCCAGCTGATGCCACGGGTCCGGACCTTCACGACGGCGCGGACGTACCAGATGGCCAGCAGCAGGATGATCGCCATCCAGAGCCAGTCGAAGCGCCACAGGCTGAAGAAGTTCGCCAGGCCGGGCTCCGGTGGAAGGTCGTAGCCGGTGATCAGCCGGGCGGGAGTAGCATCTGAGGGCAGCTCCTCCGGCACCGGCGGGGAGGTCCGCCCGAGCACCACGCTGATCCCGATCACCGCAGACATCACGGCGATCTCCACCAGAATGAGCTGCCAGAGCAGTTTTGAAGTTTTGAAGCTGCTCTGCTCTGGTTCTTTGGACACGACGCCGGAACCAGCACCGCTGCCGGCAAGCCGTGGGATGATCCAGCTGCGGTGGGCGAAGCCGATGCCAGCCAGCAGCAGGGTGGCCGTCGCCTTGGCCACCAGCATCAGCCCGTACTCGGTGCCGAAGAGGTCGCCGGGGCCGCTGACTCTCAGGTCTGCATTGATCACTCCGGAGGCCGCCACGGTCACCAGGGCCAGTCCGGCCAGCACGGAGTACCGGCTCAGCAGGGTGCCCAGAATCTCGGGCCCACCCTGATCCTTGACGGAGAGGCTCTTCGCCGTGCGGGCGATCTCCGGGGCCAGCACGGCCAGCACGGCCAGCCCGCCGACCCAAATCACCACGCCGAGCAGGTGCAGGCCCAGGGAGTTCACCGCTGCGGTGTGGTCGTCCCCAGAGGCGGAGTGCCCCATCATGGCCATCGGCACGATCGCGCACAGCCCGAGCGCGCCGATGAGGCCTACCCCGGCCGGATGGCGGACTGCGGCCAGCAGGGTGGCGCAGGTTCCGGCGATCAGCACGATGGCCAGCCAGGCCTGACCGGTGGCGATGTTCAGCGCGTAGTCGAAGAAGCCCTGCGAGAAGGCCTGGTCCGCAGAGAGCCTCAGTCCGGCCAGGTCGGAGAAGGTCAGCACCAGCACCGCGATCGCTGCCACGGTCCACACCACGGCGGCGGTCATGGCGATCTGCAGCGCCCGACTGTAGAGCGGGTGCTCCTCCCCCGTGCTGCGGTCCTTGCGATCGCGCGGACCGGTGCGGGAAGGAATCGCGACAGCAGCGAGAATGGCGGCGGCCACGACAACGGCCATGGCCAGGTGATGGATGTACCGCGCAGCTGGCAGGCCCCAGCGGGTCAGCACGCCGGAGTCGGAGATGGCTCCGGCCTCTCCCACGCCGGTCAGCACGCCGGCGACGATCAGGGCCAGCAGCCCGGTGCAGAGGGCTGCGGCGGTCAGCGGCAGCGGGGCCGCCCAGAGCCGCTCAGTTCTGGTCGGGGTCATCCGGGGTGTCTTCGTCGCGGCGCCACTGCTCAGACTGTTTGAGCTTCTTCCACATGATGACCAGCACCAGGGCCACCACCACGAACGCTCCGGCGGCGAAGAGGATCGGTGCCCAGCCGGGTGCGTCGACCTCAAGGGCGGGTTCAGCGTGCAACAGCTGCAGTACGGACCAGGACATAGGGAAATTCTACGCCCGATTGAGTCGAATGCAGCGCGCTGAGCATGCTCAGGTGCGGTTGGGGCCGCTGAAGGACGAGAAGACGCTGGAAGTCTTCTACAACTGATAGAAAAACAACGACGCCGCCTGCATCTCCCTCCAGGTGGAGGTGAGCAGGCGGCGTCGTAATGTGTCAGTCAGTGAGATCTGCTCAGGTTCGCGCTCGGCCCTCCGCAGTTATAAGGAACTGCGAGGAACCTGCGCTGAGCGCTCACTTGCCGGAGGCAGCAGCCTTCAGCTTGGAGCCGGCGGAGAGCTTCACGGAGTAGCCTGCCGGAATCTGGATGGTCTCGCCGGTCTGCGGGTTGCGGCCGGTGCGGGCGGCACGCTCGGTGCGCTCCACGGACAGCCAGCCGGGGATGGAGACCTTCTCACCCTTGGAGACCTGCTCGGTGAAGACCTCGAAGACGGCGTCGAGCACGCCGTTGACGGCGGCCTGTGAGTTGCCGGACTTCTCTGCGACGGCTGCGACGAGTTCGCTGCGGTTCAGTGCCATGTGTATGTCCTCCTGGACTGATTCATTTGCTGTCCCATGGGGCCGAACTTCCGCGTCATTCCGCGGATCGCGGCCTTTCTTGGGCTTCCAGTCTGGCAACTTACCACGCGTGCAGGCTCAAACCGGCATAGAACCGCGGTTTTGGGGCGTGTTTCCAGGGTTTTCGCCTGATAGCGGACGAAAAAGTGGGGCCTCCCAAACGGGAGACCCCACTCAATCAGCCTATTACTCGCCTACCAAGAGGACTTGGTAACGTTGGCACCCATCCCCTGCCACAGCATCAGCTGCGGCAGGACCATACGCTGGATGCTCTCTTACCAGGAATCACCAAGAGGACTTGGTGATTCCTGGCAGCTCGCCGCGGTGGGCCATATCGCGGAAACGGATGCGGGAGATGCCGAACTTCTGGAAGGTGCCGCGCGGGCGACCGTCAATCGAGTCGCGGTTACGCACACGCACCGGGGAGGCGTCACGGGGAAGCTTCTGCAAACCCACCCGCGCTGCCTCACGGTCCTCGTCAGAGGCGTTGGGATCAACCAGGGTCTTCTTCAGCTGGGCGCGCTTCTCGGCATAGCGATCAACGATAACCTTGCGCTGCTCGTTCTTTGCGATCTTGGACTTCTTGGCCATGATCAGCGCTCCTCTCGGAAGTCGACGTGCTTACGGACAACCGGGTCGTACTTCTTGAGCACAATGCGGTCGGGGTTGTTGCGGCGGTTCTTGCGGGTGACATAGGTGAAGCCCGTGCCGGCAGTCGACTTCAGCTTGATGATGGGGCGTACGTCCTTTGCCTGTGCCATTAGAGCTTCTCACCCCGCTTGAGCATATCGGCCACGACTGCGTCGATTCCGCGCGCGTCAATGGTCTTAATGCCCTTCACCGACAGGTTCAGGGTCACTTTGCGGCCCAGGGAAGGAACCCAATAGGTCTTCTTCTGGATGTTCGGGTCAAACCGGCGCTTGGTGCGGCGGTGCGAATGGGAGATCTGGTTGCCGAACTGCGGCCCCACTCCCGTCACCTGGCAACGTGCTGCCATGATCACTCCTCTTATGGATGTTAGGTACTTTGATGCTGTTTTCAGGTCGGGCGGCTGCCCGGTTTTCGGGTGTGCTGACGCCGACCCTATTTACCGCACCGGTACGAGGACGACCAGGCTGGGTGAGATCCAACCGAAGCTGCCTGCGCACACGCGGGTAGCGTGGACGGTGCAAAAATTGATTGCGCCTCTAAGCCGTTTTCCGGTGCTGAACCCGCAGGCGGGCACAGCACGGCCAAGCAGACAAAGATCAATCATAGCCGGAATCCCGCCGCTGCCGCAACACGGATCTGCCTCTTCAGAGTTTCAGTGGAGGTGTCGACGAGCATCGCGGCCCTCCTGCCCCATCCCAGCACGACCTGAGCGCATGTTTTCAACCAGGGCAGCTACTCTTTACATCAGATACCCCTACCGGGTATAAGTAGATATACCCCCTTAGGGTATAGAGGTATAGAAAGGAGCAGGGGCACCAGCAGGCCGTCGAGATGTCGGACATCATCTTGAAAAGGACGATGTGAATCCTGGTGTTGCCGCCTTGGCAGAAGATATCCGGGCCCCAGCAGCCCGAGATCGAACAGATGGAAAGCCTGCTGGAGGATGTGTAGGAACCCACCATGACAGAACACCACCACGGCGACGATGCCGACTCAGGGCACCACCACCACAACACAGGAGTGATGCCCCCGAGCGAAGAAACCCACGACGACGGGCACAGCCACCACGGTCATGCGATGCACCAGAAAGGACATGCAGACCACGACCATGCCGGGCATGGACATTCCGCGCACGGCGGGCACGGCCACAGCGGTCATGGGGATCACGCCGGGCAGTTCCGCCGGCTGTTCTGGATCATGCTGGTGCTGGCGGTGCCGGTGGTGTGGTTCAACGAGATGTTCGCCCACCTGATCGGCTACCACCTGCCCGAGGCGGACTGGGTCTGGTGGGTCTCCCCGATCCTGGGCACAGTGATCTACACCTGGGGCGGTTGGCCCTTCCTCACCGGAGCGGTCTCAGAGATTCGTTCCCGCAAGCCGGGGATGATGCTGCTGATCGGGCTGGCCATCACCGTGGCGTTCATCGCCTCCTGGGGTGCGAGCCTGCATCTGCTGGATCATGAGCTGAACTTCTGGTGGGAGCTTGCCCTGCTGGTGGTGATCATGCTGCTGGGCCACTGGATCGAGATGCGCTCCCTGGCTCGCACCAGCTCAGCCCTGGACTCCTTGGCTGCACTGCTGCCGGACGAGGCAGAGAAGGTCACCGATCATGGCGCGGAGAAAGTCGCACCGAATGAGCTGGCCCTCGATGATGTGGTGATCGTCCGACCGGGAGCCTCCGTGCCCGCCGACGGTGAAGTCATTGACGGCTCAGCCAGTATGGACGAGTCGATGGTCACCGGTGAATCCAAACCTGTCCGCCGCGAGGAAGGCGACCATGTTGTTGCCGGAACTGTTGCCACTGACTCCGGCATCCGGGTACGGATCACCGCTACCGGAGACGACACCGCCTTAGCCGGTATCCAGCGTCTAGTCGCCGACGCACAGGCGTCTTCATCCAGGGCGCAGCGGATCGCCGATACTGCCGCTGGCTGGTTGTTCTGGTTCGCCCTGGTCTCCGCGGTGATCACTGCCGCGACCTGGATACTGCTGGGCATGCCTGATGCAGCAGTGGTGCGCACCATCACGGTGCTGGTGATCGCCTGCCCGCACGCCCTGGGATTGGCGATCCCGCTGGTGGTCTCCATCGCCACCGAACGTGCCGCCCGCGGTGGAGTGCTCATCAAAGACCGGCTCGCCCTGGAATCGATGCGCACCGTGGACGCGGTGCTGTTCGACAAGACCGGCACCCTCACCAAAGGAGAACCCACCGTCACAGGCATTGAACCCATCCACGGGTACACCGAAGATGAGGTCCTGGTCCTGGCCGCAGCCGCGGAGGCCGACAGCGAGCACCCGCTGGCCCGCGCCATCCTCGGCTCAGCAACCCACCGCAGCCTGGAGGTCCCTGCCGCCGGGGATTTCTCCTCCTCGCCAGCTGTGGGAGTCCGCGCCGCAGTCAACGGCACCGTGATCCAGGTCGGTGGCCCCTACATGCTCACCGAGCAGCGCCAAGACGAGCTTCCCATCGCCAAGCAATGGCGGAACGAGGGCGCGATCATCCTGCACGTTTTAGCCGACGGTGAGGTGATCGGCGCACTGCGCCTGGCCGATGACATCCGTCCCGAATCCAAGGCAACGGTAGAAGCCCTCCACGCCGTGGGCACCCAGGTGGTCATGATCACCGGGGACGCCCAAGCAGTCGCCGACACCGTCGCTGCCGAGCTGGGCATCGACCGAGTCTTCGCCGGGGTCCGCCCCGAGGACAAAGCCGCCAAAGTCCAAGAACTCCAACAGGAAGGACAGAAGGTGGCAATGGTCGGCGACGGCGTCAACGACGCCCCGGCCCTGGCTCAGGCCGATGTCGGCATCGCCATCGGCGCCGGCACCGATGTGGCCATCGGCTCCGCCGGGGTGATCCTGGCCAGCTCCGACCCGCGCTCAGTGCTCTCGGTCATCGACCTCTCCCGCTCCAGCTACCGGAAGATGAAGCAGAACCTCTGGTGGGCCGCCGGATACAACCTCGCCGCCGTCCCACTGGCCGCAGGCATCCTCGCACCCATCGGATTCGTCCTGCCCATGAGCATCGGCGCGATCCTGATGTCAGCCTCCACCGTGGTGGTGGCACTCAACGCCCAACTGCTTCGCCGTCTGGACCTCCGTCCCGAAGTCTCAACCCGAAACCTCACCAACTAGGAGCCCCATCATGTCCACCGAGGCACCCACCGCCCACGGTTACATCAGCGACAAAGACCGCTACCTCGCACGGCTGAAACGCATCGAAGGCCAAGCCCGAGGCATCCACCGCATGGTCGAAGAAGACACCTACTGCATCGACATCCTCACCCAAATCAGCGCGCTGACCTCCGCCCTGGAGAACGTCGCCCTGGGACTTCTGGACGATCACCTCAAGCACTGCGTCGCCCACTCAGCGTCAACCGGCGGCGCCACCGCCGACGAGAAGATCAACGAGGCCTCTGCGGCGATCGCTCGTCTTGTGAAGTCCTGAGACCCGGAATGGCCGATGGATATGTGAGGCCGCTGCAACAGCCCCGGATACGCTAATTTCCCCTCAACACAGACACTAGGCGCCGGTCCCCCATCGGATTAGTCCAGGAGACGATGTGATGTGGGGGAAGACCTCTCGGACTGTCTTTTCGTCGTCGGTGTAGAAGAGGATCTCACTGACGGACTGGCCTGCCAGTTTGTGGTTCAAGGCAGCCAGTTCGGGGATTTCGTCCATTTCGAGCTTGATGTTGACCCGGGCAGCGACGACCATAATGAGTTTGCCATCGACACACGCTGCGGAGTTGGTGGAGCCTGGGTCGTCACGGAACTTCTGAGCTGATCTGATGTTCTCTACGGGGATGGCGATGTCGTGGAAGACGCTGAATCTGAGCCGCAGCCTGGAGTCGCTGATCGTGTGCGGGTAGACGATCAGGGAGGCGATGAACCCTACCAGCCATATCAGCCCCAGGACGCCGAGAACGAGTATCAGAGTGCGGATCCATCCCGGTGGCAACAGCATGTGGAGGGCGATCGCCACAGCTCCGTCGACCACCGCGATTGCTGAGAGCATGTACACCAACGGGCTGGAGTACCTCAGGAGCTGTTCCCCGGCAGCGACGTCGCGGCGTCGTGTGATGAGCATCCCGATAGCACGCAGGAGCATGAAGTCCTGACGGAGATACCTCGCAACGGCCCGGGGGAAGAATTCTGATAAAGCAGCCTCCAACGCAATCGGTAGATCCTGACCCGAGGATTTTGCCGCACGAACGGCCCTGGCTACCACGTAGAGCTCGAAAGCTACGAAGCCAAAGAGCGGCAGCCCTATCAACAGGACGATCTTCACCGCAGAGACTAAGTCGAGCGCCCCGGTGAAGATCAGGATGACTTCCACACTGATGACGACGAGGACTATCAGTACGAGACTCTTGCGCAGCCGTTTCATGAGTCCGGCTCTTTCACTGGCGCTTGTTCATAGCGGACAGTCTCTGTGTCAGCAGATCCATCACCTGGTTCTGGGCCGGGGACATGCTCTCGGCCAGCGCCGCTGCAATCGGTGCCTCTGAGTGGTTCTCTCCTTCCGGGGCCAACGTGGAGAGATAGTCCTTCGGAAGCACTTCCCAGATGCGATCAGCCAGTGCCGGGATCTTAGGGTCCTCTGGATCAGCGGAGATGAGCGCGTCGAACTCGGCATAGCAGAACGCCAGTGCCTCGGCCGCCTCCGGATCATCCATGATCTGAGACCACGCTTCAGCCCAGTTCTGAGCATCGGTTTCAGGCACAGCGGCCATCATGGCTCTGTCTGTGTGGTAGGCAGGACCCTCCGCCCCCAACTCCTTCAACTGGGAAAAGACATCCCGCGAAGCCGGCCCACCAGAGGCCACGGCGTCCTCCAGGTCTGGGCCGGCAAGCAGCTGCTGGATACGTTCCCGCATAGTATCGAGCACTCGCTGCTGACCGGCCAGGTCTTCGTCAAGCTGCTGAAGCACATCACGCAGGCTCAGGGTGGGCTCACCGGTGGTGACCCGACGAATGTCGTCGACGCTGCATCCGATATCCCGCAGTCGCCGTACCCGGATCAGTTGAGCCAGATCAGAGACCGTATATCGCCGGTACCCGCTGGAATCCCTTGCCGGCTCAGGCATCAGCCCCTCGTGATGGTAGTGCCGAACAGTGCGGGTGGAGACTCCCACGATCTCCGCCAACTCGCCTATGCGCATACCCTCATTGAACACCTTGACGTATCGTCAAGGTCAAGCCCTGCCCCACCTCACATGCTGCGAGTTCGCCGCACCCAGCCTTGCCGGGACCGCCCGGTCACCAGATTCTCCGCAACCCAGCGCAGCTCTGCGCGGGGCTGGAACTACCGAGCTCAACCGAGTTAGTCAACTGCGATCGGTGCCGGCGTGCGGGACGCTGAAGAAGAGGGCGACTACACCCACTGCGCCGGTAGCGGCCAGCACCAGGTACATCGCTTCCCAGCTGCCCATCAGCTCGGCCAACCAGGCCCCGACGGCCGGGGCGATCGCGATGGCGAACATCACCGGAGCGTTGAACATCCCGGAGAGCCTGCCGTAGGCGCGGGTGCCCCAGCGATCGGTGACCGCGGTGGCCTTGAGCAGGGTGGATATCCCGCGGCCGATTCCGGCGCCCATCGAGATGGCGATCAGCCAGACCGCATTGGTCCAGTCCAGGGCCAGGGCAGCTGTGGTCACCGCCACCAGGCTGTAGATCACCATGGTGCGAGCACGTACGCTCATCCCACGCTCCATGGCCCAGTAGAACAGCCGGCCCAGCACCTGGCCGAGTCCGCCCAGCCCCAGCACCCAGGCGGCCAGCGCGGAGTCCACACCGCGAGCGGTGAGCATGGGCACCAGGTTGATCATGGCGGCGAACATCGCAAAGGATCCCAGAGTTAAACCGGCGGTCATCAGCATGTAGGGACTTGAGCGCATGACCCGGCGGGCGTACTGATCCTCTGCCGTGGCGGCGTCGTTTTCTGCTGATTCAGCAGCAGCACGCTGATCATGCCGGGGCCAGGGCCGGCGCAGCACCACCGCGTGAATGGGCACCGTGATCAGGCCGAAGGTCACCCCGAGGATGAGATAGACCTGCCGCCAGGTGAAGGCCTCAGCCAGCGCTTCGGTCACCGGGGCAAAGATGGTGCTGGCCAGCCCGCCGATCAGCGTGATCACGGTCAGGGCGAAGACCCGCCGCGGCCCGTACCACCGGGTCACTGCGGCGAAGGCCGGCGGATACAGGGTGCCGGTCATCCCCACTCCGGCCAGCAGCCAGCCGGCCAGGAAGACCCCATAGGTGGGAGCCCAGGCGATCAATCCCACCGCGAGGGCGCCTACACCTGAGCCGACAGTCATCACCAGCCGCGGGCCGCGGCGATCCAGCAGCTTGCCTGCGGGGATGCCGAGCAGCGCGGAGACCACCAGCCCCGCAGAGTACCCCACCGTGGTGGAGGCCACCGACCAGCCGGTATCCTCAGCGATCCGCGCCGAGAGCACCGGGAACGCGTAGTAGAGGATGCCCCACGCCGTGATCTGGGTGATGCACAGCCCAGTCAGAATGACGGGGAGGGCAGGGCGCATACCTCTCATTCTGCAGTGCGGCCGTGGACAAACCCAGTCGGCACACCGAGATTCACCGGCTCATGCGCTGACCGATCGGCAACCCCGGAGCAGCACGAAGACGCCGCAACCGGCTCTTCAGCCGGCGCAGCCAACTCCGGATCAGCCCCAGAGCAGACTCCAGTCTCCGGGAGGTTGAGATTCCGCGGCGAAGAGTCACCTCCAGCCAGATGGGCGGCTATGGACCGCACCTGCTCGTAGCCGGTGGCCAGCAGGAAGGTAGGAGCCCGGCCATAGGACTTCATCCCGGCGATGAAGAATCCTTCCTCCGGATGCGCCAACGTCTCGGCTCCATGTGCGGGCACTGTTCCGCAGGAGTGGTGCTCCGGGTCAATGAGCGGTGCGAGGCGGACCGGGGCCTCCACAGCCGGGTCAAGCTCCAGGCGCAGCTCGCGCAGCATCTCCAGGTCGGGGCGAAAGCCGGTGGCTGCGGCAAGGGCATCCACGGTCAGTGAGGGCCCGTCGGCGAAGCTGACCCGGAGCGTGTCCTGGCTGCCGTGCAGAGCCTGGACTTCGGCGGAGCGGATGAGTTCGATCTTCCCGGCTTCGACCAGCCGCCGCAGCCGCTGGCCCAGAGCTCCGCGCTCGGGCAGCCCGTCCTGGTCGCCTCCCCCGTAGCTGCGCTGCGGGCTGTGCCCGCGGATGCCCCAGAGGATCTTGGTGCCCGGCTCCTCGCGCTTCAACGCTGTCAGGTTCAGCAACGTGTTGGTCGCGCTATGCCCGGAGCCGAGCACCAGCACCCGCCGGCCGGCGGCCCGGGCCCGGTCGGTGCCGAACACATCGGGAAGCGGGCCCAGCAGATGAGGCGCCACGGAGTCGTCGTTCTCACCGATCGCCGGCAGTCCTGCAGCACCCAGCGGGTTGGGGGAGCTCCAGGTGCCGGAGGCGTCGATGACGGCGCGGGCCTGCAGGTCGCGACTCTGCCCCTGGTGGACAGCCCGGACCAGGAAGGACTCACCGACCCGGGCATCCAGATGGGTCTTATCCCGGTGGCCCCGGCTGATTCCAAGCACCCGGGTCTGCAGCCGGATCCGCCCCCGGAGCTCGGGCGTATCAGCCAGAGGCTTCAGATAGTCCTCCACCAGCTCAGCTCCGGTGGGCAGGGCGGTAGGGCGCGGGGCCTGCCAGCCGGTGGGCTCCAGGAGCCGGCGACAGGCGGCGTCGATGGTGTACTGCCAGGGGGAGAACAGTCCGATGTGCCCCCACTGGCTGACCGCAGCACCGGCCTGTTCTCCGGCTTCGAGCACCAGCGGCTCCAGTCCCTGTTCCAGCAGATGGGCAGCGGCGGCCAGCCCCACAGGGCCCGCTCCGACCACAACGATGGGTAGGTCCTTGTTCATGGCTGCACAGCTCCTTGTCCCAGACGTGGCGGTTCAGAGTTCAGCAGGGAGCGTACGGGGGTCCGCGGGACCGGTGCTCTGCACGCCAAGCGAGCTGACCAGCTCCTCCACCCGGGCTCTGATCTCATCGCGGATCTGCCGGACTGCGGTGAGATCCTTGCCGGCGGGGTCCTCCAGCTTCCAGTCCTCGTAGCGCTTTCCGGGGTAATAGGGGCAGTCGTCCCCACATCCCATGGTCACCACCACCTGGGACTCCTGGAGCATATCCGCCGAGAGCTCATTGGTTCCCCGCCCAGAGATGTCGATGCCGACCTCAGCCATTGCCTCCACGGCCACCGGGTTGATTGCCTCAGCAGGCTGGGTGCCACCGGAGTAGACCTGGACATGGTCGCCGCCGAGTTCCCGGAGGAACCCTGCGGCCATCTGGGAGCGTCCGGCGTTGTGCACGCAGACGAAAGTGACAGTGGGCAGATGCTGCTGCTGGGCGGTCATGGCTTCTCCTTCAATCGGGTAATCGGGGCTAGAGAGGGTTGGAAGAATCGACGGGCCCAGAGCGCGACGTAGACCAGGCCCACCAGGACGGGAACCTCGATGAGCGGACCGACCACACCGGCCAGGGCCTGGCCGCTGGTGGCGCCGAAGGTGGCGATGGCCACGGCGATGGCCAGCTCAAAGTTGTTGCCCGCCGCGGTGAAGGACAGTGTGGTGCTGCGCTCGTAGTCCATGCCGAGCACCCGACCGATCACCATGGAGGCGCAGAAGGTCACTACAAAGTAGATCAGCAGTGGAAGCGCGATCCGGGCGACGTCCAGCGGCTGGCTCATCACCTGCTCGCCCTGCAGCGCGAAGAGCATCACAATGGTGAACAGCAGCCCGTACAGCGCCCAGGGGCCGAGCTTGGGCAGCAGCCGCTGCTCGTACCACTGCCGGCCGCGGGCCCGCTCACCGATCACGCGGGTGAGAACGCCCGCTGCCAGTGGGATGCCCAGGAAAACCAGCACCGAGATGGTGATCGCCCAGACGGAGAACTCTGCCGAAGTGGTCTCCAAGCCCAGCCAGCTCGGCAGCGCCTGCAGGTAGAACCAGCCCAGCACGCCGAACATGAAGACCTGGAAGAGCGAGTTGATCGCCACCAGTACGGCGGCGGCTTCCCGATCTCCGCAGGCCAGGTCGTTCCAGATCAGCACCATGGCGATGCAGCGAGCCAGCCCCACAATGATCAGTCCGGTGCGGTACTCCGGCAGATCCGGCAGGAAGATCCAGGCCAGGGCGAACATGAACGCCGGTGCCAGCAGCCAGTTGATGGCCAGGGAGGTGACCAGCAGCTTCCTGTCTCGCAGCACCAGATGGGTCTCGGAGTAGCGGACCTTGGCCAGCACCGGGTACATCATCAGCAGCAGCCCCAGTGCGATAGGCACAGAGATGCCGGCCACCTCTACGGCATGCAGCAGCTGACCCACACCGGGGACGAGCAGCGCGATCAGCAGACCCAGCCCCATGGCCGAGAGAATCCACACCGGCAGAAACTTGTCCAGCATAGAGAGACGGGCAACCACCGGAGACGGGTCTGGCGCAGTGACTGTTGAAGACATAGGACCCTTCAGAAGAATATTGACGTCTGTCGATATACGAGTATGCTCTCATACATCGACAATCGTCAATATATCGAACTGCGGAGGTGCCCATGAGTACTCTGACCACGGATTCGCCGGCTGTCTGCTGCGGCAATGAGACTGAAGCAACCCAATGCTGCACAGCACCGACCTCCCCCAGCGTCGACCCAGAGCACGCAGCAGACTTAGCGACCCGCTTCAAAGCCCTGGGCGACCCGAACCGGATTGCACTACTCTCACTCATCGCCGCCGGAGAGAACGCTGAGGCCTGCGTCTGCGATATGACCGAACCACTCGGCCTGGGCCAGCCGACGGTCTCCCACCATCTGAGGATCCTCACCGACGCAGGATTCCTCACCCGTCAGAAGCGCGGCACCTGGGCCTACTACTCGATTGTGCCCGGTGCGTTAAAGGCTCTCTGCACCGAGCTGTGTGCTGATTCTGGTCTAGGCGCCATACTCCAGGCCGGCCAAAGAACCGACACCGACCAAGGAGCATGCTGCTGATGTCGACTTCGTCCACCCCGGGCGTGCTGTTCATCTGCGTGCAGAACGGTGGCAAGTCCCAGATGGCCGCCGGACTGTTCAAGATGGAGCTCACCGAAGCCGGCAAGCACGACGCCGTCCGCGTCACCTCCGCAGGCACCAAGGCAGGACAGAGCATCAACATACTCTCGGCCGAGGTTCTTGCTGAGGTTGGCGTGGACATCACCAGCAACTCCCCCACTCAGCTGACCGAGGAGGCAATGGTGAGGGCTGGTCACGTCGTCGTACTGGGGAGCGAGGCGCAGGTTCCCGACGTGGAAGGCATCACTGTGGAGCGCTGGGAGACCGACGAGCCCTCCTTGCGCGGCATCGAAGGCCGCGAGCGCATGGAGC
Organism: Nesterenkonia ebinurensis; assembly: GCF_008711175.1. GTDB lineage: Bacteria > Actinomycetota > Actinomycetes > Actinomycetales > Micrococcaceae > Nesterenkonia > Nesterenkonia ebinurensis. Next base: position 304,337 of record NZ_VWNF01000011.1, read on the forward strand.
TGGTCCGCGACGATATCCACGCCCGGGTGAAGGAACTCGCCTCCCGCCTGACCTCCTGATCAGCCGCTGAAGAGCAGCCACAGGGTGAACATGGCGACCACGATCAGCAGGAAGGGCGCGAACAGCACCGCATGCAGAACGCGGTGGCCCAGCATCACCGCTGCGAACTCGCGCAGGAACGCGCTGGGCACGTAGTAGAAGGCGGTCTTGGCGCCCACGGCCTCGGCGTCGAGCTTCAGCCGCCGGGCCAGCAGTGCGGTGCGCAGCGCATGGTAGTTGTTGGTGACCGCGGCCATCGGGCCCGACCTGCCAGCCTGGTGCTGGACCCGGGCGGAGAGCAGCAGGTTTTGCTCGGTGTTGACCGCCTGATCCTCCACGGCGATATGCTCCTCGGGAATGCCCTGCTCACGCAGATACTCGGCCATCGCCGCTCCCTCCGGGCGCGGCTCATCAGGCCCCTGGCCGCCGGAGGGGATCATCAGCGGGGCGGGCAGACCCGCGTTCGCAGTGCTGTGGTAGAGCCTGATCGCCCGGTCCAATCGCGAGCGCAGCAGTGGGGGTACCTTACCGTCGATTATCTGAGCACCGCAGATCATGATCGCCGCCGGCCTGACCTTGGCGGTGGAGCGCCCATAGACCCAGGCGTAGACCAGGATCACCAGGAAGCTGGCCGCGAGATAACCAGTGACAAAGAAGATCAGCAGCGCCAGGGCGACCCCAGCCAGCGAGCCAGAGATGAACAGCCAGACGAAGGCCACCGGCGCGGCCAGCAGTCCCAGCCCGGCCAGCAGGGAGAGCAGGTTGCCCAGGCTGCGGCCCTCCCGGCGGAACATGGTCACCCCGTTGATGAGCAGGAAGGTCACCAGTGCCAGAAGCCCGATGGGAAAGAGGAAGAAACCGGCCACCACGGTCAGTGCCAGCGGGGTGGTGTAGCGGGTGATCTCCCCTGCACCAGGAACCTCACCCAGAGCCAGCCAGGCCAGATCGATCAGTCCGGTCACGGTCAAGAGCACCCCAGAGACCAGCAGCACCCCGTTACGCAGCATGCGCCTATCGCGGCGGCGGAAGGACCAGTACAGCGCCAGAAGCACGACGCCGAGGGCCAGGGAGATCACCGCACCAGCCTACCGATGGCACAGCCGCGGGCGGCCAGCGCCTCTCAGGCGGATCGCAAAACACAGAACCCGGCACAAATACACCGGGTTTTCACAGGTACACCAAGATATAACCCCGTGCAGACATGAAAACCTGGTGTAGGTGTTCTCGCGCCGCAGCCGTGTGCTTGAGCCGTGGAGGCTGATGTCAGTCGGCTGAGACCCGATTGAGCTGAATGCAATGCAAGGCGTGCGGCGCAATTCCTGAGACGACTGAGGGTCACCCGCACTGCGGGCAGACGATCGAGGGCTGCTCACCGAGGGTGAGCAGAGCCGCGGGAGACGCGCCGGAAGGTCAGAGTCTCGCCCCGAGCGCCGTCCATCCAGATGGACTGACACGCCTCAGCCAGCTCTTCGAGACCCTCCACGACAGTGGCGAACACATTGCCTGGGATCCAACCCTGGTCGCCGTTGATCAGCAGGTTGTTGCGCCCGTAGAACACCGCAAGGTCGACGATCGGCTTGCGCTGGTCCGGATCAGCCGCGCGGACATCAGCGGCCTCCTCGTACCCGTAGGCGGGATTGCCCAGATCGTCGGAGTCAAAGGCGAAGTAGCAGACGTCCCCCGGAATCGGGGTGACCGTGGTGTTCTCCTTGCCCGGCTCCACCTCGGCGAAAGCAGGCACCAGGTGGTAGATCTCGTTACGGGCGTATTTGCCGTGGTAGACCTGACCGGACTGGGGCAGGGCCTCCCAGACGGCAGCGCAGGTGCGTGGGGCGGCGGCATCGAGCAGTTCGGCCACGGCGGTGACCCCACGCTTCTCCAGGGTGATGGTGAGGTAACGGGTCATGCTCATTTCCCTGCAGCAGCCGCTGCTGGGACCACCGGGCGGGAGAACTGGGTTCCGGCGGCCTGCTCATAGGCGTGGGCGGCGCGCAGCACCAGCCGGTCTTGGGTGCGGGCGGCGACAAACTGGAGACCCACCGGCAGCCCGTTCTCCGCGACCCCGCAGGGTACCGAGGCAGCCGGCTGCTGGGTCATGTTGAACGGGTAGGTGTAGGGGGTCCAGGAAGTCCACAACTCTGACTTCCAGCCCTCTGGAGCCTGGCGCTGACAGTCAAAGCTGGTGACCGGCATGGTGGGGGTCACCAGCAGGTCGTAGTGTTCGTGGAAGGCCCCCATGGTCACGCCAAGGTCCATCCGCACTGCAGTGGCGGTGAGGTAGTCCAAGGCGGTGGCGTCGCGATACTTCTCGATGCCCTCGCGCAGGCCCGGGTCGATCTCACCCAGTGCGTCCGGGCCGAAGACCTCCAGCACTTTAGCAGCGCCGGTGAACCAGAGCACGTGGAAGGGCTCCGCTGGGTCGGCAATCTGCGGGTCTACCTGCTCCACAACAGCCCCGGCGCCCTCCAGGACTTTGACCGCCTCGCCCACCAGACGCTCAACCTCCGGATCGTTCTCCCCGAAGCCCAGGGTGGGTGAGTAGGCGATGCGCAGGCCCTCGATCCCATCCTCCAGACCATCGGCAAAGGAGGCAGTCGGGGTGGGCAGCGCCGACCAGTCCCTGGAGTCGAATCCAGCGATGATGTCCAGCAGCAGGGCAGTATCCCTGACCGTGCGGGTCATCGGCCCGGCGTGAGCAAGCGTGCCGAAGGGCGAGGAGGGATACATCGGCACGGTGCCATAGGTGGCCTTGATCGCCACGGTACCGGTGAAGGCTGCCGGAATTCGCACTGAGCCGCCCCCGTCGGTGCCCACTGACCAGGGACCCATACCGGCGCCCACTGCGGCGGCCGCACCGCCGGAGGAGCCGCCAGCGTGGGTGGTGGTGTCCCAGGGATTGGAGGTGACCCCGGAGCGCATGCAGTCGGTCACGCCCTTCCAGGCGAACTCTGGGGTGGCGGTCTTGCCCAGCAGGACCGCACCGGTTTCGCGCAGGCGGGCCACACAGGGCGCGTCGGCATCCCACGGCCCGGCCTCATCGATCAGTTTGGTGCCGCGCAGGGTGGGCCAGTCTTTGGTGAGGAAGATGTCCTTGATGGAGGTGGGCACCCCGTCACCCGGGCCCAAGGTCTCCCCTGCCTTCCAACGCTTGGCTGAGGCTTCAGCAGAAGTCAATGCTGACTCCCGGTCTACCAGCACAAAGGCATTGAGGGCATCGTCGTGCTTCTCGATTCGGTCCAGGACAGCCTCGGTGGCCTCCACCGGGGTGAACTCCCCGGCAGCGTAGCCGTCCAACAGTTCGGCCGCGGTCAGCTCAGCCAGGTCAGTGGGCTTCTGAATCATCGGTTCTCCTTCCGCGGCACGAAGCCAGCAGCCTTATCCACCACGTTGATCAGCTCTTCTCCGGCCAGCCAGCGTTCCGCATTGGCCAGGAACAGCTCCGCCAAGGCTTCCCGCCAGCCGTGCACATCACCAGACATATGGGAGGCGATCATGACATTCTCCAGCTCCCAGAGTGGGGATTCGGCAGGAAGCGGCTCCTGGGCGAACACGTCCAAGGAGGCAAAACCCAGCGGCCCCTCCTGCAGCGCAGCGATCAGTGCAGGTTCGTCCACCGAGGCACCGCGGCCAATATTGATGAAATGCGCCCCGGGTTTGGCCGCTGACAGGGTCTGCGGCCCGATCAGGTTCCGAGTGGCCGGGGTCAGCGGAGCGGCGTTGACAATGATGTCGAACTCACCGACGTGCTCGGGCAGCTCCGCAGAGGGTACAACGACGCCGAAGTCCGGGTCCTCTGCCCTGGGAGTGCGCCCTGCCCCGGTCACCTCAATCCCGACTGCTCGCAGCAGCCGGGCGATCTCCCGTCCGATGGCCCCGGGCCCGATGATCAAGGCTCGGGAGCCGTCCACGCGCTTGGTCTCCCGGCGATCCCAGGTCTTGGTGCGCGCCAGCCGGTAGTTTCTAGCAAAGTCCTTGGCCTCGGCAAGCACAGCACCAAGCACCCATTCGGCGATCGGCCGGTCGAAGATGCCCTGGGCATTGGTGACCACCACATCGGATTCGTTGAGCTCGTCAAAGAGCAGCTTGTCCACTCCGGCGGCGGCTACGTAGATCCATTTCAGCCGGTCTGCGTGCGGCCAGGCGGCCTGCAGGGCTCCTGAGAAGAAGTCCCAGAGGTACAGCGCGTCTGCCCCAGCAATGTCCTGGGGCAGCTGATCGGCGGTGGTGAATCGGATCTCGGCGCGCCCCTCTAGGGCTTCGAGTCCCGGCGGCGTATGAAGCGGGGTATCCGGATCGGCGGGTCGCAGCACCGTAATCACCGGGAGAGGCTCAGACATGGGTGTAACATTAGGAACTCCATCTGCAGATTGTCAACAATCCTGCAAGGCATCTCGTCGCCGTCTCAAAAGGGGTCCGATATGACACCCACGCCTGCTGAGCACCAGCCCCCGGACCGGGCCCCGCTGACCATTCAGCTGGACGCTGAGTCACCCCCGGCGGCGGGGAGACCCCGCTGGCTGCCCGACATGGCTCGCAGAGAGACTGCCGCCTCTGCGCGGGTCCCAAACGCCGCGGCTGCCTTCGGCCGGCTCACGCCGGCCAGCACCCCTGAAGCGGGCCCACTGGCACTGCCAGTGGGCACCGTGGTGCCCTATGACATGGCCTTGGACCGGGAGCTTCGCCAATTCTCCCAGGATGCGTACGGCTTCGCACAGTTGGACCTGCTGTTCACCAGAACACCTTTCGAACCGCTGGCGGTGACTGTGGAACAGGCCCGCGAGATCTCCCGGCCGGAGCTGATCACCGATGCGGTGCGGGCCACCTCTGCCACTGGTCCTGTCGGCTATATCTATGGCTGCACCTCGGGCAGCTTTGTGCGCGGACTTCACGGTGAGCGCCGGCTCATCGAGGCCATGACACGGGCTGGGGCTGAGGCTGCAGCCACAGCTCGTTTCGCCGTGGACGCTGCAGGCGGGTATGACACGCCCGCCCAGCCGGAGCTGCCGCCGCCTTTCGCAGTGACCACCTCTGGTGCGCTGCTGGAGGCCGCTCAGCGGCTGGGTGTGACAAGGATTGCTGCTGCCACTCCTTATGACGAGGCGATCGGTGCATTGTTCGGCAGGTTCTTCGCCGAGGCTGGCATAGAGCTGGTGCACACCGCGAACCTGGGCCGCAGCGGCCGGATCTGGACGGTGCCCTGGGATGAGACCTGTGAACTGGTGCGCCGGGCTGATCATCCGGAGGCCGAGGCAGTGCTGGTGGCTTGTACCAATCTGCCCACCTACGAGATTCTCGACCAGCTGGAGCAGGACCTGGGCAAACCGGTGCTCTCGGCCAACCAGGCCACTGTCTGCTCCGCCCTGCGCAGAGCCGGGCGGCAGTACACCGGCCCTGGCGCCACCCTGCGGAGCACCTTTGGAGCCCCTTCCACTCCCGCACATCTCACCTCGCAAGAAGCAGTCTGAGCCATGACTGTCACTGTCGGCATTCTCTACCCCGGCCATGCAGCCGAGGACGACTATCCCGCCTTCGAAGCCTCGCTTAGGCACAACTCCGCAGCAGCTCCACCTGTGCGTCTGCCGGTCACCATCACCACCATCGGGGTGGATGAGCACACCCCAGAGGCACTGCTGGAGACTGGCTCGCACAACCGGCTCGCAGAAGGTGCCGGGCGACTGCTGGCTGAGCACCGAGTGGACTCAGTGATGTGGGCGTGCACCTCGGGCAGCTTCGTCTACGGCTGGCACGGGGCTCATCAACAGGCCCAGAAGCTGGCCGAGGAGACTAACCTGCCAGCATCGTCCACTTCTCTGGCCTTTGCCCGGGCAGTAGAGGCTCTCGGGGTGACCAAGGTGGCGGTGGCGGCGTCGTACCCTGTTGAGCTTGCTGGGCACTTCCGTGAGTTCTTGGGCGCAGCGGGGGCCCAGGTGGTGAACTTCGCAGCTCATGGAGTATTCACCGCGGAAGCTGTGGGGCAGATGGACGCGGAGGAGATCATCGCGATGATCCGCGCGGTGGATGCCCCGGAGGCTGAGGCCATGCTGGTGCCGGATACCGCGATGCACTCACTGCGCTGGGTGGATGAGTTCGAGGCCGCGCTGGGCAAGCCGGTGCTCACCGCCAACCAGGTCACCGTATGGGAAGGCATGCGGATTGCCGGGGTGAGGCATCCCCTGGTACCGGGCCTGGGCCGCCTGCTACGCATAGCTGAACACAGCGGAAGCAGAACCGGATACCATCGATTGTCAACAATCCACTGATCGGAGCATCTGATGGCAGCCGCCGAGCCGTTCCAACGCGTCAACCGGGAGTCCACTGCTGGGCTGATCACCCGGCAGTTGCGTGAGGCCATCATGTACGGGCGGATCGCCCCGGGGGCGCAGCTCTCCGAGGCTGCGCTGGCCGCTCAGTTCGGGGTCAGCCGCGGGCCGCTGCGCGAGGCCACCCAGCGGTTGGTCCAGGAGGGGCTGGTGCGCGCAGAGCCCAACCGTGGATTGTTCGTCAAAGAGCTCGACGACGCCGGGATCCGCGATCTCTACGCCGCCCGGATCGCCGTGGAGGCGGCGGCCGGACGAATGATCATCCGCGGCCGGTCTCCGGAGGCGGTGGCCAAGCTGCGCGCTGCCTATGATGCGATGCAGGATGCAGCCGAGCGCGGTGAGCTGGCCGAGCTTTCAGATGCGGACCTGCACTTCCACGAAGTGCTGGTGGACTCCGCGGGCAGCCCACGACTGCACCGGATGCACCAGACGCTGATGGCCGAAACCCGGATGTGCCTGACCGCACTGCAGGGCACCTATCAGGACCCGGAGGACCAAGTGGCCGAGCACCGCCGGATTGCTGAGGCAATTGCCGCCGGGGACGCCGATGAGCTGGTGGAGGCGGTAGAGTCCCATATGCAGGAGGCCCTGGACCGCCTGGTCAGCGACAGCGCGGCCGCTGAGGCTGCTGCAAGCACCTGAGGATGACGAGACCGGAAACGCCTCTTTTCATGTGAGACAATTCACAGGTTGCATCAGGATCTGCGGATCTTTTCAGTGATCGACCCGTGTCTGCGCCGCAGCATCCCATGAAAGGTAAGGAGCCCATGACCACACAGCAGTCCGAGATGCCGGGCAGTCAGACTCCTCAGGAGTCGCGTAACCATTTCCGCGCCGTCGTCGTCTTCCCGATCGTGACCCTGGTAGCCGCAGTGATCGGCTATGTGTGGGCCGGGCCGGTGAGCGAAGGTGCGTTCATGACCAACTGGCTGCTGGGCGTGATCATGTTCGGCATGGGTCTGACTGTCCGCCCCGCCGACTTCGTGCTGGTGGTCAAGAAACCGATGCCGGTACTGCTGACCGTAGTGGCGCAGTACGCCATCATGCCGCTGGCCGCCCTCTCGGTGGTCTGGATTCTGGGGCTGCCGGCGGAGATCGCCGTCGGTGTCATTCTGCTGGGCTGCGTCCCTGGCGGCACCACCTCAAATGTGGTGACCTATCTGGCCCGGGGCGATGTTGCCCTCTCGGTGACCCTCACCTCGGTGTCCACACTTCTGGCACCGCTGGTCACTCCCCTGCTGACTCTGTGGCTGGCCGGGCAGTACATGCCGTTGGACGCCCTGGGCATGGCCCAGTCGATCGTGCAGATCGTACTGCTGCCGGTGATCGGCGGGCTGGTCATCCGGCTGCTGCTGCCTCGACTGGTCGAAAAGCTGCTGCCCGTGCTTCCCTGGGTCTCCATCAGTGCGATCTCCATAGTGGTGGCCTTTGTGGTCTCCGGCAGCGCAGACCGCATTGTGGAGGCGGGGCTGATCGTGCTGGCGGCGGTGATCCTGCACAATATTCTGGGCATGGCTCTGGGCTACGGGGCCGCAGCGGCCACCAAGCAGTCCCCGGTGCGGCGCCGGACGGTGTCCATTGAGGTCGGGATGCAGAATTCGGCCCTGGCCGCCGGACTCGCCGCTCAGTACATGAACCCGCTGGCGGCTCTGCCCGGCGCAGTATTCTCCGTGTGGATGATGATCTCCGCTGCGATCTTCGCCACCTGGTGCCGTGCCCAGGACAGAGTCCGTGCAGCCAAAGAGACACAGAAAGTAGGAGTGGATGACTGAGACCGGCATGCTGGAGCGCCTACCAGGCACAAGCGTTGATCTTCAGGAGCTGGCGGCACAGCTGAGCGAAGGTGCACTGAGCACCGATCCTGGTGTCATTGAGGCCCACTCCAAGGACGAGGCGCTGTTCTGTCCCGCTGAGGGAGCCACCGCACTGGTCCGGGCACGCAGTGTGGCCGATGTTCAAGAGACCCTGCGCTTTGCCCATGCTCATCGGATTCCAGTTGTTCCTCAGGGCGCCCGCACAGGGATTTCCGGCGGGGCTAACGCGGTGCCGGGCAGCATTCTGCTCAATGTCTCCAGCATGGACCGGATCTTGGAGGTCAACCAGGCCGAACGTACTGTACGAGTAGAGCCCGGGGTGATCAACCAGGATCTGAAGAACCACGTGGCGCAGTTCGGGCTGTCCTACCCTCCGGATCCCGGTTCAGTGGCCATTTCCTCCATCGGGGGCAATATCGCCACAAATGCGGGCGGCCTGTGCTGCGTAAAGTACGGGGTCACCAAGGACTATGTGCGCTCGATGACTGTGGTGTTGGCTGACGGCACCCTCGCTCACCTGGGCACAGATACTGCCAAAGGAGTGGCCGGACTGGACCTGCGCGGTCTGTTCATCGGCTCAGAGGGCACGCTCGGGGTGCTGGTGGAAGCCACTCTCCGGCTCATCCCCGCCCTGGGCGAGCCGCTGACTGCTATTGCGATCTTCGCTGATGAGCGCAGCGGACTGGCCACTGTGGCTGACTACATGGCAGCCGGCGCCACACCACGAATGCTGGAGTTCGTGGACGGCAAGACGCTGGCCATGCTCAACGCCTTCGGCGGATTCGGCCTGGATGAGAATGCCGGCAGCATGCTGCTGATGCAGGCTGATCCGGTGCCCGGGCAGGCCGAAGCCATCATGAGCGTGTTCACTGAGGCGGCGGAGCGCAACGGCGCAATCGACGTGGCCTACAGCGATGACCCGGCAGACAGCGAGGCTCTGGTGGCAGCCCGGAGAATGGCCCAGCCTGCCTATGAGAAATACGCCCAGGAGCACGGCGGGGGCCAGCTGCTCGACGACGTCTGCCTCCCCCGGACAGCCATGGCCGAGTTCTACGACCGGGTCGCTCAACTGCGGGACGAGTCTGGGCTGATGATCACCGTCATCGCCCACGCAGGTGACGGCAACACACACCCCTCCGTCTTCTTCGATACCGCAGACCCCCAGGAAACCGCCAAGGCGGAACGCGCCTTTGCAAAGATCATGGAGATCGGCCTGGAGCTGGGCGGAACCATCACCGGCGAGCACGGTGTCGGGTATCTGAAGCGAGACTGGTTAGCCAAGGAGCTCGACGAGGGCACCAAACAGCTTCACCGAGCAATCAAGTCCGCTGTGGATCCGCAGGGCATTCTCAACCCAGAGAAGATGCTCGCAGCCGTGTAAGTCCCAGATGCACTCACATAGCAGCCTCTCGCCCGGCTGGTCAGTGGTGTCCAGGCAACCACGGCAAGGTTATGGCACAGAACCCGCCCGGGGCGGCGTCGTACCTGCCTTGAACGACACGCCCTACCTGTTCAGCGCCCTTGTGAGCTGAACAACCGTTCAGCTAGCGTCTGTCTCGACAGGACTGAACAGCTGTTCAGTCACCGATTCGGGATGACGGAAGGTGGCGACGATGGCCTACCAGTACGGCGGCACCGGGAACACCTCGCCGCCAGAGCGTGATGCCAAGCAGCGCATCATCGACGCCGCGATCGAGCTCTACAGCGACCACGGGTTCAACGGGGTGACGATCAAGGACGTCGCTGCCGGGGCCAATGTCTCTGCCCCGCTGGTGATCCATCACTTCGGTTCCAAGGCGGGCCTGCGGAAGATCTGCGATAAGTACGCCGCCCAGCGGGTGTACGAGTCCAAGGCTCGTGCCATCGAGATGGGCAAGCAGTTCACTCCAGAGCAGATGCTTCTGCATTCAGCGAAGAACCGCCCAATTCTTCGGTACCTGGTGCAGGCTCTGATAGCCGGGGGTGAAGAGGTCGATGCACTGATGGACCAGCTGGTGGACGATGCTGTGCAGTACACCGCGGAGGCCATCGACCAAGAACTGATCAAGCCCAGTCCAGATGAGCGGCGCCGAGCGGTCATGCTGCTGCTCCAAGGGTTCGGCTCGATGATGCTGCACCGTCAGATGAAGCGGCTGCTGGGCAGCAGCCCGATGACGGACCCACCGGCGGAATGGGGCCCGTATCTGACCACCATCTTCGATATCTACACCAATGGTGTCTTTGAACCCGAGGCATACCGCGGCCTCTACGAGGGACTCGCGGCACAGGAAGACTCCTGACCCCATCCCTCCTTCATCCCCGACAAAACATCAAGAAACTGTTCGAACACCCAGCCTTTTGAGCTCCCGTTATCCCAGCTTCTTGACCCAAGTTTGATACAGACGATTGGAAACAGCCATGAATGAGAACGCCCCGGTCATCTATGCCGAGAACCTGATCAAGGAGTTCGGCCCGGTCCGAGCACTGGACAATCTGAACCTGAACATCGCATCCGGTGAGGTGCATGGTTTCCTGGGCCCCAACGGGGCCGGCAAATCCACCACGATGCGCGTGCTGCTGGGCCTGCTTCGCCCGGACTCCGGCACAGTCCAGATGTTCGGCCGCGACCCATGGCGCGATGCAGTCACCCTGCATGAGCGGCTGGCCTATGTCCCCGGGGACGTGGAGCTGTGGCCCAACCTCACCGGCGGCGAGGTCATCGATATGTTCCTGCGGCTGCGCGGATCCTACAACAAGGCCCGCCGCGATGAGCTGATCGAACGCTTCGACCTGGATCCGCGGAAGAAGACCCGCACCTATTCCAAGGGCAATCGGCAGAAGGTCGCTCTGATCTCCGCCCTGGCGGCCGATGTTGACCTGCTTCTGCTGGATGAGCCCACCGCAGGCCTGGATCCGCTGATGGAGGCGGTCTTCCAGGAGGTCATCCACCAGGCCAAGTCCGAGGGCCGCTCGGTGCTGCTCTCAAGCCACATCCTGGCCCAGGTCGAAGCGCTCTCCGACCGGATCTCGATCATCCGCGCCGGCCATATTGTGGAGTCCGGCACCCTCTCGGAGCTGCGGCATATGACCCGGACCACGATCGAGGTGGAGACCGAGCGCTCTGCCCAGCCGTTGGCCGGGTGCAGTTTTGTCCATGATTTCCACACCGAGGCCGAGCGTTCCGTGTTCGAGGTGGACGGTGACCACGTGGGAGAGGCCATGAACCTGCTCACCGATCTTGGCATCCGTTCCATCGTGGCCCATCCGCCCACTCTGGAGCAGCTGCTGATGCGCCACTACGGTGAGGACCTCTCTCAACGCGGGGTCAGCAACGGTACTGCGAAGAAGGTGTCCTGAAATGTCTGTCTCAACGATCTCCCCTGAGGCCCGACAAGCACCAAGCCCTGCTGCCGGCCAGGCAACCTTCGCCGGCACCGGCATACTGCTGCGGTTCATGCTGCGCCGCGACCGGATGCGCACCACTACCTGGATCTTGGGCATCGCCCTAGCTGGGTTCTACTTCGCCCATGCAGTCAGTGTGGTCGCCGAGACCGAGGAGGATCTGGTCAGCCTCGCTTCCATGTACGCCGATCCAGTCGGCCGGATGATGGTCGGGCCCGGCTTCGGCATGGACGCCCCTACCTATGAGCGCTTCTACGCTTCCGGGTACTCGCTGTTCATCTATATTCTGATCGCTCTGTTCAGTGTCTTCACGGTCATCCGGCACACACGGGCCGAAGAGCAGACCGACCGGGCCGAGCTGGTCCGCGCCAATGTGGTGGGCCGCCACGCCACCCTCACCGCGACGCTGATCCTTACCCTGGGGGCCAATATGCTGGCTGCAGGACTGATTCTGCTGGCCGGGGTGAGCGCTGACTACGACGCCGCCGGCTCAGCTCTGGTCGCGGCCTCTGGGCTGGCAGTGGGTCTCTTCTTCGCCGGGGCCGCAGCGGTCACCGCCCAGCTCAGTGAGTCCTCGCGGGGTGCCTCCGCTTTGGCCGGCGGCCTGTTGGCGGTGGCCTATCTGGTCCGCATGGGCGGGGACGCAGCCGAGGTCGGTGGCTCGGGGCTGTCCTGGGCCTCGCCTTTGGGCTGGTCCCAGCAGACCGCGCCGTTCGTGCACGACCGCTGGTGGCCGCTGCTGCTGCTGATCGGCAGTGGTGCGTTGTTCATCGCGGCCGGATACTGGCTCTCCACCAAACGCGATGTAGGAGCCTCCTTGCTGCCCAGCCGACTGGGCCGGGCTGAAGCCAAGCCCTCCTTGGGCACTCCGGTGGGGTTGGCGTTCAGAACACTGAAGGGTGGGCTGCGCGGCTGGGGCATTGCCCTGCTGCTGACCGGGCTGATGTTCGGCAGCTACGCGCAGACGATCCTAGATGCCGCTGACAGCCTGCCCGCGGAGGTCTCCGAGATATTCGCCGGAGAAGACATGATGCTCGGCTACCTGGCGTATATGGCGGTGTTCATGGCCGTGTTCATCGCCGCCGCCGGTGTCAGCGGAATATCTCAGCTGCGCGGAGAGGAGAGTCGGGGCCGGGCAGAGTACGGTATGTCCGCTCCGGTGGGCCGGATCCGCTGGCTGGGGTCGCATCTGCTGGTCCTGGTGGTCGGTCTGGTGCTGATGCTCTGCCTGGTGGGCCTGGGTATGGGCGTCGGGGCTGCTGCCACCTTGGAGCAGGATGGCAGCCAGTACTTCGGCCAGCTGTTCCTGGCCGGGGCGCTCCAGGCCCCGGCGGTGCTCGCGGTGATCGGCATCGTGACCGCCCTGTTCGGCTGGCTGCCGCGTGCCGCCACTGCCGTAGGCTGGGTGATCATCGGATTCGGCGGGGTGCTCACCAGCTTCGGCGGTCTGTTGGAGTTGCCCGAAGCCGTGACCGAGCTGAATCTCTTCGGGCACCTGGCCGATTACCCGGTGCAGGACATCGACTGGGTGCCTGTCCTGTGGCTCTCCGGGATCGGCGTCGCCGGCATCCTCCTGGGGCTTCTCGGATGGTCCCGCCGCGAGGTCAACCGCGTCTGAGCTGGCTCTGCCGTCCGGCACTCGGCGCTCCACCACGCCCCTCAGTCAGCTCTCCCTTTGAGACTGAGGGGTGTGCAAGACTTCTCAGGTGAGCATGCTCGAGGATCTAGTAGCCGCGACGCCGCGATGGGAACGGGCCACGCTGGTGGCTGTGGACGGGGTGGACGGCAGTGGGAAGACCTCCTTCGCCGCCAGACTTTCTGAGGCATACGAGGGTGAGGGCCAGCGAGCCCACCTCGTCCATGAAGACGATTTCCTGAATCCGCGGGCAGTCCGGTACCGGCTCGGCAGGGATTCTCCCGCGGGATTCTTCCTCGACAGCTACGACCTTCCCGCTCTCCGTCAGAAGGTACTGGACCCGTTGCGCCGGGGCGGCCGGAGCATCGTCGCCCAGCACTTTGACCACACCACAGACTCGCCCATTCATACTGACCCCACCGGCATCGAACCGGGCGATGTCGTCATCGTCGAGGGAATGTTCCTGCACCGGGACGAGCTGACCGAGTATTGGGACTTCTCCGTCTTCCTTGATGTTCCCTTCACCATCAGCGTAGGGCGGATGGCTCAGCGCGACGGCACCAGCCCTGATCCGGAGGATGTCTCCAACCACCGGTATATCGAGGGCCAGAAGATCTATCTCTCCCGCTGTCGGCCACAGGATCGAGCCACGACTGTCGTCGACAACTCCGGATCTCGAACGGACCCATCGCCCTAAGTCCATCGGCAGGAATCGTCACGAGCTCACCCGCTTATCAAGGATTCTGGCCCGAATGCGCGCCCCCAGGCCACGAAGCCGGCTAAGGCGATGAACAGCAGATCACCGGCGAAGTACTGCCATTCTCGTCTCACCACACGGACGGCGGCGGCTCCGGTCATGAACATCATGAGCCCCATGGCAGCCAGCGGCACCAGCCAGATGGCGGTGTCGAAGATCACCGGCAGAATCAATCCGGCTGCGGCACATATTTTGATGACGCCAATCCCTTTCAGTACCGCCTCAGGGAAGTCATCGACCCAGTGCTGATTCTTGCCGAGCTTGCGATACTGAGCACTAGACAGGAGCAGCAGGGCAAGACCACCTGCCGCAAAGCCGAAGACCAAGAATCCTGTCACAATCCACAATGCAATATTCATCGTTCGTTCTACCTTCCTCTCCGGGGCGCCACTTTCGGGTCACTTCACCACATAGGACGAGGCAGGTCAGGAATATGTGACACCAAGGTGCCCATGTCGCAGACTTGAATCCCATCTCGTCCCTATCACCATGGAGACGAACAGTGAATGAGGCGAGGAGCCGGAATGACGCAGACCGAAGACTTCGAAGCACTGAGACCGCTGTTGTTCTCCATTGCCTACCGGATGCTGGGAAGCGTCGGGGAGGCTGAGGACGCAGTCCAGGAGACCTGGCTGCGCTACACCTCGTCCTCGACAGAACCCGACTCGCTCAAGGCCTATCTCTCCACGGTGGTCACGCGGATTTCGATCGATGTGCTGCAATCCGCCCGGGTCCGCAGAGAGACCTACATCGGGCCCTGGTTTCCGGAGCCGCTGCCGACCGATTCGCTTCGCTCGGCCACAGACGATAGCCCGGAGCAGGTCCTGGAGCTGGCCGATACCGTCTCGGCAGCGGCGCTGCTACTGCTGGAGCGGCTGAGCCCCCTTGAGCGCGCGGTCTTTGTGCTTCGCGAGGTCTTCGGGCTCGAGTATCAGGAGATCGCGACCGCTGTGGACCGCTCGGAGGCTGCCTGCCGCCAGTTGGCCTCACGGGCCCGGCGGCATATGCAGCAGGAGCTCCCCCGGTTCGACGCCGACCCGCAGCAGCAGGCTGAACTGGCCCAGCGTTTCTTCAACGCCATCAAAGAGGGCGAGATCGACCAGCTCAAGGAGCTGCTGGCCGCTGAGGTCGAAGCGCTCAACGACAGCGGCGGCGCAGGGGGCGGACAGGGCGGAGTCTACGACGTGGAGAGGGCAGCTAGATTCCTCGTGTCCGGGGTATCCCCGCTGTTCGCCATCGGGGCCAGTCTCCAGCCGCAGGAGTTCAACGGCCAGCCGGGAGCGATTCTCCGCGATCGCACAGGCGGGATCATCTGCACCTGGACCCTGGAGATACTCGACGGGCGGATCCACAAGGTTCGCTCGATGAGCAACCCTGAGAAACTCTCACACCTCGGAGGCCCGGCCGACCTTCACACCCTCGCCCAGGAACGCAGCCAGGCCCGGCGCCGCGAACGAAAGTCCTCGTCACCCGGACTCAGCCCCAGTCCGAATACCCTCTAGGGTCGTTTCCATCATCCGATCCAGGGTCTCGCTCACAAATGACTCCGTAGCCGAGCGCAGCAGGCCGGTGGTAGGCATCAGCGAGTAGGTCCAGCTGAGCCGGGTGCCATCCCCTTCGGGAAGATACCTAAACTCAGCCACTCCGTGATCTACAGCCACCCGCTGGGTGGGTCGGGTGAAGCCCCAGATCATGTACTGGAACCGCTCTGGGCTGTCTACCAGCATCTCCTCAGCCAGGTAGTGACCGTCTTCGAACTCCACGCGACGTCGGAACCCTGCGCGCTCACCAATCTGTTCACTCCCCATCAGGGGCTGGGTGCCGACCACGGCAGGAGTTCCGTCATCGAACTCGACCAAGTCCTCCAGGTTGAGCGAAGGATCATTGGCCCAGGTGTAGACCGTATCCGGTGCGGCGTCGATGAACACCGAATGCGTGGTGGAGACATACCCTTCCTGCTGCAATGCGGGCCGCTCGCCCGGATAGCTGGGCGGGCTCAGTGGGGGCGTGAGGAACCACCACGCTCCTGCGCCGAGGGAAAGCGCTAAGGCGAAACCGATGATGAGTACTGTACGACGACGCGACATTTAATCCTCCAGAATTAGCAATGCATAGTTGACACTGTCAACCTAAAGCTGTTTGGTTGACGTTGTCAACTGCATCGAGCAGCGCTCCGTTGGATAGGATCACAGGATGCCGAGTACTCGCGAAACTCTCGTTGCCGCCGCAACGGAACTGATCGACGCCGGGGGCGCGGAAGCCGTCACCCTGCGGGAGGTCGGACGGCGCGCAGGGGTCTCGCACAACGCTCCGTATAAGCACTTTCAGCACAAAGAGGCGCTGCTGGCGGCTGTGGCTGCTGAGGAACTGAACATCTACTCAGGCCTGCTCACCCTTGCCTCCGGTGCCGCACCGGCCCTCGATGAAGCGCTGCAGCACTATGTGGAACGCGCACTGGCCTATCCGGAACGCTTCCGCCTGGTCTACCGGAGATGGAATACCGAGTCCGAGGAGCTTGCCCAGGCGGCCGCGCGGGCCACAAGAGTCCTCGACACTCTCATCGCGCCGGCCCAGCAGGAGGGGCTGCTGCCAGCCGGGCCAGTGGAGCACCAGTCTGATCTGCTGCGTGCGGTCGCCCATGGCGCCATCGAGCTCACGCTCACCGGACATCTGGGCAAACGGGGCGAGGCCCGCACCCCCGACCAGCTCGTCTCCGAGTATCTGCGCCTCATGAGCACAGCCTGAACCAGCCCCTGTGCCAGACTTCTGGGGTGGGCACATTCAAGGATCTGGTGACCGCTACCCCACTGATGGAGCGGACAGCGCTGGTCGCCGTAGATGGGGTAGACGGCAGCGGCAAGACGACCTTCGCCGAACGACTCGCTGAGGCCTATGCTGCTGAGGGCCGGAGTGCCCATATTGTCCACGAAGACGACTTCCTGAATCCTCGGGCGGTCAGATACCGGCTCGGCAGGAATTCGCCCGAGGGGTTCTTCCTCCACACCTACCAGCTCCCCGCTCTCCGGGAGAAAGTGCTGGACCCCGTTCACCGAGGCAGCAGGATCATCACTGCCCAGCACTTTGACCACACCACAGATTCGCCGGTGCAAACCGATCCCATCGCTATCGAGTCGGGAGAAGTCGTCATCCTCGAGGGCATGTTCCTGCACCAGGATGAACTGGTTGAATACTGGGACTTCTCCATCTTCCTGGATGTGCCCTTCGCCGTCAGCGTCGGGCGCATGGCGCAGCGCGACGGCACCAGCCCCGACCCGGATGACGCCTCCAACCACAGGTATGTTGAAGGCCAGAGAATCTACCTCTCGCACTGCCGCCCGCGGGACAGGGCAACAGTAGTCATCAACCACTCCGGCACATGGCCCGACCCCTGACCTGGCTACGGCTGGGAGGCACGACCCGTCTCAGGCGGCACGAGGAGCTCGGATCCCCTTGGTAAGCATGTAGCCGATGGTCCAGAACTCGCCGATCGTGGCGGGGATAGTCAGCATATCGAGCAGCGGGGCGGGAAGCCCTGGAGCGGCAGCGGAAAGCAGGGCGTTGAGCACATAGCCGATGCCGCCCGCCATCAGTATCCAGCCGAGCACCGGCGGCATTCGCCGGGTGGAGACCATGAACCATCCCATGGGCATCAGCCATAGGCCGAAGAATATTGAACCGACGGCCCAGAACGCATCAGCAGCACTGAAAGCGAGCGCGACGGCCGCGGCGGCGTCGTTGTCCGGAGCCAGCCCGGGGTCAGCCGCTACCTGCGAGGCCAAAATCAGGAATGCAGCGCTGCCGAGAATCGTCAACGCATTGGCCATGCCAAAAGCCGCCACGGCATAGGCCGCAACAGGCCGTTCAGAGCGGGACAGTGCGTAGAAGCCGAGGGCGGCGGCGGCCTGTGCAATGACGATCAGCAGCTCGAAGGCGATTCCGAGATTCCCGAGCCAGGCCTGCTCCACGAGGTTGATATAGGTTGCCGCAGGATCGTCCTCGCTGTGCAGCCGAGGACGAATGACCAGGAAGCCCACCACTCCGAACAAGGCGAGAGCCAGGTATGCGGCACCGGCCCGCCGTGCAATGCGAACATCTGAGGACATGACCCCTCCCGAGGTGTAAAATATTTTTCACATCCAAAGTAGACTCAGTCCAGCCATATGTCAATAATTTTTTACAGTAAGACTGTGAAGTGAGGCAACGTGATGGGGTACGCCGAACGCAACACATGGGCCCAGGTGATCTCCAGCATCATCGCAGCGGCCGTCTATGCCGTCGTTCTGATTCCGCGGCTGCGCACCCAGACAGCACACGAGGTTCAGTGGGTGCAACCGATGCTGTGGACCATCGTCGCCAGCATCGTCGCCAGCATCGTGCTGAGCATCGGCATTGGTATCGTCGCAGGGATGATCAACCCGGACACCGAGCACCGAGCCGATCTGCGCGACCAAGAGATCGACCGGTTCGGCAACCGCATCGGGCAGGCGTTTCTCATTGCCGGAAGCCTCGGCGCCCTGACCCTCACCATGGTCCGCGCTGACTGGTTCTGGATCGGCAATACCCTCTTCGCCGGATTCATCCTCTTTACCGTGGTCGGCGGGATCGCGCGCCTTATCGCCTATCGACGAGGTTTCCAGTAGTGACCAAACCCACCCGCGTCACCAACTCCGTCCGAGAGTTCCGCACCTCAGCAGGTCTGACTCAGATCGAACTCGCCGCCCGCATCGGGGTGACCCGTCAGACGCTGATCGCCATCGAGAAGGGCAAATACTCTCCGTCCCTAGAGATGGCATTCCAGATCTCACGCACCCTAGACACCCCGCTGGAGGACCTCTTCCACTACCCTGACGAGTGAGACGCCGACGGGTTCCATCAGTTTCTCCTTTGCTCTTCACCGCTGCTGGCAGAACCTCAGGATGTTGCCGTACGGATCAGTGATCGCCACCGTGGGTCCGCCCGGGGCTTCTTGGTCGACGCCTGGCCGCAGTCTGGGATGAGGGCGGGCCGCATGCTATGCCTGAACTCAGGTCGGCAAGACGATGTGTGTCAGCGGGGAACCAGGGTAACTGGATCTCCAACGGAAGCTCTTCCCGGGACGACGACGCCGGCATAGACCGCAGCGCACAGCTCCCTGTGCTCACCGAGCAGTTTGAGCAACGTGCCCTCCGCCTCGGCACCGTCCTGGTTGAGGTCGATCATCCGGCAGCGCGGGATACGACGCTCCACTGCCAGGCGGACCGCTCCCGCAATGAGCTCTCGGCCGCTCCAGGCCTCCTCCACGAACGGCTCCTGAGTCTCCAAGACCAGGTTCACCCGCAGCCGTCGCGGGTCTGCATTGATGCTCCACCGATCAGCCATCCAGTCCAGTGTCGCGCTGCCGATCAACGACACCGCTCCCCCGTCGAAATGTGGCACCGCAGACTCGGGCTTCACCGCCACCGGAACGCCGAAGACTGCCGAGAGTTCGTCGTCAAGCTCCGGTTCGCCCACGGTCCAGGTGCTTCCGGCCCCGGAAACGTGCCCTGTGTCTGAAACCAGCACTGCGCCGTCGAGGGTACAGGCGGTGTACCCGAAAACGGCGTCATGACGGCGGAACCGGGTGCCGTTCTTGCCTGAGGCAAGCTTGCCATCCTGATCGGTCACCGCATACCAGCGGTCACCTACCAGTCCACGCTCGTCACAATCCGCACTCTGCAGCGGCTCCCCACCCATGGACTTCACCGGGTAGCGGCGGATCGACCTGATGCTCAGCGCCATGAGGCCACTGTAACCGGCACGCCACTAGACTTCAGCCCGTGACCTCTGATCCGACGATCACTACACCGGTCTCCGGAGAATTCATCCATGGGGCCGTAGAGCTGGAGCGTACCGCCAGAGGGCTGCTTCCGCACCGGCTGAACTCCGCCGCCCGCGCCCAGCTGGGTGGTCCGGTGGACCCCTCAGTGTTCAGCCAGCCCTCCGGAGTGCGGGTGCGCCTGCACTCTGAGGCGGTTCGGCTCGAACTGGTGACCTGGCCGCAGAAGCATCAGGTTCTCGGCGCTCCGGTCACGGTACCGCCGGTCTACGACATCTGGTGCGGTGGCCAGCTGCTGACCCAGCTGGAGAGCCATGGCGGAACCCTCACCACAGAAGATCCCGCCACCGGCCAGGTGAGTCGACAGGAAACAGGGCCGGGCATCGTCGTTCTCCCCGAACTGCCTGCCGGGAGCAAGACCGTGGAGATTTGGCTGCCTCTTCAGGAACCGACGGAACTGATTGAGCTCCGCTCCGACGTTGCGGTGGTTCCAGCGTCCGTCCCGGAGGATGCACTGCGCTGGGTGCATCACGGGTCCTCGATCAGTCACGGCTACGACGCCGTCGGCGCCTCCCATGCTTGGCCCGCGGTGGCCGCGCGCACCGCCTCAGTGCAGGGCCGGTCCGTGGAGCTGACCAATCTGGGATTCGCAGGCAATGCCATGCTGGATCCCTTCGCCGCGCGCACCATCCGCGATCTGGAGGCGGATCTCATCTCGCTGAAATTGGGGATCAATGTGGTCAACGGGGACTCGCATACGCTGCGGACATTCGCCCCTGCGGTGCATGGTTTCCTGGACACCATACGGGAGGGCCGGCATTCACAGACCCCGATCCTGGTCATCTCCCCGATCTGGTGCGGCATCCACGAGCAGACTCCGGGACCGGTGGAGGCCTACGATCAGCCGGTCGGCGACTGGCTCCGCACCGGGATTCGCCCGGCTGCTCGGACCTCAGCCGGCGGCACACTCCGCCGGTTCTACCGCGCCATCGGGAAGCCTGAGGATACTGCCAAGGGACGGCTGACCTTGGAGTTTCTGCGCGCCGAGCTGGCCCGGGTCATCGCGCAGCGCACGGCCGTCGACCCGAACCTGCACTATCTGGACGGGCTGGGACTCTACGGGGCCGGCGAGGCCGCAATCCACCCGCTGCCGGATGACCTGCATCCCGGGCCTGAAGCCCATGAGCTGATCGGCCGCCGCTTCGCATCCCAGCTGCTCCACTTCAGCTGATCCCCAGCCCGGCACGGCCCTCCCAACCGTTCCGCCGCCGACACCTTCTCCCCGCGCCGCACGTTGTCTACCCGGCGCCGGCGGTGAGTCAGGAGCTGCTGCCTCTTCTCTTCACGCGCCGCGCGTTATCTACACTGCCGCACGTTATAACCTACGGCGTTGTAGACAACGTGCGGCAGGACGTGAGCCCAACCCTCAGCAGACCGGTTCACCCAGCGCGGGGACAGGGTTCGGTAGATAGTGGATAGCCAACGCCATGAGTGCGAGGTCATAGCTCCCCTCCTCTGCCCAGTCAAGGGGATTGTTGAGGTCGTGGCGGCGAAGCTCCACCTCGTGCCCGAGACGATGGTGGGCAATGTCCAGCATCTTCTGACTGAGGTCGAATCCCGTCACTGAGGCCCCGCGGTCGAGCAGCTCTCGCGCGTACAGTCCGGTTCCGCACGCCGCGTCCAATATGCGCAGACCACTGATATCGTCCAGAAGGCCCAGCACCGCCGGGTGGTCGTACAGCGCGTTGTACAGGGAACTCTGCGCCTTGACATCGTAGGCGGCAAAAGCGTCGTGATCGGTCACAGCCCATCCTTGCACGGCCTCGTTTTCCACAGGAATGCGAACCCTGTGGAAAACATCTGCAGGCTTTCCGATCTCCTGAAACGATCGTGATATGGACACTGCAACTGATACAGAACGCGCCTCCCGCTCGCTGCTGCTCAGCTGCGCGGAGGCCGATGGAACACATTCTGCGAACACACTTGCCAGAGAGGTCAACCGGGGAAGACTGGTCAGGCTGCGGCGGGGCGTCTATTTTCCCGCCCAGGAGTGGTTCAGCGCTTATCCCTCCGAGCGCTTCGAGCTTGCGACGGCGGCCACCGCTGCCCAGCGTGATGCTCCGGTCTTCTGTCGGGGAACCGCCTTAAGCGTTCACCGAATTCCGCTGCTGAATACGCCGTCGGCCGTACAAATACGGGGAAGGGACCGCCATCAGGCCCGGAAGGCACCCCAGCCCTCCATGACGGGAAAGCTTACGTCAGCGGCATTTCTCCGCGCGGCGCAGCAGCAGGGTGAACTCTCAGGCACAGATCTGAACGCCCTTGCCCTCCGCGGCTTCGGCACACACTGCGTATCGCCCACCGACATCCCCCAGGGGATCCCGCCCCAAGAAGTCGAATTGCTTGGCCAGCGAGCTTTCGTGGAGCCGCTCACCCTCGCCGTGGCCGATACCGTGCCGCATCTGCCTTTCGCCGATGCCGTGGTGATCCTTGATGCGGCACTGCGCACAGACGTCACCCGCAGTGACCTGGTATCAACAGTGGAACTGTGCACCCGAACCAAGGCGCAGCGCTTTGCCTGGCAGAAGGCCTTGGACTTTGCCGATCCGCGGTCTGAGTCAGTGGGCGAATCGCTGTCCCGGGTCAGGATCGCTGAGCTTGGCTTCGAAGTGCCGGAGTTGCAGCACACCATCCATGTTGACGCAGCGACTTATCGGCTCGACTGCTGGTGGGAGAAGGCCGGCATCGTCGGCGAGTTCGACGGCTGGCAGAAGTATCAGAGCGGCGGGTCTGCCGCGTTGCGCGAGGAGAAGGTTCGAGAGGATGCGATCCGCAGTACCGTCGGCGCAGTGGTGCGCTGGTATTGGGAGGACCTGCAGAACCCTCAGCGGTTGCTCAAGAAGCTCCTGCGCGCTGGAGTACCCCGCGTGTCGCCGTAAGTTATCTACGCTGCCGCACGTTATAACCTGCGGCGGTGTGGATAACGTGCGGCAGCGCGAAGGTGGGAGGACGACGACGCGGCAGGGCTGAGTCCGGCTGGCCGACAGGGGCGCCGATCAGAAGTTCAGATGCGGGGCTGGCTTGCGGGAAGCCGGCAGGGCGAAGTCGCGGCGCCAGGCCTTGAGATCCTCGCTGACCTCGAGGTCCTCCGGTGCGGGGTGGCCGCTCTCGGCGGCCATCTCCAAGATCTCCGGGATAGTGACCGGCCCGTTCGCCCCGATGAGCCGCCCGGCCACATAGCCACGGACGTAGATCTCACCATCGACCACCACCCGGTGCTCGATGTAGAAGCACCGCTCGTCCACACCGATCAGCTTGGTGTAGATCTGGAACTTGGTCCAGAAGTTGACCGACTTGCGAAAGGTGATCTGCTCGGCCTGCACCACCGGGTGCCAGCCGCGCTTCTTGGCGCCCTCCCAGAGCCCGGAGCGGGCCATCATGTCATAGCGGCCTAGGTCGAAGAGGCTGAAGTACTGCCCATTGTTGATGTGCATCAGGATGTCCACATCGGTGGGCAGCGCCCGCAAGGTGATCTCGGCCGCCTCCCAGGGGGAGGTGCGGGGGCGTCGTCGTGCCTTGAGCAGTATCAGCAGGGTGCGGAAGATCACATGCATACCTTCATGTTACTACGCAGTAGTTTTTTCGCGAATCACGTGAAGATCGACTCTTTATTCCGCCTTCTGGAACCAAGGTCACGATCACGTAAATAACGTGATCCAAGTCACCCAAAGCATGTTACTGTGTGGTAGATCACTGACCGAATGTGACTCAGCGTGAGGGAGAATCCATGGGCGCATCAGCCGTTGACTACGGGAGATGCCGGGAGGTCCGGTGCTGACCGTCAAGAACGTGGAAGTTGTCTACAACGATGTCATCCAAGTTCTCCGGGGCGTCAGCCTCACCGTGGAGAAGGGCCGGATCACCGCACTGCTCGGCGCCAACGGCGCGGGCAAGACCACCCTGCTGCGGGCCGTTTCCGGGCTCTTGGACATCCATGACGGAGAGGTCACCAAGGGTCGGATTGAACTGAACGGCCGGGCTGTGCACACCTGGCCGCCAGCCAAAATCGTCTCAGCCGGCCTGGGCCAGGTGCTGGAGGGCAGGCGGGTCTTCGCCGAGTTCACCGTAGAGGAGAACCTGCGCATCGGCGGACATACTCGCCGCAGCGGGCTGCACGAGTCGATTGAAGAGATCTATCACCTCTTCCCCGTGCTGAAGGAGCGGCGGCGCCGCACTGCCGGGTACCTCTCCGGCGGCGAGCAGCAGATGCTGGCCATGGGCCGAGCGCTGGTGGCTCAGCCCGATGTGATTCTTCTGGATGAGCCCAGCCTGGGGCTGGCACCACGGATCGTCCAGCAGATCAAGGACCTGGTGGTCCAGGTCAACCAGGAGCGCGGCACCACGGTACTGCTGGTTGAGCAGAACGCGATGATGGCGCTGTCGATCGCTCACCAGGGCTATGTGATGGAGCAAGGAAAGATCGTCATGGACGACGCCGCGGCGAACCTGATGGAAAACGAGGACATCCGGGACTTCTACTTAGGCCGTGGGGAGCTCTCCACCTCCTACCGGAACCTCAAGCACTACAAGCGCAGGAAGAGGTGGCTCTCATGAGCGGCGCTGCAGTCTGCGAGCTGAAAGACGTCCGACTCAGCTTTGGCAAGGTCAAGGCACTCAACGGAGTCAGCTTCAGCATCCAGCAGGCAGAGCTGTTCGCGGTGATCGGCCCCAATGGTGCCGGCAAGACCTCCATCTTCAACGTGCTCTCCGGGGTCTACCGTCCGCAGCACGGCTCGGTGAGCTTCGGCGGAGAGTCCATCCTCGGCGCTAAGCCGCACAGGATCGCCAAAAAAGGCATGGCACGCACCTTCCAGAACATCGAGCTCTTCGAGAATCTCACCGTGGTGGACAACCTGATGCTGGGCCGTCACCACCATCTGAACTATCACTGGTGGGAGGCCCTGTACTGGTGGGGGCGGGCGCGGACCGCTGAGCTGCAGAATCGGCGCAAGGTCGAGGAGATCATCGATTTCTTGGAGATCGAGGGCTACCGGGACTTGCCGGTGGGAATGCTGCCCTATGGGATCCAGAAGCGGATCGAGCTGGGCCGGGCGCTGGCAATGGAGCCGAAGCTGCTGCTGCTGGACGAGCCGGTAGCCGGGATGAACGCGGAGGAGACCGAGGATATGGCCCGGTTCATCCTGGACATCCGCTCCGAGCTGAAGATCCCGATGATCCTGGTCGAACACGATATGGGGCTGGTGATGGACCTGGCCGACCGGGTGATGGCCATGGACTTCGGCACTCCTCTGATCACCGGCGCACCGGATGAGGTGCAGACCAACCCTGAGGTGATCAGGGCCTACCTGGGCCCGATGAGCGAAGCAGCGGTGGCTGAAGTGGCCGAGGAAGTTTCTGAGGAGGCACAGTGACTGACGCCGGGAGCAACCACGACGACGCCGCCACCACCGGCCTCGGTGCGGCAACCACCCTGCCGCTGCGCATCCGCGAGCGCGCCCGGAGATCTCCGGCCCAGATCGCCATGCGGGATAAGAACTTCGGGCTCTGGGAGCAGACCACCTGGAACGAGTACTGGGAGACTTCTGAACTGGTGGGCCATGCCCTGCTCTCCCTGGGGGTGCAGGTGGGCGACCGGGTGGCCGTGCACAGCGAGAATCGGCGCGAATGGCTCTTCGCCGATGTGGGCACGGTGGCTGTGCGGGCGGCCACGGTGGGCCTCTACCCCACCAACCCTCCTCCTGAGGTGCTGCACCTGCTGCGCGACTCCGGTGCCAGTGTGCTGATCGCTGAGGACCAGGAGCAGCTGGACAAAGCTCTGGAGATCAGTGACCAGTTGCCTCAGCTGCGCCATATCGTCTACATCGAGCCCCGCGGCATCACCGGGCACTACACCGATGAGCGGCTGATCTCCTGGCAGGACTTCCTTGTCCTGGGCGCGGAGCACAAGGCGGCGCACCCTTCTGCGGTGGATGAGCTGGCCGAGTCCGCCCAGCCGGATGACCTGGCCACACTCATCTACACCTCCGGCACCACCGGTCCGCCGAAGGGGGCGATGCTCACCCTGGACAATGTGGAGTTCGCCATTGAGCGGTTCGCGCGAAAGGAGGCGTTCTTCCGCCCGGCAGCCACCAGCAGAGACATTATGGTCTCCTATCTGCCGCTGTGCCATGTGGCAGAGCGCGCCTTCACCACCTGGCTCAACGCCGGAGTGGGCACCCAGGTGAACTTCGCCGAGTCGGTGGAGACGGTGCAGACTGCACTGCGCGAGGTCCAGCCCACCATTGTGTTCGGCGTGCCGCGGATCTGGGAGAAGATCGTGGCCGGAATCCACATCCGGATGAGCGGGGCCAGTCGGCTGAAGCGCGCGGTGTTCGGGGTCTGCATGAAGGCAGCAGACTGGATCGGCGACACACTGGTGGCCAATCGCGGCCAGCACACGGTGCTGACCCGGCTGGTGTACTTCATCTGCTGGGTGATCTGCTTCCGGGCGCTGCGTGAACGGCTGGGCCTGCGCCACACCCGCTACGCGGCCTCAGGTGCGGCCCCGATCGCCCCGGAGCTGCTGAAGTTCTTCATGGGCATCGGGGTGAAGATGCACGAGGTCTACGGCATGACGGAGAACTCAGCGATGGGCTCGGCGAATATGCCCGGCAGAGTGCTGCTGGGCACGGTTGGGGAGCCGCATCCGGGTGTGGAGATCACCGTCGATGAGAACACCGGGGAGATTCTCACCCGGCACCGCGGCAACTTTGCCGGCTACTGGAACCGGCCCGAGGCCACGGCCGAGACGCTGGACGCCGAAGGCTGGCTGCACACCGGGGATGTGGGTGAGTGGGTGGAGGACACCCACCTGAAGATCACCGACCGGATCAAGGACATCATCATCACTGCCGGTGGCAAGAACATCTCCCCCTCGGAGATCGAGAACAGCCTGAAGGCCTCCCCCTATGTGAAGGAGGCGGTGGTCATCGGCGATAGGCGCAGGTTCCTCACCGCGCTGATCGGCATCGAGCAGGACACTGTGGGCGATTGGGCGCAGCAGCGGCGACTTGCCTTCACCACCTACCGTGACCTCTCCGAGAAGCCGGAGGTGCGTGAGCTGATCCAGGGCGTGGTGGATGAGACCAATGAGAAGTTCGCCCAGGTGGAGACCATCAAGAAGTTCTGGATGCTGCCCAAAGAGCTCGACCATGACGAGGGCGAGCTCACCGCCACTCAGAAGGTGAAGCGCTCCGCTGTGGAGCAGCAGTTCGCTTCAGCGATTGAAGCCATGTACACCGACCGCGTACCCGAGGGGGCTCATCAGTGACCACATTCGCCCAAGCCATCCTCTCCGGGACCGCCCAAGGCGCCATCTACGCACTGCTGGCCCTGGGGTTCGTGATCATCTACAAGGCCACACATGTGATCAGCTTCGCCCAGCCGGCGCTGATGGTCATCGGTGGACTCTTCAGCTACCACTTCTCCGCAGTGTTCGGTCTGCCGTTTTGGCCCTCTCTGTTCATCGCTATCCTGCTCGGTGCCGGACTGGGCATGCTCATTGAGCGGCTGGCCCTGCGGCCGATGATCGGCAAGCCGGTCTTCACCCTGGCGATCATTACCATCGGTGTGGATGTGGTGCTGCGGGTGCTGGCCAACCGGTACATCGGGGCTGACTCCCGTGCACTGCGCTACCCCGGCGGCTCCGAGCGCTACGAATTTCTGGGTTTGGCGCTGAGCCACCGCCAGGTCACCATTATTGTGGTCACCCTGATCACGGTGGTCTCCCTTGCCCTGTTCATCCGGTATGCCAAAGCCGGGCTGGCCATGCGCGCCACCGCCTTGGATCAGGAGACTGCTCTTGCCCAGGGAGTGAAGGTCGGCGCAATGTTCGCTCTGGCCTGGGCAATCGCCGGTGGGTTGGCAGCCATCGCCGGCACCTTCATCGCCACCGGCTCCGGCGGCATCGAGCAGGACACTTGGATCATCGCGCTCAAAGCTCTGCCGGCCATCATCATCGGTGGCCTGGACAGCCTCCAAGGGGCGGTGATCGGCGGGCTGGCAGTGGGCATCATTGAGCAGATCACAGCGGTCTACCAGGCCGCCTACCTGCCGTTCCTGGGCACCAACTTCTCTCTGGTGGCCCCCTATGCGCTGATGTTTGTGGTGCTTCTGATTCGGCCCTACGGCCTTTTCGGCACCAAGGAGGTGGAGCGAGTATGACCACGCCCAACACCTCCAATATTGGGGCCCGGGCTTATCCCACGGCGGGCAAGCCCCGTCCACCGCGCGGCCGTGCCCTGCTGCGCACTTCCTACGCCCAGGACATGGCGCTGCTGAACACTCCGGCCAAGCGTTGGTCCACTCTGGCGTTGATCGTGGCCGGGTTCCTGACCCCTCTGCTGATCACCGATGATCTGCTGCAGGTGCTCACCCTGGGGCTCTTCGCCGCCATTGGGGCGATCGGACTGAACCTGGTCACTGGTTACGCCGGGCAGGTCTCACTGGGCCACGCGTTCTTCCTGGGCCTGGGCGCCTATACCGCTGCGGTGCTCGGCGGCGATGCCGAGGGCAGGCTGCTGGGCCTCGGCATGCCGATGTACATCTGGCTGCCGGCAGCTGGTCTGGTGGCCGCCGCGGCAGGGCTGCTCATCGGCCCCATCGCGGTGAGGCTGCGCGGGCTCTATCTGGCCATCGTCACCTTGGGCGTGGTGTTCCTAGGACTGCATATATTCCGCGAGGCCAATACGCTGACCGGCGGGCCGGGCGTGGGCCGCCGAGCGCCCGACTTAGAACTGTTCGGCATCAACTTCTCCGCCTCAGGAGGAATCCCTGGCGTGGACTGGACTCGGGACCAGCAGCTGTTCCTGGTGGCCCTGGTCTTCCTGGTGATCTTCGGGGTGGCGGCGCGCAATATCGCCCGCTCCGGGGTGGGCCGGGCCTTCTCGGCCATTCGTGACCGCGACGTCGCCGCAGCTGTGATCGGCGTGGACCTCACCGCCCATAAGGTGCTGGCCTTTGCGCTCTCCTCCTTCTATGCCGGGGTCTGCGGGGCCCTGTACTACACCGTGGTCCGGGTGATTGAGCCCACCAGCTTCGACCTGCTGCTGAGCGTGCAGTTCCTGGCGATGATCCTCATCGGCGGGGTCGCTACCATCTCCGGGGCCATCATGGGTGCGATCTTCATCACTGCCCTGGGCCGGATCGCCATCGAGATCGCTCATGTGGTGCCGTTCGTCTCCAGTTCGGTGACCGGCGGCGGGCTGTTCAACGTCTTCCAGCTCGAAGGCATTCTCTACGGCCTGCTGATCATCGTCTTCCTGATCGCCGAGCCGCGCGGGCTCTACGGGATCTGGATAAGAATCCGCAACTACTGGAAGGGATGGCCCTTCTCGTACTAGAAAGAGGAAAGGAAAATCCCATGAGAAAACATGGATTTCTGCCGAAAACGCTGGCCGGGGCTGCCATCGCGGCTTTTGCGCTGACCGGCTGCCGTGATGACGGCGGCGGAGGCGGCAACGGAGAGGACGACGCCGCCGGCTCCGGTCCTGGGGTCAGCTCAGATCCCTGCCCCGATGCTGTCAATGAGGAGAACGGATGCATCACCTTGGGGATCATCACCGACTTGACTGATACTTTCTCGGCAGTGGCAGTGCCGGTCACCGAGGCTCAGGAGGCTTTCTGGCAGCGGGTCAACGAGGAAGGCGGTATAGGCGGGTTCGATGTGCAGTTGGTCATTGCCGACGGTGAGTATGACCCGCAGACCACTTCTCAGCGGTACCAGGAGATGCGCAGCGATGTTCTGGCACTGGCCCAGGCTCTGGGATCATCTCAGGTGATGGCGATCCTGGACGATATGCGCGATGACAATGTCATCGCCGCCCCGGCGTCCTGGAACTCTGCCTGGGACTTCGAGCCGCTGATCGTTGAATCCGGTGCGAACTACTGCTTCGAGGCGATGAACGGGGTGGACTGGGCTCTCGGAGAGCGCGGCCCCATCGAGTCCGTGATGGCCATCGGCTATCCCACTGATTTCGGCGAGGATGCCGCATACGGTGCCGAAACTGCTGCCGAGGCCAATGCGGTGGAGTTCACCCAGATCACCACCCCTACTGGACAGGACAACCAGGCTGAGGCGATCTCCCAGGTGGTGCAGAACGATCCGGATCTGATCGTCATCACTGCCGGACCTACTGAGACCGCCACTATTGTGGCCGGAGCTGCTGCCGAAGGCTGGCAGGGCACGGCCGTGGGCTCCTCGCCCACCTGGAATCCGGGCCTGCTGCAGTCTGATGCTGCACCGGTCCTGGAGGAGAGGTATTTCCATGCCTCCCCATGGGGACCCTGGGACTATGAGTCGGCTGGCCATGAAGCTATGCAGGAGGCCCTGGGCGATGTGACCCCTAACTTCGCCTATGTGATGGGCTGGGCCTGGAGCTACCCGATGCTGGCAGTGCTGGAGCACGCCGCCGAAATGGAGGGCGGGATCACCCGGGAGAATGTGGTGGCCGCTGCTGAGGAGCTGGAGGAGGTCGACTATGAGGGCATCCTTCCGCCCGAGGCCGGACTGCGTGCCGGTGACCCGAATGAGACCGCCTACCGGGCCAGCGTGATCAATCGGGTCACCGCCGATGCCCCCGGCGGCACCGAGATGGAGCAGGACCTCACCGTCGGGCCGACTGCTGAGTCCTACGACTACAGCGGTCCCTGCGCCGCTCTGGACTGACGTATAGCTGAACCACCGTGGGGTGGGGCGTCTCCAACCGAGGCGCCCCACCCCACTTCCATGTGCACTGTCTAGCGGCTCAGGTTCTTGAACTGGCGCACGGCAAGGGGGATGAAGATCGCCATGATCACTGCCGGCCAGATGAAAGCCGCCGTCAGCGCGTGGCCGTCAATCCAGTAGGCCGGCTCCAGGTACTCGATACCCTGGGTCTGGAACAGCTCCCGAATCGCGGTGGCCGTGGAGGAGACAGGGTTCCAGGCTGCGATGGCGCCGAGCCATCCGGGCATCATCTCCGGCGGGGTGAACACTGAGGAGATGAATCCCAGCGGGAATGCCACGGCGAACAGCATGCCTGCGGTCTCCGTGTTCTTGATGCACAGCCCCAGGAAGATCCCCACGAAGATCAGCGCCAGCCGAAGCCAGAGCAGCAGGACGAAGGCCAGCAGCGTGGCACCCAGACTGCCGCCGGAGCGCCAGCCGATCAGCAGCGCGACCGCTGCGATGATCACCAGGTCCAGACCAGCACGGATCACATCGGAGAGTGCTCGTCCGGTCACCGGGGCGGAGGAGGCCATCGGCATGGACCGGAAGCGGTCCATGAAGCCCTTCTCCTTGTTGTGCGTCACAGCGTAGGCGGTGTCCATGAAGCCCAGCGCCATGGTCATGGCGAACATGCCGGGCATCGCGAAGTCCACATAGCCCTCACCGGCTCCCTGGCCGGCGACGTCCATGGCGGAGCCGAAGACATAGACGAACATCAGCACCATGACCACGGGGAAGCCGATCTGCCAGGCGAAGGTCGAAGGCTGCCGGAGCAGATGGGTGAATTCCTGCAGCACAATGGTCCAGCAGTCACGGGCGGCCCACAGCAGCCGTGAGCCGGCACTCTCCGCAGCCACCGCCCGGGCAGGTTGAGGTGTTAGCGTGGTTGTCATCGGGTCTCCTTAATCGCAGGCTCTGCGGGGGCAGAGGTCAGGTGCAGGAATGCTTCGTCGAGGGTGGGCCGGCGCAGGCCGATATCGGCCACGTCGATGTCTTGGGCTCTGATCTCGGCGGCCACGGAGGTCAGTGCGGGCACCCCGTCGGACACCGGAACGCTCAGCCGCACCTCAGCCTCATCAAGGGTCGGCTCTGCACCGAGGACGCGGACCACCAGCTCTTCGAGCCGCTGCAGCTCGGCAGGATGGCTGACCACAACCTCCAAGCGCTCATCCCCGATCCTCCTCTTGAGTCCGGCCGGGCTGTCCTCGATGAAGTTTCGGCCCTGGTCGATCACGCTGATTCGGTCGCAGAGCTTATCGGCCTCGTCCAAGTAGTGGGTGGTCAGCAGGACGGTGGTTCCCTGGGCGGCCAGATCCCTCACCGCCTCCCAGACCTCCCTGCGGCCAGCTGGGTCCAGACCGGTGGTGGGCTCATCCAGGAACAGCACCTGGGGCGCCAGGATCATCGAGGCGGCCAGGTCCAGTCGGCGGCGCATGCCGCCGGAGAACTTCTTGGGCGAGCGGCCGGCAGCCTCGGCGAGCCCGAAGATCTCCAGCAGCTCATCGGCCCGCCGCTGGGCGGCGGTCTTGCCCAGCCGGAAGAGCCTGCCGAACATGGTGAGGTTCTGCCGGGCGGTCATCAGGTCGTCGACTGCGGTCTGCTGTCCGGTCAGACCGATGCGGCGGCGCACTTCCCGCGGCTGGCTGCGCACGTCGAAGCCGGCCACGCTGGCTGTCCCGCCGTCGGCGTCGGTCAAGGTGGTCAGGATCCGCACTGCGGTGGTCTTGCCGGCTCCATTGGGGCCGAGCAGACCGTGCACAGTGCCACGAGGAACATCGAGGTCCACGCCATCCAGTGCAATCTTGTTCTTGTACCGCTTGACCAGGCCACGGGCCTGGACAGCTGATTGGTTTGTCATGGAAGAGCCTTTCTCAAGTGAGTACAACGTACGCCGTACGGTGCACGCAAAATAGTAGCGTACAGTGTCCGCATTAGACAAGTGCTTGTTTCTAGGAGGTGCCGTGAGCGATCAGAATCCGCTGGCCAAGAGCCTTCAGCTGCTCTGGGAGGGGCTGCCCGAACCGGAGAAGGGGCCTAAGCCTAAGCTCCGCCTGGAGCAGATTGTGGCCGCTGGGATCGATCTGGCGGACGCAGACGGACTGGAGGCCCTGTCCATGCGGCGGTTAGCTGAGAAACTCGGCGTCGGCACTATGTCGCTCTACCGGTACGTGCCGTCCAAGAATGAGCTGCTGAACCTGATGCTGGACACCGTGGTGGGGCCCTCGCATACCCGGATGACCTCTCCAAGGCTGGGCTGGCGCGAGTTTCTGGCCATCACTGCGCACGAGGGCCGCCAGCTGTACCTGGCCCATCCGTGGACGCTTCAGGCCAACTGGAGCAGGCCAGTGCTGGGACCTAACAGCGTGGCGGACCTGGACCTGTTCATGACCGGGGTGAAGGAGCTGCCGCTGAGTGATCGCGAGAAGATGAACCTGGCCACCGTGCTGGACTCTCATGTGATGGGCGCTGTGCGTCAGGAACTGTTGTGGCAAAAGGCAGCAGCAGAGTCCGACATGACTGATGAGGAGTTCTGGACCTACCAGCTGCCCACCCTGGAACGCGCGATGGAATCAGGCAGGTTCCCCACACTGGCGCAACTCTCCGAGGACACCTTCGACGGCACCAATGAGGAGACCTTCGAGTTCGGCCTGGATCTCCTCCTCGACGGCGTCGAGGAGGAGATCCAGCGGCGACTGGCCCAGGGAGGAGCGGATTCTGCATAGGCTAGGTATATGACCGACCGCTCCACGGTGACCACTACGACCCTGCAGATGCTTCAGCCACCGGAGGGTGCGCCGCGGCCGGTGCCGCGGGATTTCCGGATTGACCGCACCACCTCAGTCACCCCGGAGTACGCTCGGTTCCTCTACGGCCTGGTCGGCGGGCCGTGGTACTGGATCGACCGGCTCACCTGGACGCGGCCGGTATGGGAGGAAGAGCTGTCATACCCCGGCACCGAGTTCTACATTCCCTACCGCGACGGTGTGCCGCAGGGGTTCGTGCACATCCAGCCACGAGTGGTGGAGGGGAAGGTTGAAACGGAGATCCGCTACTTCGGCCTGGTGGAGGAGGCGATCGGCCAAGGGCTTGGAGGAGCCCTGCTGGAGCGCGGCATTCAGGCGGCGTGGACGGTCCCAGAGAGGTTCCCGGAGCTGCCCGAGGTGCGCCGGGTGTGGGTGTACACCTGTTCTCTGGACGGGCCGACTGCGCTGGCCAACTACCAGGCGCGCGGCTTCGAGATCATCACCACCGAGGACGAGCAGAAGGTCCTGCCGCCGCAACCTCTGGGTCCCTGGCGCTCCACCACCGGCCTGCACTGGTGATCGAATGACGATCGGGGCTAGGGAGCGACTTCCAACTCGTTCAGCTCGCTCTCAAGGTTGAGCCGGGCCTGCGCTTCCCACAGCCGGCGCCCGGTGACGGTACGGAACAGCCTGGGCGCCTCCAGCAGGCGGCGCAGCACCCGGGCGCGGCCTGCGGCGAACTGTTCCTCCGGAACATGCGCATAGTCCGCACGGACTTGCTGCACATACCGCTGATACTCTTCCGGCTCACGGCCCAGCACTTCCAGGTCCGCATCGGTGAGCACATAGCCGGCGACGTCGTCTTCCTCAGGTGAGTGCGTGGCGGTGAGCCGGACCAGCCGGGCCACCTCCGCCACTTCCTGGTCAGGCATCAACCCATCGAGCTGCAGTTCGGCCAGCTGGGCGGAGTCCTCCTCATCCTGACCGGCGACCCCGTGGTAGACGGCGTCGTGGAACCACCCGGCCAGCAGCGCTGAAGACCTCAGCTCATCAGGCAGCTCCCCGGAACGCTCCAGGACACCGGCGATTCTGAGCACCGACGCCAGATGCGGCAGCCCATGATAGTGCCGGTGGGACTCGGACCAGCGCGCCAGCAGGTCCTCCCCTATCGGCATCCAGGTTTGTTGGGCGGTCTCGTGCCCTAATCTCTCCCATCTTCGCAGCAGTCCGGAATGCAGTTTCTCCGGGCGTTCCCGCAGCTTCACCCGCAGCCCGGATGCTGCCAGAATGCGCGCCAGATCATGACCGCTGACCGGCACTGCGCCCAGCGCAACCAGGTCCTCGTACCGGTGGGCCGGCACATCGTAGTGGTCCCGGTCGAAGGCCCGGCGGCTGATCCCGGTCGCAGCGGCAAACTGGTGCAGTTCCACCAGCGAAGCATCTGAGACCAGGTGCGAGAACACCGTCCCATGCGCCGGCCACACCGCCGGATCGATGTAGATGGTCATTGTTTGGGCTGGTTGGTCCGGAGGCCCCACTGGACATCTGCGGTGTCGCCGAAGAGCTCAAACCACTGCGTGCCGTCCAGCTCCACGCGCGGCCGTTCAACGGCAGCGCCCAGTTCGACGACGCGCTCCGACGCTGCCTCGAGATCCTCACTGAACAGGTACGTCATACGCCTCCGGAGCAGTGACGATCCGGATCCCTGCGGGCTCACGCTACTTGGCGTTCGCGCTCTCGCTCGAGCCGCTTCGGCTCGAATCGGCTCCGCACTTCCTCCACACTCAATCCACGGGACTGGTCTGACTCAAGGCCTTCGCCAGCCGGAATTGCCACTTCGTTCAGGAAACGGACAAACTCTTCGGAAGGTACCAACTGGTCAACGTCAGCGAAGACATCCCGAACACTGAGATTGACCGCCTCGTCCAGGGAGCCGAACTGTCCATCAGCGATCACCTGTTCCAGGGCGTGCACCGCCTCATCACTGAGTGTCACGGTGACCTGTCGCATGGAACTTCTCCTTTCGGACGGTGTCTTCAGTCTACTCGACGGGGACGGCATGAGTGAGGCACTCAAGGAACTTCAGCGCGTAGTTCGTCCTGGCGGACTCGTAGAGATCGGCGTATGGGGCAGCACTCGGGAAGCGGACTGGGCTGGTACTGGCGATCGATATTTCCGTCATCGCACCGATGAGAGTCTGCGCCTCTTACTGGAGCACCATCTGGGAACTGTTGAAGCTTTCGAAATTTGGAGCTGGCTCCCCAACGGAAGCCACTACCAGTGCCGATCTTGCCAGGTCCATCGCAAGGCTCGGCGCTCTACCGGAGCAGACCGACGCCAAGCACCCCCAGCCCTGCGACGAGAAAAACGACCCCAGCCCACAGCAGGATAATGAACCCATTGGGCTGAGTGCGCTCCCTGCCTATGGCCGAGAGGAAGAAGCCAGCAGGCATGAGGATCGCTGAGATCAGCACTCCGGTGCGGGCCAGCCAGCCTGCCAACCCGGTGAGCCCAGTGGTCTCAGTGAGCAGCAGACACACCAGTCCCAAAGTGATCAGCACCCCGGCATGGGCGTGCCCGGCCCGGTAGAAGCAGCGCTGGAACTCAGTGGCAGGCACCTCCCCTCGGACAACCTTGGTCAGGAAATATCCACCAGTGGTCACGGTGATAGCAGCCAGTACGACGACGCCGGCAGTGGTCTGTGCGGAATCAGAGAGTTCAAACATGGGCTCCTCCGGAGAAGACAAATAATCTGACACTGTTATATAACACTGTTACGTAACAGTGTTCAAGGGTAATCTTCCCTTATGCCCCGACCACGGACCTATGACGAGAACTTGCGGCAGAAACTGCTGGAGGCGGCGGCGTCGACCATCGTCTCTCAGGGTGAGCAGTCCATGTCCCTGCGCGTACTGGCCGCTGAGGCTGGCACCACGACCTCGGCGGTCTATTCGCTCTTCGGGGACAAGGAGGCACTGGTGGTTGCCGTCGCCAAGGAAGGATTCCGGCGCTTCGCCCAAGCCCTGGAGAAAGTGCCCCGGACCGAGGATCCCTGGGGAGATTTGCTGACCCTCGGCGTGGCTTACCGGGAGTATGCCTTGGCCGAGCCGCACTTCTACCGAGTAATGTTCAGCAGACCTCGGCATGAGGAAGCTCCAGGGGAGAACAACACCTTCGGGGCGCTTCTGAATGCGGTCCAACGTGCTACTGGGCTGGATTCTGAGACTGCACAGCCGGAGGCGTTGCGACTCTGGGCACTCGCCCACGGTCTGGTCAGCCTAGAACTCAATGGGCTGATTCCCGGCAGTGCAGCCGAGCGGAAACAGGGCTACATCGCAGCGCTGCGCACCTCCACCTGAGCACCCCCTTGACTTCACCATTTGTTCAACCCTGAGGGTGGGTTTCAGCTGCAGCAGGACGGAGGGTTCCCGGAGCCTTCCCGGAGCAATCCGGTTCCACACTGGGCAGCGTCAGATTCATCATACTGATCGGAGGAACAGATCATGTCCACCACTAGGAAACCCACCCTGGCCATCATCATCGGCAGCATCCGCCCCGAACGGTTCGGCCCGACGGCGGCCAGATGGTTTGCCGCCGAGGCAGAACGTCACGGAGCTTTCGAAGTCGATCTCATCGATCTGGCCGAGTACCAGCTCCCCATGGAGCTGGCCGGGAACGATCCCGAGGCCGCGCTGCCGGCCGAGGTTGCGAGGCTCGGGAAGCGTCTGGCCAAGGCAGATGCCTTTGTCCTGGTCACCCCGGTCTACAACCGCAGCTACCCAGCCTCGCTGAAAACTGCAATCGACTGGTTCTACGGTGAATGGGCGCTGCGACCGGTCTCCTTCCTCTCCTACGGAGGGGTCACCGGAGGCCTGACCTCCGTGGAGCATCGGCGCGGGGTCTTTCCCGAATTCGCTTCCGTCACCGTCAAGAACTTCATCTCCCTGGCTGACTTCTGGAAGGTCTTCGACCACGACGGCCGACCGGTGAACAGTGAAGGGTTGCGCATCCCCGCGGCGGCGGTGCTTGACGAGCTGGCCTGGTGGGCCCCGATGCTGCGTGAGGCCCGGGCAAACCGGCCCTACCCGGCATTGGACTTCCAGCTGGCTGTCGCAGAGGAAGAGCCGGCAGACCTCGAGCGCACTGCGGTCTCGGCGTAGCGTGAGCCTCATGCCACTGACATCAGTCACCTCTGTTGACCCAGAGGCACCAGAGGGTCACCTCACGGTCAGTGAGGTCGGGCTGACCACGGTTCCAGCTGCCCGATGGTGGTATGGGCATCCTGCTCGATGGCCTGGATCGTCCCCGCTGAGACCTCTCGGTCGACCAGCCAGCGGGAGCCTGTACGGGTTCGCTGATACCCCAAGAGCACCTCCCGGTAGCGGCAGCTTTCAGGAACCGCTGGTCGGGCCCGGATGGCGGCGTCGTCGTGGGCACTGCCCTTCACGTGGAACAGGCGCCAATCATCTGAGGTCAGTGAGACTTCCTCACCGATGATCGGGATCGCCTCTGATGCCGTGCTGTGGATCCAGCACAGCGCCAGATCGATCGGCCCGTGTTCGCCCACGGTGTTCCGCAGCAGGGCTCGCAGTGCCGCACTGTCCCGATAGTCCAGAGGCACCAAGGAGGTTCGCTCCACCCCTTCTTCGGCTTGGAGCCGGTCCAGCCGGTACTGACTGCGGCCGATGACGGTAGTGTGACCGGCCCGCTGCATGACCCATGTGGTGGCTGCCGAGAGCATCCCGGTTCCGCCGAAGATGATCACGTTGTGCATAGTGCTTTTCCTCCCATCAGGTTCTGTGTCATCTGATGGTCTGATGACCTTACTCCGGTTCTGCTCCGACAGGGCAAACGCCGAGCCCTGGACATGACTCAGTCGGACGGACAAGTATGATCCCATGGATCAGGTGGACCAGCGAACGGCTGCGAATCGGCGCCTGCTAGCCGAGTTCTTCGACACTCTCGACCAGGACCAGCTCTCCACTCGGAGTCTCTGTGAGGCCTGGACTGTCCGTGAGGTGCTGGGCCACACCGTGGTGCCGTTCACGGTGGGCATCGGAGGGATCCTCTGGCGGACCCTGCGTGAACGAGGATCCGTGCTCCATGCCATGGAGACCGCGTCCATCGAGGTTGCCCAGCAGCCGGTACCGCACCTCACCGGCTTGCTGCGCCGCAACGCTGAGCGTCGTGTGCCTGCACCCGGTGTGGGTCCGATGGGCCAGATGACCGATTGCTGCGTACATCTGCGCGACTGCGCGCGACCGCTCGATCTGGATACCGATGTCGAACTCGCCGATTGGCGCATGGTGCTGGACTGGCTGCCCACCAAGCAGGCCTCTCGCGGTGTGGTGCCGCGGGGGCGGCTGGAGGGGCTGCGGCTGCGCGCCACTGATCAGGACTGGTCCTGGGGATCAGGTGCGGAGATGGCCGGCTCCAGCGAAGCACTGGCCATGGCAGTTGCCGGCCGGAAGGTCGCCGTGGCTGATCTGGAGGGCCGCGGCGTCGAGATTCTCGCCTCACGTCTGAGTAGTTGAGGCACTTCTCTCGTGTGGTGGAGCTCAGGGTTTCGGCACCACGATGTCGTTGACCTGTCCGGGTGCGCAGGCGATCTCCCAGCGGTATCCGTCGGGGTCGCCGAAGTATCCGCTGTAGCCGCCCCAGCTGCGCTTCATCGCAGGTGAGACGGGATCCGCCCCGGCAGCTGCTGCCGTAGCCAGCACTGCGTTGACTTCCTCCTCGGTGGCCACATTATGCGCCAGGGTGAAGGGTGCCACGCCGGCTCCGGATGAGATGGGGCCGACTTCCTCTTCGAATTCCTCGGCATCCCATAACGAGAAGATCAGGTGTTCTCCGGTGCGGATCATCACCACGCCGGGTGCCTCCAGTTCAGGCGTCCACCCCAGCCCGGAGACGTAGAACTCCCGGGAACGGCTGAGGTCTGAGACGGCCAGGGTAACCAGTGAGATGCGCTGCTCCATGGCTCAACGGTAGTACGCCCGAGGCAAGGCCGCTGGGACCAGGCACGTCGAGTGCTCATCGGCTCCGGTGCAGGCAGTGACCCCTTGGCCGCGGCTTGAGTTACCGCCCGCAGCGGTCGACTCGCTGCCAGGGCCAGTGCGTTTCAAGCCAGGCCCTGACGGCATCGGCTAAGGGACCGTCGAGTTCAGCACGGTCGGCGCGGACCCATGATTGGACGGTGCCCTCGTAGTCCGGTGACTTCGTGGGGTAGAGGTAGACGCATCCGATCACATCCCCGTCAGCTGGGTCCAGAACAGTGAAGGTGAATCCCCGACGCGCAGCGAAGTCTTCAGCGTGCCGTACCAGATCGGCGTGGTTCTCCTCCAGTGTCATCCCCTCCATCGGCGGCCAGGAGCCGTCCGGGTAACCTGGGGTGGCACGAATATGCTCCACACTCGAGGTCCAAGCGGCGAGGTCCGCGGCATTGTGTTGGGGTCCCAGCGGCTCCAGCCGGAACTCTGCTGTCTCCAGTGAGGTCGGTGGCACGAAATCAGCTGGCACAAACATAGACTGACTCCTCTCAGCGTCCCTTTGAAGTCTTCCTCACCAAGGTGAGCAGAACCATCACGGCCACTGCCACCAAGACGAGCGAGGCGGCAGTGGCGTATACCTGCTGACCGGAGGAGACGGCGTCGTGCACTGTCTCCAACAGCGCCTGCCCACCTATCTCCAGCCCCTCGGCCGTGGTGACACCGTGATGGACGCTCTCAGCAGCCGCCTCAGTCTGCCCCTCAGGAATCTCCGAGAGATCAGCGCCGCCCATCACCGACCGGTAGATCAGCACCGAGACCGTCCCGCCCATGGCGATGCCGAGAGCGCTGCCGAGCTCGCCGCCGACCTCCTGGGCAGAGGCCGCTGAACCGGCCTGCTCCTCTGGTGCTCCGGAGATGATGAGGTCGCTGACCAGGGCTCCGGCAATCCCATGACCCAGCCCGGCAACAGCGATCACTATTGCCAGCAACGGCGCCGGCACTCCCATGGCAGTCGCCACGGCGAAGGCCCCGGCACCAACCCCTGCGATCAGGATTCCTACGACAACAGCTTTCGGCGCTGAGACCCGTTGCGCGACACCCGGGGCCAGTACGGCTCCCAAAATGTTCACCGCAATATACGGCAGAGTCCAGAAGCCGGCATGCAACGGGGAGAACCCGCCCACCCACTGCAGGTACTGGGTGAACAGGTAGAAGATTCCGGTGATGCTCAGTCCCATCAGCAGCAGGCAGACCAGCGACACCGCAATGGCCCGGATCTTCACCAGGCCGAGGTCGAACAACGGTTCGCTCAGCCGACGCTGACGCAGCACGAACAGTGTCATCACCGCAGCACCGGCGATCACACTGAGCGCATAGGCCCACAGGTTGTCGCCCCCGTTCTCATGGCTTGCCGCGATCTCCTGGATCCCATAGACGATCGCCAGCATCCCCAGCACCGACAGTGCAACACTGAGCAGGTCGATCCGCGTCTTTTCGCGATCTGACCGTCCCGGCAGCAGGAGCATTGCTCCGATCAGCAGCAGTACCAGCGGCGGGACGTTGATCAGGAAGACAGATCCCCACCAGAAGAACTCCAGCAGCGCCCCACCCAGCAGCGGCCCGACGGCCCCGCCGACGGTGAACATGCTGAACATGATGGCAATCGCCATCCTGCGCTGGTTCTCCTCCCGGAACATAGTGCGCAGCATCGAGAACAGCGAAGGCATCAGTGTAGCCCCGGCAACCCCCAACGCAGCCCGGGCGGCGATCAGCATCTCGGGACTGGTGGAGTAGGCGGCTACCACAGACAGCACTGCGAAGGCCGCCGCCCCGGCCATCAGCAACCGTCTGGGACCGATCCGGTCACCCACCCGGCCGGCGGTGACCAGGAACCCGGCGATCAGGAACCCATAGACATGGGTGATCCACAGCATCTGGGTCGCACTAGGTTCGAGATCCGCGCTGATGGTGGGCAGGGCGAAGAACAGCACAGTGAGGTCGGTGGACAGCGCCATCATCGGCAGGGCCAGCAGCACCAGGCCCGCCCATTCCTTGGCTGTGGCCTTCTGCGCAGTTGCCGAGGTGGCAGTTGCCTGGGATGTCTCCATGGCTTCCTCTCATCGGGATGTGTCGTAACCCTGATGATTCTGTGGGACTGTTCCGGTTCTGCTCTGGGTGTGCTCCGGCACTGATCCTTCGGGGCCGGAACAGAACTGGAATGTCTTCCGT
This sequence comes from Nesterenkonia ebinurensis, assembly GCF_008711175.1. GTDB lineage: Bacteria > Actinomycetota > Actinomycetes > Actinomycetales > Micrococcaceae > Nesterenkonia > Nesterenkonia ebinurensis. The sequence goes on from NZ_VWNF01000011.1 coordinate 345,809, forward strand.
CCAGCCTGGGGCCATGACAACTCACCAGAACCCCTCCATTACCGGAAACACAGACAACGACTACGCCCCCACCGCTCCCTCACCGAAGGCCACGGTGAAACAGTGGTTCGGCCTGATGATCATGGTGATCCCGCTGTTCATGCTGGCCACCGATGTCACCGTGCTCTACTTGGCGATGCCGGCCATCGCCGCGGACCTGCTGCCGGTGGGCTCCCAGCAGTTGTGGATCCTGCATATCGGGGAGTTCCTGAGCGCGGCCACGATGATCACCTTCGGCCTGCTGGCCAGCCGAATCGGCGCCCGCAGGCTGCTTCTGGCTGCGGTGGCGGTCTATGGGGTGGCCTCGCTGCTGGCGGCCTATGCGGTCAACCCCGAGATGCTCATCGGCGGACGCGCCCTGCTCGGCATGGCCGCAGCAGCCTTCACCCCGGCCGGGATGATCCTGGTCCGGCGAACCTTCCGGGACCCCAAGCAGTACAACCTCGCCTTCGCCGCCTATATGGCTGCTTTCACCGGGGGCATGGCGGCCGGACCGCCCTTCGGCGGGCTGATCCTGGAGCATTTCTGGTGGGGCGCGGTATTCCTGATCAATGTGCCGATCGCCGCAGTGCTGCTGATCGGCGGACCGTTCCTGCTGGAGCGCAATCACGCCGACCGCAGGGTGAAGATCGACGGCGCCTCCGTGGTGCTGTCCATCACTGCCATCATCACCCTGGTCTATGGGCTGCAGGAGCTCTCCGCGACTGGCTTCTCCTGGCTTCCACTGTTGTCCGCCGGCCTCGGCTTCGGACTCCTGCTGCTGTTCATCCGCCGGCAGCAGACTGCTGCGCACCCGCTTTTAGACCTCGGCCTGTTCCGCATCCGGACTATCCGGCTGATGCTGATCGTTCTCGCTGCGGGTTCCTTCAGCATGGCGGTGGCCGAGATGCTGCTGCCCCAGTACCTGCAGATCATCCGTGAGCTGAGCCCACTCCAGGCGGGCCTGGTGCTGCTGTTCCCCGCCCTGGGCAGCACAGTGGGCACGATGTTCACTCCCCTGCTGGCCCGGACGAAGCATCAGGGGCTGGCCATTGCCGGTCCCTTGGCACTGACCGGCATCCTGGCTGCGGTCTTCGTGCTGCTGATCCCGGAAGCAAGCCTGCTGAACCTGATCGTAACTCTGACAGCACTGGCACTGGTGGGCGCACCCTTTATCACCTTGGTTTCGCAGCTGCTGATCAGTGCAGCACCTGAGGAGAAGACCGGTTCTGCCACAGCATTGCAGGATGTCACGGCCAGCCTGAGCATGGCTTCCTCCATCGCACTGATGGGTGCTGGGGCGCTGGCGCTCTACCGGCGGATACTGACCGACTGGGCCGACGAGAACCTCGCCGATCAGGCTGTGCAGACTGCCGCCGAGAGCTTCGGCGCCTCCAGCGCAGTGCTTCCACAGCTCGATGCCGCTGAAGGGCAGTCCCTGATGGAGGCAGTGGAGGCCGGGTTCACGGCCACTGTCCAAGCCGGCTATGGCTTCTATGCGCTGGGATCGGTGCTTCTGGCGGGGGTGGTGATACTGCTGATGCGCCGCGGCCGGACCAGCTGAGTCGGCTCACACCGGACTGAGCTGCAGCTGAGCCGGCAGGGCATTCTCGGCAAAGTACCGCCCCAGAATACGGCGAGCACTTGCCCGCTTCCCTGCCGAAAACCCGCCGAGCAACTGGTCGGCCCGCTGGGCATCGCCGCGGCGCTGGGCAAGCATGGCCGCCAGGACGTCGTGAAGCGTAGTGCAGTACATCAGGGCCACCCGCTGGGCGAGTCGCTCACCGCGTTGCAGATGCTCCTCAGCCGCATCGAGGTCCCCCTCCCGCAGGTGCAGGACAGCCTGCACCAACAGCCAGTAGGCGGTCTCACCGTCGAGATTCAGCTCGGTACTCAGCGCGGTGACTTCATCGGCCAGGCGACGGGCCTCTTCTTTTCGCCCTTGGGTCTCGGCCCAGAGGTGCTGGACCCCCAGCGCCTGGATCAGGCCATAGGCATCACCATGGTCACGGAGGACCTGTTCGACGTCGTATCCGTCCGGCAACCCCTGAGGGGGAGTATCCCAGAACTCCAGGAGGAACCAGTCCCGCTGAGTGCTGCCGAATGCTGCACCGCGAAGGTCCCCGGCCGCAAGGAGATGTTCAATGGCTTGATCGCTCAGCTGCCGGCCATGCTCGAGGTGCTCAGCATCGCCGAACATCACACTGGTGGCGAACCACTGGACCTGCATGCGAGCCAATTGGCTCTGCTCGTCGGTGTCGAATCCTTCCAGAGCTTCCAATACCTGCTCGACCTTCTCCCCGGAAGGCTTCTCCTCCACCGTATTGGCCAGGACTCTCACCTGAGCGTGAGCACGGCGCTCCCCGGGACTGTCCCCCGGGTTGGGGCAGGTGGCTGCTGCGGCGAGCTCCTCGAGCAGGGAGTCAATCCGGCCTGTCATCCACCGGTACCAGAAGGTGGCCAGCACCAGCCCGACTGCACTGGCTCCATCCTTCCGGCGCAGAGCTTCAGCAATGGCCAAGCTCAGATGTGAGCTCGCCTCATCAAGTCGCTGCACCCAGTCTGGAGCCTGTGGCCCGAAGAGATAGTCCTGGGCGCAGTCCACCAGGTTGCGGTAGTAGTCGATATGCCTGGCTGCCACTGCATCCCGTTCCCCGGTGGCCACGAGTTTCTCGGCCGCATAGGTCCCCACGGTCTCCAGCAGCCGGTACCTGACTTCGCCGCCGACGTTCACTGTCGAGACCAAGCTGCGTTCCACCAGGTTGGCCAAGACGCCCAACACACGACGGCGCGGCAGCAGCGCCACCCCCGAGGTGCTGATCACCGTGTTGATGGCCTCCGGGCAGGTCGTTCCGCCCAGAGCTGGCCTCTGCTCAGTATCGGCACAGACCTGCTCAATGACATCCAACCGCCAGGACACCGGATGCACCGCGAGCCGGCGCAGCAATGCTTGCTCTTGCTCCTCAAGCAGCGACCAGCTCCAGTCCAGCATGCCCCGCAGGGTCTGCTGCCGCCTCGGGGCTGCCCGGTCGGGGCGGGCCAGCAGATCCAGCCGGTCGGTGATCCGCTCCAGGAGATCCGGTACGGACAACACCGAGGTCCTGGCAGCAGCCAGCTCCAGGGCCAGCGGGAGCCCGTCCAGACGGCGGCACAGCTCAGCTGCGGCTGCGACAATCTCCGGGTCAGCCTCAATCGTGGAATTCACCGCCTGCGCCCGGGACAGGAAGAACTGCACCGCAGAACCGTCCCCACCGTTGACCGGCAGCTGTGGTACCACAAAGCGCTGCTCCCCGGCCAGCCCCATGGGTTCGCGGCTGGTGGCCAGGACGCGCACCCCGGGTGCCCGGCGCAGCAGCTCATCGGTGAAGGCGGCAACTTCATTGATCACATGCTCACAGTTGTCCAGAACCAGCAGAGCATCCCGGGCCTCCAGGGCGGCCAGCACACGAGCTGATATATTCTCTCCACGCTGCCAGGGGGCCGAGAGCTGCAGAGCCTCGGCGGTCATCCGGTAGATGCGGTCCACCGGGCAGACTACGCCCTCCTCGTCCCGCTGATGGACCTCGGTGAGGTCCACAAACCGCACTTCGGCCGCCGTCTCATCGGCCAGCTTCTGGGCAGTATGCACTGCCAATCGGGTCTTGCCGATGCCGCCGATGCCGAGCAGGGTCACCAGCCGGTGCTCAGCCACCAGGTCCAGCACCCGGGCGGTCTCCTCTTCCCTTCCGAGGAACGCTGAAGCGTAGGAGGGCAGCCAGCTGCGGGATCCGGCACTGGTCCCGTTGAACCTGGCCGGCTGCTTCTGGACGATGAGTCCGGGGTCCTGCCGCAGGATGCTCAGATGCAGCTGCTGCAGCTCCGGGGTGGGTTCAATCCCGAGCTCATCGGCCAGATGGCTGCGCAGCCGCTCGTAGGCGGCCAATGCCTCTGGCTGGCGGCGACTGCGGTAGTGGCCCAGCAGCAGGGGCGCAGCCAAGCCTTCCCGGGTGGGATGTTCGGCGAAATATGGCCCCGCCACCGCAACTGCCTGTCCGGGTTCACCGGCGGCAATCAGCGCCTCAGCGGCCATCTCCACCGCCTGCAGCCGGGACTCCTGCAGGTCAGCCACTTCAGCAGCCAGCCACAGCTCATCGGTGAACTCCGCATAGGCTGCCCCGCGCCAGAGCTTCAGCGCGGAGTCCAGCAGCTCGGCCCGCTGCTGCCCGGCGGGCAGTCCGGCAGCGGTTGTCACAGCCTCGCGGAACTGCGCGGCATCGCAGGTCTCCGCCGTCACCACCAGGCTGTATCCGCCGGGTGAGCGGACCAGCAGCTCCCGGCCGCCCGGGGAGGCTGCCTCCAGCAGGGAGCGCAGCTGGGAGAGCTTGGCCTGCAGCACCCGTTGCGGATTGCCCGGCAGATCCTCGCCCCAGACCCGGTCGATCAGGGCGTCGGCGGAGACGGTCTCCCCGGAGGCCGCCGTCAGCGCAGCCAGGAGGGCACGGACTTTGCGTTCCGGCACCTCCACCACCACAGCGTCGTCGTCCCGGAGCTGGACTGGTCCCAGGACCTCGATCTGCACCATTGGCTCACCTCCTGTCTCGTCTCCTGCCAGTCTATGGTCCCTGTCACCATCCAGCGATAGGGTGAGAGATGAACCAACCCGGCAGCGATCCCGACGGAAGTGAGTACACGTGGAGTTTCGATACCTCGGCAACAGCGGTCTGAAGATCTCCGAGATCACCTACGGCAACTGGCTGACCCACGGAGCGCAGATCGAGCAGGACATCGCCGCCAAATGTGTTCACGCCGCGCTGGAGGCCGGGATCACCACCTTCGACACCGCCGACGTCTACGCCAATACGGTCGCAGAGCAGGTGCTCGGAGACGCGCTCAAAGGCCAGCGTCGCGAATCCCTGGAGATCTTCACCAAGGTCTACTTCCCCACCGGCCCCAAAGGCCACAATGACACCGGGCTGTCCCGCAAACACATCATGGAGTCCATCAACGGCTCGCTGAAGCGACTTGGCACCGACTACGTGGATCTCTACCAGGCTCACCGCTACGACTTCGAGACTCCGCTGGAGGAGACCATGCAGGCCTTCGCCGATGTGGTCCGCTCCGGCAAGGCGCTCTACATCGGGGTCAGTGAGTGGACCGCTGACCAGCTACGTGCCGGGGCAGCCCTGGCCAAGCAGCTGGGCATCCAGCTGATCTCCAACCAGCCGCAGTACAACATGCTCTGGCGGGTCATCGAGCCGGAGGTGGTCCCAGCCTCCAAGGAACTCGGCATCAGCCAGATCGTCTGGTCGCCGATCGCCCAAGGCGTGCTCACCGGCAAGTACCTGCCCGGAGCGCCCTTCCCCGAAGGCTCACGCGCCACTGACACTGCCGGCGGGGCCCGGTTCATCGAGAAGTACCTCACCGAGGAGATTCTCAAAGCCGTGCAGAAGCTCGAGCCCGTCGCCGAGGATCACGAGCTGACCCTGGCTCAGCTGGCCATCGCCTGGGTGCTGCAGAACCCGAACGTGGCCACCGCGCTGGTGGGTGCCTCCCGCCCGGAGCAGATCGCCTCCAACGTAGCCGCCGCCGGAGTGAAACTTGACCAGGCGACTCTGGATGCTATTGACAGCGTCGTCGGGCCCCTGGCCCAGAACGACCCCGCCCTCACCAAGTCACCCGCAGAACGGCTGAGTTGATCAGCTGACTTGCGGCCATGCCCTAGACTTGGGGTGTGGTTTCTGGAACGGCGGGGGGAACCCATTATTTTCCCGTGCGCATTTTTTCAGCCCTGGTCCTCACAACCGGGCTGTTTCTGAGTTCTGCCCTCGCAGCCTCTGCCACGGCTTCCCCCGCGGGAACCGAGCCCGGCACTCCCGCCGAGACTGAGACTGAGTCACCCGAGGGTACAAGTCCCGCCACGGAGACCCAGTCCCCGCAGACTGAGTCGCCCTCCCCCACCGAGCCGACTGAGACTCCTACTGAGACTGAGACTCCGCCCCCAGAGACGCCCTCTCCCACGCCGCCTCCTGACCTCACCGTCACCTGCACCAACGGAAGCCTGGACCCCGGCGAAAGCACCACGGTGCCCTGCAGCGCCAATCTCTCTGACGCATCATTCACACTGGGCTCCACCTCATCCCAGCTCGGCGGCGAGGTGTCCATCTCCGGCAATCAGGTCACCTATATCGCGCCGACAGAATACTCCGGAACCGGGGTGGACCACTTCACCGTAATTGCCAGCACCCCCGACGGGCAGGAGGACCGCACCCAGGTGCGCTTCACCGTCTACGGCACTCAGCCCACCCCTACACCAACACCTACGCCGTCCCCCTCTCCCTCACCCACGGAGACTCCGACGACGCCACCCACCACAGGTGCTCCGTCTCCCACCGAGACCACCGGACCCGGCACGCCCGGCACAGATTCCCCCACCACCACTGCCCCGGCCACCGCCACAGCTCAGCCCACTGTCACAGCTCCCCCGCCGGGGGCACCCACTGCTGTGGAGACGCCCAGCCCCCCGGCCGAGTCGGTGTTCCTGCCCATGCCAGGCATGCCGGAGCTTGCTGAGCTGAACCTGTCCGGATTCAGCAGTAAAACCTCCTCTGAGCCCACTGCCGCTCCCGAGGAGGAAGAGGACGAGCAGAACGGCAATGCAGGTGATGAGGAGGAAGAGGCCGACGGCGTCCTCGCTGAGACAGGCATCGCGACCGCCTATACTGCAGCAGGCCTGGCGCTGCTGAGCATCACTGTGGGTGTGCTGGCACTGCGCAGCTCGCGCCGGATAGCCTAATCGACCGTCTCCGCAGGCGCATCGCTACGCTCTGCCGCCCGTGCTGGGCGCAGCACATAGCCGGCACCGCGCACCGTATGGATCATACGGGGCATCCCGGCTTCAATCTTCTTGCGCACATAGCTGATGTAGAGCTCCACAATATTGGCTTGACCTGCGAACTCGTACTCCCAGACCTCCTGCAGGATCTGGGACTTGGGCAGCACGGTGCGGGCATGCCGCATCAGCAGACGGAGCAGCCGGAACTCAGTGTCCGAAAGGTCGATGTCTTGCCCAGCCCGAGTGACGGTGCGTTGGGTGGTGTCCATCTCCAGGTCCCCCACGATCAGCCGTTCACCGTTGCGCTGTTCCGGCAGTCGGCCGGTAAGAAAGTGGAGTCTGCGCACCGACTCGTCCACGGCAATCCCGCCGACCATATGGTCGTCAATCGGCCTGCACAGCGCCATCATGTCCTCCTGAGGAGCATCGGCGTCGAACCAGGCCAGCACCGCGGTCTCGTCCTGGCCTGAGCGCAGGTCATCCACCACGTCCTCCAGCTCCGGGATACGGCGGGCCAGCCGGGCATCGAGCACCAGCAGGTGTGGAGACTCCTCTGCGCAGAGTTGGGATGCCTCGGCAGCGCTGGCGGCCTGCAGGACCTTCACGTCCATGCTGCGCAGCCGCTGGGTCAGTTCATTGCGCGCAGGCGAGGGCCCAGCCAAGATCAGCACCGGGGAGCTGATGCGCAGCGCGGAAGAGCCCTCAGTGGTCTCCATAGGTGTCCTCCCGCATGCAGCTCAGGCAGCCTGTACCCTCTGAAGCGAGCACAGCTTGTTCACAGATTCTATCCAGAGCCAGGGCAGCAGGGTCTCACCGCCGCGGAAGACCCGGTTGAGCCGGGCGAAGAGACGAGCTTGCCCGGTATCTTCTGCGATCCCACTGCACCGAGTAGGCAACATCGTTTGCGGCTCGATGCACAAGGGCTGCTGAGGGTTGCCAGCTATGCGGTCAGGCGAGGGTTGGAGCGCCGAAGGCGCGGCACCAGCACCGCGTGTTCAACGCAAGTTGAGCACGCGCCCCGGCACCGGGGTGAAGTAGTGTCCCACCAGGTCATCATCCACCAGTTCCAGCGAGGCGGGGCTCCACTGCGGGTCCCGGTCCTTGTCGATCAGCTGGGCGCGAACCCCCTCCCGGAAGTCATGGGAGCGCAGGGCGTGCACCGCCACGGTGTACTCCTGGCTCAGCGCCCCCTCAAGACTGAGTTCCCTGGCCTTACGTATTGCCTGGAACGCCACATTCACCATGGTAGGCGATTTGCTGCGCAGCGTCTTCGCCGTCTCTGCGGCCTCCGGTACGCTCTGTCCCAGTTCCTCCAGAAGAAGCACGACGCCGCCCACACTGTCCTGGGAGTAGGCCTGGTTGATCCAGCCGGCCTCGGTCAGGCCGGAGGGCTCAGGCTGCTCGGCGAACCGGGGCAGCACCTGCTCCACCGGGGCTGAGGTCAACTCACTGATCAGCGCCTCCAGCGCAGATGAGGGCACGTAGGTGTCGGCCAAGCCCAGGTGTAGGGCATCGGCAGCGGAGAGATGGGTACCGGTGATCCCGGCGTGGACGCCCAATTCCCCCGGAGCTCGAGCCAGCAGATAGGTGCCGCCCACATCTGGGGAGAACCCGATGGTGGTCTCGGGCATGCCGATCCGGCTGCGTTCGGTCACGATTCGGTGGGAACCGTGGGCCGAGACGCCCACCCCACCGCCGAGCACCACACCGTCCATCAGGGCGACATAGGGCTTGGTGTACTTCGCGATCCTCAGGTTCATCAGGTACTCGGTGGCGAAGAAGCTCTCAGCGGTGAACTCAGCCTGGTAGCCCGGGGTCCCCTCAGGCAGGAGAGGGCCGCCGTCGAGCGGCTGAAGCTCCACCATCTCGTGGTAGAGGCTGGCCACATCTCCGCCGGCACACAGTCCGCGGTCTCCGGCCCCCCGGATGAGGACTTGTGCCACGGCATCGTCCTCTGCCCAGTCCTCCAGCTGAATCCTGATCGATTCGCACATCAGCTCAGTCAGCGAGTTCAGTGCCTTGGGGCGGTTCAGGGTGATGATCCCCAGGTGTCCACGTACTTCAAAGGCCACATCACCGGTGTAAGTCTCTCTGCCCATTCAGAACCTCCTTGTTCACTATGGCATGATGCACGTCTCACTCAAGCATTCCACAGGCCATAGCTATCAGCCAGACTCGCGATCTTCTGCGCGCGGGCCAGGCGGGGCAGATAGGAGCCGTCGCCGATGGAGGCGCCGCGCTCGTGGGCCTCGATGAGCTCCTTGGCCCAGGTCACCTCGTCCTCAGACGGGCTGAGCCCATGGTTCACCAGCTCTACCTGAGCCCGGTTGAGCGAGAGCTTGCCGGTCATGCCCACAGAGGCAGTCACCCGGCACGCTCCGGCGATGGCGGCCTCATCCGCGTTGACCTCTGTCGGCCCGTCAATCGCTCCGGGCAGACCGCCCACCCGTGAAGCAATCACCAACCGTGAGCGGGCGTAGGCCAGGGCCATCGGGTCTGCGGAGACACCCACGTCCTTGCGGAAGTCATTAGTGCCGAATGCCAGTCGGAAAGTACCAGGGGCAGAGGCGATCTGGGTGGCGTTCTCTACGCCCAAAGCGGATTCCACCAGAGCAATGACCGGGGTGCCGGCCCGCAGCCGCATAGCGGTGTAGGTGACCTGGTCCGGGCGCTCAGTCTCAGCGAGCATCACCCCTCGCAGACCGTCGGCCTGGGCCAGAGCAGCCACATCATCCTCCCAGTGCTCGCTGGTGGTGGGGCTGATTCGCACCCATGCAGTCATACCGCCGTTGAGCGCGCTCATCACTGACTCGCGTGCTGCCACCTTAGCTTCATCAGGTACCGACGCCTCTAGGTCGAAGATCACCGAGTCAGCCTCACTGGCCAGACCAGGAGCGAAATCTTCCTCTTTTGCCGCGTTGATCAGCAGCCAGGAACGGGAGAGTTTTGCTGGCAGAGCTGCGGCGCGGCGGTTCCGGATAGGCATGATTCCAGCCTACCGGAGACGGTGCTTGACACAGGCCCGGAGAAGGTCCCAGTATAGAGAGTCAGGGAGTTGTTCAGATTTGAAGCATTCACGTCTGAACACCCCCCGGAATGGTCCGCTGTCCATTCCTGACATCTCCATATGAAGACGACATCAGAGTTTCCGTTCCCTCTGCTGTCATCACAATATGAAGTGAGAAGCACAGGCGCCGGGTGCTAAACATCCCACCCCCTCCGTGCAGTACCCTTGGGCGCGCTTCTCAACCGCTGGTGGGGGCCGCCCCCGTTCACGGCCCCCACCAGCAATCTTCTCCCAGACTCTGTCCTGTCAGGCCAGTTCCGGATTGCCATAACACGTCGGCACGCTGCAGCGGCGCGTGCATCCGACCTAAGGGCCATCTCAGCTGGGACCCTGTGAGATTACGGCCTGAGCAGGTTCTTCGCTGCGCAAGGAGGCCGCAACCGCTTCGGACGAGCCATCTCTGCCACCATACGCTCGCCTTTCGGCTCAATCGGGCAACAGAAGCGCCCCAGCGCTGATTCGTGGACTCCATGAGGTGACTCGTATCCTTGAGGAATGACTTCGACCTCCTCGCTGCGCGCTGCAGCCGCGGCTTTCACTGCTGCGGCACTGTTCAGCCTCACCGCCTGTGACAGTGATCCCACTGAGTCCGACCCGGACTCACCCGAGGTTGAGGGAGACTCTCCAGCAGAGGCACAGGAAGTTCCTGAGAATCCAATGCCCGAGCCGCAGTACGACAGCGATGAGACCGTGGCCCTTCCCGTCGGCCTGATTAGTCCAGCGGGGTACGACTGGGAGGTCTACGAGGAGGACGTGGACTACACCCCAGACACCCCGCATGGGCGGCAGCTAGCCCGGACTGAGCAGTTCGGCTGCCAGGACTACATCTCCCTGGTGGAGACCGTGCCGGTGGTTACCGACAACCCTGCTGAGACCGCCCTGGAGTATCTGCTGACCCTGGATCGCACCACACACGGCAACCCGGCCTTCAACAACCCGCTGGCAGCCTCAGGCTTTGAGGTCACTGACGTGGAGCAGGAGGGCAGCACGGTGACGGTGCATCTCACGGGGTTCGCCAACAGCAGCTCATCCTGCCAGTCCTGGCAGATGCTCAAGCAGATTGAAACCACGGCTCGGGCCGCCTCGGGTGCCGAGCAGGTGGAGATCCTGCTGGACGGCGCACCGCTAGCCGAACAGCTCGGCCTGGAAGATCCCGGCCCATTGGCTATCCACCGTCTGCAAGACTGAGGCACGAGCGGGAGACCCGACTAAGCCGAGCGAAAACTCGAGCCAGCTTGGAGTCTTCTGAGGCGATTGAGGGCTGGAGCCCCGAAGGTGCCAACATACACCCGCAGCCGGGACACACTCAGTCCAGGAGGAGTCCTGGTTGTTCGAGGATTGTGGCGATGTCGGTGATGAAGGCTCCGGCGAGATCTCCATCAATCAGCCGGTGGTCGAAGGACCCTCCGATGGTCACGATCTGGCGGGGCACGATCTGCCCGTCCACCACCCAGGGTTTGGTGCGTACTGCCCCGAGCATCACGATGGCAGCTTGCCCGGGGGGCAGGATAGGGGTGCCGAAGTCCAGGCCCAGAGACCCGATGCTGGTGATCGAGACCGTTCCACCCTGCATCTGAGCAGGGGTGGTCTTACCTTCTCTGGCATCGGTAGTCAGTGCGGTAATCGCTGCGGCTAACCCTTGGGTGGTGTACGCCTGGGCGTCATGGATTACCGGCACTACTAGGCCTCGTGGGGTGGCTGCGGCGATACCGAGGTTCACATAGTTGCACAACGTGTAGTGAGTCTCTTGCCAGGTGGCGTTGACCTGCCGGTTACGCCGGAGAGCCCAGATAATCGCTTTGGCTGCGAACAGCAACGGCGAAACACTCAGACCCGCAAATCTGGGGTCCTCGCGCAGTGCGGTGCGCAGCTCCATACTGGCGGTGATGTCAACCTCTTTGAACACCGAGACATGTGGCACGGTAGAGGCTGAGGCGGCCACGTTCAACGCGGTGGCTTTCCGCACCCCCCGCACCTGAACACGCTCTTCCCTCGGACCGTCATAGAGGAGTCCAAGCTGCACGGGAGTAGGTGTACCGCCACTAGGCACAGCCGATCCTGAAAGCGGCATCGCACCAACCTCATCGTGTGGGGTCTTCGCTTTCTGCTCGGCCTGGGCTTCAACATCTTCCCGGGTGATCCGGCCATTGTCCCCGGTGCCGAGAAGCTCGCTGAGGCTCAACCCGTATCGTTTGGCCAATGCCCGCACCGGCGGCGAAGCCCGCCGCACCACATCCGGACCGAGGTCCCCGCCATCGGCGGTCGGGGCTGACCGGGCGACCGGCTCCAAACCCAAGTCTGAGACATCCACCAGATCCAGTGCTGTGGCACGGGTCCGGGCACGAGCTTTGGGGGTATCGGCCTTCGGGCCTGAGCCCACCAGGGCCTGAGTCTCAGCCGGTTCCTGCCGCGGGGCCGGCTCAGCCTGCGGAGAAACCGTATCGGTGGTGCTGTTAGGCTCAGCGGCCTGCCCAGCCGCAGATGATGGCGACGCCGCAGCGCCAGAGACTGTGCCGTACACCGGCCCGGCCGCCTCCGCACCGGTATCCGCAGCACTGGTATCGGAAGTATCGCCGGCATCCCCGGGGTCCCCTTCCGGCGCGGCGTCGTCTGCTGAGCCAATTCGGATCAATGGTTGGCCGACCTCGATGGTGTCACCCTCCTGGGCGACTAGTTCCTGAACGACCCCGGTGTAGGGCACCGGCAGTTCCACCAGAGACTTCGCGGTCTCGATCTCACAGATGACATCGTTGACCGCCACGGTGTCGCCGGGTTTGACCTTCCAGGAAACAATCTCCGCCTCAGTCAAGCCCTCACCGACATCAGGCAGATTAAACGTCTGGCTCATCGGTGGCCTCCTGCACTCTGATAGGCGAAGCTGCGCTCCACAGCCTCCAACATCCGGTCAATATCCGGTAAATACCTACCCTCCTGCGCAGAGGGAGGGTACGGCATATGGAACCCACCGACCCGCAACACCGGAGCCACCAACCGGTGATAGGCCCGCTCCGTGACCCGCGCTGCGATCTCAGCACCGAATCCGCCGAACGTAGGGGCCTCATGAGCCACCACCAGCCGGGAAGTCTTCGCCGCTGAGACCGCGATGGTCTCATCATCCAAAGGGCTGATCGAACGCACATCTATCACCTCAACGCTGCGGCCTTGGTCTGCGGCCACCTGGGCGGCAGCCAAAGCCACCGGCACCAACGGGCCATACGCAGCCAAGGTCACATCAGTGCCCTGGCGCAGCACCTGGGCGGTGAAGGCATCCGGGGCCGGGTTGCCCAGGTCTACTTCTCCTTTGAGCCAGTACCGGCGTTTAGGCTCCAACACAATCACCGGATCCGGGCACACGATCGCCTGCCGTATCATCCAGTAAGCATCCTGGGCACTAGAGGGAGTGATAATCCGCAGTCCCGCAGTATGAGCAAACAGTGCTTCCGGGGACTCTGAATGATGCTCAATCGACCCGATATGCCCCCCGTAAGGGATCCGGATCGTCACCGGGACCCTCACCGCCCCATCAGTGCGATTATGGATCTTTGCCAGCTGGGTGGTGATCTGGTTGAACGCAGGGAAGACGAATCCATCGAACTGGATCTCAGCCACCGGCCGATACCCACGCATCGCCAACCCAATACACGTACCAATAATCCCAGATTCCGCCAGCGGGGAGTCGATCACCCGATCCGTGCCGAACTGCGCCTGCAGCCCGTCGGTCACCCGGAACACCCCGCCCAGAGCGCCAATATCCTCACCGATCAGCAGGGTCTTCTCATCAGCGGCCAACTCATCCCGCATCGCCCGATTAATCGCCTTAGCCAACGGCAGGGCCACCACCTCAGCAGCATCAGCGGCCAGTGTCGCCGTTGGTTGTTCCTTAGTCATCAGAACTCGACTCCCTGGTCCTCGGCGAACCCGGCCTCGTAATCCTTCAACCAAGCCTTCTCCACCTGCACCTGCCGATGCGGCTCAGCATAAACAGTGTCGAATACCCGCTCCAGATCCACCGGCTCCATCTCATGCACCGCGGTACGCAGATCAGCAGCCAACTGAGCAGCCTCGGCGTCCACCTGATCAACGAACTGCTGATCCAGAATGCCCTCAGCCTCCAACCACTTCCGGTACCGGGCCACAGGATCGCGCCTCTTCCACGACTCGACCTCCTCATCCGTGCGGTACTTCGTCGGGTCATCGGCAGTGGTATGGGCACCCATCCGGTAGGTGACAGCCTCCACCAGCTTCGGGCCCGAACCGGCACGGATCTGAGCAGCCATGTGCTTAGCCACCGCATAGCTGGCCAGCACATCGTTGCCATCCACCCGGATGCCCTCAAACCCATAGCCGGCGGCCCTGTGTGCCAACGGGGCCCGAGACTGAGTCTTCAACGGCACCGAAATCGCCCAATGATTGTTCTGGATGAAGTAGAGCACCGGCAGCTGATACGAACTGGCGAAGACCATCGACTCATGCACATCGCCCTGACTAGTTGCCCCATCACCCAGGCAGGCCAACACCACCTCATCAGCAGTCCGACCCTCACCCAGGGCTCCGGTGGACACATCCTGCTTGATACCCATCGCCCAACCAGCCGCATGCAACGCCTGAGAAGCCAACACAATCGAATACCAGTTGAAATTAAACTTCCCCGGATCCCAGCCGGTATGCTTCGCCGCTCTAAACGTAGCCATCAGCTGCTCGGCACTGATCCCCCGATACAACGCCATCGCATGCTCTCGATACGTCGGAAACACCCGATCCGTAGACTCCAAAGCAGCAATCGTTCCCACCTGAGCGGCCTCCTGCCCCGAAGCAGGCACCCACAGCGCCAATTCACCCTGTCGCTGCAGGGACGTGGCCTCCACATCGAAGCGGCGCTCTACCACCATATGCCGATACAACCCCAGCAACACCTCATCGCTGAGATCAGCCACATACCGGCTGAACACCGGATGCCCCACCAAAGCACCATCAACACCCAGCAGCTGCACCGGCACCGAAGATGCCAACTGCACCTCACTTTGCGCTGCACTCATGTGATCGGTGTCTCCCATAGGGTCATTGTGTCAGGCGACCCCTGGGAGGCCGCTGTAGGTTCTGCACAATGCGATGAAACGGTCATTGGCCTCCGGCTCACCGATGCTGACCCGCACACCCTCGCCGGCAAAAGGCCGTACGGCGAGCGCCTGTACCCCTGCGGCCTGCGCAAAGTCAAGGGATTTGGCGCCCAATGGCAGCCAGACGAAGTTCGCCTGGGTCTCCGGGATCTGCCATCCTGCATCAGCCAGGGCTTCGGTGACTTTTTGGCGCTCTCCTACAAGTTTCTCAACTCGGGCGTAGACCTCATCAATGTGCCGAAGGGAGGCGACGGCGGCCGCCTCGGCCACCGCATTGACGCCGAAGGGTACTGCCGCCTTGCGCAGGTGCTCGGTGATGGACTGCTGGGCTATGGAGTAACCCACCCGCAACCCAGCCAGCCCGTGGGCCTTGGAGAAGGTGCGCAGCACCGCCACATTGGGAAATTGTCGGTACAGAGCCAGGCCGTCCACCGGATCAGGGCTGCGGACGAACTCCAGGTACGCCTCGTCCACTACTACCACGACGTCGCTGGGCACTTTGGTGAGGAACTCGGTGACCTCGGTGTGGGTCAGGGCAGGTCCGGTGGGGTTGTTGGGGGTGCAGAGTAGGATCACCCGAGTCCGCTCGGTGATCGCAGCCAGCATGGCCTCCAGGTTGTGACGGCCCTGAGGTGTGACCGGGACGGGCACATCTTTGGCGCCGGCAGTGCCCACCACAATGGGGTAGGCCTCGAAGGACCGCCAGGCGTAGATGACCTCATCGGCAGCGCCGTCCTCCCCCGTGCCGGCGAAAGTGGTGATGATCTGGGTGAGTGCTCCCAGACTTCCGGTGCCAGTGACGACGTCGTCATAGCGCACCTCAAAGTGGGCGGCCAGTTCGGCACGCAGGGCCTCGCCGAAAGGGTTCGGATACCGGTGCAGTCCCTGGGCTTCGGCGGCGGCTCGAGCTGCCGCGGGCACGGGCCCCAGCGGGTTCTCGTTGGAAGAGAGCTTATAGGGGGTCAGCCCCTCGGCTGGCTTGGGCGGCTTGCCTGCTGCGTAGCTGGGCAGTGCCGCCACGGCCGGGCGGGGGACGATGGTCGCAGTGACCGGTTCTGTGATGCTCACGGTGAGCTCCTCGCTTCTCCAGGTAGGCGTGAGAAGATGATTCCTGTGAGAATCCTACTGGCCATTCTGCTCAACGCGCTCGCCCTGGGTGTGGCAGCGTTCCTGGTACCCGGCATCCGGATGGAGGGCTGGAGCGACGACCCCGGCGCCGTCGTCCTAGCCTATATCTTCGTAGGGGCGGTCTTCGGCATCGTCAATGTGGTGATCAAGCCGATCGTCTCCTTCCTCTCGCTGCCCATCACCTGCCTGACCCTGGGCCTGTTCGCGATCGTGATCAATGCCCTGATGCTCAGTCTTACCGGCTGGCTGACCTCCTGGACCCCGGCGAACCTGGTGGTGGACAGTTTCTTCTGGTCTGCCATCCTGGGGGCGATCGTGGTCTCGATTGTCTCGGCCCTGCTCAACCGGTTTGTCGTCACTCCTGAAGATCGGGCACGGTAAGGTTCCGGTCCTTGATGTCCCAAGGGACACTGCCCGGTGAGCTTGTGCCGTCCGGGGTGGGACCTGAATCCTTGGGCCAGCGGCTGAGCTCGCGCACCGAGTCTTTCAGCGCGTCCTCGAAGTAGGCGACGTCGTCGTAGCTCTCTGCCTCCCAGGGCAGCACATGCTCAGGACTCGTCATCTTTTCCCAGTGAGTGTCGAAGACGTAGGTCTCTATTTCACCTTCGAAGTACAGCTGGGCACGGAACTCATCCAGGTGCTGCTGCTGGCTGTAGTCCAGGAGCTGGTCCTCCCCCTCTTCCATCATCCGGATGGCATCCACATTGTGCTCCCAGGTGTGGGATGAGCCAGCGACAGACTCCACTGAGCTTTCCGCACTGGCGTGGTTGTACTGGATGATCATCCGTTCGCTGGAAAGCTGTGGCCGCTCCCCGGTGATGTGCGGAACCGGGTCCCGCACATCCTCGAAATGCGTGACTTTGATTCCTTCCTGGGTGGACTGGTGCTTCAGCGGACTTCCGATAGTGGTGACTGTGCGCAGGTTATACCGATCGGCGAAGCCGGAGCTCCTGGCCATATTGCTGGCGTGCAGCCCACCGAGGCTGAAGCCGGTCATGTGAATCTCAGCACCGTGGGGGACGCCGAGCTCATCGAGCGCCTGCTCCAGCGCCCCGGCCATATGCTCGGAGTCATTGTGCAGCCCGTCCACCAGGCTCATCGGGCTGCGCCCGTGCTCCATGTCCAACCCGTCGATATCGACCCCGGGGAAGTGCACTGCATAGGCGGGGTCCATATTGGGGCGGTGGATCACTGAGATGGCGATATCGCCGTGGTCGGCCACCCGGTCCATCTGCTCCAGGTAGTGGTGCAGGGTGCCATCGGCCTGGTGCTCAAAGGTGCGGGTGGCTTGCCTGTCGGTGATCTGCCGGTTGCGCCCCATCAGCGCGGGGGTCAGCCCGGCATTGTTTTCCAGGGCTTTGACCGTGGCCAGGATGACCGCCACGTGGGGGAACCTCTTGAGCAGCACATCGAAAGTGACTCCGCCACCAGAGACCAGCGTGGTGGCGAACCAGTCGTAGACCAAGCTCTTATCTCCCTCCCGGTGCACAGCATGTTCCAGAGCTAGGCCGACTTCCAGGACCCGGATGCCAGCGTGGATCCAACGCTGGACCAGCTGTTCTGCCTCCCGGTAGTTCTCATGGACTTTGTCCAGTCCGGTCTGGTTGTGCAGCAGGGCCTGTTCGGCCGCCGCCGTACCGCCCACCAACAGACCCAGGCGGGCGTGCCAAGCCGGAACATCGGTGTGCAGGTGGAAGTAGCCGCTGCCGGAGAAAGCCTCATAGACGGAGATGACCTCCCGGCGCAGCTCAGTGAATGTGGCCCCGGCGGCCTGGATATGCACCGAGGCCTCATAGAGAGAGTCCCATATCAGGTTGATCCTGGTGGGCCCGCCCCAGGTGCTGATCCGAAACTCGGGAGTGCGCGGCCCCTTATCCACGTAGTGCTCGGCAGTCTCCCCGATAGTGCCGTGCGGGCCTGGGATCGGGGGCATAGTGTCCCAGAGAGTGTGCTGCAGGGGCATGAGTTCTGTTCTCCGTTCTTCAGTGGGTGGGCGCCGCCGGGGAGCCTGGTGTGCCGATGGGGATCCCGCGTTCATACTGGGGCAGACCCAGCATCTGGCTGAGACCACCCTGTTGGGCGAACTGGATGAATCGGACGGCGTCGTTAGAGCCGAAGATGTCCAGGGTGTACCCGACAAAGGCTTGGGCCGTCTGCTGCTGGGCAAGCTCTATGCCCTGCCCCACCATGTGGGTTCCAGTGCTGATCAACGACATCACGTACCTGGCTTGGTCGCCGTAGCTGCGCAGATCGGCGGCGACCGCCTCAGCCTGGGCAGCCAGGGCCGCAGACTCCGCTGTGAGGAACTCGCCGGGGATCCGAAGGGCCTCCAGGGCTGTTCGGAAGGTGCGACTGGCCATGGAGTCCCAGTGCACACGCTCAGCGGCGTCGATCTGGGCAAAGTAGTCGGGCACTTTGGCGAGCACTCTGCGGAGTCTGCCGGCGGCGTCGTCGTAGGCGTCTGCGGCAGTATAGAGCTGCTGCGGGATGGTGCTGGCCTGAGCGGTCCAGATCATGCTGCTCTCCCCGTGATCGGCGTGCGGCTGGTGGTTCACGAATCTAAACAGGGATTCGGGGCCGCGGAGCTCAGCTTCCCCAACTGTGGAAGCTGCGGCGTGTCGCGGTGAAGCTCACCGCGGCTGGGGAAAACTTTGTGGCCGGCGGAATTCAATGAGTTTCTGCAATAATTTGCAGCGCGGCATTTTCGCCGCACTTGGGCCGGGTTCGCGGTCTAAGATTGGGCCATGATCAAGGGATTTTTAGAGTTCATCAAGCAGGGCAATGTGGTTGACCTGGCTGTCGCGGTAGTGCTGGGCACCGCATTCGGCGCGGTGATCAACGCCCTGGTGGAAAACGTTCTGATGCCGCTGATCGGCCAGCTGCTGGCTCAGGACCCGGACTTCGACTACCTGTTCGCGGTGACCCTGCCCGGCTTCGATGGCCCGCCGATGCGCTTCGGCGTGCTGCTGACTGCGGTAGTGAACTTCCTGCTGATCGCAGCTGCCATCTACTTTGTAGTGATCCTGCCGATGAACAAGATCATCGCTGCCCGCAACGCCATGCTGGGCGAACCGGAGGAAGAGGAGGACGAGAACATCACCCTCCTGAAGGAGATCCGCGACCAGCTCAAGGTGCAGACCGAGGTGGTCAACCCCGCTTCCTTCGCCGCCGCGGTAGAGGCGGAGCGGAAGATCGAAGGGGAGAAGGCCAAGGTCGAAGCCGAGGAGGAGGCCAAGGACAAGACCGTCCTGGGCAAGGCCAAGAACATCCTCTGGGGCAAGGAGTAGCGGCTACTGGCCGCGGGGAACCACCGCTGGCTGCATCATCGCCGACATGCTTCCACCCTCCAGGCCCCGCCCTCAAGCTGTTCCGGCGGCTGGGAAGTGTGGGAGTGCCCGCCGAAGACAACGTCGATCCGGGCTGATAAGTTCCGGTGGCGCGCAGGTTTTGGGCGTCACCCAGGAATCCAGGTGAATTGAGGGTCTTTCCGCTGACGGAAAGCCCGGATACCTATCTCGCTGTCCTCTCCCTCAATCATCTCAACCCAGCTGCGCGACCATAGTGGGTCCAGGTGCGCTTGCTGTGCGGAGGAGGCGTCTATGTATTCTTTCGTCTTAATCTGAGTAAAGCGGGAGCGTTTGAGAAGCACCTCCAGCAGTGCCGCGGCTTCCGTCTGAAACAGATCCTCGCTGATGACATCAGCAACCAGCCCGAGGCTCTGAGCCTGGTGAGCACTGAAGGTCTTGCCGGTCATCAGAATATATTTCGCACGGGCAGGGCCCACCTGCTGAACAAGGCGGTCCACTCCTGAGCGGGGGTAGAGGATCCCGATCTTCGCGGGTGTCACGGCGAACCGTGCATTCGAAGACGCGAAGATGAAGTCACAGGCTGACGCAATCTGCCAACCTCCTCCCATACATACTCCCTGAACCAGGGCCACCGTAGGTTTGGCAACTTGAGCAAGTGCCGCATCAGCCGCTGAGAAATGATCCGCATACTCGCCGTCGGGGGTGGGCTCAAAGAGGATAGAAGGCAGCTGATCGATGGAGGCTCCCGCGGAGAAGTCAGTGCCGTCGCCGCTGAGGGCGATGAGATCTGATGAAGGATCTTTGCTTAACGAATGCATCAGCTCCTTTAGCTCGAGGCACATGTGTCTTGTCAACGCATTTCGCTTCGATGGATTGCTGATGACAACATGAGCGACCCCGTCAGTGACCCTGCAGTGAATCGCCCCGTGACTAACGTGTGTGGAGCCCAAGGTGCTCATTTCTGCCCCACCAATCTCCCGGCTGGAGCGTGAACCAAGCCCCTGCTCTCCAACGCTGTAATCTCATCATCACTCAGCCCAATCTCTCTGAGAATCTCGACAGTATGTTCTCCCAGTTCCGGGGGCGGTGTCCGGACCTTCGCTGGAACGCCGTCGACGTTGATCGGTCCACGCAGGAGACTGAGCTGAGATCCGTCCGCTCGCTGCACCTCTTGGATCATCTGTAGGGCGGCGACTTGATCGGTGGCAAAGGCTTCGCTGTAGGTATAGATCGGGCCGCAGGGAATGCCCAACCCACGGATATCCTCCACCCAGGCCTCCGCATTGCGCCGTCCTAGCTGCTCTTCGATCAACTGCTTGAGCTGCTCTCTGTTCTCTGATCTGGACTGGCCGCTCCGGAATCGTTGATCGGTCGCAAGTTCGGGTGAACCGATCAGCGCGGTAAAAGTTGCCCAGTCTTTATCATTCGCGACGGCCAGGGTGATAGGGACTGATCCTGTCTCAAACACCCCGTATGGCGTAATAGTGGGATGATCATTTCCTTGAGGCTCAGGGGCGGTGCCAAGACTCAGAGCACGCTGCCCTTGGAAGACCGAAAGAGCCAGTCCAGTCTCCAGAAGTGAGGTGGACATTTTGTTGGCCGAGGCACCGAGGTGCTTTCCCAGCAATGCCGTCACTACGTTGAAGGCATTGATCATGCCTGTGGTGATGTCAATGATAGAAACCCCGGTGCGGTAGGTGTGCTCCCGATCCGGTCCGGTGACTGATGTCAGTCCGCTCATGCCCTGAATCACCTGATCCAACCCAGCCATATCACGCAGCGGACCCACCTCTCCGAAACCCGAGATCGATGTCACTACCATCTCGGGATTGAGCTCTCGCAGAACCTCTTCGGACAGACCCATCTTGGCCAAAGTGCCCGGACGGAAGTTCTCGACTAGAACGTCCGCTGACTTCACCAACTTGTGAAGCAGGCCCTTAGCCTCATCGGAGTAGAGGTCCAGTGCAATGGAGCGCTTGTTCCGGTTTGTGGAGTCAAAGTAGAGACTGTGTTCCTGTTGGAACGGTGGCCACTGACGCGCCGTATCACCGCCTCGGATGCTCTCCACTTTGACCACATCAGCACCCATGTCCGCCAGCAGAGCTGTGCAGTAGGGCCCCGCGAGCGCACGGCTGAGGTCAAGAACCCGAACCGCAGACAGAGGTAAGTTCATATTTCCCTTTCGCTGATTGAGACGGAATACCGCGATACTGGCGACGCATTCACGCCGAACAATCGGTTCATCTAGTGAACCAACGGATCATTTATTGATATTAGAAGTAAGCTACATCACTACTTTTAGATGAGGCAAGCACGGTTATCCGCGAGATTGGGGATTGATTCCAGTATTTCTGTGGTGTACGTTACATTCGTCCTACTAAAATGAGCCAATGGTTCATCAGATGAACCACTGTTTGGACATGATAAAGCTCACCCCGTCTGACCTAAGGAGTAATCATGAAGTCTTCTCTTGCGCGGCTCTGCGCCGGAGCAGGGATTGTCAGCCTGCTTACTGCGACCGCCTGCGGCGATGAAACCGGAGGAGATCCGGAATCATACCCGGAACAGGACATCGAGATTCTGGTCGGGTTCGGACCAGGAGGCGGCGCCGATGTCTTTGCCCGCCAAGTGGCTTCGATCGTGGAGGAGCAGAACAACGTCAGGGTCCAAGTGGTCAATATGGAGGGGGCCGGCGGCTCCAACGCCATCCGGGAGGCTGATAATCGCGCCTCCGACGGGTACACATGGGTCATCGATGTCTCCCTCGCAGCGCTTGCTGCACAAGGCGAGTTTGGCGACCCCGGATACGACTTTCTGCGACCGGTCGCCCGCTTCCAGGATGAGATCGTGCACGTGATGGTCGATCCCGAGCGGTACGAGAACTGGGATGAACTCGCTGAGCTGGCCGAAGAGGAAGAAATCCGTCTCGGTGGGGTGGGGGTTGGAGCCCAGGCGGACATTGCCACTATGGAGCTGGCCGCCGAAAGCGGCCTGAACATCTCCTACGTGCCGTTTGACGGAGCTGGAGAGCTGTTGGCCGCCCTACTCAGCGGAAATGTCCATGGGGCTGCTGAGGAGATCGGGGCGTGGGTGGACCAGATTGAATCAGGAGAGGTGCTTCCAGTTCTCGCGATGAACGAGGACAGAATCGATGAGTTCGAGGACATCCCGACCTCTGTCGAGCATGGTTATGACGTGACCACCGGCGGAACCCGAGGAATCATGGTTCACTCTGACACGGAAGACGAGACCGTGCTCGCAATCGAAGAGCTTCTCCAGGATGTCTATGAGTCTGACGCGTACAAGGAACATGAGGAAGCCCAGTTCATCCACCTTCGCGAGGGGTGGCTGAACCACCAGGAGTACGAGGAGTTCATCGAGGAGCACTACCACCGAGTGTCCTCGCTGCTAGAGCAGACGGGCCAGTAGTGAGTCTCTCCTCCCTACCCACCACAGGCAGGTCGCATATGAAGCTCACCTTAAGTGGGCGAAGAGTCTCGATAGAGCCACTGGTATGGCTGGGGATCGGTGTAGCGGCGTTTGCTGCTGTCTTCGCAGGTGTCCCATCCTCTACAGCGACCGCTCTGCAGACGCCCCGGTTCTGGCCCGCAGCCGCAGCGATCATCATGATCATCGCAGGGCTCATCATCTCACTCTCTGCACTGAGGCATAGGCAGCAGCCTGCGCCCGAGGCAGGGGGCCAACCCTTCAGCTCCGCCCAGGAGTCTCATGAATTGGATTCGGAGGTTCTGCGCAAGCACAACCACCTCCTCCTGATTGTTATCATCGCCGGCTACGTTGCGGTCCTCCCCTACCTCGGCTACGTAGTCGCCACCTTGGTCATGGCCTGGGTGCTTGCCTGGACCATAGGTGTCCGAAAAGTTCTCTCGGCCACACTGGCCAGCATCACCTACGTAGCCCTTACCACAGTGATCTTCGGGGTGCTGATGAACGTACCCCTTCCTCGAGGGCGTGGGCCCTTCGTCGACATCAGCGCGTTCTTCTTCTAGTTCAAGGAAAGTAGCCACTAATCATGGAACTTCTATCGTCTGTCGCAGAGGGGTTTTCAGCTCTGCTGAGTCTGGAAAACCTGTTGATCCTCTTCTTGGCGACGCTGGTCGGCTTGTTGGGCGGGGTCATTCCTGGCGTCAGCGGCCCCATGATGGTCGTGGTGTTCCTGCCAATCACCTACGCCTTCGAACCGACGCAGGCATTCATCCTT
This sequence comes from Nesterenkonia ebinurensis, assembly GCF_008711175.1. Taxonomy (GTDB): domain Bacteria; phylum Actinomycetota; class Actinomycetes; order Actinomycetales; family Micrococcaceae; genus Nesterenkonia; species Nesterenkonia ebinurensis. Next base: position 369,480 of record NZ_VWNF01000011.1, read on the forward strand.
CTCACGGTGATCTACGCTGCCTCGGTCTACGGAGGGATGGTCACAGCGATCCTATTTAGGGCCCCCGGTACTCCAGAGTCCTCGATGACTGTCCTCGACGGATATGCAATGGCGCAGAAAGGACAGGCTGGACGAGCCCTGGGAGTGGGAATACTTGCCTCCGGCACCGGCGCCATCATCGCGACCTTGGCCATGATATTGCTGACTCCCCCACTGGCAGCACTGGCTATGAACTTCTCCTCCGCTGAGTTCTTCGCCATTGCCCTGTTGGGGCTGTCCATCGTCGCTTCCTTGTCTTCCGGCCAGGTGTCCAAGGGAATCTTCGGCGTCGGTTTCGGCATGCTGCTGGCAACTATTGGAAACGATCCGATGACAGCCACTCAGCGGATGACTTTCGATGTGGCTGATCTCGGCGCAGGTCTGGAGCTCATTCCGGTGATGATCGGGCTCTTCGCTATTCCAGAGGTTCTTCGTCGATCCCGTCTGGACACCAAGATCAAGTTCAACACTGCTTACGGAAAAGTTGAGGTCTGGAGCAGGCGCAACCTCAGATCAGTCGGACCGACTATGGGACGTTCCGGAGTAATCGGCACCGGCATCGGCATCCTCCCCGGCGCTGGAGCAGTGACAGCTGCGATTCTCGGCTACACACAGGCAGTACGGTTCAGCCGTGACAAGTCTCAGTTCGGCAAAGGGGATCCCCGCGGTGTCGCAGGTCCGGAGAGCGCTAACAATGCCGGGGCTGTGGGCTCTCTGGTCCCTCTGTTCGCACTGGGCATCCCTGGGAGTGCCACCACGGCAATTCTGATCGGGGCTTTCATCCTCCACGGCTTCCAGCCGGGGCCCAATCTTATGACCACACAGTCAACGTTCGTCTACACCATCTTTGCGGCCATACTCGTGGCGAATATCCTCGCCCTCATCTTTGCCAAGCCGCTAATCCGCGTGCTCATCAACGTACTCAACATTCCCTACGCACTGCTCGGACCGGCAATTGTCATCTTCTGCATCATCGGTTCCTACAGCCTGCGAAACTCTGTCTTCGACGTATGGGTAATGCTGCTCTTCGGCATCATCGGCTACATCCTTATGAAGTACAACTTCCCTGTGGGCACGATCGTGCTGGGATTCGTCCTCGGCCCCATCGCCGAATCAAGCTTTCGCCGGGCTCTGATGATGTCCGGTGGCGACGTCACAGTGTTCTTCACCAGACCAATCTCCCTAACCATCATCTTGATCGCTGTTGCTATTCTCGTCTATCCCCTACTCAAACCGCTAGCGCTACAGGTTCTCAAGCCCAAGGCCTCAACTGGTCTGGACGCATGAGGAATCTGTTAGGTTGTGGGACAGCGACGGCAAGGAGCACATCATGAGCACACGGAGCGTCACCACAGCCATACATGTACTGGAAGCGGTCGCAGAGCTTCAGCCGGTCGGGCTTTCGGAGCTGAGCAGGGCGGTTGAGGTGCCGAAGGCAACAGTCCAACGAGTCCTAGTCACCTTGGAAGAACTCCAATGGATTGAACGGGCCGAGCGTGACGGCGGAAAATGGTCCATCGCAGTTCACGCCTATGCGGTCACCAGCCGCGGAAGCAGCGGTTCTCGCATTCGCGACGTGGCCATCGGCCCCCTGAGCGCCCTGCAGCTCGAAACAGGAGAGACAATCCATCTTGCAGTGCCCGATGAGCTCCGAATGGTGGTCATCGAACGTCTGGACACCCCCCATGTGCTTCGTGCTTTCTTAGCCCTCGGCTCACGGATCCCGATGCACGCCTCCGCCACAGGACTCACCTTTCTGGCGCATTCCTCGGAGGAGTTTGTCCGTGCCTATCTCCAGCATCCGCTGGCAGCGTCCACCCCCGACACCATGGTCCACCCCCAAGAGGTACAGGCCGAACTTAAGGCGATTCGCTCGCGAGGCTACTCCATCAACCCCGGCGGCCTCAGCTCAGGGATCACCGCCATCGGCGCCGCACTCATCAGCCGGGAGCTGGGACCTGTAGGGTCCATCTCTGTGTCCGGCCCCTCCAGCCGGATAACGCCTGATAAGTTCCAGGAGTACGGTACCGCGGTGGCTGCCACGGCTCGTCAGATCAGCATGGCCCTCCCAGGCTAGCGTTCAGGCCCCGGGCGACTGGCGGAGTTCTCAGCACAGGGCTGACCCGACTCTGCCATCCGGTAATCTGAATCGATGCGTCTGTTCCGTCCAGTTTCGGTGACACTAGTCGCTGCCGTGCTGCTCGTAGCCTGCGACGCTGACGGGCCCATTACCAGTCCCTCAGCCCCTGACCAGTCCCGCCACAGCACCCTCGCTTCCGAGGATCCCGGGGGGCCCAGCGAGGCTGAACCAGACCGCAGCACAGAGACCCATCCTGATGAAGACACTGAGGAAAGACCTGTGAGTGAGGCCTCCGCTGATCCGAATTCGATCCATGTGCTGGTGAACAAACGCAACCCCCTGGATCCGCTGGACTACGCGCCCTCGGACCTGGTGACCCCGGAGGTTGCCCTGCACGGTCCTCAGGAGGCTATGCAGCTGCGGGCTGAGCCCGCTGAGGCTCTGGAAGAACTGTTCGCCGCCGCTGATCAGGAGGGACACTCTCTGAGCATGATCAGCGGATACCGCTCCTACGACTACCAGGTGCAGGTCTACGACCAGCACGTTGCGGCCAACGGCCATGAGGCTGCGGACCGGATAAGCGCCCGGCCCGGACATTCGGAACATCAGACCGGGCTGGCGGTGGACATCGACACTCCGAACGCCGCGGAGACCACCTTGAACCAAGCATTCGGGGACACCCCAGAGGGCCAGTGGGTCGCGGAGAATTCCCATGAGTTCGGGTTCATCATCCGTTATCCCCAAGGGGCGGAGGAGATCACTGGGTTCAGCTACGAGCCCTGGCACCTGCGCTATGTGGGCCGGGAGACTGCCCGCGACGTCGTCGAACGTGACCTGACCTTGGAGCAGTACTGGGACCAGCCCCCGGCCCCTGACTACCTGGACTCCGAGGGCGGGTGAGTCTCAGCTCCAGCGCCCCAGATCAGGAAGTACGGCTGGGTCGAGGGGCCCTTCGATGGTGATGATCACCACCGGTGATTCAGGGGCGAGGTCCGTCAGCGCGTGGAACCGGTGGTTCCCGTCCAGCAGCAGCGCCCCCTCAGGCAACCGATAGGCCAGCAGGGCCATGAGGTAATCAGGAATTTCATTCCTCTTCAGGGGATAGAGTTCGTTCTCCACCACATGAGCCATGGTGTGGCATGTCGCACCCGGGTCGCCGTAGCTGGAGAATTCAGTGCCGTTGAAGAACCAGGGGGGCGAGATGCGGCGGGCCGCATCGCCGACGCTGGTGACCTCAGTCGTGATGAGCGGGTCACTCTCCGCAAGGCGCTCTCGGTCCAGTTGCACACGAATCTCCCCTGTGGTGAGGAGCTGGGGAAGATGACTCAAGCGCATGGTGCGCCCAGACTACTACTGCTGCTGCTGGTCAGGGTTCTCGATGAATGTCAGCTCGGCATCGATTTCTTTGAGCGCCTTCTTAATGAAGCTTCGTATCCGACGGATGTCGGCGATCTCACCAGCAGATGCGGTACGGCTCCCCTGCAGAATCTCCAGCCGGATTCCTTCGATGCGCTTGACACCGAGCACAGCCCCTTCCACGAGTTTCCATCGCTTGGCTGGCAGTACTTTGGCCAGTGTTGCCGAGTGGTTCTCGTAGCCCTCTGTGGGCAGCGGGTCACGCTCAGGGCCCCAGGTGCCGTCATTGGCCACATGCTCGGTCACTGCAATGACCTTGTGCAGATCCATGCACAGCAGTCGGAGACCGGCCTTGCGTGAATAACGGTCTGAACGGATCTCCTTCATCCACTCGGCCAGAAGAATGATCAGTCCTCCGATCACCACTCCGACCAGACCCATGATGCCACTCTGCATTGCTTCTGCTTTCGTTCGTACTCAGCGGGCGCATTAAGCGCTCCTTTCTCAGGAGACTCTAGCGGAGGGGGACTCTCAGAAGCACGTCATCTGTCCAGTCTAGACTGACGATTTTGCCGTCCGTCCGGAACTGCGCCGGATAACCCTGCACGGCCACGGTGGGACCATGTGCTCATGGGTGCGATGCTCATCCTGATGACGGACGACGCCGGCTCAGCACGTTCGGACATTCAGCATCTCCGTGCCTGCCTCTAGACTGGAACACAAGAAATACCAAAACAAATCAAAGCAGTTAAAACACATATATAATCGAGGATATATACCCATAAATCCTAGAAAAGTGACCCAAACCACGATAGAATAGATCCATGAGCACTCAACCCACCACAGCCCCACTGACACCCCGGAGCGCCAGCAGATGCGCTCCGGTGCTGCCTGAGGCTTATGCCTACCTGGTCCGGGAACCGGAGTTGACTGCGGCGTGGCAGGAAGAGGTGCTCATCCGGCAGGCGGAGGCTCGGAAGGTGCAGCTCCTGCTGGACTACCGGGAACGCCGGGCGGCAGAGCAGCAGCCGAAGCACACGTTCAGCCGGGAAGCAGTGGTCAGGGCTGTGCACCGTGAAGCCGCCCTGATGCTGGGAGTCACTGAGCATCAGGTGCGCCGGATACTCACCACCGCTGAAACAGCCCAGAAATGGCTGCCCGGGGTCTGGGAGGCCTACCAAGCTGGCCGGGTGGATCTTGCCAGAGTGGAGAAGGTCGCTGATGGGGCCGGGGATCTGATCGAGACCAACACGGGTAAGCCTGAGGTGCAGCGGGAGCTTACAGGTGCCCTCGATGGCAAGTTCGCGCAGGCCGTTGTCGGGGAGAATCCGAACACTCTGGCCCGGATGGTCCGCGATACCGTCGCCGAGCTGGATACCGCGGGGCATCAGCGCCGGTATGATCGGGCGAAGACCAAACGCTATGTCTCCTTCATCCATCACGACGACGGGATGTCCACCCTCAAAGCCCTGCTGCCCAGCGTGGTGCTAGGTCCCTTGGAGCAACAACTGCACACCACAGCAGCCACCGCGCCCCGGAAGGCCAAAAACACTGAAGGTGAGGTGCAGGAGGCCACCTACTACAACCGGATGGCCGACACCCTAGCTGCTTGGTTGACCGCCGGGGTGCAGACCTGCAACGCTGAATCTGGAAACGGCGGCCCTCGCTCAGAGACTAAGCTTCGGGCACCTGCCCGGGCTGGGACGGGTATCAATATCACCATCCCCCTGGCCACCCTCACCGGGGCCTGTGATGCCCCTGTAGTCAGCACTGATGGGCGGTTCATCCTGCCCGCCGAGGAAGCGCGTCACATCGCCAACAACCCGGAAGCCGGCAACACCTACTACCTCACCGGCACGAAGACTACTCCTGAGGGTAAGCAGAAGCCGGTGCGGATCGTGAAGCTCGGGGCCGCTAACCCTCTCACCGGGACGGTGCCGGCCGCCAGCAGCACAGGGGCTGACCCCACTGACCAAGCGGATAACAGTACCGCCCAGGGGGTGACCACGGAGCTGGTCAACCAACTGATCAGCAATCCGAACCTCCTGGAGGCTGAGTCCTCTGCCTGGTTCGTCACCGGGAACCTCCGTACTGCTGTGCTGCTGCGGGACGGTGTTTGCCAGGTCCACGGGTGCACCGAACCCGGTTTCCGATCCGACATCGACCACAAAACACCCCATAAGACCGGCGGAGCCACCAGCGCAGAGAACACCCAGGTCCTCTGCCATATCCATCACGAGCTCAAAAGCCACCAGCTGCTCCCCGAGCTGGGGGCCGGTACCGATCCACGCGAGCAGGCTTCCCCCGAACCAGGGCCAGCCGCCCGAGAAAGGGCCAACCCGGCTCAGCGGACACCGGATCCACCATCAGACTGGACCCGCCGCGATACCCCGCACGAATGGGCCACCGGCGGGGCAGCCTAGCCAGAACACTGACCCCACCGCTTCCCCAGCCCCCACAGAAGGAGGTGTGAAGACCAAGCCCCTGCCGCGGCAGGCACGGGCACGCAGCTTGACAACTCAATAGCGCCCTGTGCACTCAACGCAGACTCCTCCGGCACTCGCGGTAGCAGTGGCACCCAACCCGCCCAGGCCATGCCGATAAGTCGAGAGCTGAGCATCTGCCGTGCCTGTCTGCTCTGCTCCTGGCCGGGGAGCGTCTCAAGGCATACTCAGAGGGCCAGTTCGGTCTTGACGATCTCAGCCAGAGTTTGGGACTCGGCTTGGGCCAGATCGGCGGTGGCGGCTTCGACCATCACCCGCACCACCGGCTCAGTACCTGAGGGACGCAGCAGCACCCGGCCGGACTCGCCCAGCCTGACTTCTGCGGCGGCCACCGCCTCCTGAACACCCTGGTGCGTCTTGACCTTGGCCTTGTCCACCCCCTGGACGTTGATCAGCACCTGCGGCAGCCGGGTCATCGCCTCAGCAGCCAGAACATGCAGGCTCTTGCCAGTGGAGGCGACCCGAGCCGCCAGCTGCAGACCAGTCAGCACACCATCACCGGTGGTCGCATAATCGGAGAAGATCAGATGCCCTGACTGCTCCCCACCCAACGAATATCCCCCGGTGCGCATCGCCTCAAGCACATACCGGTCACCGACCGCGGTCTCCACCAGCTGGATCCCAGCGGCAGCCATGCCCAGCTTAAGCCCCAGGTTGGACATCACCGTGACCACCAAAGTGTCATCGACCAGAGTCCGGGACTCCTTCAGTGCAAGAGCCAGAACACCCATGATCTGGTCCCCATCAACCACCGCCCCGGTGTGATCCACCGCTAGGCACCGGTCAGCATCACCGTCATGTGCAATGCCCAAATCAGCGCCATTGGCCACTACTGCCTCCTGCAGCGGCCCCAAATGCGTGGACCCGTAGCCTTCGTTGATGTTCAGCCCATCAGGCTCAGCACCAATCACCACCACCTGCGCCCCGGCCGCAGCGAAAGCCTCTGGCGAACACCCACTGGCCGCCCCATGGGCACAGTCCAGCACAATCTTCAGACCCTTCAGAGAGACCCCGCCCAGGGACTGCAGCAGGTGGACCACATACCGGTCCTCAGCATCGGAGAATCTCTTGACCCGCCCCACCTCAGCACCCACCGGCAGCAGGGGCGCTTCAGCCATCTGAGCCTCGATCTCATCCTCGACCGCATCATCGAGCTTGTGTCCGCCCGCCCCAAGGAACTTGATCCCGTTATCCGGGGCCGGGTTATGCGAGGCAGAGATCATCACCCCGAAATCAGCCTCGAAGTCCGCCACCAGGAATGCGGCAGCAGGGGTAGGCAGCACACCGGCATCCATTACATCCACACCAGAGGACGCCAACCCCGCCTCCACTGCTGCAGAGAGAAACTCACCGGAGACGCGGGGATCACGAGCCACCACCGCTACAGGCCGACGCTCAACAAGACTACGACGATGCCCCAGCACCACTGCAGCGGCCTGGGAGAGACGAAGAGCGAGGTCAGCGGTGAGCAAGCCGTTGGCCTGACCCCGGACCCCATCGGTTCCGAACAATCTGGTCATATTGGAAGTGAGTCTAGCGGCCCAAAAAGGAAATGCCCTGCCCAGGGGCCCGGGCAGGGCATTTCGGTACAGAGTTGTAACTCTGCGAAGCGGCAGAGTGCCTGGCTCTCGGTTGACGCCTTAGCGAGCAGCGCAATAGGCGAGAAATTGAGAGCCGCGCCTCCTTTAACGCTTGGAGTACTGCGGAGCCTTACGGGCCTTCTTGAGGCCGGCCTTCTTCCGCTCCACCGCACGAGCGTCGCGAGTCAGGAAGCCTGCCTTCTTCAGCGCCGGGCGGTTGTGATCGCGGTCGATGCCGTTCAGCGCCCGGGAGATGCCCAGGCGCAGAGCACCGGCCTGGCCGGAGGGGCCGCCGCCGTCAATGCGGGCAATAACGTCATAGCTGCCGGCCAGTCCGAGCAGGGTGAAGGGGTCGTTGACCTCCTGCTGATGCAGCTTGTTCGGGAAGTAGTCCTCCAGGCTGCGGCCGTTGATGGTCCACTGGCCGGTGCCGGGGATGATCCGGACCCGGGCTCGGGCGCGCTTGCGGCGGCCGATGGCAGCACCGGGAACGGTGAGCGGGGCGCGCTCAGTAGTGTTGGCGGCGTCCTCAGCTGCAGGTGCGGACTCCGAGGTGTAGCTGGTCAGCTCCTCGGCGGTTTCTTCAATGAGCTCTTCAGTATTCTGAGCCACGGTTCTCCTAAAAGTCTTCTAGAGTGTCGCAGCCCGAACTACTGGGCAACCTGGGCGATCTCGAACGGCTGGGGCTGCTGGGCGGCGTGCGGGTGCTCGCTGCCTGCGTAGACGCGCAGCTTCTTCAGCTGTGCGGCGCCGAGCTTATTGTGCGGAAGCATGCCCTTGACGGCCTGCTCCACAGCTCGGGTGGGGTAACGCTCCACCATCTGCTCAAAGGTGATGGACTTGATACCGCCCGGGAAGCCGGAGTGGCGGTAGTAGGTCTTCTTGGCGGCCTTATCGCCGGTGACGGCGACCTTCTCCGCGTTGATGATGATGACAAAGTCGCCCATGTCCTGGTGGGGGGCGAAGGTCGGCTTGTGCTTGCCGCGCAGCAGCTGGGCTGCGTGGGAGGCCAGTCGGCCAAGCACCACGTCAGTGGCGTCAATGATGTGCCACTGCGGGTCGGCGTCGCCTTCTTTGGGGGTGTACGTACGCACGGTTGGTATGCCTTACGGTCGATGTTCTACGGTTCACGCAGCATCGTCGGCAGAGTGTGAGATGCACTGCCGTGACGCGCGTGATGCACTGTCTTACTTGCTAGCACGCTGCCCGATTCCCGGGTGAGGGCCGGGATGATTCGGGGCCCGTTGTCTCCCGCGAGGTTCGTGGAGGCTGCGTGGCCATGCAACTGGACCGCCTCGACACGAATCCAGGCAGGTCTGGACACGCACAACAGCAGCCAACTATACGGCATGGACGACGACGCCGGCAACCTGGGCAAACAGCGGGTGCTCAGGTGTCAGCCCAGTGACCTCTGTGGTGAAGTCCTCAGGAGTCAGGTCTCCGGAGCGGATAGCGGACAACTTGGCCTGCAACTCAACCGACTGCTCGTCCTCGGGCAGGTCGAAGTGCAGGGCTGCCCCGATGGCGGTCAGCAGCCCGTCCACGGAAAGCCCCCGCTCAGCGGCCTGGGCGGCCGGACCGATGAACCGCTCCCCGGCAGAGAGCTTGCGCAGCGGCTGGCGGCCCACCCGGGCGGTGGTGTCCGGCAGTGCGGGGTTGCGGAACCGCTCCAGGATGATCTCCCGGTAGCTGGCCATCTCCGCAGCGCTGAACCCGTGTTTGGCCACCAGCATGGCGGAGGTCTCCTCCAGGGCGGTCTGCACTCCGGCATGCACCTGAGCATCGGCCAATGCGGCAGCAATGGTGTCCAGTCCTGCCGTGTGGCCCAAGTAGGCGGCGGTGGCATGGCCGGTGTTGACTGTGAACAGCTTGCGCTCAATGTAGGGACCCAGATCCTCCACAAAATGCGCGCCGGGAATTTTCGGCAGCTTCCCGCCGAAGGGCCCGGACTCGATGGCCCACTCGTAGAAGGGTTCCACGGTGACGTCGATCCCGATCGGGGCCACCTGGCCGGGTACGATCCGGTCCACTGCAGTATTGGCGAAGACCGCCCGCTGCTGCAGCTGGTCCCAGTCTTCGCCGGCCAGGCGCTGGATCTCAGCCTTCAGGGTATCGGTGGCTCCCACCGCGTTCTCGCAGGCCATCACCTGCAGCGGGGCAGCGCCTGCTTCCCGCTGCCTCAGTCCGGCCAGCACATGGGGGGCGATGAACTTCAGGATGGTGGGCCCCACTGCGGTGGTGACCACATCGGCAGAGGCCACCTCGGCGGCCACCGCTTCCGGGTCGGTGGCGGAGTTCACTGCCCGGAACCCGGTGACCTCCCTATCCTCACCCCCAAGGCCTACCTCATGGACGGTATAGGAGTCGGCAGCGTTGATCGAGTCGACCAGCGGGGCGGCGACATCTGAGAACACCAGTTCGTATCCGCCGGCGTGCAGCAGCACTCCTACGAATCCGCGGCCGATGTTCCCCGCGCCGAAGTGAACAGCCTTCACGAGTTCACCGTGTTGAGCAACTCGTACAGCTCCGCCTCAGTGGAGACGGCCTTCAGCTCGGCCACCTTGGCCTCATCGGCGAATAGCTCGGCGATCTTGGACAGGATCTGCAGGTGCTCATCGCCGACCCCGGCGATGCCGATCACAAAGGTCACCTGGTCTCCGGACCAGTCCACCCCGCCGTCATAGCGGACCACGGAGAGCGCACTGGCCTTGATGGCGCCCTTGGACTCATTGGTGCCGTGCGGGATGGCCAGTTCATTGCCCATAAAGGTGGAGACAGTGGCCTCGCGGTCCCGCATGGCCTGCAGGTAGTCCTCGCTGACCGCGCCGGCGGAGAACAGAATCTCGTTGGCCTCGGCCAGTGCCTGGTCCTGGGTGACGGCCCCGGAGTGGATCCGGATCCGCTCCTTGGTGAGCACGGCTGTTTTGGTGGCCACTGCACCCTCGTCTTCAGGCGCGATGGCCGGCGTCGCCTGGGCAGCTTCGGTGCCCGCCGAGGCGTCGTCCTGACCACTGGTCTTCACCAGTTCCACCACCTCGTCGTACTCCGGGGCGTTCATGAAGTTGTCCACCGAGACATGGATGGCGCCCGGCTCCTTGGGGCGTGCCCGGTCAGTCAGCGTCTGCTGAGTGATCACCAGGTCGGCGTCGCCGGGCAGTGCTGCGATGGCCTTATTAGTGACATGCACATCCTCGATCCCGACTGAAGCCAGCTTCTTGCGCAGCACGGAGGCACCCATGGCGGAGGATCCCATCCCGGCGTCGCAGGCGAAGTAGATGGTGGAGATCCGCTGCGCAGCTGCGGCCGGGACATTGGCAGCGCCGGCGGCCAGGTTGGAGAGGTGGGCGGATTTCTTGCCCTTAGCCGCCTCAGTCTTGGCCACGGCTGCCGAGAACTGGTCACTGCTCTCCAAGTCGCGTTTGCGGGAGGCCAGCAGGATCACCGAGGCGATGGCGAAGGAGACCGAGCAGGAGAGGATCACCGAGAGGATCACCCCGACGTAGCTGTCGGAGGCGGTCTGGATGACCACTGCGATGATCGAGCCGGGGGCGGCCGGGGCGCGCAGGCCGGCGTCGAAGATCAGGTTGGTGGTCACACCGGTGGCGCCGCCGGCCACCACAGCCAGCAGCAGGGCCGGCTTCATCAGCACGTAGGGGAAGTAGACCTCATGGATGCCGCCGACGAAGTGGATCAGGGCGGCGCCGGGGGCGGTGGCCTTTGCTGCGCCCACACCGAAGATGGTGAAGGCAAGCAGGACACCCAGGCCGGGTCCGGGGTTGGCCTCGAGCAGGAAGAGGATGGACTTACCGGCCTCGCCTGCTGCCTCGTTGCTGCCCAACGGGGTGAGCACACCGTGGTTGATGGCGTTGTTGAGGAAGAAGACCTTGGCCGGCTCAATCAGCAGCGAAGTCAGCGGCAGCAGACCGGACTCCACCAGGAAGCGTACTGCGTTACCGAGGACCTCCATGAGCCAGTTGATCGGCGGGGCCAATACGAAGAAGCCGACCACGGCCATGATGAAGGCCAGAATGCCGGCGGAAAACATGTTGACCAGCATTTCGAAGCCGGCCTTGATCTTGCCTTCCCAGAGGGAATCGAGCTTCTTCATGATCCAGGCCGAGAGCGGGCCCATGATCATTGCGCCGATGAACATGTGGATGGCCTCGTCGCCGAGCAGCCAGTCGGAGCCCACGATGGTGCCGAAGGTGGCCACTGCACCCACTACAGCGCCGCGCATCTGGTAGATCATCATGCCGCCCTGCACGGAGATGAGCACCGGCAGCAGGTAGTGGATCATCGGGCCGATTGTCTCCCCGAGTGCATCGGCCGGGGTCCAGGGCCCGTAGAACTCGTGGATGTTGACCACCACTGCGGTGATGATGCCCCAGGCGATCAGGGCTGGAATGACCGGCATGACCATGCCGGAGAGGAAGGAGCCGAATTTCTGGACCCCCACTCGGAAGCTCCCAGGCTGCTTCTGGTCAGCTGCTGTTGTTTCTGCTGGTGATGTTGACATGGTGCTTACCTTCTTTGGTTACCTTTTCAACTATTCGGCGGAGTGGGCGGCCGCGGTGGTGCGTGCGGCCTCAAGAGCCCCGGCTGCGTCGGGGGCAGAGAGCGCGGCTGCGGCGATGGCCTCGGCCTGCTCCTTGGTGTGGTGCAGCAGCTCGGCGCGAACATCGGCCAAGGCAGCTGGAGCCATGGACAGGGTGTGGACACCGAGACCCACCAGCACTACGGCCAGCAGCGGGTCGGCAGCTGCCTCGCCGCAGACACCGACTGGCTTGCCGGTGGCGGCGCCGGCGGCGCCGACCTCTTTGACCAACTTCAGCACCGCGGGGTGCCAGGGGTCCTGGAGTCCGGCCACCGAGCCGAGCAGTCGGTCAGCGGCCATCGTGTACTGGGTGAGGTCATTGGTGCCGATGGAGGCAAAATCGGAGATCTGAAGGATCTGTTCGGCCACCAGTGCGGAGGAAGGGACCTCCACCATCACTCCGGCGGTCTTCAGCCCGTGCTGGTGAGCAAATCGGGAGAAGATCTCAGCCTCCTCCACAGTGGAGACCATCGGAGCCATCACCCAGAGGTCTGCCTCAGTGGCTTCATGCGCTTCGGCTAGCGCGCTGAGCTGGTCGCGCAGGATCTCCTCGCTGGCCAATAGAGCACGTAGCCCGCGCAGGCCGAGTGCGGGGTTCTCCTCCTCGGCGTCGTTGAGGAAGGGCAGCGGCTTGTCCGCCCCGGCGTCCAGGGCACGGACCACCACCTTCTTGCCGGGGAAGGCCTGCAGCAGTTTGACGTAGGCCTCACGCTGCTCGGCTACCGAGGGAGCGGTGTCTGAGGAGAGGAACAGAAACTCGGTACGGAACAGGCCCACACCCTCAGCGCCCAGCTCCACCGCCTCAGCGGCATTCTCAGGGCTGCCCAGGTTAGCCAGCAGCGGGACCGGGGTACCGTCGGCCAGTGCGCCCTCGGTGATGGGCGCGGCCTGGGCGGCTCTGCGCTGCTCGATCCGAGCGGCGGCCTCATCTTTCTGCTCCTGGGAGGGGGCGAGGGTAACTGCCGAGTGAGCGGCGTCGACGATCACCTCATCACCGTCGGTAAGTTCAGCGGCCTCTTTCACCCCGACCACGGCGATGATGCCCTTGCCTCGGGCCAGGATAGCGGTGTGGCTGGTGGGCCCGCCTTCGATAGTGACCAGTGCCAGCACCTGGTTGAGATCGAGCAGGGCAGTATCGGCCGGGGCCAGATCCTGGGCCACCAGCACATAGGGGTGCCCTGGGTCCGGAACTCCGGGAGCCGGCTCGCCGCGAAGGGCGGCAACCACCCGGGCGGCGACGTCGTGCAGATCGGCGGCACGCTCACCGAGGTAGCCGCCAAGGGCCTGAAGCTGTTCGGCGACCTCTGCGAAGGCGGTGTGCACGGCGTACTCCGCAGTCTTGCCGGCAGCAAGCTTGGCGTCCACCGCCTCGGTGACGCTGGGGTCCTGGGCCATCATGACTTGGGCCTCCAACACCTCCTGAGCCTGGCCGCCGGCTGCCTCACCACGGGCGGTGAGGTCAGCGGACACAGCCTGGACTGCCTCGTTGACCCGGGCGGACTCCTGCTCCTGGTTCAGGGTGCTGGTGGCATCAGCAGGGGCGGCGGGCGGCGGAGACATGCGGGCCACCGGGCCCACTGCGATCCCCTGACCAATCCCTGTCCCCTTCATCGCGGACTGGGTTGCAGGCGGCATCAGGTTCAAGCCTCGTCGTGATCGGTCTTGAGGAACTCCTCGAGGGCGTCCAGAGCAGCCTCGGTGTTCTCGCCCTCAGCGGTGAGGACCACCTCGTCGCCCTTCTCCACACCCAGTGACATCACTCCGAGGATGGAGGCGGCATTGACTGACTTCTCCCCCTTGGCGAGGGTCATCTGGACTCCGGTGCCCTGAGCTGCTTCGACAAAGAGCTTGGCGGGACGGGCGTGCAGGCCGTGTGAGGAGCCTACCGTCACAGTGCGGGTTGCGGACATGGTGTTGCCTTCCGGTTGACAGATGTGTTGATTCGATTCTCCCGTGATGCGGCCCACATGGACACCCCCTGTGGCTCAGAGTTGTTTCCGCCCCTGCGGAAAGTTTGGGCTGTGCCATAGGGTGAGTGACATGCGCAGGCGCCCAGACCAGCTGGCCAGCCTTCTGCTTCGCGCAGAAGGCTGGACCACTGCTTCTGCGCTGGCTGATGCGCTGGGCGTGACCCCCCGCAGCGTGCGGTCCTATATCGCTCAGCTGAATGCACGCAGCGCCCCTGCAGTTGCCGTGGAGTCCGGTCCCTCCGGGTACCGTGCGGAGCGGGCGGTGTTGGCCGGGCTGCGCCGGGAGGCTGAAGGTGCTACTCCGCAGGACCGGCTGCATTCGCTGGTGCGCGAACTGCTCGAGGCCGCTTCCGGCATTGATATCCACCGGACTGCTGACCGGCTGCATGTCTCGGCGGCCACTGTGGAGTCTGACCTGGTACGAGTGCGGGACCTGATCGGCGCCAGCGGGCTGCAGCTTCAGCGCTCCGGCCCCCGGGTGGTGCTGATGGGCGATGAACTCTCCCAGCGCCGGCTGGTCTCCAGGCTGGCACATCAGGAGATGGAGAGCGGCTTCTCCGACCTGACCACCTTGCGCCAAACTGCTGGACTGGAGTCCATCGACCCCGCTGCCTTCTCCCCCTTCAAACAGGAGTTGGCCACCCGGCTGGGAGAGCAGGGCTTCTACGTCAACGAGCTAGCAGTCTCCGACGTGATCCTCCATGTGGCGATCGCCGCCGACCGGGTGGCCCACGGCCGTCCGCTGACCGGCACCCATGTGGACCCCTCGCCCCAGCAGGAGCAGATCGCTCAGCTGCTGAACACCCTGAGCCGCAAGCACTTCGGCACCCAGATGGGGGCCGGCGATCTGCACCACCTGGCCTCCCTGGTACTGACCCGGGCAGTGGCCCCTAAGGGCGGCAATGCTGAGGTTGCTCTGGACCCGCAGATTGAAGCGACGGTCAGCCGGGCCGTGCAGCAGGCCGCCCATGAGTACCTGGTGGATATTGTGCATGCCGACTTCCTGCGTCGGCTGAGCCTGCATGTGCAGAACCTGGTGCACCGGGCCAAGGAGCAGGCCTGGTCCCGGAATCCGCTGACCCGCTCACTGAAGTCGACCTATCCCATGGTCTTCCAGGTGGCAGTCTCCATCTCCAGTGAGGTGGGTGAACAGCTGGGGCTGAGCATCGGTGATGATGAGATCGCCTATATCGCCATGCATGTGGGCGGGCGGCTGGAGCGGTCCCGTCGGAGCGAGACCGTGCTGACCGCCACCATTGTCTGCCCCGGCTACTACGAGCTGCACGAGCTGCTGCGATCCCGTATCGACCGTTCGCTGGGCGCCTCAGTGGAGGTCACGGCGGTGGAGACGGAGATGGATCCGGACTGGGCGGAGATCACCACTGATCTGGTGCTGACCACTATTGAGCCGCCGGTGCCGGATGAGCGAACGGTGCTGCTGCCTCCGTTCCTCACCGATGCTGATACGGGGCGGATCTCTGCAGCTGCAGCCCGGCGGCGTCGGGCACTCCGACTGGCCCGGCTGCGGGCAGAGCTCGAGCACTACTTTCATCCGGATGCGTTCATCCGCCCGCTGACCGCCGGCAGCGAAGAGGAGGCGATCCGCAGTCTGGGGGCGCCCCTGGTGGATCTCGGCGTGATCGATGGCGACTATATCGAGCGGGCAGTGATCCGGGAGCAGCTCTCCTCCACTGCGTTCACCGATGCTCTGGCTGTCCCGCATGCGCTGAAGATGACGGCGGGGCGCACTGCGCTCTCGGTGGGGGTGGCTGATGGGTCACTGCCCTGGGGTGAGTCTCGGGTGCAGTTCGTGGTGCTGGTGGCCTTCAGCGAGGAGGACCGCGAGGCCTTCCAGACCATCTTTGAGCAACTGGTGGAGGTGTTCAACGAACGCGACTCCGTGCAGCGGCTGCTGCGCCGGGGCACCGACTTCGCCGGCTTCCTGGACGAGCTCACCGCCGTCATCGACGACTGATTGAGCCGAGCGAAGAGCCGAGCTTGTTCGGCTTCTTCTGAGGTGATTGAAAACCGTGAACCTCAGCGGCGGCTGATTGAGCATGGGGGCCGGACAAGGACGGCGCCCGCCCCAGGACTTCAGGGCGAGCGCCGTCGACGATGCATCACTGATCAGATCTTGGAATAGGCTCTTTCCTCCATATCCTCGATCTCCCGGGCCTTGGTCTCAGGCACCCATTTGAGCACAAAGACCAGGCTGACCAGCGCGCTGATGCCGTAGAAGGCATAGGCGAAGACCAGGGAGAGCTCGGCCATCTGCGGGAACAGCGAGGAGATCAGGAAGTTCGATCCCCAGTTGAACGCAGAGGCCACACCGAGGGCGACGGCGCGGATCCGGTTGGGGAACATCTCCCCCAGCATCAGCCACATGAAGGGGCCCCAGGTGGCGCCGAAGCCGATCACGAAGATATTGGCGGAGATCAACGCGATCATGCCCCAGGGCTCGGGAAGCGTGACGATGGTCTCCAGATCTCCGAACTCGTTGACCACCTCAGATTCGGTGGCCTGGGAGAAGGCCACCGCCATCATCAGCAGACCTGCGGCCATCACACCGGAGCCGACTGCCAGCGGAATGCGGCGTCCCACCTTGTCCACGATCAGAATGCCCACGATAGTGGCGAGGATATTGAGGCTGGTGGTGATGACCTGGACCAGCAGCGCCTGGTCCTCGGCGATGCCCACAGCCTGCCACAGGGTGGTGGAGTAGTAGAAGATCACGTTGATGCCCACGAACTGCTGGAACACGGCCAGACCGATGCCCACCCAGACGATCGGCATCAGCTTGCCGCCGATGAACAGGTCCTTGAGCTTCTGCCGGGCCTCAATATTGATCGTGCGCTGGATGTCCTCGATCTTGGCAGCGACGGCGGAAGTGCCCTTGATGCCGACCACATCGGCGAGGATCCTGGCAGCGTCGTCGTTCTTGCCGCGGGAAACCAGGTAGCGCGGGGACTCCGGGATGCTCATGGCCAGCAGACCGTAGATCAGTGCGGGAACGGCCTCCGACATGAACATCCAACGCCAGGCCTCCAGTCCCAGCCAGAGCTCCTCAGCCGCGCCCGATGCGATGTTGGCGAAAAGCGCGTTGGAGACTGCGGCCATGAAGATGCCGATGACGATGGCCAGCTGGAACAGCGAGCCCAGTCTGCCTCGCCATACTGCCGGGGACACTTCTGCGATATAGGCCGGGGCGATCACCGAGGCCATACCGACGCCGACGCCGCCGACTGTCCGCCAGAAGATGAGGTCATAGACCCCGAAGACCAGGCCGCAGCCGATCGCGGAGATGAAGAACAGGGTGGCTGCGATCACCATCGCCTTCTGGCGTCCCACCCGGTCTGAGATCACCCCTCCGGTGAAGGCGCCGGCCACACAGCCGATCAGCGCGCTGGAGACACTGAAGCCGCTCATCAGTGCACCGAGGTCGAATTCTTCACGGATGGGGGCCACGGCACCGTTGACCACAGCGGTGTCGAAGCCGAAGAGGAAGCCGCCGAATGCGGCGACCAGGACGATCCAGGCAACAGCGCCGACGGAGGATTCCTGGAAGCGGAGGTCTGTGCTCATGAGGTCAAGAGTCCTTACGGAGTGAAAATCTTGGCAATGTGACGGCCGGACAAAAACAGCCTCAGAGAGTATGTCTTCCCGGCGTGAATCACGCCACAACCTACCCCAGATCGACCTCTGACCCGACATCCCCTTCGCGCGCCTGACAAGGGGTTTTCTCTGATGAACAGCAAGGGATCACAGTCAAGCAGTGAGAAATCTCACAGCTAGCGCACAGCGCGGGTCTGCTCGGCTCGTGCCGCCAGCTGGTCGTCCGCGGGGTAGTCCACCCGCTCCAGCACCAGCCCCTGAGGCGGGGCCAAGCGGACACGCTCGTCCCAGGAGGGCTCCGAGAGCCGGGCCAGGAGCCAGCCGGGTTCACGGCGCCCTTCGCCGACGTCGATACATGCACCGATCAGAGCACGAACCATATGGTGGCAGAAGGCATCGGCGGTGATCTTTGCGGTAATCACCCCATCGCTGCTGCGGGCGATGCTGAACGCAGTGAGGTGGCGGATAGTTGTGGCATGCTCACGCGGCCGGCAGAAGCTGCCGAAGTCATGCAGGCCCAGCACGCTGGTGGCCTCAGCATCCATGAGCCGGTCGTCCAGCTGCGCTGCTGGGCCGGTTTCGGTCAGCTCCGGGCCCGGCTCAGCACCAGGAGCCCCTGACGCCGCTACGCGCCGGCCGTATTTCCTGGCGACGTCGATCCACGCGGTGTCATGCCGACGAAGCGGGTCGCGAAGTTCAGCCCGGTCTGCGATGCGGTAGGTGTAGGTGCGGGTCAGCGCAGAGAATCGGGCATCAAACTCACGGGGAACTGGCGCAGCGCGGTGGATGATCACTGCTCCGTCCTCACCACCCAAGACTCCGTTGAGCCGGCGGATCAGGGCGATCGAGGGCTGGAGCCCCTCTCGGCCGCGGGCCAGTCCGGCCCATTCCTCATCGGTGAGGTCCATGTGGACCACCTGGCCGCGGGCATGGACTCCGGCGTCAGTACGACCAGCCACCACCACGGGCACCTCGCGGCGAATGATGGTGGCCAGGCCCTCGCGCAGCACGCCCTCTACGGTGCGCAGCCCCGGCTGATGCGCCCATCCCCTATAGGCATTGCCGTCATAGGCCAGGTCGAGTCTCACGCGCATGGTCCTCACCTTATCCAGAGGCCGGGTGAGACGTTGAGGGAGCCAAACCGAGCCGCCCAACCCATTGGCTCCCCCTATGTCTCACATAAGCTCACTACGGAGCGCAAAATGAAACGTAGGGGGGAGCCAAAACGCAACACCCAGGAAGCTACTCCCCCAACGTCTCACTGGGGGAGAGCATTCACACTGACAGCTGAGCCCCCGACCCAAGTGGATGGGCACGGGGGCTCAGTCCCAGTCGGTGAGGACTACTTGTCCTCTTCAGACTCCTCGTCAGCAGCATCCTCAGCCTCAACGGCTTCAGTCTGCCCCGCAGCGTCATCAGCGGTCTCTGCCGCAGCCTCGTCCGCCTGCTCGGTCTCCTGAGCGTCGACGTCAGGGTTCCCTGCGGATTCGTCCGAATCGGCCGAGGCCACGTCGCGATCCTCCGCCTCCTCGGCCGCAGCGGCGGTGGGAGCGGCGGCGGCAGTGGCAGCCTCGGCGTCGCGGACTACCTTCTGCTTGGGTGAAACCGGCTCAAGAACCAGCTCGATGACCGCCATCGGGGCGTTGTCGCCCTTGCGGTTGCCGATCTTGGTGATCCGGGTGTAGCCGCCCTGCCGCTCGGCCATAGCCGGAGCGATCACGGTGAACAGCTCGTGCACGATCGCCTGGTTAGTGGCGTTGTTCGCGCTGATCTTGGCCACCACCTGGCGCCGGGCAGCGAGGTCACCCTTCTTCGCCAGGGTGATCAGCCGCTCAGCATAGGGCCGCAGCCGCTTGGCCTTGGTCAGTGTGGTGGTGATCGAGCGGTGCTCGAAGAGGCTGGCGGACAGGTTCGCCAGCATCTGCTTCTCATGCGCTGGGCTGCCGCCCAGACGCGGTCCCTTGGTGGGGGTTGGCATGGTCTCTTACTCCTTGTGGGTCGCGCTCACCGGCGGCGAGCACCAAAATGTCTTGTGCCTAGCTCAGTTGGAGAACTGGGCGTCGGCCTCATCGTCGTACTCATCGTCCTCAGCGGCAAACCGGGCTGCGGTGGGGTCGAAGCCCTCCGGGGAGTCCTTGAGCTGAAGGCTCATCTCGGCCAGCTTCTCCTTGACCTCGTCGATGGACTTGGCACCGAAGTTGCGGATGTCCATCAGGTCGGCCTCGGAGCGTGCGGTGAGCTCACCGACGGTGTGGATGCCCTCGCGCTTGAGGCAGTTGTAGGAGCGCACGGTGAGCTCCAGGTCCTCGATCGGCAGGGCCATATCGGCGGCCAGGGCGGCGTCGGTGGGGGAAGGCCCGATCTCGATGCCCTCGGCGGAGATGTTCAGCTCCTTGGCCAGGCCGAACAGCTCCACCAGGGTGGAGCCGGCGGAGGCCAGGGCATCACGCGGGGACAGCGAAGGCTTGGCCTCCACATCGATGGTCAGCTTGTCGAAGTCGGTGCGCTGCTCCACACGGGTGGCCTCGACCTTGTAGCTGACCTTAGCCACCGGGGAGTAGATGGAGTCCACCGGGATCCGGCCGATCTCGGAGTCCTCCAGCTTGTTCAGGGCGGCGGAGACGTATCCGCGGCCACGCTCGACGGTCAGCTCCAGGTCCAGCTTGCCGTCTTCGTTGAGGGTCAGCAGCTGCAGCTCGGGGTTGTGAAACTCCACACCGGCCGGCGGGGTGATGTCGGCGGCGGTGACCGGGCCGGGGCCCTCCTTGCGGAGGTAGGCGACCACAGGCTCGTCGTGCTCGGAGGACACGGAGAGCTTCTTGATGTTGAGCACCAGCTCGGTGACGTCCTCCTTAGCACCGGTGATGGTGCTGAACTCGTGGAGCACGCCGTCGATCCGGATGCTGGTCACAGCAGCACCGGGGATCGAAGAGAGCAGGGTGCGGCGCAGCGAGTTGCCCAGGGTGTAGCCGAAACCCGGCTCGAGCGGTTCGATGGTGAAGCGGGAACGGTTGTCAGAGACGACTTCTTCAGTCAGCGTGGGGCGCTGTGCAATGAGCACTGGTGATTCCTTTCAGAGTGCATCCGCTATTTGATGCATTCTTTTGTCAGTGGCAGTACCGGGTACGACGCCGCCCACCGGGACTCGGCGGCGGAATCGCACCAGGCACCTAATAAGGGCTTGGGGAAAGAAGTCGCGTCAGACGCGACGGCGCTTGGGCGGGCGGCAGCCGTTGTGAGCACTGGGGGTGACATCAGAGATGGAGCCAACCTCCAGTCCTGCGGCCTGCAGGGACCGGATGGCAGTCTCGCGGCCGGAGCCGGGACCCTTGACGAACACATCGACCTTCTTCATCCCGTGGTCCTGGGCCTTCTTGGCGGCCTGCTCGGCGGCCATCTGTGCGGCGAAGGGGGTGGACTTACGCGAACCCTTGAAGCCGACCTCACCGGAGGATGCCCAGGAGATCACGGCACCGGTGGTGTCGGTGATGGAGACGATGGTGTTGTTGAAGGTCGACTTGATGTGCGCCTGACCCTGGGTGATGTTCTTTGATGCGCGGCGGCGTGGCTTGCGGGCCGCGGCTCGAGTCTTGGGGGGCATGGAAACTCCTGACTACTTCTTCTTGCCTGCGACGGTCTTCTTGGGGCCCTTGCGGGTACGCGCATTGGTCTTGGTGCGCTGACCGCGGACAGGCAGACCGCGGCGGTGGCGCAGGCCCTTGTAGGAGCCGATCTCGACCTTGCGGCGGATATCGGAGGACACTTCGCGGCGGAGGTCGCCCTCCACGGTGAAGTTGCCTTCGATGTAGTCGCGCAGGGCTACCAGCTGTTCGTCAGTCAGGTCCTTCACGCGGGTGTTGGGGTCAACCCCAGTAGCAGACAGTGCCTGCTGGGAGCGGGTACGGCCCACTCCGTAAATGTAGGTAAGTGCGATCTCCGCGCGCTTCGCGTCGGGGATATCGACACCAGCCAGACGTGCCATGCGGCAGTCCTCCTTGTGTTCTTCCGAAGGTCTTCAGCAGTGCGTTCCCGTGCATCGGAGGTGATGCCTTATGGGTCTCCGGCCTTCGGGAACCGGAGGTGTGCTCGCCAGCTCGCGCGAGCTGCACTGCCATCTGTATTGAGCTGTACTGCTAGGGCACGTCACCGCCGGTGGGCGGCGTCGTCATCCCTGACGCTGTTTGTGGCGCGGATTCTTGCAGATCACTCGGACAACACCACCGCGGCGGATGGTCTTGCAGTCCGAGCAGATCGGCTTGACGCTCGGCTGAACCTTCATTGCGGTTCTCCTACTCTTGCTTATTTGTAGCGGTAGACGATGCGACCGCGGTTGAGATCGTAGGGGCTCATCTCCACCACCACCCGGTCCTCGGGGAGGATCCGGATGTAGTGCTGACGCATCTTGCCCGAGATGGTGGCCAGGACAACGTGGTCGTTCTCCAGCTTGACACGGAACATTGCGTTGGGCAGGGATTCGACTACCTGGCCCTCGACTTCGATGACGCCTTCTTTTTTCCCCATACTCTCCACACACCGATCACGACCCGCTGGCTCCTCACGGCTGCGCACAGCGGACCGCGCATCAGTTCATGAGGGGACAGAAGATCTGGGTTTGTTGCTTCAGAGCCTCTGCGGATGCTTATAGTGTGAGAACGACGCCGCGGCGGGCACCTTCCTCTGGGCACAGCAGGACCGCAGAGACAACCAACGGTCTACTTTACCTGAATCCGCCCACCTGCGCCAATCCTGCTGCGGCTCTACACTTGGACGGTATGAGTGATGGGCCTGTTGCCCCGGTGCGGGTGGATGCGTGGCTGTGGGCGGTGCGAATGTTCAAGACTCGCTCCGCAGCCACCGAGGCCTGCCGCGCCGGGAAGGTGAAGATTGACGGAGATCCGGTCAAGCCTGCACTGAAGATCAGTCCTGGCGTGCGGCTACACGTAAGCCGTCCGGGGTTCGTGGTGATCCTCGAAGTGGTGCACACCCACGCCAAGCGGGTGGGTGCCCCAGTGGCCCGGCTGGCCTATCAGGACCATTCCCCCGAGCAGCTCAAACCCCGTGAAGTCGGCCTGCCCATCCGCGAACGCGGCACCGGGCGGCCCACCAAGCGCGAGCGCCGCCAGCTGGAGCTCCTGCGCGGCTACACCAAGGACCACTGAACTGTCCCGGGGATAGGGTTGGGGACATGGTGACGACACTGCCTTATGGATCATGGCCCTCGCCGATCAGCGCTGAGCAGCTGGCGGTCGGCGGCAACCGGCTCGGCAGCCCGCAATGGGTGGGTGATCAGCTCTGGTGGACGGAGGCCCTCGCTGCAGAGGGCGGGCGCCAAACCATTGTGCGCACCGCTGAGGCAGTCACTGAGGATACCGAGAGCCCTGAAACTATCACCCTGCTTCCGGCCCCCTTCAATGCCCGCTCCCGGGTCCATGAGTACGGCGGAGCCTCCTGGACGGCAATAAACGACAACGTCGGGTTGCCTCTCATTCTGTTCGTCAACTTCGCCGACCAGCGCATCTACCGTTTCCGCCAGGACGAGGGCCCGACCCCGATCAGCCCGGCGGGCCCAGAGGTTGCCTCCGCCCACGGACCCGCACTGCGCTGGGCCCAGCCCACCCCGGTCACCCTGGCCGATGGGATAAAAGAGGTGTGGTGGATCTGCGAACAGCACTACGACCGGAAGGGCGAGGACGGAGCACCCCACATTGAGCGTTTCATCGGCGCCGTTCCTTTGGACGGCAGTGCGGCTGAGGACCTCAGCATAGTGCGCCGGATCACCCCGTCCGCCCGGTTCGTGGCCGACCCGCAGGTCTCCCCTGACGGCAAGCATGTGGCCTGGATCAGCTGGGAGCACCCGCAGATGCCCTGGGACGGTACGCAGCTGCATCTCGGGGAGTTGGCAGATACTTCGGCGGGCAACGGCGTCGTTGTCAATCACACGGTGGTGGACGGGGATACCGGCACCTCGGTGCTGAACCCGCGGTGGTCCGGCACCGAGCTGATCTACCTCTCAGACCGATCTGGTTGGTGGAATCCGTGGCGGCTGCAGATCGGCGGACAGCCCGAGCAAATCCTGGCCGACGAGCAGGAGTACGCCGGTCCGTACTGGCAGCTGGGCATGAGCTGGCTGGAGCCCTTCCGGGACGGCCGGACGCTGAGCATCCATGGCCGCGCCACCGACAAGCTGGGCGTGCTGGATCCGGCATCCGGGGAGGTGACCGACCTGGGTCTGCCGCATACCGCGATCGCCTCTGCCGCGGTCAGCGAGGGCGGCCTGCTGGCGGTCTACGGAGTGCGCGCCGATGAGTTCGCTGCAATCTCGGTGGCACCGCTGCACGCCAACAGGCTGGGGCAGCTGCGCACCATTCGCTCATCCCGCGACAACGCCCCCGATCCCGGGCTGCTGCCCACCCCAGAGCCGATCACCATCACCGACATCTCCGGCCAAGAGGTGCATGCGGTGCTCTACCGGCCGTATCAGGAAGGTTTTGCCGCTCCAGCCGGTGAGCTGCCGCCGTTCATCGCCCAGGTGCACGGCGGACCCACCGCCAAAGCAGCGGTGGGGCTCTCGCTCGCTGTGGCCTACTACACCAGCCGCGGGATCGGGGTAGTGGATATCAACTATGGCGGCTCCACCGGATTCGGGCGCGCCTACCGGGACCGGCTCAAAGGCACCTGGGGCGTGGTGGACGTGGCCGATACCGTGGCAGTGATGGAGCATCTGGTGGGGGCTGGCATTGCCGATGGTAAGCGTTTGGGCATTGAGGGCGGCTCGGCTGGCGGATGGACCACCCTGGCCTGCCTGACCCGTACCGATACGTTCAGTGCCGGAGCCTCCAGCTTCGGCGTGGCCGATGCCGTGGCCCTGGCCCAGGACACCCATGACTTCGAGTCCCGCTACCTGGACCAGCTGATCGGACGCTACCCGGAGGATGAGCACATCTATCGCGAACGGGCACCGCTGAACCACGTGGATTCGCTGGACTGCCCGGTGTTGTTGCTCCAGGGCGATGAGGATCCGATTGTCCCGCCCAACCAGGCAGAAATGTTTCGCGACGCCCTGGCGGCCAAGGGCATCCCGCATGCTTATCTGCTGTTCGCCGGGGAGCAGCACGGCTTCCGCAAAGCAGAGAACATCATTGCGGCCCATGAGGCATCGCTGAGCTTCTACGGGCAGATCTTCGGCTTCGAAACTCCCGGTATCCCCACACTGGAGCTCAGCAGCTCGGAGTAGGGTTGAACTCATGACTCGGACAGTGAATCTCGGACCAGCCGATCAGCTCTCAGAGGGTGAGGTCATGCAAGTCAGTGCCGAGACCTCAGGACACAGCGGAGACATTGCTGTGGTCCATGCCGAGGACGGCGGGTTCTTTGCCCTGGACGATGAGTGCTCCCATGAGTCGGTCTCACTCTCCGACGGGTACGTGGAGGAGGAGACCCTGGAGTGCCCTATGCATGCTTCCGCCTTCTGCCTGCGCACCGGCGTGCCGGAGACCCCGCCGGCCATGGTCCCGGTAAAGACGCACCTGGTCACCGTGGAGGAGGGGAACCTCATCCTGCACCCCGGAACCCCGCATCCTGAGGCTGCTGCGTAGCTCTGCAGAAGACTCGCGAAAACTCACAGGAAACTTTCAGCGACTTTGGGGTGTTTCATCAAGGAGGACCCCTATATTAGTAACTACCTCATCAAGGTGCGAGTGATTCATAGGCCCCGGGCCCGACATATTTAGCGTCCCCCTCACGCAGTCGGACCCGGGGTCTTCTCGTTAATCCTTAACTTCGCGCCGGACGCCGCGCTGGCGGCTCAGCCGATCCACCGCAGAGGCCAGCTCATCATCGGTGAGCAGATCTGCCCGCATATGTTTGGTGCGGTAACCGGCCCGGCCCACTACGTGGGCGCTGACCGGCGCGGTGAGGATCATCAGTCCCCAGGCCAGGACCGCAATCGCCACCCAGGCCCAGGACCGCCACATAATCGCCGCGGCCAGGACCAGCATCAGCAGTCCCAGCACCTGAGGCTTAGTTGCCGCATGCATCCGCGAGTGCAGATCCGGGAACCGGAACAGTCCGATCCCGGCAGCCAGCGACATCAGCCCGCCGACCACCATGAAGACTGCCGCGGTACCGTCCAGAAACGCATCGAAAGTCATGGCTTCTCCCTTCGGCTGGAAGCCGGGTCGGCGGCATCGTCGTTCTCGTCCTTGCGTTTGGGCACGAACCCGGATCTGGCCAGTGCAGCGAACCAGGAGGTCGATTCGTCCTCCTGTGCACCGTCGGCTGCAGTGCCCGCCGGAATCTCAGGCTCCGGGGTCGGATCCCCGTTGAGCGCGGCGGCCTGGGCCTCAGCCTGCCTGACCGTATCCTCCGAATCCGGGGTGCGCACCACCACGTAGCGGGCGATCGCCACTGCGCCGAGGAAGCCGATCACCGCAGTGACCACCACGAAGAGGATGAAGTCGGTGTGCCGGTAATAGGCCATATCCACCAGCATCACCGAACCTACGATGATCAGGATGACATCCACGCTAATCACCCGATCCAGCACCGAAGGCCCCTTGTAGACCCGGTAGACCGCACACAGTGCACCAAGTGCCAGCAGAAACTGGGAGATCCAGTAGGCCCAGTCGAGCATGCTCATTTAGGCATCACCTCCCGCTCTGTCTTGGAGAGTCCGGCCACCCGACCCAAGCGGGCCTCCGCTTTGACCACCGCCAGGTCTGAGCGGTTGCCCAGGGTGCGGATCAGCAGCGCCTCGGTGCGCAGTGCGTCCTGCCGGATCCGCTCAGCCTGCTCATCATCTGTCACGTTGAGCGCATGCAGGTAGAGGGTGGCTGTGGTGCGGTCCACATCCAGCACCAGGGACCCGGGCACCAGGGCCAGGGCGTGACCGGTCAGAGTGACCAGCAGATCGTCGTGGCTGCGCAGCTGGATGGAGATGATGGAGTTGCGCACCTTGGGCCCCTTGGCCACAGTCAGCCAAGAGACCTGGAAACTGGCCATTACCATCTTGCCCAGAAAACGCAGCAGAAACACCAGTCCCCAGAACGGGTTCAGCCGACCAGTGCCGCGCAGCGGGGGCAGGTAGAACACCCGCACTACGATGGTGCCGTAGACCAGACCTAGGATGAAGGTGCCCAGGTCGAAGCTCTGCCAGACTGCCATCCAGAACACGCCTAGGAACAGGATCAGCGGCAGTTCGAGCTTCAGCGGGGTGCGTGGGCGTCGCATCAGTCCTGCCCTCCCTGATCGACAGCGGCGTCGTACTCGTCCACAGAGGTGGAACCCTTCACGTCGGTCTCCATATCCGGCTGCAAGGAGGTGCGCACCGGGGCGAACTCATCAGCCCCGTCATCACCGGTGTCCAGGTCGATGATGTGGCCTTGGGTGAATTCCAGGAGATCCTCCCGGACACTGTCTACCCGCTCCTCGCCGAGCACCGCCTCCAGGTAGGGGGTGCGCTCATACATGTCCTGGGCGGCGGCCCGAGAGAAGTTCATCAGCGGCCCGGCCAGCACGGTGAAGGCCAGGCTCAGCGCCACCAGGGCTGCGGTGGGTGCCACCATAGTAGCCGGCAGCAGCCGCTTATTGGCCGCCCGGGCATGCGCCAGGGACTTCTGGACCAGGATCCGCTCCGGGTTCTCCACATCCTCTGCCTTGCGCCAGAACCCACGTGCCCAGATGCGCGCCACGGCCAGCAGGGTCAGCAAAGAGGTCGCCACCGAAGCAACCACGAGGGTCCAGGTGATCCAGGTGTTCTCCGCAATGCCGCCCTGCATCATGCCCAGCTTGCCCACGAATCCGCTGAACGGCGGAATTCCGGCCAGGTTCATCGCCGGGATGAAGAACAGCACCGCCAACACTGGGGAGATCCGGGCCAGTCCGCCCAGCCGGTCCACATTGGAGGAACCTGCCCGGCGCTCGATGAGCCCGGTGACCAGGAACAGGGTGGTCTGGATGGTGATGTGGTGGGCCACGTAGTAGATGGTGGCGGCCATGCCGATAATGGAGCTCAGCGCCAGACCGAATACCAGGTACCCGATGTGGCTGATCAGGGTGAAGGAAAGCATACGTTTGATGTCCGCCTGAGCCAAGGCACCCAGGATGCCCACTATCATGGTCAGCGCTGCCACGATCATCAGTGCGGTGTTGATCCGTTCCCCGGGGAACAGCAGGGTCTCGGTGCGGATCATCGCGTAGATGCCCACCTTGGTCAGCAGTCCGGCGAAGACCGCGGTGACCGGGGCGGGGGCGGTGGGGTAGGAGTCCGGCAGCCAGAACGCCAGCGGGAACACGGCGGCCTTGATGCCGAAGGCCACCAGCAGCATCACATGCAGCATCAGCTGAACCCCGTGGTCGAGTTCGCCCACCTTCAGCGCGATATCAGCCAGATTCACCGTGCCGGTGGCCGCGTATACCAGCCCGATGGTGATCAGGAACAGCATCGAGGACAGGATCGAGACCACCACATAGGTCACCCCAGCACGGATGCGGACCTCTCCCCCGCCCAAGGTGAGCAGCACGTACGACGCCGTGAGGAAGATTTCGAAGCCCACATACAGGTTGAAGAGGTCCCCGGCTAAGAATGCATTGGAAACTCCGGCCACCAGAATCAGGTAAGTGGGGTAGAAGATAGAGACCGGGCCGGCGTCGTTCTTCTCCTCGGCCGCGCCCTGGCCCACCGCGTAGAGCAGCACTGCCAGGGTGATGATTGAGGAGACCACCAGCATCAGAGCTGAGAACCGGTCGATAACCATGGAGATGCCGAAGGGAGCAGGCCAGCCGGCCAGGTTCACCGCATGGGCGCCGCTGTGCCAGATCTCGGCCAGCAGCACGATCTCCAGGATCACGGTGATGATCAGGGTGCCGATGGTGATGGCCTTCTGAGTGGCCTGGTTGCGGTAGAAAGCGAAGGCGAAGGCCGCGCCGAAGAAAGGCAGCAGTACGGCCAGCGGCACGAACTCGATGAGATTGGGCTCCATCAGCTCTCACCAGCCTTCCGCTGCTCTGCCTCGCTGCTCTCAGCGCCGGCCTCAGCGTTGCGCTCTGCCGGATCCACCGCGCGGATGGAGCCGGTGGCGGGATCCATGGTGTCGATGAACTCACTGGTCTCGGTGCCGACCTCAGCGTCCTCCTCCGGGTCGTAGGCGCCCACTGCTGCGGCCACCCTGCGGTCCTCCTCGTCGTCGGTGACCTCATCCTGGCGGGCCAGTACCCAGGACCGGTAGATCAGCGCAAGCATGAACGCCACCAGGGCGAAGGCGATCACAATCGCGGTCAGCAGCAGAGCCTGAGGCAACGGGTCGAAGTACTCATCTGCCGCCACCCCGTCGCGGACCAGCGGGGAGAGGCCAGCCCGGCCTGCGGTCTGCAGGATGAGCAGGTTCACGCCGTTGGAGATCAGGATGATGCCCAGCAGCACCCGGGTCAGCGAGCGCTCCAGCATCAGGTAGATGCCCACGGCGAACATCACGCCCATCACCAGCAGCAGGGTGAGATTGATGGTCATGCGACCACCTTCCAGGTGGGGGCCGATGTCATCGCGCCACCCCCAGGGAGGTCTGGGAGTGGATGCTGTGTCCGGAGGCTCCGGCCCGGTTCTCCTGTTCGGAGCGGACGTCGATCTCGGATCCGAGGCTGCGCAGCACATCGACGATCAGGCCCACCACCACCAGGTAGACGCCTACGTCGAAGAGCACGGAGGAGACCAGATGGTGCTCCCCGAACAGCGGCAGGTTCAGATCCACGATGAAGCTCTGGAAGGCCTGGCCGCCGAAGATCAGCGGCAGCACCCCGGTGAAGCAGGCCACCGCCAGACCCCAGCCCATCAGCGCACCGGCGGAGAACGGGATGGCGGCCTCCAGCTCATAGCGGCCGCCGGCCAGGTAGCGCAGCAGGAAGGCCAGGCCAGCCAGCAGGCCGCCGGCGAAACCGCCCCCGGGGGTGTTGTGCCCGGCCAGCAGCAGATAGACCGAAAGCAGGATGATCGCATGGAACATCAGCCGGGTGACCACCTCAAAGATGATCGAGCGGTGCTCCGGGGCCAGGGTGCGCCCGGCCACCAGCCAGGCCTCGCGGGCCACAGTGGCGAAGGACCGGGCCACCTGGATCTCCTTGGCCTGCCGTGGGGAGAGCGCCTTATCGGAGAGCACCCGGCCCACCGACCCAGTGGGCACCTCATGCAGGGCTCTACGCTGCACATCGCGACGCTTGACGAAGATCAGGCTGGCCACCCCGGTGGCTGCTGCGGCCAGCACGGTGATCTCCCCAAAGGTGTCCCAGACCCGGATGTCCACCAGGGTCACGTTGACAATATTGGACCCGTGGCCGATCTCGTAGCTCATCCAGGGGTATTCCACACTCACCGGGTCTGTCACGCGGGAATCCATGGCGATGGCGGCGGCGACCATGATGATCGCACCGAATCCAGCCCCCAGCAGTGCCCGGCCCAGTTTGAACCGGGTGGGGTTCTGAGTCCAGATCCCCGCCGGCAGTGTGCGCAGCGCCAACACGAACACCACCAGGATGATCGACTCCACCAGCAGCAGGGTCAACGCTAGGTCCGGGGCTCCCTGCAGGGCGAAGATCCCGGCGATCCCCCAGCCGCAGAGGCTGACCATCAGCACTGCCATGAAGCGTTTGGGCGCCCAGATGGCTCCCAGTCCGCCGGAGATGATCACCGCGGCCAGCACCACCTGAATGGGTTCCTCGGCGAAGATCACATGCCCGGGCACTGTGTGTCCGGTGAAGGCCACCACGCCGGCCGGCACTGCAGTGGCCACTGCCACGATGATGAACAGGTACCAGCCCAGCGAACCGCGCTGGGTCTTGGAGGTGGTCCAGGCAGCGAAGTCGTCCAGGCTGCGGATGGAATACCGGTAGATCCGCTCGGCGTCCAGCACTGCGGGCACGGCCCGCTGCGGGTCGGTGATCCGGCCGTGCAGCCAGAACACTCCGGCGCCCAGCGCCCAGGCCAGCACCGAGAGACCCAGCACCGGGGTCAGCCCGTGCCAGAGGGCCAAATAGGTGGGATCCACCTCCGGGGCCACCGGCTCGAAGAGTGCGGCGAAAGGCTCCACCAGGTGCTGCACCGGGCCAGGGGCCAGAGCGAAGACCAGGGTGAGCGCCGCCAGAGCGGCCGGGGCTGCCAGGAACACCGCATCAGGGGAACCGTGGAAAACAGTGGGCTTCAGAGGTTCACGGGCGCCGTCGTCCGCTGTCTTCTCATATTTGGTGGCGAAGGAGCCCCAGAGGAACCGGGCGGAGTAGGCCACGGTGATTGCTGAGGCCAGGACGACGCCGCTGAGCACCAGCCAGCCCCACGCACCGTTGATCTCCGCATAGCCGTAGAAGGACTCGAAGACCACCTCTTTGGCCACGAACCCGAACAGCGGGGGCAGCCCGGCCATGGAGGCTGCGGCCACCAGGGAGATGATCAGCAGCGGCTTCTGGGTGCGTCCGATCCCGGAGAGGGTGCGCAGGTCGCGGGTGCCAGTCTTGTGGTCGATGATGCCGACCACCATGAACAGGGCGGCTTTGAACAGCCCGTGGGCCAGCAGCATAGCAATACCGGCCAGGGCGGCGTCCTGGGTGCCCAGCCCGTTGACCATGATGAGGAAGCCCAGCTGAGAGACCGTGCCGTAGGCCAGCACCAGCTTGATATCGGTCTGGCGCAGGGCCCGATAAGCACCCACCAGCATGGTGAGCAGGCCCAATGCCAATACGATCGGCAGCCAGAAGGTGGTGTCGTGGAATCCCGGGGCGAACCTGGCCACCAGGTAGACCCCGGCCTTGACCATGGCGGCGGCGTGCAGGTAGGCGGAGACCGGGGTGGGGGCGGCCATAGCGGCCGGCAGCCAGAAGTGGAAGGGCACCAGCGCGGATTTGGAGACTGCGCCGATGAGGATGAGCACCATGGCGATATCCACGGCCACGCCGGTGAGGTCATCGGAGGCTGCGAGGATCTCAGAGAGCCGGTAGGAGCCGGCCAGCTCACCGATCCACAGCAGACCCACCAGCATCACCAGTCCGCCTAAGGTGGTGACCACCAGCGCCTGGATGGCGGAGCGGCGGGCGAAGATCCGGTGCGCGGAGTAGCCGATGAGCAGGAAGGAGAGCACTGTGGTGAGCTCCCAGAAGATGAAGAGCATCACCAGGTCATCAGAAAGCACCAAGCCGAGCATGGCGGCGGCAAAGGCGAAGAGCTGGGCGGCGAAGGGCCCGGCGGCCCGCTCCCCCGGAGGGAAGTAGCGGGCACAGTAGAGCATCACCGCCGCGCCCACCCCGGTGATCAGTAGACAGAGCACCAGACTCAGCGCGTCCATCCGGAAAGCCAGCTCCACCCCGAGCTGAGGGATCCACTCGAAGACCTCTGCGGGAGGAGCGTTGGGCTCACCGATTCCGGCGGACTGGTCTGCTTCTATCACATGGGGAAGATACGCCAGGGTCCAGACGAAGGAGGCAGCGAGCACTGCAGCCAATAGGTAGAAGGCCCGCCGCCCCCACCAGGAGTAGAACACCGGGGCCAGAATGCTCACTGCGAACAGCACAGCAAGCACGGTGAGCATGTAGCGACCCTCTCAGTTCCTGGCAGCGGCGATGGACTCCGAAGTCATATCCCGGTGAGCGGCATACGCAGAGTGAGATACTTTATGCCGGTTCCCTGGGAGTTCCCTCCATGTTAACAGGCTCAGGGTACTATGCGCCTCATGAGCCGCACCACAGAGCCGGCGAAGCACGCACAGCGGGCTGCCGCCAGCGCCGAGCCGCTGAACAAGTGGGTCATCTCCGCCTGGAGCCTGTGGTCCTGGGGGAACGCCACTGTCTCGGCTGTGATGGTCACTTTTGTCTTTGCTCCCTATGTGGTCAATGTGGTCGGCGAGAACAGCAACGGCACCCAGTGGCTGACCATCGCGAACCTGATCGCCGGGATCATCATCGCCGCCACCGCACCGGTGGTCGGGCAGCGAGCAGACCGTTCTGGGAAGCGCAAGCTCTGGCTGACCGTGCTCACGCTGATCGTCACCGGATTGGTGGCAGCCTGCTTCTTCGTGCGCCCGGAAGACAGCTGGCTGCTGGTCGGGGTGACCCTGATCGCCACCATGAACCTGGTGGATACCCTGGCCAATGTGCACCTGAATGCGATGATCACCGATATCACGGATTCCACACGAATGGGCCGGGTCTCCGGGATCGGCTGGGGCGCGGGCTATCTGGGCGGGATCTTCATTCTCGCGATCGCCTATTTCGGGATGGTCTCTGGTGAGGGCGGGATGCTGGGACTGCCCACCGAGAACTCCTTCAACATCCGCATGGTGGCAGTGGCCGCCGCCGCATGGTTCCTCATCTTCGCGCTGCCGCTGCTGCTGACCCCGGTCAAGACCGCGGACCAGCACCAGATCGGGAAGCAGGTGACCATCTGGGAATCGTATAAGCGGCTGTGGCGGACTGTGGTGGGGCTGTGGCGCAACGACCGGAACACCTTCTGGTTCTTCGTCTCCTCGGCGGTCTACCGCGACGGGCTCTCTGGTGTCTTCGCCTACGGGGCGATCCTGGGAACCTCTGTCTACGGGATCTCCCCGGGGGACATTCTGCTCTTCGGCATCGCAGGGAACGTCATCGCCGCCCTAGGTGCCATCCTCGGCGGTTGGGTCGACGACAAAGTAGGGCCCCTCGTGGTCATCCGCTTCTCTGTGGGCGCTCTGGTGGCCTCGGGAGTGCTGCTGTTCTTCCTTGATGTGGACCGGGAGATCTTCGGTCTCACGCTGACCCCCACCACCTCGTTCTGGGTCTTCGGCCTGGCCCTGTGCCTGTTCGTAGGACCCGCCCAGGCGGCCTCGCGCGGGTTCCTGGGCCGGATCGCCCCGCCGGACCGGGCTTCCGAGCTGTTCGGTCTTTATCAGACGGCTGGGCGCAGTGTGGACTTCATGACCTCCGGGCTGATCGCCCTGCTGCTGCTGATCGCCCTGGGTGACCCCGATGTGGAGAACGCCGATAAGGCGATCATTGTGGCGGTGGTGACCATTCTGGCTATCGGCCTGGCACTCTTCAGCAAGGTCAAAGCCCCCAATGGCTACGCCAAACTCCCGGACCACCAGCTGACCTGAGTGCACAGGTTCTGCTTTCTGGGCGCTGTTCAGATGGCCAGCGGATTGCCGAACGGACCGTGTTCCAGTACCCGGGTTAGCTCATCCAGATCACTAGCCCGCTGCGGCCCATAGCAGTCACAGCTTGCTGCCAGACCGAGCCGGAGAAGCCCTGAGGGTCCTCACTCCAGGTCAGCACATTGGTTGAGCACCGGCCAGCGATCCCGGCCGACCGTCATCACGAAGATCAGTGCCCAGTGAGCTCTAAGCCAGCACCAGGGCGACAGCCACCATTGAGGGGATGCCGAGAATGGTGGTCACCAGCACAGTATCCCTGGCGATGGCCTCCCCGGTGCCGTAGCGCACCGCGGCCACCAGCACGTTCTGAGCAGTTGGCAGTGAGGCCATCACCACTGCGGCCAGCAACATCAGCCCGTCGAGGCCGAAGATGAAGGCGGCGATCAGATAGGCCAACCCCGGGTGGAGCACCAGTTTGATGCCGGAGGCGATCAGCACATCACGCCGCCGCCCGCTCGCCTTGTCCAGGGGGTGGGAGCCCACCAGTGAGAGCCCGAAGGTCAGCAGCATCAGCGGGATCGAGGCCCCGGCCAGCAGTTGCACCGACTCATGGATCTGCTCCGGCAGCCGCCAGTTCTGCCAGGAGAACAGCAGACCCAACAAGCAACCCACAATCATCGGGTTTCCCAGCGTCTGGGCGATCCGGCGGAGAACCTCCGTGCGAGCACGGGGTCGCACCCGCGTCGTGGTGCCTTTCCCAGTGGCCAACTGGTCCAGCAGCGCTATGTAGATGGGGGCGTAGAGCGCCAGCTGGAACATCACGATGGGTGCGGCCAGGCTGATATCACCGAGCACATAGGCGGCGATCGGGAATCCGAGGTTGGCGGCGTTGACCAGGGAGGCGCTCATTCCGCCGATCACCAGATCGGCCCCAGAGCGGCCGGGCAGCAGGAACCTGCCCACCACCATGAACAGTCCCAGCATGGTGAAGGCGCTCATCGCGGCAATGGCGAACTGGGGGCCCAGCACCTCACGGATGGGTGAGCCGGAGATGGTCAGGAAAAGCAGGCAGGGCGAGGCCACGAAGAAGGCCACCCGGGAGAGCACCACCCGGGCCTCGGGTCCCAGCACCCGCAGGCGGCCGAGCACGAATCCCACCGCGATGATCAGCCAGACCACGGTGAAACCGGACAGGACCGCTGCCATGGACTCTCCTCGTTTGTGACCGATCTGATCGTTGCCGCGCACAACAATACTCCTGACCCCAGCTGCTGGGAGCACACACTACGTGCTGCACATGCGGTAATTTAGGTCCGTGCTGCTTTCCGATAATGACATCCGTGCTGAGCTTGAGGCCGGGCGCATCCAACTGAATCCGCTGGATGCGCAGATGATCCAGCCTTCCAGTGTGGATGTGCGTCTGGAACGGATGTTCCGGCTCTTCGACAACCATAAGTACGCCCATATCGACCCCGCCGCCGAGCAGCCTGACCTCACCCGGCTGGTGGAGGTGGATCCGGAGGAGCCCTTCGTGCTGCACCCCGGTGAATTTGTGCTCGGCGCCACCTATGAGACCGTCACCCTGCCTGATGATGTGGCCGCCCGCCTGGAGGGCAAATCGTCCTTGGGCCGGCTGGGACTGCTGACCCACTCCACCGCCGGGTTCATCGACCCGGGCTTCACCGGACAGGTCACCTTAGAGCTCTCGAATATGGCCACCCTGCCGATCAAGCTATGGCCGGGCTCCAAAATCGGGCAGCTGTGCTTCTTCCGACTCTCCTCCCCCGCCTCAACCGGCTACGGCAGCCAGGCCCATCAGTCTCGCTATCAGGGACAGCGCGGCCCCACTGCCAGCCGCAGCCACGAGAACTTTCACCGGACGGTCATCGGCTGACACTCAAGCAGATTGAGGTGGGGGGACTTGCCGATACCTCCAAGAAAGTAAGCTCCCAATCGCTGCGATCCCCGCTCCTAGAAGCAGGACACCTATCAGAGGCATCAATCCCCAGGCACCTGCCCCGACGAGCGGGCCCAGCACCTGTCCCGCTCTGTTAGAGCTCTGCCACCATCCAAGGTCTGACACGGCTCTCCCTTGAGCGGCAAGTGTTACCAGAACTGGATTCACCACACCGTAGAAAGTACCGGCGAAAGACAACAGAATGACAGCACTTAGTGATGTAGGGGTAAGCGCGAGCACTCCCATACTGATCCCGAAAGCACTCCATCCAGCAGTCAGCAGCAAAAAGTAGCGTTTTCTCAGCAGAAGTCGTGAAGTGGCGATGGTGACCACAGTGGCCAACCCAGACTGGGATGCCAGGACAACTCCCCGCACTCCAAGTCCCCACCCGAAGAGCTCCAGAACGATCGGAGTCAGGTAGAGGAGCCAGCCGAAAAAGAGAACGTTGAGGGTGAGGCTCATCGCCATGATGAGGGCGAGCCCCTTAGAGAACCTCCCTTTGATCGTTCGTTGGGGGCGCAGGTCGTTTCCGGAGCGGATGATGATCAGTGTCGCCGCTGCCAGTACAAGGGACAGTGCGTAGAAGAGGAAAGGCGTACGGGGCGATATTGCACCCAAGGCCGAGCCGAGCAACGGCTGAAGCAGCATCATGAAGCTCATGATGGACGCGTTGACGCTGATGGCTCGCCCTCGCCGCGCCTTCGGCAATTGACGCAGCAGCACGAACGCTATGGCGACCAGACCGCCGCTCCCCACACCCTGGAGGACTCTGAGCACCAATGCGGCCTCATAGGAGGCGACCACCAGCACAGCCGTCCCCGCCCCACCATAGATAGCCAGCGCCCCGGCGAGAATCAGACGGAGCCCGAATGTGCTCAACAGCTTGGTCATCAGCACTGCCGTCACAATGCCGGGAAGCATCACGGCAGCTTGGAAGAGGGCCATCCGGTTGATCTCAACGCTGAAATCAGCCGCCAGCTCCGGCAGTACTGGAGCGATCAGCGAGACCCCAGAAATCCCCAACGCTGTAGTGGCGTAGGCGAGGGCGACTCTCCCCTTATCTGCTGACGTAGCGCACCTCGTAGGTTGTGCAGCCCTCCTCGGAGACCCAGGGCCCGTGCTCCATCCCGGGAGGTCGCACCGCGAAGTCTCCGGCGCAGAACGTCTCGTTCAACCTGAGATCTCGGATGGACCCAGTGAGGATGTAGACCTCTTCCCAGAAGTCATGCTTCTGAACACCGTTCGGGGAGGTGTCCGTTCCGGGGGCGAAATGCAGAATCCGGGTCACGACCCCGGTTTCTTCGTCTCTGGTGAGGACACGCTCGGTCAGTTCAGGGACTAATCCCTCACATACGGTCCAGGGCGTTTGCGCACTGGGGGTGAATTCAATCTCAGGTTTAGCCATAATTCAAACTCCTTATAGTTCCTTTAATGCGGGTTCTATGGCCACGTCATAGGCTAAGCTCAGTCTCTGACCTGCGAACTCCAGGCTGAACTCCCAATGCTGGCCGTAAACGAATGTTCCAGTGAGCAGGGGAACAGTTCCTCCGAAGAGCACCAGATCTCCGTCCGTCGCACCGAAACGCTCTTCGTAGATGCGGAGCGTCTCAAAGATCGGCAACAGGGCTGCGGTGCCGTCCTGGTAGGGCACGCCGTCGACTGAACAGATCAGCTTCAGGTCTTTCCAATGCTGCTGCTCTAGGGCGGCGTCGAACTCCACTGCATGATGGGCAAGCGGCTTAGGGCATACAGCCTTAGACTCCTGCACGGATCGTGCCTCAATCTCACGGTCGGTGTGATCCGATCCCAGGGTTAGCAAGTTTCGTCCTTGGGCTCTGATCAGCACCGGTTCTGCCTCGCCGGAGGTGCGGGGCCCGGTAGAGATGCGACTGTCCTGGGTGAGCGAAGCAGGGCTGAGCGGATAGAACTCGGGGATGTTCTTCGGCGGATCCACGCCCAGCGAGGAAAGCTCGTCAATATGCTCTCGAACTTTCTGTTGATCTGCTCCGGTATACCCGGCAATGAGCGTGGTGGGCTTCTGATGACCAGGGAACAGGTCTTCGAGGCGGAAAGGCGTCGTCATAGTCTCGGGGTTCCTGTCAGTCGTACAGTCTCGTAATTGTCTAAACGGTCTCGCAGGACAGGGAACTCTTCCCGGATCCTATTCACCTCTGCGGGGTCTATCTCCACAAGCAGTGTTTCTTCCTCTGATCCTGCCTCAGCCAACAGCTCCCCCCAGGGGCTGACGACTCTGCTGGTTCCGGCTAGCTGTACGCCTGCCTGCTCTCCTGCTGCGTTGCATGCGATGACGAAAGCCTGGTTCTCCACAGCCCGGGCAGAGGTCAGCAGCCGCCAATGGTCACGCCGTATAGCCGGCCAAGCAGCCGGTACAAAGATCAAATCCGCTCCCCCGTCGGCCAGCCGAGACCACAGGCCGGGGAAACGCAGGTCGTAGCACGTGGTCGAGGAGGCTCGCCCGTAAGGGGTCTCCGCGATATCAAGCGTGTCCCCAGCAGCCATCCGTTCCCGCTCCTCCGACTGGTGGCCGAATCCGTGGATCTTGCTGTACCTGCTGATCACCTCACCTATGGGGCTAATTAGCACCGCAGTGTTCCGCAGACTGGTACCAGCAGTCTCTACATAGCTTCCGCCATGGATGAAAGCGTTCAGTTCTGTAGCGACTCGTTTGAGCGCAGTGAGGGTGGGACCCTGGTCGGTCTCAGCCAAATCTGCATATGCGTCAAAGGCGAAGAACCCTCCTGGCCACAACTCGGGAAGCATATAGAGGTCTGCCTGCGGGGCCGCGTGCAGCTGGTCCAGCACCCTGTTACGGCGCGCATCGGGGCTTTCTGTCCGGGGGCTGGCTATTTGCAGCAGAGCGATCTTCATAACTCATCTTCCCTTCTTCCGGCAGCGTCCCTGATGTCCAGAGGCTTAGGGACCGGTGCTTTGAGCATGGCCCGGAGCGTGGTGTTCAGGTGCAGTGACATGTGCTGGCCGGCCGCTTCAGGGTCGGTCTGCTCGATACCGCGCACAATGGCTCGGTGTTCTTCCACCACCACCCGCGACCGCTCTTCGTTCGCGCTCACCGCGTAGATCCCCATCCTGAGTTGGCGGTCCCGCAGCCCTTCGTAGAAACGGGCGATCGCCGTGTTGCCGGCAGCCCAAATCAGATGGGTGTGAAAAGCCCGGTCGAAGTCGATGAATGCAACGGGGTCGTTCACCGCCTGTTCCTGCTGTTCGATGAGCTCATAGAGTTCATCGACCAAACCGTCAGTCGGCTGGGAGATGACCTGGCGAATACTCCAGCCCTCCACCATAGAACGGGCCTCCATGACCATGGTGATCTCAGAGGTGGACAGTGGCGGAACATAGGCACCACGTCGCGGAATCAGCTCCAGCAGCCCCTCCGACTCAAGCCGCATAAAGGCTTCGCGCACCGGTGTTCTGGAGGTCCCTGCCCGTTCAGCAACTTCCGCCTCTGTGAGGAAGACCCCCTCTCCGCGCGGAAGTGTGGCGATGTACTTCTTCAACCATGTGTATGTGGTGCTGCGTGAACTCATGACCGTGCGTTCGCCACCTCGGAAAGCATGCAGGTTCCTCTGACATAGTCAAGATGTCTGGCCGGATCGGCCACGATCTCCCTGAGCTCCTGCTGCTGCTTCAAACGTTCCTCCTCGTTCGTCTCGCGAAGTCTGCGCCAATTCTTGTCTGTTTCCACTGCCACGTACTCCTCACTGACCTGTCGTCGGTAAAGATCATAGGAGTCGAGATCCGCATCGTCGTGGCTCCCTGAGATCCGGCCAGCGATGAGCGGAGCCAGATGGTAGACATCATGGATGCCACTGTTCATGCCGAGACCGCCCAACGGATTATTGATATGGGCAGCGTCCCCGGCCAGGAAGACCCGGCCGAACCGGTAGGAATTCGCCACCCGCTGATGCACACGGTAGATCGTCGTATGCAGAATCGGCCATGCCCCTTGCTTATCGCCTATCGTCTGCATCTTATGCTGCACGTTCTCCATGGACTGGGCTTCTTCATCGCTGACACCCTCCCGAACCGGGAACATCGCCCGCCAGTGCTCCGGGGTCCGCAGCAGCACCAGCCATTCCTGAGGGTCAGATATGTAGTTGACAAAAGAGATATCCGGTATCCACGACGTGATGTCCTCGTGGGTCGAGATGACCAGGTACCGCTCCGGGTAGGTCACCCCTTCGAATTCTGCCCCTACTGACTTCCGCACTGCGCTGCGTGCCCCATCGGTTCCGATGAGGTATTCGCCGATGTAGCGTTTGCCGTTTTCCAGAACGGCCGTGACACTGTGGTCGTCCTGCTCCACGACAGTCACCCGGGAGTCGAAGAGCACCTCGACGTGAGGAACATCCTTGAGCTTCTCGTAGATGATCTGGGTGAGCTTGCTCTGCTCACACTGGATCCGGAAAGGGTATTTTGTGTCTCCGGAAAGCAGGGAGAGGTCCAGTTCTGCGATGAGGCCCCGTTCACGGTCACGGTACTGGAACGTTGGGACGTAGAGACCAATCTTCATCAGTTCATCCAGCACATCGAGCTCTTCGAGCATCTCCAGGGTTGGCGGGTGGAACGTGGAGGCACGGGACTCGGTGCTGAATGCGCTTCCCGCCTCCAGCACGGTGACCGGCACCCCCTCCCGAGCCAGGATCAGTGCCGCCGTCATTCCCACCGGGCCTGCCCCAGCAATCAGCACCCGGGAGTCGGCGCTAGTAGATGTCATGGAGATTCTCCTTACTCGTTGTGTCATATCGACGATGTAGCGGTATCAGCGTGGTCGTGCACCTCGGTCTGCTCGGTGCGGCGTTGTCTATTGCGGATCGCCCTAACGATGACAAGCCCAGCTACTGCCAGAGCGGCGATGCCGCTGACTGTGTAGCCTGGGAAGATCAGTGCGACTGCCCCCAGCAGCAGGAAGAGCCGGGAGGGCCAAGTCAGTCGGCCGGATTCATAGCCGACAACGGCAGCTGACAGGGCGTAGACTCCGAGCAACGCTGTGGCGGTGTACCAAACGGTCTGCTCAACCCCGCCCTGCATCAGTAGCGCTGGGGAGAAGACAAAAGCATAGGGCACCAGATAGGCCGCCAAACTGATCACGAATGCGGTAATCCCGGTCCGGGCAATGGGACTTCCAGCGATACCAGCTGCCGCAAAGGCCGCCAAAGCCACTGGTGGTGTGATCATGCTCAGGCAGGCAAAATAGAAGATGAAGAGGTGCGCAGCGATGCCAGGAACCCCGAGCTCAATCAGCGGGGGTGCCATCAGAACCGCTGCCATGATGTAGGCAGAGGTGGTCGGCATGCCCATGCCGAGGATGATGGTGGCCACCATCACGACGACGAGTCCCACCACCAGGTTGCCACCGGAGACGCTCAGCACCAGGTCGGTGAAGCGCCGCCCAAGGTTGGTCTGGACGATCACCCCCACCACGATGCCTGCCAACGCGCAGGGAAGCGCGACGGCGACGGCTCGTCGGGCACCGCTTTCCAAGGCGGTGAGAATAGTGACCGGGGTGAACCAGGTCTGCCGCCGGAGAAAACCGACGACGACAGCGACGATGATGGCCTCGAACGCTGAGGCCATCAGGGAGCGTCCCGAGAGGATCATGTAGA
Source organism: Nesterenkonia ebinurensis (assembly GCF_008711175.1). Taxonomy (GTDB): domain Bacteria; phylum Actinomycetota; class Actinomycetes; order Actinomycetales; family Micrococcaceae; genus Nesterenkonia; species Nesterenkonia ebinurensis. Next base: position 410,914 of record NZ_VWNF01000011.1, read on the forward strand.
CCAGATAGCCCAAAGGGATCAGCAGATGCAGTCGAGTGAGAATCTCTTTCAGCGGGGTTCGCTCGTCCTTGGGCAGCGGCTGCAGGTCGTCTCTCCTCGCCTGCTTGTCGACCATGAAGAACCCTGCGGCGAAGTAGAGCAGGGCCGGAATGAGAGCGGCGATGACCACCTCGTAATACGGCATACCCAGCATCTGCGCCATGATGAAAGCACCAGCCCCCATAATCGGGGGCAACAGCTGACCTCCGGTAGACGCCATTGCTTCCACACCGGCAGCGAACCGTGCTTTGAACCCCATCCGCTTCATCAGCGGAATGGTGAACACACCTGTTCCGACCACATTGGCCACCGCTGAACCGTTGATAGAGCCCATCAGCGCTGAACCGATGATGGAAGCTTTCGCTGGCCCGCCTTTGGCTTTTCCGGTCAGCGACAGTGCGATATCGATAAAAAGTCGGCCGCCGCCTGAAACTTCGAGGAACGCGGCAAAGAGAATAAAATAGAAGACATAGTCTGCAGAGACCCCTACTGGGGTACCGAACATTCCCTGTGGGGAGAGAAACTGCAGGTCGATGAATCTCTCCAAGTTAAGTCCTGGGTGCCTGAGGGCACCGCTTAGCTGGTCTCCCCACATCTGGTATCCGAGAAAGACCAGGGCAACGATGGAAAGGCTGACTCCCACCACCCGCCGGCATGCCTCTAACACCAGGATGATCAGCAGCAGGCCGACCATGATGTCAGTGGCCAGGACGTCATCAATAAAGGTCACCCGCTCAGCAATGCGCTGGGAGTGCATCAGGTAATAGGCTCCGATGCCGAGCGAGGCCGCCACCAGTACCAGATCCATCCCCGTCACCCAGCGCGGTTCAAGACTCTTCTCTTCCTCGTCGGCCTCCCGGTCCGGGGAGGGATCCGAGCTTTCCTGATGGTCTCCGCGTTTCCGCCACCGTCTCAGCACGGGGGATCCTGCAAAGACGAGGGCTGTGCCCAGGGCAACGTGCAGAGGGCGGAAGACCATGGAGTGCGGGGTTCCGTAAGCTGCCGCATATAGATGGAATCCTGACCATCCGATGGCGATGATCGCAGCGACGGTCAGGAAGCGGCGGAACTGTGAGATGAGAGTCATAATCACCTTGTCAGGGCATCGGGCGAGAAGTTGAGCTCGAGGAGAGTGGGCGTCTCCCGCTGACGGGCATGTGTATATGCGCCATGGAAGTCTTCGACAGTGACGGTTACTCCGTGAGCGCCCATGGCCTCAGCCATCGCGGCGAACGACACTTCACCGAACTCCACTCCGCAGAGCCTGCCCCTATAGTCCACATTCTGATGACGACGGATGCTGCCATACGAGGAGTTATTGACTACCACCACAGTGAGTTGGACCTCTAATCTGACTGCGGTCTCCAACTCCTGGATGGTCATCATGAGCCCACCATCACCGGCAAGCGCGACAACTTCTCGTCCGGGTCTGCTTTTCGCCACGGCAATGGCTGCCGGAAGCGCATAACCCATAGCCCCTGAGGTGGGCCCAAGGTACCGTCGCGCCCCGGTGTAGCAGATTCCCCGGGCAAAGGGAAGGTAGAAGTCACCAGCGTCTGAGGTGATCACAGCGTCGTCGTCGAGGAGTTGGTTGAGGTGCCAGGCAACAGTCTCAAGCGGTGCAGCACCGACGGGAGAGCCTTCGTCCTCCGCTGCAGCCGAGCTCTGATCATCCCCGGAAGTGGTGTTCAGGACAAAATCCCTGGCCGCTGCGAGATCTTCAATTGCTTGCACTGGGTCTGCGACGTAAGCGTAGTTGGTTGTCGCGGTGGACCGGCTGAGCACTTCAGGAGAGGGGTCGATATGAATGACTGTCTGCTTGCTGGAGGGGAATCTATATCGCAGGGTGGTCAGCTCGGAGAGGCGAGTGCCCAGGACCAAGACCACATCGGCGTTGTGCATTGCCTGTTGAACAGCCGGCTGCGTTTTGAGCGAGACGGTACCGGCAAAGTGCGGATCGTCATTGGGGTACGAATCGTGCCGACGGAACCCGGCCACCACTTTGGCACCAGTTCGGCCCGCTATGTACGAGAGCTCTGCGGAGGCAGCGTAGTTCTTGGTCCCGCCGCCGACGATGATGACCGGGTGTGCTGCGTAATCAAGCAACTGATTAATCTCCTGCACTGCTCTCGTGCCCAAGGCCGAGCTCGGCACTTTGGGCACGAGAACAGAACTGTTCTCAGAAGGTTCGGACTGCACATCTTCTGGGATGGTCAAGACCACCGGTCCTGGTCGATCCGATAGAGCTATCTGCACTGCCCGTCCGGTGAGTTCGGCCGCCCGGTTTGCTCGGGGAATCTCGAGAGACGCCTTGGCTAGAGGCTGGAACATTGCGGTCAAGTCCGCTTCTTGCCATGCCTCCCGGTAGCGCCATCGTGTCGAAACCTGGCCCACAAGAGCGATCAGTGGGGTGGAGTCCTGACGAGCAGTGTGTACTCCGATGGAGAGGTTGGCCGCTCCCACCGCAGCAGTGCCGATGCAGACACCCGGGGCTCCGGTGAGCTTGCCTTCAGCCTCCGCCATATAGGCAGCAGCCCCCTCGTGGCGGGTGGCCACGAATTCCATCTCAGCTCGGCGGTGTATCTCATCGACCAGGTCTAGGCAATGTTCTCCCGGAACGCCGTAGACCCGTCGGACCCCGGCCTCAGCCAGCGTCTTCACAATCGCCTGTGCACCTGTTGTCATAGCGACCTAAAACTCTCCTGGTTTCTGCCGTCCTGCCTCACTCCATCAGACCGGCGTCACGGTAATACTGCTCTGCACCGGGGTGGAGCGGTACGCCTGCGGTCATCTCGTCGGTGAACGCAAGCTCTGGATCGAATGTCGCCATGCTGGCGTTGGCCTCTTTGAGCTGCTCAGCGTTTTCGATGATGCTCTGAGTGATGGCATAGGCAATGTCATCATCAAGGTCTGCACCGGCGACGATCGCGGTGGTGAATCCAACCAGCTGCACGTCTTCATCCTGGCCGACAAAGCTTTCGGCTGGGAGGACGGCACCTTCGAGACCGAAATCGTTGAGATATTCGATGGCGGACTCACTGATCTCCAGGAACTTAATGTCGCTGGTCTGGGCCAGCTCCGTGATATTCGGATGCCCGTCATTGATCGCTTGGATCCACAGGTCGGCGTTGTTGTCCCGGATGGCGTTGGAGGCCACATCTGTGCTGGTGGGCTCAAAGCTGCCACCCCAGGACTCGATATCGCTCACACTTGCTCCGTGCGCTTGGAGGATGAGGTTGGTTCCGACATCACCGAGCGAACCGCGGGGCTGGCTGACCAGATCAAGGGCCATCTGGTCCTCAGCGATCTCCTCGATGGAGTCGAAAGGAGCATTCGCTGGAGCGATCGGCCCAAAGTAGTACTGGTCAATGCCACCTACGAGGATCCTGAGATCTTCGAAAGGCTCCTCTTCAAAGGGGGTTCCCTCCTCCCCGACATAGGCCCAGGCTGCCACAGCGCTGAACGTTGTGGCAAAGTCAGCCTCCCCAGTGGTCACCAGCTCCGGGTTGCCGATGGAGCCGGCGTAGGGCAGTACCTCCACTCCGGAGCCGCTGGGCAGATCGCTTTCGAGGGCCTGGCCGATGCTGACCCCGTAGTTGTACCACCCGGATCCTTGGTCCAGAGTGGCCATGCTGAGGTCGATAGGACTATCCAGATCAGCATCAGAGTCACCATTGGCATTCTCCCCGGCGTCCTCGCCGCAACTGCTCAGAGACAGCAGACCGAGAAGAGCAAGTGCCGTGATTCGATGTGCATAATGAAAAAGTGTCATTGTTGTTCCTTTGTGTGAACGGTGCGAAGGACGAACTGTCGTGTGTACTACATAGAGATGTGGGTTCGGTTTAGCTGCGAGTACAGCTTCTGTGCATTCAGCGCTCAAAGTGGCGGAATTGAGTTTCCATGTATTCGAGTACACCCCACCTCCCCCCAGAGCGGCCTATCCCTGACTTCTTTGTCCCGCCGAAGGGGATCGAGGCATCCCCTGTTGGGGCTCCGTTGTTCACGCCGACGATTCCGCACTCCAGATGCTCTGCGACCCGATGTGCGCGAGCTGCATCTGAGGTGCACAGATAGCCGGCCAGGCCGACATCGACTCGGTTGGCCCTATGTAGAACCTCCTCCTCGGTCTCAAACACACTCAACCCGAGCACTGGGCCGAATATCTCTTCCTGGAAGAGCCGCATGCTGTCCTCAACTCCCCGCAGTAGGCTGGGCTCTACGTACCGGCCATCGACGCTTCCCCCGCAGAGCAGCTGGGCTCCTTGGGCCTGAGCGTCCTGGACCAGGCCACGGATTTTCTCTGCGGCAGCAGTATTGATCACTGGGCCTACATTCACCTCAGGGTGGCGGGGGTCACCAAGGCGGAGACTCTCATACGCCGCGCGGAGCTTTTCTTCCAGTTCAGCCGTAACAGTGTGGTGGACGTACACCCGGTTGACGGCAGTGCAGTTCTGCCCGTTGATCCGGAATTTACAACGAAGAAGCTCTTGCACTGCCTGATCGAGGTCTGCATCTTCAAAGATAATGAACGGGGCATTGCCACCAAGTTCCATGGAGACTCTCATCAGATGCTGAGCCGCCTGCATGTACAACGCAGTACCGGTAGCTTGACTGCCGGTGAACGTTAGTTTTCGAAATATCCCGGAGTTCATCGCAGCAGCCACCACTGTTCCGGGATACGTGGTCGGAATAACGGTGAATGTTCCAGTGGGCGCACCGGTCTCTTCCCACAGCTGTTGCAGAAGCGAGGCTGTCAGTGGGGTTTGCTCGGCAGGTTTTAGCACCACTGTGCATCCGGCGGCCAGCGCAGGCGCAGAGGAGCGCAGAACCAATGCTGCCGGGAAGTTCCAGGGCGTGATGCTCAGAATCGGACCGAGAGCCTGCCAGCCGACCTCCCGCGAGACTGTATCGCTGGGTGCAGGGAGGATGATGCCTGCCTCTCGGCTGATCTCCTCGGCACTGAGACGTGCGAAATCAGCCGCATATCGGATTTCAGCCCGCGCTTCAGCGGCCGTCTTTCCTGATTCAAGTGTGATCAGTGCAGCCATCAGCTCTGTGCAACTGATGATTCGGCCTGCCCATGCCAGCAAATACTCGGCTCGCTGGCGTGCAGGAAGGGTGCGCCATTGGCCGAAAGCAGAGCCTGCCTGGTCGGCGATACTGACTGCCTCCTCAGTTCCGGTCTCCCGGAGAGTGCCCACAACCTGCCCGTCAATGGGAGAGCGGACTGTGAAACTCGTGGTGTCGTCCGGAAGGAGCTGAGCGAAAGAGGAGTGACTTACACCTCTCAGGTCCTCGTGGCTAAGCACTGCAGCACCAGGTGACATTCTTGGCCCTCCTCTCTGAAACACCCTCGCAATAAGCGAGTGATAAGCGGCACATATAGCCTATCCCGTAGATATACTGCTTGTATACAGTTAGTACGCATTACTGTAAGAGGCTAAAATTTCAAGCAGGTTACACCGTCGTTTCACCTATAAGGCAGCGTTGCGAGCAGCACCATTCCCCCACACAGGTCTACGCTAGTACGGGTGAGCAGCGATGACTCCTACACATCCCGACACTCCCGTCCAGCTGACGGGTACTCCCCCGCCTATTCCCCGGTGCCAAACTTCTTGGCACCGGTAGAGCAACCGGAGCAGCAGCCTGAAGAGGATTCCAAGGGCTACCTGCTACCCACCCTGGCTTGGGGCCTGGGCCTGATCCTGGCCGCAGTGGCTGCAGTAGTGGCGATCTGGCAAGTCAATGAGCGCCTCTACTCCCCAGAGGTCACCGCAGAGCGGTACTGGGAGGCCCTCTCCTCCGGGGCCAGCTCCGAGGCGCTGGGCCAGCTCAGCTCGGTGCCCAGCTTCGCCCGGGACAATGAGGTGGACAATCTGCTGCTGACCCCCGGCCCGCTGGCCTACTCCGCCGAGCGCATCTCTGATGCACAGCTCGCCGCAGGCGAGGACGACGCCGCACTGAGCTTCACTGCCCTGGAGGAGGATTTCACCACTGAGCTGCCGCTGACTCACACCGGCACCACCTGGGGGTTCTTCGACACCTGGGAGTTGGCCCCGCAGGCGGTTACCTGGTTCCAAGTAGAGGTTCCCGGGGCCCCTGAGGGCGCCATCGGGCAGATCCAGATCAACGGCGAACCGGTGAACCTTCTGGAGGAGACTGCCCGGCTCTCCGCCCTGGTGCCCACCGTTGCGGAGATCAGTATCGACTCTCAGTGGCTGGTGGGCTCAGCTGACCATGTGGTGGTCGCTGCTGAGGACCCCAGTGCCCCTGTCGAGCAGGTGTTCATGGAGCTTGAGGCCTCGGAGGAGGCGGTGGCCCTGCTGCACCAGGAGCTTGCAGAGTACTTTGAGAGCTGCAACCAGCAGGTGCTGATGCCCTCCGGCTGCCCTGTTGGGCACTCCACCACCAACCAGGTGGATGCTGACACCATCGAGTGGAGCTTTCCCGATCCGGAGGACTTTGAGCTGACCTTCGACGCTGAGGGCTGGCATGTCAGCTTCGAGGAACCGGTAGCAGAGATCAGCTACCAGGCCCTGCATCACCACACCGGTGAGGAGCTTCAAGAGACTGAGCAGCACCCCTTCTACCTGGAGATTCAGGTGGGCGCCAGCGGTGAGGACCTGGTGGTCTCGGTCCGCGGCACTGAGGCAGGTTAACGCCTTAGACTTGGCTGTTGTGGCTAAAACAAAGACCGAAGACCGCGATCCCGCGGAGCTGAGGTCCGCACCCGACCCCAGAGTCCTGGAGTCCACCCACCTGATGACCACCTTCAACCTGCTCATCGGGATCTGCGCACTGATCATCATTGTGCTGGGCCGCTGGCTGGACCTGCTCTTCGCCATCGCCGCAGTGGGCAATGTGATCATCGGACTGATCCAGGAATACGGGGCGAAACGGAAGCTGGACGCGATCGCCCTGCTCCACCAAGACCACATCCGGGTGCTGCGCGATGGCATGATCATCCAGATCCACCGTGAACAGGTGGTGCTCGATGATGTGCTGGAACTACGCCGCGGTGACCAAACAACGCGGAGATGCGATGGCTCTTCGTATTAGTTATGGCGTGTAGGGCTTATTTGAATCCTCCAACTTCCAAAAGTGACCGGATGACGTAGTAAGTGAGATTCCTGAGCCCGAGGGCTGGGAGACGAGGGCCGCGGCAGTGCGGTTGGTCACTCGCTACTTGACGATGGTGCTGTGAACTCCAGAGCGCTGATGGCCGCCATCAATAGTTCGCCATATTCTTCCTGGCGCTCCTGGGTCATCCGGTATGCCGGGGTGGAGATACTGATGGCACCCTCAGCGCGGTTGCCATTGATCAGGGGGACAGAGACGGCGGCGACACCTTCCCGCCATTCTTCACTTTGGGTGGCGTAACCCTTCTCCCGGATGAAGTCAATCTGCTTCCACAGGTCACGCTCATTGGAGATTGTGGCGCTCGTATAGTTCTTCAACCCTTTGGCGATTAATGTTCGTACGTCGTCGTCCCTCCAGGTACTGATGATCGCCTTGCCGTTGGCAGAGGCGAGCAGGGGTGCGCCTTGCCCGAGATCCACGTTCGCGCGGACTGGCTGCGGGCTAACCAGCCGTTCGATGATGACTGCCGTCTCAAACTCCTCAATGGCGAGATGAATAGTCTCCTGGGTCTTATCCCGTAGGGCCTCCATCACCGGCAGCACCGCGCGACGCAAGCCCCTTTGCCGGTCTCCTGTCAGGCGTAGCATAAGGCTGGTTAGGGTCCAGCGTGTGACATCTTCCCCGGTTTCGCGCACCCACCCGGCCTCCTGGAGGGTGTAGAGCATACGTTGGACTGAACTCTTGGGGATGCCCAACTGTTTGGAAAGTTCGGTGACACCTACCGCTTCCTGCTTGGCGACCCCTTCAAGAACGCGCAGGGCGGTATTGACACTGTTCACTCCGTTGCTGCCACTCACTTATGGATCTCCTTGTCTAAAGGGCCGCTGGTTGCGAACCTGCACTTCTCTCAGGATTAGTGTCTCCGATATCACGGTGTGAAAACAGCTCCAATGCGCCAAAGCCGGCAAGATTCAGCTTTCTCACAGCCCATCAGCACGGGCAAGGGTCATACCCGCGCCGTGACACTGTGATTCTTCTGGGGAACGTCTGGGTAATGGCAGGCGCTGGGGTGACCGATACCGAGCCTATCTTCCAATGCAGGAACTTCTATGGCACATTTCTCAGTGGCCTTCCAGCAGCGGGTGCGGAAGACGCAGCCTGAAGGCGGGCTGGAGGGATTAGGGATGTCGCCCTTGAGCACAATGCGGCCTTCACCGTCTCTGGCCCCCGGATCAGGAATGGGTACGGCTGAGAGCAGGGCTTGGGTGTAGGGGTGCGTGGGGTTCTTATACACCTCGGCTCGATCGCCGATCTCCATGATTTTCCCTAGGTACATGATGGCAACGCGGTCAGACATGTTGTGCACCACCGCGAGGTCATGGGCGACGAACAGATAGGCGATATTGTCCTCGGCCTGAATCTCCTTGAGAAGGTTAATCACTTGCGCCTGCACTGAGACGTCGAGGGCGGACACGGGCTCGTCGAGAACCATAACCCGAGGGCGGAGGCCCAGCGCACGTGCTATGCCGACACGCTGTCTCTGTCCTCCTGAGAGCTGGTGAGGGTACCGTTCGGCGATGGAAGCCCGAAGGCCTACTCGCTCCAGCAAATGTTCGACGCCGTTCTCACCTGGAGCGATCCCGTGGATCCACATCGGTTCGGTGATGATCTTACGAACGTTCATCCGCGGGTCGAGGGAACCGTAGGGGTCTTGGAAGACCATCTGGAGGTCTTTGCGGATCGGGCGCAGGTGCGATCGTCCATATCTGGCGATGTCTTTGCCGAGGAAGACGATAGTGCCGTCCACATTTCCGACCAGGCCCAGGGCAGCTTTCCCGACTGTAGTCTTTCCAGATCCAGATTCGCCGACCAGGCCCAGGGTTTCACCAGACCGCAGGTCGAAGGAAACTCCGTCCACCGCTCTCACCGGTTTATCCCCGCGCTTGAAGAGTCCACCGGAGGTCTTGAAGTGCTTTTTCAGCTCTGTGACTTCGAGCACCGTCTCTGCAGGAGCATTTTCCCCTACGCTCTTAGGGCGCACGCTGATCGTCTCCTGCTCATGCACGGGCGGCCGAACTTCGGGCCAGAAGTGGCAGGCAGCACTGTGGCTGGCGGATTCGCCAGTCTCCTGCAGAGAAGGCTCTTCCGAGGTGCAGGCCTCACGTCCCTGTCGAAGTCCGCAGCGCTCTGAGAAGACACAGCCCGAAGGCAGAGCCGCCAAGTTTGGGGGCTCACCCGGGATGGGCTTGAGTCGCTCCGCGTTCTCGTCTATGCGGGGCTGACTGTTCAGCAAACCCACGGTGTAGGGGTGCTTAGGAGATTTGAAGACTGTCTCCACGTCTCCTTGTTCGATGATTCGTCCGCCATACATGACTAATACCCGGTCAGCAGTTTCTGCGACCACACCGAGGTCGTGGGTGATGAGGATGGTGGCGGACCCTGTCTCTTTCTGCGCCTTGGCTAGGACTCTCAACACTTGGGCCTGGATCGTGACGTCCAGAGCAGTGGTGGGTTCATCAGCGACCAGTACAGCGGGATCGTTGATGATAGCCATGGCAATCATGGCACGTTGGCGCATGCCTCCCGAGTATTGGTGTGGGTACTGGTCAAAACGAACCTCGGGGTTGGGAACACCGACCAATGATAAGACGCCGATGGCGCGTTTTCGTGCCTGGGCACGGTTTACCTTCTGGTGGAGGCGGACTGCCTCCACCAGCTGGTCGCCCACAGTGAAGACCGGGTTCAGCGAACTCATAGGGTCCTGGAAGATCATTCCGATCTCCCGACCCCGGATACGGCGAAGCCGTTCTTTGGACATCCGCAGCAGGTTCTCTCCATTGAAACGGACTTCCCCGCCTGCTATACGTCCTCCGTCCTTCTTGATAAGGCCTAGGGCTGAAAGCATGGTGGTGCTTTTTCCGGAACCAGATTCACCGACGATACATACGGTCTCTCCTGGCCTGACACCGAAGCTCACGTCGTTGACTGCCCGGAGGGTGCCGTCGGGAGTGTCGAACTCTGTCACAAGGCGATCGACTTCGAGAACGTAGCCGCCTTTGCTCTGTGTGGTCACTTCTGCACTTTCTGTCATGATGTGGTTCATTTGCGCACCCTGGGATCGAGAAGATCTCGTAGGCCGTCTCCGAACAGACTGAAGCCGACGACAGCGACGACAATCGCGGCACCCGCGAATAAGGAGATGCCGGGGGCGATGCCGAGGTAGGCTTGTCCATCGTTGATGATGTTTCCCCAAGTGGGAGTGGGCGGAGAAACTCCCAAGCCGAGGAAGCTCAGTGTGGCCTCCGTCTGGATGGCAGAGCCAATACCCAAACTTGTCGTCACGATTACCGGCGGGAGAACATTGGGCAGGACGTGGCGCCACATGGTGTAGAAGTCCGAAGCGCCAAATGCTTCAGCTGCAACTATGTAGTCTCGGCTGCGCACTGCGAGGATCGCTCCGCGAATTACACGGCCGAAGTGCGGCGTGGTAGCAACTCCGATGGCGATGATGAGGTTTGTCATGGAGGGGCCCAGAGCTGCGACGATGGCAAGCGCTAGAAGGATAGTAGGAAACGCCAACAACACGTCGAAGATCCGTCCTATGACTAGGTCTACCCATCCACCGAAGTAGCCGGAAAGCAGCCCAAGCACCAATCCTGCGACAGCGCCGACAGCGACAGCGATGACACCGGCCAGGAGGGAGATTCGTGCGCCGTGGATCAGTCGGCTGAGGAGGTCCCGGCCATACTGGTCGGTACCCAAGATATAGCCGGGGGTCCCCCATCCGCTTAGTCGGTTTTCAAGACTCTGTGAATTCGGGTCCATGGGAGCGATAAGTGGAGCGAAGACCGCTACCATAACGACGGAAATCACGATGAACCCGCCCAGCACCAAGGGTCTGCTTTTTAGGACTCTCTTATTCATGCTTTGCTAGTCACCTCGTCCCTCAGCCGCGGGTCCAGGAAGCGGTAGACGATGTCTGTCACGAGGTTCACCAATACGAAGGAAACCGCGATAACCAAAGTGACGCCCTGGACCACCGGGTAGTCACGGGCGAAGATTGCGTTCACCAGCAGGCTGCCGATTCCTGGGCGGGCGAAGACTGTCTCCATCACTACAGTCCCTCCCAGGAGGACCCCAAAGTTGAGGCCGATGACGGTCACCACCGGGATGGCGGCGTTGCGCAGGGCGTGCCGCGTGATAACGACCCACTCACGCACTCCTTTTGCCCGCGCTGTGCGGACATAGTCCTCGTTGAGAACCTCGAGCATGCTCGAGCGGGTGATACGAGCGATTAACGCCATTCCAGCAAGTCCGAGCGCAGTAGCCGGGAGGATCAAAGATCGTATGACTGACCAGGTATCTCCGGGAGTACCAGCACCGGTAGCGGGCAGCCATCCCAGTGTGATGGCGAATACGGTGGAGAGCAGGATGCCTGTCCAAAAGGCTGGAGCAGCTTCGCCGACCGTGGTGAAGAGGAGGGCGCTGAAGTCCGTTTTACCACCCCTGCGGGTGGCGGCCAGCATGCCAAGCGGGATACCGATGATGACCGAAGCGATCACCCCTGCTATCGCCAGGCTGATGGTGGCGGGAAGGCGCGCCATGATCTGGTCTGCCACAGGTTGACGGCCTGATATTGACGTACCGAGGTCACCCTGCAGGACTTGGGTGAGATAGTTCGCAAATTGTACATAGAGCGGATCGTTGAGGCCTAGTGCTTCTCGGGTCGTTTGGATCTGCTCTTCGGTGGCCTCATCCCCGAGGATCGCGGAGATGGGGTCCCCGGGGATGAGGTGGACAATCAGGAATGTTGCTACCAAGACTCCGAAGAGAGTCGGCACCGCAGCCAGGATCCGACTGGCGATGAGTTTCAGCATCGGTGTCCCTTGGTTCTCAGTCCTGGATCGTCACATCGTCGAGCCGGAGCGAGCGCTGGGGGTCGGACTGAAATCCGCCCACCCGATCCTGAACAGCGAAGATGAAGTCCTCATGATCGATGAAGTAGAGATAGTGACCTTCAGCCACGTACTCCTGGACATTGCCGAATAGCTCGTCGCGCCGGTCCATGTCCATTGTGGACATCGCCTCGTCCAGCCACGCGTCTACTTCTTCATCGTCGATACGTGCCCAGTTGTTGCTGGGGATTCCGTCGCTGTGGAACCAGGTGCCGAGTACACGATCCGGTGCGGGGTCCTGGCCGCGGCTTAGCAGGTACATCTGCAGGCCATCATCCGAACGGAGCTGGTCCAGCATGGTCTGGCTCTCCACAGTGACAATCTCCATATTGATACCGACTTCGGCTAGGTTCTGCTGAATCACTGTGGCAGGTCGCGTGAACCGATCGACGTCACCGATGGTGAGGGTGACGTCCACTCCGTCGTCGTAACCGGCCTCCTCCAGTAACTCAAGCGCACGATCCGGGTCGTATTCGTAGTCAAGAATGCCGGTGAGCGCGTGGTCCACATCGGGAGAGAGGATTCCCTCTGCCGGGGTGGAGATGCCGCTGAAGATACCGTCCATCATGGCCGGGCGGTTGATGGCGTAGCTAATAGCCTCGCGGACTCGCTCATCGTCAAAGGGAGGCTCATCCGCTTTAACTCCCATGAACCGGGTGATCAGTCCTGGGACCTGTTCTATCGAAACACCTTCGACGTCCTCAATCTGAGCATAGATTTCTGGGTCCGTAACCTGGTTAACATCAATCTCGCCGGCCATGAAGGAGTTGTGCCGGGTGGTGGCGTCCGGAATCGCGCGGTAAATCACTTCGTCCAGGTTGGGCTCACCCTCCCAGTGGTCTTCGAAAGCTACCGTCACGGTCTCCTGGCCCTGAGTCCAGTTTTCGAACTGGTAGCGACCGGTGCCGATGGGGTTGTGCTGAAAGTCGTCACCAAGCTCTTCAACCGCCTCACGGCTCACGATGCTGGTGTACCAGTCGGTGAGCTTATACTCAAAACTCGGATCCGGTTCGCTCATCTCGAAGACGACGGTGTAATCGTCCTCGGCACGGATCTCTGAAATGGTGGTCAACAGTGATCGGTTGGGGGACCCGGTGGCTTCATCCAGTACGCGCTCGAAGGAGAATACGACGTCATCAGCGCTCATTTCCCCATAGCCATCGTGGAACTGAACACCTTCCCGTAGCTGGAAGGTCCACTCCGTGCCTTCTTCATTCGATTCCCAGGCAGTAGCCAGTGCGGGTTCGATCTCCAGAGTGCCGTACTCGAAACGGAGCAATCCTTCGAATATATTCGCCGTCATCTGCCGGTCACCCACTGCGGAAAGGACGGCCGGGTCGAGTGTACCCAGGTCGTATTCCTGACCAATCCGGAGAGTACCGCCGGAGCCACCCTCCTCCCCATTCGCACCATTGCCGTCCAATGCGTCAGGATCAGGGGCACAGCCTGCTATGAATAGAGCTGCTACCGACAGGGTAGTCACTTTTCGTTTCATTGTCCTCTCCCTCATTGTGTGTTTACTTTTTCGAGCGATATTCAGTGATGGAGCGCGAATTGTACGCCCACAGCGGCTCCGCTACGACGCGGGTCGGCAACGCCTTCGCAGCGCCCGGTCTGCGGGTCCCGCCGCACAGCTTGCACGGCTCCGAACCACGGGGATTTCGCGCCGCGCTCTTTGACCTCATGTCCCAAGGCTGAAAGTCCGGCGCCAATCCTGGCCGCCAGGTCACGTTCCACTTCAAGCTCGTCTCCGGACCAGTGCAGCCGGGGTCGGACCACAGCCTTATGGAGCGTCATGCCGTGAACGAACACGTTGATCAGAACTTGGGCGATCGCATTGGGGATTCTGGTTCCTGAGGGACTTCCCAATGCCATCACCGGGCCTTTGTCATCGAAGACCAAGCTCGGCCAGGGCGCCATTGGGCGCTTATAAGGCGCAATGCCCGCCAGTCCGGCATCAGGGCGCGGGTCGAACAGCTTCATGGCATTGTTGAGAATCACTCCGGTTTCCGGAACCACCACGCAAGAGCCGAAGGCATCTCCGAGGCTCTGTGAGATGGAGACGAAGTTACCCCACTGGTCCACGTGAGAGTGGTGGGTGGTCCCCTGGATCGGAGCCGGCTCTTCGGGAAGGACACCGGTGAGCTTCCTGGAATCCGGGACGGCATGCTGGTAGTTCCAGGGATTTCCTGGTCCGGGGAACTGCGCTTTCTCAGCATCGACTAGGGCGCGTCGGTCCCACCCATATTCTTGAGAGGAAAGGCCTTCGAGAGGAACATTGACGAAATCCGTATCGCCGATATGGGTAGCACGTTCAGCGAAGGCGAGTTTCATGGCCTCAATGATGAAGTGGTGCTGTGCCACCTCATCGTCTACGGTTTCATCAAGCTCTTGACCGTCGAGCACTGCCAGCAGGTTGAAGAGGAGCGCGCTGGAAGCGGCTGTAGCCCCAGCGATCCTGTGTCCTCGAAATGTGCCCCAGTCTGGCTCCCGCTCAATCAAGAGTTTATCTGGATACTTGGCCAGATCATCTTTACTGAGCCATCCATTCTCCGCGCCTACCCCTGCCAGGATCTTTCTCGCGACCGGACCACGGTAGAAGTACTCTTCGCCCTCACGACCGATTGCCTCGATCGTCTGCGCAAGGAACGGCTGGTGGATCACCTCGCCTTCAACCTTGGGAGAGCCATCGGCCTTCAGGAATGTCTGTGCCGAGGCCTCAAATCGGGCCAGCTTCTCCTGCTGCTCCCGGATAAAGTTGGCAGTGCGCTTAGTGGCCCGTGATCCTGTTTCAGCGGCGTGCACCGCAGGAGCAACCACTTCGCTAAGCCGCAGTTTCCCCCAAAGGCGATGAGCGCGAATCCATCCTGCGACATTGCCGGGGATGGCAACGGAGGAAGGTCCGACAGTATTGCGGTCATCACGGGTGTGGAACCGGTAACCGCCCTGTGTGGGGCTTGGGATCCACTCGTACATGTCTTGCTTGGCCGATCCCGGAGCGCAGGCATAGAAGTCGATAGCTCGAGTCTGGTTGCTCTCTACCATGTGGACCACCATGTTGCCCTGTCCGCCTAGGTGAGACATGGCAGGCTCGTGGACGGCTAGGGCGAAGGCGACACCGATCGCTGCGTCTACCGCGTTTCCGCCGCTGGCAAGCAACTGTGCCCCCACGGCACTAGCACGTGGGTCAGATGATGCGGACACTCCACCGTAGACGCCAAGTGCATCCAGTTGTTCGGTGCGGGCTTCAACTTGAGAAACCATCTTGCCCCCTAATTTATTACGTGAATATTTCTCTAATTTTATTAAAACTGTATTTGCTAAGTTAGAACAGTATTCCATTAAATTTAAACACTAGTTTAATGAACAGATTGTGTCAAATGATTGGCTAATAATTACCTTTGACCCTGTGGCTGAGTGGGCTGAACACCTGATACATTCGAGCTATTGCAGCCAACCCCTTAACTCCGCACAGAGCTTATGGCCTAGGACTCCGTAAGAAGAGCCTGTTAGATCTGAATATCGTGAATCGTTGCCTAAGCTTTTTCAGCGGCCTCAAGGATCTTGCCCAGCATTCGGTTCGTCGACTCACGGGTGGCCGGGGTATCAGCCCGGTGACCCATGCGGACAATCACCAGATCATGGGAAGGAACCACGAAAGTCCGTTGCTCGCCGAAGCCTGCGGCCATGTAGGTACTCTTTGGCAGTGCGAACTCTCCTGTACCGTTAAGCCAGAACTGCCCACCGTAACGCGGCTCATCCCATCCAGGGCCATGGCTGCTCACAAAATCTGACCACCACTCCGGCAGAACCTGCTCTCCGCCCCATACACCGTTCTGGAGGTGGAGAAGACCAAAACGTGCCCAGTTCCTCGCGGTGCCGTAATCAAACCCGGTCAGTAGGTAGTTGCCATACCAATCGGGTTCCAGGACTTGTCTCCTAACTCCGATACGGTCAAAAAGGGCTCTCTGCGGCCAGGAGAGATATTCTTCACCGAGACTCTCCACAGTGCGCTTCACAATGTAACCGAGAGTCAAAGGATCACAGTTGAGATAGCGCCCGCTGGTCCCCGGAGGGAACTCCAGCCCATGGCTTACGGCATAGGAGAAGGAGTTGACCACGTCTGCATAAACATAGAGATGATCGGGTACTCCCATTACCCAGTTCTGCCGAGGACTCTGCTGCCCTTGAAACTTCAGACCGCTACTCATCTGGAGCAGGTCCCTGAGAGTAATCTCCGCACGGGGGTCTCCGTCTTGCGCGTGCCACTCCGGCACCGGTGCCGGTTCGTTGAGACTCAGACGCCTCTCTTGTATGAGAACACCTATAAGAGCAGCGGTGATACTTTTGCCCATCGACCAGCTTTCCAACTGCGTATCTGAGGCAATGCCGGGGCGGTACCGCTCTGCGACGAGCTCACCTTTATGCACGACGACCACTGCGGCAGTATGCGCATCAGGATCTGCGAATCCAGCATCTACGGCTTCAGCAAACCTTGCTTGGACCCCTGCTGGAATAGCATTCCAATTCACTACGTCACCGTTAGGCCAAGCCTCTGTATCCGCTGCTGGCAGGGCTGTCTTGACAGACACTGGTTCGTATCCCAGGGGCCGACCATCAAGAGGGAGTATTGCGCTTCCTAGGTCTTCACTGATCAGTTTGGCGGTGCGGGACACCGTCCCGAGAGCGACCAGCCGCTCTCTCTCAGCGCTCCAGTCAGCATCGAATTCCGAAAACTCCCGATAGAACTCCCGGTACCCGTCGATAATGTGATCAACGTTGTCCTCACTGGGCGTGAGGCTCATCATCACAGTGTGAGCTTCTTTGTCCACTGTGATATCAATCAAATCTGGCAGCACCTCGTGCATGTGGTGAACCACTAGAGCATGGATGAAGCTGGTTTTCCGTACCTCCTCCAGGTCTCGTCCCGAGAGGAACAGTGCTGAGCAAACGACTTTCGCTGGGGTGGCGAGAATAAATTCTAGAGGGATTACGCCTTCGGATCGCGTAGGTGGGGTGTACTCGATTTTCACGTGAATTACGCTCCGTTTGATAGCTGGTTCATCAAAATGACCGGTGTATGCCACCATAGCACTCAATTTGGAACGCTGTGCCACTCTACGAAACATGGCTGTTACAATTCACCGAGTGCACTTCCAAGAAAGGAGTCCGGAACACCGGCTACACATGACTACTCTTGAATTTGAGAAAGAAACATTGTCGAAAAATAAAGATATTAGATACGCGATATATTTTTGGACAAAAAGTATAATTTTTCCGTCTACTCAAGTATCTCGGAGCTCTCAGTGAGCGCTGTTCTCTCGGGTTTCAGCGTAATCTGGCTGATTATCGGTGTCGGTTATATCGTGGGGAAAGTTAATGTCCTAGGCGAGCATGCGACCTCAGTCCTGAGCCGTGCGGCATTTTTCATCGCTTCACCATGTCTTTTGTTTGTCACTATCTCGCGAACATCGTTTCAAGACGTCATCGGCACGCAGTTCCTTATCGCCGCTCTCAGCGCGTTTTCCACTCTGTGCGGTTTTCTCCTACTATCCAAAATGCTGGTGCGAGAGCGGACATTGGGGGAACTGGTGATCGGGGGATCCAGCGCTTCTCTGGTCAACTCAGCAAATCTCGGATTCCCAATCGCGGCGTATGTGCTCGGCGATGCTGCGTTGGCGGCTCCCGTGGTCATGTTCCAGCTAGCGGTCTTCATCCCCCTAGCCGTTTGCACCATGGACTGGACAATCGCCCGAAACCGCCCCAACGCTCAGATTCGCCCAAAATTCCTGAAAACAGCAGCCCAGTCCTTGACCAACCCCATCATCATCGGGTCATTGGTAGGACTCCTCTTTTCATGGCAGGAATGGAGGATGCCGGGACCCGTGCAGGAATCTTTCGAATTGGTGGCAGGGGCAGCGATACCGCTTATGCTACTAGCCTTCGGAATCTCTCTGGTGGGGATCAGCCCCTTGGATAAGCATTCGGGCAGACGCAAAGACGTACTGCTAGCTGTCCCTTTTAAACTCCTGATTCATCCGTTACTAGCCTATATCTATGCCGCTCAGCTCTTCCAGCTGGAAGGCAGCCTCCTTCTGGCGGCAGTGGTTCTAGCATCCTTGCCGAGTGCGCAGAACGCTCTGGTCATGGCTGTTCGCTATCAGACCGGGGAGACTGTCGCCAGGGATACTGTACTGATGACGACGATCCTCGGAATCCCCGGGATGGTAATTGTGGCCTTGCTGTTGACGTAAGAACGACTACTTTAGTCCTGATAAGCGACAATCCTCCGCGACCTCGGCGTCAGGTGCCAAACTTTTCCGCCACCGACCGTTCCGAGGCTCTTCAGGATCGTGATCCCCTCCCCGAACAGGCCAAGTCGTCGGGGAGGGAACATGGCCACCATCGGGTGGATCATCGAACTGGTGCTGGCCGCAACGGCCGTCGTTGCCGCCGTGAAGCAGGTCAATACAATTGATATACACGCCCGAAGCCACTCCCGAGCAATACTGGGAGGCTCTTTGGGGCCCTGCATCACCACACCGGTGAGGAGCTTCAAGAGACTGAGCAGCACCCCTTCGACCTGGAGATTCAGGTGGGCGCCAGCGGTGAGGACCTGGTGGTCTCGGTCCGCGGCACTGAGGCAGGTTAACGCCTTAGAGATCCCGCCAATAGGCCATGCCTGCTGCGCTGCACGCTGATACGCACTGGTTCTGCGCCTGGCTCGGTCACACATGCCTCCGGCATGTGCTCCACTCCGCCAGACTTGCCCAGCACGCACCCTCGCACATGCTCACAACGGCAGCGCCTACCAGCGGAACCTTTTAGACTTGGCTGTTGTGGCTAAAGCGAAGACCGAAGACCGCGATCCCGCGGAGCTGAGGTCCGCACCCGACCCCAGAGTCCTGGAGTCCAAAGGACTGAACTCGGTCCAGGTGGCCGAACGGGTCAATCTGCAGCTGGCCAATGTGCAGCCGCACACCACCTCTCGCTCGGTACTGGAGATCCTGCGCACCCACCTGATGACCACCTTCAACCTGCTCATCGGGATCTGCGCACTGATCATCATTGTGCTGGGCCGCTGGCTGGACCTGCTCTTCGCCATCGCCGCAGTGGGCAATGTGATCATCGGACTGATCCAGGAATACGGGGCGAAACGGAAGCTGGACGCGATCGCTCTGCTCCACCAGGACCACATCCGGGTGCTGCGCGATGGCATGATCATTCAGATCCACCGTGAACAGGTGGTGCTCGATGATGTGCTGGAACTGCGCCGCGGTGACCAGGTGCCCGCGGACGGCGTCGTACTCTCCTCCCAAGACATGGATATTGATGAATCCATGCTCACCGGAGAGTCAGTGCCGGTATCCAAACGGCGCGGAGATGCGATTCTCTCCGGCACCGCTGTACTGGCCGGCTCCGGACGATTCGTGGTCACCGCGGTCGGCGAGAAGGCCCATGCGGTCAAGCTCACCACCGAGGCCAAGAAGTACCTGAAGATCAACTCCGAGATCCGCCGCGCCCTGGAACGGATCGCGTTCTGGCTCTCCCTGGTGCTGATCCCGATCTCCGCCGTGGTGTTCAACGGTCAGATGCGTGCCCACGGTGGTTGGGCCATCGCCTGGGAGACTGGCGCCTGGCGGGAGGCCCTAGTGACCGCAGTGGCCTCGGTGACCGCCATGATCCCGCAGGGCCTGGCGCTGATGACCACCATCTCATTCGCGGTGGCCGCGGTGAAGCTGGCCAAGGACCAGGTGCTCATCCAGGAGCAGCCGGCGGTGGAGATCCTGGCCCGGGTGGATGTGGTATGCCTGGATAAGACCGGCACCCTGACCGATGGGACCATCGTGTTCCACGGGTCCACCGCCCTGGACGCGGCCGGGGTGCCGACAGGGTGGGTGCGGGACCCCGGCTCCACTGCGATGGAGGGCACCGAGCCCTGGCAGCAGGTGCTGGCTCACTTCGGTCACGGCGTGGACGCCAATCCCACAGCCGCTGCCCTGACTGTCCCGTTCACCGCGCTGCCCCGGCACCGGCCGGTCTACGAGGTGCGGTTCTCCTCGATGCGCCGCTGGTCAGCGGTGACCTTTGAGGCCGACGCCGGTGAGCTGGCTGGGCACTGGATACTGGGCGCCGCGGAGATCCTCACCGAGGGACAGGCCTCTGCCGAGGTGGACGTGGCCCAATTGTTGCGCCACACCGACGGGATCGCTGCTCAAGGGCTGCGCACCCTGCTGCTGGCCCACGCTCCATTGGCCGGTCCGCTGGATGAGACCAGCACCCTGCCGCTGCAGCGCGGTGAGCAGCTGCCCGAAGGACTGCGGCCGGTGGCGATGGTGACCTTCAAAGAGAATGTGCGCCGGGACGCGGCCACCACCCTAGACTATTTCCGGGAGCAGGAGGTCAGCCTCAAAGTAATTTCCGGGGATAACCCCAAGACAGTGGCCGCGGTGGCCCGTGAGGTCGGCATGGAGTTCGACGGGGACGGGGTGGACGCCTCCACATTGCCGGATGATCCCCAGGTGTTGCGCTCGGCAGTAGCCACTCATCAGGTATTCGGCCGGGTGACTCCCCAGCAGAAGGCCGCTCTGGTAGAAGCTCTGCAGGCCAATGGTCATGTGGTGGCCATGACCGGTGACGGCATCAATGATGCGCTGGCCGTGAAGAAGGCTGATCTGGGGATTGCTATGGGTTCCGGGGCCCCAGCCACCAAGGCGGTGAGCCGGATGGTGCTGCTGGACGGCAGGTTCTCCCGGCTGCCCGCAGTGCTGGATGAGGGCCGAAAAGTCATCGCCAACACTGAGCGGCTGGCCAACCTGTTCCTGGCCAAGACCGCTTACGCGGTGCTGTTGGGCCTGTTCTTCGCCCTGGCGTTCTGGCCCTTCCCCTTCCTGCCGCGCCAGTTCTCCACTGCGGACTTTGTCATGCTGGGCTTGCCGGCCTTCGTGCTGGCGGTGATGCCTAATGTGCAGCGGTACCGGCGCGGCTTCCTGAGGCGGTCGGCGCTCTTCGCCCTACCGCCCTCGGTGGCGATTGTACTGGCCATGGTGGTGGTCTCCTGGTTCGGCCGCCGGTTCGAGGATCCTGCTGCGGAGATCCAGACCGCCAGCTTCATCTGCTTGACTCTGGTGGGTCTCTGGGTGCTCAACACCGCGCTGCGCCCACTGACACTGATGCGGATCTCCCTGGTCGTGGCCATGTACCTGCTGCTGACCGCGGTGCTGCTGGTGCCCATCTCCCAGCAGTACCACCTGTTTGCACTGCCCAGCGCTGAACTGCTGGCCGCCACCTTTGTGGCCTCACTGATGGGCTGCGGCCTGGTGGAGCTGGGCCACCGCGGCTACATCGCGTTGGTGGAGAAGCCCCAGCGCGAGGATGAGGGACGGGAATAGTCCTGCGGCCGCGTACGCTGGATACTTAAGCTTGAAGACCATCGAAAGTGAGCAACGATGCTGAGGACCATGCTGGGCGGCAAGATCCACCGCGCCACCGTCACCCACGCCGATCTGCACTACGTGGGCTCCATCACCGTAGATGCACAGCTGCTGCGCGCCGCCGACATCCTGGAGGGTGAAAGGGTCGACGTCGTGGACATCACCAACGGCACCCGGCTTTCCACCTATGCCATCGCCGGTGAGGAGGGATCCGGCGTCGTCGGTATCAATGGTGCGGCTGCGCACCTGGTGCACCCCGGGGACCTGGTGATCATCATGTCCTATGTGCAGCTCGACGACGCCGAGCTGACTCTCTACGAACCGCGAGTGGTACACGTGGACGCTCAGAACCGGATGGTGGAGCTGGGTTCGGACCCCGCACAGCCAGTGCCGGGGGCACTGGATCAGCTGGACCCGCGGCTCGCAACGCGCGCGTAATCCGGTCTCTGCAATGCTGGATGGGCGTACCCTGAGCCACAATCAGGGCCGGTTCAGGGCCCAATAGGGGCATTGCCCCCGTGACATCGGGTAGCACTCCCCGTTAGTTTTGAATCATCCAGCAGACGAAGAGACAAAGGGAGAACACCATGGGACTGCTTTCACTAGGCGCCGGTGTGGCGATCGGTTACGTGATCGGCACCAAGACCGGCAAGGAGAAGTTCGACCGGGGCATCGAGTCGGTCAAGACCAAGGCCCAGGAGACCTGGGAGCGCGAGGACGTCCAGGATTTTGTGGCCAAGACCTCTGACACCGCGACCAAGGTCTCTCATGATATGGCTGAGAGCACCAAGAAGGCTGCTACGGCTGCCTCAGACCTGCTGAAGAAGGCCGCTGAGAAGGCTGACGAGGCCGAGGAGAAGGTCTCCGACGTAGTGGACGAGGCTGAGGACATCGTTCAGGAGAAGGCCGAGGAGTTCAAGTCACCGCAGACTAAGACCACCTACAACGGGGATGTGATCTCCGATCCGGGCCAGTCCACCGAACGCAAGGGCACCGACTGGGCCAATGAGGGCGGAGCCAAGCCTTAGTCCAACTGCAGATTGCGACCTGCGAGGTGGCCTGTGACTCCTTGCAATACAGCCAGCACCAGCGCCGCCCAGAGCACTGGGGTCCAGGTGCCGGCGGCCTGGTAGAGCGCTCCGGCCAGCATCGGTCCGAAGGCAGCCAACAGGTACCCCAGTCCTTGGGCCATGCCGGAGAGTCTGCCCACCTGGCGGGGGCTACCAGCCCGCAGCGAGATGAAGGTCAGCGCCAAGAGCAAGGAGCAGCCGGTGGAAACCCCGGCGCACAGTGCCCAGACCGGCATCAGGCCAGGTGCCAGCATGATGCCCAGCAGGGCCACCGCCATGAACCCCATTACCACTGCAGAGATTCCGCGCTGGTCAGTGGTGGACTGCATGATGCGCCCGGTGATCAGGCTGGCGGCCACCCCAATGGCCTGGAAGATGCCCAGCCATAGCCCTGCGGCGGACTCTGTGATTCCGTATGAGGTCTGGATGGCGGGGAACCAGGTCAATAGAGTGTAGAACAGGGTCGACTGAAGGCCGAAGAACAGGGTGACCTGCCAGGCCAGGGGCTGGCGCCATATGGTGGCTGGCAAGCCGCCACCGGGCAGCAGCACCGGGGCGGTCTGTGGTGCAGGCTCCGGTGCTTTCCGGATCGCCCAGCCGACAGCAGCCAGCAGGGCGAAGGCTGCCGGCAAGGCGAGTGCGCCCTCCCAGCCAAACCAGTCAGCCAGCGGCACAGCACCACCGGAGAACACCGCGGCTGCAGCCACCAGGGAAGCCGTGTAGAGGCCGGTCATCAGCGGCACCCGGTCCGGAAAGTCCCGTTTGACCACTGCGGGCACCAGCACGTTGCCCACACCGATCGCAGCCGCTAGAAGCGCAGTGCCTGCGTAGAGGGCAGCCTCACCCCCGGCAGAGCGCAGCAGAGTGCCGGCCGTCAGCACCAGCAATGAGACGAAGATGGCCCGTTCCAACCCGAGCCTGCGGCCCAGCAGGTGCACGAACGGGGAGACCATCCCGAAGGCCACGATCGGCACTGAGCCTAGGGCTCCTAAAGCCAGAGGGCTGAGCCCGGTCTGGCTGCCGAGGCGTTCCAGCAAGGGACCCACCACAGTGATGGCCGGGCGAAGATTGGCAGCAACCAGCAGCACGGTGACCACCAGCATCAGTCGACCAGAGGAGCGCGAAGGCATAGGTCTCAGCCTATCGATTTTCCGCAGATCAGAAATCTCTGGTGGACGGGTGGATCACCGGGAAGCTCGCTCGAGAATCTCTTCCATAATGGCGTCGTTGACCTTCCGAGGCTCCCCGTAGCTGGGGTAGTGGAACTGCATGATGTTAGCGTAGGGGTTGACCTCCAGCACCACCGCATCCTCAGCAGTGCTCAGGTCGGGGACCAACAGGTCCACTGCGGCCGCACCCAGTCCGGGGATGGCCCATAAGCCGTCTACGGCAAGTTCTTTGAGCTCATCGCTGACCAGGTCCAGCACATCCACCGCGACTCCGCCGCCGCGGGTAGTGTCTGCAATCGGGGTCAGGAACTGCAGCTTACCTGCCGACAGCACCGAGTCACGAGTCAGCTCCATCGGTGCCAGGAAGGAGTCGGTCACCTCAGGCTGCCTAGGCTTGAGGTATTCATTGGGCTTGCGCCTGGCGATCTCGTCGTCAGCCAGTTTGCCCACACTGGTGATGCCGTCACCCACCACATAGAGCGGCAGCCGGGCCACCGCACCCACCACCTGTCCGCCCACCACATAGCAGCGCACATCCAGGCCTGGGGTGTACTCCTCGATGACGATCAGGTACCGGGACTCCGAGGTGGCCGACCGGGCAGCCATCGCTGCCTGCCAAGCGGCCCGCAGCTGGCTCTCACGGGTCACATTCACGGTGATGCCCTTGGCGGCCCGGCCGGCGGAGGGCTTGACTGCCACCTGCTTGCCCAGGGCCTTCATATACTTCACCGCGCGGGAGAAGTCGGTGGGGTTGATGGCCTTGCCCTTAGGCGTAGGAACCTCTGCGGAGCTGAGGTACCGCTTGGTCATCGCCTTGGACCGGTAGACCCGCCGGGCCTGATGGCTGACCAGGGAGGTGATCACCCCGTCGGTCCCACCCACCAGCACACCGGAGAGGAAGAACAGCTGATTGGACTCGGTGATCTTCTTGATGGTCATCCGCTTGCGCCGAGCTGCCCGCTGCAGCAGCTCATCGTGAGGCAGCGTAGAGCTCCACCGGCGCAGCTGATCGTACTTGGGCTCCACATGCTCAACGACGAATCGGGCCGTGACCGAAGGATCCTTCCCCAGTTCCACTGCTGGCCGTGATGCACCCCGGGGTGCAGGGGGCGGCGGTGGCGGGGCCGGCGGCTGAGGTCCCGGGCCGCGCCGGGCACCTCCGGGAGCAGGAAAATAGGTCTCAGGCATCGGTAGTCAGAATAGCCCTATAGCGCCGCGGTGAAGAGGATATGCTCGGCCAGCGCATCGGCCACCGGCCGGCCCTCCCCCAGGCTCGGGTAGTGGTGCGGGACGATGCTTGCGGTCTCATTCACGCTGATGACCACCCCGCCGGCAGCACCGTCCAATGAGCCCACCCGCAGGTTCACCGCACCGGCCAGCAGTCCTGGCACCGCCCGCAGCCCATCCACTGCCAGTTGGCGGATCTCCTCGACCACGCGTTCGGTGAGGTCTACGGTGAGGCTCTTGCCGCTCTGCGCATCCGGCACTGCGGTGATCACGCTGACTGCGGTCTTGCCCACGCAGTAGGCCTGCAGTAACACTGAGTCCTCGCCCTTGTCCTGGGCGAGTTCGACCTCGATGGGCAGCGGTGGCTGGAACTGGTCGGCGGCCCCGTCGTACTGGATCCCATGCGGGACTTCCATCAGATCCAGGTGAGCGGTCAGCTGAGCGGGATCGCGCAGCACTCGCCTAGAATGCGCGCTGACCAGTGTAGTGACCCGATTGGCGAACCCGCCGATCACATTGCCCCTGAACTCGAAGACCCATCTGCCCTGAGCGATCCGCCTGGGCCTGATCCCGCGGGCCGCCAGAGCGCGGGCCAGCAGCTGCGAGTCACTCAGCGGTGCCTCGGTGCGCACCGGCTGCTCAATAGCCTCCAGATGCTCGGCGAGCGCCTGTGCGGCGGTCAGGATGGGGGACTCTGCGGACATAACCTCTCAAGGATAGCCGCCCGAGTCCCGCATTACTTCATCTGATCTTCCTGACTAATCCCTCCGGCGGCGCAGCTGGAACTGAGCGGCGTGATGGTTCTCCGGCAGGTGGTCGCCGCGGCCGAACAGCTTGTTGCGCAGCGTGCCCGGGGCATACTCGGTCTTGTAGCGGCCCAGCTTCTGCAGCTCGGGCACCACGTACTCAACAATGTCCTCAAAAGTGCCCGGGGTGATGTGGTAAGCCAGGTTGAAGCCATCCACGTCCGTCTCCTCCTGCCACTCGATCAGCTGCTGGGCGGCGGTGGGCCCGTCCCCGATGATGACTGGGCCGAAGCCGCCGACGCCGACCCACTCGGCCAGTTGCCGGACCGTCCATGCCTCATCTTCCCGGCCTGAGGCTTTCTGAAAGGTTTCGACGGTTGACTGGATGGCGTTGGACTCGACATCCCCGATGGGCTGGTCGAGGTCGAACTGAGAGAGGTCGATGCCCATCCAGCCGGACATCAGCACCAGGCCTCCCTCGGGGTCGATGTACTTGGTCAGCTCTTCGTACTTGGCCTGGGCGACGTCGTGGTCTTCTCCGGTGACGATGGTCTGCATGGCGAAGATGCGGACGTCGTAGGGGTCCCGGCCGGCGTCTGCGACTGCCTGGCGAATCTTCTGTACCGAGGCTTTGGCCAGCTCCTTGGTGGGCGGGTTGATGAACACAGCCTCAGCATGCTTTCCGGCGAAGGACCGGCCGCGGGTCGAGGCCCCTGCCTGGTAGATCACCGGCATGCGCTGCGGAGAGGGTTCGACCACGCCGATGCCGGGGGTCTTGAAAAACTCGCCGTGGTGCTCAATCCGGTGGATCTTGCTCGGATCGGTGAAGACGCCGGTCTCCTTGTCAGCGACCACAGCGTCGTCCTCCCAGGAGCCCTCCAGCAGTTTGTAGACCACATCCATGTACTCATCGGCGTGGTCGTAACGCTTGTCATGCTCCATCTGGTCGTCCTGGCCCATGTTCTGGGCGGCGGAGGGCAGATAGCCGGTCACCACGTTCCAGCCCACCCGACCGCCGGTGAGATGGTCAAGGGTGCCCAGCCGCCGAGAGAACGGATAAGGGTGCTCGTAGGCGGTGCCGGCGGTGATGCCGAAGCCGAGACTCTCGGTCACCGCAGCCATGGCTGAGACCAACAGGAACGGGTCCTGCAGCGGGATCTGCGCCCCAGAGCGCAGGGCGGCCTCCGGGTTTGCCCCGAACACATCGTAGGGACCGAGCACATCGGCGATGAACAGTCCGTCGAACAGGCCCTTCTCCAAGGTCTGGGCGATGTGGGTCCAGTAGCCGATGGTGTTGTAGTTCCGCGCCCGATCCTCCGGGTGACGCCACAGGCCGGGCGACTGGTGCACTACGCAGTTCATATCGAAAGCGTTGAACAGGATCTCACGCTTACCTGAGGAGGTGGTGGGTGGTGCTCCATGTGTACTAGTCATCAGTTGGTTTTTCCTTTCAGGAACTCGTCATTGTTTCACCGCGCCGGTCGTCAGACCCTCAATGAGGTAGCGCTGCAGGAGGACGGCGATGGTGAAGACCGGGATAACCGCCATCAGGGACGATGCGGCGAGGCGGCCGAAGTCCTGGACCCGTTCACTGAGCATCCCCGCCAGCAGAACAGGGACGGTCTGAGTGTCCTGGCTCTGAGTCAGAAACGTCGCGAAGAGGAACTCGTTGTAGTTCAGGATGGCGACGATCACTCCTACGGCAATGAGCGCAGGGATCAGCATCGGCACGACGACGCGGGTCAGCAGCTGCCATTCATTTGCACCGTCAATGCGCCCAGCTTCCTCGACCTCGATGGGGATACGTCGGATGAACCCGTCGAGGAGCCATATCGCCACCGGAACATTGATGAGCGCATAGATAAGCGTGAGGCCCTCCAGGGTATTCGTCAGACCCAGGATGCGCAGCAGAGTGAGCAGCGGGATGATCGCCACAATCGGTGGAAGCAGCCATGGGCTGAGGATGAGTCCGCTCAGAGCTTTTCCTCCAGTGCGGTGCCGTGCAATGGTCCAAGCCCCGGGAAGCGCGAAGGTGAGCGTGAGAATCGCGCCACCGGCGGCCGCAATCAGGGAGTTCAGAACCCCTTGCGGAATGGGTGAGTGCCATGCGTTGGCCCAGTTCCTGAAAGCCGGCTCCGTGGGGAGCAGAATCCCAGCGGCGATCTGCCCTTGAGTCATGAATGAGATCGACAGGAGGTACAGCAGCGGCACCAGTGCCGCGACGAGACTCAGCAGCACCCAGCCGCTGGCCAACAGGGAGGGTTTCTGCTGACAGGGCTGTGGAATCTCCTT
The DNA here is from genome assembly GCF_008711175.1 of Nesterenkonia ebinurensis. Classification (GTDB taxonomy): domain Bacteria; phylum Actinomycetota; class Actinomycetes; order Actinomycetales; family Micrococcaceae; genus Nesterenkonia; species Nesterenkonia ebinurensis. The sequence continues at coordinate 438,926 of NZ_VWNF01000011.1, forward strand.
GCGAAAGCGTCGGCTGCTCAGCGCCTTGGCAGCGTTGGTGGTGTTGATCGTACTAGTCATCGCGCAGCCTCTTGGTGATCAGGAAGATGGGAATGGTCACCACTGTTACGACCACAGCCAGCAGCAGTGTGATGGTCGCGGCTATGCCGACATCGAAGTTCTGCAGCGCCGAGCGCCAGATCAGGTAGGCGGGGACCTGCGTAGAGGAACCAGGGCCGCCTGAGGTCATGACGTAGACCAGGTCGAAGACTTTGAAAGCCAGAATCAGCCTGATGAGGAAGGCGGCGACGATCGTTCCTGCCACCATGGGCAAAGTGATGTGCCTGAACAGCTGGAAACCACTAGCCCCGTCGAGTTGAGCGGCTTCTGTGATTTCGGGGTCCTGACTGAGCAGGGCGGTGAAGACCAGCAGAACTACCAGCGGGGTCCACTCCCAAACGTCTGCCAGCGCCACCCCGAAGATCGCCCAGGTCGTGTCCGAGAGTATCGCGTAAGTGCCAGAGCCTGGAGTGAAGCGGCGGATCAAGGTGTCAAGAAGCCCCCCGGAGGGGCTGAAGATGAAGCTCCAGAGAATACCGACGATCACCGGTGGAACGATCATAGGAAGCAGCAGAACAGTGCGTACGAAAGCACCGGCACGCAGCGACCGCCACAGAGCCAGCGCTGTCGCCGTGCCCAGCGCGGTGCTGGCGGCAGCGACGCCGAAAGCATAGCCGGTGCCCAATGTCAGCGAATTCTGCACGGCGGAGGAAGTCAGCGCTGTCTGGAAGTTCTCCGTGCCGACGAACTCCTGAAAGGGGTTACCCAGGCTGGACTGAGTGAGGGCTGCGGAGGCGATGAACACCAGAGGATAGGCGGCCAGGACCAGCAGCACCAGGACACTGGGCGCGATGAAGAGCCTGTGATGGAAGCGCTCGGAGATGCGCGGACGGCGCCGAAAGGTCTGAGATTTCTCAGGAGCCTCTGGCGGGGCAACCGCAGCCTCAGCTCTCTGCAAGGTGTCAGTCGACAAGGAGTCTCTCCCATTCGGACTGAACAGTGTCCAACGTCTCCTGGGCGGAGTCCCGCTGACCGGAAAGGTAGGCGGCCAGCTCGTCGGTGAGGATCTGAGCGGCCTCAGTGGCGTTAGGACCAGTGGGCCAGGCCAGTGCACCGTGCAGAGTCGACTCGTTGACCTCCTGCAACTCGGGGAAGTCCGAAGCGTACGTCTGGTCCTCCAAGGACGAGAGACGGTTGGGGTCGATACCCGTGGGCGGCAGAGCGGTCAGAAGAGCTGAGTTGACCTCAGTGGAGGCCGCCCAGGCGATGAACTGCTGAGCGAGGTCGGCGTTGTCGGTGTTTCCTGCCACGACCCAGCTGAATCCGGCGACGAGTGAGGCGCGTGGATCCTCGCCCTCGCTCTCGCGGGGGAGATAGGTGACGCCCCACTGGTCAACTACTTCAGAGCCTGAGTCAGGGTCCTGGGAGCGGACGCCGAGGTCCGTCCAGTTCTCGATGAACGCCACATTGCCTGCGAACCAGGCTGAGTTGCCGGCACCGAAGTCAGTTTCTGCAGGGGTCGGCAGGGCATAGTTCCAGATCTCTTCCAACGCTTCGAGGGAGGCCACTGCCTCGGGAGAGTTGATCACTGGATTTCCGTTCTCGTCGAGGAACTCGCCGCCGTAACCGGCAAGCCGGTTGGCGAAGCTGGCACCCAGAATCAGCGGGGACTGCTCGCCGAACACTGCTGCACCGTAGATCCCGTCAGAGCTTTCGTTCTCAGTGATGGTCTGCACCTGTTGGGCGTACTCCTCCCAAGTTGCCGGCGGCTCATCAAACCCGTTGCGCTCGAGGATTTCGGTGTTGTAGAAGAGAGCATGGATATCACCGTCGAAAGGCAGCCCGTAGATCTCGTCGTCAACATAGGCGTAGGGCTCCCAGATCGTGGGGATGAAATCGTCGACGTCGATCTCGGGGGTGTCTTCTACGAACTCGGTGATCGGTTGGATGCTTCCGTCAGCTGCCAGATCGCCCAGCGAGACGTACCAAGGCGCTGAGACGTCGTAGACGTTGGCCCCGGACTGCTGGTCCAGGGTCAGCTGCGAGGCGATCTCGTCGTAGGGAACCGTGGTGACGTTGACGGTGACGCCGGTCTCCTCCTCGAACTGCTCAGCAAGCCAGTCACCGGCCCCCTCATGTGAGGCGTTGAGCAGAATATTCAGCTCCTCGCCCTCGTGCTCTCCTTCGAAAGCATCTCCTTCTGCTCCCCCGCCGCCTGCACCGCAGGCTGACAGTGCCAGCGTCATGGCCGCGACCCCAGTCGCTGACCTGCTCGCTTTTCGCTGTGTGTTTGTGATGCTCATCGGCGGACTCCTCAGTCATTCAGTGCTCAGTCCCGGACCGACCGGGATCTGGATGATGGTGAAGTTCCCGCAGCGCATCAACAGTGCAGCACAGGGGTGTGTGGAACTCCCATCGGTTCTGGCGGTAGCACCTTTCACACATGGTGATGGTTGCTGCGGCGTCAACGATCCAGATCTCTCAGCCGCTCGAGATGGTTACTCGGACACTCTAGGCGGGTTGAGGTCCAAATGAACATAACTGCGATACAGAACGTAACAATCGGCTCAGAAGCCCTTGGCTTTCAGAAACTCCTCAGCTGGGATTTCCGTCGCTTCAGCGGAGGAGTCCGTGAACGCTCTGCAGTAGCCAGCCGCTGGGTGGGTCACTGGCAGTCGATCGGATCCAGTGAGTCTGCCACGAAGTGTCCTCTTCCCAGACTCCTCATCAGCAGACCGGGCAAGACCGCGTCCACGGAGTTCGGGGAGCAGGTGCTGGATGAATTCGTCATAGGAGCCGGGGATCGTTGAGTTCATGACATTGATGCCGTCAATACCAGCATCCTGCCAAGTCTCCAGTGCGTCGGCGATCTGCTCCGGCGTTCCGGTCACGCGCGTGGACTGTGCCCGGAATTGAGCCAGGTCTCGCAGCGTTACTTTCCCGTTCGGGGCCATGCGTTTAATCTCCGAGAGATGCCCCTGTGCCTGCTCCGTATGCTCCAGCTCCTCCAAAGGAGTGTCGATGGGCAGGTGGCCGACGTCGATCCCAAGACTTCCTGCAGTATGGGCGATCAGTGCGTGGTCGTCAATGGACTCATCGAGTTCCTTGGCTTTGGCCTGTGCTTCTTCCTCCGTTGATCCAATGACGAAAGAAAGCCCTTGGATGAACTTCAGATCCTCAGGACCGCGGCCGAACTTTCGGGTTCTTTCTTTGACGTCGCGTGCATGCTCTGCAGCGATGTCTCTGCGCGGCGCCATCGAGAAAGTGGCCTCTGCATGCTGCGCGGCCACATCTCGACCCCTCTGCGAGGAACCTGCCTGGAAGAGGAATGGAGTACGCTGCGGAGAGGGAGCCGAGAGGTGTGGGCCCTCGACTCGGTAGCGGTCACCCTGATGATGGATCTTCGCGACTTTCGCCGGATCAGCGTGCAGCCCTTGCCCACGATCATGCTGCCGGGTCTTGTCTTGAACGAGTGCATCGTCTTCCCATGATCCTTCCCACAGCTTGTAGCAGACGTCCAAGTACTCTTCCGCCCAGGAATAGCGGTCATCGTGCTTGGCAAGTCCTTCTCCACCGAAGTTTCGATGAGCATTCTCCTGGGAGTTGGTCACTACGTTCCAGCCGACCCGGCCTCCGGAGAGATGGTCAAGGGTAGAAATCTGCCGTGCGAAATTGAAAGGGTGGGCCTGGATGACCGAAGAGGTGAGGGCCAGGCCGATCCGGTCGGTCACAGCCGCGAGCGCCGAGATCAGCACGAGCGGATCATTGGAGGGAATCTGGAGCCCTTTGCGCACATGTGAGGCCCAACCGCCCTCGTGATCTCCGTAGAGTCCCACCACATCTGCGAAAAAAGCAATGTCGAAGCCCGCAGCTTCAAGCTTCTGGACCAGGGAGACCCAATGGGGAAGCTCGTTGAACCGATGCTGCTCGGCATCTGGGCGCCGCCACGCACCACCGATGATATGGCTGGTGGTGTTCATCAGGAAAGCGGACAGGATAAGTGGTTGGCGGGACAATCAAGCCTCCTTAAAGGTCGGATGAGACCGACCAGATGTTGATCCCTGACTCGCCCCGGGTGATCTGGTCTATGTCAGAGAGCTCTGCTTCTGTGAAACTGGTGTTGTTGACCGCGGCGAGGTTCTCGTCGAGCTGCGTGGTGGACGAGGCACCGAGCAGCACGGAGGTGACACCGCCCTCGCGGAGCAGCCAGGCGATGGCGAGCTGAGCCAGAGTCTGGCCTCGGTGCTCTGCGATCTCATGGAGCCGGCGCACGCGGTTGATGTTGTCATCGCCAAGATGGTGCTGGAACAGAGTGGAGCGGCTGCCGGCGGGTTGAGCTTTGGGATCCTCCAGGTATTTGTTGGTGAGCAGCCCCTGCGCCAAGGGAGTGAAAGCAATCGAACCCAGTCCGGTCGCCTGCAGAGTGTCCAGCAGTCCGTCTTCCACCCACCGGTTGAGCAGTGAATAGGCGGGCTGGTGGATGACCAGCGGTGTGCCCAGATGGTCAGCGATCTCTGCCGTCGCGCGGGTGCGTTCCGCTGAGTAAGACGAGATGCCCACATACAGCGCCTTGCCCTGCCGGACGGCGGTGTCGAGCGCACCGATGGTCTCCTCAAGAGGGGTATCCGGATCCACGCGGTGGGAGTAGAAGATGTCGACATAGTCGGTGCCAAGCCGTTGCAGAGACTCTTCAAGGCTGGTTAGCAGGTACTTCCGGGACCCGAAGTTCCCGTACGGACCTCGCCACTGGTCCCAGCCCGCCTTGGACGAGATGATCAGCTCGTTGCGATAGGGTTTGAAGTCCTTGGCGTATATCCGGCCGAAGTTCTCCTCTGCGGCCCCGTAGGGCGGGCCGTAGTTGTTCGCCAGGTCGAAGTGGGTGATTCCAGAGTCGAAAGCGTGCCGGATGATCTCCCGCTGGGCGGCGAACGGAGTGGTGTCGCCGAAGTTCCACCACAGTCCCAGTGAGATCGGGGGAAGCAGAAGGCCGGTTCTGCCCACACGGCGATACTCGAACTGTTCGTAACGAGTGTCAGCTGCTGCGTAGGGCGTGTTGACCTCGGTCCCGGATTGGGAGACATCGACGGAGTGGCTCATGAACGATATTCCTTCCAGGGTGCTAGCTTTCTCAGGTGTAGAGGGAGAGGGGTTGGAACTCGCCGTTGAGGTAATGAGCACCTACCTCAAGCTTCTTATAGTCGACGGGATCGTGGAGCGAATGGGTGCGAATGTTGCGCCAGTAGAGGTCGAAGCCGATCTTCGAGGCTGTGCTGGAGGTGCCTGTCGCCTCGAAGATCCGATGGGTCAGGTCTGTGGCCACATCCGAGGAGATAACTTTCAGCTCTGCGATCTCAATGGCGAGCTCTCCGCGCAGCTCCGCCGTCACCTCGTACCCCAGGCCGATCACTTGGTCGAATCTGCGATTGACTTTCTCCACCAGGGCGGCCACCGCTGCGACTTTGGACTTCAGCTCCCCGTAGAGCCGCTGAACGAACGGGTCATGGCGGTACTGCTCCGCCTGCGAGAGGAACCACGCGTTGGGCCGGCGGTTGGTGAGGTCCCGCCCCCTGGCCAGCGCTCCCTCAGCTATCCCTAGGTAGAGATTCCCAAAGGCGAGCTGGATGCCAGGAGTCACCAGTGTGGAGAAAGGCTCCTCGCCCAGAAAGCCGAGAATGTCCTGCTCTGCCACCTGAACATCGTGGTAGAGGACAGTGTTGGAGGATGAGAGCCGCTGGCCGAGAAAGTCCCAGTCGTCCACATACTCCACCCCTTCACGTCCGTTCTCTAGGACAAAAGAGAGCACTTTGCCCTCGTCCGGCCCTTCGGCAATGGTGGCATTGACCAGCAGCGCATCTCCGACGGCAGAACCGGTGGAGTAGCGCTTCTTGCCGGTGAGTCGGTAGCCCTCAGCGTGGGGAATGAGTTTGAGGTCAGGGTCGGTGGGGTTGACCGAGTCCCCCCAGATCCAGGAGCCTGAGACCGTTGCCCGGTGCCATCTCTGCCGGTCGGCGGGGGCTTGGATGTTCAGCACAATATTGGCGACGTTGATGTAGTGGTAGGCCAGCAGTTGAGCAATGGACGCGTCAGCTCGGGCGATGATCCTCACGGCGAGGAAAGCCGTCTCCCAGTGGCCACCTCCCCCGCCGAACTCCGCCGGTTCCAGGAGGGTCACCAGCCCAGAGTCCTTGAGCAGCTGGGCCTCTTCGAACGGTGTGTTGTTGGCGTGGTCACGCTCTACAGCATCCTTTGCCAGGGTCTCGGCCACACGTTGAGCCGCTCCGGCCCAGTACTTGATCTCCTCGGCTGAGGCGGTGCCGCTCCAGTGCGAGCGGGGGTGCCCTGCTTCTGCAGGAGTTTCTGCCTTCATTTGTTTGCTCCTTCGGGCTCTCCGACGCTCCACAGGCGAACGGGGGCGGTGCCGTTGACGCGATAATCACCAGCGATTCGGGCTTTGTAGATCCACGGATTATGGCTGGCCACTGTCCTGGCGTTCCTCCAATGGCGATCCAACGCCTTGGCACGGTCAGTACCGGATGCTCCAAGCACATCGAAAATCCGGGTCACCGCCTCCAGGACGGGTCGGTGCAGCGCGACCTGGGCACGACCGGTGGCAAGCTCCGCCTGTTCAGCCGCATTGATCTGTGCTGCTTCGTCCTGGCCTCGGGTGGCGAAAGCTACGTCCATTGAGCGAGCTGTCTCTAGTACCTGCGCACGCGCCAGTGCTGCGGTGGCATCGACCTCTCCCACTGCTTGCAGCAGCTGCGGATCAGTGCGAGGTGTTCCTGTATTGGCATGGGAGTAGGTGCGTTTCCGGGTCTTCAGCGCCGCAGCGGCATCCCGTGCAGCGGCCTCGGCGATGCCTGCCAGCACGATCAGCAAAATGTGCTGATAGAGCGCAGTCTGGTAGGGGAAACGATCGGCCAGCAGCCTGATTTCGAGCTCTTCCACCGCCGCATTCTCCAGCGTAGCTGTTCCGGAGCCGGTGGTTCGCTGGCCGAAGCCGTTCCAGTCGTCGCTGACGGTCACACCCGGCTGGTCTCTTTTGACCAGCACCCCGAGTTCGTTGCCCTCCTCGTCCCTGGCAGTGACGTCCAACCAGTCGGCGAAGATCGAACCGGTGGTGTAGTACTTGACGCCATTGACCACAGGTCCCTCAGGGGTCCGGGAGACAACAGTTCCGGAGCGGTGGTATGTGCCTTTGCCAGGCTCAGTCCACCCGTTGCCGGAAATCTCTCCCCGGGCCAGGCGCTCGAACCACCGTCGGGCGGCGTCGTCGTCTGCTCCTCTCCAGAGAGCGTCTTCCTGAACGGCCAGGTGAGCGCGCAGAGCCTGCGGGAGGTTGCTGTCCTGCGCGGCCAGTTCCAGAAACACCTCGGTGGTCTGCACCCAGTTCAGTCCGAATCCGCCGAACTCCTCTGGTATTCGCAGCCGTCCGATGCCATCGGCTGCCAGCGCGCTGATCTCCTGGTGGGGAAGGGCGCGTTCCTGCTCCCGAATCAGGGCACTTTTGCCGACGGCAACGATAGCTTCCTGCAGCTCCGGCGGCACGGGCAATACTTCAGTCATTGATCCTCCATCGATTCTGGCGTTAGCACCTTGCCCTATGGCCGGTTGCTGCGACGTCCTCGGGCCAGACCCCTCAGTCGCTCTTGATGGTTGGTTGTTGAGAAAACTCACTGTGCGCAGAGAGTCGGCGGGGCAGTCACGCTCCATTCACAAAGCGTCACGTGCTCAGGCCCACCGCTTGAGGGCTCGGCGCTCGATCATCCCGAGCAGAGCATCGGTCAGCTTGCCGAGAATCGCCAGCAGCACGATGGCCAGCAGGAGCCGGTCGGTCCGGCCGTTGTTCTGCGACTCAGTGAGCAGGAAGCCCAGCCCCATCGAGGAGGCGATGAGCTCAGCGGCCACCAGGAACAGCCAGGCCTGGGCCAGAGCCAGTCGCAGCCCGGAGAAGACGCTGGGCACCACCGCAGGCAGCTGGACGGTGCCCAGCAGTCGGAATCCGTGAAAGCCGAAGGCACGTCCTGCCTCCACCAGATGCGGGTCCACATGACGCAGGGCGGCGTGCACTGAGGTGAAGACGGGGAAGAAGGCGCCGATGGCAATCAGCGTGACCTTCGAGTCCTCGTAGATGCCCATCCACAGAATCAGTAGCGGCACCCAAGCCAGAGAAGGCACCGCGCGGAACGCCCCGATGGTGGGGTGGAGCAGTGCGTCGGCGATCTTCGACAGGCCCAGCACGGACCCCAGGAACAATCCGCAGCCGGCTCCGATGGCGAACCCGGTCAGCACCCGCTGCACCGAGATCGCAATGTGCTGATACAGCTCACCGCGGTTGAGCAGTTCGACTCCGGCGTCGAAGACCGACTGCGGGGCAGGTAACTGCACCGGGCGAAAGAGACCGAGAACATCAGTGGCCAGCCACCACAGCAGCAGAAGCAGTAATGGGACGACAGCACCGATCAGGACTTTGCCGCCGGGAATCCGCTTCAGAGCTTTCGGGCCGGCGATCTTGGCAGGAGTGAACTTCCCGGCGGCCCGCTGCTCTGCAGCGATGGAGACCGCAGTGCCGCTGGCTGATTCAGGCGGGGTGTGCAGGGATGTCTGGCTCATCAGTCCTCGTCCTCTTGGATATTGGCCTCATCGGCACCGCCCTCGGAGCCTTCAGCAGTGGTCGCCTCACGGTTCTCAGCGAACTCCGGGGAGAAGAGAGACTCCAGCGCCTCATCAATACTGTCCTGGGAGGAGACATCCCCGGTGTCGATGAAGATCGGCCCGATCTCGCTCAGCACCTGGTACTGGGCATCACCCGGCACCGGGTCCACCTCGAAGTTCGAACGCTCCTGGATCACTGTCTCAGCGACCTCCAGATCGATGTTTCCGTACTCGGCCAGGATCTCTGCGGTGCCCTCGGGGTTCTCCAGCGCCCACTCACGTGCCTGTTCGTAGACATTGACCACGATCTGGGCAACATCGGGGTGGTTCTCGATGAAGTCCTCGGTCGCGTTGATCACACTATAGGTGTTGAAGTCCACATTGCGGTAGAACAGCTCAGCTCCATCGGCTTCGGCAGAAGCCATAATCGGATCCAGTCCGGCCCAGGCGACCACGTCATCATTGGCCAGAGCGGCACGGCCGTCAGCATGCTGAAGGTTCTGAACCTCCACAGCTGAGGGATCCTGGCCGGCTTCCTGCAGGGCCTGGATGAGGAAGAAGTAGGGGTCTGTGCCCAGCGTGGCAGCCACCGACGCGCCCTCGAGATCCTCGACGGAACTCACCCCTGAGTCAGGGTTGGCGACCAGGGCCGCCCATTCGGGCTGGTTCTCAATGAGGATGGTGTGGATCGGTGAGCCGTTGGACCGGGCCAACAACGCAGCTGAGCCGGCTGTGGAGCCGACATGGATCGCCTCAGCCCTGAGTTTCTCATTGGCGTCGTTGGAGCCCTGGGACTGGATCCATTCCACCTCGGTGCCGAGTTCTTCAAGCTCCTCTTCGAGCCAGCCGTGTTCCAGGATGATCAGGCTCAGCGGATTGTAGGTGGCGAAGTCGATGGTCAGAGTCTCAAGCTCTCCGTCGGAGCCTGAGCCGGGGCCCTCACCCTCCACACATGCGCTGGCCATCAGCAGCGCTGCGGCTGCGGAGGCGGCGATGATGGGCTGGGCAAGCCGTGAGCTGGACATAGAGGGCCTTTCTGGAATGGGAGAAGGGTGAAAGTAAAGGGGCCCGCTCATCAACGGGCGGCAATTCAGTGGGAGTCCACGCCGAGACCGACGTAGAGCTCTCCGCGCAGTCTGGCAAGCTCTGCTGAGGCACGGTCCCGGGGACGTTCGCCCGGTACGGTCAGCAGCTGCTTGACGCTGGCGCCTTCGGCGGAGGATGAGCCGCCGTGACCCAGCAGCAGGATCCGATCGGCCAGCTGCAGAGCCTCGTCGACGTCGTGGGTCACCAGCAGCACCGTGGTGCCGGTCTGAGCGTGGATGTCCAGCAGCAGGTCCTGCATCTTCAGCCGGGTCAGCGCATCGAGCGCGCCGAAGGGCTCGTCGAGCAGCAGCACACCGGGACGCCGGGCCAGGGCGCGGGCCAGCGAGGCCCGCTGCGCCATTCCGCCGGATATTTCCCGGGGGCGAAGGTGGGCGCGCTCGGCCAGTCCCACCAGCTTCAGCAGTTCATCGACCCGGGCTCTGCCAGCCTCTTTGCTGAGTGTGCGCGGCAGTCCCAACTCAATGTTCTTGCGCACTGAGCGCCAGGGCAGCAGGCGCGGCTCCTGGAACCCGACCGCGGTGCGCTCATCGTAGGGTGTCACCGAGCTGTCCCCGATCAGGATTTCGCCGGTGAAACCGCTGTCCAGACCGCCGACGGCGCGCAGCAGGGTGGATTTTCCGCAGCCGGAAGCACCGACGATGGCTACCACCTCGCCAGGTGTGACCTTCAGGCTGACATCGCGTAGCACGGTGCGGGCGTCGAAGCTCCGGCCCACATTCCTGAAGGTGACGGTCAGCGAGCCGTCGGGCACCGCCCGCTCCTCTGGCGCGTCATCCAGAGCTGCAGGTGCCTTGACCGGCTCAAGCACGGGTGCAGAAGTCATCGAGAAATACTCACTCCCATCGGTTCTGGCGTTAGCACCTTGCCTGATAGGCCGGTTGCTGCGACGTCCTCGGGCCAGATCCCTCAGTCGCTCTTGATGGTTGGTTGTTGCGAGAGCCTACTGTACGCGGTGAACATATCTATCCGTCAAACCGTGGTCACAAAACGTCACGCAGCCCGGGCCGGCACGGCGGGGACGGTGCGGAATGTCTCGAAATATGACACGGGCTTTGCTGCCTCGCCCAGCGGCGTCGTACGGTGGAGGGGTCCATCCCGAGCGGCCGAGAGATCTGGCTCTGTGACGCCGCAGCAACCCGGGAGGCTCGGTGTACGCCGGGCCCACGCAGGGTGCTACCGCCAGGATCGATGGGAGAGTCTCTATGAGCTTGTCCGCCGCTACCCTTGCACGGCCCGATGCCCCTGCCGACCCGCTGGCCCTGCGTGCCGCATTCGCCCAGTTCCCCCAGGGCGTGGTGGTGGTCGGCGCTGAGATCGACGGCGCCCCCGAGGGACTGGTGGCCTCCACCTTCACCGTCGGCGTCTCGCTGGACCCGCCGCTGGTGACCTTCGCCGTCCAGCACTCCTCCAAGACCTGGCCCCGGCTGCGCGAGAGCGCCACCCGCCTGGGGGTCTCGGTGCTGGGCGCTGATCAGCAGGGGCTCTGCCGGCAGATCGCTTCCAAGGATCGGGCGCAGCGGTTCACCGGGGTGGAGTACACCGCCGACGGCGGCGGGGCCTTGACCATTGCTCACTCTCCTCTGCAGCTGGGCACCTGCATCTACAGCCAATTCACCGCTGGGGATCACGATGTGGTGGTCTTGGAAGTTCTGGACCTGAACGTGGATGAGACCCGCACCGGTCTGGTCTTCCACCAGAGCGCGTTCAAACCGCTGCCGTGACCGCTGATGTGCACCGCTGGGCCGAGCCCCGGACTGAAGAGGAACGACTGCGCTTCTGGGAGCGCGCCGCCGAGTTGCTCAGCTGGGAGGCCCCCTGGCACACCACGCACACCTGGACTCCACCAGATCCCGAGACTCGCCGCGGCCCGGAGATCCGCTGGTTTGAGGGCGGGCGGCTCAATGCCGCAGTCAACTGTGTGGATCGGCACGTGGCCGCCGGACTCGGCGATCGCGTGGCCCTGCACTTTGAGGGGGAACCCGGTGACCGAGCCGATATCACCTACGAGCAGCTGCAGGACAGGGTGAACCAGGCCGCCAACGCCTTAGAAGCTTTGGGCCTCACCTCCGGAGACCGTGTGGTGATCTACCTGCCGGTGCTGGTGGAGACCATTGTGATCACCCTGGCCTGCGCGCGCATCGGGGCAGTCCACCAACTGGTCTTCGGCGGGTTCTCCGCTGAGGCGCTGCGCTTCCGGGTCCAGGACACCGGGACCAAACTGGTGGTCACCACCGATGGTCAGTACCGGCGGGGAAAGGCCGTGCCGGTGAAGGAGAACGTCGATACCGCAGTCGCCGGGCTCACCACCGATGCCGGCGGCACCGTCGAGCACGTGCTGGTGATCCGGCGGACCGGCTCTGAGATCCCGTGGACCGGCAGGGATCTCAACGGGGACGGCTTAGGCCGCGACCTGTGGTGGCATGAGGTGGTGGAGACCGCTTCCACCGAGCATGCCGCGGAGTTCTTCGACGCCGAGACCCCACTGTTCATCATGTACACCTCCGGGACCACCGGGAAGCCGAAGGGTCTGGTCCACACCACCGGCGGCTACCTCACCGGCGCCCTGTTCAGCTACCTGCGGCTCTTCGCCCACCCGGACCCTGAGCAGCGCAAGCAGGACGTGCACTGGTGCACCGCGGACCTGGCCTGGGTCACCGCGCACACCTATGAGATATACGGACCGCTGGCCGCCGGGGCCACCCAGGTGATCTACGAGGGCGTGCCCAATGTCCCACACCCGGGCCGCCACTTAGAGATCATCGCCCGCCATCGGGTGACCAGCTACTACACCGCCCCCACCCTGGTCCGCTCCCTGATGGGCTGGTTCCCTGACGGTGTGCCCGCCGACTATGACCTCAGCTCGGTCCGGTTGGCCGGCACCGTGGGCGAGGCGATCAACCCGGAGGCGGCCCGCTGGCTGCGCACTCAGATCGGCAGAGACCGCCACGATGAGCACGGCAGACCCGGCCTGCCCCTGGTGGATACCTGGTGGCAGTCCGAATCCGGCTCCACGGTGCTCTCCCCACGCCCGGAGTCCCCCGGGTTCAAACCCGGCAGCGTGGCACGTGAGCTGCCGGGCTGGCGGGCTGACGTCGTCGACGATCAGGGCCGCCCCACTTCCCCCGGTGTGCAGGGCAATGTGGTCATCACCCGCCCCGGTCCTTCGATGGCCCGGACAGTGTGGGGGAATCCGGAACGCTATTACAGCAGCTACTGGGAGAAGTACGCGCATGCTGAGAACGGCCGCGGCTGGTTCTTGGCCGGAGACGCCGGACAGTACGACCCCGAGGGGGACATCTGGATTCTGGGCCGGATCGATGATGCGATCAACATCTCCGGGCATCTGCTCTCCACCATCGAGATCGAATCCGCCCTGGTCAGCCACCCGGATGTAGTCGAGGCCGGGGTCGCCCCAGTCTATGACCCCACCACCGGGCATGCCGCGGCCGCATTCGTGGTGCTCACTGCTGCCGCCCGCGAGCGCATCCCACACCACAGCGCCGCCGAGTCTGATCTGATCAGCCGACTGCGGGCCCACGTGGGGCAGGTGATCGGTCCGGTGGCCAAACCGCGTACCGTCATCCCGGTCCCCGAGGTGCCCAAGACCAGGTCTGGGAAGATCATGCGCCGGCTGCTGACCCAGCTCCACGACGGTCAGCGCCTGGGCGACACCACGAGCCTGCAGAACGAACCCTGCGTGCCGAAGATCCAACAAATCTGTCAGACTCTAGGCACAGCACCTGTGAAGGAGAACGCACCACAATGACCACTGATCGGCAGTTCGGCTTCCGTACCCGGGCCCTGCACGCCGGGGCTATCCCGGATGCTACCTACGGCACCCGGGCGGTGCCGATCCACCAGTCCACCAGCTTCGTGTTTCAAGACACCGACGACGCCGCCAACCTCTTTGCCCTGCAGAAGTTCGGAAATATCTACTCCCGTATCGGCAACCCCACAGTGGCCGCCCTGGAGGAGCGGATCGCCTCCCTGGAGGGCGGCATCGGAGCAGTGGCCACCGCCTCCGGGATGAGCGCGGAGTTCCTGGTCTTCGCCGCCCTGTGCCAGCAGGGCGACCATATCGTGGCCAGCTCCAAGCTCTACGGCGGCACGGTCACCCAGCTGGATGTCTCACTGCGCCGGTTCGGCATCGAGACCACTTTTGTGAACTCAGACGAGGCCGCGGACTTCAAGGCAGCACTTCAGGAGAACACCAAACTGATCTTCACCGAGGTGGTCTCCAACCCAGCCAGCGATATCGTGGACCTCCCAGGTCTGGCTGAAGTGGCCCATGCGCACAGCATCCCGCTGGTGGTCGATTCCACTCTGACTACCCCGTTCCTGTTCCGTCCGCTGGAGCACGGGGCTGATATCGTGACCCATTCGGTGACCAAGTTCCTGGGCGGACACGGGACCACTCTGGGCGGCGTCGTGGTCGAATCGGGGAAGTTCCCCTGGGACAACGGCCGGTTCCCGCAGATGACCGAGCATGTGGAGTCCTACGGGGGGCTGTCCTGGTGGGGTAATTTTGCCGAGTACGGGTTCCTGACCAAGCTACGCGCTGAGCAGCTGCGCGACTTCGGGCCGAGCCTGACCCCGCAGGCGGCCTTCCAGCTGATCCAGGGCATTGAGACTCTGCCGCAACGGATGGTCGAGCATGTGACCAATGCGCAGAAGGTGGCGCAGTGGCTTGAGGCTGATCCGCGCGTGGACTATGTGAACTTTTCCGGACTGCCCAGCCACCGACACCATGCCCGGGCCAAGGAGCTTCTGCCCGAGGGAGTGAGCTCGGTGTTCAGCTTCGGGATCTCCGGCGGCCGGGAGAATGGGGTCCGGTTCATCGAGTCTCTGCAGCTGGCTAGCCATCTGGCCAATGTGGGCGATGCCCGCACCCTGATCCTGCACCCGGCCTCCACCACCCACCAGCAGCTGAATGCTGAGCAGCTGGTGGCCGCAGGCGTACCTGATGACCTGATCAGGATTTCTGTGGGCCTGGAAGATGTTGAAGACATCATCTGGGACCTGGACCAAGCCCTTGAGGAGGCAACCCGATGAGCACCGCGACACCCACCACCTCAGAACACCCCAATGGGCTCTGGGATGAGCCCGGCCCGGCCCGCCGGCTGCAGCTGCTGCGCTCCGCGGAGTCAGTGGCGATCATCGGGATGAGCGATAAGCCCTCCCGGGCCAGCTACTTTGTGGCCACCTATTTGAAGTCTGACTCCAGCTACCGGCAGTACTTTGTGAACCCCCGCCTGGTGGGCAAGACTGTGCTGGGCGAGCCTGGCTATGCCACGCTGAAGGATCTTCCGGAGGCCCCTGACATTGTGGTGGCCTTCCGCAAACCTGCCGATCTTCCTGACCTGGCCCGGGAGGCCGCTGAGGCGGGTGCGAAGACCCTGTGGGTGCAGCTGGGCATCCACTCGGAGGAGGCCATGCAGGTGGCCACCGATCTGGGGCTGAATGCAGTGCAGAACCGGTGCATCAAGATCGAGCACGGCCGCTTCCACGGCAATCTGCACCTGGGTGGCTTTGATACCGGCGTCATCTCCGCCAAGCGCCAGCTGCGGGACTCTACTTAGCATCCATCCCAGGGATTGCCCAGGAATCGTCTAGGTGAGACTCCGAAAAGTACCGTAAACCTGGTGACTGCCTTGGCTATGACTCAAAATTCAGGACGGATCAGGACCGACTCCATGACTTTCACCACCGTGCACCCCGCTACCCGCAGCCTCACCGCCCTGCTGGGCGTCGGAGCACTCACCTTCACCCTGGCAGCCTGCGGCGATGACGATGACCGCACCCCCGGCCAGCTCGGCCAGGAGCCTGAGACCCACGACGAAGAAGTCGACGCGCCCGCCGACGATCCTGAAGGGGACGACGACGAGGAGCCTGAGGACCAGGATGACCCCCTCGACCAAGAGGATGACGACGGCGCCCTGGATGATGACAGCGAAGACCCCTTTGACAATGACAACAGCAGCTACACCGGCGACTTTGCTGCCTGCGACCTGCTGAGCGAGGACGAGCTGGACGGGATCCTCGGCGGCGGATATGACATTGAGATCGAAGAGCTCGATTACAGTCAGACCCGCGACCAGTGCGAGTGGGAGTGGGAGCACCCCGATGACATGTGGGACTTCGGGTTCCTGAGCATCAGCCTGACCGGTCCTGACGACCGGGTCTCCAATGCTGATGTCTATGAAGGCATCCTGGAGACTGAGGAGAGCCTGGGCGAGGTCCAGGAGCTGGCTGGGATCGGTGATGCCGCCTTCTACCGTACCGACGGCTACTCCATGGAGATCCTCTTCGATGACCATCTGATTGCGGTCAACGGCGCTGGTGTGCACGGTGAGAACGACTGGCAGGACATCGCCGAGGAGGTCGCCGAGGTCATCAACGCCAACCTCTGAGCACATTTCGCCCTAGCGGCGGCGCGGGCCTCCACTGCCTGGATGACGATCCAAGCACCCCCGGTGTCCATGCCCGCTGGATCATTGCTGAAAAGTGGCTGGAAGGTTGCCCGAGGTCTGTGGGGCGTCAGGAGATCAGGTCACGGACCTGGATCACCTGGTCACGCCCCGGACCCACCCCGATCGCTGAGAACGGCGCACCGGACATCTCCTCCAGGGCCAGCACATAGGCTCTGGCGTTCTCCGGAAGGGACTCCAGGCTTCGGCAGCCGGTGATGTCCTCCTCCCAGCCGGCGAAGGTCTCATACACGGGCTCAGCGTGGTGGAAATCGGTCTGAGTCATCGGCATCTGGCTGTGCAGCGTGCCGTCCACGTCATAGCCCACGCATACCGGGATCTCTTCAATGCCGGTGAGCACGTCCAACTTGGTGAGGAAGTAGTCGGTGAACCCGTTGATCCGGGCGGCATAGCGGGCCATCACGGCGTCGTACCAGCCGCAGCGTCGCGGCCTGCCGGTGTTGACCCCGAACTCCCCGCCGGTCTTCTGCAGGTATTCGCCCCATTTGTCCTCGAGCTCAGTGGGGAACGGGCCGGCCCCCACGCGGGTGGTGTAGGCCTTGACGATCCCGATGGAGCGGGTGATCCGGGTCGGGCCGATGCCTGATCCCACCGAGGCTCCGCCGGCGGTGGGGTTTGAGGATGTTACAAAAGGGTAGGTGCCGTGGTCCACATCCAGGTAGGTGGCCTGGCCGCCTTCCATGAGCACAACCTTGTCCTGGTCCAGGGCGTCGTTGAGCAGGATGGTGGAGTCCACCACCATGGGCCGCAACCGGTCCACATAGGACAGGAAATACTCGGCGATCTCATCGACCGTGATGTGCCGCCGGTTGTAGAGCTTGACCAGCAGCTCGTTCTTCTGCCGCAGCGCGCCTTCAATCTTCTGCCGCAGGATGGATTCGTCAAAGATGTCCTGGACCCGGATGCCCAGCCGGGCCACCTTGTCCATATAGGTAGGCCCGATCCCACGCCCGGTGGTGCCGATGGCCCGCTTGCCCAAGAACCGCTCGGTCACCTTGTCCATGGTCTGGTGGTAGGGGGCCACCAAATGGGCGTTGGCGCTGACCCGCAGCCGAGAGGTATCAGCCCCACGGGCCTGAAGTCCGTCGATCTCCTCGAACAGGGCCTCTAGGTTGACCACCACGCCGTTGCCGATCACCGGCACCGCATTGGGTGAGAGGATGCCGGCCGGCAACAGCTTCAGCTCGAACTTCTCACCGCCCACCACCACAGTGTGCCCGGCGTTATTGCCGCCGTTGGGCTTGACCACGTAGTCCACTCGGGAGCCGAGCAGGTCGGTGGCTTTGCCCTTGCCCTCGTCGCCCCACTGGGCGCCGACAATCACAATGGCTGGCATATGGTGTCCTCTCACGCGGTCAAAGGCCGGCTCTGAGTCTATCAACGCGGAAGTCCAGCCAGCGTTGAGGCTCCCTGGCTAGGGTGAACAGTGAACATGGATACGCAGCTCAGGTAGTAAGGAGTACATGATGGCACTGCGCAGCATTCCGCGCATCGCTCTGCGCCACGCGCCCAAAGTTCTAGCCCCCAAGGCTTATGCAGGCTACTACGCCGTCTCCCGCGGAGCGCGCATCGCCCGCCGCGTGGTCGGCCCGGGGCGGGGCCGCCGATGAACCTCAGCGGAGCGCGCACTGTCACCGATTTCGAATCTTCCATCAACGCAGTCCGGGCGGTCTCCGGGTTCCTGAAGGGCACCGGCCACCCGGCCATGGGCACCGGGCCCAGCTCCTCCCTGCTGGCCAAGGCCGCAGCTCTGCCCCCGCGCGGGGTGCGGGAGAAGCTCTACGAGCTCGCCGGGCGCAGTGAGGCCCTCCCGGAGCGGAAAGTGCCCCAGATTGACGTGGATGCCATTGACCGCTGGGTGGTCAAAGAGTACGACCGCGCCAGCTCACCTCATCAGACCTACCCGGCAGTGATGGTGGGGGCGGTCTCCGGTGCGGCGTTCTTTCTGGCCACCGCACTGGGGGTGCCGTTCCTGCCGCAGACTACCTTGGTCTCGGTGCGCGACGGCACCACTCATCCTGATGACATCGCCGGGGCGATGCGCCGCTGGGCGCCGGCAGCCCGGCAGATCGCGGCCAATAATCCCCGGGTCAATGTCTACCATATGCACGATCCGGCCCAGGACCGGCCGATGATGGCTCAGGCCGCGTTCTTCCGGCTCAAGCGAAAGTCTCTGGGCCCGGTCTACGCCCAGTTCCTGCGCGAGCGCCTGGACCCCGGCGGAGTCATCATCACACTGGACAGCACACGCACCTGGCGCTCCACCCAGACCGGGGAACGCAGTCTGTTCCAGTTCGGCTGCCTGGGCGGCATCCCTGAGGAGGAGTACAGCACCGGCAGTGAGCGGATCACCGAGTTCTTAGCCGACCAGGGTTCGGAGTACACCAGCTGGCAGCCCCCCGAGCCCACTGACCGCACTCCGGACGGAGAATGGGGCTTTGATCCGCAGCTCGGTGCTGCTGTGGACCAGCTGACAGCTGAGGCGGGGTGGCGGCGTCGTACCCTGCACCAGAATGAGCCGCAGGACAGCTCAGCGTTCATCGCCGAGCTCTACCGCCACTGGTACCGGCAGCTGGGGTGGCAGGACAGCCGCTTGCTGGCCCAGACCTATAATCACCTGGACCCCTGGTACACCCTGACCACCGGCTCGGTGCCGTTCTGGAACAGGTTCCACATGCGGCCCAGCTTCGAGGTGCTCTCCGAGTACCTATCCGCCGCGGATGCCTATGACGAGGTGCTGATCAGCCTGTTCTCGCACGGACTGGACTCCCCCGGCCTGGTGGAGGTACCCGAATGGGACGAGCTGGCGCGCGCTTCAGCCACAGACCGGGGCGAGGTGATCGGTGTGGACAAGCAGGCCTATCCCGCCGATACCGGAGCCGCCTTCCGCTACCAGGAGGCCTTCAAGGACCTGGGCCCGCACCGAGAGCTTCCCGAGCCGCTGACTGTGGAGGAAATGGACGCGTTTGCGCAGAGCTATGGGACTGCCTACGACGACGCCGGCTCACTTCCCGAACACACTGACGACGTCACTGGCAAGGGCATCAGGAACCCGATCGCTTGGGTGCAGCCTTGAACAACTACACGGCCTTTTCTTAAGTACACCGGGTTATAAGGCGGTGTAGACAAGAAAACGCCGTGTAGTTATGCGGAGTTGGGAGGCGGTGGGGTTGAGCTGAGCAGATCCGGCACCCACCCCGGTGCGGCTTTAGCCTAGGCGGCCGCCGCTGGCTTCGAGGTAGCAAGCCGCGCAGAGGGACTGGTACCAGACGTCGGTGCCGTCGATGGCCACCTGGTCTCCGTCAAAGATGATCTTCTCACCCTGCCGCCGCGTGTTGAACACAGCTTTGCGCCCGCAGTGACAGATGGTCTTCAGCTCCTCCAGGGAGTGAGCTAAGTCCATCAGTCGCGCTGAGCCGGGGAAAGCTCTGGTGCGGAAATCAGTACGGATGCCGTAGGCCAGCACGGGCACATCGTCCAGCACGGCGATGCGCAGCAGATCATCCACCTGATCCGGGGTGAGGAACTGTGCCTCGTCGATCAGCAGGCAGGATACGGGTTTGACCTGGACTGGTGCGGGGGCGGCGTCGTCGCTTTCCAGGTCCTCCAACAGGGTGCCTTCCGGGTCAGCGGCAGCCTGGCGGTGGAAGAGCTCGCGCAATGCGGCCTGGGGCGGGATGAGGAAGTCCGCACTGCGGATCATCCCGAGCCGGGAGACGATCTGGTCATCACCTTTGGTATCCACGGCGGGCTTGCCCAGCAGCACACGCTGGTTCCGTTCCTCGTAGTTGAAGGCGGCTTGGAGCAGTCCGGTGGACTTGCCGGAGTTCATCGCCCCGTAGCGGAAGTAGAGCTTGGCCACGTCTGAGTTGTGTTCAGCCTCGCAGGGCGCGGATCTGCTCGGCGGCGGTGGGATCAGAGTCGTTGAGGAGCTTGCCGATGCGGTCCACCTCATTGACCTCGCCGATGGCGGCGGCGGCCTGGCCCAGTGCGGCCAGGGCGCGCAGGAAGCCGCGGTTAGGCTCGTGGCTCCACGGGACCGGGCCCTGCCCGCGCCAGCCGTTGGCACGCAGGGTGTCCAGGCCGCGGTGATAGCCCACCCGGGCGTAGGCGTAACCCTCTACGGTGTAGCCGGCGTCCAGGGCTTCCTCGGCCAGCAACGCCCACACCAGAGATGAGGTGGGGTGTTTGGCAGCCAGGTCCACCGGCTCCTCGCCGGCAGCCAGGGACTCAGTGACCTCCGGCTCAGCCGGCAGCAGGGTCGGATCAGGCTCCATGAGATTACGTCCAACTACGCTCATGGGGACATCCTATGCTCTGCCGTGCCATCAACAGGTTTTAATCCCGTCACTGTCGTTCGGTGGCCGCAAATGACGACGTTCCTGGGCAGATTTCTGCCGATTTATGGTCATTCGTGACCACCGAACAGCAAAAGACTGCCCGTGGCTCATCGCGCGCTGGCCTCAGCCGGGCGTTGGGGGCTCGGATCGGGCATCGCCGGGACTTACACGGGACTTACACCGGTACGGCGGCTACCTTCGGGTCGGAGTCATCCTTCCTGCGTTTCTTCTGCTTGACGGTCTTGCCGTGGATGACCCGGTGCCGGACGAATCCTGAGATCTGGTCCACCACAATGGTGATCGCGATGATCACGAACAGGGTGATGCCGATGGCCTCCCAGTCGTAGGGGCGCTGGCCGAACAGGCCGTTGGGCGGGCTGATCAGCCGGCCGATACCGCCGGCGCCCAGGGCACCCAGGATGGCTGAGGCGCGGATGTTGACCTCGAAGCGGTAGAGCCAGATGGCAAGCACCTCGGGCAGCACCTGCGGCAGCACGGCCCAGCGGATCATCTGAGTGTGGGTGGCCCCTGAGGCCCGTGAGGCTTCCAGAGGGCCGGGGTCCACGCCCTCGATGGCCTCGGAGATCAGCTTGGAGAGGGTGCCGATAGAACTGATGCCCAGGGCGAAGGCGCCAGCCATCGCGCCGCCCATTTGGGCCGGTCCCACACCCAGCAGCGGGATGAAGATAGCCACAGCGAAGACGATCTCCGGCACCGCGCGGATCACTGAGAGGATGAACCGCATGGGGAGGTAGATGGCCAGCGGCGTCATGTTGCGAGCCGCAAGGATGCCGCAGGGCAGTGAGAAGAGCGCACCCACGATGGTGCCGATCCAGGCGATGGCCACCGACTCCAGCATGGCATCGAAGGCGTTCGACCAGTCCCCTCTGGCCTCTTCATCCGGGATCTGGGCCACGCCGGCGATCATCTGCACGGTGTAATCCCACATCCGGGCTGGCATCTCCAGGAGGGCACTGAGCGACATGCCGGTGCCGGCCGCGGAGCCGACGAACAGCACCCCGACGAAGATCAGGGCCATGTTGTACCAGAACTTCGACGGCTTGACCGGACGCATATCCAGCCGGTCCGGGGCATAGCCGGTCCGGCCTGAGTCCAGGCGCTGCTGGGCCTCGGCCCGCTGCCTGGCGGTGCCCAGGTAGGCCAGGCCGTAGACGGCCACGGCCACGACGACCACGGTCGCGGCGACGGCCAGGCCCCACATCATCCGGCGGAAGACCTCGGAAGCCTCGGCTACCGAGGTATAGGTCATCAGGAAGGCCAGGGCGGCAACCAGCACTGAGCCGACGACGCCGGCGGAGATCTTGTACCCATAGCTCACAGCAGCTTCCTCCGGATCCACATGGAGAGCAGGTCGACCAGCAGCACCACCAGCACCAGGGCCCAGAGGATGGCGCCGACGTTCTCGTAGCCCTGAGACATCCGGCCGATCTGGCGGGAGAGCTCGCCGCCGATGCCGGCCACGCCGACCACACCGAGCGCGGCGGAGGCCCGGATATTGAGTTCGAAGACGTAGAGGCTGTAGGAGACGAAGCTGGGCATCACTGCCGGCAGCACGGCAACGCGGTCACGCTGCAAGAGGTTGGCGCCTGTGGCATCGGCGGCCTCCAACGGGCCGGGGTTCACAGCGTCAATGGACTCGCCGAGCAGCTTGGCCACAATCCCGATGTTGAACATGATCAGTGCCAGCACTGCGGCCAGGGCGCCCAGACCGTAGGCGGTACCGCCGATGAAGGCGGCGAAGAGCAGCGCCCAGCCGACGTCAGGAATGGAGCGGACCACCGAGTTGACGGCCTTCACCGTCTGACTGGTGGCTTTGTTGAAGCTGGAGACTGGCGAGGCCAGCATGGCCAGCAGCAGGCCGATGAAGCAGCCGATAATCGTGGCTACCACGGCCATGCACAGGGTGATCAGCCATTCGCCCCAGATCGGCCGGGAGGTGCCGGCCACGTTACTGAACAGCAGGTAGCTCCAGTCGGGGTTGAAGTAGCCGATGAGCTGGTCACGGGTGTTGCCTCCGGTCAGCCGGGAGGGCACGTCAATGATCCGGTCGATGAAGTAGATATTGGAGCCGGCCCAGTAGCTGAAGACCACCACGCTCAGGGCTCCGAAGGCGGCCATAGGGCTGGTGCGGGTGAACCAGCAGAGGGCCAGCACGGCAAGCATGGTGAGGAACCCGATGAGCGGCCACTGAGGTGCCCACAGGGTGATGAAGCCCAGCGGCAGGAAGAGCACGGAGGTGTCTTCGCGGGTCCACCAGAAGAAAGCGAAGGCAGCCATGGCGATGACCACCAGGCCCAGGTAGTTGGCCAGCGGCGGCTTGGGCGGCTCCGGACGTTTGACTGCGCTTGCAGCGGAGGGGCGTTCAGCCACAGCAGTCACGTCAGGAGTTCCCGTCAGGCTCGCCGGCAGCGACTGCTTCCGCCTCCGCTTCTGCCGGGATGTCCTCCAGGCTGACCGGCACGT
Organism: Nesterenkonia ebinurensis; assembly: GCF_008711175.1. Taxonomy (GTDB): domain Bacteria; phylum Actinomycetota; class Actinomycetes; order Actinomycetales; family Micrococcaceae; genus Nesterenkonia; species Nesterenkonia ebinurensis. The sequence goes on from NZ_VWNF01000011.1 coordinate 462,039, forward strand.
TGACGGTGGCGATGTCCTCGGCGGTCAGTGAGCGCTGATAGACATCCTCGATCACTGCGTCGATGGCCTCTCCGGTGGGGCCGTCGAAGACCACTTTGCCGGCGCGCATGCCGATGATCCGATCGGCGTAGTCGCGGGCAAGGTCTAAGTGGTGCATGTTCACGATGCAGGTGATGCCCAAATCCTGCTGAATCCGGCGCAGGTCACCGAGGACTTTCCGAGCGGTGGGCGGGTCCAGCGAGGCCACCGGCTCATCGGCCAGGATGACCTCCGGGTCCTGGGCGAGCACGCGGGCGATGGCCACACGCTGCTGCTGGCCGCCGGAGAGCGCGGAGGCCCGGTTGTAGGCCTTGTCCACAATCCCGACCCGCTCCAGGGACTGGAAGGCGACCTCTTTGTCCTCGGCCCCGTACCAGCCGATCAGGGACCGCCAGGTGGAGGTGAAGGCTGAGCGGCCGATGAGCACATTGTTGAGAACGCTGATGCGCCCGACATTGTTGAACTGCTGGAAGATCATGCCGACTCGTGCGCGCAGCTTCCGCAGCTTGGACTTGTTCCTGGGGTCCACCACGGTCTCGCCCACGGTCAGCGTGCCGCCGGTGTAGGGGACCAGTCCGTTGACTGCGCGGATCAGGGTGGACTTGCCGGCCCCGGAGAGCCCAATGATGGCCACGAACTCGCCCTTGGTGATATTCAGGTTGATATTGTCCAGACCCTTGAAACCGTTGGGGTAGACCACATCGACGTTCTCGAAAGTAATCATGTCAGGAGAATCCTTGGACGGGGGCGCGGCCCCGGGCTGGAGCAGTCCGGGGCCGCGCCGTCAGTCAATCAGTCGACAATCAGCCAGTGATCACTGGTCGTCGCCGAAGTCGTTGTAGACCTGGCGGGCCAGATCCAGGGCCTCCTGGTCGGCCAGTGCCAGACCGTTGATCTCGTAGACGTCGTAGAGCGGGTCGCCCTCGTCCAAGTCACCGGACTCGGAGAAGCTCAGCCATGCCTCGGTCAGGATATCCAGCTCTTCGTCGGTGAACTCTCCGGAGGCCACGATGCCGTCGTTCGGGATCGGTCCGGCCCAGGCGAAGACCACCAGCTCCTCACCCACGTCGGGGTTCTCCTCAACGATGTTGCCGCGGGCGTCGTCGAAGGAGGTGCCGATGGTGAACTCACCGTTGTAGACCGCTTCAACAGCCTGGTCATGGCCACCGGCGAACTGCGGGTCGACCTCCACGCCGAGCTCGTTGAGCTGGGTCTGCGGGAAGTAGAAGCCGGAGGCAGAGCCCTCCTGCACATAGGCCACCGCGGTGCCGTCCTCGATCAGCTCCAGTGCGTCCTCACCCATCGGGCCGTATTCGGCGAGCTCACCGGCCTCCTCATCGTAGATGCCGTTGCAGAAGGAGAAGCCCTCCTCATCCTGCACCACGTCGTCTAGGCAGTAGGTGTCGGGATCGTTGGTGAACCACTGGGTGACGTACTGCTCAGAGCCGAAACGGATGGACTGCAGGATCGGGGTGCCGCCTGCCTCGTCCTCAGCCTGGATCATGCCGACCGGGCCGGACATCAGCAGCTGCACGTCGCCAGACTGCATGCCCTGGATCACGCCCAGATAGCTGTCGGCGAAGAAGATGTCCACCTCGAAGCCGCCCAGGGACTCGGAGAGCTGCTCGGCCAGAGACTCGGCGTTCTCCTCCTCAGCCTCAGTGGCGGAGTCGGTGGCCGGAACCAAGCCGATGGTGATGGAGTCGACAGAGGTGATCTCGCCAGCAGCGGTATCCTCATCGTCCTCGTCTTCATCACCGTCATCGGTGGTCTCGGTGTCATCGACCTCAGAGGTGTCGTCGTCATCCTCGTCATCGCCGGTGACATCTTCCTCATCACCGGCGCAGGCGGCCAGGGTCAAGGTCAGAACAGATGCCAGCGCGAATGCTGACTTGGTGTTCATGCGCATGTGGGAACTTCCTTCGAGCTCATCAAGATGTAGGTGCGGTTGCTGATCGGAGACTGGTTGGCCCCCGCCCAACAGTCCCGCAGGTCGGAAAACCCGCGAGTCTGGGACTTACTCTAAGCGGCCTGCGAACCCGGTCACAACCTGAGACCACCCAATTCGGCAAGCTGTCACCTATTGTTAACGTTTGGCCCCAGACGGACGTTAACTAAACTGCTTCCAGCCTGACCAGCGGCGGATCAAAGGAGCTGCTTCGGCAAAACTGCCCACCCGGTGAGCGGGTTCCCCCAGGCCGGTGTCGAACCGGTCGATCAGGATGGTGCTCCCACCGCGGGCGCGCACATGGGCCAGGTCGTTGGCCCAGATATCGCCCACTGAGAGGACGTTCTCCTCCGGCACTGGCTCCGGACTGGCTGCGCGTGCTTGTTCCACCGCCGCAGGCATCCCGAAGGGCTTCTGTGCGGAGTTGAGCACCGCATCGAAGCTGTCCTGCAGGCCCAGTGCCTCAAGCCAGGCGGCAAACCCCTCCGCTGGTGCATTGGTGATAAGTACGCCGCTGATGGACTTCTCTGCCCTTAACTCGGCAAGCAGCTCTGCGGCGCCTTCTGGGGCGTGCAGGTCCGTGTTCTGCAGGCCCCGGCCCACCAGCTGACGTCGCGCCGCCCGGAACGCGGTACCGGCCTCCTCATTGCTCAGTCCAGCTTGGACGGCCAGCAGTTGCACCAGCTGGTACCCGTCCTGCAGCGGCCAGGAGTTGGGGTGGGCTTTCGCAGTGCTGGTCCCGGCGGCGGGCACAGGTCCCGTTCGCTCCCCGACATGACCCGCACCGACGTCAGACGTTGGCACGGGTCCCTGACCGGCCGCGTTGCCGCGGTCTTCGCGCCTCAAAGTCGCCACATCGCTACGCTCGTGACTCAGGGCAGTGGGCAGCCCCTCGTCGCCATACTCAATGTCCGGAACCAGGAGGGTGTCCCGGGCGAAGGCATCCGCCACGATCTCTGCCACCGGGCGCGGCAGGTTCTCGGGCAGCCCCTTCAGGCCCAGGGCTTCGTCCACAGTACGGGCATACTCCAGCACCGGGTCATCACCCAGGCACAGCGTGCCGTCAAAGTCCAGCAACACAAGTTTGCTTGGCATTTTCCTCATTCCCCCTCAAACACAACGCACCCAGAACTTTTCACAAGCTGACCAGAATCGGCCGTAGATGAAAAGAACCGGGTGCGTTGAAGTGCGGATCGGAGAGGAGCCCGAGCCCGCGGCGTCGTATGTTTACTTGATCGACTTACCGGCCGAGCCCAACTGCTGGGCTGCCTCCACTACGCGGGCGGCCATATTCTCCTCGGCGGCCTTGCCCCAGACGCGCGGGTCGTAGGTCTTCTTATTGCCCACCTCGCCGTCCACCTTGAGCACGCCGTCATAGTTGGTGAGCATGTGGCCGGCCACCGGACGGGTGAAGGCGTACTGGGTGTCAGTATCGATGTTCATCTTGATCACCCCGTAGCTGACGGCATCGGCGATCTCCTGCTCGGTGGAGCCAGAGCCGCCGTGGAACACCAGGTCGAAGGGGCTGTCCTTGCCGTATTTGGCGCCAGCCTGCTCCTGGATGTCTTTGAGTATCTCCGGGCGCAGCTTCACGTTGCCGGGCTTGTAGACTCCGTGCACATTGCCGAAGGTCAGGGCGGTGATGTAGCGGCCGTTCTCGCCCAGTCCGAGGGCCTCGATGGTGGCCACGGCGTCCTCCACGGTGGTGTAGAGCTTCTCATTGATCTCGTTCTCCACACCGTCCTCCTCGCCGCCTACAGTGCCGATCTCGACCTCCAGAATCTGCTTGGCCGCGGCAGAGCGGGGCAGCAGCTCGGCGGCGATCCGCAGGTTCTCCTCCAAGGTCTCAGCGGAGCCGTCCCACATGTGTGAGTTGAAGATGGGGTCGCGGCCGGCCTTAACCTCGGCCTCAGAGGCCTCCAGCAGCGGCAGCACAAATCCGTCCAGCTTGTCCTTGGGGCAGTGGTCGGTGTGCAGGGCGATGTTCACGCCGTAGTTCTTGGCGACCTCCTTGGCGAAGGCGGCGAAGCCCAGGGAGCCGGCCACCATGTCCTTGACGAAGGGTCCGGACCAATAGGCGGCACCGCCGGTGGAGACCTGGATGATGCCGTCGGACTCAGCGTCGGCGAAGCCTTTGACGGCCGCGTTGAGCGTCTGTGAGCTGGTGACGTTCACCGCGGGGAATGCGTAGCCGCCGGACTTGGCGGCGTCGATCATCTCGTTGTACTTCTCTGGTGTTGCGATGGCCACGCTGTGCTCCTTTGTGGTGGGGTACGGTGGGCAGCGTCGTTGATGCCCGCGCTGAGGCCGGTGAGGCCTGCGCGCTCTGTGACCATACTAACGACGACGCCGCTCACTTTCAGCCACTCAGCAGCAGCATAGATGCGATTGACCCAATCGATGTTGCAGAATTGCTTGCTTTCCGGGGCGGAATGCAACATCGACTGGGTATTTCCACTTCACCTGGCTGCATGCGGGTCAGCCCGGCCCGGCTACCAGGCTGCCGGGGCGTCCTGGAGGCGGGAGTCCTCCAGGTGGGGCACCACCATCACCGGGCCCTCGGCGTTGTAGAGCACGCTGCGGGAGACCGAGCCCAGCAGGGCGCTAGCCACCCCGCCGCGGCCGCGAGTGCCGACCACGGTGAGCTGGGCCTCCCGGCTGGCGGAGGTCAGCACGGTGATAGCTTCACCGAGCTCAACGCTACGGATGATCTCCAGGTCCGGGAAGTGCCGGGAGACCCATTCGGCCTCGGCCTCCAGAGTGCCGCTGAGTTCGCGTTGACGGACCTCGCTGACCTCAGCGCCGCGTGGGGCAAGTTCCGGGTACCACATCAGGGCCCCGTCCAGAGGCGGAAGCGAGACAATCATCCGCAGCGGGGCTTGGCGGTCCTGGGCGGCCTGGGCCGCCTGCAGCACTGCGATCCGAGAATCCGGGGAGCCGTCTGTTCCCACTGTCACCGGCTGGTCAGAGACTGCGGGAGCGAACCGTTCCGGGCCCTCCGCCTCAGGCAATGGGTAGTGGCGGGGCACCACCACGGTGGGCGCTTTGGCATGGGCGGGCAGGGCGGTGGCCACCGAGCCGAGCACCCGGCCGATGAACCCGCCGCGGCCGCGGGCGCCGACCACCACCAGTTCTGCGGAGGCGGAGAGATCCACCAGCACTCCGGAGGCATCGCCGTGCTCAGCCCGGTAGGTGACCTCACCGGGGTATCCGGATAGGTAGTCCCGGGCGCTGTCGAGGGTCTTCTCGGCCATCTGGCGCTTGACGTCCTCCTGAGAGATGTCGGGGACTCCTACAGTATTTGCGTAGAGACCCACGGGAAGGGTGAAGGCGGTGACCACGGTGAGCTTGGTGCCACGCCGCTGGGCGGCCCGGGCCGCATAGTGCAGGGCTCGGGTGGCCTGCTCGGAGCCGTCGAAGCCGACCACGACGCCGAGATCGCGCTCAGCAGGGTCGAAGGGGATGGTGTTTCCGGTGGGAGCTGGGGTGTGAACGCCGTTGTTCATGACTGCCCTTATCCGGGGGTCTTTCACCTATGGGGCTGACGAGTGCGGCGACCCCCTTTGTGATTGAGTGATTCCGTCCTCGTCGGTTTCAGTATACCCCTTTTCTACAACGTGTAGAAAAAAGTTTTGCGATTTTCTCCCCCTCCCCATCGGTTCAGAAGAGCGTGAGCAAGCTCAGCTCTGCACTGGCTTCAATTCGATCGCAGAAGTTACGCTGGGCGAGCTGCGGGGTTCACCCGGAGATACCTGAGTGCTCAAGGATCAGTCGGGCCGCTGGCTGCGGACTCTTGATGACGGCCTCATGGCCGCAACCCGGGATCTCCTCCATCCGCCCGGCGGGGATGAGCCCGGTGATCTCCTCGATCCAGGGTCGTGGGCAGACCCGGTCCCGGTCTCCGCGCAGCACCAGCACATCGGCCCGAATCTGCGGACAGGTCTCCTCCAGTCGGTGGGCGAGCATATGGCGCATCTTGGACAGGAACCAGCCTAGCCCCGCTTTGGCGTACTGCCAGCTGCCCAGCAGGAGCACCTTGGGGCTCTCCCCGGCCAGGTCCTGGACCATGCGCAGCCCCTGCCGGAAAACCGTACGCTCGGCCCGGTTCACGGAGGGGGCGATCAGCACCCCGCAGCTGCTGACCTCCGGATGCCTGGCCAGAGCCTCCGCCACCACCTGGCCGCCCATGGAATGCCCCACAAGCACCGGGTCCACCAGCTTCTTCAGGCGGATAAACTCGGCCAGGAAGTCCCCGGTCTGCGCCATCGGCAGCGGGGACTCCGGCCTCGGAGACTCCCCGAAGCCCGGCAGGTCCACCGCGTAGACCGTGCCATGCCGGGCCAACTCCGCGGCGAGCTCCGTGTAGATCTTCCGGCCCATGCCAATGCCATGGACCAGGACAAAGGCCCGCTCACCGGGCCCCTCCAGCCGGTCGTAGACCATCTGCCGGCCTTCATGCTCAAAGAATCCGGTCTTCTCCTGCACCATCTGACCACGATAGCGCCAAGCCGTCGCCGAGCACTATGCCGACTCCCAGCGGTAGCGCCTCAGGTTCACCCGGTGCCCCTCGGCCAGCACTCCTTCGGCCCGCAACCGCTCAAGCTGCTCAGCGCGCAGGTGCGGGGCCGGGACGCCGTTCGCACGGATGATCCTGTGCCAGGGAAGGTCGCCGCCGTCCTCGCGCAGCACCCGACCCACCAGCCGAGGGGTAGGCAGATCGGCCAACGCCGCGATATCCCCGTAGGTGGCCACTCTGCCCGCCGGCACCGAAGCGATGACCTCCCGCACCCGCTCATGGGTCTGCTCATCCACGGCTCCCTCACCCCTTGAGGCGGCGCATGGTCTGGTGGGAGAGCAGCCGGCTGACTGCCGGCAGCTGGGAGAGGGTCCGGATGGCCAGGATCTCATAAGCCTCCCCATCGGCCACCTGCACCCGGAGGAAGTAGTCGGGCTGGCCGAACATCCTGCGCACCTCAGTCACCTCCGGCACCTGCACCACTGCGGACTCGAAGTCCTCAATGGTCACACTGTTGTTCACCGCAATATCGATGGCCACGATCACCTCAAAGCCCCGTCCTGCAGCTTTGGGGTTCAGCTCCGCATGATACCCCTCGATCACGCCTTCGCGCTCCAGTCGCTGCACCCGGCGCAGGCCCACGCGCCTGGCCAGCTCCGTGTTGCTCAGCCGAGCATCCTCAGTGAGTTCAGCAATGATCGCGCGGTCCAGAGCATCAACCCTAAAATCATTGCGCATATGTGGCTCCAGACTATGTGTTTCGACAATATTTTTCTGACATATTTTCACTAATATTGCGCTGTGAGCAAGACCACCCGCCGCACTGCCTCATCCAGGGCCTCCCAGCGATTCACTCCGGCTGTGAAGATGGGTGCCTCGGTCTCTGCTGCTGTGGCGCTCTTCGGCATCTCCTTCGGCGCACTCGCAGTGGCGGCAGGTCTCAGCGTATGGCAGACCGTGGCGCTGAGCGCCCTGATGTTCACCGGAGGCTCCCAGTTCGCCTTCATCGGGGTGCTCGCCTCCGGCGGGGCACCCGCGGCCGCCACCGCTGGTGCCACCCTGCTGAGCGTGCGCAACAGCATCTACGCCGTGCAGCTGAAGGCGCTGCTGAACCCCACCGGAGTCAAGAAGTATGTCGCCGCCCAGGTGACCATCGATGAGTCCATGGCGGTGTCCACCGCCCAGCAGGACCCTGATGAGCAGCACCGGGGGTTCTGGGTCACCGGAATCGGGGTGTACCTCGGATGGAACCTCGCCACGCTCATCGGTGCAGTGCTCGGCGACTTCATCGCTGAGCCCGAGGCTCTCGGTCTGGACGGGGCCGTGGTGGCAGCCTTTCTCGGCCTGCTCTGGCCCCGGCTGCGCGGCAGAGAGCCCTGGGCTCTGGCTGTGGTCGCCGCCCTGGTGACGGTGCTCACCACCCCGGCAGTCCCGGCCGGCATCCCGATCCTGATCGCCGCAGCGGTGGCTGTGGTCTGGTCTCTGGCCTCCCAGAAGCCTAAGCAGAGCAAGAATCCGGAGGTGAGCCGGTCATGAGCCTCTGGGGCTGGGTGCTGCTGGCCTGTGCTGCGGCCTATGCCACCAAGATCATCGGCTATCTGGTGCCTGCCAGTTGGCTGAGCCACCCGCTGGTCCCGCGGATCTCCGCAGCGCTGACCGTGGCGCTGCTGGCCGCCCTGGTGGCGATGAACACCTTCTCGGGCGAGGGCGGCGTCAGTTTCGACGCCAGGCTCGGCGCCCTCACCGCGGCAGCCGTGGCCCTGCTGCTGCGGGCCCCGTTCATCGTGGTGGTGATCGCCGGTGCGGCCGCAGCCGCCGGTCTCAGGCTGCTGGGCGTTCCCTGAGTCGCCGAGCGCCCCTCAGGTTCAATGCCCCCTGCTCTCCGCGGCGTGCTGGCGGATCCAGGCGTGCATGGCGATCCCGGCGGCCACTCCGGCGTTGATGCTGCGGGTGGAGCCGAACTGCGCGATCGACAGGGTCGCCTCAGCGGCCTGCCTGATCTCCTCGCTCAACCCTGGACCCTCCTGCCCGAAGACCAGCACACAGTTCTGCGGCAGGTCATAGGTCTCCAAGGGGACTGAGTCTGGAAACAGGTCCACACCGAGTACGACGACGCCCACCTCACCCGCCCAGCCCACGAACTCCTCAACAGTGGGGTGGTGGCGGATGTGCTGGTACTTATCGGTCACCATGGCGCCGCGGCGGTTCCACCGCTTCTTGCCGATGATGTGCACCTCTTGGGCCAGGAACGCGTTGGCAGTGCGCACCACGGTGCCGATGTTGAAGTCGTGCTGCCAATTCTCGATCGCCACATGGAAGCTGTGCCGCTTCGCGTCCAGGTCAGCGACAATCGCCTCGTGCCTCCAGTAGCGGTAGGTGTCCACCACATTGCGGCGGTCCCCGTGAGCCAGCAGCTCGGGGTCGTAGTGCTCGGCCTCGGGCCAGGGCCCCTGCCACGGCCCGAGGCCGATCTCACGATCACTGCCCCAGACTTCAGTCGCTTCCGCCGGCTCATTCTCCACCCGACCAGCCTACTGGCCGGTGAGTGCGGGCAGGTGAGGTGGCGGCGTCGTGCGCTGTTTCATGTCCGTAATGCGGACCGGGGTAATGTTGACCCAGCTCACCACAATGGGGTGGTGGGCGTTGAAGAGACCTCGGAGGGCATTGACTGATGTTTTCGAAGATTCTGGTGGCCAATCGCGGTGAGATCGCGATCCGGGCCCTGCGCGCCGGCGTGGAGCTGGGTGCGCGCACTGTTGCTGTGTACCCGCATGAGGACCGCAACTCCTTGCACCGGCAGAAGGCTGATGAGTCTTACCGGATCGGCGAGGAGGGGCATCCGGTCCGCGCCTATCTCGATATCGCTGAAATCATCCGGGTGGCCCAGCATGCCGGGGCTGAGGCGATCTACCCCGGCTACGGGTTCCTCTCGGAGAATCCGGCCCTGGCCCGGGCCGCGGAAGAGGCCGGTATCGCCTTTGTGGGCCCGCCGGCTGATGTGTTGGAGTCCACCGGGGACAAGGTCAAGGCGTTGCGCGCTGCCAGGGCGGCCGGGATCCCGGTGCTGGAGAGCTCCGAGCCCTCTCAGGATGTGGCGGAGCTCGCTGCTGAGGCAGAGCGGATCGGGTTCCCGGTGTTCGTCAAAGCTGTGGCCGGAGGTGGCGGTCGCGGGATGCGCCGTGTGCAGCGGCGTGAGGACCTCCGCGGTGCGCTGAAGGCGGCGATGAACGAGGCCGATACCGCCTTCGGCAACCCCACGGTGTTCATTGAGCAGGCAGTGCTCCGTCCCCGGCACATTGAAGTGCAGATCCTCGCCGACGCGCAGGGCAATGTGGTGCACCTGTTTGAGCGTGACTGCTCCCTGCAGCGCCGCCATCAGAAGGTGGTGGAGATCGCCCCGGCCCCCAATCTGGACGAAGCGGTCCGTCAGGCCCTGCACGCCGATGCGGTGGCTTTCGCCAAAGCGATGAGCTACCGCAATGCCGGGACCGTGGAGTTCCTGTTGGAGACCGCTGGCGAGCGCGCCGGCCAGCATGTGTTCATCGAGATGAACCCCAGGATCCAGGTGGAGCACACCGTGACTGAGGAGATCACTGATGTGGATCTGGTGGCCTCCCAGATGCGGATCGCCGCCGGGGCCACTCTGGATGAGCTGGGCATCGCCCAGGATGGGCTGCGGGTGCGCGGGGCGGCCATGCAGTGCCGGATTACTACTGAGGACCCGGCCAATGACTTCCGGCCTGATGTGGGCACTATCACCGCCTACCGCTCCGCCGGCGGCTCGGGGATCCGACTGGATGGCGGCACCGCCTACACCGGCGCGGAGATCAGCCCGCACTTCGACTCGATGCTGGTCAAGCTGACCTGCCGGGGCCGGGACTACCTCACCGCGGTGACCCGGGCCCGCCGTGCGCTGGCTGAGTTCCGCATCCGCGGGGTGGCCACCAATATTCCGTTCCTGCTCAATGTGCTGGGCTCTGAGGAGTTTTTGGCCGGCGACGTCGCCACCGACTTCATCGATAAGCACCCTGAGCTGGCCACCGCCAACCGGTCCCAGGACCGTGGCTCAAAAGCTCTGCAGTATCTGGCTGATGTCACCGTCAATCAGCCGCATGGGCCCCGGGTTCAGGGCATCGACCCGCGCGATAAGCTGCCCAAGTTCCCCGGGGACAAGCGCGACGAGCCGGACCGCTCCCCCTTTGACGGGCCTTCGGAGCAGCCTAAGCCCCCGGGCTGGCGGGACCTGCTGGTTGCAGAAGGGCCGGAGGTCTTTGCCAGGAAGTTGCGTGAGACCAAGGCTCTGGCGGTCACTGACACCACGTTCCGGGATGCCCACCAGTCACTGCTGGCCACCCGGGTGCGCACTCGTGATCTGCTGGCCGCCGCACCGGCAGTGGCGCATGTGACCCCTGGCCTGTTCTCCGCTGAGGTGTGGGGCGGGGCCACCTATGATGTGGCCCTGCGGTTCCTCTCCGAGGATCCCTGGGATCGGCTGGCCTGGCTGCGCGCTGAGATGCCGAACATCCCGCTGCAGATGCTGCTGCGCGGGCGTAACACGGTGGGTTACACCCCTTACCCGCTGAAGGTCACCCAGGCCTTCGTGGAGGAGGCAGCGATCACCGGGGTGGATATCTTCCGGATCTTTGACGCGCTCAACGACGCCGACCAGGTCATCCCGGCCATTGAGGCGGTCCGGGCCACCGGCACCGCTGTGGCCGAGGCCGCGCTGTGCTACACCGGCAACCTCACCGATCCGGCTGAGGATCTCTATACCCTGGATTACTACCTTGACCTGGCCCAGCGGTTCGTGGATGCCGGGGCACATATCCTGGCGATCAAGGATATGGCCGGGCTGCTGCGTCCGGCCGCTGCTAAAACCCTGGTCAGCGCGCTGCGCGAGCGTTTCGAGCTGCCGGTGCACCTGCACACCCATGACACTGCCGGAGGTCAGCTGGCCACCCTGCTGGCTGCCGCCGAGGCCGGGGTTGATGCGGTGGATGTGGCCACCGCCTCGATGGCTTCGACCACCTCCCAGCCGCCAGCCTCAGCCCTGGTGGCCGCCCTGGAGAACACCGAACGGGACACCGGGCTGGGCCTGGAGGCGGTAGCCTCCCTGGAACCGTACTGGGAGATTGTGCGCGGCATCTACGCCCCCTTCGAGTCCGGGCTGCCCGGCCCCACCGGCCGGGTCTACCGGCACGAGATTCCCGGCGGTCAGCTCTCCAACCTGCGCCAGCAGGCCATCGCCCTGGGGCTGGGCGAACGGTTCGAGCAGATCGAGGACATGTACTACGCCGCTGACAAGATGCTCGGCAGGCTGGTCAAGGTCACCCCGTCCTCCAAGGTGGTGGGAGACCTCGCCCTGCAGCTGGTGGGTGCTGGTGCTGATCCGGAGGAGTTCGAGGCCAATCCGCAGAGCTTCGACCTGCCCGACTCGGTGATCCAGTTTCTGGCCGGCCAGCTGGGTGACCCGCCCGGCGGCTGGCCTGAGCCCTTCCGCACCAAAGCCCTGGAAGGCCGCAGCATCAAACCGGTGGCCGAGGATCTCTCAGCGGACGATGCCGCGGCGCTGGACTCCGACTCCACCACCCGGCGGGCCGCCCTGAACCGGCTGCTCTTCCCCAGCCCCACCAAGGACTTCGAGGCCGCCCGTCAGATGTACGGGGACATTCATGTGCTGCACACCCGCGACTATCTCTACGGCATGACCCCCGGGTATGAGCATGTGATCTCCCTGGGCAAGGGGGTGCGGCTGCTGGTGACCCTGCAGACCATCTCAGAGCCGGACGAGAAGGGCATGCGCACGGTGATGTGCACGCTTAACGGCCAGGCCCGCCAGGTGATGGCCCGCGATGAGTCCGTGGAGTCCAAGGTGGCCGCTGCGGAGAAGGCTGACCCCGCCGACCCCAGCCATGTGGCTGCCCCCTTCGCCGGGGCGGTCTCGGTACAGGTGGCCGTCGGCGAGACGGTGGAGGCCGGGCAGAGCGTGGCCAGCATCGAGGCGATGAAGATGGAGTCCTCGATCACCGCACCCAGGGCGGGCACGGTGGCCCGGCTGGCCGTCAACGGTGTCCAGCCGGTGGAGGGCGGGGATCTCATTCTGGTTCTGGAGTAGGGCGCCGTCGGTGTCACAGCCCGCACCCGAGCCCTCGATCGCCTCAGGATGCTCTGCACCGTGCAGGTCTCCGTTCGGCTCAATCGGGCACCGTACCGGTAGTAGCCTTGACTCATGGCAGGTCTGATCCGGCGCGAGGACATCGACGCAGTGCGCGAGCGTGCCGATCTGCGCGAGGTGGTGGAGCAGTACGTCACCCTGAAGACCGCCGGGATCGGCAGCTTCAAGGGGCTGTGCCCCTTCCACGATGAGCGCTCTCCCAGCTTCAACGTGCGCCCGCAGGTCGGCACCTACCACTGCTTCGGCTGCGGGGAGTCCGGGGATGTGATCGCCTTCCTGATGGCCATGGAGCACACCAGCTTCGCCGAGACCGTGGAAAAGCTGGCCGCCCGCTACGGGATTGAGCTGCGCTATGAGGAGGGCTCAGGTCCGGATAAGGCCGAGACCGGGCGGCGTCAGCGGCTGCTGGATGCCCATAAGATCGCCGATGAGTTCTTTCAACGCTGCCTGACCATCCCGGAGGCGCAGATCGCCCGGGACTTCCTCACCGGGCGCGGCTTCACCCGGGAGCATGCTGAGACCTACGGTGTGGGCTATGCGCCCCAGGGCTGGGACCACTTGGTGGGGCATCTGCGCAATAAGGGGTTCCGGGATGATGAGCTGAAGCTCACCGGCCTGTTCTCCGAGGGCCGCCGCGGGATCTACGACCGGTTCCGCGGCCGGCTGCTCTGGCCGATCAAAGACATGACCGGCAATACCGTGGGCTTCGGCGGCCGGCGGCTCTATGAGGACGACCAGGGGCCGAAGTATCTGAACTCTCCGGAGACTCAGATCTATAAGAAGTCCCAGGTGCTCTACGGAATCGAGCACGCCAAACGGAACATAGCTAAGAAGCGACAGCTGGTGGTGGTGGAGGGCTATACCGATGTGATGGCCTGCCACTTGGCCGGGGTAGACACTGCGGTGGCCACCTGCGGCACCGCTTTCGGGGAGGGGCACATCAAGATCGCCCGTCGGCTGCTCTCCGATGACGGCACCCCGGCCGAGGTGGTGTTCACCTTTGACGGCGACAAGGCCGGGCAGCAGGCCGCGGTCAAGGCATTCAACGAGGCCCACCAGTTCAACGCCCAGACCTTCATCGCAGTGGGCCCCGACGGCATGGACCCTTGCGATGTGCGCCAACACCGCGGCGATGAGGCGGTCCGTGGTGTGATCGAGTCCAAGACCCCGCTGGTGGAGTTTGTGATCCGCCGCCGGCTGCACGACTGGGACTTGGGCTCCATTGAGGGCCGGCTGGGTGCGCTGCGTGCCACGGCGCCGGTAGTGGCAGTGATTCGTGACGGCTCCCTGCGAGAGGCCTATGTGCGGGAGTTGGCCGGCTGGCTGGGCTCGGACATCGGCGAAGTGGCCTCTGCAGTTGCCCAGGCCGGCAAGTCCGGGTCCAGCCGCAGCAGAGCGCAGAGTACGACGCCGCAGCAGGGCTCTGCACCGCAGGGCTACCGAGGTGCCGGGCCAGCAAATAGCCAATATTCAGGGGCAGCTGGCCAGGGGGGCGACGTCGCTTCGCTCACGCCCTTCGATCGCCTCGGAAGCCCTGGAACCGACTCCGGTCTCCACTCGACTCAATCGGGCGAGGTGCCTTCCCCCCAGTATCAGCGGCCAGACACCCGAGATCCGGCAGTGATGATGGAGCGGCAGGCTCTGGAGGTGGTGCTGCAGCACCCCACCCGGCTGACCGCCGAACAGTGGGAGGAGATCTTTGCGGTGCGGTTCACTGCGCCTGCGCATCAGGCGTTGCATGACGGGATCCGGATTGCTGCTGCGGAGGCCTCGGACCCCAAACTGTGGGTGGAGTCGGTGCGCCGGGAGGTGCCTCAGCCGTTGCGCGGGTTTGTCTCGGAGCTGGCGGTGACTCCCCTGCCAGCAAAGACGGAGGAGCATCTTGACCGGTACTGTCAGGAGATTCTCAACCGACTGGTGGAGCTGAAGATCCAGCATGAGAAGGCGAATCTGCTGGGTCAGCTGCAGCGGATGGACCCGGCTGAGCCTCCGGAGGAGTTCCGCCGGCTGCAGTCTGAGCTGAAGGACCTGGAGCGCCGCCGCCGCGCCCTGCTCGCAGTGGACTGAGTATGCCGACACCGATCCTGCCGCACCAACACTGGGAACCAGGCCTACTCAGCAACACGAATCCGACCTATAACCCATAACCCCTGAGCTGGGCGGCTACGGGGCCGGATACGCAGAGAACCCCCGATTCCTCGGGGGTTCTCTGTTTCAAGCGTTCGGTTCGTGGCTCCGACCGGCGTCGATCCGGTGACCTTTCGATTTTCAGTCGAACGCTCTACCAACTGAGCTACAGAGCCTGGTTCAACCAAACACTTTTGCGACCCTGACGGGACTTGAACCCGCGACCTCCGCCGTGACAGGGCGGCGCGCTAACCAACTGCGCCACAGGGCCTTGATGAAGTTGTCTGCGCCATTTGGCACGATGTGAAACCCTACCAGACGCCTCGCGTCAGCGCCACTTGATGCAGGGCTCAATCGCAGTGGCCAGAGCTTACGCTCTGGCTTGCTTCAATCGCCTCAAGCGCAGTACCCCCAACGGGATTCGAACCCGTGCCGCCGCCGTGAAAGGGCGGTGTCCTAGGCCGCTAGACGATGGGGGCCCGATCCCAATGTTGGGAAGACACGTTCCCGCGAGGGAACCTGTAAGAGTGTAGTTGCTGGCGCGGCACCCCGGCAAGTTCAGGATTCCACGCATCCGGCAGGGATCTTTCGGTGTCCTTCAAGGAACACTGAGGTAAGTTATGGAGCATGGTTGAACGGACCATTCCTACACCACAGGAGGACAGAGCATGACACAGCCACCCAACGGAGATCAGAACCCTCAGTACGGGCAGCCGCCCCAGGACCCCTCCCAGCAGTATCAGCAGCCACCGCAGGGCTACCCGCAGCAAGGATACGGCGACCAGGGGCAGCAGGGATATCAGCAGCCTCCCCAGAACTTCCCGAAGGGGGGCCCCTCTGAGCCCAATGTGTTCAGCGCACTGTTCACCCCGGACTTCTCCGCCCTGCAGGTGCAGAAGTTCGCCAAGGCGTTCCTCTACCTCATTATTGCTGTGGCCGCGCTCTGGTGGCTGAGCAGCATCATCAGCGGCATCGTCCTGGCTTCCAGCTATGGCAGCTTCGATGCGTGGAGCCTGCTGAGGCCGATCCTCTTCGGATGGATTGTCCCGGTGCTGACCATCATCTTCGCCCGGCTGGGCCTGGAGGTCATTGTGCTGCTGTCTAAGAACGTCAAGGCCTGAGGCCTTACCGCACTACCCGTTTCAATGGGGGTCTGGCCAGCTGGTCAGACCCTCATCTGCATATCAGCCTGCCAGCTCCGCCACCACCGGGGCGTGGTCTGAGGCGCCTTTGCCGCGGCGTTCGTCCTTATCCACATAGGCGTTCCGCACCCGCTGGGCCAGCGCGGGCGAGCCAAGCAGAAAGTCAATACGCATGCCTTGTCGCTTCTGGAAGCGCAGGGAGGTGTAGTCCCAGTAGGTGTAGATCCCGGGGTCCGGTGTGTGGGGCCTGACGATATCGGTCAACCCTGCCTCGATGAACTCCGCAAAGGCCTCCCGCTCAGGCTTGGTCACATGTGTCATCTGGTTCTCCTCGAAGAACTCGATGTCCCAGACGTCAGTGTCCAGCGGCGCGATGTTCCAGTCACCGGCCAGCACAAACTGCGCCTGCTGGTCCTCGGCCAACCATGATGAGGCCTGCGCGCGCAGCTGCCGCAACCAGGCCAGCTTATAGACCATATGCTCATCCTCACGGGCGCGGCCATTGGGCACATAGAGGCTCCAGACCCGCACATCTGCACAGGTGGCACCGATCGCCCGGGCCTCCTGCACCGGATCTTTGCCGTTTTTCCCAAAGGGCGGCTGATTGGTGAAGGTCCGCTCCACATCCTTCAGTCCCACCCGGGAGGCGATCGCCACCCCGTTCCACTGGTTGAACCCGAAGTGGGCCACGCTGTACCCGCTGCGTTCAAAGATCTCCCAGGGGAAGTTCTCGTCCTTGCACTTGGTCTCCTGGATAGCCAGGACGTCCACGTCTGACTTCTCCAGCCAGGCCTCCACCCGGTCAGCCCGGGCCCGCAGCGAGTTCACATTCCAGGTCGCAATCCGCATGCGTTTTACGCTACCAGCCGCTCCCCGCTGATGAGCATCAGATCAGGGTTCCCAGCAGCTGCAGCTGAGCGGAGTCCTCCAATGCAGAGCCAACCGCCACCACACTGACCCCCACGTCTAAGAAACTCTGGGCGTTCCTTCCGTTGAGCCCCCCCGTGGCCACAAACTTCACGTCAGGGAACGGCCCCCTCATCAGGGAAAACCACTCAGGGCTGAGCCACCGGGCAGGGAAGGCCTTCACCCAGGTAAGGCCCAGTGCCTGGGCAGTCTGAAGTTCGGAGGGAGTGGCGATTCCGGGCAGGAACGGCATGCCAGTGTCATAGGCCTGAAGCACCAGATCGCGGTCCAGACCCGGTGAGACGAGATAGGAGGCTCCCACCTCTTTGGCAATGTCAATCTCCTCCGGGTAGATGATGGTCCCGGCTCCAACGGACTTTCCACGGGAGGCTCCAAGAGTGACGACTTGCCGGATAGCCTCTGCATCCTCATCGTTCTGCAGTGGCAGCTCGACAGAATCAATACCCAGGTCCCAGGCGGTGGCGGCCAGTTCGAGAGAGCGCTCAACCCCCAGTCCCCGAAGAATCGCCATCACCGGTGTCTTGGCGAAAGCGGTGTCGAACCAGGCGTTATCAACAAGAGGGCTCACGGCGTGGCTCCGTTCTGATCAGTGAAGTCTGTAGTGGTTTGGAGGGTGAGGGCGGCTCGCTGATGTCCGGCGCGCAGGCGCTGTGCTGGTGACTTCCCGCTAAGCAGACCCGAGAGATAGCCCGCGGCGAAGGCGTCACCGGCTCCAACCGCTTCGACAACCTGTACCTGCTCGGAGGGTTCGAAAACACTGGTTCCGGCGCTGAACTCGGTGGCCCCAAGTGAACCATCCTTGACCACCAGCAGAGGAAGTTCTGGCAAGAGTTCAAGGACATCATCCGCCGTTTCAGTACCCCAGAGGGTCTCCGCCTCGTCACGACCAACAAAAACCAGGTCAGCCTGCTCTGCGAGGCGTTTCAACGATGGGGCAGCAGCTGCTGGGCTCCACAGAGGAGCCCTGTAGTTCACATCGAAGCTGATCCGTACATTGCGTTCCCGAGCAGTGTGCATTGCCTGGGCAAGGAATTCGGCAGCCGAACCGGACAGTGCAGCGGTGATCCCGGAGACATGGAGGGCTGCTGCGGAGGAGAGGTCCATGGCCACGGCGTCCTGCGCTGAGAGCAGCGAGGCAGCAGATGCTGTTCTGTAGTACAGCACTCCGTGACCAGGATCTTTGAAGTACACACCCGTGGGAGCGGCAGCATCGAAGCAGACCGCGGAGACGTCGACTCCTCGGCCGGAGACTGTGTCAGCAACTCTCCTGCCCAGCTCATCGGCACCGAGACGACTGAACCACACCGCACGGTGACCCAGAGCGGCCAGATGCGCTGCCACGTTTGACTCGGCCCCGGCGGCGTCGAGATGAAAGAGAGTCGCCTGGCGCAACCGCTGAGTAGAGGCGGGGGTGACCAGTGCCATGGTCTCACCTGCACATAGAACGGTCCCGTTCTGCCAATCCTTGTTCATTCTTTCCACCTTCACAGACCTTTGAAGATTCGGGTCAGCCCCTCGAGCAGCAGATGAGTCTCTGTTGCCAACGAAACCCGGATGTACCCCTCCCCGGCACTGCCGAAGGCCGTACCGGGTGCTACTGCCACTTGTTTCTCCAGCACAGCACGACGGGCGAAGTCAGATGCCGAGTCTGTGAACCGGTGGACATCAACCCACAGGAAGAAGCTGCCCCGTGGTAAGAGATAGGAGACACCCAGCTCATCGAGAAGGTGGCAAGCAGCATCCCTGCGTTCCTGGTAGCTCTGCCGAGCGCGGAGAATGCTTCCAGAAGCATGGCGCAGTGCCGCCAGAGCAGCGTACTGCGCCGGTGCATTGACACAGGAGAGCACCGGCTCCTGCATTTTTGCCAGGACAGGACCGGTACCCTCCGGCGCTAAGACGTAGCCGACCCTCATTCCGGTCATCGAGTAGGTCTTGGAGAAGCTGAAGCAAGAGAGGACACGGCCTGTGGTGTCGAAGGCGGCCGGGCTAAGATGAGGATGTTCGAAGGTGATCGCGTCATAGCATTCGTCGGAGATCACCCAGAGGTCGTTCTTCACGGCCCACTCCAGTACCTGGACAATTGTTCTCTCATCGAAGACTGAGCCCAGGGGATTCGACGGCGTATTGAGGATGAGTAGTCTGGTCTTCGAGGTCAGCTGCCTGTCCAGTTCCTCCACGGTGGGCAGGAACTCATTCTCTGGCGACAACCTATACGGGCGGGGCAGGCAGTTCAGCAGCTGAGCGGCCATAGCGAAGTTCGGCCAGCCGGGATCAGGCACCAGAACTTCATCTCCTGGCCAAAGTACTGCGAGCATCGCCAGGGAGAGCGCCTGCATACCGCCAGCGGTGACGATGATGTCATCGGCAGAAGCCTGTATGGAGTTGTGGGTGCGCAGCTTATCGCCGATGGCCTCCCTGAGTTCAGGTATGCCGGCATTAGGAACATAGCTGGTATGCCCGGCGTCCAGTGCTTCATGAGCTCCTTGAAGAGCTTCGGAAGGTACCGGGAAGCTGGGTTCCCCCACATGCAGCCCGATGACCGGGGCATCGGCCTGCCAGACCAGGTCCATGACTTCGCGAATGCCCGAGCGCGGCATCGAAGTGGCGGCTTCAGATAATGCAGGTTCTCTGCTCTGGTGTGCCAATAGGTAACTCTCCAAAGGTATACTTAAATAGGTTCTGATCACGTTCGAGGAGGGTGCAGAAGAACTGTGCCTCCGCCGCCGATATGCGAAATTAGAAATACGTTCTGACTGCTCCGACGAGCTGGTTCTTCTCCATCAGGAGGACAGAGCGCCATTTGTCGAACATGGTGCACGGATGCGAGAGCCCCAGCCGCACCAGATCACCTACCTTCAAAGCTGCCTGGTCCACACGGACGTAGGCGTGCTGATCATCGGTCTTGAACACCTCCGCCGAGACCTCCCGCCAAGTTCCGCGGGCGAAGACCCCAAGAACTCGGGGCAGATCGATATCGTAGGGAATGTCTCTCTTGCCCGCATCGAGAACGACAAGCCCGTCCTCTGGGGCCGAGAGCACCCGAGCGTAGGAGAACGCTGAAGGAACAAAACGAGGCCCCGTGCGGGTGCGGCCCGGCGTCACCCGCTCATAGTGTCCATGGTCATGGATGGCGAATGCACCCGAGCGAAGGATCACCTCGGTGCCAGGAACCTCCTGTGCTGAAGGTGCCAGCTGTTCTGCCACGATGTCGAACCATGCGCTGCCGCCGCAGGTAAGGATGGGACCTGCGGTCTCGTAGATATCAGACAGGTCTGTGAAGACCGCTCTGACCTTCTGCACGTAACGCGCTACGGCGGAGGCGTGGTCGCCCTCGACGGGGGCAGGAACACTGCCCTCATAGGCTGCAACACCTCGCAGCTGCAGAACTTCCGAGGCAGCGATGCGTTCGGCCACCGCCCTGGCCTCCGCCGCGGCACGGATGCCCGTGCGGCCGTGCAGGGCACCTATTTCCACGCACACCCCAAGCGGACGGTTAGCCCCAGAAGCTGTGAGCTGTTTCTCCATCAGCTCCACACCCGCCACGGAATCCGCCCAGCACACCACGTCGAAGGTCTCTGCACTGGTGATGGACAGAGTCTCGCTCAACCACTGCAGTCCCCCCGGTGAGAGGAATTCGTTGGCCACGAGGACACGGGGGATCCCCACGTGATGGGCGACCCGCAGCTGAAAGAAGTTAGCCACAGATATTCCCCATGCCCCGGCATCCACCTGCCAGTGCCACAGGCCTGGCGCCATGGTGGTCTTACCGTGGGGGGCCAGACGAACCCCTACCTCGGTGGTCCACTCACGCATGTTCTGAAGGTTCCGTGTGAGGGCATCAACGTCCAGAATCAGGTTGGGAGTGGGCAGGTCTTCCACCGACAGCTGTACTTCGCCCTGTGCGGAGAAGGCAGGGGACCAGTGTTTGTCCAAGGGGTCCGGCTCGATGAGCCAGGGCCCCATGCTTGTCTGCCACGCTGGTACAGAGTTTTCCTGGGAGCTCATGGCAGCATTCAGGAGGCAGGGCGCATCGCGACGGCGTCAATCTCCACCAGGATATTCGCCAGTGTGCTGCCAACTGTGGTGCGCACCGGGAAAGGCTTAGGGAAGCGCTCACCATAGACCTTGTTGAAGCCCTGGAAATCTCGATCCAACCGTTCCAGATGGACGGTTGTCTTCACCACATCGGCGAAGGTCAGCCCGACAGCTGCCAGTGCGGTCTCTAAGTTGTTGAGCACCTGGGTCGTCTGGGCCTCGATGCCCTCTGACACCTCCCCGGTCTTCGGGTCCTGCGGACCGAAGCCGGCGGTGAACACGAAGTCCCCGGCCTCGACAACTTGACTGTACGGACCGGCCGGAGCGGGGAGTTCCTCGAGGACGTGAGCTTTCTTCATCATGATCTTCCTTTCGGGTCAGTGGTAGGACTTTCAGGGGTAGGTGGTCAGTCAAAACGCTCGACTTCTGTGACGATTTCGTATCGGTCAGCGCGGTAAAAGGAATCGGCCAGATAGAGCGGCTCCGCCTTGCTGTCACGGAACGTATGCTTAACCCGCAGTGCCGGCGCGTCCGCGGAACTGCCCAACAGAGCAGCCACCTTCCGAGGGAACAAGGCGGCCGAGGTGTGCCGGGTCGCGCTCACCGGGGCGGCACCTTGACTGCGCAGGGCGGCGTGTATGGACTGCTCATAGTCGGAGGCTGAAAGTGCGCTGGCAAGCTGAGGCGGAAGATAGACCGTCTCGTGGCAGATTGCCTCCTCCGCTCCGTAGCGCAGACGCTCGGCTCGGACCAGCGCCGCACCAGGACCAAGCCCAAATTCCCGGGACTGCTCCGTGGTGGAGGTGACTTCGTCCAGGCGAACCAGACGGGTCGAGGCGGGGATGCCCCGGGCATGCATGTCTTCGGTGAAGGAGGTGAGCTGCTGATTCTTGGTGACCCGAGGCCGCTGCACGAAGGTTCCGCGGCCAGGGCTGCGGGTAACAACCATGTTCTCGTTGAGCCGCTCAAGCGCCTGGCGCACAGTCATCCGGCTGACGCTGAATTCCTCAGCCAAGATCTTCTCTGGAGGCAGCCGTGTGCCCGGCGGGAGGCTGGCGCACCGCTCGGCCAACTCCTCTGCTATGCGTTCGTACTTGGGGGCAGGGGTCATATAACTCTCTCCTGCAAATAGTTTTCGGCCAGAGCCTGGTAGAGGTCAACTGACTGATAGAGCTGGTCCACGCCTACACACTCATTGGGGCCATGAGCCACGCTGAGCCAACCAGGACCCAGACTGGTGACTGTCGGGATTCCGGCCTGGCGCATGAAGTATGTAGCGTCTGTTCCACCAGGGTATCCCCTGAAGTTCAAGTTCTTACCGAGGACCTGCGCCGCCGCACGCTGACAGGCTTCCACCACGTCATGGCCGGGATCAAGCTCAATTCCTGGCATCCAGCCAAGAGATCCAGGGCGGTACTGGACCTCCACGTGGGCGCTGTCTCCAGCTATCTGATCCACCACGTCTTGGATTTCTTGCTTGACCACCGTCTCGTCCATGCCCGGGGCAAGCCGAAGCTCAATACCGATCCGGCAGTGTCCCGGCCAGGTTCCGAAGGCAACACCGCCTTCGACCAGCATGCCAGGATTGACCGTCACCTCGCAGGGAACAGCTCCCGGATGACTGACAGTGGGGCTGAAGCTCTCAAACGCCTTCAGCAGGTCTGCGGCCACCAGAACGGCGTTCCTGCCCAAAGCTGGTGAGAGCCCACTGTGCCCCTGCTTGGTCCAGATCTCGAGCTCCACACAGCAGATGCCCCGTGAGACGAGATGTAGAGCTTCCCAGGGCTCTTCCACCCCGCTGGGTTCACAAATCACCATGGCATCGATCTCCGGCAAGAGGTTCTGCTCGGTGAGCGCCTGCGCACCGGCGCCTGAGCCCTGTTCCTCATCCGCTGTCAGAACTGCACTCAGTTTTCCCGCCCCTGGTCCCTGACTGTATCGCTGGAGTGCCAGCAGGGAGGCAGCTACAGCACCTTTCATATCAGAGCTGCCAAGGCCATATGCCAGGTTCCCGATGGTGGTGAGCGTGAACGGGTCAGTCTGCCACTGATCTGCTGCATCGCCGATCGGTTTAGTGTCCACGTGTCCGGAGAGGGCAAGATGCCTGCCTGGCCCTTTGTCGACGGTCACCACTAAGTTTGGCCGACCAGCCACAGGCTCGATGCGTTGAAAGGGGAGGTTGAGCTCACGGCAGAGGTCCTCCAGCCGATCTACCACGGCCTGCTCCCCCACTCCAGGGTTGGAGGAGTCAATCGCGACAAGCTCCGCGGTCAATGACAAGACATCCACACTGGCTCCGTTCTTCAGGTACCGGACATGTAACCGGACTGTAACAAAAGGTCTAGACAATGAGAGTACAAGAAGGCATGATAGTCGGCAATTCCTTGAATTTACCGCAAAATTGGACTAGACCATATGATATCGTTCACAAATCTTCACCACTCGACTCACCAGGAGGACTCATGAAATCACTCACCTTTCGCAGTAACGGTCGGAAAGCCGGTGCCCTACTCACCGCTTCTGCTCTGCTTCTTGTCGCCTCCTGCGGCGACAATGGGGATAACGGAAACGACGACGCCGGAGGAGGGGAGACCTATGAGTGGCAGTTGGGCTATAACACCAACGAAGAGTCCGTCCGAGGCCTCGCAGCCGAACGGTTCAAAGAGATCGTTGAGGAGGAGAGCGACGGTCGTATCACGGTAGACATCTATCCTGCCGAAGCATTGGGCAGTGAGCAGGAGATGCTCAACGGAATCCGCACCGGCAGCTTGGATCTTCAGATGGCAGGTGGCGGGGCACTGCAGAATGCGGTGCCTGAGTATGCCATCCCTGCCCTGCCCTTTATGATCGAGAACTTCGATGAGGCATATGCGCTGCTAGACGGGCCGGTGGGCGAGTCGTGGAAGGAAGCCGCGTACGAAGAGGGCTATTTCGTACTCTCCCACCACGATCTTGGCTTTGCCCAGGTCACCAACAACGTCCGCCCGATCCAGGAGCCCGGCGACTTCCAGGGCGTGACGATGCGCAGCCCAGACGAGCCCAGTTCCATTGCGACCTTCACAGCCCTGGGTGCCGGTGTTGACACTATGCCCTTCACGGAGGTCTATCCGGCTCTTCAGCAGGGAGTCATCGATGGTCAGTTCAACCCGCTGGATGCCATCTACGAGACGAACTTCCATGAAGTTCAGGACTACCTGACCATCATGAACATCTTTTACTACCATGTGAACTTCATCATGAATCCGGAGGTTTGGGAGAGTCTTGATCCTGAGCTCCAGGAGGTCGTGCAGCACGCCGCCGATGAAGCCCAGACCCTATCCCGGGAACAAACCCAGCAAAATCATGAAGAGATGCTGGAGCTGCTCTCCGACGAGTTCGAAGAGATCGTTGAAGACCCCGATATTGACGGTTTCCGAGAGACTGTCGAACCAGCCTTCGGGCAGTTCGAGGATCTCATCGGCTCGGAGAGCATTGCCGAGGCCCAGGAGTTCCTCGACGAATACCGCAGCGAATAGACCAGTAGGGCGGCGGCACCCCAGGCAGGAGTGCCGCCGTCTTGCTGCTGGACTTCTTAAAGAGAAGAGGACTGATGGACAGAGTGGTACGCGTCGTCGATCGCAGCGTCGACGCATTGGCAACCCTGGCCGGCATCCTGATGGTGGCCCTGACGACAGTGGTGATGGCCGCGGTCATCAGCCGTTATCTGCTGCAGACCCCGATCCAGACCACCACGGGCATGTCCGGACTGATCTTTGCCTGGTTGGTGTTTTTGGCGGCCATCTCCGTCACTCACCGCCAGGACAACATCGCCGTGACGTACTTCCGTGACAAGCTGCCGGGCAAACTGCCCGAAGTTGCAGAAGTACTGATGAAGATCATCATGCTGAGCTTCTGCCTGGTTCTGGCCTGGTCCAGCTTACAGCTCACCACAGCGGTGATGGATCAGCGGCTACCCTCCCTGCAGATCTCCACAGCCTGGCTCAACGCCTCAGTGGCAGTCACTTTTGCGGTGATCAGCGTTGTGCTGCTGCTGCAGATCATCACAGACATATTCTTCCGCCACCTGCGCAAGCCCGTTGGCGAGACAATCGACCCCTCGGAACTGGCTGAGGGAACAATCAAAGGTGGAGCCGAATGATCTGGGTAATGATCATAGTCTTTGTTCTTCTGCTGATCCTGGGCATGCCCGTAGCCTTCGCGATGGGTGCCTCTGCCCTGCTCTACGTGCTGGTAGAAGGCATCACTTTGGACATCGTGGCCCAGAGGTTCTTGTCCAATACTCAGTCATTCGCATTCCTCGCCGTTCCGTTCTTCATTCTGATGGGCAACATCATGGTCGAAAGCGGAATCGCCCAGCGCCTCATCAACGTGGTGCACGCCGGAGTGCGCCAACTGCCCGGCGGCCTGGGCTGTGTCTCCGTGGTCACCAGTATGGGCATGGCTGGGGTTTCAGGTTCATCGGTGGCTGATGCCTCCTCAGTGGGCTCGGTACTCATTCCCGAAATGAAACGAAAGGGGTACACCGCCTCCTTCTCGGCAGCGATCAACGCCTCCAGCTCGGTGGTGGGCATCATCATCCCGCCCAGTAGCACGATGATCATCATCGCCTGGCTGGCCAATCTCTCTGTCGCCGAGATGTTCCTGGCCGGAATCATCCCCGGCATCCTGATTGGAGTCGCCTACCTGGCACTGACCATCGCCATCTCCATCAAACGAGGCTACCCGCGGGAGACGCGCCCAAGCCTCAAGGAGTTCACCACTGCTGCGGTCAAAGCCTTCTGGGCACTGCTCCTGCCGATCGTACTGATCGTTGTGATCGTCGCCGGTATCGCCACCCCTACAGAGGCGGCAGCTGTCGCAGCCGTCTACGCCTTCCTCATCTCAGTGTTCATCTACCGGTCGCTGAACTGGAGGGGAATGGTACGTGCGGTCAAGGGTGCGGCCTATGGCACCACAGTGGTGATGCTGATTGTCTGCACCTCGACCATTTTCAGCTACGTACTCATCTCGGAACGGGTTCCGCAGCTGATCTCCGACGCGCTGATGGGCCTGGGCCTGCCTGCATGGGGGATCAAACTAGCCCTGGTGCTGATCCTGCTGTGCGCAGGAATGGTGATGGACCTGGTGCCTAACCTCTTCATCTTCATTCCGATCTTCTTCCCCATCGCGCTTGAACTGGGCATGGATCCCACCCACTTCGGGATCGTCATGCTCTGCGCGCTGGCCCTGGGGCTGTTCACTCCGCCGATCGGCACCACATTGTTCATCTCCTGCCACCTGGCCAAAATCAAAATGGAAGACGCCGTTAAGGACTTGATTCCATACTTCCTGGTGGGAGCCGCGATGGTGCTCCTGCTGACCTTCGTCCCAGGGCTGACCATGTGGATCCCGAATCTGATCAATGGATGAGCCCTCAATGGCTGAAACACCCGAGAAGATGCGCAGTCTCTTCCCCGCCGAGGCCGCCCGTTATCTGGATACCCCCAGTATGGGGGTGCCGCCGAAGCCCACCACCGAGGCAGTTCGGCAGGCCGTAGAAGCCTGGGCGAGCGCCTCGGCGCGCTTCGAGGACTGGGACCAGATCCGGGAGGAATGCCGTCCCCTGATTGCCGCCGAGTTCGCCGTGGACCCGGAGCATATCGCCCTGATCCCTTCGGTGGTGCCCGCTGTCGCCTACGTGGGTGAGCAGGTCTCGCGGAGGAGGGGTCTGCTATTGGCCCACCGCAGCGAGTTCCGCTCTCTGCTGCTTCCGCTCATGCAGGCCTTCGGCGAAGACCGGCTCCGCTGGGTCAGCGGCCCCTATACCACCGAAACCTTCCTCCACGCCCTGGACGAGAACGTGGCAGCAGTGGCCGTTTCCACCGTGAGCTCTCATGACGGTGCTCGGCCTGATCTGACCCGACTGAGCGAAGCGTGCCGTACCGCGGGGGCCGAACTGCTGGTGGACGCCACTCAGTCGATGGGCGTCGTCGAACTGGGGTTTGACCCCCAGGAGGCTGCACTGGTCGCTAGCGCCGGATACAAGGGACTGCTTGCTCCTCGTGGCACCGGATACGCGGTGATTCGCCCCGACTTCTCTACTGAAGCGCCGTCATCAGCCAGTCCCTACGGCATGGTGGACACCCCGCAGGTGGGATCCTACGGACCACCGCTGCTGCCGCGTCAGGGCGGAGCACGACTGGATCAGTCCCCAGCCTGGCTGAGCTGGGTGGGTGCCCAGACCAGCCTGGCTGCCTTGGGCCGATTCTCACTCCAGGACCGCCAGCAGTACGTACTCAGCCTCGCGGAGCGGCTCCGGCACGGGCTGCAGCAGGCAGACCTGCCGGTTCCGGCCAGCGATCTGTCCAGCCCGATCATCACCTATGCGACCAAGGAGCCGCGGCCCGTGCTGGCTGCCCTGGAACGTGCCGGAGTGCGTGCTTCAGTCCGGCGGGGAGCGCTGCGTTTCGGCTTCCACATATACGTGGAGGATGAGACCGTGGATCTGGTCCAGGAGATTCTGCTGCGTGAACAGGGTCAGATCCTGTGACCCCCGGTCCAGCAGCCTCCGCTTCCCAACGCTACGCAGCCCTGGTCTCCCCGGATCACCGGAGCAGAGGACCCTATGCGGTGCTGGTACCGATCGGTGCCGTGGAGCAGCACGGCCCGCACCTGCCGGTGGGAACAGACACCTGGATCGCCACCGAGATCGCCGAGCGAGTGGCTGCCGGCAGAAGCCGAGTCCTGGTGGCCGAGCCTATTCCGGTGGGAGCCTCCGGGCACCACCTGTCCTTCGCTGGAACGCTCAGCCTCCGGCCCAGCACCCTGGTCTCAGTCCTGGTGGACCTCGCCGCCAGCATCGCCGCCCACGGGGATACGCCGGTGTTCCTCAACGGTCACGGGGGAAATCGGCCGGCATTGTCCCTGGCACTCCAGGAACTGCTGCTGGAAGGGGTACGTGCCTGGTCCCTCAGCTACTTCGATGAGCTTGCCGATGTGCTCGCAGAGGTCTTCCCGGATGCCAGCCGGGCGGCCGGGCACGCCTGTGCCATGGAGACCTCCATTCTGTCGCACCTGTGGCCAGAGGCAGTGTCGGCTGAGACCGTCCCCGCCGCAGGCGGTCAGGCTGTTTGGCCCGATCCATCCCTGTTTCCGGATGCCCACCCCCAGACCAACCGGCCCTTCGAGGAGCTCAATCCGGTCGGTGTGGTCGGTCAGCCAGGTCTCTACCACCCGGAGGCGGGCAGACGGCTGGTCTCTGCGGCAGTCAGCCGGGTCGGAGCAGCTGTGGACCAGATCCTGGCTCAGTGCGGATCAGCTTCTCCAGCCGAGGACTAGTCGAACAGGCTCACCTGCTCTGCCACCAGTCATCGAGCAGGGTCACAGGGATGGTGCGCTTGTGCCGGGTAGTGAGATAGCGGTGCTCCAGGCGGGCTGCGGCGTCGTCGTCGATCTGGCGCCCCTCCAAATAGTCGTCGATCTGGTCGTAGGTGATGCCCAGCTCGGTCTCGTCCAGCTGACCCGGGTTGTCATCCAGCAGATCCGCAGTGGGCACCTTGGACCAGATCCGCTCATCAGCACCCAGGTGCTTGAGAATCTGGCGGATCTGGCGCTTGTTCAGCGTGAAGTTGGGCAGGATGTCCGCGCCGCCGTCGCCGAACTTGGTGAAGAACCCGGTGATCGACTCCGCGCCGTGGTCCGTACCGACCACCAAAGCTCTGTTCTCTCCGGCCACCGCATACTGGGCAGTCATCCGCAGCCGGGCCTTGACGTTGCCCCGGTGGTAGTCAGCCAGCCGGGTGCCGAAAGTCTCCTTGAACGCCACATCCACACCGGTCACCGCCTTCTCAATATTGAAGGCGTGGGTGTGATCAGGCTGAATGAACTCCAATGAGCTCTGTGCGTCAGCCTCGTCCTGCTGGGTGCCATGGGGCAGTCGCATGGCGTGGAAACGGGCATCGATGCCATCCTCGCGCAACTTCTGGGCAGCCTTCTGGGACAGGTAGCCGGCCAGAGTCGAGTCCACCCCTCCGGAGATGCCCAGCACAAAGCCCTGGGCCCCGGCATACTTTGCATAGGCGGCCAGAAAATCGCTGCGGCGCTCGACCTCCTCATCAGGGTCAACCTGCGGCTTGACGCCCATTTCCTCAACAATCGTCTTCTGAAGCTCACGCATAACGATCAGTCTAGTCAGCGACATGTAACCGGCAGGTGAATCTCCGCTGAAGGGCAGCTTGGAGTCATGCCCGCCCGCTGCGGTTGGCCGGGCCATAAGATGGAAGTCATGACTTCCTACGCATCCGCCCTGCTGGAACAGAACCACGACGTCGCCACCCGCCTCCGCGACCTGATCAACCAGCTCGCAGTAGAACACGGCAGCTTCATTCTGAGCTCCGGACAGCAGGCCAACTTCTATGTGGACATGCGCCCGCTCACCCTGCACCACGAAGGGTCACCGCTGGTGGGACAGCTGGTGCTGGGCATGCTCGACGCCGCCGGAATCGAGTTCGAAGCCATCGGCGGGCTCACCATGGGGGCCGACCCCGTGGCTACCGCAGTGCTGCACACTGCTGCGGCTGATGACCGGGCAGTTGACGGTTATGTGGTGCGCAAGCAGCCCAAGGGCCACGGCAAGGGCCGCCAGGTGGAGGGCCCCGGTATTGAGGGGCGCAAGGTGGTGGTGGTGGAGGACACCTCCACCACCGGGGGCTCAGCCATGCAGGCGGTCAGGGCAGTACGTGAAGTGGGCGGTGATATCCAGGCCGTGGCGGTGATCGTGGATCGGGACACCGGGGCCAAGGAGCATATTGAGGCTGAGTCTGGGGTTCCCTATCTCTACGCCTATTCCAAGACGGACCTCGGGCTGGCCTAAGACACTCCCCGGCTGAGGGATCCCGCCACTCGGTCATACCTGTTGCGCCTCTCGGCGGAACCTCTTATCAGGGGGTTATTGGAAAATCTGCACCCCATGAGATGCCGATAATCCAATAACCGCCTGATTTCGCAGGTGAGTTGAGCTGGAGTAATTACTTAAGCGCAGCACCGATGCGCTGGACGGCCTCAGTGAGGATCGCCTGACTGGTGGCGAAGTTCAGCCGGGCGTGCCGCTCCCCGCCGGTGCCGAAGGAATGCCCCCCAGTCAGGGCGACCTTCGCCTCCTTCACGAGGTGCTTGGCCGGTCCCTGGATAGGTGTCTCTGCTCCGCCGTTAGGGGCGTCGTCGTACCCGAACTCACTGAAGTCAAGCCAGCCGAAATAGGTGGCCTCCGGCACCGAGTAGGCGACACCGGGGACGTGCTCAGCCAATAGCTCACTCAGCAGACGGCGGTTGGCGTCCAGGCCCTGGAGCACCGCATCCAGCCAGGGTGTCGCCTCGGCGTAGGCGGCGGTCTGAGCCAGCACACCGATATGGCTGGCCCCGATGGGTGCCTCCGGGGGCAGCTCCGCAAGCTCAGCACTGACCTCTTCACCGGCGATGAGCAGCCCTGCTTTGAATGCCGCCAGGTTCCAGCCCTTGGAACCGGAAGTGACCGCGTAGCCGCGCGGATCCACCGTCAGATAGGGGGTGAAGGTGGAGTCCTGGTAGACCAGGGGCGCGTGGATCTCATCAGCGATGACCCGGACTCCGTAGTCGGCGGCCAGCTGGGCAAGCTGCTCGAGCTCTTCACGGGTATGAACCGCGCCGGTGGGGTTATGCGGGTTGGCCAACAGGTAGGCAGCCTGGCCACCGGCAGTCCGCAGGTTGAAAGCCTCGTCCAGCATCTCAAAGTCCAGTCTGCCGTCGGCACCCAGCGGGGCCTCGACCACTCGGCGGCCGGCGGTGACCGGGTAGTTGAAGAACGGTGGGTAGACCGGGGATGAGACGATTACGGTGTCCCAGAGCTCACCGACTAGTCGGAGGGCCTCCACCATACCGGTCATCACATCGCGGACCGTTCGGATCTGGGCGGCGGCCGGTTCCCATTCCCAACGCTGGGCGGCGAAGCTGCGGAATGCCTCGATATAGGGCCCTGAGGAGGGGTAGCCGGCGTCGCCGAGCTCCACAGCCCGGCTCAGCGCCTGGACCACAGGCTCCGCCAAGGGGGTGTCCATCTCAGCCACCCACAGGGGAAGCACGTCATCTCCGAAAGCTCGCCATTTGATGGACTGGCGGCGGCGAAGCGTCTCGAGACTAAAGGTTTCCAGCGGATTCTGCGTCTCTCCCATACACCGAGCCTATCGAACCAGGTCCGATAGTCCGATAGCTCAGCCCGTAGACTCTCTGCCATGACCGTTCGGATGAGCGATGAACAGTTCGACGCCGCAGTCACCGACGCTCTGGAGCTCATCCCGGATCAGCTGGCGGCCAAGATCGACAATGTGGCGGTGTTTGTGGAGGACCGCTATCAGCCTGAGCCCTGGGAGAACCCGAATACGGTGCTGCTGGGGCTGTATGAGGGGACTCCGCTGACCGAGCGCGGCGAGGAGCCCTGGGCGATGCCGGACCGGATCACGCTGTACAAGGAAGCAATTCTGGAGATCTGTCAGAGCGAGCATGAGGTGGTGGAGCAGGTGACCGTCACCGTAGTTCACGAGGTGGCGCACTTCTTCGGCATCGGCGACGACACCCTCCGCCGCCTCGGCTGGGCGTAAACATACGACGACGCCCCAGGCATCTGGGTGCCAAGGGCGTCGTCGTTATTCTGTTCTGCTATCAGCCGACGCGGCGGACCTGGCTGATGTTGTGCGACTGGAAGATCGGACGAATGCTGACCCCGGAGGAGGGGGAGCCGGCATCAGCGATCATTCCGCCACCCAGGTAGATGGCCACATGGTAGTTGCCCCAGAAGATCAGATCGCCGGGCTGGCGGTCGCTCCAGGAGACCTGTCGGCCCTGGGTGAGCTGGGCGTAGGTGGTGCGGCCCAAGCTCACCCCGGCCCGGGCGTAGGCTGCCTGCACGAAGCTGGAGCAGTCCCAGGCGTTGGGACCATTGGCGCCCAACACGTAGCTGGTGCCCGACCGGGTGGCCTCGTTGCGGGCCCAGCTGAGGGCGATCTGGGCTGCGCCGCTGCTTCCGCTGTTGCCGGCGGGCTGGTTCCCAGAGCTCTGCGTGGGACGCGGAGTCGAAGTCTGCGTCTGGGTGGGGCTCGGGCTGGGGCTAGACGATGAGCTGCTGCGCAGCCCGCTCAGGTGGGTGGCCAGCCTGGAGGTGGAGACCGTACCGTCACTGTTGAGCAGATCAGGTCGGTTGGCCGGGATCCACCGCCAGTAGTCTCCGCCGGAGCCTCCGTCGAACCTCGGGTCGATGTTGCTGCCCTCCACCAGCAGGCCTCGCAATTCCTGGCTCAGGTCATCCCAGTGCGGGATCCGCGGGGTCTGCGAGGGACTGGAGCTCGGGCTGGAGGTCTGGGTAGGCGTAGAGCTCGGGGCAGAGGTCTGGCTGGGCGTGGAACTCGGGGTAGGGGTGGGAGTCGGCGTCGGGCTCGGTGAGGAGCTCGGCGATGAACTCGGTGCAGAGGATGAAGACTGGCTCGGGCTGGGGCTGGGTGATGAGCTGGCCTCAGCCTCGGCCTCAGCTGCTTGGTTCCGCAGCCGGGTGACCTCACCTTCCACCACGGTCCAGCTGGCGCTGCCGCTGCTGGTGGTGAACAGATCGTTGTCCAGAATCAGCTGGTAGTAGTCCCGGGCACCACCGTCGAAGTTGGTGTCCAGCTCAGCGGCCTCAGCCAGCAGATCCTTCTGCTCTGAGCTCAGCGAGTCGTAACTGGCCGCACTTGACTCAGTGGGGGACTCTGAGGGGCTCGGGGTGGGAGTAGCCGAGGGGGTGGCGCTCGGGCTCGGAGTGGAGGTTGCGGTCTCGCTCGGGCTAGGGCTCGGAGAGTCGGAGGGGGTGACCTCAGACTCTTCGGACGATTCGGCTTCCCCTTCCGCTTCGTCCGAAGAGTCCTCGGTGGTCTGGTTGCTGGCCGCGGTGCCAGCCTCATCGGTCTCAGCCGAGGCAGGTGTACGCAGCTGGCTGATCCGGGCGGTGACGGCATCGCAGTCGATGGCACCGTCTTCAGCGAAGTAGCCGGTCCCGGTCTCGGAGAGCTCCTCACGGTTGTAGAGCCAGAGCAGGAAGTCGTCCAGTGAGCCTTCGAAGCTCTCTTCCTCCTGGAGGGTCTCCAGGAGCTCGCAGGTGCGCTGGTCTGCTTCACGACGCTGCTGGAGGATCCGAGCTTCCTCTGCTCCGAGGTCACCCAGGGAGGCGGCGGCCACCTCGTCTTGTGCCTCGGCGCGGTCTTCAGCCTCGCGCTGGCGCTGCAGCGCTGCCGCGGCATCCTGCTCAGCCTGTTCGTCAAGCTGCTGGTCGGTGGCGTCATCGGCCAGAGTGTCGCCCTCGCCCAGCAGGACATCTGCTGCAGAGGTGTCGGAGCTCTGGTAGTCGTCGGAGGCGTCAAGGGCCATGGCCGCCTCAGCCTCACGCTGTGCTTGTTCGGCCTCTTCGCGAAGCTCGGAGGCCTCTTCCAGCTCGGCGATGGCTAGGGAGTGCTGACGCATCAGCTCGAGCTCGAGTTCCTCGGCGCGGTCCACGGCCTGATCAATCCGGCCCACGATGTCGATGATCATCTGGTCCCGGGCGTCAGCAGACTCGGCGGCGGTGGAGATCTCCTCGACGGAGAGCACCTCAGGAAGGTCAGTGCGGACGAGGGTCTCATCAGAGAGGTTCTGGTCGTTGGTCTGCTCCACGGCGGAGCCGTCAGAGGTGCGATCAGCGACCAGGCCGGGCAGAGTGGTCCCGACGAGCGCTGTAGTCACGATGGCGGCGGTGACGGCCGCCACCGCAAGATTGCGACGGTGCTTCACAGTTCTTCCTCACTTTTCCTCTTTGGGCGCAGCGGTCACGCCAACCTAGGTCTCGTAGTATGAGAGACCCTGCTGCGGCTCCAGCCGGGACACGGACGCTTACCTGCGGAGGCTGAGTGAACCCCTCGGGCGAGCGACTGAGATGGGAAACGTGTCTGGATTGGAACCCTTCGCGGTGCTGCTGGCGTTCACAATAATTGCGAAAAGGTCACGGAGGCAATAGCCCTCAAGGTTTCTGTGATGAATCTGTGAAACAAAAAACCGCGTCATTCCGCGGAAGTAGGGTCACAAATCAGCATCGTCAAACCTTCAAGTAGGTTGAAGGTTAAGCTCTGCACAACTTTGTCACAGAGTCTCAGCGTGGAGTGTCACCTATATATTGCACAGCAGATCTGATACAGACCCATGTGCCCCGCTGCGGGACATTACAGCACGGGACCGAACTCAGCGCGGTTCTGGATGCGCTGGTCCTCCCCTTCAGGCACCACCATCAGGGGACCTTCGGCGTGCTGGAGCACTCCCTGGGAGGTAGAGCCCAGCAGCATTCCGGCGAATCCGCCGCGTCCGCGGGTGCCCAGCACCGTCAGCTGGGCGTGACGGGTCTCTGCAACCAGCACATCGACTGCGGTGCCGTCGATGACCTCAACATCGATCTCAAGCTCCGGGTAGTGGCTGTTGATCCAGAGCCGGCCGGCATTGAGCTTCTCCTGCAGTTCAGCCAGTGCGTCGGAGTCTTCAATGTGGGTGGGGATCCACACCAGGGTGGAGCCCAAGGGAGGCAGAGCACAGACCAGTCTGAGTGTGGTGCCGCGCTCGGCAGCCTCCTGGGCTGCGGTCAGGGCGGCCACCCTGCCGTAGTCGGAGCCGTCCACTCCGGCCACCACAGGGCGCTTGTCCCGAGTCCGGATGGGATGGGCTCCCTCTTCGATGAGCGAGGCCGGGGCCGGTGCACCCGGCTCATCGGCGGCGGAGACGATCGGGATGGCCCCGGTAGCGGTGGTCACAGCGTTCTCCTGCTTGGATGAGAACTTCAGCGGCACCAAAACCGTGGGGCATTTGGCATGTGCAGGCAGTGCGGAGGAGACCGATCCGAGCAGCCGTCCGAAGAACCCTCCCCTGCCGCGGGAGCCCACCACCAGCACTGCAGCGGACTCAGAGTATTCCAGCAGCACCGCAGCGGGATCCCCGGATTCGATGCGGTAGTCCACCTCGCCGGGATAGTCGCGCAGGAACTGCTTGGCTTCTTCCAGCACTTTCTCCGCGCCAGCACGCAAGGAGGAGTCATCCATCATGGCGTAGCCGCCGTCCATGGAGGAGGCGGCGAAGGCTGGGATCGAATAAGCCGTCACCACGGTCAGCGGCAGCTCGCGGCGGTGGGCCTCGGCGGCTGCCCAGTGGGCTGCCCGCAGGGACTGTTCTGAGCCGTCCACGCCAACGACGACGCCGGGGTTCTCGGGGATCATGGCGGACCTCCTGGGATGTGGTTTCCCGACATCCTACAGTGCTGGTCCCACCCACGGGGAGACCCCGCTCGGCTCTCGGCCGGCTGCAGCGGCGCCGGCCTTCGCACCTAAAGGTCCGTTCAGAACTCGCCGGTGTTACGCAGACAGGTGCTGGACGAGTCGAGCCGGGTATGCTCGGGGAACAGCGCGGAGACGCACCGGTGCGCAAAGACCCATGTCCGGCGGGGTCATGATGTGCTGGAGGCAGTGTCAAAATCCTCGGGAACCCACTGCAGGCTGATGCTCATGCCCACAGATTAGGAGCTCCGG
Organism: Nesterenkonia ebinurensis; assembly: GCF_008711175.1. GTDB lineage: Bacteria > Actinomycetota > Actinomycetes > Actinomycetales > Micrococcaceae > Nesterenkonia > Nesterenkonia ebinurensis. The sequence continues at coordinate 497,524 of NZ_VWNF01000011.1, forward strand.
ACCAACCCGTGACCACCTGGAGACCGAATGTCCACCCGACGACTCTGCGTGAATACTGCGTAAATTGTCAGGCAGAGAACTCCCCGGGCAGCGCCAGATTCTCAGAGGACGACGACACCCGCTCAGCTGCGCGGAGGGCCTTGGCCTCTTTCCGGCTTGCCTTGGAGGCTGTTCGGAGTTCTTTCTTCTTCACCCGGCGCTCTTTACGGTCAGCCCGCAGCTTCTCGCGCTCCAGGCCCCGCTTGAAGTCCTCCACCAGAGCTGCCGGGGTCTGCTCTGGCAGCTCCCCGAAGATGCTGTGCGCAGTGGAGGTGATGTGGTGTGCCAGCACCCGGTTGCCCACTCCCCCGATGATCGCCCCGATGCCGTAGGGCACGGCACGGGCGAACATGGAGGTCCCCTGCCGGATGAAGAACCGGCGCACAAACTGCTTCTTCAGCTGATTGGTGATCAGGTTGGCCATAGTGGAGGATCCGGCGGAGCTGGCTGCCAAGGAGCTCATCGGCACGATGGAGCCGATCGGTCCTGCGCCACGACCCTCGGCCTGGGCAGAGAGTTCGCCGAGCAGCCGGCGCCCCTCCTCACCGAGCATGATCCCCATCACCAGCAGTTTGGCACGCTGGGGATCTTCGGTGCTGATCCCGGAGAGTTCGGCCATCGACTGGGCGTAGAGGGCGCAGAGCTCCAGGAAGCTTCCGGTGGCCAGCACTGAGAGTCCCATGGAGGTGACCGTTCCCACACCGGGCACCGCTGAGGTGGCTCCGATCAGCACACCGCCGCCGGTCATGGAGCGTTTGAACTCTTTGTCCAGCTGCATGGCCAGCTGCCGGTTGCTGAGGGTGGGGTGCGCTTTGCGCAGCCGGCGCAGGTTGGCCAACACGATCGGCCGCTGCACGGTGACGGCCCGGGTCAGCCAGGTCTCCGCACCCGGGGTCAGCGAGCCGTCCTGGTTGAACGCCTGCCGGGAGACCAGAGAGATCGATTTGGCGGCCACAAAGCCAGTAGCAGCACTGCGGAAGAGCGGCTTGGAGGCTTTCTTGGCCGCTTGCTTCTCCTGTTTCCGGCGCAGCCGCTGCTCATGTCGGGGGATCTCCGGCACCGGTGCCTGGCGGCTGCCGGAGGAAAGCACAAGATTCGCTGAAGCCATATCCTTCAGTCTAGAGTCTCAGCTGCCTGCAGTCAGATCGACCCAGACCAGGCGGTCCTCCAGGGCATAGCTGCTCTCCGGGTTCACCACCTGGTAGCCGATCTCACCCTCCCCGGGCCAGAAGACTCCGGAGTCACTGACCGGAAGGGTGGTGGAGGGCAGTACATATGAGGTCCGGAGATCCCGATCACCGGGCACATGCCGGGTGGCCAGCGGATCAGTGTGCCACTCCGAGCCCGGGCGGTCAGAGAGCGGGCGCTGTGTCACGGCCTCCGGCTGGGTGTCCTGAAGCACCGGGGAGTCCAGCAGCACATCGAGATTCTCCGGCCCGGTCTTTGCTGCTGGAAGACCGGCCACCACATAGTGTGCGGCGGGGTTTCCAGGAGCAGGCTCGCCCTTGTCGTCGTAGAGGTACCAGGCCTGACCGGTCACGTAGTCAGCGATCACCTGGCGCAGGTCATCCCCCCTGGCGATATCTGCTTCCTCACTGGGTGTCGCCAAGGCGGTGGTCACCAGATTGATCGTGTGGCCGTCCACCTCCACCGGAATGTCCCACAGGCTGGTCTCGCTGAGTCGGAGCACTGAGGCCGCAAGGTCGGAGTGGCTGGTCTCCGGCAGCTCGGCCTGGGGCAGATCGTCCCAGAGGAACTGCTGGAAGGTGCGGACCTCATCCTCAGCGATCGGATGCTTGGAGAAGATCACGGTGCCGTACTGGCCGGGGTACTCCCCATAGCCCACGGCATCACCGGGACCGCCGATACTGCCGTCGCCGTCGAGGTCAACACCGGACTCTCGGCCGGAGTTGGTGGGAGCGGTGAAGATATAGGGGTAGTCCAGGCCGGCCGCCCCGTACTGACCTGAGGCCAGGTACCCGTTGAGCTGCTCGGCGATCTGCTGATCCTCGTCATAGCTGACGCCTGTGAGAATGAGCACATCCGGCGCGTTGAGCTGCGCGGTCTGTGCCACAGCCCGGGCCTGGGTGTGATTGCCGGTGGCCAGACTGTTCACCAGGGACTCCACCGGGGCCTCCGCACTGGGGTCTGCGGTGATATCAGCATGGAGTGTGGCGATGCGCAGATCACCCTGGTCTTTGTGCACTGTGGAGGTGGCGGCGTCGTCATTTCCGTTGGCCTCTGGACTGGGCTGGCCCGGCGCTGGGTAGAGGGCAGCGGGGGTCGCACCGGCGACCCCGTCAGCTGCGGTACCGGACTGCGCGGCAGGAACGGCAGCGAGGGAAAGGCATGAAGCCGTCAGCACTGCAGCAGCTGGCCGCAGCACATCCCTCTTCCTCATTCGGCGCGCAGGCATCTCAGAGCCTGTGGGCATGCCTTCAACGGTAACCGCTCCAAGCCGATGAGCCAAGCCACCGGTGGTTCTCAATGAAACAGTTATCAAGGTGTAACTGTCCTGTCATGTATAGAGTGGCACGGTAAAGAGATACACAACTCGCATTTGAGGAGGATCTTCATGGCTTCGCAGCCAGAAGTAGAAAAGCTGCGCGACTGGTCCATATCGGACGTGGTGCGCGGGCTGAACCTGTGGGTTTTCATACCCTCAGTCGTTATTATCCTGGTCGCCCTAGGCTTCGCCACCTGGTGGGGCAATGAGTACGGCGCTGATGCTTTCGAGACACTCAACAGCACCATTGTTGAGGGCGTGGGCTGGTGGTATGTGCTGCTGTGCACCGGGTTTGTCGTCTTCGCCCTTTGGGCCGGGCTCTCCAAGGTGGGCAATATCCGCCTGGGCCGCGACGATGAGAAGCCCGAGTTCGCACTGGGCTCCTGGTTCTGCATGCTCTTCGCCGCCGGCATGGGCATCGGACTGGTCTTCTGGGGCGTGGCCGAGCCGCTGTGGCACCTGATCGCTCCCCCGGAACTGACCGGGGACACCGGCGTTGACGCCGAAGGCAACATCATCGCCGCCACCGAGTCCGCCAATGCAGGTTCTGCCATCGGCCAGTCACTGTTCCACTGGGGCCTGCACGCCTGGGCCATCTACGTGGTGATCGGCCTGGGCTTGGCCTTTATGACCTTCCGTCGCGGCCGCCCGCTGGCGATCCGCTGGCTGCTGGAGCCGATCTTCGGCCGCAAGCTCATCGAGTCCTGGGTGGGTCACATCATCGACGTCGTCGCGATCGTGGGCACCGTCTTCGGCGTGGTGACCTCCCTGGGCATCGGCACCCAGCAGATCGCAGCCGGCATGGGCTTCATGGGCTGGGTGGAGGATCCCAGCTCCGAGCCGCTGCTCACCGTCCTGGTGATCGTCATTATGGCCATCGCCACCTTCTCCGTCATCAGTGGTGTGCACAAGGGTCTGAAGTGGCTGTCGAACTTCAACCTGATCGCTGCGGCTGTGCTGGCCCTGTTCGTGCTGCTCGCAGGTCCCACTCTGTTCCTGCTGCAGTCACTGATCTCCAACACCGGTGAGTACGCGCTGGCCTTCCCGCAGCTGATGTTCGAGACCAATGCCGACTACGCCGGCGGCGACGGCGGCCTGCTGGGTGGCAGCTGGTCCGCTGACTGGACCATCTACTACTGGGGCTGGTGGATGAGCTGGGCGCCCTTCGTGGGCATGTTCATCGCCCGTATTTCCCGCGGCCGCACTATCCGTGAGTTCGTGCTCGGTGTGCTGCTGGCTCCCACCGCTGTGGGCATCATCTGGTTCTCCATCTTCGGCTCCTCCGGCATCTACTACCAGCTGACCGAGGGCACCATGCTGGTGGACGACGGTGAAGGCGGAGAGACCGTAGGCACCGAGGACTCGCTGTTCCAGCTGCTGGACAACCTGCCGCTGGCCTCAATCACCGCCGTGCTCGCCATCATTGTGATCACCATCTTCTTCATCACCTCCGGCGACTCCGGGTCCCTGGTCACCGATGTGCTGGCCTACGGCGGCCGCACCGAGACCCCCAGGATGACTCGGGTGTTCTGGACCGCGCTGATCGCCCTGGCCGCTATTGTGCTGCTGGCCGCCGGCGATGATCCAGACTCCTCGCTGCGTGTGCTGCAGGTGGCCGCGATCGCCTCGGCCGCGCCGTTCTCGATTGTGATGGCCTTGGCGGTGATCGCCCAGGTGCGCCTCTACCTCTATGAGGGACGCACCGCACCGCGCTACGTGCGGGTCCGCCGCCACGCCACTAAGGCTGCCGTGGTGGAGACCGCGCGTCAGCAGACCGGCACTGAGGAGGGCCCGGCCGTGCAGCGGACGGTCCTGGAGATCCTCAACGAGCAGACCAAGACGCTGCGGGCCATGTTCGGCGGCACCTCGGCCACCCTGGCCGGTCTGCCTGCCTCTGCTGGCTCCGGGGCCGCTGAGTCCCAGGGCACAGCCAATGATGATCTGGTGGTTGCCATCCAGGACGTCCCGCCCTCGGCCACCAACGTCAACCCGACCACTGGTGTGCTCGGCTGGGATCAGTCCTACGCGTACCGTGACCCGATCCGCGCCGACGAGGTCTTCGCCACCCCTGAATACTCCGAGTCGTACACCGGCTGGGAGCAGGAGGCCGAGGAGTACTTCGACGAAACCGTGGCCACCGGCACCATCCCTGTGGTGGACCCGGACGAGTGATTGAGCCGAGTGAAGGCCCGCGTTCACGCGGGATCTTCCGAGGCGAGTGAAACTCGTGAGCGAGGCGAAAGGCAACGACGACGCCAAGTAGTCTTCACTGCCTCTGGGCACCAGAAGAACCCCGGCTGGAATGATCAGCCGGGGTTCTTCTCTGCTCTGGGCGCTCAGCCCTGATGCCATTTCACCCCGGAGCAACTACACCGGGTTTTCACAAGAACACCGGGTTATAAGGTGGTGTATCCAAGAAAACCCGGTGTATCTGCGTACTGGGTGGCTGCTCCTAGTAAGCGCGGCCGCTCAATTAGGCCGGGTTGAAGGTGGCGGGGTCCATGCCGGTGCGCTCGTTGCGGTCCAGGGCGTCGATGGCCTCCAGCTGGGCCTCAGTAAGCTCGAAGCCGAAGACCTCAAAGTTCTGCTCGATCCGGGCCGGGGTCACCGACTTGGGGAACAGGATGCGTCCGCGCTGCAAGTGCCAACGGATGATCACCTGAGCTACGGTGACCCCGTGGGCCTCGGCGGCCTCGACGATCGGCGCATCCTCGAACACTGCCCCCTGAGCCAGCGGACTCCAGGCCTGGGTGGCAATGCCGTACGTGGCGTTGGAAGCTTGGATGTCCCGCTGCTGCAGGGCCGGGTGGATCTCCACCTGGTTGACCGCAGGGGTCACCGAGCCCATCTCGGCCACACGGTCCAGGTGCTCAGGCAGGAAGTTGGAGACGCCGATGGAGCGGGTCTTGCCCTCAGCCTGCAGCTGCTCCAGGGCGGCCCATGCGTCCAGGTACTTCTCGTCAGCCGGGGCCGGCCAGTGGATGAGGTAGAGATCCACCGCCTCCAGACCCAGCTTGGCCAGTGAGGTCTCCAGTGCCTGTTTCGTGGCGCCCTTCTTGAAGTCTGAGACCCAGAGCTTGGTGGTCACGTAGAGCTCGTCGCGGGGGATGCCGGACTTGGCGATGGCCGCACCCACACCTTCTTCATTGCGGTAGACCGCGGCGGTGTCGATATGCCGGTAGCCGGTCTGCAGGGCCTTGGTGACCACCTCCTCGGCCTGCTCAGCAGGCACCTGCCAGACGCCGAATCCCAGCTGCGGGATAGTGGTGCCGTCATTCAGCTCAATGGTGGGTACTGCAGTCATCGGTGATGTCCTTCCGGGGTCGGTACTGTCCACTGGTGCTGAACCTTCTCTGCCGGAAGTTCATTCCGCCCTATACGCCCAGGCGGCGGCGCAGCTCCTTGGCGTGGCGGCGGGAGACCTCCACTCGCGAGCGCTGCCGGTCATTCATCACCAGCGCTAAGTGGCCGCGGAAGTCGGGCACCAGCTCTCGCACATAGCGCAAGTTCACCAGGTAAGAGCGGTGCACCCGGCAGAAGTGTCCGTGCAGTCGACGCTCCAGCTCGTTGAGCGAGAAGCTGACCAGCACTTTGTCATCGGCCAGCTTCAGCGAAGAGTACCCTCGGGCCGCGGCCGCGTAGACAATGGCATCGCCTTCGATGAGCACGGTGCGGCCGTCACGCTGCACCGGTATCCGCACCAGGCGGTCGCGCTGGTCAGGTGAGTTTCTGCTGGCGGCCGGGGAGGCGGCGGCGTCCCTACTGTTCTCCTGGGGTGCGGCCCCGGCCAGTGCCCGTTCCACAGCCCGGGCCAGCCGCTCGGCGTCGAAGGGTTTGACCAGATAGTCGGCGGCAGCTAAGTCAAAGGCCTCCACAGCGTGATCCGGGTAAGCAGTGGTGAAGATGACTTTGGGCTGCCGGGGCAGCTCGCGCAGCTGCTCGGCCACCTGCAGGCCGGTGAGCCCGGGCATCCGGATGTCCAGGAACACCAGGTCGTAATCCAATGAGTGCAGCAGCACCAGAGCCTCTTCGCCGTTGGTGGCCTCACCCACCACCTGGACCTTCGTGGCTGGGGCGGCCTCCTCCAGCAGATAGCGAAGCTCCTCCCGGGCAGGAGCTTCATCATCAACGATCAGGGCGCGAGGCGACACAGCTCACAGTATATTCCCGGTATCAGAACCCTGCTCTCGCGAGACGCTGTCGCTTGGTGTGTTGAAATCCCGGGAAAGAGCTTCGAACCTCATCTATTCAGCGGATTTCAGCACACCGTGTGAGAAGAAGCTCAAGCGAGGGCGGGCCATCTCAACGCAGCGGGATTTTCAGTTCCACTACGGTGCCGCCGGACTTCGGGGTGGCGATCGAGAGGTCGTAGCGGTCGCCGAAGAGCTGGTCGAGCCGCTCGGAGATGTTCTTCAGCCCTACTCCGGCATGCCCACCAGCGCCGTCCGGCCCGGTCAGCACAGCATCGGTGGAGTCCCCGACGACGCCGCCCCCCTCGGTCAGTGCGGTCAGCACCTCGGGGTCCATACCCACCCCGTCATCGGAGACCCGGATGCTGGTGGTGCGGGTCAACGGATCCACACGGGCACGCAGCCGCACAGTGCCGCCCTCCTTCTTGGGAGCGATGCCGTGCTTGACCGCGTTCTCCACCAGGGGCTGGATGGTCAGCACCGGCACCCGGGAGGTCAGGGCCTGCGGGTCGATGTCGTAGCGGACCTGAAGCCGGGAGCCGAACCGGGCCTGCTCCAAGGAGAGATAGGTCCGCACAAAGAAGTACTCCTGGGCGAACTCGGCAAAATGCCCTTCCTGGCGGACCGCGTAGCGGAAGAACTCGGAGAGCCGCAGCAGCAGCTCCCGGGCCTCCTCGGGACGGGTACGGGCCTTGGAGGCAATGGTGTTGAGAATGTTGAACAGGAAGTGCGGATTGATCTGGGCACGCAGCGCGTCCAGCCGGGCGCTGGCGGCCAGCTGCTTCTCCCGGTCCAGCTCAGCCAGCTCCAGGTGCAGGCTGAGCATATTTGCCATATCCTCCACCAGCTGCTTGGGCGGAATCTGCGTAGTCGCCTGGTAGACGCCCAGGGTGCCCACTACGCGCTGACCGATCCGCAGCGGGGCGATCACCGCGGAGATCACCTCACAGTCCGGTTCGCGGCAGCCCACCGAGGCCTTGTCCCGGACCACCACAGTCTTGCCCCTGCGGACTGCGCGCGGGGCGGCGGAGGTCTGCATGGCTCCGCCGGGCAGATGATGGTTCTCGCCGGGCCCGATATAGGCCAGGATGTCCTCGGTGTCGGTGATGGACACCGCATCCCCGGAGAGCATGGGCCGCAGCAGCTCACAGGTGCGCCGGGCGGCGTCCTGAGTCAGCCCGGAGCGCAGCGGGATGGAACGCACTGCCAAATCACGCACACCACGGTCAGGCAGATCGCGGCGGCCGTGCGGATCGGCACCAGCGCTGCCGCGGCGGGGGCTGCGCAGGCTGCGGGAACCCCGGGGCCCGCGCAGCGCCGAAGGGTAACCCAGCACCACAGCAACGGTGAGCACGACGCCGATGCCCACAGTGGGCAGCACCGGCAGGGCTGGTGTGACCAGCACCTGGGTGACGATATAGATCAGAGTCCAGATGCCCAGCACCGCTGCGGCCAGGATGAGGCTACCGCGCACGCCGCTCCTCCTTTCTGCGCCACCGCTCGCGCAGAGTCAGGGCGGCCATCCGTTCAGCGTGCCGGTCGGCGGCGGTACCGTGCATGATCACCCAGTCGGCATCCACCTCTGCCGGGGGCTGTGTACGCAGCGAGACCAGGATGGTCAGTGTGAAGGCCAGCGGGGCGGCCACCAAGGTGGGGGCGGCGAAAAGTTCGCGCAGCGCTCCAGGCTCCATGAAGCTGGCGGTGAGGAACATGCCGATGGCAACGGTCGATCCGCTGGCCAGCCCGGCCAGGGCACCTGCGGCGGTGGTGCGCCGCCACCAGATGGCCAGCACCACCACCGGCGTCAGCGCTGAGCCGGCGATCGCGAACGCCCAGGTGACCATGGTGGCCACCAGGGAAGGCATGGCAGGGGTGAAGGCATCAGGCCGCAGCAGCATGGCCAGTCCGGCAGCGATGCTGGCAGCGATCAGGGTGGAGACCCGGCCTACCCAGACGGCCTGGCGCTGGGTGGCCCTGGGGTTGATATGGCGTTCGTAGACGTCGTGACCCCATGTGGCTGCCGAGGCCAGTAACAGTCCGGCCACAGTGGACATCGCAGCAATCAGGGCAGCCGCTGCGATCAGCCCCAATCCGGCCTCATCCCCGTAGATCCGGCCCAGCACCGGCAGGGCGTGCTCAGGGACCCGCAGCACCCCGTCCACGGTGAGCTCCTCCAACCAGGCGTGCTCGCGGGCTGCGGCCGGGATGATATCCCGGGCCGCAGTGCCCATCATCACCGCCAGTGCATAGAACATGCCGATCAGCAGCAGCACCCAGACAGTGGTGGTGCGGGCGGCCCGGCCGGTGGGGGCGGTGAAGTACCGGTTCATCACATGCGGAAGTCCGGCAGTACCAAGCCCCAGGGTGACCACCAGGGCCACCTGGCCCAGCTGCCCGTAACGAGCTCCGGGCTGGCCGAAGACGGCCTCCTGCCCCGGGCTGATCGCATTCTGTTCCTGGGTCATCTGCCACTGGCCCTCGACGAACTCAGGATTGGCCAGGGGTTCTTGACTCAGGCTCTCCACTGCCTCCCCGTAGCGGAAGCCGTCGGCGCTGACAGTGACCGCCAGCCAGACCAGGGCGGCAAAGAGCAGCAGGAATTGCACCGCCTGGTTCCAAGTGGTCCCCCGCATCCCCCCGGAGGCGACTACCACGGCGATCACCGCAGTGGAGAGCAGCACCCCGGTGGAATAGGGACTGAGCCCGAACAGCCCGTGACCGACCAGCAGCTCCCAGGTGATGCCTCCGCCCACCGACTGGGGGATGAGGTAGCAGAGGATCACAAGCTGCACCACGCCCACCGAGTGCAGGCGCACCGCATCGGATCGCAGCCGCCGGCCCAGGAAGTCGGCCAGCGAGAATTCCCCGTAGCGGCGCAGTGGAGCGGCCACCAGCAGCAGCACCGGCACGAACCCGGCGGCGAAGCCCACCGCATACCAGGCGCCGTCGATCCCAGAGACGTAGACTGCCGCAGCCACCCCCAGGAACGACGCCGCGGAGAGGTAGTCTCCGCAGATCGCCCAGGAGTTGGTGACCACCCCCACCCGCTGCCCGGCCAGGTAGAAGTCCACGGTGGAGGAGTGCCGGGGTCGGGTGATCACACTGACACCGAGCACGATCACCAGCACGGCGATCAGGGTGATGATGGCGGTGGTGGTCATCGGGTGGCGCCAGTGCTGGTCCCGGCGGCGGGGGAACCCCGCTCGCCTCTCGGTCGGGTACCGCGGCCCCGACCTTCGGGCCTAAAGTCGCTGGTCCCGGCGGCGGGGGAACCCCGCTCGCCTCTCGGTCGGGTACCGCGGCCCCGACCTTCGGGCCTAAAGTCTTCATCGGACTGACTGCCGAGCATGCGCTGCTCCACGCTGGAGCTCAGAGTAGCTGCGGCAATGCCGATGCCGGCGAAGACCACGTAGAGGCCCACTGCCACGGTGAGGAACCCGGGGCTCAGACTGCCGATCAGGCGGGAGTCCAACCACCAGTCCAGGGTCAGTGTCAGTACCGGGAAGGCAGCTACCACCACCAGGAACACGATGAAGTAGGTGACTGCTATCCGGCGCAGGGTGCGGAAGGCGGCGTCGACCTCGGCGGGGGTATCGCGGGTCTCGCCGTCATACTGCGAGGCAGGGCCTGTCAGATCACCGGGGCTCACATCTCTAGGCTACGTCGCTACGGCGCGGGCCAGCCGCGGTACATGGTCCAGGCGGCCCGCAGCAGGATCACCGCACCGCCGGCGGCCAGCACCAGCCCCATCCCGGGCAGGAAGGACCCCCACTGGGTGTCCATATTGGCCACCAGCAGATTGTAGCTCTGCAGCAGGCAGATCCCGGCCACCAGTGCGCCGGGGATCCCGGCATGGGCGATGGCCAGCCGCCGCCTGGGCACAAAGGCCCCGGCGAAGGCCAGGCAGCCCACGGAGAGGGTCAGCACCCCGGGCCCGTCGGTGCCGCGCAGCACAAAGGACTCACCGATCAGCTCCTGGGTGAGCGTCACGTAGATCCAGGGCAGAAACGCGGAGATGATCATGGCCATGCCGCCGATCATCATTGGCCAGCTGCCCAGGTGGAAGATCCCCCAGCCGTGCTTGCGTCCTTCCCGGAACCGGGTGAAGACCCCGGCAAGGCCCTTCTGCTCCGCGTGCTTCTGCTGCGGTGCGGATGCGGTGGTGGTACTCATGACCCAGATTCTACGGTGAGGAGCGTCACAGAATCTAGATGAGCGGGCGCCTTGGTGCTCAACGGCGGGTAACAGCATCACCAGCGGTCAGAATCAGCCAATGTGCGGCAGATCACACGTATTCGACCGCTCGCGGCGCCAGGTTGACCGCTCGCCAACCCAGATGCACCTTCTGCCCAGAAGAGCTTGTGAGGGCTGTCACATCGCGATTGTCTTATCCCAGGCATCTGTGCATCCGCGCGCAGATGCGAGATCGCCCTAAGTAGATTTAAGAGCAAAGGAGTCACACATGTCCGATGTGACACACGAGAGCTCTTCCGGCGCGGCACCGCCAGAGGACAACGGCTGGCGCCAGCGCTACTGGAAGAAGAACGTCCGGCTGATGGTGGTGCTGCTGGCCATCTGGTTCACCGTCTCGTTCGGGTTCGGAATCATTCTCATTGAGCCGCTGAACAATATCGAAGTCCTCGGGTTCCCACTGGGCCTGTGGTTCGCCCAGCAGGGCTCCATCTATACCTTCGTGGTGCTGATCCTGGTCTACGCGCTGTGGATGGACCGGATCGATAAGGAGTTCGGGGTAGCTGAGCCTAAGGAAGGTGCTCAGTGATGTTTGGACTGGAACCGATGCAGTTCTGGACTTTCCTGTTCTTGCTGCTGAGCTTCGGGCTCTACATCTACATTGCCTGGCGCTCCCGGGTGAAGGAGACCAAGGAGTTCTACGTCGCCTCCCGGGGCGTGCCCACCATCGCCAATGGTGCCGCCGTGGCGGCCGACTGGATGTCGGCGGCCAGTTTCATCGGCATGGCCGGCATGATCGCCTTCTTGGGCTCCGACGGCTCGGTCTACCTGATGGGCTGGACCGGCGGCTATGTGCTGCTGGCTCTGCTGCTGGCGCCCTATTTGCGCAAATGGGGCAAGTTCACCGTGCCCGAGTTCGTGGGCGACCGGTACTCCGACACTGTGCGCGTGGTGGCCGCGATCTGCGCGATCGTCATCTCCTTCACCTATGTGGTGGGCCAGATGACTGGCGGCGGCGTGGTCTTCGCCCGGTTCCTGGGGCTGGAGGCGCACTGGGCTGTGGTGGTTGCTGCAGTGGTGATCTTCTTCTACGCGGTGCTCGGCGGCATGAAGGGCATCACCTACACCCAGGTGGCCCAGTATTTTGTGCTGATCATCGCCTACCTGATCCCGGCAGTGGCCGTCTCTCAGCAGATCGGCGGCTTCCCGATTCCGCAGGTCACCTACGGCACCATCCTGGCTGAGCTGGACGCACTGCGCACCGAGTTCGGCCTGGACCGGTTCACCGAGGCCTTCACCGGCCGCGACGGCGGCCAGCTGGACGTGTTCCTGGTGACCATGTCGCTGATGATCGGTACTGCCGGCCTGCCGCATGTGATCATCCGGTTCTACACCACCAAGACGGTGCGCGGGGCGCGGTTCTCCGCCTTCTGGGCCCTGTTCTTCATCTCGCTGCTGTACCTGACCGCACCGGCGGTGGGCGCGTTCACCAACCTGAACCTGCTACAAGGTGCCCGGGAGGCCACTGCCGACAGCCTGCCGGCCTGGATCGAACCCTGGGAAACGGCGGGCTATGTGGAGCTGAATACGGATAGCGGTGCCATTGAGTCCGTCTCCAATGCGGCGGCCTCAGGCGCTGACCTGATCGTTTCCAACGACATCATGGTGCTGGCCTCCCCGGAGATCGGCGGTCTGCCGGCCCCGATCATCGGCCTGATGGCTGCCGGCGGTATGGCTGCGGCTCTGTCCACTGCTGCGGGACTCCTGCTGGTAATCTCCTCCTCGGCCAGCCACGATATCTACTACCGGATGATCTCCAAGGAGAAGGCTTCCGAGAAGCAGCAGATGCTGGTGGGCCGCCTGGCGATGTCCGGTGCGGTGCTCGTGGCGATCATCGCTGGCCTGAATCCGCCGGCCTTCGTGGCTCAGGTGGTGGCCTTCGCCTTCGGACTGGCGGCCTCCACCTTCTTCCCGATCCTCATCCTGGGCATCTTCTGGAAGAAGGCCAACGCCAAGGGTGCGGCCGCAGGAATGCTCACCGGTCTGATCTTCAGCGCCAGCTACATGATCTACACGCTGCCGCTGTTCGGCCTTGAGGCCAATGATCACATCTGGGGCATCTCACCGGAGGGCATCGGAACGATCGGCGCGGCGCTGAACTTCATCGTCACCATCACGGTGTCCAACCTGACCAAGCCGCCCAGCGAGGAGGTCCAGGAGATGGTGGAGTCCATCCGCTACCCGGCCAAACAGCAGTTGGAGGCTGCCGGCAAGCTGTAGCCTCTCTCTCCAGTCAGATCACGACGACGCCCTCGGTACCCGCCGGGGGCGTCGTCGTGTGCCTAGCTCTGCTGCGTTGAGCTGTTGGCTCTGGCGCGGGATTCGCCCTTTCCTCATAATTCGGCCGGCGCAGTGCGCCGCGCTCGAATTCGTCAGGGCGAAAGCCCCCTCTTGCGCCAGCAGCTCATTCACGTGGGTGTAGCCTTGAGAAGTGCATCTGACGGATCAGCGAAAATCTTCTCTGACCTGGCTCATCGCCAGCGTGCCAGTGATCATGCTGGCGATGTTCGTGGTCCCCTACACGCTGCTGCGTGAGGTGGACGCCTGGTACGGCAGCGCCTTGTTCTGGACGGTGATGACCGTGGCGGTCATCGCAGTCAACGTGATGGTCTCCGCCGGCTGGGACGATGAGTACGAGACCCAGCCTGAGCGAGGTCAGCTCTGATGGACTCCACCTGGGTCTGGATCGGCATCGGCCTGTACTTCCTAGTCGCCACCTCGGCGGCCCTGCTCTCCCGCTCCGGGACGGCCGAGGATATGACCGACTACTTCCTGGGCGGCCGGCGGATGGGCGGGTTCCTCTCTGCGATGAGCTACTCGGCCACCACCTACTCAGCGTTCATGATGATCGGCCTGGCCGGACTGACCTATGCCGGGGGCGTCGGAGCACTGGGCTTTGAGCTGCTCTACCTGTGCGGAGTCACCCTGGTGCTGATCTTCGGGCCCCGGTTCTGGCGGGTCGGGCGGCGCTTCGGGTATGTGACTCCCTCGGAGATGATCGGGCACCGCTATGTCAGCCGAGCCTCCGGCGCGGTGGCGGCGATCGCCAGCTTTGTGTTCCTGCTCCCCTATGCGGCCGTCCAGCTGGCCGGGGCCGGCTACCTGGTCTCCGGGATGACCAACGGGGCCATCAGCTTCACCACCGGCACTGCGGTGGTGTGCTTCGCAGCCATCGTCTTCGCCATGGTCGCCGGGCTGCGCTCAGTGGTCTGGACCGATGCCCTCCAATCAGTGATCATGGTGCTCTCAGCCACCCTGGTGGTGGTCATCGTCATCCACCAGCTCGGTGGACTGGGCGGGTTCTTCGACGCCTTGGAGGACCAGCCGGGCGCACTGTCTGTGCCGGGCGAAGGCTACTTCACGCTCTCCACCTTCATCGCGCTCTCCCTACCCTGGATCTTCTTCTCCATCTCCAATCCTCAGGTCTCCCAGCGGCTGTTCACCCCAGGTTCGCTGAAGGATATGCGCCGGATGCTCATCGGGTTCCTGGTCTTCGGGTTCATCTATACCTTGGTCTCGGTGTTCTGGGGCTTTGCGGCACGGATCCACTTCCCTGACCTTGAAGCCGCAGACAGCGCCACACCGACTCTACTGGGCTCGGGGCTGGTACCCGCCCCGCTGGCGATCATCGTGATGATCGGCATTCTGGCCGCTTGTGTCTCCACCATCGACTCGATCATGCTGACCCTGTCCTCAATGATCACCCGGGATGTGGTCAGTGCCCGCCGCGGACTCAGTGAACGGATCCAGCTGGCGGCCGGCAAGGCGGTGATCCCAGTGGTGGCCGGGCTGGCCTATGGGTTCGCTCAGCTGCAGCTTGACCTGATCGCGGTGCTTTCGGTCTCCGCCTCTGCGGGCCTGCTGGTGATGGTCCCGCCGATCATCGGTGCCTTCTTCTGGAAGCGCGGCACCTCCGCTGGTGTGATCAGCTCGGTAGTGCTGGCCGGTTCGCTGGTGCTGGGCCTGGAGTACACCGGGACCGCACTGCTGGGCCAGGGTTCCGGGGTCTGGGGTCTGCTGCTGGCCGTTGTGCTGTTCGTGGGCGTCAGTCTGCTTACCCCCGCACCCCGGGAGCGAGCTGTCGAGTTCATCGAAGCCTCCCGGTCACCACGACACCGGATTGGGCCAAGCACAGAGCCGAGCACGCTCGGAGTCGGCCGAGGCGATTGAGCAGCGTGAGCGAAGCGAGGTCGCCGCAGCACTAAGTTCAGCAATGCCCGCCTTCCTGCTTCCGCTTAGTCCTGGCAGTAAATCAGCTGTGTCAGCGGCCGGGACCCGTGTAGCTTCTCAGCCCAGGAGTCTGATCGTTACCAGCGGTGGTGGACCTGGGGCTTGACTGTGGTTTCGTAAAGGCTCGCCACCGCATCCAGGAAGTCCTGCGGCAGCGGCGGAATCTCACCGGCGGCGGCATTGCTTCGGGCCTGTTCGGCGTTTCGCGCCCCAGGGATCACTGTGCTGACCTCGGGCTGTTGGGCCGTCCAGGCCAGGGCTGCTGCGGCGGGCTCCAAGTCTGCCTCTCGGGCTAGCCGGGAGAACTCCGCGGCGGCGGCCACCCCGGCGTTGAAGTCCACTCCGGCGAACGTCTCACCGACGTCGAATGCTTCCCCGTGACGGTTGAAGCTGCGGTGGTCATCGGCGGCGAACACGGTGTCCGCCGTGTAACGTCCGGAGAGCAGTCCTGAGGCCAGCGGAACCCGGGCGATGATCCCCACGCCGGCCTGTGCGGCGGCGGGCAGCACCTCATCCAGGGGCTTCTGGCGGAAGGCGTTGAGGATGATCTGCACAGTGGCCACATGCTCTCTGGCGATCGCGGTCAGTGCCTGGTCACAGGTCTCCACGCTGACGCCGTAGGCAGCGACTGCGCCCTCCTCCACCAGCGCATCAAGGCCGTCATAGACCTGGTCGGCTTCCAGCACCGGGGTCTCTGGGCAGTGCAGCTGGACCAGATCCAAAGTGTCCACGCCCAGGTTCTGCCGCGATCGGTCCGTCCAGGCCCGGAAGTGCTCTGCGGTGGCGTACTGAAGTGACGGCGTCGTCGCCCGTCTGATCATCTTGGTGGCGACTGTGCCGTGCCAACCGGGATTCTGTGCGCGCCAGCGTCCGATGAGCAGTTCGCTGCGCCCATCGCCGTAGACATCAGCGGTGTCGAAGAACGTCACCCCGGACTCCGCTGCGGCATCGAGCACGGCGAAGGCGTCCTGCTCGGAGACAGGCCCCCAGTCTCCGCCGATCTGCCAGGTGCCCAATCCGATGACTGAGACGTCCCGGCCGGTGCGGCCCAGTGTGCGGTGATTCATAGCGGCTCCTTCTGCAGTTGATGTTTCTCCTGCCCTCAGTCTGCCGCACGAGGCCGAGTGTCCCGCATCCGCCTCTGTTGTGCTGAGACCGGAGAGCGCATTGGCCAAGAAGTCTTCCTCCGCCTTATTGCCAGGGAGGCTGAGCGCGCGTCGGTATGCCTCGGCTGCTCCGTGCTGATCGCCGAGCTCTTCTAAGGTGACGGCTCTGGCGGTGTGGAAGGAGCGGAGCCGGGAGAGCACCGCGTCGTCGGCGAGCGCATCGAGCAGCTGCAGCCCCTCCTGCAGTCCCCGGGCCCGGCCGAGTGCCACGGCGCGCCCGAGCCGGACCACCGGCCCCGGCTCGTAGGTTTCCAGGAGCCGATAGAGTACAGCGATCTGAGACCAGTCGGTGTCCTGGTAGGTCTCTGCCTCAGCGTGCACTGCAGCGATCGCAGCCTGAATCGCATAGCTGGCCGCACCTGGGACCGCCGCAGCAGCCTCAGCCAGGGCTTTTCCTTCCCGGATCAGTTCCACGTCCCAGCGTGTCCTGTCCTGCTGAGTCAACGGGACCGGACGCCCAGCAGAATCTGTACGAGCAGGGCGGCGCGCCTCGGTGAGCAGAAGCAGCCCGAGCAGCCCAGTCACCTCCGCAGAGCCGGGGACCAGCTCTCGGAGCAGGCGCGCAAGCCGAATCGACTCAGCGGTGAGATCGTCCCGGATATGCGCCTGCCCGGCGGAGCGGGTGAACCCTTCGGAGTAGAGCAGGTAGATCACCCGTTGAACTCCGCTCAGCCGCTGGTGCAGCTCCTCCTGGCGGGGTGGTTCGAAGGAGATACCTATGGTGCGGATGCGCTTCTTGGCACGAGTGATCCGCTGCTGCATGGTCGTGATGGGGGTCAGCAGCCCGTGGGCAACTTCAGCGGTGGTCAGGCCGGCCAGGAACCGCAGAGTCAGCGCAATCCGGTCCTCAGGCTTCAGCAGGGGGTGAGCACAGGCGAAAAAGAGCCCGAGCCGGTCATCCTCCACGGGCTTGGAGCCCTGCTCCGCAATGAGCGCGGCCGGGTCTGCGAGTGAGTCGGGGACTGGCTCCTGCTGCTGGTGCACACGCAGGCGAGGAAGCTTCTGCTGCAGTACGGAGTGACGCCGGAGAGTATCGAGTGCCTTCCGCTTGGCGGTGGTGGTCAGCCAGGCCTCCGGGCTGTCTGGAATCCCGGTCTCCGGCCACCTCCGCAGAGCCTGAACGAGGGCATCCTGCAGCACGTCTTCGGCAAGGTCGAGGTCGCCGAAGAGTCGGGCGAGCGCCGCCAGGACCTTGGTCCGGTCCGTGGCGGCAACTGCCCGCTGCACCTGAGTCTGCTGCACCTCAGTAGGGGGCGACAGGGCGGACCTCTACATGCGAACCTGGCGCAGAGCCTGGGCTTCTGCGTGCCCAGTCGATGGCTTCATCGATATTGGCCACTTCGATGATGTAGCTGCCGCCAACGAACTCCTGAACCTCAGCGAAGGGTCCAGAAGAGACGATACGCTCACCCTTCTCGTCGCTGCTCACCCGCACGCCATGCTCCGGGTCTTCTAACGCGAAGGAAGTCACCACAACACCTGCTTCGGTGATCTCTTTGTCGAAGGCGAAGAACTCCTCAGGATCGGCTCCGCCGTCCTCGCCGCAGTTCGGATCATTGATGTGCCCCATCAGCAGTAGTGCGTATTTCATGATTGCTCCTCAGATCGTGCCCCCTGCGGCAGTCGGTCGGGCGACCTTCGCCGGAGGTGATTAGTGCCGAACCGGATGGCCCGTCACCATCATGACGTACAAGCACCCCGCATATTGACAGCTTGAAGAAAGTTCTTTGGCTGCTCAGGCGGTGGATTCGGCGATCCAGTTCAGGTATCCCGCGCTGCCATCGATGATCGGCTGCACGATCAGTTCCGGCTCGTCATAGGAATGCTGCTGGGCCAGCAGTTCCTTGATCCCGGGGACTTGGGCCGCCGTGGTCTTCAGGGTGAGGAGGTGCTCGGCGTCGTCGTGGGTCTCTGCCTGCCATTGGTAGAAGCTGCGCACTTCGGAGATCTGCACGCAGGCTGCCAGCCGTTGGGCCACTGCGGCAGAGGCGAGGTGCTGCGCCTCGGCAGCGGAATCGGTAGTGGTCTGCACTGTCACATACTGAACCTGGTCCATACCCTCAGTCTGCCTCACTACGGCTGAGCACAGGACGACCCGAGTGAGTTACCATAGTCTCTGGCCTTTTTGGCCGCCTCCATACAGACCAGGGCCTTTAGCTCAGTTGGTAGAGCATCGGACTTTTAATCCGCTGGTCGCGGGTTCGAGCCCCGCAGGGCCCACAACTAAAACCCCAGGTCAAACGTGATTCTGCAGGACTATTGAGTGCTCAGCCAGTTCCGCTGAGATCTATCGGTACACCCCGGGTACACCCGGGAGGATTTTGGGCTGTCGCTCAGGTAGCTGGTTCCGATTCCTTGGGTGCCTGCGCAAGTGGGCGCATCGCCTTGTCAAGGGACTCCCGGAGACCGCCGAAGTCGTCCTCGTACAGGTGCATGTAGGTGTCGGTGGTAATGGCCAGCGTCTTATGGCCCAGAACGCGCTGAAGCTCCTTGGGGGAGATTCCGTTCTTGGCGTTGAGGGACGCGAAGGTGTGCCTGAGGTCGTGGATTCGGTAGTCCTTGGGCTCAGCGATGCCCGCCTGCCTCAGGGCTGGTCGAAAGACGCGATGCAGCCAGTTGCCCTCAAGGACGACGCCTCCTTGAGGGGCAGTGAACAGGTCGGCAGCGGGCCCCTTGTCTTTCATGAGTGGCAGAAGTTCTCGCTTCAGTGTTTCGGAGAGCGGAGCCCACCGTCGCTCCTTGTTCTTCGTGATCTCTTCAATGACTTTCCCGCCTTGGCCAGAGTCTGAGTACGTGCGCCAGATGGTGAGCTTATTGAGGTCAAGATCGACAGATCCCACTTGCAGGGCGGAGGCTTCTCCCCAGCGAAGCCCCGTGAGGACGAGTGTGAGGAACAGCGCTCGGTCGGAGGGTCGCTTGAACGCTTGGGTGGTGGACAGAATCTGATCGAGTGTTAGGGGGCGGCCTTCGCGTTTCTCGCCTTGCTTAGGCCCCTTGACCCGGGCTGCCGGGTTGACGTTGATGAGACGGTCGTCGACGGCGAGCTCGAGCGCCTCGTTGAGAAGCAATAGGGATTTTCGTGTCCGAGAGGCCGACAGGCCTCCTTTGCGCATAGTCGCAACCCAGAGCTGCACATCTGACTTCTGAACGGCTTTGACTGGGGTGTCGCCCCAGCGCGGCCGTATATGTGTCTTGAGGAGCGATTCATAGTCCCGAAGGGTCTTGCCCTTGACGTCTTTGGTCTCCATGAGTTTGTCGAGGACCACTCCTACTGCGACCCGGCCTGCTTTCGGGTCGGCCCAGGTGCCGGTAACAAACTGAGCGTTCAGCTCATCACGGCGCTGCTCGGCATCCGTCTTTCTCTCGTAGGACTCAGTGGCAGTCTTGCCCATCGGAGTAAAGACGCGAACCCGCCAGCGGCGGCCCCGTCCATGCCGGGCACTGGGAGTCTTGTCGCGCTTGTACCAGGTGTCCTCAACCCAGGCACGGGGATTCTTGGAGGGCATGTGGGCTCAATTGTCTTTGCCGCTCGGCGGATCAAGAGTCCCCTTGCCGTCCAGAAGATGGGGGTGCGCCCGATAGAAGTTTCTAACGTGGGAAGCACCTTCCCAGCCGTCTCTGATCCGCTGGAGTAGCTCATCTCGTACATTCGGATCCGCAATAGATCGCTGAGCCTCCTGTTCTACAGCACCTGGCCAACGGAACTCAGCCCCAAGCGTCTCCAGAGGCGTAACGACGAGTGACTCATAGTAGTTCTCCAGAGGTGTCCATCCTGTTTCTTCGAAAAAGTCCAACTGCAAGGCAAGCAGGTACTTCGCCATGAGCCACTGGTGGACGGCTGTACTTGCATCGAAATTAGTTAAGATCGCTTGCCTCCATCCTTGTGCCACAGAGAGATTCCCCTCCCTAGAAATGAGGTCTCCCAGTGGCAAATCGAGACAGGAGGCTATAGCAGCAGCCTCGTTGAGCTTTACCCTCTGAGTGCCGTTTTCAATCTTGAAGATGGTCTGGGGGTGAATTCGAATACCCTCTTCCTCCATCAGCTTTGCTAACTGGGCCTGGCTCAGCCCCCGTAGGCGCCGCTGATGGCGCAAGTGAATGGCGAAGTTGTCCTCTGCGGCCGCTGCCTCGTCTAGCATGGATCAATAGTAACCGAATATTGGTGAATATCTGCTATTCGACTCCATTGTGTTGACAGCGTGAGTCGTGGGTGCTTTTATGCTGTATCAACGATAAGTGGGCATATTATTCAGTATCGACAACGAAAGGTTGATCCACGATGGAGGTTATGAACACCAAACGGGCTGCGGAGTTCCTGGGTGTCCCAGAGGGAACTTTGCGGTCATGGAGACACCACGCCAGAAGTGGCGAGCACCCTGCGCCACCGAGTTTCCGGGCTGGAAAGCGGGTTCTCTATGTTCGTGAAGAGCTGGAGGCATGGGTCACGGCATGCACGCAAGCTGAGGCCAAGGCGCAAGGTCAGGTGATGAGCAGATGAGGCATCTTGATAGCGAGAAGCGGCCCGGTCTCTCCCGCCAAGAAGACAACCGGACCGCCGAAGCAAGCACCTATTACGGATTACCTGCCTCGTTCCAGGATACCGACCTCAAGCTCCTATATGCACCCGTCCGGGGTGAGCGGCTCACTGAGCATGCTGAGTACTGCTATCTAGGGCATGCCGACCGGGGCGAACAGCATGAGCATCACGTCGCTCTCTCCAGCATCCCCAACGATTTCATCGACGCCGGCGTCCGGGTGTTTATCAATCACTTTGACGATGACGGGAACATCGGAGACGGCCTGGTGCTCCGGTTCTCGAGTGTTGGGTGCTTGCGCAACTATGCCGCATGGCTGACGGCGCAGGCCGACCGTCTCCCGACCCATGCCGAGTCGCATCACGATTCGGAGGTGGATCATGGGTAGTCAGCTGGTCAAACAAGTTTTGGGCACCCCAGAGCTCATTCCACGCGGCACGCCCCGCGAGAAGCAGGCCCGTATTGCCGCGATCTCTATGGCGTCGATTGCGAAAGACGATGGGGCCCCTCCCGTTTTCTTCGCCGGGTGGGAGCAGATAGCCGTCGCCTTAGGTTATTGCCTCACTCTAGAGGATGCGAGGAGCCCTGAAGATCTGTGCAGGAACAAGATGAACGCCGAGCGTGCCACACGCCGAGTCCTCTCCGTTCTCATGCAGTTGGGAATCGCAGTTCCCGCAACTACCAACAACCCGACGGGTATGAGGCAGCACTATGCGCTGATCCTGGAGTCGGAAGCCGATTACACCTGGCTTCCGAGGCATTTTGATCACCGAACGCAGATGTATGTCTGGGAGCAAGTGCCGAGAGCGGAGAGCCCCTCCCGCGGCAGGCTTATGGACGCGAAAGATCATGGGTCTTTGGGATCCCCAGATCATGGGACCCATGACCACGGGGATCACCCCTCCCATGATCCCCGTGGTCATGCTTAATACAAAGGAACTTCCACTTCACTTCAAAAACAACTTCCACCTCCTCCTCGTCTCTGGACGCAAGGTCCAGTACGCGCGCGAGGAGTTGGAACCTCCAGGAAAGTGAGTATTCACATGCCCATGTCACACCGCCAACCGCTCAGCGGAGCAGTTACAGAGTGGGCCACGGGGCTCTCGCCCTTGGACCCGTACACCTGGGGTGGCTTCGTAGTTCGCCGCAGGAAGGACGAACGCCGTCACTTCGGCGGGCGAATACTGCCAAACGACAAGTTTGGGCACTTGGCTGAACGCGTTGCCCACGCGATTCATCAAGTTCTTGAGCCTGGCGGTGACTGGTTAATAGATGAGGACGAGCTCTCAGAGAAACAGATCGACTATCTCGATGCCGCTGATAGTGCGCTCCACCTGTTAGGCATCGGCCTCGAGGATGACCAGGAAGAGGGCACCCTCAAGGCGATGCATCTCCTCCCAGAGGAAGAGATCGGCCCTGAAATCATGATGGTCCTGCGGGAGCTGGCTTTTGCTGCTGCCGAGCAGAACGCCCCATCGGGGGATCAGGCCTGGATTCCCCTGGACGCTCCATCGAGTCTGTGCAGGTTCTTCACAGGCCGGTTCATTCTCGGCGTGGTGGAGTATCTCCAGAGCCTCGGTGTCATCGTCGACTGGCAATGGGATGAAGAGCATCAGGAGCTCTATGTCCAGCTCAGAGAGCCCGCCTCGTTGGACATCTCAGAACCTGCGGTCGAGGCCCTGGTTCGTGAGCGTCAGGAGCAGGGCATGGCGTTCGAGACCCTGAGCCGGGGAGGACGCCCATTGCGGGCTTTCCCCGAAAGGATGGAGAGTGGTGGGTCTGATGCCGTCTGATGATTCGCCGGAGCATGTCGCAGAACTCGGCCCTGAGGATACTGGGTGTTGGCTGGTCGAGACTCAAGGGACGCAGCACATTTGGAATTTGGACCGTATGGTGTACACGCGATTGCCCGGGCCAGATCCCAGGTTCAGGGGCATGCTCTTTGACGGTCAGCCGATGCGGATCACGCGCGTGGTGCAGTGGCCGCAAGTCGGAGGGCGCTCCTGGATCTGGTACGACGACCCAGAGCTGCATCATGCCATTGAGCACTACCGTGTCTCCTCTGAGGTTCGGTCGATTACCCGACTCGCCGACAATGACCCCCAAGCGGAGTCTGGGAAGGGCGCAACGGATGAGACCTGAGTATGGACAACGTCAGCAGATCGCCCGACTTACTGCAGGTTCTGGTGGCCGTTGGTTGGTCACCACCGAAGGCAGTCAGAGCATCTGGGATCTGGAGAAAATGACCTATCTGCGCTCACCCCGACGCAACTCGGTCTCTGGGGCGCTGGAGCGTGATCATGAGCAGTGGAAGATCCTCCAGGTGCTGCGCTGGCCGCAGGTCGGAGACTACTTCCACGTCTTGTTCGAGAAGCCCGATGCGCCGCAGCTGGCGAATGGCATGATCATCAAGTTTCGGACCTCATCGATCATCCGTTCCATCGAACGACTTGTCATCCGAACTGATCCGGCTCGACGCCGCCCTGGCCACTGAGTCTGATCATCGGAGACAGACCTTGGGATGGCGAAAACCCATGAAGCGTTGTCAACACTGTGCTGATCCTCTTTCCGGTGAGAAGCCGGACCAGAAGTACTGTGGCAGGAACTGCCGACAAGCTGCCTACCGAGTGCGACGTCGCCAAGGGCAGTCTGTTCCCCAGGAGGCTGTTGACGAAATCCAGCGGCTCAAGGACGAGCTAAGGAAGACCAAGGCATCACGGCGGTACTTCCAGGAGCAGGTTGAAGAGGCCCGCTACTATGCCCGGTTGCTGAAGGCGGACGTCCAAAGCGAACGGAATAAGCTCCGGTTTTTCCAGCAGGAGCAGACGGAATCCCCTTTTCTGAGAGTCCATCCCACCGGCGAGCTTACCGAGGCCAGTTATGCCTACGTGAAGAAGCACCAGCGGCGACGGGCCATGAAATACAGCCGGGCCGTGCCCTCTGCTGAGGAGAAAATGGTTGATCAGATTCTCAGCCGATGCGAGACGATACGCCAGATCATCGAGAACGCTGAGCTGCGCCTGGACGAGGTAAGGTCCAGTCTGGAGAGTGATTTGGACAAGGCAAAGGAATTGGCCCTCTGGCGGAACCAGGGCTTCGAGAACTTCGCTGACTGGTGGACAACAGTGCTGCGGATCAGCGCCGAGGAGAGCGACCTACCGCCCTGGTATGACTACCCGCTGAGCGAGGACTACCTCCCCTTCTGGTGACAAGAACCCTGCCTGAACTTCGACCAACCGATGAGGTGAGTGTCGTTGGGGCGGGTTGATAGAGGAGAAATGCCCATCTGCCCCGGGAACATAGGCGCGTTCGAAGTCGCTCTTTCCCTGCCAGAAAGAGACCCCCGCAGGCGCTGCGTCCAGTTCGCCCGGTTGGCGATCACGGAGGATGAGCGCACCACCGTTAGGGCGCCAGGCCGAGGAGCCCGGGGTCCTCGGAAACCCGAAGTGGAGAAGACCGGATGCAAGCCTGGGGCAACTCACCATGCCTGTCAGCCGTCACTCCTCATAACTTAATGCATCATCGGCTCAGCAAAGAGATCTTCGGTGGATAGAAGTCTCGATGTCCGAGCTGCGCGCTAGGATCAGGCCAATGAGGCTCATGGGCCTCGCTCAGGCTTATGCCGCCACAGGGAATAACGGCAGGGGACAACACGTGATTGCTCGCACCAGCACCACCGCCACATTGAGTCTGGTTGCACTGCTGGCACTGACGGCCTGCGACGGCGACAATGCCGAATCCGGAGCCGCACCAGACAATGGCGCTGAAGACACAACTACCGAAGAGTCCGCAGACGACGAAGAGCAGACATCTGTTGCATCAGAAGCTGATGACGCCGACGAGGACGATCCAGAGGAAGATGGAGATGTCCCCCAAGGTGAAAGCCTTCCCAATACTCCCCAGGCCTACACAGCCATCACAATCGTTGGTGACGAGAGCGCACTGCCGGAGGGTGAAGACGGTGAAGTATCTGTCGTCGCGATCAGCGAACCTGACGGGAACACTTCATTTCCATTCATCGTGCACAACAGGACCGGACAGACAGTCTCACGCGTAGAGGTCAGCGGCCGAGCTTTGGGTCCTGAAGGAGAGACTCTGGGAACTGGCTCTTCGCATTCCGTTGATCCGAACGTGATCCCTCCTGGCGGCTACGGATTCGGGTACGTCTACGTCGATTCATCGGATTGGGACCTCCCTGCTGGATCTGAAATTCCAGACCTACGCGTGAAGTACACCGAAGGACTTGGATCGTTCGAGAACATCATCACCCTGGACATCGACAACTTTGAGCAGCTTCCCAGTGGAGACCTAACTGGTGATGTCGTCAACCCCCATGACGTCACCGTCACTGGGCCGATCAGCGTAGACATAGTCTGCCTCTCAGATGGCGGTCGAGTAACAGATGATCGGAGCTTCACTGACAGTGACGAAGTCGATCCCGGTGACTACACCACCTGGACTATCTCCTCCTACGGGGGATCGTCTGAGTGTGTGGTGAGGCTGCTCAGCGCCAGCGGCTACGACATGTGGTGACCTGTGACCGAATGCTCGCTCATATATACGGCCATCGGATCCGACTAACACAGCTTGACAACTGAGGAGGGTTTTACCAGTGGGCCTTTTTGATTTTCTTTTGAAGAAGGAAGAGAGCTGGGAGGAGAGCGATGCTTACACCGGGGAGACGCCACCGTGCCCTGATTGCGGAACTCCCCTGACAAAAAGGTACGTCTACTCTGGTATGTACTGTTCAAGTTGCTGGTCCGGTCTCCGGGACGAAGATGACGAGGAAAGTGACGACGGCGACGCATTGAGTGTCTACGATGCCGCTCAGATTTGGGTTTCGAACGGCAAGGATGAAGACTACATGTTTGGCTACTCAAGGGATGAGCTCGAGAACGCGCTCTGAGCGATGGGTTCTTAGGATGCCGACCAGTCCAAGGAGAGCGAGCCCAGCGTGGTCACTGCCGTAGCTGTACGCTTGAGCCAAATAGCTGACAAGGGAGGTCAGGGACGTGAGTAACCTCGGTGACTACCAGGACTTCGTTACCATCGCTAAGAAAGTTGGCGGACCCAAGAATCTAGTTGGGCTGGTCCTAAGCGTAGGCGCATGCGCGGGGTTGGGCATAGGTTATGCCTACGGACGTTCGACCAAAGCCCGTATCAAGCAGACGGCTCCTTGCCTCGGTAGGAGAAAGCTCTTCGCGGTCACCGCCGACGCCGAGGATCCGTCGTCCGGCCTTGCGGTCCGGGAAGGCGACTCCTATAGAGTGCTCGAAGCCGATGGTGAGGCCATTCAAATCCAAGTCATCGGAGATGAGAACAATCCCTACTTCGTGTCGCAGGGGTTCCTGGCATCGATCTCGGATTTTCCGAAGACCGATGACGTCACCGACTAAGGTCCCCTTTCCCAGTTACCCGAGAATTTGGCAGCAGGTGAGTTGGCCCTCGCTCCGCCTCTTGCTAGGACGCGCATCTGAGGTTTAGCGACTTCGTTCATTTGTGAAGAGGACTGGGCAGCCTGCCGTAGCGTTACTTCTGCGCACTTTGTCCACGATGTGCACACTTGGTGCCAGAGGTGTGTCGTAAATATCAGGACTTGAACATCCTTGGATCGTCGAACGTCCTTCTGAGGGTTCTAGAACATCTTGAGGTCTCTTTCTGTGGTCGTAGAAGACGGTAGGCGTGGTTATTGAGGAGTCGTGCGCTTATGAGGCGGGCTGGGGACTCGATGTGAATGTCAGTCCTAGACTGGACTGTAGGTCTAGGGGACCGGGCCTGGACTGAAGCGGAACTGGGACTGAGTCCATGTGGACTGGGCCAGAGCCGTGGCCTGGACTCAGACGGGGCCGGTCTGGAGAGGACTAGGGCCATGAACGGTCACGAAAGTTGGACTGGTCCCTGGGCTGGAGTAAATGACTAGCTGCTGCCACAGGGTAGTGGGTGTCGCGCTAGGCACTATGAATCTGAGTCGCTTCAGTGGTGCGTTGCGCTGGCGAGACACCTATGGAGGCCAGGAGTCACGAATGGGCAGATTTCAGATCCCGGCTGCGGAAGATTCGGAAGTGCTTCGAGAAGATACTCACCAGGAGCATGCCTGGGGTCGAGCCATCTGGCTAGGACTAGAACTGTGACCGAGCGAGCCCCAGCACGTTTCAGAGCAGTGGCACCCGACTGAGCATGACTGCCGGAGACCCAGGTGTCCTCCACGAGCAAGATGTCTTCGCCGGGGTCGATTCTTTCGGCGCTGAACAACTCAGGGTCGACGACGCCGCGTTGCTTTCCTCCTGCCGTCGTGGAGGGCCCTCGGTAGCTGAGGAGTTCTTGGACCTGGGTGGGCAACGGGAGCCTTCGCAACACTCGGGTCACAAGTTCCAGGAGCGGACTTGGCTGTCCAGGCTTTTGGGTTGAGGGGATCACGGTGACACATTCCGGCGAGGTACCAGTGTTGGACTGCAGACATGGCCAGTGGTCTCGGAGGGTTACGTAGAGAACGGAGGCCAACCCCGCGAAAGCAATGTTGTCATTGGGCCCACCGAGGCGGGGATCCTTATAGTTCCACATGTCACGTGAGGTTTGGTCCCGTCCAGATACGGCATACAGCAACGGGAAGATACCGTCAGCAAGACCGTGCTGCTCTACTCGCTGGCCATGCCTGTAGCCCCAACACGGTGCGCAGAGTTCGTATCGCTCGTTGACTTCAGAGAACCCGATCAGGAGTCCCACTGCGCCGCGACAACTCTTACAGACCGGCAAATCCGGTTGAAGCGCAGCAGAGCGAAGGTGAGTTTGCGCTGCGAGGAACTCATCGACAGACTCATCGAAGCCCTGCTCCGGACTCATGCGAACAGCCGAGTGCCTCTCTCATGGATCTCGGCGAAGTGAAGTGCCAGCTCAGCTGCTTGCTGCGGACTGTGGGCGACTTTTGCCAGCCCGTTGGCGGCGTAGTCCTGACCCCACGTTGTCTCACGTTCCACCTGTGTAGAGATAATGAGGCCGCGGGAGTGCCCGATAGCTGCTCGGGCCTGATGCCTAGTACCGGATTTTTCCTGTGCTGAGATCACGATGGTCGCAAGACCATAGGCAGACATCACTTGGTTCCGCATGGGAAAGGCGAACTTCGCGCCGGAGAAGTCGGGCTCGAACTGAGAGAGCACCAACCCGGTGTTGGCGATCTGCCCTCGCAGCTTCTGATGCGACGCCGGGTAGGTGTGTTCAAGCCCTGTGCCCATGACCGCCACCGTTCGGCCATGAGTCTCTAGCGCTGCGCAGTGAGCAGCAGCATCAACCCCGGCTGCGAGCCCTGAGGCGACCGTCAGGCCCCGGGACACAAGCTCTTGGGCTGTGGCTGCTGCCTGTTCCAGCACTTCCGGTGTTGCTCTTCGGGATCCGACTACCGACACCGCAGTGTCGTTCGGCACGATGTCACCTTGGTAGTAGAGCAGAGCTGGGGCCTCCCGGGCATTGCGCAGATGACGCGGATAGGCGGTATCGAGGATGGAAAGCACGTTGAAACCATGAGACCGCCATCGCCGGAGATCCTGGTAGGCGCGTTCGACCTCGAGCTCTAGCTCCGGGTCGATCAGTGTTGTGCCAAATAGAGTCTCCAGCAGGTAATCGATACCTTCCTGCTGAAGCATCTGGACGCGCTCGGGCTGAGTCAGGGGGTGGTTCTTGCGCATTGCTACGAGAATCTTGATGATCGTCTCATCATCGACTCCCCTGGCTCCTGCGCGGAGTGCAACTGTGCTTGGCTCCATCTTCAACATCATACGATCCATCATGCCTCCTGCCTATGACATGTACCGGCACCTATATCCGCACGGACCCCGTGAACTCCCTACCTGTGTGTAACCTGAACGCATGGACAAAGCGCGCAGCTTCGAGGAGATCTACCGGCAGGTGGACCGGTTCGTGCTGGACTGGAAGGACGCCGCAGGCGATGAACGCCAGCAGGCCCAGATGTTCGTCCGGGATCTGCTTCAGGTCTACGGGCTCACCGACTCTCGCGCTGCGCTCTACGAGCACCGGGCTAAGCGCACCTCTACTGGCAGGCAGGGCTACATCGACGCCTTGGTCCCGGGCATCCTGGCGGTGGAGATGAAGTCTGCCGGCGAGGATTTGGCCAAGGCTGAGGCCCAGGCCCTGGACTATCTGCATGATCTTCCCGATGCGGAGTTTCCTGACTGGGTGCTGACCAGTGACTTCGTGCGCTTCCGTCTGCTGAATCTGAAGACCGGCTCCGACGACGCCGCAGTTGAGTGGGAGCTGGAGAACTTCCGTGATCACGCAGAAAAGTTGGCATTCCTGGCCGGCTACGGCCACCGAATACTGAGCTTCGAGGAGCGCGAGGCCGCCTCCATCAAGGCTGCCCAGCTGATGGCCTCCCTCTACGAGGGGCTGGCAGAGTCCGGGTTTAACGAGCATACCTCATCGGTATTCATGGTCCGGTGCCTGTTCATGCTTTACGCCGACGACACCGCCCTTTGGGGTGAACGAGACCTGTTCTTGGAGTTCTTGGAGAACCGGACCGAGGAATCAGGGAATGACCTTGGTCCGATGCTGGCTCAGCTGTTCCAAATGCTGAAGACTCCCCCGGAACGGCGGCCACGCAATCTCACCGGGCTGTTGGCCAGGTTCCCGTATGTCAACGGCGGACTCTTTGAAGAAGACGTGGCAATCCCGTTCTTCGACTCGGATATGCGCCGCCGCTTGATTGAAGCCTGTTACTTCAATTGGTCAGCGATCAGCCCTGCGATCTTCGGCTCCTTGTTCCAGGCGGTGAAGGACAAGGCCGCGCGACGCAGTCTGGGGGCTCACTACACCACGGAGCGGAACATCCTGCGGGTGATCCGGCCAATGTTCCTCGACGAACTGCACGAGGAGTTCGAAGCAAAGAAAGACTCCGTGCGTGGGCTCCGGAATCTACGTGAACGTCTGGGTGAGATGCACTTCTTTGACCCGGCGTGCGGTTGCGGGAACTTCCTGATTATTGCCTACCGAGAAATGCGCTCGTTGGAGCTGCGCATCATCGAACGCATCCAAGAACTCGAGGCTGGCCGGAAGTCGAAGTCTGTTCTGGATGAGGGGCTGTTCTTCACCGGGGATCAGATCATGGTCCAGGCCAGGCAGTTCCACGGCATCGAGATCGAAGACTGGCCTGCTCGTATCGCGGCCACCGCACTGCATCTGGTGGAGCACCAGGCCAACCAGGAGATGCAGGCCCGCCTCGGCGCAGCACCACAGCTGCTGCCACTGGACAAGGTCGAGACCATCCACACCGGCAACGCCCTCCGGATGGACTGGACTGAAGTCATCGAACCTAGCGAAAACGTCTACATTCTCGGCAACCCACCGTTCCTGGGTGACAACACCCGTGAGGCAGACCAGCTGGATGATCTCAAGGATGTCTGGGGCCGTGACTACACAGTTTCCCGGATGGACTATGTCACCGGGTGGTATAAGAAAGCCGTCGACTACTTCGGGACAGGCGACGGCACCTGGGGTTTCGTGTCAACCAACTCGATCGTCCAGGGCGATCAGCCGGCACGCCTGTTCAAGCCGATCTTTGAGGCTGGGTGGCAGATCAAGTTTGCGCACCGCACCTTTGCCTGGACTTCGGAGGCACCTGCGGCAGCGGCAGTGCACTGCACCATTATTGGCTTCACGAAACGGCCAATCCAGCGCCGATTGTTCATTTACACCGAACTGCGTGGCGAGCCCGTTGAGGAGAAGCCGCAAAGTATCAATGCATATCTGGTCGACGGGCCGAATGTGCTGGTGGAGAAAGCGTCCAAACCCATTTCCCCTCACATTGAGAAGACAGCTTACGGTTCCAAACCCACCGACGACGGCAACCTCATCGTCGAACTTGAAGACTACGAGGAGGTCGCTGCTGACCCCATCGCAGCCAAGTACCTTCACCCCTACGTCGGAGCCCGAGAGCTCATCCATAAGGAGGACCGCTGGTGCCTCTGGCTCGAAGACCTCGACCCCCAGGACTTGGCCAGGTCGCCCATCCTGAAGACACGAGTCGAAGCTGTCCGAGAGTTCCGCGCAGCCTCCAGAGCAGCCTCTACCAGGGATTTCGCCCGCTACCCCCATCTCTTCCGGCAACGAATGAAATATTCGGAGCCGTACCTTGGCATCCCGATTCACGTCTCCGAGACCCGGCATTACTACCCTGTCGCGCACTTTGGCCCAGCGGTCATCTGCAGCAACGCGAATTTCACGGCTCCGGACGCCACCGGGTTCCAGTTCGCGATCATGTCTTCGTCAATGTTCATCACCTGGCAGAAAACTGTAGGCGGACGCATCAAGTCTGACCTTCGTTTCGGCTCAACACTTTCCTGGTACACGGTGCCGCTCCCCGACGTCCCGGACGACCTCCGGGCTGCGATCATCTCCGCCGGCCAGGGTGTCCTCGAAGCCCGCGATCGGTACCCAGAACGGTCTCTTGCGGACCACTACAACCCGTTGGTGATGGACCCCGCACTGATCAAAGCGCACGACAAACTTGACGCCGTCGTCGACCGTGCCTTCGGAGCGACCCGCACCTGCCAGTCCGAGAAGAAACGTCAAGAGATCCTCTTCACCCGCTACGCCGAAATGATCCGAATCAAAAGATTTCTAGATTTTGGTCCAGAAGACCAAGTAAGGACGGCAAGTGACTGAAAGTGGCCACACACAGGATGGCTCCCCGCAGACCGAAGCGTTTATTTTCGGCATCCCGAAGAAAGAGGACCTTGACGCTGCCCGACTTTCTGAGTTTTTGGAGAATCTCGGGCGAGACCGGCGTGAACCGATTCAGGCACACCTCGCGGATAGGTCTGAGTTCCAGGAGCGACTAGAGAATTACTACCAGGACGGCTTGGAAGAGCTGGATCTTCTGTACCTTATGGCAATTGAAGCGGCTTCATGGGGGCACGAAGTCATCGAAAAAGCTCTTGGTAATGACCTTGAGGAGACTCAGTACCTGAGGTACTACGATGTCCAACGTGGACTCGCTGCGAGATGTTTAAAGACACACGCAGAGGTGTCTTGGCTTCTCCGGGGTGGTCACTCTGATGGTGCCGCTGCGAGAACTCGCACGATCCTTGAGATTTTCGCAGTGACTCGCACTCTTGCAGAGCACGGCTCCCCTGAGGGAGATCATCCAGAGCTAGTTGAGCGATACTTGGTGCACCGCGAAGTCTTTGGCTTCCAGACCATCAGCGCAATCAAGTCTAGCGGAATACTTGACGACTCTGAGAAGTCTCTCTCGGATGAGCGCGTCTCTCGTGTTAAAAAACAACGAGACCTGCTGATTCTTGAGTATGGAAAAGAGTTCTCCAGTGCCTGCGGCTGGGCTGCGCCCCTATTCCCTGGCCAGCGCAGAATAGGGTATGGCGATCTCATCAAGCGAGTAATGCCAGAGCTTCCCGTCTTTTACAACATTACGAGTGCCCCTCTGCATGCTGGGTCCGATGGGCTCCACGACACTCTGGCAGTCCGGGAACACGAAGCTGCTCTTGTAGCCGGCCCCACAAATTTGGGACTTGCGCTTCCAGCCACTATTGCCTCCGCACTCTTAGTAAGTCAGCTACAAGCCGTAGTCCCTCACCTTGTGCGAACATCAAGCGTCAACGAGGACTGGGGAGGTTATTTCCTGGTCGCCCTAGAACTTGCTGCGAAGAAGGTCAGTGACCGTATGTTCGAAGGCGAAGAGCGCGTCAAAGAAGCAGAAGAGAAATTCCAGTCCGAGCGCCGACAGGAGGACGCGTGAGCACCTACCCTGTACCGGCTCCGAAAGCAGCGTCTAGCGTAGTTGTTGAGGTCGCTCAAGGCGCGCGTATGGCGGAGAAGATGCTGAACTCGTGGGGAGATCCAACGCCCGGCTCAGATTTGGCCCAGGTGAATGCCCTTTATCAGTGGGAGAAGGTCTCGGATCGAGCACAGCACTATGTGGCCGCTTCACTTGAGCACCTCTTAATGTGGGCCGACTTCGTGGCCCCTCTGAAGTTCGATCCGGAGCAGGCTTCAGTCATTCGAATGCGCCCCACCTTAGCTCTGGCAAGAGCTGCAATTGAGAGTGCAGCACAGGTCGTCTGGTTGCTTGCGGGGCAAACTTCTCGAGAGTGCGTTCGAAGACATCTGTCTCTCGTCCGCTGGGATCTTCAGGAGCATCGTAAGAGCCGCCTCAATGCGGCGGGCAAGCAATCAGTTAGGCGACGAGAGCAGGAGCTCGTAGAACGAGTCTCTTCTGAGTTCTCTGACAGAGAGGTCTCAGCACCTCAAGGCTATTTGTGGATAATCCAGCAGGCCTGTACTGATCCTGGACTGAAGTTGGACGGAACGGAGGCTGAGCGGCTCTGGAGAGCCATGAGCGGAGCCGCCCATGGAATGTACTGGACTAATTTGGAGCTCACTCAGATCAGTCTCGGCGAAGAGTACGAACCTGGCCATTTCAGATCGCTCGTCCTCCCTGACGCCGGAGCTCTGATTGAGGCTCTACGCGCTGCTTCGACCATCACCACCTATGCCACCTACAAATATCTGACGATGGGCGGCGCGGACTGCGTCGAACTTGCCAAACAAGCCATACATGCTCTTGCGCAAGAAGTTCCGCTAAAGCCGAATGCTGATATGGACTTAGATTCAATGTTTCCGAAGAGTCCTTAGCGTGACGATCCCTAGGAACCTAACGCCTTCACTAAGGAATCACCTTTTGGCCAGCGGGCCGCTGAGCGACGTCATCGGACTCACCCTCTATGAATCCGTCCCACTGGAACTGGCCGTGTTCACCGGCATCATCCGGACTATCGCGTTCATAGCAGGCCCAATGCCGGCCTACCGAGCTGCGGAGAAAGATCCCATCGTAGCCTTACGATACGAGAAAGCACCGCGCTGGGAGGAGAGGCATCCAGTCGTCATCCCCTCCCAGCCGTAGTATCCGGTACACCCTGGGTACACCCGCGAGTCGAAAGTACCGGGTTTTGAGCAACTCCAACCAACGGTAACCAACGCACTGACCTGGGGAAGCGTAGAATAGGGCTTGTCATCGTGGTGCCTCTTACGGACTTTTAATCCGCTGGTCGCGGGTTCGAGCCCCGCAGGGCCCACCAGATCGTCGTTGTTCAAACCGCCGACGTTTCCGGTTTTACCTGCCTCGTTTCCGTTCTTGCCCTGCTGTGCGAGGGCGGTAGCGTGTACTTCGGGGTTGAACAGGATGTTGAACGGCACCCCTGGCTCTGCGTCAATCACATCGTCATCGGTGACGATGAGGCGGTCGAAGAAGGCTTGGTTGGCGATCCGGCGCAACGGATCATCGATGCTCATGTAGATCGCGTGACAGTCACTGGCCAGGGCCAGGCAGTCATCGAGGTGGGTACGGGCTTGATCGTATTCGATCTCGCTGGCCTGGATGCGGGAGTCGAGGAACGCG
The DNA here is from genome assembly GCF_008711175.1 of Nesterenkonia ebinurensis. Lineage (GTDB taxonomy): Bacteria > Actinomycetota > Actinomycetes > Actinomycetales > Micrococcaceae > Nesterenkonia > Nesterenkonia ebinurensis. The sequence goes on from NZ_VWNF01000011.1 coordinate 531,861, forward strand.
ATCTGTCGGTCGATGATGAACCGTACTGGGTTTTGTTCCCTTGGGTGACGTGTCCTGGGTTCTGTTCCCCTGGGATGTGAGAATTCAAGAGGCTAGGGCTAGGGATGCCGGAGGGTGGTCGAAGTCCCGGAGCGGAAGATCCGTGCGCTGATTGCGGCTTTGGTTGCAGTCGGTGGCCAGTCCGTGCCGGCCGGAGAAGCTGGTGGATCGGGTCTTGGGAGATTCGCTGCCCAACAATCCTGCCCGTGTGCTCCAGGCCAAGCTCTCCCGGCTGAGGTCGCTGCTCGATGAGGCATCCCCGGGTGCCCGGCAGATGCTTATCCGTTCATCCGGGGGCTACAAGCTCAATGTCACTGCAGAGACGCTTGATGCCGCGGAGTTCCGGGAGAGGATCCGCAGCACCTCTGCCCAGTTCTCAGGCCAGGAGCAAGTCTTGGTGTTTGAAAAGGCCCTGGAGTTGTGGCGTGGAGAACCCTATGCGGAGTTCGCAGATGAGCTGTGACTGGCCGCTGAGGTCGGTGATCTTCAGGAGGCGCGACTGCAGGCAGTGGAACGCTGCGCCGAGACACTGATGGCGATGGATCCTGAGCGGGCGGTGAACTTTGTGGCTCCGTATTTGCCCGCACACCCAGCACGGGAGACCCTGGTGGCTCCACTGTTGCTTGCCTACTACCGCAGCCGTCGCCAGCCAGAGGCTCTAGCCGCCTATGAGCGGCTCCGAAAGCACCTGGCTGAAGAGCTCGGTGCTGACCCCAGCCCGGATCTTCAGGATCTGTACCTGAAGATCCTGCGTCAGGACCTTGCTGTGGAAGCAGAGCCAGCCCCTCCTTCGTCGGCCCCGGTGGCCTTGTGCCCGCGCCGCCGGCTGCCGGCCTATGCCTCTCCCTTCTTAGGGCGTGCTGAAGAGCTCAGTAATGTTCTGGCGCTGCTGGGTTCCCATCGGATAGTCACCCTGATGGGCATCGGCGTCATCGGTAAGACCAGGTTGGCAGTCGAAGCCACAGAACAAGAGGTGCACGATACTTCTGCCGAGGCGTGGTTCGTGGACCTCGCTGAAGTCAGCGCACAGGGTCAGGAGAACCCGGCGCGGGCTGAACGCGTAGTGGCACGTGTTGTGACTGCAGTTCTGGGATTGCCCACTCCTCGGGAGGACAGCGTTGGTCTGACGGAGCGTATCGCAGCCTCCCTGCAAGGTCGGGAGGCGCTGGTGGTTCTGGACAACTGTGAACATGTAGTTGAGGGTGCGGCGTCATTCGCCGAGAGACTGCTGCGCAATGCTGGTTCGGTGCGCCTTCTGGCGACGAGTCGTGAACCGTTGGCCCTGCCCGAGGAACAGCGTTACAGGGTTCCTCAGCTGCCGGTTAAAGGCGAGTATCTGCATTCGGCTAACGAGCTGGAACAGCTGAGCCCGGCCGTAGAGTTCTTTCTGACCCGGGTTCGGGCGGTGAACTCCGACGTGGTAGTCGACCAGAGCATTCTGGAGGCTGCAGAGCAACTGTGCCGTCACCTCGACGGTCTGCCGTTGGCTCTGGAGCTGGCCGCCGCGCAGACTAATGTGCTGTCGATCCCGGAGTTATTGGAACGCATCACCGATCGGTTGGACCTGTTGAGCCGACCTGGCAGAGCGGCCCCCAGGCGGCAGCAGACTCTGCGAGCGATGCTGGAATGGAGCTGGTCATTGCTAGACGACGAGGAGCGTGCCTTGTTGCGACGGTTGGCAGTGCATCCGGTCAGTTGGCGGCTCGACGTCATTGAAGAAATCTGTGCAAGCTCTCGCACCGAGACGGCAACCCAGTGGCCTGCCTATACTGTGGAGATTCCTCCCAGCCGCATACTGCCGTTACTCTCCCACCTGGTGGACAGCAGTCTGATGGCCACCGTGAACACCAGCGATGGTTTGCGCTACCGGCTACTGGAGACCGTGCACTCATACGCTGCTGAACAGCTCTCAGAATCAGGTGAGCAGCCTGCTGTTGCCGCCAGGCATGTGACCTACTTCCAGGAACTGGCCGAATGCGCTGAGATTTACCTCTTCGCACATCACGCCAAGGGATGGATCGACAGGATTGACGCCGAGCGCGGGCATCTGACCCATGCTCTGACCGAAGCCCTCCGTCGTGAGGATGTTCAGAGCGCTACACTCCTGGTGATGTCCACTTTCTGGTTCCGCTGGATGACCGGGCGCATTGACTCATTGGGCGAAGAACTTGCCGCAGTGGCGGCCTGTACGTATCCGGGGCGGAGTTCTGAGGATCGAAACCGCCACGCTCAGGTGAAGGTGCTTGCCCGTACTCTGCAAGCCGGGAAAACTGACGCCCGGGTGGAAGGGGTCGTGGCAGCCCTGGACGGCTTTGAAGACGACGACGCTGGCCCCCTGGCCAAGATGCAGGTCCAGTGGTTCGCTGCCAGCTGCATGCTGGCTCATCAGACCCACGGGGAACTGGGTGAGCGGCTCGCCGATGAGGCAGTTGAGTATCTGCTGGCTGTGGGCGAACTGTCCCGGGCTGCCTTCGCTGCGGCTCAGCGGGACTACTTTCTTATGGAGCACTTCGATATTCGGCCTAAGGGGTTGCCTGTTGGATACGACGCCGAGGAGATCCTGCGGGAGCAGGGGGATGCCGACGGAAGGACGCAGCTGCTGGCGGTGCAGTACTTGGTTGCGGTGGCAGACGGTGCCACCTCGCGGGCTCAAGAGATCACCGAGGAGGCTGTCCAGCTCGCGGACAGTTTGGGCCTGGAAGGCGAGCTTTCCTACTGGGAATCCGTACGAACCCTCAACAGCGTGCGTTTCCAGGACTTGGACGCTGCCCAAAGTCATCTGCACCGGACAAAAGAGCTGGCCCGCCGGACTGCCTATGCATTCTGCATCATGCATCCTGATGCCCTGGAGGCCGTCTTGGAGTTCCAGCTGAGAGACCCGGAGCAGGCTGAAAAAGTCCTGGCAGGGCTGAGGCCGGCTGAGCGAAACACGGCGCACCGCTCGCTCAGCCGGCTCCTTGGAGAGGACGCCCTGCCGGCAGGGCTCCGGCTCAGCCGAGCTTGATGTGTCGGCGCACCAGAACCAACACCACTGCTATAGCAAGGCTGATGCCTGCGAAGGCCCCGTAGCCGGTCTGCGTAGCAATGGTGAAGGCCGCATCGGCTGCCTCAATCAGCTGCGAGCCCTGCACGCCGTCGAGTCCCTCCGCCACTGCAGCAGAGGCGCCGAAGCTCTCCCCTGCGGCATCCACAGCTTCTTCCGGCAGCTGAGCATCGGCACGGTCCGACAGGATACGCCGGTAGAGGGTCAGGACCCCGCCGCCGAGGAAGGCTAGGGATGAGGCCATGCCCAGGCTCGAGGTCACATCCTGCACCGCGGTAGCCGATCCGGTCTTTTCTTCCGGGGCGGCTGTAATGAGCATCTGGGAGGCCAGCGTCATAAAGGGCGCACTGACGACAGAGATGATTGTCAGTGCGATGATGATGCTGACCAGGCTGGCCCCAGGCAGCATCAGGATGATGACAGCTCCGCCAGCGCCAGTGGTCGCCATGACTCCGGCCAGTGCCAGGCCTTTCCGCCGGGCGCGGGCGAACAGCGGAGTGAGCATAGTGCCCGCCGTCCCACCGATGGCCGGCCCCAGCAGCACCAGCCCGGTCTGCAACGGGCTCAGTCCACGGGTGATCTGCAAGAACTGGGGAAGCAACATATCGGCTATTGCCATGCCGAAGGCACCGATGAAGATCAGGATGAGCATCAGCCGAAGTGTCTTGTTCCGGAACAGGGCAAGGTCCAGCAAAGGAGCAGAAGTGGTGCGCTGGCGTCGCAGGAAAAGCAGCAGTAGCCCGATTCCGATGGCGGCAGATAACAGCGACAGAGCGGTCAAGTTCCCCGTGGCGATCTCCTGCAGACCGTAGACCAAGGCGAGCACGGCAGCAATGGACAGCACCACTGAGGGCGCGTCGATTCGCACGCCTCGGTCTGAGTGGTTGCGTTCCAGCAGGAAGGGGCCGCCGATCAGCAGTATCGCTGCTACGGGAACGTTGATCAGGAAGACAGCGCCCCACCAGAAGTGCTCCAGAATCAGCCCACCCAGTGGGGGTCCGGCTGCCATCCCGCCGGCGAAGGCAGCCATATAGGAGGCAAAGGCCACGTTGTACTGCTTGGGATTCCGGAAGGTCCGCCGGACGAGGATCATTCCTGCCGGAGTGAAAGCCGCTGCAGCTACACCCAGCAGGGCGCGTCCACCGATCAGCATCTCCGGATTAACGGCATAAGTGGCAATCAGCGAGGCCAAGCCGTAGGCGGCCACTGCACTGAGCAGCAACCGGCGTGCACCGATGCGTTGAGCCAGCAGGCCGAAGGTGATCATCGTGGCTGCACTGAGAAACTCACCAATATGCAGGATCCACAGAGGTTGAGAGCCCGCGGGCGCCAGATCTGCTGCGATGGCCGGCATCGCCAGATACAGCACTGTGATGTCGGTGGAGAGCATGAATAGCGGGATGACCAGGATGGCTAGCCCCAGCCATTGCCGAGTGCTGGCCTTGGGTGCTGAGGCCGCGGCGTCGTCGTTGTCCCCGACGGTGGGGTTCGGCTGGGTCTCTGGGGAACTCATGCTGGGACCTCCCGATCCTTCTCGGTGAATGTGGGTTCGAAGTCAAGCCCTGGGTAGGGGCGTGTAGTGCGGGCCTCGCGCAGCATCGGGGCCCACCACGCCAGCTCGTCCAGCACAGTGGTGGCTGGCCCGCGCAGCCCGGCGGTGTCCACCGGACGGCCGTCATGGTCGAAGACCTTCCAGAAATTGGCCAGAGATATGAAGTTCTTGGTGGTGATGGCCGGGAACTCCGGAAAGATGACGCGCAAGTGCTCTACCGCGGTCAGCCCGCCGGTGACCCCTCCGTAGGAGATGAAAGAGACCGGACGGAGCACCCACTCACCGTAGAACCAGTCGATCGCGGTCTTCAGGGAGGCGGGATAGCTGCGGTTGTAGACCGGGGTCAGCAGCACAAACGCATCGGCCCGGGACAATCTTTTACCCAGGGCTGCGACGTCGTCGGGAAGTGCGGCGTGGGGGTCGTTACCGGTCAGTTCCATCGGAAGCTGGTATTCAGCCAGGTCTATGACGTCCACGCGGAAGGACCCGTGTGCTTCGGCCTCGGCGGCGAACCATCTGGCCAGTGTGGGACCGAACCGGTCCGGGCGGATGCTGCCGATGATGACGGCCAGGGCGGGGGTCTTGGTAGCAGGCATGATCTCTTCTCGTGTGTGTCCGTGAAACTGTCACTACCGATGATGGAATCCGCTGCCTCCAAAAATGTTTCAGAAAAGCTCCGGCGGGAGATCCTCCACCAGCTCGCAGCCGATGGCGCCGTTGTCCTGCTGATCAGCTATGACACGGAGCTGCTCCAAATGACCGCAGACCGCCAGCTGATGTTTGAAGGGCCGGCAGAACACAGCTAACAGCAATGCCGTTCTGTTAAGGGCCGCAGGCGGGGCCAAGATCTTGGTGTGGAGTGTCGCAGGATAGGCTCTGCGATCGATGTCACGGCCTTTGGCACGGTATTTGAATCCTTCGTTCCTCCAACGTCACTCCGCCACTCGCCTTGACCACCATGCAACTGGCATGTCGATCGTCATCACGGAGTTTGGCTTAGGCAGTTATCAGTGTGTCGAGGAAAAGGTCCCTCCGGCCACTAGATCATCCATCGCGACGCTCCCGTTCCATGTATCAACGACGGGCACGTCCGAGACGAACAGGTTCAAGCTGACCAGCTCGCCGAGATGTTCGATATCTATGAAGCCGGGGGTGTGCGTGGTGGCTTTGTCTTCGAGTTCATCGAGCCCAGTTATGCGATCACGGCGCACCGGGCGCAGGGCGTCACCGTCGACACCGCGCATGTGCTGGTGGAGCCGAACACGACGAGGGAGAACTTCTACGTCGCGATGACCCGCGGCAAGCACGCCAACCATGTCTATGTGATCCTCGACCGGCCCGACGAACACGCCCATCCGCATCCGGGCGACAACCCCGACGCCACCGCACGTTCCGTCCTCTACGGCGTCCTGCAACACGTCGGGGCCGAGTTGTCCGCGCACGAGACCATCACCGCCGAACGGGAGCACTGAACCGCTTGTAAGTCTTGAGGTGGCTGGCCTGGGGCTGGCTGGCAGGGTTGGTGTCGTCACCTGATCCCGGGCGTGACCCTTGAATCGCCTGGCCTCCATGTGGAGTGTCTTTCCCAGGATCTGTCCGTTTGGTTTCGGGTGCCGACACCAGCCCTGGGCCACCACGATGGCCTGATCAGAAGCATGTCCATCCCATGGAATCCGCAGTCGGTGGGGTGTGACCCTTTACAGATGCTTCTATGTCTGTCAATACGCGATAGTTAGCTCCTGCTGGTGGGTGATGTAGCGCTTCAAGCAGCGGCGAATTTCTTTGGTAGTCCGTCCTTCTGCTTTTCGCCGTTCGAGGTAGTGGCGGGTCTCGGGATCGGTGCGCATCCGGGTCAGGACAACGGTGTTCAGCGCCTTGTTCAGCTTGCGGTCTCCGGCTCTGTTCAATCGATGCCTGAGAGTGTTGCCTGAGGATGCTGGGATCGGGCAGGTGCCAGCGATTCGGGCGAAGGCAGCTTCTCCTCGGACCCGATCCCGGATAAGCCCAAGCAGCGAGCACCACCGCGGCTGTCACCGCCCCGATCCCGGGCAGTTGCAGTAGTTGCGGAGCATGAGCTTCGACCAGTTCAGTAAGGGCAACACGATTCTGGGAGAGTTCCCCATCAAGGGCACGGATGCGCTTGGCTAGGTGCACCGCCTCGGCACGCCCAACGCGCGGTCCGAGAGGTTCCTCACGATGCCGCCAGGCAGCGATGAGCTCAATCTGCTTCGGTGTCAGCGCCTTGCGTGCCTCGATACCGAGGTCATAGGTCCTGACCAAGGCGGTGAGGGCATTGATGCATCGCAGTCGCTCAACGTTGAGATGGTCCCGCGCTGAAGTTAGTACTTGTAGCGCGTCATGGATTTCACCAGCGCGTCGGTCTCGTAGTGAGTTCACTGGCGTCGCCAGCGTTGATCGGGCAGCATCGAGTGCATCGGTTTTCGCATGCCCACGTTGTTTGGTTGGTGTGGGTGCTTCCACGACTCGGTAGCCGACTTCAGACAGCACACCGCTGAGTTTTGCACCGTAGGAGCCTGTGCCCTCAGCTGCGATGAGCACAGCGTCAAGGTCGCCATGGGTGCGACGACTGATCCATTCCCGAGCTCGGCGCAGTCCGGCGGCGGTGGTGGGAAAACTCGTTTGATCGATCACTATTCCGTTGGCAGCAGAGAGGATGGCATAGCTGTGGGTGGCGGCGTGGGTATCGACTCCGACCACGTATTGGTAGAAGTCCGCAATATTGCTTGTCACACTGGACATGACGGTGTTCCTGTTCTCTCGTCTTGGACAGATACGTCGTTGCCGACGCCGGTCCGGGGAGAGAAGTCACTACGAGGCATGCCTGTAATGGGTCACACCCCACCGACTGCGGATTCCATGGGATGGACATGCTTCTGATCAGGCCATCGTGGTGGCCCAGGGCTGGTGTCGGCACCCGAAACCAAACGGACAGATCCTGGGAAAGACACTCCACATGGAGGCCAGGCGATTCAAGGGTCACGCCCGGGATCAGGTGACGACACCAACCCTGCCAGCCAGCCCCAGGCCAGCCACCTCAAGACTTACAAGCGGTTCACTGGACATTGTTCGGTGGCGGTGATGAGGTCATCGAGTGCTTGGAGCACTTGGGTGGGTTGGTTGTGGATGATGAAGTGGGAGCTGTCCTCCACCAGGAGCGTTTTCACCGCTAGGTTGATGCGCTCGGCTCTGCGTTGTGCCCTCTCGGGAGAGTGGACGACCGATTGCACTGCAATGAGTTGCTGGACTGGCATGTCGAGTTCTCGTAGCTGGACCTTGGGTACCAAGGAGGCTTCCGGTGCCTTGATGCGGAAGGAACGCATGGCCAGTGTGGCCAGTTCGATGATGTCGTCGTGGCCTGGGGCTCCTTGCCCGGCCCAGCGGAAGAGCCGGTTGATGTTCTGTTCAGTGGGGAAGAGATACGGGCGGATGCAGTGCAGTATCCAGCGCAGCCTGAAGGGGGCGAATACCTGAGCGGGATCCAACAGCGTTAATGATCTCACCCGTGAGGGGTGTGCCACCGTCAGCCCGGCGGCGAGCCACCCGCCAAAGGAGTACCCGCATACATGAGCAGCTCCCAGGCCAAGACCATCTAAGGTGCTTACCAGCGAAGCGGTGTAGTCCCCGTCTGACCGTAGCCTCACGCCGTCGTTGACGCTGAGTCCGGGCTCGCCGATGGTGTCGATGGCATACACCCGGTAGCGGGAGGCTAGATCGTGGATCAGAGGGGTCCAACTCGGCGAGGGCGTGTAGCGCCCGTGCAGCAGTACCAAGGGTGGGCTCTCCACATTGCCGGCGACAAGCACCCCGGTACGCCCGTAGCGATGAGCGATGAGCTCTCGCTGGTGAGAGGGCCAGTCATGCAGCATGTGCTCGTAATGGTTCATGAACTTCTCACGCCATTGCGGGCTGACGAACGATGAGGCAGGGGTCGAACCTCGCACAGGAGAACCTCCAATCTGATAGTGACTTTCAAGTGTGTTCACTATAGCGCCTGCATCGCATACCTGCAAGTGACTATCAAGTTTGTTCGATCCAGGGTTATCATGCTGAGCATGAGCGAAGATTTAGGTGCATGGGAGCAGAGGAAGCTCACCGCTATGCGCCACATTCAACGGGTTGCCCTTGAGCTTTTCGACGTCGAGGGGTACCAGAGAGTCACAGTGGAGCAGATCGCCGCCGAAGCAGCCGTTTCACCCAGTTCGATATATCGCTACTTCGGCACCAAGGAGCACATTGTGCTCTGGGACGAGCATGATCGGGGCCTGATGAGTGGCATTGAACATGGTCTTCAACAGGGTGCTGTGCTTGACGCGATCGAGACCCAAGTACGCCGCGTGGGCACCTACGTTGACGCGCTCGATGAGAGTGAAAGGGAGTTCCTGCGCCGCCGCATCAGCTATATCGTGGAGGAACCGATGATCCTCGCGGCCATGCACCGGCAGGCCGATGCCATGGAGGCCGAACTCCGCTCAGTCCTATCATGGGGAAGAGAGCAAGGCCGAGATGCTGTGGAACTGAGGATCGTCGCGGGGATGGTCGCTTCGACCGTGCTGAATGTCATCATTGCCTGGGCGGAACAGAAAGATCCCCATGCCGAGCTCTCACCACTTTTCAAACAAGCGTTCCAATTACTACGGCGAGGTATCACAACCGAGCGCAGCCAGTGATCACCGCAAGGATCAGGCGCTCCCCACAGGGACTATTCTGATGCTGTTGCGTACCAGTGTTGTTGCTTCACCTCGGGTGGGGGCGGGTTACCCATGAAGACCAGCGACGCACATATTCGAATTGCTCGCCCTACACTCGATCCAGCAGGCATTCGCCGCTTCTAGGTTGAGGGCCTAGGCATGTCTGTCCTCTACGAGGGCGATGCCCAGATCGAGCAACGGTGCTGGGAGCTAGTGATGTGCGGCTTCGAGAACGCCCGGTGGCATCTGGAATTCACCCGGTGTGAGCCTCACACGATCATCCCGTCTCCGACCATCGACGACCTTCTGGTGTTCTACCTCGGCGACAGCTCCTCCGTCCAAGAGGTACAGACGAGATTGGAGCGTCTGGGCGGGACTACCGTGGCCTCAGAGAATCCCTATTGGGACGAGGGCGGAGTCACCCTCGTTGATCCTGATGGCTACCGTCTAGTCCTCACCACCCGGATATGGACGTGAGCGAAGGCCCAGAACACGCACGCGGCACCGAGTAGAATCCCGTGGGCTACGCGCACCACGTCGGGAGCGAAGAACTGCGGCAGATACAGGATCACCAGTAAAGCTAGCGGTATGCCGGCCCAGTGCATGGGGGCACAGTTCCAAGTATCGACCGCCAGCAGCGCGGCACCAATGGCAAGGATCAGCAGGCCGAGCGCGAAAAGGGAGATCGCCACCGGTTCCCCACGCACGAGCGATGTCAGTCATGGCTGCTTCGACCTACCCCTGCACCAGCCCCATCCGATGGTAAATGTCTGGAGCAATGTGCTGGACAGGCTATGGCAAGGCCACGACCAAAAGCTCTAGGATGTGACGGTATTCTATGCCTGTTGCACGGGACATCCCTATCTCACATGTTCTGTTGGTCGAAGCGTGTGCAGCTGCGCCATACTGTCGCACTTCCGTTGCCTGGAGCTTAGTTGCGGACTCAGTCAGCTCAGGACGTAACATGCCGCGGTCACCTGCGAAGGCACAGCAATTCCAGGATTCGGGAATGTAAATATCCTCCGAGATCGCCTCGGCAATTTTTACTAGCGCTGGGTTCAAACCAATCCGGCTCGACGAGCAGGTCGGGTGCAACGTAAGTGAGGGAAAACCCTGGGCTTCCGAAAACTCAGGCAGGTTTGGGAGTATTCTGTCGGCAGTAAAGTGGACAACATCGATTACTTCAATCGCTGTGCCATCTAGTAGGGCAGCTAAACCTTCTGTGCAGGACGAAGCATCGGATACTACCGGGATTCTGCCGCCGTCAGTTGCTTGGTTCAACCTTTCGATTACTTGTTGTCGCATGTGCTGATAGCCGCTGTGGTACCCCTTGGACTTCCATGGAGTACCACAGCACAGCTTGGAGACTCCTTCAGGAGTGCACACTTCTATGCCCGCTCGTTCACATAGCATGCGGAAGGAGTCGGCTACGCCTACAGTTACCAAACCGCAGGCGACTTTTGCCTGTTCCACTACTTCACCAGGGCCGAAAATCGTGTTCGTGCAACTGGAGAACCAGACGATCTCTGCCTGGGGATTCTCGATGGTGACGCGCTGCTCCCCTCCCGTGGGAAGGTCGGCGCTGTACTGGGGCACTGTCTCCTCTCCCGCCACTTTGCGGGCTATGGAAGATGCGGCCACAGGCAACAGCGAAGGTAACTTATCCGTTGATGTCAAGGCCAGCGACCCCAAAGCACTGGCCTTGTGCCAATGATGGGCTGCAGCATTCCACGCACGCTGGCCCAGCCGACTAGTGTTTTCTTCCCGCAACCTTCTGACGAGGTCTCCTGTGTTGATGAAGACCGGGCAGGCGGTCTGGCACATACCATCTACCGCGCATGTATCCAGCCCTTCATACTCATACTGTCCCCTAAGGGTGGCGGCCAACTCGGTATGGCCTTCGGCATCAGCACGGGCGATCTCGCGACGGATAACGATGCGCTCTCGCGGGGTGGTCGTCAGGTCCTTGCTGGGGCAGACCGGTTCGCAGTAACCGCATTCCACACATCGGTCAACTTCTTCTTCGACACCAGGGGCAGTCTTGAGGTTCCGCAGGTGGGCGTGGGGATCTTCAGTAAGCAGAACTCCTGGGTTGAGCAAATGCTCCGGGTCGATGAGGTCTTTGACCTCCCACATTGCTCGGTAGAGTTCTTGGCCCACCTGGCGAGGGACGAATGGTGCCATCATTCGTCCTGTCCCATGCTCAGCCTTTAATGTTCCGCCCTGGGAAAGCACCAGGTCGACCAAATCTTCGGTGAAAGCCCGGTAACGAAGCACTGCGTGACGACTCTCAATTTCGGCATCATCGAGTTCCAAGTCACGACGGGCGGTGTTGTTTGGCTCATCGACCTCGTCAGCTGCGCTGAACTGTTCAGTGATCATGAAGTGGATGTTGCCGTCTTTTGCATGACCAAAAATCACCGCATCGTCGTAACCATACGCGTCGAACAGCATGGTCAGAGCTTCACAAGTCTCACCCAGTCTTTCCATGGGCACTGCAATGTCCTCCAGCAACGCAGTAGTGCCCGAGGGGCGATTACTCGCCACAGCGGCGAAAAGTCCCTTGCGAGTGGCCCACAAAGCTGACCGGCGACCAGGATCACTGGAGAACTCCACATCGAGAAAAGGTGGGAACTTCTGCCATACCAAGGCGACTGAATTGAGCTTCTCGGTGAGCCGATGGTCTTCGGCCTCCTGGAACTCCACCAACAATGCGCAGTGATGGGCCAGATCGATCGAGACAATCTCACGTGGACAGTTGGGATCTTGCTGAGCTACCCGGAGGCTCGTGGCATCCATCAGTTCTACTGTGGCCGGGCCAACTGCCACTAAGTCCGGGAGTGCAGCAGTAGCAGTTCGCAGGTCCTCGAAGATCAGCAGTCCTGTCGCTACGTGAGGTTTCACCGTCACCGTACAAAAGGTAGCCTCGGCTATGAACGCCAGTGTCCCCTCGGAGCCGATGCACAAGTGCTCTAGAATCTTGACTGGCTCGTCATAGTCAAGAAACGAGTTCAACCCATAGCCCATGGTGTTCTTGATCGAATGCAAAGCCTCGATTCGTTCTATCGTCTGCTGGTCCCCGCGTAGCCGATCCCGCAGAGCCGCCAATCCTGCGTGAATCTCCGGCTCATCTCGGCGAAGGGCTGCGTCAGCATTATTGGTACCAGTATCAACCACAGTGCCGCTTGGGAGCACCAGCACTGCTGAATCTAAAGTTTGATAAGTGTTGGACTCGATACCACAAGCCATGCCCGATGAGTTATTGGCTACCACACCCCCGATGGTGCAGGCAATCTCGCTGGCGGGGTCAGGCCCAAGCTTACGGCCATGTCGAATCAATCGCGCGTTGACATTGCGGAGCACCGCTCCCGGTCCGCAGCGAACTCGGGTACCACCGTTAAGGACCTCGATCTGTCGAAAGTGCCGACGGGTATCGACCAGAACCGATTCGGTGACCGATTGCCCCGACAAGCTGGTACCGCCTGAGCGGAAAGTTAGTGGCATCCGGCGCTCACGGCACTCAGCGAACAGAGCCGCCAACTCATCAATGGTAGTCGGCTTAACAAGCACCTGAGGGGTCATCCGATAGTGCGAGGCATCATGCGCCGCCGCAAACCTATCAATAGCTCGCACACTCACCTCTGCAACCGCACCACGCAGTGCCGTAGCGAGCGTCGAATCTACCTCATCATGTGGGGAATGACGATTCATCTTATATCCGTTCGGTCCTTAGCTCATCCAATCGATTTCTCGCCGGGTCAATGTCCAACAGGGAATTATCAGCATCAAATTCGCCGTCGCTTCCCTGCACAGTGGTGCACGAGGGGCTGGAGAGTCCTTCTGCATACCCGGCCGGCTTTAGTCCTCCTGTCTCACCTCGCCGTTGACTCGCCGGTTCAGCCCCCAAGGATTTTCAGCCTGCACTGGGGCCGGCATTAGGGCTTCTGGGAAATTCTGGTAGGCGACTGGTCGCAGGAACCTTTCAATCGCTAGAGTTCCCACACTTGTCGTGCGTGCATCAGAAGTAGCCGGAAACGGTCCACCATGGACTATGGAGTGGTTGACTTCCACACCAGTGGGCCAATCGTTGACCAGGAGACGACCAACCTTCTGCTCCAACACAGGCACCAGCGGAGCGGCGGTCGAGTAGTCATCGTGGGTGAGATGCAGAGACGCGGTAAGCTGCCCCTCCAGTTGCCGTATTACGTTGATGAGATCGTCGGCGGAATCGTATCGGATGATCAACGATGCCGCTCCGAAGATCTCCTGGTGCAACACCGGGTTGTTCCGAAACTGCTCTGCGGTGGCCTGGTAGATCACTGGGGCAGGCGCGTTCTGGGTCTCACCTTCACTGCCCTTGCCAACCAACTCGACGCTGGGTTGGGCTGCTAGCTGCTCGACCCCTTCCTTCCACGAACCGTAAATCGGCTCGGAGAGCATAGTCTGCCCTGCAGTCAAACCTGTCACCGCACCGACAGCCATAACAAAGGCGTCGCCCTTCTCTCCAGTGGGAACGAACACCAGTCCGGGTTGGGTACATAATTGCCCGGAAGATCCGGTGACAGAAGTCAGATAGGCACTAGCCAAATCGGACATCCCATCGTCATCGTTGCTTAACACTCCATTGAAGATGAACACAGGATTAATACTGCTCATCTCCGCATGGACCGGGATCGGCACCTCCCGTGCGGCTGCAACCCTCATCAGAGAAGTGCCCGCAGCACGGGAACCAGTAAATCCGACAGATTTGATGGCCGGGTCTGAGACCAGCGCCTGACCTATCGACGAGCCGGGTCCGTAGATCAGGCTGAACACCCCAGGGTGCAGCCCGGCATCCGCTACTGCCTGGGTGATGGCGGTTCCCACGATCTCTGAGGTCCCTGGATGGGCATTATGGGCTTTGACAATAACAGGAGAGCCAGCAGCCAGCGCCGAGGCGGTATCTCCACCAGCAACCGAAAACGCCAGCGGAAAGTTCGAAGCGCCGAAAACTGCGACCGGTCCCACTGAAATTTTGCGCTGACGGATATCTGGACACGGCATCGGCTGACGTTCCGGCAAAGCAGGGTCCCAGCGAACTCCCCGAAAGTCTCCCTGACGCACCACCTTGGCGAAGAGCCGCAATTGGTTGACTGTCCGGCCCCGCTCGGCGGTTGCCCGAGCCTCCGGAAGTCCAGTCTCAAGTAACAGCCGCCTAGTAATCTGTTCACCGATGGCCTCGATGTTTTCAGCGACCTTCTCCAGGAAGTCTGCGTGGGCCTCCGGATCCAGAGTCGACAAGGATTGGTAAGCCTCGGCAGCGGCCGCTGTAGCAGTCTTCAGCTGTGACTCATCGATCAGAGTGAACCCTGGCTCAAGTGCCTCACCAGTAGCGGGGTTGTATCCGTAAATCGTTTTCCCCCTGCCGACAATGTGCTCGCCGGCAATGATCGAGTGTCCCTTCAGATTCTGACTCATACTCAGCTCCAATTCTTCTGTTCCGCGGAGGGCATTAATGGTCCACACGTGAAAATTCGGTCTATTCTTATGTCGGAGATGGGTCCGTGGAAGATCCTTAAAAGGTCAGGAAATGAAACAGTACGCCAGGTGCCCGCCTTAGGGGATCTCTGCAAGAACCGCTTCTCGTAGCTCCCGCACAGCTAGAGCTGTTGCAGTGTCTAGTTGCATGTGCGGCGGCCGCACTTGGCCCACGGGCAGGCCGTTGAGTCGCAGCAACTCTTTGATGACAGCGACGTTGTTACGGTTACGGTTTTTTGTGCGCAAATCCTCCAAAGGTCGGACTAGATCTATCAGATGGCCAAGACGCTCTTGGTCTCCTTCGACTGCAGCTTGGTGTATAGCGAGCGAGGCAGCGGGTATCGCGTTGGCTAGTCCGGAGGTAAACCCCGTGACGCTGAGATCTAAAAAGTCAGCGACCCTTGTCTCCGCGGCACCATTAATCCACACACAGCCAGTCGACCCGACAACTCCGCGCAACGCGGCCATGGATTCCAAATCTGATCGCGCGTACTTGACTCCCACTACGGCTGGGTGGTCAATCAACCGTGCCAAATTGGAGACATCTAACAATGACGTGCGCAAGTACAGAACCACAGGGAGCGGAGAGGCATCGCACAAAGCAAAATAGTAGTTAAGAAGACCCTGAGCGTCCCCAAATGGGTCGGTCGGCTCATGGACCATGATGGCCTTGTAGCCGAGTTCAGTGGCTAGTTCGGCCTCCCTTATGAGACTGGGGAACGGCCCACTGACTCCCGCGATGAGAGTCGCCGTCTCACCAGCTGCCGCGACCGACCCCAACACCGCCTCACGTTCAGACCAATCCAACTGGTGCACCTCTGCGGTGTTGCCTAGTGCAGTCAGGCTATGAATACCCTGGTTAGCAATGGACGCCGCCAGGTTGGACAATAATGTCTTATCCACCCCAACGAAGCCATCATAGAATGGCGTTATAAGGACACAGCTAACGCCGCTCAGAGTCTGAACAAGAGCAGTCGCATCTTCTTTGGATGAAGCAGGATGGGCGTGCTTATAACCGGTCATGCAAGGTCCTCTTTGTAAGAAGGATGGTTGCCGCAGTAACGCGCATATCTCTCCATCGTCTGTTCATCGGGCGGATAAGTGCCCCGAAGCCCCACTCCTGCTTGTACCTGCGACAAAATAAAGTCCTCCAAAGCCTCCTGTTCGGCAGCGGGTTGTGCGATATCGGACACCAGGTGCCGCGGTACGCAAACCACGCCGTCGCTATCACCAACTAGTATGTCCCCGGGGAATATGGGAACTCCCGCGCACCCAATCGGCACGTTCAGGTCGACCGCGTGATGGGTAGCGAGATTTGTCATCGCCGCCGGGGCAGCCGCATAAACAGGCATGTCGAGTTCCGAGATCCCGGCGATGTCGCGCAAAGATCCATCTGTGACCACGCCCGCCGCACCGCGAGCTGCAGCCCGGGTGAGCAGAATGTGCCCAGCGGAGGCCGCGCGTGTTTCCTGGCGACAGTCCATGACTAGAATCTGGCCAGATTTGGTGGACTCAATGGCTTTACGCTGTGGGTGGTCGTAGTCGTCAAAGGCGGCCAAGACATCGATGTCTTCACGTGCGGGAATGTATCGCAAGGTAAATGCTTCCCCCAACATTCGACCAGTAGGGCTGCTTTGGAGCCGCACTCCAGCCAGGAAGGTATTGCGATAACCTAACTTGAAAAGTTGTGTGGTGATAGTGGCAGTACTAGCACGGGAGAGAGCGGCTAGATCTTTCGGGTTTAGCACAGTTGAAGATCCATGTTTTGGCTGATCGGGCATGGAGTTAATCACTTCCTAAAAGGTGTGGTGTGGGGTCCTTGGTCGGCGAAGACGTCAGCTCCCGGGGGGCGGGCTTGCGCGCTGAGACCGCCGTCCACCTGGAGTACCTGACCGGTGACGTAGGCAGATTCCGACCCGGCGAGAAAGGCGACGGCAGTCGCGACATCGTCACCGGTGCCGATCCGTCCCAATGGAATGGTTGCGGCGCGGGCCGCGAGATCTGCAGGGTCAGCCCCGGCCAGCCGATCGTTGATCACAGCGCCCGGCGAAACAGCATTGACGCGAATGCCAAGTGGTGCCAGGTCGAGAGCCATCGAACGGGTAGCAGCCTCGACTGCTCCCTTAGTCGCGTCGTAAGCCACAGCATTGCGGTGGGCCCGAGTAGCGCCGACTGAGGAGATGTTGACCACTGCGCTATCGGATGCGGCAACTTTCCCCCCTTGAGTGGCGGCGTGAGCGAACTCACGCACGCAGAGAAAGACACTTCTGGCATTGACGGCAAAGCTGCGATCCCAGTCACCGGGGTCGACTTGCAAGAGCGGTTGACGTGCGACCATGGGAGCCGCGGCATTGTTCACCAATACGTCGGCCACGCCCCACCTGTCAGCGACTACGTCGAACAAAGCCGCGACCTCGTCAGGATCAGATACATCGGCCGCCACCCCAACGGCCTCGCCCCCTGTACTGCGGAGGGCAGCTGCAGCGTGCTCGGCCTCATCAGCATGGAGCGCATTGACGACCACCCGGAGACGTTTCAAAGCGAGGTGGCGAGCGATCGCAAACCCGATGTTACGTCCCGCGCCAGTGACAATAGCAGTCCGTGTACTCACTGTCTCACCGCCGCCCTGTCCTCGACCTGTTCACGGCTATTTTGCGACCATGTCAGCGGAGAGGCACAAGCATTTAGTCGATCACGGTCCAGACTCATGCCCAATCCGGGTCCATCCGGGACCAGCAGGCGTCCCTTCTCATAACTGACAGGCTCCTTAACCACGTCGGTGGTGTAGAGCAGTGGGCCGACGGGGTCGCTGGGCAACTTCACCGTCTGCATCGCCATGGCCACATGGGCGGCGGCAGCAGTGCCTACGGACAGTTCCTGAGTGGTTCCAACCAGGCAGGGTTTTCCAGCTGCTTCGGCGAGAGCGAATATTCGCCGGGCAGGGGTAATGCCGCCGATGGCGATCACGCTAACGTTGAACACATCCACAGCGTCGGCAGCAACTAGATCGAGTGCCCAACGGTTACCGTAGATGTGTTCGCTCACGGGCACGGGTAGTCGCTGTTTTGCGAACACAAGACCACGGATGTCGTGGTTGGGCGCGGGCGCCTCGACCATGTCAAAGCCAACGTCCATTACTCGCTCTGTGAAAACGCACGCCTCTTTCGCCGAGAGCATATTAGAGAAATCCAGGGACTTGAAGCTGACGGTATCGCCGAAACGATCACGAGCCCGGCGTAGAAACTGCTCGTCCAGATCCAAATGTCGTCCTACGTACACGCGAAAGTGGTTGAAACCCTCACTGATCCGGCGGTCCATCATTTCCAGGTTGACTTCCAAGTCATCTTCATGGGTCTGCCGGAAGATTGGATAAGCGATGGCAACGGAGTCACGGACCTGCCCACCGAGCAAATCGCAAACACGCACGTCGAGATGCTTGGCAGCCAAATCCCATAACGCAATGTCCACACCGCATTTGATGGCCCGGCTTTTATCGTAAATATACTCAGCTTGCGGGAATTCGCCCTCTAATCTCGTCTCGGCTTCTGTCAACTCCAGCGGAGACAGGCCCACCAGAAGGTCGTTCAGAGTCTGCGCTAACTCCGGCACATCGAAATGATAGCGAGGCAGGTGCTGGAGGTCAGACATCTCCCCCAGACCGACGAGGTCGTTGTCATCCGTGAGTAATTCAACCATGATGTGGCCGCAAGTGATGCTGTTATGTCGCGGGGTGTTAACAGGTGTGAGCCGTACCTTATTAATCCGGGGATTATTCCGGGGCATGGAAACTGTCCTCTCGTTGTGCGTGGTGGATATTGTGTTCACAAGGCACCCGCGGTTTGGCGAGGCGCATTAGCGAGCAGCTCCCGGGTGTAGTTGTGCTTGGGTTGGGCATAGACGCGTTCGGCAGGTCCGTACTCCACGACCTGGCCGGCCTGCATAACGGCAACCTCGTCGGCGACAGACCGGACTACCCCGAGGTCGTGAGTAATGAATAAATAGGCGATTCCGTGTTCGGCTTGCAGGTCACCGAGCAGATTAAGGACCTGGGCTTGGACTGAAACGTCTAGCGCGCTCACAGCCTCGTCACAGACAATGAGCCGTGGTCGGAGACTCACGGCACGAGCTATGGCGATGCGTTGCCGCTGGCCACCAGAGA
Source organism: Nesterenkonia ebinurensis (assembly GCF_008711175.1). GTDB lineage: Bacteria > Actinomycetota > Actinomycetes > Actinomycetales > Micrococcaceae > Nesterenkonia > Nesterenkonia ebinurensis. The sequence goes on from NZ_VWNF01000011.1 coordinate 550,880, forward strand.
ATGCCGCAGGGTAGCGGTCCAGGGCGTCTTCCCCCAGCCCAACTGATTCTAAGAGGCGCGCCAAACGGTCCCGCTCAACCGGTTCGCCATGAACGCGAAGAGGTTCCGCCAGAATGCGCTGAATGGTCATGCGCGGGTCGAGACTCGCATAAGGGCTCTGGAAGACTACCTGAACTTCTCGCTGAAGTCTGGCTAAATCACGTCCCCGAGCCTGTGACACATCGATGCCATCGTAGGTAACCAGACCAGCCGTAGGTTTTTCTAAGCGCAGCAGTGTGCGGGACAGACTCGTCTTACCAGACCCTGACTCCCCTACCACCGCCAGCGTATTGCCCGAGTAGACGTCCAGCGAAACTCCATCGACCGCTGGGACATAGCCTGTTTTCCTTCCCAGTAGTCCGCCACGGACCGGATAATGCAGGGCAACGTCTGTGAATCGTGCCAATACCTTCGGGCTGCTCGCCGGGTTGACTGAAGACTTAGATACTGTGCTGAAGGAAGCGGGGATAGGTGACTTTGTCCCGTTGATGACCAGACCATTGTCAGTCCGGATACATGCAGCCACTCGATCCGGACCGCGTCGTGTCAGCTCAGGTACTGTCGTGCGACAGATATCTATGGCGTAAGGACAACGAGGAGAGAAAGCACACCCTTCGGGCAAGTCCGCAAGGTCAGGCGGGGCCCCGCCGATGGCTCGCAATCTCTCTTTCGGCGGCGCCCCAACCAGGGGCGTCGCGTCGAGGAGAGCCCGGGTGTAGGGCATTTGTGGGTTGGCGAGGACCTGCTGGGTAGGCCCCTGCTCCACTATTCGACCCGCATACATTACGGCAGTCCGGTCGCTGTGCTCAGCGACCACACCCAGGTCGTGGGTCACCAGAACAAGCGCCATGTCAAGTTCACGCCGGAGCCGCCCTAATGTCTCCATAATCTCCCCCTGCACCGTCACATCCAGTGCAGTCGTGGGCTCATCCGCGATGAGAAGTCTGGGCCGAGCCGCGATTGCAAGCGCGATGGCCGCTCTCTGTCGCATGCCGCCAGAGAGTTGATGGGGATACTGACGCAACCTCTCCAATGGTTTATCCAAAGCGGCCAATTCCAGGGCTTCGACTGCGCGTCCACGGAGTTCATCACGCCGCCGCCGTCCGGGTAGATGCGACTGAACGGCGTCGGTAATTTGAGTACCAACGGTGAGCAGAGGATTCAGCGCACTAGTAGGATCTTGGAAAACCATGGCGACCTCACCGCCTCGAACAGCCTTCAACCTACTCTCAGACAATCCGAGCAGATTCTGTCCACTAAAGCGGATCTCCCCACCGACCCTGCACGTTGGCGCGGGCGGGGTAAGGCCCAAGATGCTCAGCGCAGTAACTGTCTTACCCGACCCAGACTCACCCACTAGCGCAAGTGACTCTCCCGCCCGGACTCGCAAGTCAACCCCGCTCACGGCGTGGACTGTGCGTTTCCCAGTACTGAATTGCACATTCAGGTTTTCTATTTCCAGCAGCGACATCGCTCAGGCTCCTTAGGTTTGGGAACGGTTAGGACTCAAACCAGGCCTCATCGAGACGCCACTGCCCATCGACATTGAATACAAGTCCCTGCAAGTCCACGTCGTGGATCAACGGCGCAGTAGGCTGGTGCAGGAAGACAAGGTCGTTATTGTCGCCTATGCTCCGTTGGACTTCGGAGTAGATCTCGGCTCTTTCGCTTTCCCCCTCGATTCGCGTTCCCTCGGCAAGCAAATCATCGAGTTCGTCGGAGGATATCCCGCCCCAATTATTGGGCGCTCCTGTAACTAGATATGGATCGAAGGTCAGTGACGGGTCAAGTCTGGGCACGTCGATCACCATCACTGCAGCGTCGTAGTCACCCTCATTCATCTGGTCGAGCAGGGACTCAAATTCAAGAACCTCAACCGACGCTGAAAGGCCAGTTTGGTTGAGCTCGGACTGGACCAGTTCGGCGATAGTAGGATCGGGATCGCGACGGCGTACCAAGATGCTCACTTCCTCACCTTCCAGGCCAGCTTCCTCGATGAGCTCGGCGGCACGCTCCGGGTCGTGCTCGGGAACCTGAATACTCTCGTCGAAGAACCAATCGAACTCGGTCGCGAAGGACGGCGAGATGTCATACTCGCCACTTGCGGCAGCCTCACCGATGCCCTCACGGTCCACGGCCAGAGAGAGCGCCTCCCGTGCTTGAGGGTTCTCGAACACGCCTTCTTCCTGATTGATACTGATGTAGTAGGATCGGCGCACCCCAGTGTCTTCAAAGGTGACCTGTGGATTTTCCTCCAACTGAAGGTACTCCTCAGGAGGCAGGACCCGAACCATGTCGACCTGGCCTGCGCTGAGATTTGCTCGCAGTGTGGAGGGATCGGTTACGAAATCGAAGGTGACTTGCCCGAGCCGGGGCAGAGCCTCACCTTCATCATCCGTTCTCCAATAATCAGGATTTGCCTCGGCCACGAGATTTACGTTGGATCGCCAAGAACTCAATGTAAACGGTCCGGTGCCTACAGGTTCGCGATCTAAGCTGTCTGCTTCTAACGAACTGGGGGATGCCATCATTCCGGCCTCGTGCGCAAGGTTGACCAAGAGGATGGGATCGGGCTCGGAAAGAGTCAACTCCAGAATGTGTTCTCCTTCGGCCGTGACTTCTTCGACTTTGGCCAACGCCGCCGCTTTGGTGTTCCCATTTTCAGGGTCCATTACCCGCGTCAGGTTCGCAACGGCTGCCTCAGCATCGAAGTCAGTTCCGTCGTGGAATGTCACGCCTTCTCGCAAGAAGAACCTCAGGGTGTCACCGTCCTGCTCCCAGTCCTCGGCTAGAGCTGGAACAAACTCACCGTCCGCATCCTGCCTGACTAAAGTGTCATAGAACATGTTGAGGACGTTCCGGTCTGAGGAGATGGCACTGCTGAAAGCCGGATCAAGGGTCACAGGTTCATTGTCGAAACCCACAGTTAGCGTGCCGGCGGAGTCACCAGCTTCTGAACCTCCGCAACTCGCTACAAACAGGGCGAGAGTAAGCGTGCTTGCCGCCAGAGAGAGTCTCCGAGCATTCCGTCGGTCTCCCCGCTTCGGTGTATTAGTCATGATTTTCCTTTCTCATCAGGTGGTGGTCAGACGAAGATCAGTTCGTCCTGTGAGTGTCAAAGACATCTCGTAGCGCATCCGCGAGTAAGTTGAAAGCTGCGATCGTAAGAAACAGGGCAAGACCAGGGAAGACGCTGAGTGCCCAATTGGAAGATAAGTAGTTAGTGCCGCTTGCGACCATCGCACCCCAGCTCGGGTCAGGTGCCTGGACACCTAGACCTAAGAAGCTGAGCGCCCCTTCTGCGACCACAGCGGTGGACGCTTGGAGTGCGGTGAAAACTAAGAGCGTCCCTGCCAAGTGCGGGAGAACATGCCTGTACAGCAACACCGGTGTGGGAACCCCAACGATACGTGCCGCAGCAACCCAGTCGCGGGTGCGAAGGGAAAGCACCTCGCCTCTGACCAAGCGAGCGAACTGAGGAGTGATAACCACTGCAATGGCGATGAGGGCGTTGTTGACTCCGGGACCAAGTGCGGCGACGATCGTTAGCGCAAGGACAAGCAATGGGAACGCAATGAGCCCGTCAACGGTACGCATGACAACAGCATCAACCCATCCACCTAGGTAACCAGCCAGCAGGCCCAACACAGTGCCGACAACAAGGGCTGCACCGACAGCGATCGCAACGACCTGTACCGTAACTACGGCGCCACCAACAAGGCGCGCGCCAATGTCGCGCCCGAGGTTGTCTGTGCCAAGTAGGTGACCAGGACCCGGACCCCGCAGAAGCCGGCCGGTGTCCGTTGCGGTCATGGTATCGGTGATGAAGGGGCTAACGAGTGCCGCGCAACCTATCGCAACGAAGACCGTCAATGCGAATACGACGCGCCAATCACGAAGCAGCATCCGTAGCAGTCGCGCTGCGATCTTCCGCGAAGAACTTGTGGTCAGTTGGATGAGAGTCACGGTTCTTCTCCTTCACTGTGGCAGAAAACAGGGCGCTCACGCGGCGTCATAGACAATCCTGGGGTCGAGCCAGGCATAGATAAGATCCGTCACCAAGTTGATCAGTAGTACAGCCACGACAATTAGCAGTACCGCTCCCTGAACTACAGGCAAATCGCGACTGAAGATCGAGTTGACAATGAGGCTGCCCATGCCAGGCAGGGTGAAGATCGTTTCAGTAACTATGGTTCCGCTCAACAACGCGCCGACCTGGAGACCGGTCACTGTAATCACGGGAAGAAGCGCGTTTCGCAGCGCATAGACCATAACGACCCGACCACGGGAGAGCCCAGTAGCCTTAGCGGTACGAATGTAGTCCCCGCCAAGTGAGTCAAGCATGGCCCCCCGGGCCTGGCGCATGACCACAGCAACTACCATGCTGCCAACCGTTACAGCCGGCAGTACCATATGGATCAAGTTCGCAATAGGATCGTCCGTGAAGTTGACAAATCCTGAGGGCGGAGCCCACCCCAGGGAGAGTGCGAATAACAGCACTAGAAGCGGACCGAGAAAAAAGTTCGGAATCGCCAGAAAGAACACGCCAGCGCCTGTCAATGCTGTGTCTAACGTGCTGCGCCGACGCACCGCCGCGAGGACTCCAGCGGGGACCCCGATTAGGAGGGCCCCTAGGAGGGACATCACGCCCAATTGAACAGTGACTGGAAGTCGGTCGCTCATTACAGCAGAAACTGGTTCGCCAGTGATCCAAGATTCTCCTAAATCTCCATTGAATACGCTGAGAATCCATTGGCCGAATTGCACTATCAAGGGTTGGTCCAAACCAAGTTCGGCGCGGAGAATCTCTCGCTGTTCGTGAGTAGCCTCAGTGCCTAGAATGGTTGTGGTCGGGTCGCCCGGTAGCAGACGCAGCAACAGAAACAGTGCGACTGAGACGATGGCAAGGACAATGACAAGTTGAACGACCCTGCGGAGGATAAAACCCGTCATGGCAGCGGTACCTCCCGGGGTATAGCCCGCGACATCCAACCCACGCGCTCGCTTGGCGCGAGATCGTAGCCGTACAAGCAGAGGGTTTCGGCGGCGCGGACCCGGGATCCGACTTCGACTAGCTTCGCCGCGGAAGAGGTGTGGGAGCCAATCAGGCTCCAGCCAGCGGTAAGACGTGTAGCTCCCGCCCGTTGTGCCTCGTCAAGGTCTGTATCGAGAGCGTCGACGTCGCCGCTCAGGTTAGTGACAGTAAGTCCGTCAACGATCTTTGCCAGTCTGGCCAGGTCTCCGGCGCTCTTCCCACCGCAATGATATGGGTCGCCCGTGGCTCGCAGCCAAATTTGCGCCCTCCGAGTCCGAACTGCATCAGTGACAGCCGTCATCAAATCGCCCGTAACCTCGGACCTTAGGGCGATTAGGGAGTGATGCAAAGCTTCTCCCAGCGCGCGGACAGCGTCTTCGGAAGTTTCGGGGGCGGCTGGTTGCGGTTCGCGCAGCTGTTCCTGCACGACTAGCCTGACGCGATGCGCGAGGGCATCTGGGTCTATACCGACACGGCGCATACGATCAGAACAGGAGGGGCACACACACAAAGAGAGAAGCCACCTGTCAACAGGTCTCAAGTCGGCTCCGCCCTTGTCATGTTCACTGGCGTGCGCCCAGCCGAGGTAGCCAAAGGCTTCCAATTCCACAGCATCGATTCCAGAGTTCGTCACAACATCACGAACCAAGTTCGCAGCATAAGATTCGACATCCGGATTCGCAGGGCACAGAGCGTGCCGGTACCGATGCCCGAAGACATTGAGGACAGCTAGATCTGGATTGGCACTTGCTAGAGGGGTCGAATGCAATCCGACCAACCAGGCATTTACAGACAGGCCGTGTTCACCCAGCATTCCGACCACTTTGTCTCGGGCTGTGGGGTCAGCTACCGAAGGACGCAGCCGACCGTAGTGTTCAGGTTTAGGCTGAAACCAGGTACCGGAGGGGAGATGTGTCACAACACCCGGGGCACTTGTGGTGAGAAGCCATCGGCCACTGTGATAAACCAGCGCTAGACGCACCTCTTCCACGCCCTCGTCACGCAGTCGTTGCGCCTCGCGCCACCCATCACCGAGGAAAGACACCGGGTGTGCCCATACCGCAGTCCTCATGACCCGCCCCGACTGCCCAGAACACTGGACACTACTTCGGCTGAGGTCTCGATATGGGCTCGAAGCAAGTCGTAGGCTCGGTCGGATTCGCCTGCTTCTGCAGCCTGCAGAATTGCCTGATGTTCCTCGGCTTCCTTACTAAAAGTAGCCATGATCCGCCACCCGGTGGTGGCCACCAACGTCGTCAAGTCATACAACTGGTCGACGAAGTCGCATAGGAAGGAGTTCCCTCCAACTGCGTATAGCTCACGATGGAAGTTTCGGTTGGCTAGCCCCAGTTCGGCGAAATCACAGTCGTCTTCAGCTATGAGGGCCTGGGCTCGTTCGAGTGATTGACGCGCAGTAGTAAGCACCCCAGGACCTCGTGAGGCAACGCTATGGCTGACCGCAGCCGGCTCGACGGCGAGTCTAGCGGCGTAAAGCTCCTCAGCCATAGTTGCGTCGATACTGCGGACGCGAACGCCTTGGTAGGAGCTGAACTCGACCAACCCGCTCCAGCGAAGCTGCTTAAGTGCCTCTCGGACCGGGGTCTTAGAGACCCCGAATCTAGCCGCGAGATCGCGCTCCACCAGTGGATGGCCCGGCCCCAATGCTCCTTGGAGAATCCCTTGGCGGAGAGCCTCTCTGATTTGATCAGCACGGGATAGGGGTTGTTGAACCTCAGCAGGAGAGAAAGTGCTCGAATCTCCACGAGCCCTATCTGTGAGCTGGGTCACGTTTATATTTGGCATGTTGGTATATTGGCATACCAATATAGAATGCGCAAGGTGAGAGGCCGCTTGAAAAACGATGGCGAATAGTTCTCCGCGGAGCAGACGAACGCGAGCCGTGAACCGGCTGTAAGCCTTATAGCGGTCAGATCTCGATGCACGTTGGTCCGCGGGGAGGTGTGCAGACGGTTCAGAAAGCTCAAGGACAGATCATTCTGCGCTACGCCGGCAAACTGCGCCACCTCAACATATGCCGTGACCACCGCGGCGCCAGTGTCCTCGCCCCGGTGCACGATCGAGAAACCATGATCATCGACCTAGCCATAGGGACGACCATCGCCGAACATCTCATCGACTCCGACAGGGACTACCAACCGAAAAAACATGAACGATGCCCTGACACTTCATAGGCTCCAGCGACCTCCGATCCTGCCTGTAGACCCCGCGAGACCAATGAGAAGCCACGGTTTTCAAGGCCGGGGAAGGGTTCTCAAACTCCCTATCGACTATGGAGGCCCACAGTTTGCTTCAACATCCGCATTGCATTGAATCGGCAGGAATTGCACCGGATAGGCCCGAGCTCTGAGGATAACCCGGCGTACACTAAGCCTATGGTCCATCCCGCAGCACAAGAACGTAGAGCGTTGTCCGAGGCGTTGCGCGGTGTCGCAGCGGATGCGCCGACGCTCTGCGAGGGCTGGGATGCCCGGGACCTGGCAGTCCATATTGTGGTGCGCGATTCGCGGCCGGATCTTCTGTCCGGGGAGAGACTTCCGGTGGTGGGCCGGCGCGCACGGGCTGCGCTGGAGGAGCTGAAGCGCGTGGGCTACCAGGCCCTGGTGGATCGGGTGGCTGCCGGCCCGCCGCGATGGTCGCCTGCGCGCCTGCGCCCAGTAGATAACGTCGCCAACACCGTGGAATTCTACGTACACACTGAGGACGTGCTCCGGGCTCAGCAGGACTTCGACCCGGACAACCGGCGTGACATCAACTCAGATGTTCGGGCGCAGCTGTGGAAGCAAGGAACCCAAGGGCTCTTTCTGCTGGCAGCGCGCTCGCAGCATCAGCGGATCACTTTCATCAGCCCAAACTACGGTGCGGTGACCAGGGGGCGGACTACGGACCCTCTCTGTGTGATCCAAGGACCGCCTGAGGAAAATGTGCTCTGGGCCTTCGGCCGCCGGAGTGTGGCTGCCGTGGATCTGACCGCCCTCTGAAACGCCCTCTCCTCGGCCCGACCTCAGTCGGTGACGATCAGCATAAGCTTGGGTGAAGCGTCTACGAAGGCCCGTCAATCCTGATACGGGCTGGTAGAGCCGAGGGAGAACTGCTACTAGGCCCGTGCGGCGATGTCTGACAGGACACTGGAGACTGGGGTCGATTCACCGCTTCTTACGTGCAACCCCCGCGGTGACAAGAAAGGCGACCCACAGGAAAAGGAGCGCCGCTCCCGCAGTCACTCCGAAGATCGGTCCTATGCCCCAGAAAATCTCACGTGAGTCCGCCACATTGATCACGCCGTGGAGTAGTAACCACCCGCCCCCACAGGCCAGAAGGACTGAGGCGGCGAGAAGGGCCCAGAAGGGGGCGGTTGCGGAACGTGGTGAATGCCCCTGCGCGTACTGGACAGGATCACCGAAGGCTTCGTATGGGTCTTCGCCAGTTTCAGCGATGTGGCTCTCGACCTGCCGGACCACGTCGTCGGTGAGTGAATCCCGTGTCTCGCGCAGCTCTAAGGCTGTGTGAAGTTCATCCAGGTATGCGGTCGTGCGGTCCATGGTCATTGTTTTTCTCCTTGTGCGTTGATAGCTGCTCCTGCGTGAGCCGAAAACCCAGTCCATCGCTCCTGGAGGTTGTGCAGCTCTTCTCGTCCCCTCGGGGGATGGAGAAGACCTTGCGGCCAGGCCCGCCTTCACCTTCTTGCCAGGACGCAGTGAGAAGTCCGGAAGACTCGTACTCAGAGAGGATCGGATACAGGGTGCCGCCTTTGATACGACCCAAGCCGGCTTCTTCAAGGCGATGGGGATGAGGTATCCTTCCCCATGACTAGATCGTACCGCTAACTAGTTAGCCATGCAATCTACTTGACGTGTGATGTGATGTGCTTAGGCTCTGAATCGATCGAAGAACGGCGAAACCGCAAACGAGTCTGCCGACAAGCGAGAACTATCCGCGCAGGCCCAGCGCCATGGGGAATACGACGTCGGCGCCGGCACGGCGGAGCTCTCTGGCCGCAACGGTCATGGTCCAGCGCGAGACGATCTCATCATCCACCAGTAACACCGCAGCTGCGCCTAATTTTGCCGCCACGACCTCGGAAACAGCGAAATGGTCCATCAGACCCGCCAGCCGGAAAGCGCTGTTTGACTCTGGTGAGCTGCGGGGCCCGCCGTCGGCCCAGGCGAGCTCACCGGCATAGGGCAGCCGCCCGATCTCAGCGATCCGCTCCGCCAGGCTGCGCACCAGAATCGGATGCCTCCGGGAGGGCAACGAGACCACGACGTCGGGCCGCCGCTGCCACTGCCATTCGGCCAAGACGCGCACCGCCGCCTGCAGCAGCTGATCAGGTACGGGGAGGTCCTCTGCCTGCAACGCCTCGCGAACCAGCGGCCCCCAGCCGACGTCACTGAGCCGTGCGACCGCGCGTCCCTCCTCGGCTCGCTCGGCCTCCGGGATCTTGCCCTTGAGACTGAGTCCGAGGCTGCCGAGCCCGGTGGGCCACTGGCGCCGTGCTGCGATCTCCACACCGACCCGGTCGATGCTTGCCCTCGCCTGTTCCAGTGAGGACTCCGCCAGTGAGGTGGGATACCAGGGACCGGAACAGGTATCACAGCGGCCGCACGGCTGAGTTTGGTGATCATCGAGCGCTCTGGCCAGGAAGACCATACGGCATTGGTCAGCGGCGAGGTGTTCGTAGTCGAGCATGGCCCGCTGCTCTTCCCGGCGCAGTCGCAGAATGTTCGCATACCGTTGAGCGTCGTACTCCCAACTGCGTCCTGTGGATACCCAGCCGCGGCTCACTCGCTGGACGGCGCCGTCGACCTCCAAGACCTTCAGCAGCAGCTCCAGCGGTCCACGGCGGATCTCCACCAAAGCCTCCAGCCGGGCGGCTGAAAGCGGATCAGCGGTGCCCAAGGCGGCAAGCACGGCTGCTGCACCCTCTTGGGTGGGCATGGACGCCTGGGCGAAGTGTTCCCATATCCGAACGTCCTCGGAACCCGGGAGCAGCAGCACATCGGCATTGGCCACAGCGCGTCCAGCGCGGCCCACCTGCTGGTAGTAGGAGACTGGAGAGGACGGTGCACCCAGATGAATCACGAACCCCAGGTCGGGCTTGTCGAAGCCCATTCCCAGCGCACTGGTCGCCACCAGAGCTTTGACACGGTTGTCCTTCAGCGACTTTTCCAGGTCCTGCCGTTCCTCAGGGTCGGTGCGCCCGGTGTATGCCGCCACCTCAAACCCCTGGGCGCGCAGATGATGTGCGAGGTTCTCCGCTTGGGAAATGGTCAGCGCATAGATGATGCCGCTTCCGGCCAGCGAGCCCAGATGCTCGGCCAGCCACGCGACCCGCTGCTCGGGCTGGGCGAGTGTGAGCACCCCCAGGCGCAGGGATTCCCGGCCCAGTGAACCGCGCAGCACCAGGACGTCTTCGGCGCCCAAGGATTCAGACTCGGGCGCCAACTGCTGCGCCACGTCCTCGACCACGCGAGAGTTCGCCGTGGCCGTGGTCGCCAAGACCGGAATGTCAGGGTCAAGGGCGTGGACAATACTGCCGATCCGGCGATAATCGGGGCGGAAATCATGTCCCCAATCGGATATGCAGTGGGCTTCATCGATCACCAGCATGCCCAGGTGCTCCAAGATGTGGGGAAGCACCTCGTCGCGGAACCGGGGATTCGCCAGACGCTCTGGTGAGATGAGCAGAACGTCCAGTTGATCGTTGCGCAGGGTAGTGAGCACCTCATCCCATTCATACGCATTCGCCGAATTCAGCGCCTGAGCCCGGACACCTGCGCGCGTGGCGGCGAGGATCTGATCCCGCATCAGTGCCAGCAGGGGTGAGACGATCAGGCTCACACCGCTCCCTCGACGGCGCAGCAGCGCAGCCGAGAGGAAGTAGACCGCTGACTTGCCCCATCCGGTCCTCTGCACCATCAGGACCCGCCGCCGATGTTCGACCAATGCGGAGATAGCCTCGAACTGCCCGGGTCTGAACTCGACCTCCTGCCCGGTCAGCGCAATGAGGCCCCTACGGGCCTCGGTGCGAAAATCAGAACCGGTGGCATCGAGATCATCAGGAGTGGTCATCACACCTCACTCTCCCATAGGATTCACTGCAGAAACCCGCCGTCCTCAGCTCCTTCGCTGCCGCGCCTATTTCCGAGACGTTTTCCGCGAGAACATCTCTTTCATCACAGAGCAATCGTCGGGCTGAAGTCATGTGACCTGGGTGATATCAATGAATGGTGCCGGTGTGGACCTTTTCACAGAGTCGCATCCACCCCTCACCTGTGGCCTGGTGTTGGCAGAGGCAACGGTGGTATTCACCGCGCTGCCGGCCCCACGGATATGTTTGATGAAGCTGCGGGCAAGTGCCTGTCCGCTCATCTGCGCAGCCAGCTGTGCCAGCGCCGAGGCGGAGACCATCACCTTCATTTCAAGCTCATAGATGGTCGCGATGCGCCCCATTCACGGCCATCTGGGTCGGCACCAGCATTGCCGCATCAGCTACAAGGATTGACCTGAACATTCGCAGCAGGGCCTAGAGCGGATGGACGGGGTGATGGTGGGCAGGAAGACCAGGGTCGTCCAAGATGCTCGGCGATCTCAGGGGGTACCGGGGCACGCAGATTCAGGGTTAACTCTTGGTTCCCAGCAGCACGGTCCTGAGGCCCTCGCCGCCGTCTCATTGGATGACTGAGTACGGCCATTGTCCAGTCCTGGAGGAAAACTCCTGATGGGCCGAACGCGGTGCGTTGAGGAACCGAAACTATTACCAGTTTCTACATCAGCCCCACTTCCTTGCGGGCTGTTCGTGTCCATGTGTTCACCGTCAGGTCCCAGGCCCGGTCCAGCAGTTCATCGAGCACCGCCGGGTCGGTGCACAAGGTCGGCGAGGATATGTCTATAGCGCTCGTAGTGTGGTTCACTGCGTAGACCCGATTCGCCGATAGCTAGCCACGCGTGGCGCTCCTCTTGAATGCCGGCGAAGACGAGCATCGTGGCGTACTCGAAGAACCTGCCCTGGGCACCGTGGGCATCGCTGACTGGATCCGCAAGGGTCGATGAGTAGCTCGTCATGGGACTTGATAGGTGACTAGACAGTCACCTATCATTTTAGATGTGAGCACCGATACCGTCATTGCCGCGATCGCGGATTCGACACGCCGCAGGTTGCTCGATGCCCTTCGCGAGGAAGATGGACAGCCCGTTGCGTCGCTCACCGACTGTGTCGCGCCGCTAGGTCGGCATGTCGTACTTAAGCACATCCGAGTTCTCGAGGATGCCGATCTTGTTGTGACCCACAAGGTCGGGCGACAGCGGTTCTGCTATCTCAACGCTGTGCCCATCGTGCAGCTCGCGGAGCGATGGATCGATGATTTCGGGGCGCGCACTGCGTCCGGACTGACCGCCCTCAAGAGGGAGCTGGAAGGACGAGCATGACAGAGGACCGTGTATTCCGGGTGCGTATCGACGCCCCGCCGGAGGCAGCGTGGGCGGCTCTCACCGACCCCGCTCAGACGAGCGAGTGGTATTTTGGCTCGCAGCTCCGGACCACCTGGCAGGTCGGATCGCCCATCGAGTACTACAGCGGGGGTAAGCTGCAGATCACCGGGATGCTCATCACCTACGACCCGCCACGATCGTTCACCCATGAGTTCATCGCAGTCTGGAACGGTCATCGCGAGGATCAGGGCTCACTCACCTGGACGGTCGAGCCCGACGGCGAGGGCTGTACCGTCATGCTTAGGCACTCCGGAGCCCACGGACAGGAGACCGCAGACGGCTCCCAGCACATCATCGGCGCACTCAAAAGATACCTCGAGTCCTCCCAGCGCGTGGCGGCTGTACCGATCCGGAAGAGAGCATGACGATGGAGACCAAGGATCTACAGGCGGCGTATGACTCCTTCCTCTCGGTCGCCAGCGCCGGCGATCTCGGTCCGCCACGGTCAGGGGAATGGACCGCCGAGCAGCAAATCGCGCACGTCATTGCAACCGACTGCGGCGTAGCTGCTGTCGCCCTGGCGATTGCCTCCGGTCAACGGCCCACCTATGACAACCGTTATGCCCTCGACGAGTGGAACCTGGCTCGTATCATCGAGCAGCATCCCAATCGGGCCGCCCTGCTTGACACCGCGCGACGACGCGGTGAGGTGTTGTGCGCCATCGCCGATCAGCTGTCCGACTCGGACGCTGACACCGGGCTCCGCCGACTGATCATCTCGGGAACCCAGCTAGTCGCTGATGACTCGATTACGCTGGGTGAACTCGTCGAAGGGCTTGCACGTGTCCATCTCCCCCGGCACACGCAGCAACTGGCGTCGCTACGCCACCCGTGATCAAGGCCTCCTGGAGTTCGGTTCAGCTGACCCAAGCGTGCAGATCCTCACCGCTGAGCACATCACCCGGGTGCGGTCCTGCCGCCCAGATCTGACTGGTCTCGGTCTCCCTCAGCGGCCACGAAGGCCGGGCGGCGAAGACCAGATTCCCCTCATCCTCACCGCTGAGCACTGTATCCGGGGCGGTGAGTAGGGCATAGTGTGCTGAGACTCCCTCTCTCCCCAGAGCCTCCAGCAACCGGCCAGTCAGCCGACGGGCAAACTCCATCCCAGCGTCGTCGCCGATGTTCATCACCATCAGCCCGCCAGGGGTCAGCGCCCCAAGAACGTTCTGGAAGAACTTCAGCTCAGTCAGTGAATCCGGCGCCTGAGAAGAATTGAACAGGTCCACCACCACAACCTCAAAGCGCCTGCCGGACAAGTCTCCATCAGCAGTCAACACCTGCGCGGCATCAGCGACTACACTCTCCGGCACCCGCCGCATCGGCAGGTGCTCCAGCACAAACCCCACCAGCTCGGGCTCGATGTCCACCACTGTCTGAGCAGCCTGCGGCCATTGATGCTCCACCCACCGGGGAAGGGTCAGCGCCCCTGCACCCAGGTGCAGTATCGCACCCAACTCCAGCTCTTCAGGGGGGAGCAAGGATGTGATGACCGAACGGATCCGCCGAATGTAGTCATGCAGCAGGAAACCGGGGTCCCTGGCCTCCACATGGGACTGCTCGGTCATCTCCCCCGGCTCCCCGATGCAGAGCACCACCCCTGAGTCCGTCAGATCGTCCCGGGTCAGCTCGGCGATTCTGCCCGAATGGGAGAGCCGGGTTGTGGCCGGCAGTTGCGTGCATAGCTCCACTAGTCTCCGCCTCTCTCCCTCGGACCTGGGGTTCTGTAGGGTTTAATGATGCACCACCGCCCAGAGGGTCTCTCCTGGATCCGCCACACCCCCATGATTGCCACCGCTGTGATCACCGTGGTCTCTCTGGTCATCGCCCTGTTCAGCGATGGTGAGCCGGAGCCTCTGGTCCCTCTGCTGCTGATTCCAGCCCTGCTGCCTCCGATTCTCGTGGAGAGATGGGCACGGGTGCACATTCCCTTCAGCATGCAGGCAGGCTACGCCGTCCTGCTGATCACCGGTCCCTACATCGGGGAGTTCCTGGGTCTCTACCACGCCTGGGACCCATGGGACAAAGTCGTTCACACCTACTCCGGCTTCCCCCTGGCACTGTTAGTGGTCTTTGCCCTAGGGATCACCATCCGCCGGTACAACCTGCAGCTGCCGCCCTGGCTCGAAGCTGCCATCATCATCACAGTCAAAGGATTCATCGCTCTGCTGTGGGAGGTCGCCGAATTCATCTGGGATGCCGTCTTCGACACCTCCGCACAGGACAATAATTGGGACACCATGACCGATATGATCCTGGGCAGCAGCCCTGGCGTGCTGGTGGCTGCCATGCTGCTACTGCACCGCAGCGGCAGACTGCGCAGTGGCTACCTGGACTTCCTGCTCAACTGTCCCCAGCCACGCACCACGCCACCACAGCGGCAGGGCAGCTGAGGTTTTCAGTCACTGGTCAGATCAGGGTCAGGGACATCGATCTCCATCAGCTCAAAGACCTCCTCCGGCTCGTCGCCGCCGGTCTCAGCAGCCTGCCAGTGCCCCACGTCCTGGTTGTAGATGAACATGTAGGTGGTGGTGCCGATCTGGCTCTCCCGGTTCACGTGGAAGACGCTGCCGTCCTCCGTATAGGCGGTCCACTGGCCCTCCACCAGCTGGCCGGAGACCATTCCGGCGTCCGGGTTGGGCAGTGATCCCTGCCAGACCCGGATGTCGGAGATTTCAGTGGGAGTGTCCAGGGCAATAGTCACGTTCTCCTCCTCCAGCAGCTCCAGCCGGCCCTCGAACAAGGTCTCCAGCTCGCCCCACTCCGGGTGCATCATCTCTTCAGCGAGCTCCATATCCCCAGTGGCTCCGGAATAGTCGAAGACCGCCAGCCAGTAGTTCATGGCTGCCAAGGCGCCCTCGGGGGTGTGCTCTTCCACCTCGGCGGGCATCTCCGGCGGCTCAGGTGCCTCACCGGCACCAGGCGGCGGTCCGTCGTCGTCGCCTCCATTGCCCGGATCGGTGTCCACAAAGCCGAGTCCGATCTCAGCGACCCGCCAGTGCCCCTGGTCCTCGTCAAAGACCAGTTCAAAGGTATTGGTCTCCAATATGCCTTCGCTGTTGGTGGTCACCACGCCGTCAGCGTCCACCCGGTCATAGGGATCAGCGACCAGGTCCACCACGGCTTCGAACTGGTCGCCCACCGGCATGGAGACATAGAGCTCCCCGGTGATCTCGCCATCAACCAGCCATTGATCCTCCTGAGCCATCTCGGCGACATCTTCCTCCCAGATAACGCAGTCCCGGCAGTCCTCCATATGCAGCTGGGTGAGCAGATCATTGTCCCGCACCAGCTCGGAGTAGTGCAGGAACTCGAACCAGTGCGAAAGGGCCGCGTAGGCGCCGTCAGAACTGGAATCGCAGATCAGCGCGGAGAACACCGGAACTTCCACACCTTCGGCGGGCCCGTCCACCGTGGCCGGCTGGAACTCAGCAGACTGCTCCAGCTGCTCGAAGTACGGCACCGGCACCTGTTCGGGGTCCTCCCCCATGATCACGTTGACCCCGTGCAGGATTCGGTCCTCGTCCTCAGGCTGGATCTCCGGGTCTCCGGCGCAGAACTCCGCAAGCGTATCGGGCTGCTCCTGCTCAGTCTCCGGCGGCTCATCGGTGCCCTCAGGCTGGTCAGTGCCCTCCGGTTCGGCAGGTACCTCTACCGGCGGAGCGGCCTGGGGATCACTTCCGCAGGCGGTGACCCCCAACGCTACCGCTGCTGCCAGCGCAATCCAGCTTTGCGCCCTGCTTCTCTGTCCTGTTCTGCCTGCCGAGACTGCCTGCTGTCCCACGTCCAACTCCCCTGATGGCTTCGCTGTCACTTATCCGTTGCTGAAGACCTTTTCCGCTCTCCGTACGACCAGTGAAACCAGCTTGCCTGGACTGTTCCTGGACGTCTCCTCGATGAGTTCTAGGTATTACGACGACGGCGCCTCCGCTCCGCTGCCTGCCCTAGCCGATATCATGGCGACCCGATGAGCAACCCTCCGCAATACCGCAGACCCGCCTATACCGACCCCGCTGTGTTCGACCAGCGGGTAGGTGGCTCCGATCCTGCCCAAATCTCCCAGGCCGCACATGACACCGCACACGCCCTGGTCGACCAAGGGCGCGACGCCGCCGACCCGGAGATCACCGAACGGTTCGTCCGACTGGCCGAGACCGAGGGGATTGAGGCCATCGCCGAGCTCTGGGCCCATTCCCCTGCCCGTTCCCTGGCCGGAGCACTCTGGCGGATCTACGCGCTGCGCGCCGCCGTACAGAAGTCCCCGGAACGGATCAGCGAGTACTGTCGACTGGGCCGCAGCAACTCCGCACCCTCGGCGATCGCCGGGGTGACCGAACCGCCCTCCGCCGAGGAGATGACCAGGCTGGCCGATGCGATCCTGGCCGGAATGTACGCCGGGGAGATCGATGTGGCCTTCGACCGGGCTGGAGCCTTCTGCCGGGTGATCGCCCGCGGGCAGGCGCTCTGGGCCGACCAGCACCGGCTGGCCCACCGTGAGGCCCGAGTGCTCACCGAGAAGGCCACACAGCTGCTGGGCACCGCAGAGGAACTGGAGTCCGCCGCCCGGGCCCACCGAGCCGGCACCCTTGACTGAGCCTGACTCCCCTCATCACTGAGCAGAATCAGGGCCTTATCGGAAGTTCTACATTTCATGAGCTGCCGACAATCCAATAAGGACCTGATTTCTGAGTAGGGGTCTAGATTGGCCACCCAGCTGGCCGTCCGGCGTCGCGGTTACCGTCATGTTGCGTTGTGCTCACAGGGCTGGGCCGAGGTTGGGTGCTTTCACGTTCGCCCCGTACTATGTCCTCACACCGCACCTGTGCGGAGCCACGCACCAACACTCACACCACAGGAGAACCCGATGAGGCCCATCAACCCCAAAGCACTTTTCAGCCTGGCCGCCGTAGGCGTGCTCGCCCTGGCAGCATGCGGCGAAGCCCCCGACGAGGAGCCGGAGACTGACGCCGAAGCCGATGAGAACGGCGAGTCCCCCGAAGTTCCCGAGGATGTGGACTTCACCGCCTGCCTGGTCTCCGATGAGGGCGGCTGGGATGACCAGTCCTTCAACGAATCCGCCTACGTCGGCCTGCAGAACGCGGTGG
Source organism: Nesterenkonia ebinurensis (assembly GCF_008711175.1). GTDB lineage: Bacteria > Actinomycetota > Actinomycetes > Actinomycetales > Micrococcaceae > Nesterenkonia > Nesterenkonia ebinurensis. The sequence goes on from NZ_VWNF01000011.1 coordinate 568,565, forward strand.
AGGACTTCGACATCGATTTCAACACCGCTGAGTCCAGCTCCGAGGCTGACTTCGGGCCCAATGTGGACGCCATGGTCCAGCAGGGCTGCGACCTCACCTTCGGCGTGGGCTACATGCTGGAGGACGCCATTGACGAGGCCGCCCTGGCCAACGAGGACCTGAGCTTCGGCCTCATCGACTCCACCCTCCCCAGCGAGCCCGAAAACGGCAAGGCCCTGGTGTTCAACACCGCCGAGGCCGCCTATCTGGCCGGCTATGTGGCCGCCGCCACTTCCGAAACCGGGGTGGTAGCCACCTTCGGCGGCATCCAGATCCCCACGGTGACCGTGTTCATGGACGGTTTCGCCGACGGTGTGGATCGCTACAACGATGACAACGGCGCCGATGTGCAGCTGCTCGGCTGGGACAAGGAGACCCAGAATGGCTCCTTCTCCGGGGACTTCAGTGACCAGAACGCCGGGCGCACCCTGACCGAGCAGTTCCTGGCCCAGGACGCCGATATCGTGATGCCGGTGGCCGGCCCGGTGGGCCTTGGTGCCGCCGCCGCCATTGAGGACCATGGCGATTCCCTGATGATCTGGGTGGACACCGACGGCTACGAGTCCACCGACTACGGCGACATCATCCTCACCTCGGTGATGAAGCAGATCCCTCAGGCGGTCTACGACACCGTTGAGGAGTCCGTGGCCGGCGAGTTCAGCTCCGAGCCATACATCGGCGATCTGGAGAACGACGGCGTGGGCCTGGCCCCCTTCCACGACTACGAGGATGAGGTATCTGACGAGGTCAAGGAGAAGATCGACGAGCTGATCGAGGAGATCGTCAGCGGCGAGACCGAGGTCGTCTCCGATAACGCTCCGTGATCAGCAGCCGATCTGCGAACAGGAGGAGGCCCCTTGAAGCTTGAGCTGCGAGGTGTCACCAAGCGGTTCGGTGACTTCACCGCCAATGATCAGATCGATCTGACGGTGGAACCCGGGGAGATCCACGCGCTGCTGGGTGAGAACGGCGCGGGCAAGTCCACGCTGATGAACATCATCTACGGGCTCTACTCCCCCAATGAGGGGCAGATCCTCCTGGACGGGGAACCAGTGGAGTTCCACGGCCCTGGAGATGCTGTGGCGGCCGGGATCGGCATGGTGCACCAACACTTCATGCTGATCCCGGTCTTCAGCGTCACCGAATCGGTGATGCTCGGCTATGAGCCGACCAAGGCGGCCGGACTGGTTGACTTTGCTGAGGCCCGCCGCCGGGTGGAGGAGATCTCTGCACGGTTCGGCTTCGACGTGGACCCCGAGGCGATGATCGAAGACCTCCCAGTGGGTGCGCAGCAGCGCGTGGAGATCATCAAGGCGCTCTCCCGGGACGCCAGGGTGCTGATCCTGGACGAGCCCACCGCGGTGCTCACCCCACAGGAGACCGATGAGCTGATCAGCATCATGCGTCAGCTCAAAGCTTCCGGCACCTCCATCCTGTTCATCACCCATAAGCTGCGCGAGGTGCGCGCGATCGCCGATACGATCAGCGTGATCCGCCGTGGCAAAGTGGTTGGCGAAACCACCCCGGAGTCCACTGAGACTGAACTGGCCAGCCTGATGGTGGGCCGCGAGGTCAGCCTCACCACCCAGAAGGAGCCAGCATCCCCCGGCGAGACTGCGCTCAGCGTCTCCGGGCTGACTGTGGTCTCCCCCAACGGCAAGGCACTGCTGGACGATGTCAGCCTGGAAATCGCCCGCGGGGAGATCCTCTGCATCGCCGGGGTGGACGGCAACGGGCAGACCGAGCTGACCGAGGCGATCCTGGGCATCCGCGAGGCAGCGGCGGGCACCATCACTCTGGACGGCACCGACCTGGGGCCCAAGAACGTCAAGCAGCGGCTGAACTCCGGGATCGGATTCGTGCCCGAGGACCGGTCCACTGACGGGGTGATCGCCGGATTCAGCATCACCGAGAATTTTGTGCTCGACCAGTACGACCAACCCCCGTACTCCAATGGGGTGGTGATGCGCCAGGAGGTGATGCGCGCTAGGGCAGAGGAGCAGACCGCCCGGTTTGATGTGCGGTTAGGCACGGTGGACGATGCGATCTCCACGCTCTCCGGGGGCAACCAGCAGAAAGTGGTGCTGGCCCGCGAGCTCAGCCGGGACAATCGGCTGCTGGTGGCCTCCCAGCCCACCCGCGGTGTGGATGTGGGATCCATCGAGTTCATCCACCGCACCCTGATCGAGGAGCGAGAGAGGGGCACCCCCTGCCTGATCGTCTCCACCGAGCTGGACGAGGTGCTGAATCTGGCCGACCGGGTCGCGGTGATGTACCGCGGCCGGATCATCGGCACGGTGCCCGGTGACACCGACCGGGACGTGCTGGGCCTGATGATGGCCGGAGTCCCCGCAGAGGAGGCCAGAGTGCAGGCAGCAGCCCACCACACCGTGCTCGGCGAGGCCGACGTCGAGGCGGAGGAGCAGGCATGAGCGACCAGAAGAAGACCCCAAGGAACAACGACGACGCCGCCGAGCCTGGTGGTGCCCTCAAGCAGGCAGAGTCTCGCCTGCAGTATGCCCTCCGGGATCTCGCCCAGTCCTCCTGGATGATCACCGTGCTCTCCATTGTGGTGGCCCTGGTGGTGGGTGCCTTGCTCATCCTGGCCACCAACCCCCAGGTTCAGGCCACTCTGGGCTATTTCTTCGCCCGGCCCGCCGACTTCTTCGCCACCAGTTTCGAGGTGATCCGCGATGCCTACTCCGCACTCTTCCGCGGAGCTGTCTACGACTGGCAGGCCGCCACACCCCAGCGAGCCATCCGGCCGATCACCGAGACCCTGGTCAATGCCGTCCCCCTGATCCTGGCCGGTCTGGGCATCGCCATCGGCTTCCGCTCCGGGATGCTGAACATCGGCGGCCAGGGCCAGATCATCCTGGGCGCGACCTGCGCAGCCTTCATCGGCTACGCCTTCGCCCTGCCGCTGGGCCTGCACCTGCTGCTGGCCCTGATGGGCGGTGTACTCGGCGGAGCCATCTGGGGCGGGATCGCCGGGGTGCTCAAGGCCAAGACCGGGGCCAATGAGGTGATCGTGACGATCATGCTCAACAACATCGCCCTGTACTTCCTGGCCTGGCTGCTGCGCCAGCAGTGGTTCGTCCAGACTGGCTCCAACCAGCCCATCGCAACCCCGGTGGAGGACTCCGCCCGCCTGTTCGGGCTGCTGGGCACCGGCTTCCGACTGCACGCCGGAATCTTCATTGCCATCGCCGCCACGGTGTTCGTATGGTGGCTGCTTGAGCGCTCCACCCTGGGCTTCGAGATGCGCGCCATCGGCGAGAACCCTGAAGCCGCCCGCACCGCCGGGGTCAACGTGCCCAAAGCCACCGCACTGGTGCTGATCATCGGTGGCGCACTCTGCGGCCTGGGCGGGGCAGCCCACCTGCTGGGCACTGAGTACCGGCTGGCTGCCGGGATCGCCGGCACCCTGGGCTTCGATGCCATCACTGTGGCCCTGCTGGGCCGCTCCCGCCCGCTGGGCACCTTCCTGGCCGGACTGCTCTTCGGCGGGCTGCGCGCAGGCGGAGTGCTGATGCAGGCGCAGACCGGCACCCCCATCGATATTGTGCTGGTGCTGCAGTCGGTGATCGTACTGCTGATCGCTGCCCCGCCCCTGGTCCGCGCCATCTTCTTCCTGCCCAGCACTGAGCGGAAGAAGAAACCACGACGACGTCAGAAACCAGTTCAGGAGGCCGTTCGATGAGCGAGCAGCCCACCGCCCCTGACACCGCGGCAGTCCAGGCCGAACCCTTAGAGCAGGCCGAGGCCCGGCTGCAGCCGATCCGGTGGAAGTTCCCCATCACCTACGCTGTGCTGGGACTGCTCTCACTGCTGGTCTTCACCCTGCTGATCCCCGCCGGGGCGGCCACCCAGTTCCGGGTCTCCACCGCCAGCGACTTCATCACCTTCGATGCGATCAACGTGCCCAGCTTCGGCACAGCACTGAGCCTAAGCATCCTGCAGCTGGCGCTGGCCGGCTGGGCGGTCTACGCAGCGGTGCACCGGATCAGGCTGGGAGTCTGGCACCCGGTGCTCTTCGGCACACTGTTCGTGCTGGCCTTCCTGGTCTATGCCGGGGCCGGACGCGGGGCGTTCATCCCCATGGTCACCCTGCTCTCCGGGGCGCTGATGCTCTCGGTGCCGCTGATCTTCGGGGCGATGTGCGGCCTGGTGGGAGAGCGCTCAGGCATCATCAATATAGCTATTGAGGGGCAGCTGCTGGCCGGGGCTTTCCTGGCGGCGGTGGCGGCGTCGTTCTTCACTTCCGCCTATGTGGGACTGCTGGCCGCCCCCTTCGCCGGTGCTGCGGTGGGCGGGCTGCTGGTCTGGTTCGCGGTGAAGTACCACGTCAACCAGATCATTGTTGGTGTGGTGCTCAATGTGCTGGTGATCGGGCTGACCAGCTTCTTCTACTCCACGGTGCTGACCCAGAACGCTGAGCTGTGGAACGCCCGGCAGCAGCTGCCGCGGCTGTCGGTGCCGGGGCTGAGCCAGATCCCGATCATCGGGCCGGTGCTGTTCAACCACACCATCCTGGTCTACCTGATGTATGTGATCGTGGCTGCGCTGAGCATCCTGGTGTTCAGGTCCCGGTGGGGGCTGCGAATGCGCGCGGTGGGCGAGCACCCCAAGGCGGCGGACACTGTGGGCATCAACGTAGCCCGCACCCGGGTGATCAACACAGTGCTGGCCGGTGCAATCGCCGGGCTCGGCGGAGCCTACTTCACGGTGGGCCAGGGGCTGGCCTTCGGCCAGGAGATGTCTGCCGGGCAGGGGTTCATTGCGCTGGCTGCGATGATCCTGGGCCGATGGAATCCCAAGGGTGCGCTGTTCGCCGCGCTGCTGTTCGGCTTCTCCACCTCATTGGGGCAGACCCTGTCCACTATCGGTACTCCGGTGCCCAGCGAAATGCTGCTGATGCTGCCCTATGTGATCACCATCTTCGCCGTGGCCGGGTTCGTGGGCCGGGTGCGACCGCCCGCCGCCGAGGGCATCCCCTACATCAAATAGGGGCGGGTGTCGGGCTGGGAACGCCTCACGGCGCGTGGCCGCTCGTAGCGGCTAGAGGTTGGAGCCCGGGGGTTACCTACAGCCCGACACCTGCCCACCAGTGTGGACCCCACCTTGTCCCATGGTCAAACCGTCCGGAACTGGAACGGTTGATGATGCCTGTGTGACTGCCCTGCGGTAGCGTAATCTGCGGCCATTCACCCGGTGGCTATACACTCACCATTTGTAGGACACCTGCCGTTCACCTTGGGCGGCAGGCATCGGCAGAACGCACCAGGGGCACACACCGCATGATCGTTCGGAACCGTCAGCGCAAGCACCAGTCTGCCACGCTGCTCACCGATATCGCCCGCGAGGTCCGGGCCGGAGTGAACATGCTGGCCCAGCTGCTGGGCACCCCGGCCGGAGAGCGGGCCACCCACCGTGAGGAGCTGCTGGGGCTGGAGGGTCGGGTCATGGATCTGCACTTCAACCTGATGACCCATATCCGCAGCGTGTTCCTCACCCCGCTGCCCCGTCAGGACATCTATGCCATCTCTCAGCAGCTCAACCGCACCATGGAGCATGTGGTGGCCGCCGGGGACCTGATCCTGCGTCGCAAATCTCTGCAGCTGCCCGCCGAGGCAGCAGACCTGATCGAGGCGCTGGCCCGCCAGGTGGAGCTGACAGATGCCGCCATGTCCAGGCTGGACGACTTCGACCACCTGGAGAACTACTGGGCCCAGCTGCAGCGGCTGAGCAAACAGGCCAACCGCACGCACCGGGATTGGGTGATCTCCACCGACTCCGCCTTCCAGCCGAACATCGCCCAGCAGCAGGCCCAGCTGGCCGACCAGATCCTGGCCGCGGTGCACTCCCAGCGCAAGGTGGCCGTTATCTGCGGGTCGATCATCGTGCGGGAATCCTGACGTGGAGCTCGCACTGCTGGTGCTCGTGGTCGCTGTGCTGGCGCCGACCCTCTATGTAGCAGGCCTGCATGATGTGCCCAACTCCATCGCCATCCCGGTGCGCACCCGTGCGCTCACCCCGCGTATCGCAGCACGGGTGGCCGCAGCCTTCAACGCGCTGGGCGTGCTGCTGGCCCTGCCGCTGGGAATCTACCTCTACTCCTGGTTCGAGTTCCCACAGATGGCCCCCGGACTGACCCTGGCGGTGCTTCTCTCCGCCCTGCTGACCGTGCTGGGCTGGAACCTCTTCACCTACTTCCAAGGCATGCCCACCTCCACCACTCACGCCCTGCTGGCCGCCCTGCTTGGCGGGACGCTGGCTGCTGTGGCAGTGGGCGGGGCCAACACCGCAGCGGTCTTGTCACTGCCCTGGCTGACCCCGCTGATCACCCTGCTGCTCTCTCCGCTGGTGGCCTTCGCACTGGCCTATCTGCTGGTATTCCTAGCGGTGCGCGTGGCCCGTGGTGAAGATCCCGACAGCGTCAACCGGGTCTCCCGTGGCCTACAGTCAGTCTCAGTGGGGGTCACCTCGCTGGGCACCGGGCTGCAGCAGGGCCAGCGGTTCTCCTTTGTGCTGCTGGTGGCCCTGGCCGCCGGCGGGGTGACCGACCCTGAGAGGTGGACGGGACTGGCCTATGTGCTCTTCGCTGTGCTCATCGGCGCTGGGGCCTGGCACGGCGGCTGGCGGATCGGCCATGTGCTGGCCCACCGGCTGGTCGCCATTGACCCGTTGCGCGGCATGGTGGCCACCACTACCACCTCCGGGCTGCTCTTCGCCGGCTCGCTGGGCTTCGCGCTGCCGCTGTCCACCTCGCTGACTGCTGCCAGCGCCATCATGGGGGGCGGCTCCAACCAGCGGTTCGCCACCGTCAACTGGCGGCAGTTCCGCCGGATCGCCCTCTACTGGGCGGCCACCCCAGTAGTCTCAGGGCTCATCGCCGCGACCCTTACCGTCGCCCTCAGCGCCCTGTTATAACAGAGCGGTTCTTATGCGGGATGAGCTGCAAGGGGACGGGAGGGAGGCGGTACGAACCGTGAGGTGCCGCGACCGGCTGGAGCGCAGCGGGTCGCCCGCACCCGGACCCCTGACATCAGGGACCCGTGAAATGCTGCCGCATTCTGCGGGCCATGTCAGGGAGGCCGCTTAACCGAACTAACCGAACTTTCCGGAGACGTAGCGCTCGGTCTGCTCGTTGGTGGGGTTGTTGAAGATCACCGAGGTCTCGTCGTACTCGATCATCTTGCCGGGCTTGCCGGTGCCGGCGATGTTGAAGAAGGCGGTCTTCTCGGAGACCCGTGCTGCCTGCTGCATATTGTGGGTGACGATGACCACCGTGTATTTCGCTTTGAGCTCGGCGATGAGGTCTTCGATGGCCAGGGTGGAGATCGGGTCCAGGGCGGAGCAGGGCTCATCCATGAGGATCACATCAGGTTCCACCGCCACAGTGCGGGCGATGCACAGGCGCTGCTGCTGACCGCCGGAGAGTCCGGAGCCGGGTTTGTCCATGCGGTCCTTGACCTCGTTCCAGAGGTTGGCGCCTCGCAGCGCCTTCTCCACGATATCGTCGGCCTGGCTGCGGGAGAGCCGTGCGCCATTGAGCTTATAGCCGGCCAGCACGTTCTCCCGAATGCTCATGGTGGGGAAGGGGTTGGGCCGCTGGAAGACCATGCCCACCATAGCTCGCACAGTCACCGGGTCCACACCGGGACCGTAGATGTTGTCCTCGTCCAGCAGCAGCTCGCCCTCCACGCGGGCTCCGGGGAGTACTTCGTGCATCCGGTTCAGGGTGCGCAGGAAGGTGGTTTTGCCGCAGCCGGAGGGCCCGATGAAGGCGGTCACCGAGCGAGCGGAGATCTCGATGTTGACACCTTCCACGGCCAGGAAGTCGCCGTAGTAGACGTTGAGTCCCTTGGCGGTGATGGACTTTGACATGGTGCTTGGGGCTCCTTAGCGACCGGTCTTCTTGGGAGCGAAGACGTTGGCGATGATGCGGGCAATGAGGTTCAGGGTCATCACGATCATGATGAGCACCAGGGCCGCACCCCAGGCGCGCTGCTCGGAGAGGTACTCCAGCTCTCCGGGCCCGCCGTAAGGGTAACGGAAGGTGTGGTAGATGTACACCGGCAGGGTCATCATGGATCCAGCGAACATGTCCCAGTTCACCCGGGTCAGGGTGCCGGCGGTCAGCAGGATGGGGGCGGTCTCACCGATCACCCGGGCGATCGAGAGAGTCACACCAGCGGCGATGCCGGAGATCGCGGTGGGGATGACCACCTTCAGAATGGTCCGCCATTTGCGCACACCCAGGGCATAGGAGGCTTCGCGCAGCTCATTGGGCACCACGCGCAGCATCTCCTCAGTGGTGCGGACCACCACCGGGATCATCAGCACGCACAGGGCCACTGCGGCAGTGATGCCCATGGAGTAGTTGCCCGGCCCGTAGCTCCAGAGCCCGATCTGATTGCCGAGCATCAGAATGGTCTGCATGGCGGCTACACCGAACAGCCCGGCCACGATCGAGGGGATACCGGTCATCACATCCACAAAGAAGGTGATGCCCCGGGACAGTGGGCCTCCTCGGGAGTATTCCACCAGGTAAATGGAAGTCAGCAGGCCGATCGGCACCGAGATCACCGTGGCGGTCAGGGTGATCAGCAGTGAGCCGATGATCGCGTGCAGCACCCCACCGCCCATCGGCGCCTCACCGTCATGAATGGCCTGCTCCCGGGTCCTGGCCGCGTTCTGGCTCATGTCCTGGGTCCAGAACGAGGAGTGGGTGATGCCCTGGAAGCCGTCCACCGTCACCGACCAGATCACTGAGACCAGCGGAATCAGTGCAATCACGAACGCCACGTAGACCAGGTTGCGCCACAGCCCGTCGACAGCTTTGCGCTTGTTGAGCTGCTGACGGGTGATCAGGTAGCTGACCAACACGTAGATGATCGCGGCGAAGACGAACCACAGCGCGTAGTTCACGCTGAGCCCGCCGATCAGATAACTGATCACAAAACCGACGACGACGCCCACCCCGGCGGTTGCCGGCAAGAACCATTTGGGCAGCACGTTGCCCACCAGAGACCTGGGGCGGATGAGTTCCTGCGGTTCAACGTTGCTCACGGATCCCACCATTCCTGCTGCGGAGCCGAGGTGGACCTGGTCCTGCTCGGCTCGCTGATGCTCTTCGAACTTCTGGTGCATGTGCTTGGTATCGGTCTCGGACATCAGTTGGCCCCTGAGAATTCCTTGTGGCGGGAGACGATCCAGCGGGCCACCATGTTGACTGCCAGGGTAATGATGAACAGCACCAGCCCCAGGGCTACCAGCTGGTGCCAGCGTTCGGTGCCGTGGCCGGTCTCACCGAAGTTCAGGGCGATCTCACGCGGGATGGTGGAGTTGCCGGGGGAAATGATGGAGGCCTGGAAGCCGAGGCCGGAGACCACCATGACCACAGCCATGGTCTCGCCCAGGGCCCGGCCCAGGCCGAGCATCACACCGGAGATGATGCCGGGGCGGGCAAAGGGGAACACCGCCATCTTAATCATCTCCCAGCGGGTGGCTCCCAGTGCCAGAGCGGCCTCCTCGTGCAGCTTGGGGGTCTGGATGAAGATCTCCCGGCAGACTGAGGAGATGATCGGCAGGATCATCACCGCCAGCACCACCGAGGCGGTGAAGATGTTCTGGCCCATACCGGGTGAGCCGGCGAAGAAGGGGATGCCCCAGCCCAGATTCTCCTCGGGCCAGAGGTAGAGCCACTCACTGAGCCAGTGGTAGAGGGGGACCATGGCGGGAGCCAGCACGAACATGCCCCAGGCTCCGTAGACCACTGAGGGGATGGCGGCCAGCAGGTCGATGATGTAGCCGATGGTTTTGGAGGCCCGCGGGGGTGCGTAGTGGGAGATATAGAGGGCGACTCCGATGGCGATCGGAGCTCCCATGATCAGGGCCAGCAGGGCGACCACCACAGTGCCCAGGGCGAAGGGCCAGGCATAGGAGAGGAACCGGCCGATGATCAGGCCCTCTTCCTCCTGGTAGAGGGCACCCACTGAGTTCCAGGACAGGAAGAACGCCACAAAGGCCAGAATGATCAGGATGAAGATGCCGGCGGCTTTGGCCAGCCCGGCGAAGCCTCGGTCCAGGCCTGCACCGGCTCGGTCGGCGCTGACCAGCGTGTTGTCCGGTTTCTTGGCTAACTTGCGGCGCTGTGACCGGGTGGTGGAGTCAGTCGTCACCGTGCTGCCTCTCTTGCGGTGCCAGTGGTGCGGTGGTGATAGGTCATTGGGCGGTGCGGTCGCGGACGCCGGAGCTCAGCTTTTGGCTGGACCCCGGCGTCCGCTGTCACTCGCACCATTTGAGAATCCCTGAAGGATCAGGGAGCTTGTGGTGGGCCTCAAACAGGCCCGGTATCAGCCGGAGATCTGGCTGATCGCCTCGTGCGCCTGGCTGATCAGGTCCTCGTTCAGCGGGGCGGCGCCGGCAACATCGGCTGCGATCTGCTGAGCCTCAGCGGAGGTGATGTAGTGAGCGAAGCCGGCAGCCAGCTCAGCCTCCTCGGTGCTGTCGTACTCGTTGCACCAGATGGTGTAGGCCACCTGGACGATCGGATAGGCGCCGGGCTCCTCAGTGGCACGGGCCAAATCGAAGCCCATGTCGTTCTCAGCCTGGCCGCCGCGCAGCTCGGAGCTGGCCACCGCCTGGGCTGCTGCCTCAGCGGAGGGTGCGCTGGACTCGCCGCCGATCTCCAGCTGCACGCTGGTCAGTCCGCCGTCCTCTGCCTGCTGGGCGTCGGCGTAGGTGATGGCGCCGTCCACGGAGCGGGCTGCGCTGATCACCCCGGAGGTGCCGTCGCCGGTCTCTGCGGAGATCTCGCTGGGCCACTCTGAGTCGGCTTCCCAGGTCCAGGTGTCGGTGGCCTGCTCCAAGTAGTCGGTGAAGTTCTCGGTGGTTCCGGAAGAGTCCTGGCGGTGCACCACGGTGATAGTGGTGGAAGGCAGGTCCACACCGTCGTTGAGGGACGCGATGGTCTCGTCGTCCCAGCTGGTGACCTCACCGGCGAAGATCTGAGCGATGGTCTCGCCGTCCAGGACCAGCTCGTCCACACCCTCGAGGTTCACCCCCACGGCGATCGGCAGGATGGCGGTGGGCAGGTGGAAGGCACCGTCTTCGCCGCAGCGCTCCTGGGACTGGGCGAACTCATCATCGCTCATCAGAGCGTCGGAGCCGGCAAAGGAGTCAGCGCCGTTGAGGAAGTTGGCGCGGCCGTCGCCGGAGCCTACGGCGTCGTAGTCCACATCCACACCAGCGGTGAGGTTGGGGAATTCCAACTGCCATTCCTGGATGGCCAGCTGGAAGGATGAGGCGCCGGAGCCGGAAAGCGTGCCGGCGAGGGTGGAGTAGTCGATGTCGCCGGAGGCCTCGCCGTTGCCATTGTCATCGGCGCCGTTGTCCACCGTGCCGTTGTCGTCGGTGCCGTTATCGTCACCGTTTCCGTTGTCGTCGCCGTTGCAGGCCACCAGGGCCAGTGATGCCACGGACAGAATGGCCGCTGCGCGGCCGAAGCTTGCTACCTTCACGTTGTCCCTCTCTGAGGTTTGAGCGTCGGCGCGGGCTTAGGTCGGCGCCGAGTTCTTGGTGCTTGGACTTCTTCGGTTCGCGCACCGTGCAGGCGCGCTGGTCGAACCGGGTGCCACGCTAAGGACGTGAAGTGACCAGAAGTTGCTGATCGGGTGAACTGGAGGTGAACACCTGGGGGCTAAACGGTTTAGTCGGAGTCAGAGGACGCTCAGGGATCTTTAGACGTCCAGGTCAAGGATCATCCGGGTATTGCCCAGTGTGTTGGGCTTCACACGGGCTAAGTCCAGGAACTCCGCCACACCCTCATCCGGGGAGCGCAGCAGCTCGGCGTAGACCTCCGGGTCCACCGGGGTCTGGTCGGCCATCACCTGGAACCCGTGGCGGGTGAAGAACTCCTCCTCGAAGGTCAGGCAGAACACCCGGGAGGTGCCCAGCGTCCGGGCCCGGTCCAGCAGCTGGTGCAGCAGTGCACCGCCGACGCCGAGGCCCCGCCAGGACTCCAGAGTCGCCAGAGTACGCACCTCGGCCAGGTCCTCCCACATCACGTGTAGTGCCCCGAAGCCGATCAGATCCCCCTCAGTGCCCCTGACGTGGTCCGGAGAATCTTCCAGATGCTGCCGGTCCCCAGGGGCACTCTCGGCGATGAGGAACTCTTGGATGGATTCGTAGTAGGCCACCCGTTCCTTGGGCACAAGCACTCGTTTCTCCACCAGGGGCTGGGCCATCTGCACAATCCGCGGCACATCGGAGGTCCGCGCCGGTCTGATACTGAATCCCGGCGAAGCCTTGCCGGGATTCACCCCCAAAGGCTCAGGAAAATCGTTCATTGGCTTGCTCCGGTGACGTGGAAGGTATGGGGTTCAGAGGTGATCCCGGAGACGGAGACAGTCAGCTCGTAATCGCCGGTGACCAGTTCGGCCGGTTCAGCGCAGTCCACCGCCGACTCGGAGCGCGGCCAGACCATATTGGCCCGCTCGGTCTGGCCGGGCTCGAACTCAATCTCCAAGGACTCTCCATCGATATCGCACTGGGCGGTGGTGAAGATCTCCCGGCCGCCCAAAGAGACGCTGAACTGCTGCTCTGCGGTGCCCGCATCCAGAATGCACTCTGATGAGCCGGTGTTCTCGATCTCCATGATCAGCATGGGTGCGGTGGCGGCGTCGTAGGACTCATGGCTGGTGCTGGCCCTGACCTCGATATCAGCTGCAGCGCAGTCACCCTCGGCTGCAGGGTCCTCGGGAGCTGAAGGCTCCTCCTCAGTGCCTTCGGCTGCGGGCTCCTCGGTAGATTCAGAATCAGCTCCGCTCTCCTCTCGGCTCAATCGGGCGTCATCATTCTCTGTCTGTTCCTCAGTCTGGCCGGCAGGTTCCGGGTCATCGCCGAAGATCCGGTCATAGAGGGTGCGCATTCCCCAGATGGCCAGGGCGAGCAGCAGCACCGCGAGCAGGGCGGCCACCAGGCGGCGCCGGCGGTAGACGGCGGGCGAAGCGCGGCGGCGCTGGTTCATGGCGTTGACTCGCTTCCCGTCTCGTGGTGACCAGGAGCCGGGGCCCGGCTCGTTCTCTCACAGCCTAGTCAGCAGGGCCTGCGGAACCCGGGAGCGGCGCGGGTTAGAGCACCACCCAGCCGAGCAGGCCGGCGACGATCACCACCGCCCAGGCCGGGACCTTCCAGCTGTTCAGCGCCACGAAGGCGGCCACCGCGAAGCAGACCGCCAGAGCGGGGTTGGCTGTGTCCATGATGCCAGCGGTGAAGACCGGGCTGTAGAGGGCCGCACCCAGCACGCCGACCACCCCGGCGTTGAAGCCCAGCAGCGCTTTGCGGGCGATGCGGTTGCTGCGCAGCTGCTCCCAGAAGGTCACAGTGCCCACCACCAGCAGCCCGCCGGGCAGGAAGATCGCAAGCACCGCAATTACTGCCCCGAGCAGGCCGGTGGGGTCCCCTGCGGCGGAGGCGCCCAGGAATCCGGAGAAGGTGAACAGCGGACCCGGCACGGCTTGGGCCGCACCGTAGCCGGCCAGGAAGGTGGAAGAGTCGATAAGCCCGGCACCTACGGTCTCGGCCTCCAGCAGCGGCAGCACCACATGGCCGCCGCCGAACACCAGGGCGCCGGCGCGGTAGAAGGTGTCGAAGAGCGTCAGCACCGAGTTGCCGGTGGCTGCCGCTGCCGCAGGCAGTCCGATCAGCAGGACGAAGAATGCGCTCAGGCAGGTGATCGAGACGGCCTTGGGGATCCGCAGCGGGAAGGCATCCTTACTGTTCAGGGGCTCATCGGGGGCGCGCAGGGCGATCAGGCCGATGAGTCCGGAGAGTGCGATGGCGCCCACCAGGATGAACGGACTGGGCACCAGCAGCACCACCACCATGGAGCCCACTGCGATAGTGGCCCGCGGCGGGTCCGGGGTCAGCGAGCGGGCCATGCCCAGCACTGCGTGAGCCACCACGGCCACGGCGGCGGCTTTGAGCCCGTTGATCCAGCCGGCGTCGGTGAGGTCTCCGGCGTTGGCCACCCCGTAGGCGAAAGCCACCAGGAGCACCACCGAGGGCATGGTGAAGGCGAACCAGGCGGCGAACAGCCCACCGACTCCGGCCCGCTGCAGGCCCAGGGCCATTCCCGCCTGGGATGAGGCCGGGCCGGGCAGGAACTGGCAGAGCGCCATCAGGTCTGCGTAGGCCTTTTCGGTCAGCCATCTGCGGCGCACCACAAACGCCTCGCGGAAGTAGGCGATATGCGCCACCGGTCCGCCGAAGCTGGTCAGGCCCAGCCGCAGGAAGACCAGGAAGACCTCCCATACGGTCCCCGGGCGTGCTGCGGGCTGGGGCTCATACTCGGATGCGGGGGTGCTCACCCGCCACGTTTTAGCACAGCGACGTGAACTGTAGGAGAGGCGCGGGGCTCACATGACCTTTGTCGTCGTCCTAAATTGGGAGGTGATGGGGCACTCCATGGGGTCGGCGTAGCCCAGCCCCACTCGGTTGAGGTAGCGGATCACGATCCCATAGGACTCGAACAGCCCTGTCTCGGTGTAGGTGATGCCGCGCTCCGCGCAGAACTCGCGCACCAGCGGACGCACCTTATACAGCTTGGGGCTTGCCATCCGGGGGAAGAGGTGGTGTTCGATCTGGTAGTTCAGCCCGCCCATCGCCCAGCCCATAGGGCGACCGCCGGCGATGTTCCTGGAAGTGAGCACCTGCCTGCTCAGGAAGTCGACCTCAGCATCCTTAGGGATCAGCGGCATGCCCTTGTGATTGGGCGCAAAGCTGGCTCCCATGTACACGCCGAACACCGCTATCTGCACCACCAGGAACGCGGCTCCCAGTACCGGTCCCAACAGCCAGAGGATCAGTGCGGGATAGCCGATCAGGCGCAGGGCCAGGAAGCTGGCCTCCACCCCACGGCGCTTGACCTTGGTGCCGCGAACGACTGCGAGCACCGCCTGGCCGTGCAGCACAAACCCGAAGAACAGCAGGATCGGGAAGAAGAACCAGCCCTGCCGCTTGGCGAACCAGGCGGCGATCCCGGTGCGCGAGGCCGCATCCTCCGGGATGAAGGCCAGGATGCCGGCAGCGATGTCCCCGTCCTTGCCGATCACATTGGGGTTGGCATGGTGCTTACCGTGCTTACGCACCCACCAGCTGTAGGACATGCCCACCCCCAAGTCACCGACCAGAAGGGACAGCCACTCGTTCTTCCGCCCGTTGCTGAACACCTGCTGGTGGGCGGCGTCGTGGGAGACGAAGGCAGTCTGGGTGAACAGGATGCCGAAGAGCACCGCCACCGCCAGCTGCCAGAGGCTGTCGCCGAGCAGCACCAGCAGCGCAGCAGCCGCCGTGAAGCCGAGGAGGAGTACGACGCCGCGGCCGATGTAGCTCTCCGCGCCCCGTTCCATCAGCCCGGCCTCCTTCACCCGCCGAGCGAGCTCGAAGAACTCATTGGTCTGCCTGTTAGGCGCAGGAGTGCGAGCGGGCTTGGACGAAGATGTGCTGCGCGGGGCATCCTGGGTGATGGTCATGGCTCCAGGTTAGAAGCACCTTGTGGCTCTGCGCGTCCCTCCCCGGAGCCAAACTGACCCCCTACCTCAGTAGGGGTCAGGGGCTCTCCTCAGCAGCGGCTCAGAGCGGCAGCCGGGCACGCACTGCGAAGCCGCCGTCCTCAGTGGGCCCGGCCTCAGCAGTGCCGCCCACTGCCGCGGCCCGCTCGCTGATGCCGCTCAGACCCAGGCCCGCCCCTGGTGCAGGCTCTGCGATCTCCTCCGGGGAGGCCCTGTTGAGCACGCTGATGTTCAGCCGGCGGATCGGACCAATCTTCTCCGCCTTCAGCACGACCTCCACCTCTGCGGCCGGGGCGTGTCGTAGTGCGTTGCTGAGCGCCTCCTGCACAATCCGGTAGGCGGCGAGCGCTGCTGCCGGGGTGGCAGAGGCGATCAGGGCGGCGTCGCTCTCCGGAGTGAGGCCGCGGTACCTGATCAGGGTTCCGGAGGCTCGGGTGGTCTCGATCAGCTCGTCGATGTCCTCCAGTCCGGGTTCCGGCGCGGTGGGCACCTCGTCTTCGCCGCGCAGGATGCTCAGCAGCATCCGCATCTCGCTCAGTGCCTGCCGGGATGAGCCGGCGATCTCCTCGAATTCGCGGCGGGCGGCGTCGTCGATCCCGGGGTTCCGATACTGGGCGGTGGAGGCCTGGACGCTGATCACTGACATCGAGTGAGCCACCACATCGTGCAGCTCGCGGGCGATCCGGTTGCGCTCCTGGAGCTCCTTGCGGCGACGGTCCTGCTCCGCACTGGTGCGTTCGGCGGCCTCCAGCCGCCCGGCGTTGAGGATCCACAGCCGCACCAGTACACCGATGACCACGACACTCGCGGTCACTGAGACGGACACAATGCTGTTGGCCAGCGCCCCGCTGGCCGTCTCAAGTTCAACGATGAGCAGCGCGACAAGGGTCAGGACCGCCCCGCCGCACCAGGCGGAGACCGCGTAGTACCAGGGCCGGGCCAGTGCGGCCACGCTGAGGACCGCGCACTGGGTGATCAGCGCAGTCATCGGCCATGGCCAGGGGGAGGTTGCCGCTTCGGCGACAGCAACCATCAGTCCTCCGGATGCCGCCAGGGAGAGCATGAGCCCAATCCATGGCTGGTACAGGGTGAGCACTACCGACCCGCAGTGCGCGAGCACCAGCACCATGGCAACCGTCACCGGAACGGAGTGGGCCGTGGCGGTGATCGGCCACCCCACGGCAAGCAGCACCACAGCGGCGAAGCCGGTACCGATCCAGGACCACGCCGCACGGCTAAAAGATACTGTCGGCCCGCTGGTACCACCGGTGACCCTAGTAAGCGGGGTGGTCGACGCAGTGCGGTCATCGCGGGGACTGTGTGGGGCTGCTGCGCCGGCGAAATCGACGCCGCCCAACAGCGCAGTGGTGAGTGCAGCGTCCATCGTGGCGAGCACACGCACCACCGCGGGCAATGTGACCAGGAAAACCAGCCCGAGCAGGAAGTAGGCGCCGGAGTCCAAGAAATACTGTGCCGTTGTACTTTCGGGGACCAAACCGGCATCGGTCAGGCGAAGCAGCTGGATCAGCCCGCGTTCGCCGGGCAGGTACAGCGACCAGAAGAAATATGTCAGTCCCGCTGGTCCGATGGCGGTCCACACCACCGTCACGCTGAAGGTGAACAGTCGCAGCGGAAAGGTGATGAGCATTTCGAAGACCAAGTCCAGCCAACGGCGCGGGTCGGCGAGGATGCGTAGCTTCCCGGCCAACCCCTGACCAATCGGGCGGTAGACGGCTTGAGGCAGGAGGACTCCCCAGAACCGCAGCCGGTGACGGTCCAGCTCGGCGAATCCTGTACCGACCACCAAGGTCAGCGGCATCAGCAACGCGCCGATCCACAGGATCGCGGTGGCAGCAGAGGTCACCGTCAGTGCCAGCAATAGGCTGAAGCTGAACACAGCGATCGGGAATCCGGGCAGCACATAGGCGTAGTCCCGGGCAAGACTTGAGAGGAGGCTCGATGGCCGCTCACTCAGTGATGTGATGTTGTTCATGCCCTACACGCTAAGCATCCGTCGTCGGTTTCGGCGTCCCGCCGGGGAGTGAAACTCGGGTGTGCTGGTGATACCGGCGGGACAATTCTCGGCAATACCGGGCCGTCGGGATCAGGCCGGAATCCCTGCTGGGGTAGCGTAAAGCCGTGGCCGATAACAGCGTCTCCCCCTCTCGCCCTGTGCGCGTGCTCATTGTCGACGACCAGCATATGATCCGCGCCGGGTTCGCTGCCCTGCTGGACGCCCAGGAGGGGATCGAGGTGGTCGGCGCCGCTGAGGACGGTGCAGGGATCGTGGACACCGTGCGGCGCACCCGGCCCGATGTGGTGCTCATGGACATCCGGATGCCGCAGGTCAACGGTCTGGAGGCTACGCGCACAGTGCTCAGTATGCCTGGTGAGCCGCCACGGATCCTGATGCTGACCACTTTCGACGCCGATGAGTACGTCTTTGCCGCCCTGCGCTCCGGGGCCAGCGGGTTCCTGCTCAAGGACGCCACACCGGAGGAGCTGATTCAGGCTGTGCGGGTGGTGGCCGAGGGCGAGGCGCTGCTCTCGCCGAAAATCACCCGCACCCTGATCGCTGACTACGCGGCCCGGCCCGCTGTCACCGCGCAGAACAAGACTGTTCTGGCTGGACTGACCGAGCGGGAGCTGGATGTGATGCGGCTGGTCTCCCGCGGCCTGCCCAACGCTGAGATCGCTGCGGAGCTGTTCCTGGCCGAGCAGACTGTCAAGACCCATGTCTCTCGGATACTGAGCAAGCTGCGGCTGCGCGACCGCACCCAGATTGTGGTCACCGCCTATGAGTCCGGCTTGATCAGAGCCGGGGAGTGAGTCACGTTTCAGGCGTGAAGGCCTCGGCAACGCGGCCGAGAGCCGAGCGGGACCTGTGCCCGCCGGCGGGACAAACACTGGTTGAATGGAGGGATGACGACGACGCCTGCTCCCCCTGTGCCGAAGAAGATTCCTGTTGAGCGGACCCACCACGGGGACACCTTTGTGGACCACTATGAGTGGCTGCGGGAGAAGGACAACCCGGAGGTCATTGAGCATCTGAAGGCGGAGAACGCCTATACCGAGGCAACGGCCGCAGACCAGGAACCGCTGCGCAAAGCGATTTTCGAGGAGATCAAGGCCCGCACGGTGGAGACCGACCTCAGCGTCCCGGCCCGGCGCGGGGACTGGTGGTACTTCACCCGCACCATTGAGGGCGAGCAGCACCCGGTGTACTGCCGGACCCCTGTGAGGGATCCAGCCTCCTGGGAGCCGCCGGTGGTTGAACCCGGTGTGCCGCTGGTCGGCGAAGAAGTGTATTTCGACACCAATGCTGAGGCGGCCAAGCACCCGTTCTACTCGCTGGGCGGGATGGCGATTGATGAGTCGGGCGCCCTGCTGGCCTACTCGGAGGACACCAGCGGGGATGAGCACTTCACCCTGCGGTTTCGTGACCTGATCACCGGTGAGAATCTGCCGGAGTCGGTGGAGAACCTGCACTACGGGATCTACCTCTCCCCGGACGGGAAGCGCGCCTATTACTTTGCCGCCGATGAGTCCTGGCGGCCCGATCGGTTATATGTGCACACTATCGGGACCGAGCCGGAAGAGGACCGGCTGCTGCTGCAGATCGATGACATCACTCAGTGGTCCGGGGCCTGGTACTCGGCAGACCGCAAGCAGCTGGTGATCGAGTCCGGCGGCTCGGAGTGGAACGCCACCCGGCTGCTGGACCTCACTGACGCCCACGCGGAGCCGGTGGAGATCATCCCGGCCTCCCGGCGACTGATCAACTTTGTGGCCCCCTTCGATCTGGACGGGCAGCGGATGCTGCTGATCACCCATAACCAGCACGGTCCGAACAACTCCGTCTCGCTGACCACCGCGGAGGCGCTGCGGGCCCAAGCCGATGCTGAGGCTCTTGATCTTGGTCCTACGGTGCTACGGCACGAAGATGAGGTGAAGCTCGATTTCTATCTCACGGTGACCGCAGCCCAGATCCTGGTGGAGGCCCGGATCAATGCGAACCCCTCCGTGCGGCTGCTCTCACTGGACACCGTACGCCAGGTGCGTCACGGCGGGGGCGCGGTGACGGCGTCGTCGTTGCCTGGTCCTGCTTTTGAAGACGAGATCCATGCGGTGAGTGTAGTGCAGGCCCGGTTCGAGGCCCCGATGTTCCGGGTGGAGTACACCTCCTGGCTGGTGCCGGACCGGGTCTACGACATCCGCCACCACGTAGCCCGCACAGACGCTAACGCGCCTGCACTGGTCCCAGACGTCGCTGATCCTCACCCCACCGGCGAGCCGCTGCTGCGGCGGGAGACCCCCGTCAACGACTTCGACCCGGCAGACTACGTGGCCGAACGGCTGTGGGCTCAAGCGCAGGACGGGACCAAAGTGCCCATCAGCCTGCTGCGCCGGGTCGAGGTGCAGCCCGACGGCACCAATCCGCTAGTGGTCTATGGCTACGGGTCCTACGAGATCAGCATGGACGCCTCCCTGGGCATCCCGTCGCTATCGCTGCTGGACCGCGGGATCGTGTTTGCCGTGGCGCATATCCGCGGCGGGGGCGAGCTGGGCCGACTCTGGTACCAAGACGGCAAGAAGCTGAATAAGAAGAACACCTTCACCGACTTCATCGCGGTCACCGATCACCTGGTGGCTGAGGGCTGGGGTGCCCCTGGCCGGGTGGCGGCGATCGGCGGCTCGGCCGGCGGGCTGCTGATGGGCGCAGTGGCGAACCTGGCCCCTGAGAAGTACGCCGCGATCGTGGCCCAGGTTCCCTTTGTGGACAACTTGACCACCATTCTTGACCCGGATCTGCCGCTCTCGGCCGGTGAGTGGGAGGAGTGGGGCAATCCGATCGAAGACCCCGAGGTGTATGCGTACATGAAGTCCTACGCGCCCTACGAGAACGTACACCGCACCACCTATCCGGCCATTGCCGCAGTGACCTCACTCAACGACACCCGGGTGCTCTACGTGGAGCCGGCCAAATGGGTGCCGGTGCTGCGCGAACACCAGCAGGGGGATGCACCCATCGTGCTGAAGACCGAGATCGACGGCGGGCACGGCGGAGCCTCAGGCCGGTATGAGAAGTGGAAGGAGCGGGCCTGGGACTACGCCTGGCTAGCCCACCACCTCGGTGCCGCCCAGAAGCTCAGCTGACTGCCGCTCCCGCCGGCTGACCCCAGGTTCGGCGCTTCACGTTGGGCCACGCCTCAACTACACGTTCGGTGGCCCCGTGCAACGACAAATCACCCCGATATCAGGCAAAAACGTCGTTGCAGGAGACCACCGAACGAAAAAGGCTACTTGCTGAAACGATCGATGGAGCGCTTCAGCTCGGCCTCGGCCTCCTCGCGGCCGGCCCAGCCCTCGATCTTGACCCATTTGCCGGGCTCAAGATCCTTGTAGCGGGTGAAGAAGTGCTCAATCTCCTTGACCAGGAACTCGCCCAGGTCGCTGACGTCAGTGATGTGGTCGAAACGCTTATCGTCCAGCACGCAGACCAGCTTGGCATCCCCGCCGCCGTCGTCGGTCATGTTCAGCACGCCGATCGGGCGGGCCTCCACCACTACTCCGGGGATCAGGTCGACATCAGGGATGTAGACCAGAGCATCCAAGGGGTCGCCGTCCTCGCCCAGGGTGTCGTCGAAGTACCCGTAGTGCGCGGGGTACTGCATGGGGGTGAACAGCACCCGGTCCAGGCGCAGCCGGTGGGTCTCGTGGTCGATCTCGTACTTCACGCGGGATCCGGCCGGAATCTCGATGGTCACATCGCGGACAATTGCCACGTCTTCCTCCTTGGGTTCAAAGTCAGCGTTCCATCCCTCAGCGTATAACGGCCGCCGATTGAGCCGAGCAAAGACCCGCGCTCACGCGAGGTCTTCCGAGACCCGACCGAGCCGAGTGAAATGTGGTGCTTGCGGCGCAATGTCCGAGGCGACTGAGGGTTGCCCGCAATGCGGGCAGGCGATTGAGACGATACCCGAAGCGACGACGCCCCGCCCCGCAACTACACCGGGTTATCAAAGATACACCGGCTTATAACGCGGTGTACTCATGAAAAGCCGGTGTCGACGGCCAGGAACAGCTGCCCACCCACCTTACGAATCAGGCAGCCGCAGAGCAACGCCAAGCTGACGCGTCAGGATTGGGGCTGCCGCTTTGGCGCGGGCGGTCACGCTCCGTGACGGATACCCGAGTTCTGCCCAGATCTGGTTGACCACTAGCTCGCCGCTGCGGCGCCAGAGGTCCACCCGTCCGATCAGCTCTGTGCCGGAGAGCACGCCCATCACGTAATGGCCGTAGATCCGCTTATCCCGCGGCACGTAGGCCTCGAAGGTGTAGTCAAAGCCAAAGATCCGCTGAGCCCGGCGGCGATCACGCAGCAGCGGATCGAAGGGACCGATCAGCCGGGCTTCCTTCACCGGCCCCAGAGCGGGACCATCCGCTCCGATCCCGGTTTCAGGCGCCTCTGCCTCCAGCAGCTCAGGCAGCACATAGGCTGTCTCTCGCCAACCCTCCACAGCAACCGGAGTAAGTCCTGCCAGTTCGATTCCATGGGCTGCGTCGCTTCGCTCACGCCTCTCAATCGCCTCAGGGGAGCCGGTACTAGCACCACTGCCCTTTCGGCTCGATCGGGCGTTGTGCTTATCCAGGTGATAGTGGTGGGCGAAGTCGCTGACGGTCATCACCGCCAAACTGGCCGCGGCACGCCGGGCCAGCCCGGCGCGCAGAGTATCGTCAGGCAGGTCCTCGGCCTCGCGGACCTCAGCTGGCAGGGCACGCTCTGGCAGATCGAAGAGACGGATCACACCGTCCCGGGCGGTGACCACCAGATCGCCCATCCGGACCATCAGCTCAGCGGCCTCCTTCACCTGAGACCAGTGCCAGCCGGTGGTGCGTTCCGGGCCGAACTCTGCCTCAAGCACCCCGGTGGGCACACCGCCAGGATGCTCAGCCACCAGCTCAAGGATGCGGCCCCGGACGGCTGGGGCGATCTTCTCCCCGTGGCGGGCCCGAGTAGCCTCACGCCGCAGCCGCAGCAGCGGCCAGTCCTGAAGCGGGAAGACACAGGCCACTTTGGTGAACGCCTCGAAGGATGCAGGCGCCTCGGCAGGCCACAGAGCGGCGTCCACCTGCTCGGCTCGGTGCTTGCGCGGCAACCGGGTCAGGCAGGTCAGCCGCTGGGCAGTAGAGACCCGGGTCAGCGGGTCCAGCTGGATGAGCCCCAGTCCGCCCAGGACATCGGCGGCGTCGTCGTATTCCCCTGCCCCTGCGGGGGGAGGGATCTTCTACGCGGCCACCACCGCACCCCGCACCCACTCCGGACTCACAGTGACAGGCTCAGCAGACACGGCTCAATCCTGTCACAGCTCAGCCCTCAGAGGTCCAAGGTGAAGAGCTCACAAGCGGTGTTGTAGTAGCGGTCGGTGGAACCTCGATACCTCATGCCAAGACGGCGGGCCACAGCCTGGGAGGCGGCATTCTCCGCATGAGTCACTGCCACCAGCTGCCCCAGCCCCTGAGCGCGCGCATGGTCAACCAGAGCTTGAGCCGCCTCTGAGGCGAAACCTGAGCCCCAGGCGCTCGGGTGAAGATGCCAGCCGATCTCGATGTCCTGCTGCTCAGCCTCCACACCCTCGGAAAAGGGAATCGGTTTCATCAGAGCGAACCCGACCCGGGCGCCATTGGTTCGCTCACTCTGCTCAATCGCCTGCCCGCATTGCGGGCAACCCTCAGTCGCCTCGGACATTGCGCCGCAAGCGCCACATTTCGCTGGGCCCAGTCGGGTCTCGGAAGGCTCCGAGCCAACTCGGGTCTTCGCTCGGCCCAATCGGGCGTCACGCTGCTCAATCAGCCAGACACCGGCGGCGGGACCGAACTGTGACCGGTAGCGCGCAATCCGGTAGCACGCCTGCTCACGAGTGGTCTGCACCTCGCCGGTTCCGATATAGCGGACCACCTCGTGACGGGAGTACACATCCAGCGCGAACTCGACATCCTCCTCATCAGGTGCCCTCAGCCGCAACCGCTGCGTCAGCAGCACTGGTGTGGCCGCGAGCTCCGGCTCTGCACTACTCATTCCATTAAGCCTAGTCTCCCGTCCCGTACTGGCGGGATTCCCCCGGCGAGGCTCAACCGGCAGAGCGGGCGGCCAGGCCGCGTACCGGGGTGCTGGCAGTCTCATGGTCTGCAGGGCTGTCATCTGAGCTGGCGTCGTCGTCCTGGTCGATCTCGGTGAGATCGGACTTCAGAGTGCGCCGCTTGGCCCACCAGTTGCCAGTGGCCCAGGCGCCCACGGCGACGCAGAGCCAGCCGATGAGCACCCCGGCCAGGCTGTCCACCAGGTAGTGCCAGCCGAAGTAGAGGGTAGCGATGAAAGTCAGCCCGAAGAACGCCCACCCCACAATGCGCAACAGCTTGTTCTTGATCACCAGATGGGCGAACAGGGCCATGGTGAAGGTCACCGAGCAGTGCAGCGAGGCGAAGGCCGCCACCCCGTGGATCACATCGGCTCCGGCCGGGTCAGCCAGGAACGTCTCGCGGTTGCGCCACAGGGCGTCCTGCAGAGCCGAGGTGTTAGTTTCCGGCAGTGCGGCGTAGGCCCATTGGGTGCCCTCATAGTAGATGGGGCCCACCGCCGGCAGGATGTAGTAGCTGACGGTGCCCACAATCCAGTTCAGGCTCATCGCAGTGGCGTACCAGGCGCCCACCGTGAGGTCACGGCTGAACACCAGGACCACACCAAGGCTGATCGGCACCACCGGCAGGTAGATGAGGTAGACGAAGGAGAGCACTGCGGCCGAGATGCCGGTGCCGAACATGTCCTGGAATACGAAGGCTGGGTTCACGTTGCCGAACATCCACAGGTCCAGTGCCGCCAGCTCAGTGTCCCAGAGCACCTCATCAGTCAGCAGCGGAAGCACTGACTTCAGGTTCCGGTAACCCACGTAGCAGATGTAGAAGGCCAGCAGCCCGGTGCAGATGTAGAGAATCCGGCGTAGCGTCCATTCATGCTTGATGACCTCGACCACACCGCGTGGGATCTGCTTCCAGCCGCTACGCCGGATGGCTGCCGGGATCAGTCCGGCCAGGAACATCAGGGCTGCCAGCAGCGGCAGTCGGATATAGGCAGGACCCAGGAATCCCTCGGGATCGCGCAGCCCCACGCCGGTGTAGCTGGAGGCAGCAATGGCTGCCACAACAGTCAGAATCGCGACAACACTGATGAAGGTGTACGGCCAACGTCGCACAAATTCCATCTAAAGAGTTTATGACATGTTGCTGAACATCTGGTGACGTGACGAGCCTCGGGCAGGTTTTTTACGGTAATTTGCGGTAAAAACTTCCATTCCACACCTGGTTGCTGGGCTACTCCTCAGCTGGGTCGTTGCGCCTTGCGCAGCGGACGGCTGAACAGGGAGCCGCAACCCACCACGAGAGCCCCGGCACCCCATATGAGCACAATGACGCCGACTGGCAGCAGATCTGCCAACACACCGATGACTGGACCGGCGATCATCATGGGTGCGGCCTGGGCGATCATCATCACTGACTGAACCCTAGCCATGTATTCCGGCGCAGTGGCGGCCACGAACAATGGGCCGAGATGGGCGCTGAACAGACCAGCACCCAGACCGGTGACCAGCACCGCCAGGATGGCCCACACCTCATAGTGGGCAGCGGCGAAGCCGAGGATCCCAGCTCCGGTGATGAGCATGCCGCAGATGGCCGCGGCGCCGGCCCGCTGAGCACCACTGCGCCACATCACCCAGAGTGCCAGTGCCGCCATGCCTGCACTGAACACCCCTGCGGTGACGCCTGCCAGTTCGGCCTCCCATCCGCGGTCCCGAGCCACCAGGGGCACCATGATCGAGGTCAGCGGCAGCACGAACAGCGCGAAGGCTGAGGTCACCAGGACCACTGCGCGTAGCAGCGGGGTGGTCAGCGCGAACCTCAGCCCGGCACGCATCTGGCCGATGACGTCAGAAGGCGTGGCGGCGTGGTTCTGGTGTGCTGGTTGCTGCATACGGCGGCGGACTTTGGCCAGAATCAGCAGCATGCCCGCGAATCCCGCCGAGCCCAGGGCCAGACTCAGCGGCAGCCCCGCCGCACTGACCGCGACCCCGCCCAGGGCAGGTCCGGCCACTGACCCTGCAAAGATCACCAGCTGACGGGCCGACAGAGCCCGGGGCAGACCAGCCGATGGCACAAGGAACTTCGGCACTGCTCCAGCCGCGGGATAGTAGAAGGCATCGGCGATACCAAGCATCAGGGCCACCCCGATGAGCAATGCTGGATGTGGACCCACCACCACGACAAGGGCCGCAGCGGAGGCACAGAAGGCAGACATGGCGGCATCGGAGGTAAACATGAGACGCAGTGGACCCAGCCGGTCTGCGACGGCCCCGCCGAAGAGTGCCAGTATGACCCGGGGCAAGGTAGTGGAGAAGAGCACGACGCCGGCCAGTAGCCCACTATGTGCCGTAGCAGTCCATACCATTCCGAAGGAGAGCAGATTGACACCGATGGTGGTCCACGCCAGGCCGCCCAGCCAGAGCCAATATATCGACGGCACGTTCGCTGGCTCCTCACTCAGCTCGGGGTGAGCATCACGCTCGCTCATCGCCCGGCATCCGGAACAATCGGCAGCACCACTACAAAGGTGCCCGGTTCCTCCGCCCGGCGGATGGCCAGCGGCTCAGCGGGGCCGTCCAGGTCCAGGCGGAGCTGCACCGGGCCGCCGCTCTCTGCCTCCGCCGGATCTAGGGCGCCGAGTGCCTGATCCATATAGTCCTGGTTGAGCGCGACGCCCTGCTCTGCCAGGTGCTCTGCCACCTGCTCGGACTCCAGGATGACACTGGTGCGGGCCTTAGGAATCGCGTGACTCAGGTCCGGGAAGGCAACCTCCGGTACCGGCATCCGCAGGACGTGCTGCTCCCCTGCTCGGAGACTCACCTCACCGGCTTCCAGCACGAGAGCGACTTCTCCACTGAGCGGCGGAGTCATCTGCAGCACGGCCTCGACGAACTCGGTGGGCAGCAGTGCTCGCAGCCTCCCGTCCACCAGGGCGGGCACCTCGGCAAAGGCCGCCCGGCGGCGGTCCGTCGCTGCCAACCGTATCCGGCCCTGCTGGCCTCTCCAGCCAGAGACACCCACTGCAAAGACGCCGTGAATGGCCGGCATATCTGGATCTGTGCCGACAGCATGGCGCACTGTGCGCAGACCCGTCAGCAGATCCTCGGCTGCCAGAGTCAGGGCAGTCCGTCCGGAAGGCGGGGAGGCGGCCTCCTCTGTCCCACCGCGCTCAGTGATCAACCCGGCCTCAGCCCGGGCGGCGGCCAGCCCCTCCTCGAGGTTTGCGACGTGGTGGTCTAGCACACTGCGGGTCACCTCCGGGTCGCCCCGGGCCAGCACAGTGGCAATCTCTGCCACGGGCAGGGCGATCCGGCGCAGCCGGGCAAGCAACTTGGCGTCGTCGAGCTGCTCCGGTGTGTACCAGCGGTACCCGGTGGCCGGGTCGACCTCAGCAGGGACGAACACTGCCTGCCGGTCGTAGAAGCGCAGAGCTGAGATGCTCAGCCCGGAGGCGCGGGCCACCTCCCCGATAGTGAGGAGCCCAGTAGCGGCGTCGTGATTCATAGCCACTACTTAAATCCCTCAACCAAGGTGAGGGTCAAGGAGTCTGGTCGCTATTGTCCCAGAGGTGCCGATCGGAGAGCAGCATGAAGTCTTTGAGCAGCTCATTGCCTTCCACCTTCACACTCCAGCTGGGCCGGATGAAATCGCTCTTAGCCATGCGGTAGGCGATCTCCCACTCCGGCTGTTTGCCGTGGGCGTCGGTGACCCGCTTAGTGCCGCACTGGAAGTAACCCAGAGACTCCGAGACCCGTTTGGAGGGCTCATTCCAGTCGTAGGCGCCGGACTGGGCGTACTCGGCGTCGAAGTGATCGAAGGCCCAGAGCAGGGCAGCAGCCCGCTGCTCCTTACCGTAGCCTTTGCCCTGCTGGTCGGCGCGTAGCCAGCTGGCGGTCTCAAGGGAGCGCAGCACCCGGTACTTCTCCGCCCAAACATCCTGCATACCGATCAGCGGGCCCTCGCTGCCGTCCTCGCTGCGGACGAAGACCGCCAGCATCAGATACCAGGAATCCGGGCCGATGGCCGGGCGCCTGGACCACAGCCAGGTCAGCGAGTTCTTGGCGATATCCGTAGGCGTGTTCTCATCCCAAGGCGAGGCAAAGGAGTTCCGCGGTCCTTTCATGATCCCCGAGGAGGCCGCAGCCACATAGGCGCCGAAATCGGTTTCACGCACCTGGCGCAGGATCAGCCGCGGGGAAATGATCCGCAGTCCGAAGACCGGCCAGACCTCCTCCAGCGAAAGGGAGGGATCATCCTTGGGAACCCTGAACTCTGCCATAGGGCCACTTTATCCCTGCCGCATAAAACTCAGGTGCCCAAACTGAGGAGATAACCCACAGAAAACACGCTTATTCCTCCAGTTGAGACGCGCAAGTCTGCAGAGAGGTGCCGTGGTCGGTGCGGGTCCCGGAGGGCAAGGGTTCCGCTTCAGCGGGGTGAGAGCCGGAACTCCAGGGAAAAATTGTCCAGCAGGGCGGGCAGGTTCCCCGGCTCCAGCTCATGGCTGGTCAGCTCGATGCCCCGGTTCCCCACGATCTCCGCGATGAAGTTGGAGGTCAGCAGCAGCACCAGGTGCCGGCCGGGGCAGATCCCGGGGCCGCCGCTGAAGGGCACCAGTGGCCACTCCTCGCGGGTGCGCTCGTGATCCCAGACCTCCGGGGCGAACCGGTGGGCGAAGTCCAGGTTGTTCTCGTCCCGGTGGAAGAAGGGAGCGAAGATCAGCACCGTGGTCCCGGCCGGCATCACGCCATGTTCAAACTCCACCTCCCGGGTGGTCTCGCGAAGGATCATCGGGGTGGTGGCCCACAGCCGCAGCGACTCCAGCACCGTGGCCCGCAGCAGCGGCAACATCGGAGCTTTGGCGCCGGCCTGATCCTGAATCTGGTACCGAGCGGCATCCAGCCGGTCCTGGTGGGCTGCCAGCAGCGCCAGCCCCCGGTAGCTGGCCATCCCCGCCGGATCGAAGGCAAACAGCCACTGGGGGATCTGTTGCACATTCTCATCCCGGGAGGTGTCGGCCTCCCCGGCGGCCTCCATCTGCTTCATGAATGCAGCCAAGCTGCCCGGCTCGGCTTTCTCCACCGCCTGCTCAATCCGCTGCAGAATCTCAGACCGCGCACCCTTGTCCACGGGGCGCAGGAAGGCGAAGTTCCCCCGCTTGCGCTGGGTCTGCATCAGCTCAATCAGCTCTGCGCCATCCCGGTAGGAGTCGCCCAGCACCACCCGGTTGACCAGACGGAACCAGGCAGTGAAGTAAGTGTCGTAGTCGAGCTGGCCGGCGTCGTCGTTGTTTGCAATCTCGGCCAACAGGGCGGCGGCTTCTTCGCGCACCGCGGGCATGAACTGCTCCGCCATCCGGTGGATGGGATGGTTGTGGTCCAACAACTGCTCATTGACCTCACGGCGCCGCGCCCGGTCCGCGCCTTCGGAGATCAGCGCGACCTTCGGCTCAAAGTGCTTCAGGGCGTGGACCTTCAGCGTCTCCGCAGTGGCGAAAGGCTCCGGAGACTCCTCCAGGATCCGGTGCACATGGTCGGGATCCAGCACCGTAGCCATGTTCCGCCCGGGCACAGCCAGCATCAGCGGGCCGCGGCCGTACTTCTGGGCCATGGTCTGCATACGCTTGACCGCCCGAGCCTCCAGGCCCAGCCGCTCCACCGCTGAGACCACTTTGGGCCGGCGGATGATGGGGCCCTTAATAATCATGGGCAGCTCCACCTCGGCGAGCACCGCGGCGGTCTCAGCTGCAGTGGCCTTGGGCAGAGGGTTCTTCACGGCAGTCTGGTCAGTGGCATAGCTGGACTCCACTACACGGTGGCTGCCGGTGTTCGGGTGTGCAGGGTTTCGATGTGACACGGGGTGCAACTCACAATCTCACTCGCTTCATGTACCGGTATTCCCTACATCATCACCCTGACCTGGGAAAAGACTCCACACGACGACGCCCGACTCAACCGAGGGAAGCCCCCAGCTCAGCTGGGAGATGCCGAGACCCGACTGAGCCGAGTGGCATGCAGCGCTTGCGGCGCAATGCCCGAGGCGATTCAGGGTTGCCCGAATGCGGGCAGACGATTGAAGAGCCTGAGCGAAGCGACACCACCACAGTCACTCATACGTGGCGTGTATCACACAGTGCCCATATACTGGACCTGCGAAACCTAAAAGTTACGCCGGTCACATGCAGACGTAATATGTCCGGCGGCACTTACACCAACGGATCACTCAGGAGCCACCATGGACGCACCAAACTCACTGGTGCTGGCCGTCATCGGCGTCGCGATGATGCTGGCCGGATACTTCCTCTACTCAAAGTTCCTGGCGAAGAGGGTCTACAAACTCAATGCTGAGTTCAAGACCCCTTCCCATCAATTCGAAGACGGTGTGGACTATGTGCCCACCAACCGCTACATCCTCTGGGGACACCACTTCACCTCAGTAGCCGGCGCAGCCCCCATTGTGGGCCCAGCCGTGGCAGTGATCTGGGGCTGGCTGCCCGCCTTCCTCTGGGTCACTCTGGGCACGGTGTTCATGGCCGGTATGCATGACTTCGGCACCTTGTGGGCCTCCGTGCGCAATAAGGGGAAGTCCATGGGGGCGCTCTCGGGCACCTATATCGGCAATCGCGGACGAAACCTGTTCCTGGTGGTCATCTTCCTGCTGATCCTGATGGTGCTGGCTGCCTTTGCCGTGGTCATCTCCAACCTTCTGGTGGCCCAGCCCGGGGCGGTCATCCCCACCTGGGGTGCCCTGGTGGTCGCCGTGCTGGTCGGCCAAGCCATCTACCGATTCAAATGGAACCTGATCGTGGTGACAGCTGTGGGCGTCATCGCACTCTACGGACTGATCCTGCTGGGCAACGCCTACCCGATCTCGCTGCCCGAGGAGGGTGCCTTCGGCCTGACTCCCAATGCCATCTGGATCATCCTGCTGTTCATCTACTCCGGCATCGCCTCGATGCTTCCAGTGTGGGTGCTGCTGCAGCCGCGTGACTTCATCAACGGAGTACAGCTGTTCGTCGGTCTGGGCATCATTTACGGCGCAGTCCTGCTGGCCACCCCTACTGTGGTGGCACCGGCAGTCAACGACGCCGTCCCAGCCGACACTCCCTCCATCGTTCCTCTGCTGTTCGTCACCATCGCCTGTGGCGCGATTTCGGGGTTCCACGGGATCGTCTCCTCGGGCACCAGCTCCAAGCAGCTGAACAAGGAGACCGACGCCCGTTTCGTGGGCTACTTCGGCGCGGTCGGCGAAGGCCTGCTGGCCCTGGGCGCGATCATCGCCACCACTGCTGGCTTTCAGAGCCTCACCCAGTGGCGCGAGGTCTATGACTCCTTCTCCTCCGGCGGTGTGCCGCTGTTCGTGGAGGGCGGGGCGAACATTCTCAACGCTGGCCTCGGCCTGCCTCAGGGGCTGGCGGCAACCATCCTGGCCACTATGGCCATTCTGTTCGCAGCCACCACGCTGGACACTGCGACCCGTCTGAAACGGTTCGTGATCCAGGAGATCGGCCAGATCGCCGGGGTGAAGATCCCCACTCTGGCAGCCACCTTGATCGCCGTGGTGCTGGCCTTCGCGCTGACCTTCTCCCAAGGAGCAGACGCTTCCGGCGGAATGAGGCTGTGGCCGCTGTTCGGCACCACCAACCAGCTGCTGGCCGGACTGTCCCTGACCATCCTGACCGTGATGCTCATCCGCAAGGGCCGGCCGTTCCTACCGGTGCTGCTGCCTGCGGTGTTCGTGCTGTTCATGACGATCTACGCCGCCTTGGTGCAGCTGGTCGACCTCTTCCAAGCCGGGGACTGGCTGCTGTTCACCATCGATATAGTGATCGTGGTGGCTGCTACCTGGGTGCTACTGGAGGCTGTGATCTCCATGCTCGCCGCGTGGAAGGGCCCCAAGGACCCAGAGGACGACGTCGCCCTCACCGAGGACCAGAAGCTCACCACCACGTAGAGTACGGTTATGCACGGCTTTGGGCGTGAAGGCCGGCGCCGGCGCAACCGGCCGAAAGCCGAGCGGGACCTGGTCCCGCCGGCGGGGCCAGCGCGCTGGTTCCAGCGAGCTGAGAGGGGGCTGCGTGAGTTCTACGTGGCCCCCTATCGGCGCGTCTTCGCCCGGGCCAAGCGTGACGAGGAAGATCTGTTCATGATGCTGGTGCTCTCTGAAGCGCTCGGTGTGCCGAATCCGGCCTCCGGGGCCACCCTGGAGCTGCTGCCGGAGATGCTGGACCGCATGCACGACTGGCATATTCGGCAGGGTCTGGACCGCTCCCCGATGGACGGCATGCAGTGCTGCTAGAGCTGGCGGCAGACCGCAGCCTGCTGTTCATCGGCGGCAAGGGTGGGGTCGGCAAGACTTCAGTCTCTTCTGCCCTGGGCCTACACCAGGCACGGGCTGGCCGGCGGGTGCTGCTGGTCTCCACTGATCCCGCGCACAACCTGGGCCACCTCTGGGACCGGCCAGTAGGTGATGAACCGGTGCTGCTGGCTGATGACGGTGGCTCGGGAGTCTTGGCCGGGGTGGAGATCGATCCCACCGCCACCATCGAACACCACCTGGCCCAGGTGGGGCAGACCCTGCGCGACTTCATGCCGGATCACCTGCACAAGCAGGTGGATGCTCATCTTCATCTGGCCCGATCCTCCCCCGGCACCCATGAGTCGGCCATTCTGGAACGGATCGCCGAGGTGGTGGAGCTGGCTGAGCGGGACTATGACCTGATGATCTTCGACACCGCCCCCTCCGGGCACACCGCCCGGCTGCTTGCTCTGCCGGAGATCATGTCTGCCTGGACCGAGGGGCTGCTGAACCGGCGCACCAAGGCGGAGAAGTTCGGTGCGGCCATCCGTGCCCTGGACAATGACGATCCGGAGAGCTCCGAGGGCGCCAATCGGGACCGCCGGATCCGTCAGGTACTCACCCAGCGGCGGGGAAAATTCGAGAAGCTGCGCGGGCTGATCACTGATCCCATCCTGTGCAGCTTTGTCATTGTGGTCACTGCTGAGCGAGTGCCGGTGCTGGAGTCAGCTGAGCTGTTTCACCAGCTTGAGCGGCTGGGAGTGAAGGTGGGCGGCGTCGTGGTCAATCGTCTCTCCCCCCTCGATCAGGGCGAGTTCTTAGCCGCCAAACGTACCCAAGAGGAGGAGCAGCTGGGCAAGCTCGGCACACTGCTGCCCGGGGCAGATATCCTCACCCTGCCGATGCTGGGTGGTGATCTGGTGGGCGAGCCCGCCGTGGCGCAGCTGGCTGATCAGCTGCGCTGAGCTGGTCCCGGGGGGCGCAGGTGTGGCATCTAAAGGGCTGCGACCGCATCCCCCTTCAGAATCGAGTTCAGCACATCGACCAGGCCGTCCTCATCGACAGTGCCGGTGATCTCATCGGCAACCTCCTTGACCTCGGGCACAGCCTGCCCCATCGCTACCCCCCGGTGGGCCCATTGCAGCATCTCGATATCGTTGCGCCCGTCCCCGCAGGCTACGGTGGACTCCATTGGGGCACCGAGCTTCTCGCGGAGCTTCTCCAGGGACGAGGCCTTGGTGACCCCGTCGGCGGCGATATCGATCCACGCTGACCAGCCCACTGAGTAGCTGACCCCCTGCAGCCCGATATCCTTGACCGCCCGGGCAAACTCGTGAGCCGTGGCGTCGTCGGAGTTCACCACCAGCCGGACCGCCTCAGCGCGCTTCATCTGCTTCATACTCACCGGCTCCGGAATCAGTCCGAAGGTCAGATCCTCGAACCGCTCGGTGGCAATGAAATGCCCGGCGGAGGTCTCAATGGCGAACCGGGCGGTGGAGAGCCGCTTGTTCAGGGCCTTCAACGCCGGACTCGGGTCGAAGGCCTGCTGATCGATCACCTCATAGCCATCCTCCAGCCCGCCGTCCTCGGGAGGGCGAGCATCGATGCGCAGGGTCACCCCACCGTTGGAGCAGACCGCATAGCCGTGGGTGATGCCGAAGGTCTCGATGATCGGCAACGTGGCCTGCAGCGAGCGCCCGGTGGCAATCACCACCGTGTTCCCGTCTGCCACCACAGCGCGCCCGGCCTGCTTGACCGCCTCGGACATGTACCCGTCATGGTTCACGATGGTCCCGTCAATGTCCAGGCACACCATCTTGGTGCCCGGCTGGTGCACAAAGCTGCCGCCCAGCCCGGCCGCCGGACGGGAAAAGTCTGCCTGCCGCTTGCTGTGCGGAGTCTCTACTGGTGAATTCATAGGGCCATTAGTGTACGACGCCGCGCAACCCCAAAAGTGGGCAACTGAGCAGGGGTTAGTTAGTGTTGTCCCAGAATTCACGCGAAGGAGACCACCACTATGACCGCCTCTGCACCCAATGTCACCATCTCAGCCGGCGGGTACTCCGCTGCGATCGCCACCCGCGGCGGTGCGCTGCTGAGCCTGACCAGCCAGGATCCCGCCACAGGCACCCCGCAGAACCTCATCGTGCCACTGGAGCGCTCAACACAAGAGGGAGCAGGGGACCCGGGAGCCCCGCAGGAGGTGCCGGGAAACGAACGAACAGGCTTCCTCGGCGCGGTGCTGGCGCCCTGGCCCAACCGGGTGGTCAAGGCCAGCTACAGCTACGGAGACGCTGAGTACGCACTGGAGTCCAATGAGGAAGAGACCGGGGCTGCCATCCACGGGCTGCTCTACGACACCCAGCTGGGCATCCAGTACCAGCGGGAATCGGAGGTGCACCTTGCCGGAGTCATCGAACCCACTGCCGGCTACCCCTTCCGGCTGGAAGTGGTGCTGGTGTACCGGGTCGCCGGCCACCTGGGGCTCACCACCACCCTGAGCACAAGGTATACACCAATCGAAGAAGACGGTGACGATTCGGTGCTGCCCACTGCCCCCTATGGCGCCGGCTTCCATCCCTATCTCACCGCAGCGGACGCCCCGCTGAAGTCCTGCCGGCTGCGGCTTCCGGCCAAAACCGTGGTAAAGACCAAGCCCAGCGGCAAGGTAGTAGGCTCCAACCCGGTTGCCGGCGACCTAGATCTCACCGACGGCCCCCTACTGGCAGGCCTGCGGATTGACCATGCCTATACCGGGCTGCCGGAGGAGGGCTGGAGCGCAGAGCTGCTGCACGGGCCCAGCGGTTTCATGGTGCGGATGATCTCTGACACCCCCTGGGCGCAGGTCTATACCGGCGAGCGGATTGACCGGGCCGGGGTAGCAGTGGAGCCGATGACCTGCCCACCGAACGCCTTCAACTCAGGGAAGGACCTGATTGAGCTCTCCCCCGGCCAATGGCACCGGGTGGGCTATTCGCTGGAGGCGTTCAGGCTGTAAGGTCTATCACCACATCTGTGCCACCAGGTCAGCGAACAAGGCCTCTGGATCGGCATCTAAACCACGGCGGTTGAACCAGGTGGTCACATTCACAACATCCCGGTGGAGGAAGTCCAGGCTCATCGGGTTCACGGCCGCATCAATCACCTGAGGCAGATCGATGACCACAATTCTGCCGCCGTCATCGAGTAAGTTATACGGCGAGAAATCACCGTGCACATACCCCATGCGAGCGAAGGATTCCAGAATGCTCACCACTTGGTCGTAAGCCTCGGCAAGTTTTACTCCCGTTGGTCTGCTCTGGACAAGCCTTGGAGCAGCAACCCGGTCCTCTCCGATGAACTCCATCAGGATCTCAGTGCCGTTGATCTGCACCGGATAAGGGACGGCTACACCTGCCTTCCACGCCTTGACAAGCGCCTCGAATTCGGCGAAGGCCCATTCCCCGGCCGCCACGATTCGGCCAAAGGAGGACTTGCGTTTCATGGCACGGGCCTCCCGGCTGTCGCGGACTTCTCGCCCCTCTGTGTAGGCAGAGGATCGGTGGAAATCACTGTGTTGGGAGCCCAGAAAACGCTTAGCTGCCAGAAGACAGCCGGTGGTACCGGGGACCGCGCGTTCGATGAGGTGGACCTCGGCTTCTTTTCCGGATTTCACCACGCCGAGTTCGGTGTCGAAAGCACCGGCGGCGGTGACCAGCCAGTCAGGATGAGGACGCGGTCCGCGCTGAGTGGGGGTGACCTCGGTCCAGGTGGACCACCGTTGATCAGCCCCAGGTTGCAGTGGGACTGCATCAGAGTCAGGGTTAGAAAGATGTGTGCCTGTACGCACAGAAGACATGTGGAGACGCTCCAGGATCGGGAGGTCGCCGAAGGTCAGAAAGCGGAAGCGACCTCGTTGAAAAGTGAAGGATACGGAGGCAGGACAAAGGCAGTCATTGTGCTCCTCCTTCCAGTCGATCCGGAGCGCATACATTGCGCGGGGCTTCCATTACCGTAGCAGAACAGCCGGCGTCCTTCCCACCATCGCGGGCTTTGGTGCCACTCACACCCCAGCTGGATCTGATGCGCGCAGTGACTCCAGGCCGCAAGAAGCCCGTTGCAGGGTCGCCGAAGTAGTTCCGCCTGACTATTGTCGCCGAGCGGTCATGTGCCGCCGGCCGGGTAATGCTCGGTCAGGAAATCCAGCAGGACGCTGTTGAAGTGCTCAGGGTTGTCCTGGTTCGCGTTGTGGGAGGCATGCGGGATCACTTCATACTGGCAGCGTGGGTCTCGTGCTGCCCATGCAGGCGCGGTTCGCGCGACGTTGCCCGTGCGGTCCTGGTCGCCGTGAGTCAGCAGCAGCGGCACCTCGATCCGGTATCCGGGCTTTGGCCGTATCGACTGTGTGACCGCTCGCCAGATCTGTACAAAGTCGGTCTTGGACATCATACTGATCGCGTTTTCGGCGTAGGTGCGGACCTCCGGTCGCTGAGCCGTTGACTTGGCGATGGTGCGTTTGAGGTGCTCCCATGGCCAGGGCACGAACCACCACGCGGAAGACTTCAGTGCCCACTGCTCCCACCAGGCAATCGGCATAGTGGTGCAGGTCGACCCGATGATCACGACCGCCGCCACCCGCTCCGGCTCGCGGCGCACCAGCTCCTGTGCGATGTAGCCCCCCAGCGACTGCCCACCGACACAGATCGGGCCGGAGACATCCAGATGATCCAAGATGGCCAACAGATCGTCGGTCATATCAGCAATTTCGATAGGGAGCCGGCCCATGGGCTGGGACCGGCCGTGACCGCGGATGTCCCAAGTCAGCACCCGATACCCGGCACCGATGAGCGGCCCGAGCTGTTCATCGAACATCTGATGGTCCATCGAGGCACCGTGACTCAGGGCGACCAACGGGCCACCAGCAGGCCCGGTGAGCCAAGCGCGGATCTGTGAGCCTGCATGTGCCACTACATACCCGGTCTGCGGCGGGTTCGCGTCGATACCCATTGAGGCATTTTGACTGAAATTAGTTAATCTGGTCAATCACTTCTGTGGCATACCTCGGCTGATGACTTGCCCTGAGGTGTACCTGCTGGGTGGGGCGGTCTCGATCCGGATGAGAGCGGCTACAGTGATGGCAGACCAGTTCAGGTGGGTAAATGGAGACCATGACCGGCCCCACTGATGCACGGAAGCCCCCGCTCTAACTCTTAGCGGCCAGGCTCAGCCAGGTCTGCACCACGGTGTCCGGAGTCAGTGAGACAGACTCGATGCCCTGCTCAACAAGCCACTGGGCGAGATCTGGATGGTCTGAAGGTCCCTGGCCACAGATGCCGACGTATTTTCCATGCGCCCGGCAGCGTTCAATCACCGTAGAGAGCACTTTGAGCACTGCCGGGTCTCGTTCATCGAAGGTATGAGCCACGAGATCTGAGTCCCTATCGACACCGAGTACCAATTGGGTCATGTCGTTCGAACCGATGGAGAATCCATCGAAATACTCCAAGAACTCGTCTGCGAGCAGGGCGTTGCTGGGCAGTTCGCACATCATCATGATCTTCAGGCCGTTCTCCCCTCGGCGAAGCCCATTCTGAGCCATCAGGTCGATGACGGCTTTGGCTTCATCGACTGTCCTGACGAAGGGCACCATAATGGCTACGTTTTCCAAGCCCATATCCTCACGGACCACGCGTAGCGCTTCACACTCCATCTCGAAACACTCACGGAATTCCTCGGAGATGTAGCGGGATGCACCCCGGTATCCGAGCATCGGGTTTTCTTCTCGTGGTTCGTAGCGTTCGCCACCGATGAGGTTGGCATACTCATTGGTCTTGAAGTCACTGAGCCGCACGATCACCGGCTCCGGGGCGAAGCTAGCCGCGATGGTTGCCACGCCCTCTACCACCCTTTGCACAAAGTACTCCCGCGGCGATGCAAACGCGGTGATCTTCTCATTCACGCGTTGGCGCAACGCTGCCGGGAGGCTGTCGTGTTCTAGCAGTGCCCGTGGATGGATGCCGACCTGGTGGTTGATGATGAATTCGAGCCGGGCGAGTCCCACCCCGCGGTGTGGAAGCTGGGAGAAGGAGAAGGCTTGATCGGGGGTGCCTACATTCATCATGATTTTCACCGGTACCTCCGGCATCTCATCGAGGTAGGTCTCTTCTTCCTCGAATCGCAGGGTTCCTGCGTAGACGATGCCGTTGTCGCCTTCGGCACAGGAGATCGTCACTGGTTCACCATCGGTCAGCGTCCGGGTGGCGTCGCTGGTCCCGACCACTGCAGGCACGCCAAGCTCGCGGGCGATGATCGCCGCATGGCAGGTGCGACCACCACGCTCCGTGATGATTCCTGAGGCACGCTTCATGATCGGTTCCCAGTCGGGGTCGGTGACCTCGGCAACGAGCACATCGCCGGGCTGCAGGCGGTCCATATCTGCTACTGATCGCAGGATCTTCGTCGGCCCCGTGCCGATGCGCTGGCCGATGGCGCGGCCGGTGGTCAGCACTTCGCTGCGCTCCTTGAGCACGAAACGGCGCAGGATTTGACTAGCGTTCTGGGAGACCACTGTTTCTGGGCGCGCCTGCAGGATATAAAGCTGGCCATCCACTCCATCACGTGCCCACTCGATATCCATCGGTCGTCCATAGTGATCTTCAATGGCCACGGCGTAACGACCGAGCTCAGTGACCTCGGCCTCGGTGATCGAGAATCGTGCGCGGTCTGCCGGATCAACCTTCTCGAAGACAGTACTGCTCTCTAGGCCTCGGCCGGAGGCATAGCGCATCGCTACAGCTTTCTCGCCCAATGCGCGGCTGAGGATGGCCTTGCGGCCGGCACGGAGAGAGGGCTTGTAGACATAGAACTCATCGGGGTTCACCGCACCCTGGACCACAGCTTCACCCAAACCATAGGCACTTGTAATAAAGACAGCACGATCGAATCCCGTTTCGGTGTCCACGGTGAATATCACACCCGAGGCCCCGATATCAGACCGAACCATGCGCTGCACACCAGCCGAAAGTGCCACCTCGTGGTGGGCGAAACCATGGTGGACCCGGTAGGCGATCGCCCTATCGTTGTACAGCGAGGCGAAAACGCTATGCACAGCGGCAATCACGTTCTCAGCTCCCCCAATATTCAGGAACGTCTCCTGCTGGCCTGCGAAGGAAGCATCCGGGAGGTCCTCGGCCGTGGCGCTGGAGCGGATCGCCCACGTCACCGAGTCGGGATCCGGATCCTCTGCTATCAGCCTGTCATAGGCCTGGCGGATCTCCTGTTCCAGCTCGCTGGGGAATGGTTGATCCTGGATCCACGCGCGGATCTGTGCTCCGACACGGGCAAGCTCACCGACATCTTCGATGTCCAGGTGTTCCAGAGCGTCCTTGATCCGCCGGTCAAGCCCGTTCGAGGCAAGAAAACCACGGTAGGCATCCGCGGTCGTCGCAAAGCCACCTGGGACTCGCACCCCTGCCTGCGAGAGATGGGCGACCATCTCCCCGAGTGAAGAGTTCTTCCCACCCACCTGAGCGATATCAGATAAGGTGATCTCGTCGAACCATAGAATATTGCGCATCGGGTCCTCCCATTGAGTAGTTTCTGCCTAACTGTGACGCAACCCCATTGTGTGCAGCATCACTGCTGCGATCTCCTCGACGCTTTTGGCCTCAGA
The DNA here is from genome assembly GCF_008711175.1 of Nesterenkonia ebinurensis. Taxonomy (GTDB): domain Bacteria; phylum Actinomycetota; class Actinomycetes; order Actinomycetales; family Micrococcaceae; genus Nesterenkonia; species Nesterenkonia ebinurensis. The sequence goes on from NZ_VWNF01000011.1 coordinate 608,270, forward strand.
GTTCAGACTCGGGATCCGGTGTCTTCGATAGAGGTTCTCTGCCCAACGCAGTTCGCGACGACACTGCTGCAGGCTTGCATAGGGACTGCCTGGTCGTCGCTCTTGACGCACCTGGCTCAGGCGCTGGGCGGTGCTGGTCAATCCGAAGCACCGCGCCGTAAACGGTGCCAGCGCCTTCGGTACATCTAGTGCCGGATAGTCATCCTCTGTGAGGGGATAGTTGGCCACCCGCAGGCCGTGCCGCAGAGCCAGATAGAGCGCGGTAGGGGTCTTACCACACCGGGAGGGAGCGATGATGATGAGATCTGCCAGATCCAGCATTCTCACGCTTTGGGCGTCGTCGTGCTCCAGGGCGTATTCGACCGCGCGCATCCGTGAGTGATATCGCTCCAAGTCCCCCACACCATGAGAATTTGCCGCATCTTCTGAGCTCTTGACACCGAGGATCCGCTCGAGTTCTCCAAGGTGTCCTCCCAGCAGGTCCACAACGGCGCACTTGTCAGAAACAAACACCGCAGCCACCTCCGGGCTCTTCACAGTCATGAGTATCAACGGCGCCGAGCTCGCAGTACTGGCTTCGTGAAGTACCTCCTGTGCGATTTCCGGCGTCTCCACAAAGGGGAAGACACGGCGATCGAACTGAATGCCTGGGAAACGTATGAGCAGCGCATTACCGAGAGTCTCGGCAGTGATGCCGGTGCTGTCGGAGACGAAAAACACTGGAACGTGCAGCTCAGCAGATTCGCTCATACTCCGTGGTCCCTGGAGAGCATCACCGCGTTGGCACGATGGGAAACCTGCACGGTGCTGGCCGGCCCGAAAGTTGCGATGATCTCTGAGGGTCTCATGCCTTGCCTTCACAGTTGAACGAGTTTAACGTGACGGCCGGTGCAACACGGCTGGTACGGTGCTGGACCAGACTCCCTCAGTCTACTACGCCGGGCACATATCGGTATGCTTGTGTGAATTACAACGAGAGGTCACTAGGCAGCGAACAGTTCTGCTCTGGGGGCACCCAAGCTGGGTATGTGCGCGTGGCCTTCGCTGCTACTTCAGCGCACAAACTGCCTACGAATGCCAGCACAGCCGAAAGCGTCCTAACTCTTCGATATCCTGCCGACCCGGCACGAGACCGGAACGCAGTACGGCCTCGTCAAACCGGGCGATCTCGTTTCCGTGATCAGCGCCGGGACATCGAAAGGGTTACCTCGGGGGTCCAGCGGAGTTAGACTGACACCCACGCGCTGAGCGAAACCATCCATGTCGGCGCTGTCAGGATCATTCGTCAGAAGATGAAGGGATGAGCTGAACCATGCGCATCGGGCTGATGACCTCCGGTGGCGACTGCCCCGGGCTGAACGCGGTAATCCGCTCCACGGTATTGCATGGCATCAAGAGTTACGGCGATGAATTCGTCGGTTTCAAGGCCGGTTGGAGGGGCGTCATCGAGGCGGACTATGTGGAACTCACCCGCCATGACGTCCGTGGTCTCTCCCGCAAGGGCGGGACCATTCTCGGGACTTCCCGCACCCACCCCTACAACCACCCCGGTGGAGGCCCGGAGAATATGGCCAAACAGCTCAAGCGCCATGACATCGACGCGGTCATCGCCATCGGCGGCGAAGGCACTCTGGCCGGGGCCAAGCGACTGGCCGACGAGGGGCTGCCGATCGTGGGAGTTCCCAAGACCATCGACAATGACCTCAAGGCCACCGACTACACCTTCGGCTTCGACACTGCGATCAGCATCGCCACCGATGCCATGGACCGACTGCGCACCACCGGGGAGTCCCACCATCGCTGTATGGTCGCCGAGGTCATGGGCCGGCATGTGGGGTGGATCGCGCTGCACTCCGGGATGGCCGCCGGAGCTCACGCAATCCTTATCCCCGAGCAGACAGTGGATGTGGACCAAGTCTGCGAGTGGGTGGAGCAGGTGTACTCCCGCGGCCGGTCACCGCTGGTGGTGGTCGCCGAGGGATTCATCCCCGAAGGCTCAGAAGCAGCCCTGGCCGCCAAGGGCCAGGAGGCTGACGGGCGCCCGCGCCTGGGAGGCATCGGCGAGTGGCTGACCGCACAGATCGAAGAACGCACCGGCATCGAAACCCGCAACACCACCTTGGGGCACATCCAGCGCGGAGGAAACCCCACCGGATACGACCGGGTGCTGGGCACCCGGTTCGGCATGAAGGCCCTCGACCTGGTCCACGAGAAAGCCTGGGGCCATATGGCCTCACTACGCGGCACCGAGATCGTCAAGGTGGATCTTGCTGAGGCCCTGGACGGACTCAAGGAGGTTCCCGCCGAGCGCTACAAAGAAGCCCAGGTCCTCTTCGGCCGCTGATTCCCTGTACTCAGGATCCAGTGAGTTCGCAGGGTAGTTCGAGACGAACGGCGGGTAATATCTGCGCCTTCGAGACACAGCGGCTGGCCCTGAACCACCGAGCACGCTCACCCGACCAAGGGCCACCGCACCGTCCGGGATCATCCCAGAACCATTACGAAGTGGTTACTCCAGTCCGGATCGGGAAGCATCGTCCAGGGACGCCTCCCAGGCATGGGGGCCGGCTACCAAGAACCGACGACCGGTCACTACCTCCGGGGTGATGCGGATGAAGTAGTCTTTGGTCCCAGCTTCCCAGGCGATCAGCCGATGCGCATTGCCGGTAAGGAACTCTTCGGTGTGTTCCATCTGCTGGGCACGACCTTTCACAACGACGCTCCATGCGATGTTGGTTCGAGTATCGATCTCGTCGGCTTCCAAAGCTACCGGTGTGTCACCGAGCACTGCAGAGAGCTTGGTCCCGGGGCCGGTCCGGAAGATGATCGTCTTCTGGTCGGTCAGGTAGGTCAGTGGGAAGATCTCTGGGTGATCGCCGGTCCAGACAGCTAACCGGCCTAGAGAGACGCTCCGCAACAGGTCCCAGCAGTCACGGGACTGCAGGACCTCGGTGGTTGGGGTCGAGGGCGTGTTCTGCATGGCCGCGATTTTACTCCGAACATGGATACGGAACTAGTGGGGGGACAGGGTCCAATACCACAAAAACGACTTGATAGGACCACAAATGGCGGTGTTACCACTGGTCGGCGATGAGCACCTGAAGTGACTGGCTGGCTCCAACTCTTCTTATTTCTCCGTGAAGCGAGGATGTTTCCCCAGAAGATCGGTTTCGTAGGCCGGCACCACCATCACCGGTCCGGCGGCGTGGTGCATTGTCGCATTGGAGGTAGAACCCAGTAGCATTCCGGAGAATCCGCCCCGACCTCGCGTCCCCACGACGGTCACCTGAGCTTTGCCGGTCTCTGCGATCAAGATTTCGGCCGCCCGGCCCTCCTCGATTTCACTTTGTAGCTCTAATCCGGGGTAGAGCTCCTGCAGCCAGTTCGCGTCCTGCTCACAGCGTTGACGGATATGGTCAAACGCCCGTCGTCGCTGTTCCTGTAATGGTGTCCAGCTCACGTCTGGCTCCACGGGCGGTAGAGCTGAGACCAGTTTGAGTCCCACCTCTCGTTCTATCGCCAAACGAGCCGCTTCTAACGCTGCAAGGAGACTCTGGCTGGACCCGTCAACTCCTGCGGCGATCGGCGCGTTGCTATCCAAGGGTGAGGCGCCTGGGGCGAGGGCAGCTTGGGTGAATCTGCGCGGGACTACCAGCACAGGGGCTTTTGAATGGGCAGGGAGCCTTGCGGAGGTTGATCCCAACAGAAGTCCAGTGAAGCCTCCACGGCCTCGACTTCCCACCACGACAAGCTCTGCGTTTCGAGAATAGTCCAGCAGAACGTTAACTGCATCGCCGCGTTCAACTTCGGTGCGAATCTGCCCGTCAAACGTATCGATGTGCTCACATGCGTTCTCGAGTAGCTCTTCAAGCTCACGTCGTATGATGTTCTCGTCGATGATCTGCGGGCTAAGATCAGCGGCAGCTATTGCGTAGCCCGTGACAGCATAGCTGGCTATGAGAGTCAGCGGCACGTCACGGTAACCGGCCTCCTCTGCCGCCAGGCGCAGCGCCCCTATCGAGTGGTCAGATCCATCAACGCCAACCACTACCCCGTGTCGCTTCCCGCTGCTTACGGTGCCGCTGCCTTGATTTCTCGTAGTGCTAGTCATCCTCAGGTCCTCACCTAGACTTCTGACTTCTACTGCCTATAACTGTAGCGGGATACTCCCCACCGCATCTGGTGTTTGTCCTCAAATCCACCGATGAAGGATAGACCTGAAGCGGCGGGGTAACGGGGAAACGCGCCTCTGACATGCGAAAATAACGAGCGCCTAGTTCATATTCCCGGCCAGTAAGACATCTCTCAGGTGTTATTCGATCACGGTCGACAGGACCAGTCACTGTCCAGGTGTCCATTCGCTGCTATGCGAAGCGAGGAACGCCGCGAGGCACACCGTGATGCAGCACTACGCAGAGTTGAGCACGCCGTAGCGACGCAAAAGTAGTTGGCCTTGATCGGCTATTTTCTGCGGTTCGCAGTGTACGTCTCGCAGCTGAGACGGACGCGTGTAGACTAGAACATCTACACCTGCTAGCCTGAAAGCATGGGCGATACAACAACGATTCGGGTCAGCCGCGCAACGCGCGACATCCTCAATGACTTGGCGACCCGGCGTGGCGAGTCCTTGACCGACACCGTCTCCCGCGGTGCACGCCTGCTCGAGCAGGAAACTATTGGGCGCAGCCTTTCCGTGCCCCTGCGCGACGACGAGCTTGCCTGGCTCGATGCTGACGCCGGGTGACGTCGTCGACCTCGACCTCGGTGCACCAGCGGGCGCAGAGGCGGGTCTGCGCAGGCCCGCTGTCGTTATCACCGCTGAGCGGATCCTCCATGGTGGCCCGAACGTCGTCCAGGTTGTTCCTCTCACACGCACGATCCGCGACAGCGGCTCCGAGATCGTTATCGAACCCGACGGGCACAACGGGCTCAGCGCCGTCTCTGCCGCGCAGTGCCAGCACATCCGGTCCGTCGCGACTACGCGGGTGAGCGCACGAATCGGCAACGTAGGCCCGGCCGTGCTTCGACAGATCCGAGGCACCGTCACCATCATCATCGACGCCTGAGACCGCACTACACCGAGTTGAGAACGCCGTGGGCCTGCAAAAGTAGCGCGGTCTTGATCGGTTAGTTTCTGGGGTTCTTAGTCTATTCGCGTTGATTCGGACTTTGTCAGCCGTGGTCCCAGGGATTGATCAGCTCGACACCGGTGTCCTCAAAGTGCTGGATGTTCCGGGTGGCGACGACGAAACCGTGCGCCGCTGCGGTGGCAGCAAGATAGCCGTCCGCGGTCGGCAGGGGACGGCCGGCCTCACGAGCAGCTACGACCATGTCCGCATAGCGTCGTGCGGCCTCCTGATCAAAGGGCAGCACTCGGTTGGGGAACAACGCCAGCAGCCGGTCAAGGGCCTGTGCTAGCCGGTGCTTCCTCGCCCCGTCTGGCAGGGCAGTGATGCCGAACAGCAACTCCGCGAGCGTGACACTCGACAGATACAAAGTGTCAGCAGCCTGTGTATTGAGCCAGCGCAGCACACTCGGGTCAGGCTCGGGACGCATCGCCTCGGAGACGACGTTGGTGTCCAGGACGATCATTGCAATGCCAGCGGCTCCGCCGGGGTCCGATCACGCACCTCATCGAGGGCAGCAACGTCGTCATCGGTAAGACCAAGATCGCGGCCGAGCGAGGCCAGCGCATCGCCGAGCAGAATACGGCGGGATGGCACGAGCGCGGCGCTAAGAATCTCGCGTACCTCTGCCTCGGCGCTCCGGCCGTGCTCTGAGGCACGGGCCCGTAACGCACGATGTACCTCATCAGGAACGTTGCGCACCGTCAGGACTGCCATGATGCCACCTCCATATCGATATGACAGCATTCTAGCACTCTGCTGTCAACTGAATGGAATAGCCGATAGTCGCAACCAGGCGATATGGAGTTTGGGGCTCGGCAACCGAGCTTCGGCCGACCCCCACGCAGATCGCACCGCAATTCTCGCCCCGGGTATCCTGACTGTCCTGCACCCGCCAGCGATGTAAACGCAGAGTTGATTCGGGAACTTTCCCCTCGATCTGCAAGAGGCGTGACCGCTCTAGGTCGAGGCGGCGACGAGCTCGTTCTTAGCCATCGTCCCTCCTAGTACAACTGGTAATCCATTCTCCCGCCTGACCAGTGGTGAGAGAAGACGCCGGCGACGGGTTCAAATACTTCCTACGTTCAGACACCGCCGCAGATGGCGAGCCTGAAGTCTTCTGGTGACCACAGGGGCACTCCGCGTCACGGGCTCGGTTGGGCGATGACGATGCAAGGGTGTTGACCGGCCACCGCGATCTCGTGGGCCTCAGTCACGTGCCAGCGTGCCGCGTCTTGCAGGAGCTCTGCTTGTGACTGATTGACGATGGCGATCAGGAGCCCATCAGGCCTGATCGCTCGGCGCCATAGGTCTATGTGCGATCTGGGGTCGTCGATGCGTACTCGCACATCCCAGGGTGGGTTCGTGACGATCCGGTCCATCTTGGTCCCCAGGTTGAGCAGGTCACGCGCATCGCCTCTGCACCAGGTGATCGCCGCGCATCGTGGTGCGGTGTTCGTTTGGGCGGCTGCGATCGCGGTCGGGTCATGGTCGATGCCGAGGTTGTCGGCACCGGGTTCGAGCCGGTGGGCTTCAAGCAGAAGGGTTCCCGCACCACAGAAGGGGTCGAGCACACGATGGCCGGGCTCGATGCGCGCCAGTCGTGACAGCGCGGCGGCTACCGGTGGGTGCAGACTGCCGGTCACGGTGCGGGTGCGCCAGTCGCGACGGTGCAAAGGCGCGTCGAAGGGTCGCATCGCGACCATGGCGCGGGTGCCGTCGATCACCACACGCCAGTCGGCTCGCTGCGGGGGTGGCCGGTTGCCCTCGCGCCGAGAGTAGTAGCAGCCGCTGGTGCGCTCGGCGATGACCTGACCGGTGAGGTCTTCGATGTCGAACCGGCTGTAGGCGCGCCGGCCGAGGAAGGACGCGCTCACCGAGATCGCTTCGCGCGGGCGGTGAGTCAGGGGGATCATGAGGTGGCGTCGGAGCCTCCCGGCGAGCGAGGCCAGATCGGCTTTCGTCCGGCCCGGGTCGGGCACATCTGCTCCGATTAGGAACAGGTCATCGGCCAGCCGTGGTGGGGCGGTGATGATGCTCGCGGAGCCGAGTTCAACGAGGAGTTGGCGTGTGGAGATGTCGATCACCCGGTGACCAGCCTGGGTCAGCTCGGCAGCGGCGAGCGGTTCGAGGCCGCTGACGGTGCGCACCAGGACACGCGGAGGCGAGCTGGTGGTTAGGGTGTGGGTGATCGACTCTGCCGCGCCGAGGCGCACAGAGGGCATGGGTGTTCCTCCCGGTAGCGGTCGGGAGCGACCAGAAGGTCTGCTCCCGCATCGCTAGCCGCGGGCGAGGCCTCGAACTGGCTAGCGGATCGCTAGCCGAGTCGGAAGAACGTATACATGGCCCTCATTCTTTCACGATGAAGAGCGAAACGGGTGCTCGGTCGCCGCCGTGGATGGAGATCGTTCGCTGTCGCCGCCGCTCACTCGGTACTACGCCGAGGCGGGAGCTCCTTTCTGGCGCGGTCGCCCCTACTCTCGACTTGTTCTTGGGCGTCGCCTTGGCTTCCATTGGGCGAATCCCACACCCAGCAGAGATATGGCGCCTCCGATGATGGCAAGTGTGGGCGGTAGTTCGCGGAGAAAAAGCGCTGACATCACGACGACGACCGCGGGCACAGTGAGTGCGCATGCTGCCAGGTGCCATATCTCTTGGCGAAATCTTTATGCTCGGGGCACCCAATCCTGGGGGGCGTCCACGACGGCTCGGAGCGCCCGCAGCGCTCCACCTGAGGTAGCCGGTGCGAGCCCGGTGCCCGATTCCCGCACCCGGAACTGCGCCCACTGGGCGGCCAGCACACGGCGCTGCAGCTCCTCCTCGATGCAGGGGCGCAGCAGGTCGGCCAGCGGGCCGAACGCTCCCCCGAGCACAATCTCATGGACGTCGAGCACGTTCATCGCTCCGGAGAACGCCACTCCCATGGCCCAGCCGGCGCGGCGGATGGCCTCCTGGGCCTGTTCGCCTTCCGCACCCTCAGCTGCCGCAGCGAGCTCCGCCGCGCTCGCCGAAGGGTCCAGACCGGCAGCTCTGAGCAGAGCACGCTTGCCCGCGTAGACCTCCAGGCAGCCGTTGGAGCCGCAGCCGCACTCCGGCCCGGCCGGTTCCACTGAGATATGTCCGAGCTCCCCGGCCCAGCCATGCGGACCGGCCTCCACCACGCCGTCGATCACCACAGCGGAGCCGATGCCGCGCTGGGCTGAGACATAGAGGAAGGTCTGCTCCTCACCATCGGCCTCGGTGAGCTCCTGAGCCACTGCCAGTGCAGCCAGCTTTGCCTCGTTGGCTGCGCTGACCGCTTGGCCGAAAGTCCCCTCTGGGATCCCCGCGGTGAACTGCTCCACCACATCCACATCCTGCCAGCCCAGGTTCGGTGCAAACAGCAAGGAACGCTCATCGGCAGCCACCAACCCCGGCAGAGCCAGCACTGTGCCGATCACCCGCGCCCCGGCCGAAACTCCCTGCTGGGCGACTTGGGCGGCAAGTCTCCCAGCATCCCGGAGTACCGCTTCCGGCTCCGAGCCGCGGAAGTCCCCCTGCACCATGGCCTCGGCCAGAACGCTTCCAGTGAGATCCAGTGCCCGGGCGGCCATGAAGTCCACATTGACCTCAACCCCGAGCCCAGCCAAGGTCTTCCGGGCCGGGGTGAGCGGCACTGCCGGCCGGCCGCGCGTGGGGCCGACCATAGGTGAGCCCTCCCGCACGATTCCCGCCGTGAGCAGATCATCCACAAGGCGTGACACCGTAGACCGGGTCATCCCGGTGCGGATAGAGAGGTCTGCCCGGGACAACGGCTGCGCGGAGGCGAAGATCTCCTCAGTGATCAGCAGAAGATTAGCTTCCCGCAAGGTCTCCTGCCGGGCACCAGGGCGCAGCGCCTCATGGTGCGGCGGGCGGTCACGGCGCTGTGGACGCAGAAAGTCAGGGCGGGCGTCGCCAGGGTTGCGCTGCACGCCACCCTCAATCGTCTCGGACGACCCCGCGCCGCTAGTCCACTCTCTGCTCAAGCCGGTGCCGTCTCTTCCGTTGCGCGCACTCAGCCCACGGGTCAGCGAACGCCTGCCCAGGCGCGCCAATGAACCAGAACCGTTCCACATCACGGACTTGATCTTATCCCCCTAAACAATTAGGTTACATCTAGAAACAAAATGAGCGCCTGGTCACATTGAGCCCTGGAGGGGCGGGTCAGGGCGCTCCCCCTTTGATCCTGCAATGGAGGAACTCTCATGGCATCCTCGCCTTCTGACTACAAGCTCTCCTTCGGCCTCTGGACCGTGGGCTGGACCGCCCGCGACCAATTCGGTGAAGCTTCCCGGCCGGAGTTCGAGCCATGGGAGTACCTGCCCAAGCTCAAGGAGGCAGGCGCCTCGGGTGTGACTTTCCACGACGACGACGTGGCCCCCTTCGGCACCGACGACGCCGCCCGGGAGAAGTACTTCACCAAGTTCAAAGAGGTTGCCGACCAGGTAGACCTGAAGATCGAGATGATCACCACCAACACCTTCTCCCACCCGGTGTTCAAGGACGGCGGACTGACCTCCAACGACCGCTCCGTGCGCCGCTTCGGACTGCGCAAGCTGCTGCGCAATGTGGACCGGGCCGCTGAGCTCGGCGCTGAGACCTTCGTGATGTGGGGTGGGCGTGAGGGCTCGGAGTATGACAACGCCAAGGACCTCAACGCCGCCCATGAGCGCTACGCCGAGGGCATCGATACGGTGGCCGCCTACATCAAGGAGAAGGGCTACGATCTGCGGATCGGCCTGGAGCCCAAGCCTAACGAGCCCCGCGGCGACATCCTCCTGCCGACCATCGGCCACGCTCTGGGGATGATTGCCCAGCTGGAGCACGGCGACATTGTGGGCCTGAATCCGGAGACCGGGCACGAGCAGATGGCCGGGCTGAACTTCACCCACGGCATTGCCCAGGCACTGTGGGCCGGCAAGCTCTTCCACATTGACCTCAACGGCCAGCGCTCCATCAAATACGACCAGGACCTGGTCTTCGGCCACGGCGACCTGACTTCCGCGTTCTTCACCATCGATCTGCTGGTCAACGGATTCCCCAACGGCGGGCCGAAGTACGACGGCTGGCTGCACTTCGACTACAAGCCCTCCCGCACCGACTACGTGGACGGGATCTGGGACTCCGCCAAGGCCAATGTTGAGATGGTCACCCTGCTGGCAGACAAGGCCAAGGCCTACCGCGAGGACCCCGAGGTCCAGACTGCGTTCGAGGAATCCGGCATCTTCGAGCTGGCCCAGCCCACCCTGGACGAAGGTGAGAGCCTGACCGACTTCCTGGCTGATACCTCCGCCTACGAAGATTTCGACCCGGAGAAGGCTGCACAGCGGAACTTCGGCTTTGTGAAGCTCAACCAGCTGGCTCTCAAGCACCTGATCAGTTAATTTCCCGGCGCGGTACCGGCCGTGACGTGACCGCGCCTCTGGGCCGGTTTGCGCCGGCCTTCACGACCAAAGCAGAGGCGCCCGGTCCCATGACGGGACTCCCGAGCGCCTCTGTGGCATCGCTCACTAGACTTATCCCAAGAACATCCCCCTCATAGGAGCACTCCGTGGCAACTCTGGTAGCCGGCATTGATTCCTCCACCCAGTCCTGCAAGGTGGTCATCCGGGATGCGGAGACCGGGGCGCTGGTGCGTTCCGGCTCCGCCAAACATCCCGACGGCACCGAGGTCAATCCCTATGTCTGGTGGGATGCATTCCTGGAGGCGGTGCGCGCTGCCGGCGGGCTGGACGACGTCGCCGCGGCTTCGGTGGGGGGACAACAGCACGGCCTGGTGGCCCTGGACGCTGAGGGCAATGTGATCCGCGATGCCCTGCTGTGGAACGACACCCGCTCGGCAGATGCCGCCAACCAGCTGATCGAGGAGCGCGGTGGGGCCACAGAGGGCAAAGCCAACTGGGCGCGGATGACCGGCTCAGTGCCGGTGGCCTCGTTCACCGCCACCAAGCTGCGCTGGCTGGCCGATGCGGAGCCGGAGAACGCCGCCCGGGTGGCCGCGGTGGCCCTGCCGCATGATTGGCTGACCTGGAAGATCTCCGGGGCGACCCGGCTTCAGGACCTCACCACCGACCGCTCGGATGCCTCCGGCACCTCCTATTACGACGCCGCGGTGGGTGAATACCGCTACGACCTGCTGGCTCAGGCGCTGCGCATCTCCGAGGATGATGCCGCTAAGATCGTGCTGCCCCGAGTGCTGGCATCAAATGAGCCCGCCGGCACCGGGGACGCCTCCCGCGGCTGGGGGCACCTGGTGCTCGGCCCGGGTGCGGGGGACAATGCCGCCGCAGCCCTGGGGCTGGGCATGAGCACCGGGGATGTGTCGATCTCCATCGGCACCTCCGGCGTGGTGGCTGCGGTCTCGCCGAAACCCATCCAGGACCCTTCCGGGATGATCGCCGGGTTCGCCTCCGCGGACGGGGAGTTCCTGCCTCTGGCCACTACGCTGAACGGCTCCCGGATCCTGGATGGGATCTGCCGGATGCTGGGGGTGGACCATGACCAGCTGGCCGAGCTGGCGCTGGCCGCTGAGCCTGGTGCCAACGGGCTGACCCTGATCCCCTACCTGGAGGGTGAGCGCACCCCGAACCTGCCGTTTGCCACCGGTTCGTTCATCGGGCTCTCGCTGGCATCGATGAACCCGCAGGATGTGGCCCGGGCTGCCGTGGAGGGCCTGCTGTGCCTGCTGGCCGACGGGCTGCAGGCGATGAAGAACCTTGGAGTGCCGGTGAATTCCATCCAGCTGATCGGCGGAGCAGCGAAGAATCCGGCGGTCCAGCAGCTGGCCCCGGCCATCTTCGAGCGCGAGGTCCAGGTGCCCGAGCCGGATGAGTATGTGGCCAACGGGGCTGCCCGCCAGGCTGCGTGGGTGCTCTCCGGAGCTTCGGCACCCCCGGAGTGGGCGGCGTCGTCGACCACCACCTTCACCGCCGAGCCCACCCGCTTCGTGCGCGAACGCTACGAAACCCGCCGTACCCTCTTCGCCGAGCGGGGCTGACACGACCTCCTTGGACCTCACCACGCTCTAATGTAGTCAGGAGCTGACCTGTGGCGCCTGGTCCGAGGGCTGGGTCGCCGAGAGGGCGTCGAGGAACCGGATGACGACTTCACGCTCTTCAGGGCTGAGGGCCGCAGCTGCGTAGAAGCGGCCGGCATGGCTGCGGCCCACCGTCTGCTGCGCCACCCGGCGGGTTTGCTCCGTTGCCTCGATCGCGGTGCTCCTACGGTCCTGAGGGTGCGGGAGGCGGCGAATGTGCTGCTGCTCAGCGAGACGGTCGAGGAGCTTGGTCACCGAGGCCGTCGAAATCCCGAGATGCTGGGCAAGAGCGCCCGGAGTCGCCAGCTGGGCGTTCTTCTGAGCCGCGATGATGTACCTGAGTGCTCGCATGTCGGTCTCACCTAGCTTCATGTACTTTCGTGAGGCTTCACTCATGCTCCGCTCAGCCTCGCGCCAATTGCGCAGGGACTCGAGAACACCGACGATCTGATCCAGCTCATCCTTTTCAAGAGAGCTGTATCTGATGATCTCCTCGCCAGGATCCATCACACGCGGATCGAGCATGGAGAACCCCCCGGTCCTGCCCTGGTGCGCGCTCTTGTTCACCATACCTTTTCCTTAGGTTACTATTAGCTAAGTTTATTACTAGCCAGGCTAACTATATGAGGTGGTGTTGAGATGAATGAGGCAGCAAGACAGGTGGTGCTTCTCGCCGAGAACGGTGAACAGTGCGGCACCGCGCTCAAAGAGGGGGTGCACACCGCTCAGACACCACTGCATCTTGGCTTCTCATGCCATGTCTTCAACCTCCACGGACAAGTGCTCATCACTCGACGATCACTTCACAAACATACCTGGCCCGGCGTATGGACGAACTCCTTCTGCGGCCACCCGCAGCCGGGCGAGGACCTTGAGGACGCCGTGCGCCGGCATGCCCGCCACGAGCTGGGCCTGACCCTGGAGCAGGTTCAGCTTCAGCTCCCCCATTTCCAGTACCGGGCCGCAGACGCCTCGGGAATCGTGGAGAACGAGATCTGCCCGGTCTTCACCGCCACCGCTGCAACTATTCCACAGATGAACCCCAGCGAAGTCTGCGAACTGACCTGGGTGCTGCCGGAACAGCTCGGAACCGCAGTGCACGCCGCTCCGTGGGTCTTCTCACCCTGGCTGGTGCTCCAGGCACAGCAGATGCCCCTCTACCAGGAGGGCAGGGAAGCCCGCCTGTCCGGACGGGCACCCCTATGAGACGCACTGCGCTGTCCTCTCACCTAGAACTGTACTCACACACAGCTCAGGCCGCCTCATCCCGGGTGATCCGGGAGTATTCGACATCATTCGGACTGGCCACCTCCCTGCTCCCGGCTGCGACTCGCAGCAGTATCCGCAGCATCTACGCGCTGGTCCGAGTAGCCGATGAGATCGTCGACGGCACAGCGGAGGAGGCCGGCCTCGACGGCGAGTCCAGGAAACAGGTTCTCGATGCCCTCGAAGAGGAGACCCTCACCGCCCTTCAGCACGGATTCAGCGCCAACCTCATCGTTCATTGCTTCGCCGTGACCGGCAGGGCCGCAGGGATAGAGGAGGCGCTGATCAATGCCTTCTTCCGCTCCATGCGCAGGGATCTCACACCTGTGGTATCGCTCAGCGAGGAGCAGTACAGGACTTATGTCCATGGCTCGGCCGAAACCGTGGGACTGATGTGCCTGCGGGTCTTCCTGCAGGGGCTGCAGGTTTCACAGGAGGAGCGAGAACGCATGGAGATCGGCGCCGCACACCTGGGCGCAGCTTTCCAGAAGATCAATTTCCTGCGTGACTTCGCCGAGGACTTTCAGCAGCTCGGCCGCACCTACTTCCCCGGCACCTGCCCCGGTGTGCTGGGGGAGCACCGCAAGACCGAGATCATCGCCGATATCGACGCCGACCTCACCGCAGCGCGCAGGGCGCTTCCCCTGCTTCCACCGGGCCCCAGGCGTGCCACCGCACTGGCCACGGGACTCTTCGGTGAGCTCAATGAGCGGCTCCGCCGCACTCCCGCGGCAGACCTGCACCGCATCCGGGTCTCGGTGCCGAAACGGGTGAAGGCGCGCATCATCGCTGCAGCGCTGCTGCCGATGCCCTCCGGAGCAGTTCGGTGAGACGCACCAGAACCGACACGCGCACAGCAGTGGTCATCGGAGGAGGGTTCTCCGGCCTGGCCACCGCCGCCCTGCTAGCGCGCGAGGGGCTCAAGGTCACGCTGCTGGAAACCCATGAAACGGTAGGCGGACGCGCCGGTGAATGGCTCCACCGCGGATTCCGGTTCGAAACAGGCCCCTCCTGGTACCTGATGCCGGAGGTCTTCGAGCACTTCTTCAGCCACTTCGGGACATCTGCTGCTGAAGAGCTGGACCTGGTGAAGCTCGATCCCGGATACCGGGTCTTCTTCGAGTCCGAAGAAGCACCTTTCGACCTTCCGGAGCGCCGGTCCTCCGAGGCTCTGGTGACTCTCGGCGCCGACGAGGACGCGCTGCAGACCTATCTGGCCTCTGCCGCCGAGACTTACCGGTTGGCTCTGGACAAGCTGCTTTACTCCACATTCTCCTCACCCCGGGCCTTCCTGCAGCCGGCTCTGCTCAGACGGCTCCCACAACTGCTGAGGCTGCTCACCGAGCCGCTGGACCGGTTCATCGCCCGGCATACCAGTGATGAGCGAGTCCAGAAGATTCTGGGCTATCCGGCGGTCTTCCTGGGTACCTCTCCCTCGGCTGCGCCCAGCATGTACCATCTGATGAGCCACCTGGACCTCACTCAGGGCGTTCTCCACCCACGGGGCGGATTCAGCTCTGTGGTGAAGGCGGTGGCTCGTATCGCCGAGCACGAGGGCGCCGTCCTGCGGACCGGCTGCCGGGCAGAGCGCATCACCGCATCGAGAGGAAGGGCCACAGGGGTGTGGGTCTCGGAAAGCGGCGGTCGCCGCGAGTT
The DNA here is from genome assembly GCF_008711175.1 of Nesterenkonia ebinurensis. GTDB lineage: Bacteria > Actinomycetota > Actinomycetes > Actinomycetales > Micrococcaceae > Nesterenkonia > Nesterenkonia ebinurensis. Next base: position 623,375 of record NZ_VWNF01000011.1, read on the forward strand.
CGTCTCCGCCGACATCGTGGTCTCCACCGCCGACATGCACGTGACCGAGACTCAGCTGCTGGCACCGGAGCACCGCAGCCGCTCCGAGCGCGGCTGGAGGCGACGGGACCCCGGACCGAGCGCGGTGTTGGCCCTACTGGGCGTTCGAGGAGCACTTCCGGAGCTGGCCCACCATTCGCTCCTGTTCACCCATGACTGGCAGCGCGGCTTCGACGAGATCTCCGGCAGGCGGCCTGCGGGAGGGCCTCCGCGGTCACTTTATGTGTGCCGCCCCAGCGCCACCGACGAGGTCGCACCCCCGGGGCATGAGAGTCTCTTCCTGCTCGTCCCACTGGCCGCCGACACCTCCCTGGGGGCAGGCGGGAGGGATGGCCGCGGAGCCGCTGCAGTGGAGCGCGTGGTGGACGAATCGATCCAGCAGATCGCCGACTGGGCCGGGGTTCCGGATCTGGCCCAACGCGTTGTGGTCCGGCGCAGCATCGGTCCTGCGGACTTCGAGCGGGACTACGGAGCGTGGCGAGGTGGGGCGCTCGGCCCTGCTCATACGCTGCGCCAGAGCGCTTTCCTCAGAGGGCCGATCCGGTCTCCGAAGCTCAACGGGCTCTTCTACGCAGGGGCCACGACCAGGCCGGGGATCGGGGTGCCGATGTGCCTGATCAGCGCTGAGCTGGTGCTCAAAGCCCTGCGCCGGGACACTGACCCATCCCGTGTGGAGGATTCCTGTGCTGTCTGATCCGACCAGCTTCCTCTACCTGGGCTCACTGCTGATCTCCACCGGGTGCATGCTGCTGCTCGACTGGCGGTTCCGACTGTTCGTCTTCCGCGCACCGGTGCGCGCCGGCCTGGTGCTGGTGGCGGGCACAGCGTTCTTCCTGCTCTGGGATCTGGCGGGCATCGCGCTGGGGATCTTCCTGCACGGACCGGGACCGTATATGACCGGCATCATGCTCGCACCGGAGCTTCCCCTGGAGGAGCTGTTCTTCCTGCTGTTCCTGTGCCACCTGACCATGGTGCTGGTACTGGGCGCCCAGCGGCTGCTGGAGAGCGGGGGAAGTACATGACCTATCTTGTGCTCTCCGGTGTGTTCCTGGGTGCGGCTGCGCTGGTCGCCCTCTGGGCGGTCGCCGTGCACCGCCGCAGCGGCACCACCGCAACACACAGCACCCCTGCACCGTTCACCTGGGGCGCGCTGTGCGCCGCCGCACTCGTCCTGCTGGTGCTGACCGCGGTTTTCGACAACCTCATGATTGCGGCCGGCCTGTTCACCTATGCCGATGAGCGGATCTCCGGGCTCCGGCTGGGCCTGGCCCCGATCGAGGACTTCAGCTACCCGGTGGCAGCAGTGGTGCTGCTTCCCGCGCTGTGGACCCTCTTCGGGCGGGTCCACAGGAGAGAATGAGCGATGATCGGCCATCTGCTCCGCTCCTCCCGGCCATTGAGCTGGATCAATACCGCCTACCCTTTCGCGGCCGCCTATCTGCTCACCGGCGGAGGGGTCGACGCCGCCCTGGTGCTCGGCACGCTGTTCTTCCTGATTCCCTATAATCTCGCGCTCTACGGGATCAACGATGTCTTCGACTACGCCTCCGACGCAGCCAATCCTCGCAAGGGCGGCGCCGAGGGCGCTCTGCTGCCACCGCGCCTGCACACCGCAACACTGCTGGCCTGCGCGGTGGTCTGCTTTCCGTTCGTGCTCCTGCTGGCGGCCCTTGGCTCCTGGCCATCCTGGATCGCCCTGGCAGTCAGCCTCGCTGCCCTGCTGGCCTACTCCGCACCTCAACTGCGCTTCAAGGAGGTTCCGCTGCTGGACTCTTTGACCTCCAGCCTGCACTTCGTCAGCCCTGCCGTCTACGCGATGGTTCTGGCCGGCGCTGACTTCAGCCTCCCCGCCGCATGCGCACTAGGCGGATTCCTGCTGTGGGGAATGGCCAGCCACGCTTTCGGCGCGGTGCAGGACATCGGCCCCGACCGGCAGGCCGGGATCAGCTCTGTCGCCACTGCACTCGGGGCAAAGACCACGGTCAGGCTCGCCCTGGCTCTGTGGACTGCAGCGGGCCTCCTGGTGACAGGCGCAGGCTGGCCGGCAGCGCTGGCCGGGCTGCTGGCGCTGCCCTATCTTGCCGCGGCGGCACCGTACAGGAATCTGGCCGAGCAGGACTCAGCTCAGGCCCACGGCGGCTGGCGTCATTTCCTCTGGATCAACTACGCGGCGGGAGCCGCGCTGACCGTCCTGCTGATCTTCATAACCCTGCCCGACTGACCAGGCCGCCTACCCAACCGGACTCCATACCTACCACCGCATCACACACCACTGAGGAAAGGAAACCGAGTATGACCGAGACCCACCCAGATACCGCTGAGGTTCCGCACGCCAATGACGCCTCAGCGGCTGGGCATCCGCATTCGCTGCGCCCGCAGGAGTACGATGCCATTCTGCTGGCCAGTTTCGGGGGCCCTGAGGGGCAGGAGGATGTGATCCCTTTCCTGCGCAACGTCACCCGTGGTCGGGGAATCCCCGATGCGAGGCTGGAAGAGGTCGCCCAGCACTACCGGCATTTCGGAGGTGTGAGTCCCATCAACGAGCACAACCGTCAGCTGCGCGAAGCCCTGGTGCAGGAGCTTCACAGCAGAGGGATGACCCTGCCGGTCTACTGGGGGAATCGCAACTGGGACCCCTATATGGAGGATGCTGTGCAGGAGGCCGCTGCCAACGGGCATAATCGCCTGCTTGCGGTGGCCACCAGTGCGTACAGTTCGTACTCCAGCTGCCGCCAGTACCGTGAGGACTTTGCCAGGGCGCTGATCAATACTGGCCTGGCCGGCGTGGTGCGCATCGACAAGGTGCGCCAGTTCTTCGACGCTCCGGGGTTCGTGCAGCCTTTCGCCGAGGGCCTGGCAGCGGCCTTGCGGGAGTTCGCCGCAGAGGGGTTCGCTCCCGAAGAGATCCGTGTGCTGTTCTGCACCCACAGCATCCCCACCGCGGATGCGGAGCGTTCAGGCCCTGGTGACCAGCACTTCGGAGAGGGCGGTGCCTATGCGGCCCAGCATCTGGCCGTGGGGGCAAAGATCATGGAGCAGCTGGCGGCGGAGTCGGCGGCCCAGCCCGGCACAGCATGGGAGCTGGTCTACCAGTCCCGGTCGGGTCCGCCCACTCAGCCGTGGCTGGAACCCGATGTGTGCGATTCGATCGCGGAGCTTCCAGACCAGGGAGTCAAGGCGGTCGCCCTTGTTCCGCTGGGATTCCTCAGCGATCATATGGAGGTGCTGTGGGATCTGGACAATGAGGCGATGGAAGCAGCCGAGGAGGCCGGCCTGAGAGCTGCACGAACCCCCACCCCAGGTATCCACCCGACTTTCGTCGCTGGTCTGGTAGACCTGATCCAGGAGCGTATCCAGGCCGTTGTCGCCCAGGAGCGCCCGCGCCTGACCCGGTTGGGTCCCTGGTACGACGTCTGCCGGCCTGGCTGCTGCGAGAACGTTCGGCTGGGCTTCCGTCCCGCCGCCGCGGGGGTGGCTCCCTAAGGATGAGACTCTGGTCGCTGCACCCTTCTGTCCTGGACCGGCAGGGCTTGGTCGCCTGCTGGCGAGAGGCGCTGCTGGCCCAGGCGGTGCTGCTCGGACGCACCCGCGGATACACCCGGCATCCCCAGCTTGAGAGGTTTCAGGCGCATCCGGAACCGGCGGCCGCCATCGCCTCCTACCTCAGCACCCTGCACCAGGAGAGCCTCAGTCGCGGCTACCGGTTCGACGCCGGCCGCATCGCCGACGCTGTGCCGCGGGAAGAGAGTGGGCTGATGCAGATCGAGGTGACCACCGGGCAGCTCGAGTTCGAGTGGAAGCATCTGCAGGCCAAACTCGCGGAGCGTTCCCCGCAGCTGCACGCAGGCGCTTCCGCACCGGAGCAGCCTGTACCGGTACACCCGCTGTTCAGGCCCGTGCCTGGCGCCGTGGAGGCCTGGGAACGGCCCTAAGGCTCGGCGCCTTCGGCAGTCTTTGGGCGTTGACCAACTTGAGAGGGCCACCAGAACCTTCTGCCCAGGTCGACCCCTATCGCCGGGACCTGCAGGGTGCGGACCACAAAGGTATCGATCAGCACCCCGACCGCCACCAGGAACGCCAGCTGGACCATGAACATCAGCGGAAGTACGGCCAGGGCGGCGAAGGTGGCCGCCAGCACTATCCCTGCGCTGGTGATGACTCCCCCGGTGACCACCAGGGAGTGCAGGAGACCTTCTCCTGCACCGCGGGCAGGGGTCTCCTCACGTGCCCGGGTGGCCAGGAAGATGTTGTAGTCCACCCCCAGGGCGGTGAGGAACACAAAGCCGAACAGCGGTACGGTCGGGTCAGCCCCCGGGAACTGGAAGAGGTGGTTGAAGACCAGTGCCGAGATCCCCAGCGCCGCCAGAAAGGACACCACGGTGGTGACCAGCAGCACCAGCGGGGCGGTGAGCGCGCGCAGCAGCACGACGAGGAAGACCAGGATCACCGCCAGGATCAGGGGAATGATCGTCATCAGGTCCCGCTGAGCGGTCTGGTTGGTGTCCAGCTGGATGGCAGAGGTCCCGCCCACCAGTGTCTCTGCCTCCAGTTCGGCCAGCTGCTGCCGGAGTTCGAGCACTGTGCTCTCCGCAGCCAGGGAGTCCGCCGCGTCGGTGAGTGTGGCCGACAGCTGCACATAGCCCTCCGCCTCTGCTGCCTCCTGAAGCGACTGGGCGGGAGACCCGTCCTCCGAGACCGCATAGACGCTGCCGACGCCGTCGAGGCCGTCTACGATCTCCAAAGCCTGTTCGGTCTCCTCCGCTGGGACATAGACCGACGCCGGCGCACCGGATCCGGCGTCGAAGTGCCGTTCCAGCATCTCTTGGCCGGCTTTCACATCCGTTTCGCCCAGCACCAGGTCAGACTGCGCGACCCCCTCAGCTTTCAGACCGAGCACCCCTGCGGAGCAGATCAGCAGCAGTGCGGTAACCACCATCCAGATCGGCCGTGGGCTGCGGCGCACCTTGGCTGCCACAGCTGGCCAGAGACCGGCACGTTCACGGCTGATCCGCCGCTGGCGCCTACCCTGCTCAGCGGCGGGGACCCGGCTGACTGCTCGGGGAATCTTCGGCCAGAAAGCCGGCCGGCCCAGCAGCGCGAGCATTGCAGGCAGAAAGGTCAGAGTGGTGATCATGGCGAAGACGATCCCGGTACTGGCCACCGGGCCCAGGGCGCGGTTGGAGTTCAGGTCGGAGACCAGCAGGCACAGCAGCGCCACCGCCACGGTGCCGCCGGAGGCCAGGATCGGCGGCAGCGAGCGCCGCCAGGCAAGCCAGAGCGCGGAGAACCGGTCCTCCTGATTCAGCAGTTCCTCGCGGTAGCGGGCCACCAGCAGCAGGGAGTAGTTGGTGGCGGCCCCGATCACCAGGATGGACAGAATCCCTTGCGCCTGGCCGTTGAGCTGGATCCAGTCCATGCGCGCCATCTGGAAGACGACGATGATGGAGGCGCAGAGCGCACCCACCGAGGAGAGCAGCACCAGCAACGGCAGCAGCACCGATCGGTACACCAGGACCAGGATGATGAAGACGGTGACCACTGCAACGATCAGCAGCAGTCCGTCGATGCCTGCGAATGCTTCGGAGAAGTCGTCCGAGAGCGCGGCCGGCCCGGTCACATGAGCTGTCCATTCGGCTTCGGGAAGTTGCTGGTCCACAGTGGTGCGCAGACCGCCGACTGCTCCCTCTTCGACCGCCTGCTCCTGAAGCAGGACCAGTATCTGCACTGCCGCACCGTCCTCGGAGACCTGCGGCGGCAGCGCCTGGAGGACCCCGTCGAGTCCAGCGATCACCTCCACGGTGTCTTCCAGTGCGCTCATCTGCTGTTCGCCGATCTCGCCTGCGGAGGCTTCTGCGATGACCGTGGCGGGGACGGCGTCGTCGTCGGAGAACTGGCGTCCCAGCTCCAGCGCCCGGGTCGACTCTGCCTCAGCGGGGAGGAAGGTGACCTGTTCGTTGGAGACGACCTCTGAGAGCTTGCCGAAAGTCTGTCCGCCCACAGCGGTCAGTCCCAGCCAGATCAGCACTCCCAGGGCCGGGATCAGGATGCGGAGCCAGCTGAATGTCCTGCCGTATTTGCCTCTCAATGTCGTGTGCCGCTCGGTGCCGAACGATTCATGCGCCCGAAGCGGCTATACCAGCTGAACACGCTCAGCGTGGTTCTCGTCAGGGAGCTGCTCTGCGACTGCGGTCACCTCGATGCTGTTCAGGGTTTGCTTCCCTTCTGCTGAGGTCATAAAGGCAGTGTCCGCCGCATCACGGCCGGTCGCGATGCGGACCATTGACTTCCTCGGCGCCAGACGCGTGGCGTCCACCACATGCCAGCTTCCTTCTGCGTACGCCTCCACCACGGCATGGAAGTCCATGGGGGAAAGCCCTGGTGCGTAGACTGCGGCCAGACGGGCCGGCACATCCAGTGCCCGAAGCAGGGCGATCACCAGGTGGGCATAGTCCCGGCAGACTCCCTCGCGGGCGAGCAGAGTCTCAACAGCGCCATCGGTGGGATCGCTGGAGCCTGGCACGTAGAACAGCTGCGAATGGACCCAGGATTCGACGGCATCAATCGCGGCCAGTCCACTCAGGCCCTGGAACTCGTAGTGCGCTGTAGGAGCCAGCTCATCGGATTGGCAGTAGCGGCTCGGCCTGCGGTACCGCACCAGGTCTGCTGGATCGACCGGACCGGGTTCGGTCTTGCCTGAGACAGTTGCCCGGTAGTCGACAGTCAGCTGGCCGGTAGGTGCGGAAACGCAGTGCATGCGGGTTCCGTGGAGGTCCTGGAGCTCAGAGACCTCGAGGGCGACGCTGCTGTGGGACACGGTCAGTGTTTCGTCGACCAGACGGTCGGCTGCAGAGCCCGTCAGGGCCGCTGAGACTATGAAGACAAAATCAGCAGCGTCCTCAACGGTGATGTCTAGGTGCGCCCTGATCGATCTTTGCATGCACCTACGTTGTCACAGTCTCCCAGTGCGAGCAATCCATTATCAGCACAAGTTCTCTGCCATCCTCGCGCAGCGGCCATGACCGCGGCAGCTTAGGGCAGATATGCCCATGCTGAGGATGCCATAGGCGCATACCACAGCGGCAGCGGCTGAGGATCTCGGACGGTCTCCTGACCCCGTGGCCAATCGAGTGCCTGAACCTGGCGGATATTGGGTCCAGCGCGCTGCATCCCCGCAGACAGATCAACCGCCGGTGTATGAGTCTGCGTATTCGGCACTGGCCGGGATCGGCTGGATAACATCAAGCAGAACCCCGTCTGGTGCAGCGACGATGAAGTGCCGCTGACCAAAATCTTCGTCACGCAGAGTCAGGACCGGCTCCAATCCGGCCTCGCCGGTCAGACGGTGGTGGACCGCGTCAACGTCGTCGACTTCGAGGTTCACGATCACTCCGCGGGGTAGCGCCCGGTATCCCTCCGGTACCGTAGCGTGATCATGAGCCAGGATTGCCAGCTCGAACACGCCCAGGCGCAAGCTGACATACCAGTCGGTCTCGTAGACAGCCTCGAAGCCGAGCGCCTTCTGGTAGAAGGCCGCAGCGGTCTCGACATCACGTGACATGAGGACCGGATAGAAGCTGGTGACAGACATTGACCTCTCCTTTACATACACTGTGTATCTAACAAGAGCAGAATACATACTTTATGTACGTAAAGGAAGTGCTTATGCCTCGCGCCTCTGCGGCCGCTGCCGCTCAGACCGCCCTGCAGGTTCTCGACTCGGCCACTGATCTATTCGCCTCTCGTGGTTTCGCTGAGGTCTCACTCGACGATGTTGCCCAGGCTTCCGGTGTCACTCGGGGAGCGGTCTATCACCACTACCGGAACAAGACGGGACTGTTCCGCGCAGTCGCCGACCGGCTTCAGACATACGTCGCCGAAGTCGTCATCGAAGCGGCAGAGGAAGCCGGAACAGACCCGACTGATCAACTGAAAGCGGGGTCGCATGCGTTCCTTGATGCGATCACTGCTGCCCCGGTTGTGCGCATCCTGCTCATCGATGCCCCCTCGGTGATCGGCTGGCAGGAATGGCGCCGACTCGACGCAGAGAACTCAGCAGCACACCTGCGTGAGGCGCTCCGTGAGGTTGGCGTCTCTGAGGAGCTTCTCGACGCGATGACCGCACAGCTCTCCGGCGCGATGAACGAAGCCGCCCTGTGGACCGCGCAGCACGAAAACTCCCCGGCGGCTCGAGAGCAGTCACACGCAGCCCTGGACCGTCTCCTCGCGACGGTTTTCCGTGACAATCCAGCCGCATAATGACCCTCCGCCTGAGACCAGGAGCCTCTTACCATCGTCCTTGAACGGTGAGCCAGGATCGTCGCGAGAGAGCCTGGACAGTGCCCAGGAGTCAAGAAACACCAACCGCACCCAGTCATATACCACCGATCGACGGGGGTGTTCCCACCCTCACCGGCCAGCCTCGATCACGTACTCATGCACTCGAATCTCCTTACCTCTCAATCAGGTTCAGGGGCGCAGTGTCTTCGGAAACCCCGTCCACTGCAGGTCGGAGCGCAAGTGGCTCATCTCGTTGAACATGACGATGCTAGGTGGCAGTCCGGGTCGGTTCTCAATCACGGTCAGGGCGGCGTTGGCGCTGCTGAGTCCGAGCCACTGTACAGCCGGGGCGTCCAGAGCGTGGCGGATCAGCCATGCAATCGGGTAGGCGTGGGTGATGAGCACTTCGTGTACGTCGTCGTCGCCCTCGGGTGGCGTGGTGAATCTTGCGGTGAGGCTTTGGGCGATCCTGTGTCCCGTTTCGGCCTCGTCGGCGTCGTATCCGTCGAAGAACGGCACCCATGACAGCGGGGTCTCCTCCGGCTTCGGCACGTAGGGCACATGGTCGATCAGCTCGGCCGCTTCGCCTACAGGAGCGCTGCCGGTGAGGAAGATGTTGAGTTCCCGGGCGCTGTCAGCAGCTCTGGGCAGCGGCGAATGCCATACGGCATCTATCGGGATTTTGGCCAAGCGCTGACCGAGCAGGCGGGCTTGTTCGCGTCCGGTGTCGGTGAGGTTGCCGAATGCATCGGCGTCGCCGTGGCGGGCGATGTAGAGGTACCTAGTGGCCATGAGCGTGATAGGAGCACCCTGGCGATGCTCCTGCTCTCCTTTCTCCCGGGGCAAGGGTTTGGATTAGAGGACGCTGATGGTTCCGGCTGCTCCGTTCAGCGTGATCCGGGCGCCGTTCCTTATACGGGCAGTGGCACCGGTGACGCCTAGTACGGCGGGAATGCCGTATTCGCGGGCGACGATCGCGGCATGCGAGAGCGCGCCGCCGGTCTCGGTGACGACCCCGGAGGCAACGGCGAACAGGGGCGTCCATGCCGGATCGGTATAGGGGCAGACCACAATCTCGCCCCGGTGGACGGAGTCGAAGTCTGAGGGGCCACGCACGATCCTTGCCGCCGCGGTGACCGTTCCGTGGGAAGCAGCAGTGCCGCTCAGAGCCTCGACCGATTCGAGCGAGCTGGGAACCTTTCTGGCAGGAAGTGCCGCGGTGATGGGGCGTGCTTGCAGAATCCACATGGTGCCGCCTGCGACCGCCCACTCGACATCTTGAGGTCCGCTGAGCAGCCTCGCGATCCGATCTCCGAGGTCGGCCAGAGCCGTGACCGTGGCATCGTCCAGGACGCGAGCATATTGCTGATCTGGACTGACGGTGCTGGTGATGACACCGCCGCGCTCATGATCCAAGTCGATCCGTGTCCGCTTGCTGCCGACCGAGCAGCCGATGGTGCCGTCTGCTGCGACCTGGTAGGTGTCGGGCGTGATGGTTCCCCCCACTACCGACAAGCCCAAGCCCCAGGAGGCTTCGATCCGCGTCGACATTCCAGACTGCTGGGGCGTGAACATCACCCCCGAGACCTCAGCCTCGACCACCGGCTGCACGAGCACCGCCATCCCCGCTGCCGGAGGCGAGTCCTCAGTTCCCAGCCAAGTCCAGTAATCCACCACGTGTGCCGCTTGAGCTGACTCCCGACACGCCGTGATCGCCTGGCACACCTCAACTGTTCCTCGAACGCCGATGATGCTCTGGTACTGTCCCGCTGCCGAAGCGCCGGTGCCATCCTCGCTCGCCGCCGAGGAACGCACCGCCACCACCGGATCGCCCCACCGTGCAAGCTCACCGGCCACCGCATCGCGCAAGGAACTCTCGACCGCGGAGCCAGAGGGCCCGTAGTCATCGGGCACGACGAACCCGTCGGGCACCGGCAACCCTTCGTGCCGCAGCGCCCCAAGCATGGTCGCCTTGCTGCCCGCGTTGGCGCGGGTCACTTTGGAGAGGGGTAATAGCATCACACCATCCATCAACAAAATATTGACAATATTATGTTGATAGTAGCAGGATGGTCGGTATGGCACGCAAGTACGACCTCGAACGACCCGGCAGCTCCGACCACGCGCAGGGCCAGCGTGAGCGCGACGCCCAAGACCGGCTTCTCGATAAGGGCGCGGACCAGTTAGAACCGCGGCCGTGGCGACCTGAACCGATGCCGCCCTCGGCGGTCGATCTGACGCAGTACGCGCTTTGGTGTTCATCTGAGCTGACCCAGGATGAACTCTTAGGGGCGCTTTCGCTGCTCCCGGCAGCTCGCGCGGAGGTCGAGACCGTGGAGATCGGTCTACTCTTCGCAGCTCGAAACGACGGGCTGACCTGGGCGCAGATTGCTGAGGCAATGGGGTTCCGCTCCCCGCAGGCTTGCCAGCAGTACGTCAACCGGCTCAGCGCCAGGCAGGACAAGCGAGCATGATTCACCAATCCGTGCCGGAGCTGCTCGTGCTGCACGCAGTACGCCTGCTGGGATTCGCAGACAGTACGGCGGTTGCCGAACGTGCCGGGGTCAGCCATGTCGAGGCACTGCGAATGCTGAGTGAGGCTGAGCGTGCAGGCTGGGTACAGCATGTCGGATTCGCCGAACTCGACGGCTGGACGCTCACCGATTCGGGCAAGACGGAGAACGAGCGCCAGCTCGCGGCAGAACGCTTGTACGCCGACCCCCAAGGCGTGGTCGCTGCTGTCTACCGCGATTTCCGCCCCCTCAACGCTCGCCTGCTCCGCGCTGTCACCAACTGGCAAATCAGGCCAACCGCAACAGACCAGTTTGCTCCCAACGACCATACCGACCGCGCGTGGGATGGGCGCGTTCTCGAAGAACTCACAGCACTCGGTAGAGACCTCGCACCGTTGACCAAACGTCTTTCTGCCGTTCTGGCGAGATTCAACGACTACATTGCTCGGTATGAATCAGCACTGGACAAGGCCAAGTGCGGGGAACCCGACTGGATCGATAAGACCGACGTGGACTCCTGCCACCGAGTCTGGTTTCAACTCCATGAAGACCTCGTCGCCACTCTTAGTATCGACCGACGGAACGAGACACCACCATCGCGAGTCTGAGCATCAGGCTGCCGACAGCCCAGCCGACCCATATCCGGCGTTGATCCTCAAGGCATCGCTGTCATGGCACCAAACCAGTCTCGCGGGCGAGTACTGCGGCCTGCATGCGGGAGGTCAGGTGCAGCTTGGCCAGCAGGCTGGAGACATGCGACTTCACTGTGGCCTCACTGATGAACAGCTCTGCGGCGATCTGGGCGTTGCCCAGGCCTCGCCCCAAGGTGGCCAGTACTTCCTGTTCGCGCGGAGTGAGCTGGGCCAGACGCTTGTCGGGGACCGGCTGCTCCTCTGCCACCTGAGCGGATTCACCGCTGACGAAGGCGTCCAGCAATCTGCGGGTCACCCCAGCGGCGACCACGCCGTCCCCGGCGGCCACCCGCCGGATCGCAGCAATGAGGTCGCGGGGCTCTGCTGACTTCAGCAGGAACCCTGCCGCACCGGCGCGCAGAGCACCAAAGACCACCTCGTCAAGATCGAAAGTGGTCAGCATCAGCACCTCGGTGTCCGTCTCCGCAGTGATCCGACGCGTGGCGGCGATTCCATCAGTGCCCGGCATCCGCGCATCCATCAGCACCACATCGGGCCACAGGGCGCGCACCTGCTTCACCGCGGATTCACCGTCGGAGGCCTCACCGACCACCTCAATCCCCTCCGCGGTCTCCAGCAGCAGCCGCAGCCCCGTCCGCACACTGGAATGGTCATCAGCCAGCAGCACCGTAATCGGTGCGACTGCTGCGGCGAGTTTGTGCTCACTGCTCACTCTGTCCCCTCCTGCACTGTCACCCTGCTGCTGAGCGGAAGCTCAGCCTGGATCCGCCACCGTCCCTGATCCTCACCCGCAGAGACTCTGCCGCCGATGCTCTGAGCTCGCTCTTCCATTGCGATCAGCCCCGTCCCGGTTCCCTCCACCTCCGGCGTCACATCCTGACTGCGCAGTCCCGACTCCACGGTGAGCACCAGGTGCCGACGTACAGTGCGCAGCCGCACCACCGCCGGCCCGGCACCATGCCGATAGGCGTTGGTCAGGGCCTCCTGGAGGATGCGCAACAGCACGGTCCGCACAGCGAGGTCCAGGTCCTGGGGCGGCTCACCGTGACTCTCCACCTCGAGCCCCTGCCCGCGCGCCTGGGTGAGCACCTGCTCCCAGGTGGTGGCGGTGAGCAGTTCGGCCGCGGCGTCGTTGTTCTCCTGTCCCTGGCTGCGCAGGATCTGGACCATCTGGCGCAGCTGACCCATGGCGCTGACACTGGTCTCGCGGATTGTCTGCAGCGCCCGGCGGTCCCGCTCCGGATCCGGATCAGAGTTCAGCACCGCACCTGAGGTCAGGGCGATCGACGCCACTTGGGAGGAGACCACGTCGTGCAGCTCGCGGGCCATTCGGCGCCGCTCCTGTTCCACTGCGGCAACGCGTCTGCGCTCCTGCTCAGCCAGCAACTCAGCATGACGCTCCTGCTCCAGCCGCTGGCGGACCCGGTCCTCCACGAACGCCGGATAGCCGCGTCGCACCTCGGCCGCCCACCAGAGGGGGACCATCAGAACGGCGATGCTCAGCAGCAGCACATTGATCACAGACTGGGCTGTGCCCATCACTGCGGCGGTAAGGGTTAGAGCTGCAACCAGCCAGGTCAACGTTGTTTGTGCCACTCGGTTCTGACCGGCCCCGGCGCGAATTCCGTGGTTGTAGATGAGATCGGTCAGGCACAGGAGCAGTCCGATGCTGATGCCGAAGCTGAAGTCGGCGGCGACACATACCCCGCCGAGCAGCAGTGCGAGGGTGGGGCGGTGTACCTTCAGCAGCATGACCGCCCCCATGGCAGCCAGAGTGATCAGGTGCCACCAGGTCTGGGGCTGCCAGGGCAGGTGATCCCACCAGGGCAGGTCGGTGGGCCCGGCCCAGCCGGCGAGCACGGCCACCACTCCGAGCACAAGGTAGGCAGCGGTCTGCAGGTGGGCGCGGTGATTGCGGTGCACACCGCTATTCGACCACAGTCCTGCGCACTGAGTCCTCCGTCGAAGGTGGCAGATGCGGTGTTGCACGGCGAGGCGGTTTCCATCCTTTGGCCGATGCGCTGTGCCGCAGCCGGGCCTGAGGATCAGGGTATGACTGGACTGGATATGGCTGGACTGCTGACTGCAGGCAGCACAGATTTTGCCGCCGACTGGCTCGGCGATGACTTGGACGGCTCCTGGGCTCTGCTGGGGATTCTGACGGTGCTGGCGCTGATTGACTCCACCAGCTTCGGCACCCTGCTGATCCCGGTCTGGCTGCTGATGGCCCCCGGACGACTGCGGGCCGGACGCGTGATGGTCTATCTGGGTGTGGTGGCCGGCGCCTATGCGGTGATCGGTATGGTGCTGCTGGCGGGGCTGGTGCTCTTCGGCGATCAGCTGCTCTCCTGGTTCAGCGCTGCGAGCGAGTCTGAGCTCTTCCTCATCGGACAGGCGGCGCTGGCTGCGGGGCTGATCTGGTACAGCCTTCGGCTGGACCCCTGGACAGAGGCGGGGAAGGCGAAGAAACGTCAACGGGAGGCTGGGCGCAGTGCTGCGGACCGGGTGAGCCGGTTCCGCAGCCGGGCGGTGGGTGAGGGTGCTGGTGGCGGCCTCGGGCCTCTTCTGGCACTGGCCCTGGCCGCGGTGGGGCTGGAGATTGCCACCCTGATTCCATATTTGGCAGGTATCGGGCTGGTGGCTGCCACTGCCCCTGAGTTGCCGGGATCGGCGCTGATGATCCTGTTCTACTGTGCGGTGATGATAGCCCCAGCATTGGTGCTGCTTATGGGCAGAATGGTGGCTCATCGGTTGCTGGAGCGCCCCTTGGCCAGGCTGGAAGGCTTCCTGAGCCGGCACACCAACGGAACGATCGCGCTGATCCTGTTCCTGCTTGGCCTGTTCCTGGGTCTCAACGCTGTGGAGGGCCTGCAGAACTCCGGTCTATTTTGAGGTTGCTCACCGCTAGGAACATCGAGTCTGCTGTGAGGTGGTCTACCCCTTCATCTGGCACTCTAGACTGGACTGCATTCGTTCAGACAGCCCAAGGAGTTGATCGTGCCAATGCATCGGGGAGGCTCGGACATCGCCCGACGCGCCCATGATTACCTGCGGCGCAGGATCGCCTCAGGTGACTGGCCGGTGAACTCCCGTATACCCACTGAGGCCCAGCTGATGGAGGCTCTGGGGGTCGGCAAGTCCACGGTCCGTGAGGCTGTCCGGTCGCTGGTCAACCAGGGGATGCTGGAGACCATGCCCGGGATCGGCACCTTTGTCCGCTCCCGCATCCCGGTGAACTCGGTGCTGGCCGACTATGTGAGCTATTACCCGGTGGAAGAGGTACTGGGCTACCGGCGCGCCCTGGAGATTGAGGCGGCCCAGCTGGCTTCGGCCCACCGCGGCGAGGAACAGCTGCAGGCCCTGCGGACTGCATTGAGCATAGGAGAGGACGACGCCGCCGACTCCCCTGCCTACGTGGAACGCGGCCAGACTCCGGGGGAGTTCCATGTGCTGATCTTCGAAGCTGCCGGCAATGAGCTGATGACCGGGCTCTACGCTGGAGTGATGGCTGCACTGCGGCAGATCAAGAGTGCCGGGCAGATCGTACACGGGGTCTCTGCCGAACTACGCCATGAGGATCATCTGGCGCTCTACCGGGCAGTGGCAGAACAGGACGTGGCTGCAGCGGCACATGCCGCGGCCTTCCATGTGGACCGAGATCTGGTGCCGGAGGATCCGCAGCTGCGCGGGGAGCTCGCCCAGTTGCGCAGCCTCACTCGGGAGGAAGCAGCGCCGCGATTCCCTCGATGAGGCCTCCGCGCCAGCAGGCGTAATCGTGGCCGCCGTTGAATTCAACGTACTCCACCGCCACATACGCATCCTGCAGGGTCTGGGCAAGCTGCCGTACCTGACCCACCATGGCCCACTCCTGCCGGCCGACCTCCAGACGGATCCTGCCGACGCACTGACGCAGGACGGAGGCAAGGGCGCTGTCCTGGTCGGTCCACAACGAAGGTGACTGGGCCAGAGCTGCACCGATCCGCTCCGGATGCCGGGCAAGGGCCCAGAGTGCGGAGATCCCGCCCAAGCTGTGCCCAGTGGCTAAGGTGGAGGCAGGCCCCAGACCTGCGCCCAGCTGATGCTGGGCCCACGGCAGGATACCGGTGGCCAGCTCTGCCGAGGCGCCATCGCGGTGCCCCAGGTACTGCCATCGCTGGGCCTTGCTCCCGGAACTGACGAATAACACCCATGACGCAGGGATCACGCCAGCCTGGTGGGCTGCGTTGAGGCTGAGCTGCATCCGGTGGTGGTGCAGCCAGGTGTCCCCATCCAGAACCAGCACCAGTGGGGATCCCTCTCCCGGGGATCCCACCGGATGTGCCCAGACAGTCCTGGGGCCGCTGGAAGTGGGGATCCGGTGCTCGCTGGGTGTGGGGACGCCGTCGTCCTGGTGCTGCACAAGGCGGAAGGGCTGGGGCGGGGCATCAGAAAGTTCCACCACGGAGAAGAGCCGGCCGGTGGAGTTGGGACAGGTCAGCGGGTTGCGCGGGTCGGTATTGCCGGTGTCCAGCAGAGCACGCAGGCTTCGCTGGTCGGAGTCGTCCCGCCAAGGGGGCACCCCGCATCCGGTGTGCTGCAGGAACCCATAACTGGCCCGCCAGTCGGTCTCCATCCGGTAGCTGAGCCCCCAGAGGCCGTCGCCGAGGTATTCCATCTCACTGCAGCCGATGTTCCGTTCGTCGGTGAGCCGATTGGCGAACAACAGTACGCTGGTGGCCTGCCGTGACTCGCAGAGGAAGGTCACGGTGGCCGTGCCGGCGTGCTCCTCGGTGACCAAGGGCCAGGGGCGCGAGCGAAAATCGCGCGGCAGCCGTGGGACCGGGATACGTGGGACCGGCACTGGGCGGGGAATCTTGGGCGGGCGCTGGGCGGGGGTCAGAGCTTTCTCCTTTCGAGGGCGAGCAGACAGATGAGGTAGAGGCCACCTAGGGTGCCGGAGACTACCCCTACGGCCAGCTGGGTAGGTGCGAAGAGCCGCTGGGCGAGGATGTCGCTGCCGAGCACCAGGCAGGCGCCCATCAACGCGGCGGGCAGGAACCCAGCCTGGTTGGAGCGGGTGAGGCGGCGGGCCAGCTGCGGGGCGGCCAGCGCGATAAAAGCGATCGGACCGCAGGCTGCGGTGGCCACGGCGACCAGTGCCACCCCGCAGACCACCAGGATCAGCCGCTGCCGCTCAACCCTGACGCCGAGGCCGGCGGCGGTATCGTCGCCAAGGTTCATCACGGTCAGGACTCGGGCGCGCAGCAGCACGCCGGGCATCAGCAGGGCCAGGGCGGCGACCACCAGCAGCACCTGATGCCAGGTGGTGGCGTTGAGCGAGCCGGCCAGCCATTGGGCGGCGGTCTGCGCGGTAGTGAGTGCTGCTCGGGCCACCAGGAGAGTGTTCAGTGCACCGAGCATCAGTCCGATGCCAATGCCGACCAGTACTAGGCGTAGGCCGGATACCCCGCTCCGGTAGGCGAGCAGGTAGATCACCAACGCTGTGGTGAGACCGCCCAGCAGCGCTCCGGCCGCTGCTCCTGCGGGGCCGGTGTCGAAGATGATGATCTGGACTACCGCCCCGGTGGCCGAACCTGTGGTGAAGCCGATGATATCGGGACTGCCCAGCGGGTTCTGCGACAGTGCCTGAAAGATCTGCCCGGAGATGCCGAGGGCAGCGCCGACCAGCACGGCCAGCAGCACTCGGGGCAGACGCTGCTCACGTACGAAGAAGCCGGCCAGCTGATCCGTGGTGTCACCCAGGAGGTAGCCGATCACCTCTGAGACGGTCAACGGATAGTCGCCGAACAGCAGACCGGCCACACTCAGTGCGGCACAAACCAGCAGCATGGCAACGCCAACCAGCAGCGTCCGCCGCTCATACACCAGTGACCACCCGCGGGCGCGCAGAACGATATGGCCGCTCATACCGCTTCGATCCTGCGGCGGCGGACAATAGCGATGAAGACCGGGGCGCCGAAGAGCGCAGTGATGATGCCGGCCTGCACCTCCTGTGGGGTGATGATCACCCGCCCGAAGATATCCGCGGCCAGGAGCATGGCTGGGCCCAGCAGCAGGCACATCGGCACCGCCCAGCGCAGATCAGGGCCTACGGCCGCCCGCGCTAAGTAGGGGATGCCCAGGCCGACGAAGGCGATCGGCCCCACCGCGGCAGTGCCCGCACCGCACAGCAGGGTAACCGCCAAGAAGGTAAGTGCCCTGGTCCGTCTGATCCGAACACCCAGGGCAGCACCGGTCTCATCGCCCAGAGCCAACGCGTTCAACGTCGGTGCCAGTGCCAGCGCACACAGCGCTCCTGCTGCGATGAACGGTGCCACCACGGCAGTGATGTCCAGACCGCGCCCCTCCAGGGAGCCTGCTGTCCAGAACCGGAACTCATTGAACGCCTCCTGATTGGTGAGGATGATGGTCTGCACCAGGGCGCTCAGCGCTGCGGTGATCGCCACCCCAGCCAAGGCCAATCTGGCGGGGGTGGCGGACTGCCGCCCGACACTGCCCAGCAGATAGACGCCCACTGCCGCAGCTGCTGCACCGAGGAACGCGAACCAGAGATAGAACGTGATCGAGGCGATGCCGGTGATGGCTACCGCCATCACCACAGCCAATGAGGCCCCTGCGTTGATGCCCAGGATCCCCGGGTCCGCCAGTGGGTTGCGGGTCAGGGACTGCATGAGCACACCGGCAACTGCCAGGGCGGCGCCGACGACCACTGCAATCACCGTGCGCGGCACCCGCAGCTGCATGACGACAACGCCCTCAGTGGTCTCCTGGGGGTGCAGCAGCACCTGCCACACCTCAGTGAGCCCGATGCTGCGGGAGCCCACAGAGATGCTCAGCGCGCAAAGCAGCAGAGAACTGATCAGAGCGAAGGCCAGCCACAGTGTGCGACCGGCTGTGATCATGCGACTGTACGGCGCCGCCGCGCCATGGTCGCCACGATCATTCCGCTGGCAGCCAGCAGCACTATCAGCACCACTATGCCGATCCAGGGGAACCCGCCCGGACCCGTAGCGGCGGCTACAGTGCCATCCTGAGCGGCTTGGTCCGGTGACTCTGAGTCTGAGATGTCCCGCTGATTATCGGCTAGGAACTGTCTGGCCTCCTCAGCTGCCTGCTCAGCTGCGGCATCGTCCTCCTGGAGTCCATCTGCGAGATCCTCAGACTCATACTGGGACCAGTCCACGGTGATCACCTCACCGGCAGAGAGTCCCTCTCCGGTCTCTACCGGTCCCGTCTCGGCCCCGGGCTGGACAGAGTCTCCAGGCTGCTGCCCTGCGGGTGGCAGCACTGCGGTGTTGGTCTCAGGCTGTGCACGGTTGGAACCGCCGGTTTGGCTGTTCGTCGAATTGCTGTGGCCTGTTCCCGATCCTGAGCTGGTGGAGCTTTCGCCTGTGCTGGGTGATCCGGATGAGTTCTGCGAGCCGCTGTCGGTTGATCGGGAAGCTACCGTGAAGCTCTGTCCACGCAGTGTGTAGCCTTGGGTGCCGATAACATTGCCGCTGCCATCGCGCATTTCCTCAGAGGCGAGGAAGCGCAGCCAGTGCTGGCCCGGAGTGATGTCATGGGGCAGCACGATGGAGCCGCTGACCGTTCCTGAGGCCGGGATTGCCTGCTGATGGTAGACACAGGCACCGTGCACGGCCGCCTGAGAGCAGTTCAGCCCATCGTCGATCTTGATGTAGAGGGTTTCCCCGGCGGGGAAACCGTGCACGGTGAAGTTCAAAGTGTCCCCGGGGCGCAGTCCGGAGGTGGGGCTGGTGGTGGAAGCCGTGCCGGGAGTGTCCGGGCCGGCGCCATCGGGCGGGATCGCGTGGGCAGGCACAGCGGTGATCAGGACGGCGAGTATCAGGGCGGCCAGTCCAGCCCAGGTTCTGCGCAGTGCTGTTCTCACGGTATGGCTCCTTCAGCGACAGCGGATCGTCGGGTGGTGATGAGCATGGCCAGTGCCACGCCGAAGAGGGCACCAGCTCCCAGGGCGATCAGCACCCAGTCGGCATGACCCAGGAGCCCGCCTGAGGATGAGGCGGGGACTGCTTGGGGCTGCTGCGGCTCTGCCGGAGGCGTGTGCGGAAGCGCGACGGTCTCAGCGGCCGGCTCCTCGTCCTGTGGGCTGATCAGCTCAGCCCAGGCGATCAGTTCCCCCTCTCGGTCCTGGACTGAGAAGCTGTACTCCCCGGGCGGCATACCGGCCACCTCGAGCCGGACCCGGTGGTGATCGTCCACCTCGATCCAGCCCAGGGGCTGGGCACCGGGAAACAGGTGGAGGAAGACCCAGTCGCCGGGGGCAGTCTCGCCGAGCTCGAGGATAAGCTCAGTGTCCTCCAGCCAGACGGTGATCTCTCCGGTGTTCTCCTGGTTCAGGTCTGTCTCGCGTGGCGGTTCAGGCTGCTGGGCTGGAGCGCCTGGGGCCTGTTCCACTTCTGGGACCCAATACTGTTGATACTGGACCGGCTGGCCCCAGAGGCTGTAGCTGGAGTATTGCGGGTTCTGCACGAGCCCGCCCTGCTGGGCTCGGGGCTGGCTGCTATTGGCCGAATCGCCTCCGGTGCTGTGGTTGTTCGCTGTTTTCTCTGACCTTTGCGACTGCTGTGTGCCGTCTGTGCCCCTGTGGGACCCATCGCCGGTGACCTCAGGGGCCGGGCGCTGCTGGACAGTGGCGCCCGCCAGCCACTTCCAGCCCAGCAGCAGGCCCAGCTCGCCTTGGTTTCCGGAGAGTACGGCAAGCTTGGTCGAATCTTCAGGCAGCGGCATGGTGGTCTCCGCAAGCGGGGCACGCACCCGCTCACCCGCTACCTGGAACCAGGTGCCGCCCCACCAATAGCGGGGTGAGCCGTCCTCGGCGAAACCCATCAGGTAGATCCAGTCGCCGTCCTCAGCACCGGGAATGGCGACCTCGACGTACCGGGCGGAGCGGCTGATCCGGACTGCGCCCTGGGTCGAGTCGGTGAGGTGCTCGTGGTACTCAGGCGGCTCGGGAGGTGCCAGCGGTTGGTACTCGCCGATCACGAACTCCTCGGAGAGTATGGTCCGCGGGGCGTCGCCTGGCTTCAGCGAACCGGTGAGCAGCCGCAGTGTATGGGCTCCCTCCGGCAGTGCCGGCTCAGAAGTGGCTGCGGTGCCGTCGGGAAGGTCTATCTCGACGGTGAAGTCTCCGGTGGCCGGGTCAGCGTCGTCGACGATGTACCAGATGGTGCGGTTCTGGTGCAGGGAGTCGTCCAGCCTGGAGTAGGCGCCTTCATCGATCTTGATCGCGATAACCGAGGCGCCCCGGTTCGCCTCGGGGTGGCACCAGCCACTGCCGTGGACAGTCAGGGTCTCCCCGAAACCGACTGTCGGATTCCCAATCTCGAGGCTCGGCACCGCAGCAGCGGATTCACAGGTCGGTTCCTCCTCCATCCCGGTTTCGCCCTCGAAGGGCTCACCGCCGACCACCAGCGGCTGCGAGGTGACAGCCCGGGAGACGTCACCGTCCTGGAAGAGCCCGGACTGGAAGAGGACGCTCAGGTACTGGCCGGCAGCCAGATCCTCAGGTGCCGGCAGCTGGACCTCGAAGGATCCGTCGTTGCTGATCTGGAAGACGTACCGGTGGCTTTCGGGGTTCTCCGGAGCCAGCAGCGCCCAGATAGTGTCATCTCCCCCAGCTGAGGGATGAACGACGACGTCGCCCCCGGTCCTGGTGTACTGGGCTGTCTGCGACCGGTTCAGCTTCACAGCAATAGTGGAGCCGCTGGTGCCGGCCTGGTTGGTCCAGCCTTCACCCCTGATCCGAAGAGTCCCGCCCGCCTCAGTCCCGATATCGCGTTCGACGAAAGCCACCGCACCGGAGTCATGCACCACGGTGATGTGCGGCCACTCTGGGGCTCCGGGGTTGGCCGGCGGCTCGGGCTGCTCCCCCGGGTCACTGGGTTCGGGCTCGGCAGGCTCCGGTTCCTCCTTACCGGCCCCGTCCTCCCCGGTGATGGTGAACTCCACCGATGTGCTGCGGATGTGGTCGCCTGGGCGATAGGTGCCGGTGAGCACACGCAGCTCATGGGTGGAGCCGGGCTCCCAGGCCGGCACCTCAGTGCCGGCATTGGAGTTCTCCTCGGTGGGGAAGGGGATCACGGCCTCCCAGCTGCCCTCGGCGTCTGCCTCCACAATGGCGTGCAGGCGGGTATCTCCGTCCGGGGTGCCGGTCAGCGGATTGATCACCTCACGGGTGGTGTGCACGGTGTCCGGGTCTCCGGAGAAACGGGCGTCGAGCAGCACTATCATCACTGAGGGCTCTCCCTGGGGGGTGAGATAGCCGGTGCCGGAGATGCGAATATCCTCGCCATAGGCCACCTCGACCGGGCCGGTGAGCGCCGCCCCGCTGCCAAGAGTGTCCTCGACCTGCTGCTGGGCAGCGGCCGGGCCGGCTGCCACGAGGGAGAGGAGCAGTCCGGTGAGCAGTGCGGCGATCGGGCGCCGCGGTAGGAAAGTTCTCATTCCAGAAGTTCCTCCCGGACGTCTTCAATGATGCGAGTCATCAGCAACGGACCGCCTGTGGAGGTCCATGCGGAGCCGTCCACGGGGATGATGGTGCCCGCACGGTAGGCGGCGAGCTGGGTGAATCCCGGGGTGTCGACAGCCAGCTGGAGCGCGGAGGAAGCGTCGTCCACATTGGCGGATCCCCCTGCCTGCGGGTTGTCCACACTGGAGCCGCCGAGGGTTCCGAAGAACATGTAGTCGGCGTCAATCTCCTCCAGGTTCTCCAGGGAGACCGGATTGGAGTGGCCACGGCCGCGCATATCCTGGCTGGGCGGGCGCTGCAGCCCAAGGTCTTCGAGTGCGGCACCCGGAGGCAGCTCTTTGAGGATGGTGGCGGCCCCGCCGCCCTGCCAGCGGACGATGCTGAAGGTCTTATCCCCATACTGGGGTTCGAGTTCGGCGGCAATCTCCCCAGCCCGGGCCTCGTAGCCTGAAATGACCTTCTCGGCTTCATCTTCCATACCGAGGGCCGCGGCGGTGTGCCGGAAGTTCAGCTGCCAGTCCCCGCCGGCGTACCCGGTGTAGACCACCGGGGCGATGGCGCGCAGGGCAGTGATCACCTCCGGGTTGTTGTTCACACTGGTACCGTCCACCAGGATCAGATCAGGCTCCACGGCTCCGATGGCCTCGAAGTTCGGCTGGGCGACTCCACCCAATAAGGAGATGTCTCCAGCGTGTTCAGTCAAATAGGAGGGGACGGTGGACTGACCGCGGCCGGTGACTGTGCCGATCGGTTGCACGCCCAGAGCCAATGCTCCGTCCAGGGTGGGCTCGGAGAGTGTGACCACCCGCTGCGGAGTCTGAGGGACTTCAACCACGGTGCCTTCAACGTCCACCACGATGCGAGTTCCCTCGGCTGGGGGCGCTGAGGAATCTTCAGCGGAGGGGTCGGTGGTGCAGGCGGTCACCGCAAGCACCATCGCAAGCACAGCTATCCGCGTCATCCAGTCAATTAGAGAAGTTATCACTTCCTTTATTCTGTCATAAATCTAGAGAACAGATGAAGGTTAGGTTATGCTCACCAATAGCAGACCTACTGGGTCGCTTCTGCTCGCCCTCTGGCGCGCAGGTTCCTTACCCACCTTGAGAGAAAGAAGCTGTGCATGGACACGCTCACTGAAGCGCCCGCCACCGGGCGTCCGCGCCAGCAGCGAAGCCGGGGCTCCAGAGCCTTGGCTGCCGCGCTGAGCGCCACTCTCCTCTCCAGCGGACTGGTCGGCGTCATGGCGTCGGCCGCCCACGCGGAAGAGACGCAGACGGTCACCACCCCGGACGGTGCCACGCTGGTAGCACCCACTGAAGTCGAGTTCGGCGAGGAGATTGTGATCTCCGGCGAGGGCTGGTTCGCCAATGACGGGGAGTCGCCCAGCGTGGGTGCCGTCCTCCTCGACGCCCCGGCTCCCGGAGCCGTGAACACCACCCGTGACGTGACCAACCCGGTCACCGACGAGGTCACCCCGGACAAAAGGCTGCACGCCATCTTCGAGGCTGCCGAGGACGGCACCTGGGAGGTGAGCATCCCGTTCCCTGACCAGGAGAACTCTGACATCGCCGAGGGCTCCTGGGATGCTGAGACCGAGCACCTGGTCCGGGTGCTCTCCGGCTCACTCGGGGAAGACGATGTGATCCGCAACCCTGCCGCGGAGTTCACCATCGTGGCAGGCGAGGAGGCCGACGTCGTGGTCATCCCTGCTGAGCCCACCGCTGAGAACAACATCGTCACCATCCCAGAGACCCAGGGCGTGCTCTACACCGTCGCCGACGAGACGGTCACCGGCACTGTGGAGATCCCCGAGGACGGCACGGTTAACATCACCGCTGTGGCCGAGGAGGGCTACGAGCTCGACCCGGAGGCTGAGGCTTCCTGGAGCTTCGACTATGTTGCTCCCGATAACGGCGACGAGGACGCTGAGGAGCCGGTCCGGGTCTATAATGACGGTGCTGAGCTCTACGCGGAGACCACCGACTGGGAGTACGGCGAAACGCTGAACATCCGCGGCGAGCACTGGCAGACCGCCGAAGGCGAAGGTTCCACTATCGCTGTGCGGCTGGACGGAGACGGCGGACCGACCCCGGTAATCGCCCCCGACCATCCCGACGCCGCTGACCTGGGTGTATGGGAGATCATCTACGCCGATGAAGACGGCAGCTTTGACATGGACCTGGACTTCCCCACCCCCTACAACTCGGATCTGGAGGAGCCCTACCAGGCCGGTGACGAGATCGACATCATCCTGCTTACCGGTTCCCTGGGCGACAACGACATCGCCCGCGGCGGCACCGCCCTGACCGCCACCGTCACCGGTGAGGTGCCCGACCTCATCGCCTCCGACCTGGACTATGAGGTGGACCGGCTGCCCACCGGGGTGAACAACGGCTACCAGCTGGCACTGGACGAGGTCGGCCGGCAGGTCTACCTCACCGACACCTTCTGGTACCAGTCCAATTTCGAGGGCGGAGAGTACACTGCGCTGCGCGAGTCAAGCACCAAGCTGGTCCAGTTCGACGTCGAGTCCCGTGAGCTGGTGGGCAACCACGACTTCACCGGCCTGACCCCCAATGATGGTTCCGGTACCGACGCTGATCCCTTCGACTACCAGGCCAACCCCGGTGTCGAGAGCTACTCCTCGATGCGTACCCACTTCGGCCCCTACGGAGTGGCATTCGAGCCCTCCACCGGATCACTGATCACCACCACTGCCCGCCAGCAGAGCCAGCTGGACGAGTACGGCTTCGGCGGCGGCGTGGTGCTCTACTCCGCAGACCAGGGCGCTCCGACCGACGGGGACCGGATCTGGGAGTACCAGGACGGCACCCCCGTACTTGATGGCCCGCGGCGCATTTCCACCGACTCCACCAATCAGTTGGCTTTTGTGACCAACCTCGGTGAGGGTCGCTTCGCCCGCGAGGCCAACCCCGAGGCCCGCGACGGCTACGTCACCGTGCTCGACACCACCCAGCGCGGTCTGGACGCGGTGGTCGCTCAGGTGCCGCTGCCGAAGATCGACGACTACGCTGTCGGTGCCCTGGACGTGGAGGTCGATGAGACCAATGGTGTGGTCTACGTCGGCACCATCGGAGGCGGCCAGGGATCAGTGTGGAGCTTCGAGATCTCCGACATCACCCTGTCTGACCCCAAGGAGACCTCCCGCTGGGAGTCCCTGGAGCAGAACAGCGGCATCGCCGCTCTCTTCGGCTACGCCGGTGACAACAACCGCCCCACCTTCGACCCGGTGGACCAGCGGCTCTACGTCTCCAGCTTCCCGGAGAACACCATCACCGTCTTTGACGCCGACCCGAAATCCAGCGCTTACGGCGAGGTTCTGGAGATCATCGAGACCGGTGCCACCAACTCGGTGGCGGTCGACGGCGAGCGCGGTCTGTTCTATTCAGCCAACCTCGGTGACCGCGAGGTGATCGTCTATGACACGGACGAGTTCGAACCGCAGCTGGTGCTGCCGACCTCCGGCAACGCCATCAACATAGGCATCGACCCGGTCAGCCGCGACCTGTGGGTCTCCAACTTCTCGAATGCGGGCATCGTGGACGTCTTCAGCATCGAGGGCGACGACTTCGATGGCGGTCCGGTGGATCCGCCGACACCGGTGGACCCCGATGAGCCTGGGCCAAGTCCTGAGCCCACCGAGCCGGAGCCGACCGACGGCGCCACGCCGCCCACCGATGATGAGGACGAGGAACCGACTCCGTCACCGACCCCGAGCGACGACGCCTCCACCCCGCCGTCTGATGATGAGGATGACGACGCCGAGGAACCGGCTTCAGCCGAGGTCTCGCTGAGCATCGCTGAAGTAGAACCCGGCGATGAGGTCTCCTTCGAGGCCAGCGGCTTCGAGGCCGGCGAGCAGATCACGGTCACGCTGAATCCGACACTGGGCAGCTTCGAGGCTGACGCCGAGGGCACCGCTTCCGGCACTGTCACCATCCCGGAGGATGTTGAGCCCGGTGAGTACGAGTTCACCGTCACCGGAGATGACAGCGATATCAGCGGCAGCGCGACACTGACTGTGCTGGCTGCCGATGCCGGACCCGCCGGCGATGATAGCGACGATGCCGATGACACCGAGCAGCAGCCCGGCGACCTGGCCCAGACCGGTGCCACCATCGGTCTGGTCGGTCTCGGCGCTCTGGTAATGCTCACCATCGGATTCGGCGTGTTGTCCATGGTCCGCCGCCGCAGCAGCTTCGAGGCCTGATCCCTCGGAGAGAGGAACCGGTGTGGCCGGCACCGAAGAATGCCGGCCACACCTGTCACAACTTAATACCGAGCACACCTGTGCGGGCTGCCCATGTTTGACCGGGCAGTCCGCACGCATTCAGCGCACACGGACCGCCTCAGGCACCGGGCGCAACCTGAACCAGGCC
The DNA here is from genome assembly GCF_008711175.1 of Nesterenkonia ebinurensis. Classification (GTDB taxonomy): domain Bacteria; phylum Actinomycetota; class Actinomycetes; order Actinomycetales; family Micrococcaceae; genus Nesterenkonia; species Nesterenkonia ebinurensis. The sequence goes on from NZ_VWNF01000011.1 coordinate 649,749, forward strand.
CAGATCGCGATTGAGGCGATCCCGAAGGCTCCGAAGGCCACGGACCACACCAGGGTCTGCCGCGATGCTTCGATCCAGCTCTCTGGCAGGGGTGCGACGACCAGGACGAACGCCGCCACCGAGGCCATAGTGAGCCCCGCCCACACGCCTTTGGACCAGACGAAGACATCGTGTCCGATGAGGAACCGCATCGGCAGCATCGTCACCAGGGTGGAACCGATACCGCCAATGGTGAGGGTGGTCAGGATCTCGCGCAGCAGTTGCGTGAAGAAGCCCTCAGCCGCCGGGTCAATCGCTGCATAGGCGAACCAGGCCAACAGTCCGAGGGCGAGGAACCCGGCACCGGCCACGGCGGCAACTGTGCCCTGCTGGGCACGATTGAGTGTGCCCAGGACAACGACTGTGACCAGCAGGCCGAACAGGATGCCCGGTTGTAGATCAAACACGCGGGAGACCGCGACGCTCGCCGCAGCCAGGAGCAAGAAGCCGGGCATGGCCCTGATGCGGGTGGCGATCCGGTACCGCCCATAGACCACGCTCCAGGACAACAGTGCCGAGGCGGCGTTCATAATGATCACAGAGGCCAGCACCGCCAGATACAGGCGGAGAAGGACCGAGGGGCTCGCCGGATCGGTTTCGGCCAGAACACCAAGAACCGCCCCCGAGACCATCAGCGCGATGAGTCCCAGATGCCGGTTGGGAACCCGCCGAAGCCGCGAAACCCACCGGGTCCACAGACGTCCCAGACCGGCGGCCCAACCGAAGGCACGGTTATAGTTGCTCCTCAGCGTCGAGTACAGCAGCTCCGAGGGCAGCGCCGCGAGCAGCGTGAAGATGAGAGCGAGCGCGGCGGCCGTCACCGCATTCCGTACTGGGTGGTCCAGGAGGTCGGCCGGCGACCGGAGACTCTGCCCATACGTTGTCGCCTCGGCCCCGAGGACCGGATCCAGGGCAGGCTCCGCAACAGAGCCAGACCCCTCAACAGAGCCAGCCTCCCGAGTAGAGTCGGGGGTCGAACTCGGGTCAGGGCTGGTATCAGAGCCAGGCCCGGGATCGGGACTCGGGCTCGGATCGGCGGAAGGAGTTTGAGGCGAAGTAGGGGTTGCGGTCGGACTCGGAACCGGGATGAGGTCAGCCCCCTCCACAGAGCCAGCCTCCAGATCTGGGTCGGGGGAAGGACTCAGCGTCAGCTCATCACTCGGAGTCGGCGTCGCTGTCGGCTCCTCCGTCGGCGTTGCGGTGGGTGTCGGTTCCTCACTTGGCGCCGGAGACTCTGTCGGAGTGGGTGTAGGAGTCGCGGTCGGACTCGGTGTCGGGGTCGACGTTGGGGACGGCGTCGGCTCATCAGTCGGAGTCGGCGTGGGAGATCCGGTCGGAGTCGCAGTGGGCGTCGGCTCTTCTGCTGCGACGACCTCGAAGGTGGCCGAGGTGTCCTCATACCCGGGTGCGCTCAGTACCACTGTGTGTTCACGCAGCTCGGTGTCTTCAGGGATCTCCCAGGTGAAGGCCACCGCACCGGTTTCATCAGCGGTCTCGGTGCCGATATCCAAGGGATCGGAGTACATGGTGGCGCTGACCTCAACCCCCGGGGCATACCCGCTGGAAGAGGCTTCTTGGGTCCCGCCGGTGGGGACTTGGTCAGAGCCGGGAATGACCCCCTCCGGCACCAGGAGCTCTTCCTCCGGGGCGGCCACCTCCACCACCGCAGTGCCGGTGACACCACGGTAGCTGACCGTGATAGTCCGCTCACCTTCGCTGGCGAGGATCACTTCAGAACCAACGACGACGTCGCCCTCCACTGAGGATGCCAGGTCAGCATATTGAGCCGCCTCACCGAGTACGGCACCCTCAGCATCAAGTGCTTCAACACTGACTGTGATGACGTCGTCGACCTCAGCCTCAGTTGGGGCATCAACCACCAGAGAGTCAACCGCGCTGGTGATCTGCACCTCCACGGTAGCGATGATGTCCTCATCATCCTCAACCGGGTAGGTGAACGTCAGTTCCCGGTCAGTCAGGGCTTCAGGGGTGAAGGCGAAACTCACCTCGTTGCCAGCAACCTGGTCCTCTTCCACCGAGGAGGTGATGAGCACATCTTCGGTAACATCGCCCAAGCTGTTGCCGTCAGCGTCGAAGGCCTCCACGGTGAACGCACCGGTTGCAGTCTCCATCACCTGCTCAGCTCCAACGATCGTGATGGACTCCGGTGCCCCAGGTTCCGCTGTCACTGTAACCACGGCGGTGTCTTCAAGACCGCGGTAAATGGCGGTCAGCTCGCGCTGGCCAGCACCGATAAAGGTGATCTCAGCGCCATCGGTGTCATCGGCCTCCTCCTCAGAGATGATGGTGGCATAGTCACTCACATCGCCCAGCGGCTCGCCTTCATCGTCCAGGGCAGTGATCTGAACATCGTGGGTCTCTCCGTCGCCGACAGAGGTTGGAGCATCCAACTCAATGTCCTCCACCGCACTGGAGACCTCCACATCCACAGTGGCGGTGATGTCCTCATCACCCTCCACCGGATAGACGAACGTCAGCACCCGGTCAACCAGTTCCTCAGGGGTGAAGACGAAAGTCACCTCGATAGCGTCCCCATCCTGGTTCAGCTCCACCTGATCACCGATAACATCAGAGACCACATCCACCTGACCAGTGACATCACTGATCAGGTTGTCGTGCTCATCGGTCAGCTCCACGGTATAGGTGACCGTCTCAGCCTCAGTGGCTTCAGTCGGCCCCTCGACAACCAGGGAGTCCGCCTCGTCGGGCATCACAGACACCTCAGCAGAAGCACTCTGACCACGATACTCAGCAGTGACCTCACGTTCCCCGATACCGACCACAGTGAGCTCACCCTCAGTGATCTCATCAGAATCCACAGAGGAAGTAATACCGGCATAATCA
>NZ_VWNF01000001.1 GCF_008711175.1 Nesterenkonia ebinurensis
TCGAGAGGCGACGCGCTGAAGGCCGCACCACCAAAGAGATTCGCCGATGCCTGAAACGCTACCTCGCGCGCCAGATCTACAAGATCCTCAACGCCACGACCATGACTGGACAAACATAGAAGGATCCCTATGCGACAACGCGGGGTTCTCAGTTCCATGTCATATTGAACGTTCGGCCGTCGCGGTGCGCGATGTGGTGTAAGGGTCTGCGGCCGGACTGCCTACGGCCGAGGGCGAGAAATACAGTAATCGCGTGGGCTGGTTCGATGTCGGCATGTTCTCGTGATCGACGCTGATGCCGTTGGAGAGTTTGAAGCGCCCGAGGTGCTGCCTGCGTCAGACAGGTCCACGATCACGGTGCCTCAGACTTCTGTTCCGCGCGTGCCTTGACATGCTCGAGACGCCGGTCCCAGCCGCGGGCGACGAGACCGAGCAGTTCAGATATCTCACTGATGCGGGATGGAGCCACTGAGTGCACCCGGCGATGCGATCGGCTGGCGGCCTCCACGATGCCGGCGTTCTCGAGAATCCTCATCTGCTTGGCCACCGCCTGGCGGCTTAGGTCGAGATCGCGCGCCACAGCTCCTGCAGAGTCCGGCGAGCGCGCCAGCCTCACCAGGATGCGGCGTCTGGTGCGGTCTGCCAGAGCCGTGAAGACACGGTCAGCCTCCTCGGAGAGCAGGCTGTCAGCATGATCCTGGCGGGAATCGTCTATCGATCGCATCACACGGTCTCGGCGAGCTTCCGGGCGATGTCGAGTTCCTCCGTCCAGCCCTGGGTGTTGTCCTCGAATCGCTGTCGTCGCTCGGCAGCGTCATCGCTGATTCCTGCGAAGCCTTTTTCGCGGACGGTAAGGAGCACCCCCTCGCCCTCTGGCTCGATGGTGAACTCGATGGTGTTGCTGGGAAAGTCATCGAGGGAGCCGGCGACCCCGCCGAGCCACCGGAACACGGCGCGGTAGGGAGGGTCGAGTTCCTCGGTGCCGATGGTGAACTCTCCGTGCGTAGGGTCGACCACGTGTGAGACTCCGTTTTCCGTGGTGATCTCGTGCTTGGTATAGGTGCCGTCGTTGATGAACCAGCCGGGTTCGCTGATGATGTCCCACACTGTGGGAGCGTCGGCCTCGATGTGAATGCTGCGGATGATTTCGTCGGGCACGTCGTCGGCGCTGATCGGGACGCCGGACTCCTCAGTCATGATGGTTCCTCTCTCCAATGTGATCGCGCTCTTGCCGTCGCTGATTGTCCAGTCTGGCACGCATTCCCTTTAGGTGCAACCATTCAGTTGCACCTAAAGGGCTGGCCCTGCGGCGTCGTATCGGAACGGCGCTGGTCGTCGTCGGCCATATGCTCCCGAAGGTGCGATCAGGGGCGGCGGCGCGATGGCGCTGCGCTACGGGCGCGACACAAGGTTCACCCAAGACCTCGACGCCGCACGAGTCCAGCCGCTTGCCAGGTTCCGAAGTGACTCCGAGGAGTCCCTGACCCTCGGATGAGCAGGCTTCTCCGGAACGCTGGTCGAGAAGGCGGCACCTCGTCCACCGGAGGTGCCCACGACGTATGTGATGCAGCCCTTCGAGGTGAAGCTCGATTATCGGGTCAGACCGTGGTGCACTGTGAAGACCGGGACTACTTTTGCTGCCTCACCGCGTTCTTCCCTCGGAGCAGTGTCGCCCTAGGCTTGTGGAGTCCGCGCTGTACCGAACGGCGTCGGGGCTGGCTGCGTATTCTTGAGGAGTGTCTTTCTTCGCCCCAGATATGAGCGCTGTGCCTGCTGGCTCGATCCTGTTGCGGGATGCGAGAACGAAAACTTCTCGTTTGGTGGAGCTGCGGAGTTTCCGCCTCGCTTCTTATCCGGTGACGTGGGAACTGTATTCGCGTGTGCTGGGTGTCAAGGTACCTGGCAATGAGGAGGCGGATGCGCCAGCACACTCGGTGTCATGGCTTCAAGCCGTGAACTGGTGCAATGCCCTGTCCGTCGAGGCGGGGCTCGCGCCGGCTTATGATGTCGGCCACGCCGGGGTGCTCTGGGATGTGAGCGCCGAGGGGTTCCGGCTACCGACGGAGGCGGAGTGGGAGTGGGCCTGCCGAGCGGAATCGACCGGCCCGCACTACAGTCCACTTCCGAACATTGCATGGACCGATGCTGACGCCGTGACTGGCGCGCAGCGGGTGGGGCGGAAACAGCCCAACGCCTTCGGGTTGTTCGACATGCTGGGCAACGTGTGGGAGTGGTGCTGGGACTACTCCGACCCAGCTCGGTACGCCGACTATCGCGTCCTGCGTGGCGGAGGATGGGCCGACAAGCATTGGAGCGTGCGCGCATCGGTGCGACGAGGCAGCATGCCGGGTGCACAACTGGACGACCTGGGTTTCCGGCTGGCCTTGGGTGCCGTAGGAGATGCCTCCGACCACGCCGCTCAGGGGTGGTCACAGCAGGCCGATCGGGAACGCGCGCAGATCAACGGTCCGATCCCCCCTGGCTGGACGCCGCTTCGGGGGATCTCCTACGGTTCGCCCGAACAAAGCTGAGACAGGGGCATGTGATGACTCCCGGGCAGATTGCGCTCATCGAACGCCTCCGCTCCCTGCTCGCTGACGAGCCGGTGGTGCGCGAAGTATCGATGTTCGGCGGCAGATCAGTGATGGTCAACGAAAAGATGATCGTCAGTGCCCTGAAAGATGGCGGCCTGCTGGTGCGGGTCGATGCCGAACAGCACGACGAACTCCTCGGCAGACCGGGAGCAGTGCAGGCCGAGATGGGGCCGGGGCGCGATATGGGTCCGGGCTGGATAGAGGTCGAGGCCAAGGCGATCAGTGACGATGAGCATCTGTCCTCCTGGGTCGGGATCGCGATGGAATACAACCGCTCGGTGACTGGCGGCCACCCATGAGCGCTCGGGACAGCTCTCCATCACGCACGGCTTGCCTCTCACATTGATGTCAGGTTTTAGCATAGGGGGCATGTCATAAGAACCCCGCAACTCAGCACCCCAGACCCGCGTCAAGCAGCTGCGCCTCGTCGTCCAGGTAGAGGACTTCGATACGGCGCTGGCATTCTACCGAGACGTTCTCGGTCTGCCTGAACGCGCTGCCTTCGAAGGTGAGGACGACGCGCGGGTCGCGATCCTCGATGCCGGCCAGGCAACCCTGGAACTTGCGAACCCCGCGCAGACGAAGATGATCGACGCTATTGAGGCCGACGGGCAGCCCAGCGCACGAATCCGGGTAGCATTCGAAGTTGACGATAGCTCCGAGACAACAGCCGCACTCGTTGAGAACGGAGCAGCCCTGGTCGCAGCCCCGACCGAGACGCCATGGCGATCCATCAACTCCAGGCTGCACGCTCCTGCCGACCTCGAAGTCACCCTGTTCCAAGAGCTTGAGCCGGCATCGACACGGCAGGCTCAATCAGGCTTCAAGCATCCCTGATCTACCCCGCGCGAATTCAACCAATGCGTCGACACCAGGTCGAGACTCTTCGAAGTCACTGCGCGAGCCAGACTGAGAACCGTATCATCACGCGGAAGTAGACGGAGCTATCTTTGCAATCGCATAGCGTTCCTTCCTCCGTGTAGTACCGCGCAAGTGGCGTCGAGAGCGACCGATCTCTGTTCGCGGCGGCAACCGAGGCACAGGGTCATCCTCATGTTCCGCTGCGGAGATTATCGAAAAGGGGTCTTGAACCTACTCACGGCCGCGACTCAAACACTGCCATGAAGCCGGTGGGTGGTCGCGATAACTGTTCATCAGTCGTTGGCGGGGCTTGATCGGAGCCCAAGGATTAGTCGTTGAGCGCTTTGGTGAGTGAGCCGATGGCCGCACGCTGGTCGGGGTCTAGGCGACTCGTGAAGTGCTCGCGGACCGCGCTCGCCAGGGGCTGATGGAGGCTCTCGAACGCTTCCCGGCCTGCTGGCAGGAGGGTCACCTCGACCCCGTTGCGCAGCTTCGTCCGAGACAGGTAGCCGCGATCCTCCATCCGCTTGAGCAGATGGGACAGTCGCGTGCGATCCCAGCCAGCGGCCGCGGCGAGGGCGTTCTGGCGGATCGTCCCCCGGGCGTCGTCGATATGTGCCAAGACCGTGAACTCTGGCTCGGTCAGTGACCCGTGCTGGAGCATGTCGGCGAGGATGCGTCCCTTGACCACCTCGTTGACCCGCTTCCACGCAAGCCACAGCTCGAGGTCACCCTCACCATCTGTTGACATATCTACACCTCCGGACATACTGTCGATGTGTCAACACTACTCGATAGAAGGACGACAATGAACGACTCTGCACCCATGACCACTCCACGCCCTGGTGGGATCTCCCCCTTCAACGGACGCACCGTGTCCCGTATCGGCTTCGGCGCTATGCAACTGCCCCGCCTCCATGAGGACCGCGAGAGTGCCGTTCGCCTGGTCCGCCGCGCCATCGAGCTCGGGGTGGACCATATCGACACCGCGCAGTTCTACGGTCACGGATTCTCCAACGAGGTCCTCTGCCAGGCCCTCGCCGAAGGAGACGACGTCATGGTCGTCTCGAAGGTTGGTTGGGACCCCGAGACCGAGGGCCCGCTGCCCATGCGCCTGGCCCAGCGGCCTGAGCAACTCCGAGCCAGCGTGAAAGAGAACCTCCGCACCCTGGGCCTCGAGCAGATCCCTGTGGTGAACCTGCGTCGCATCGACGTCGGCCCGCAGGTTCCCATCCCAGAGGGGCAAAGCGTGGATCTCGACGATCAGCTCGCCGAGATGGCGGCGATGCGTGACGAGGGCCTTATCGGCGGCATCGGGCTGAGCACCGTCACCGCCGACGTCGTGCGGCAGGCACTTCCTCTTGGCATCGCCTGCGTGCAAAATGCCTATAGCCTCGTCGACCGCTCCGACGAAGACCTCCTCAATCTCTGTGTGACCGAGGGCATCGCCTGGGTGCCGTATTTCCCCCTCGGCAGCGCCTTCCCCGGTTTCCCCAAGGTCGCTGAGGAGCCCGATGTGCAGTCCATCGCCGATCAGCTTGGCGCCAGCCCTGCTCAGGTCGGACTGGCATGGCTGCTTCACCACGCCGCCAACACCCTGCTCATCCCTGGCACCGCCTCGATCGACCACCTTGAAGCGAACATCGCCACCGGCGATGTCCACCTCGACGAAGAGATGACCGGCCGACTCGACCAGATCCCAGTCCGCACACCCGAACAGCACTGACCCCTAGCCAGAACCGACCTTGGCACTGGAGCGAACGTGGTGGTGCACCCGGTGGACCGTGACCTCGATGCACTCGGCCTCTTCAGTCATGATCGCCCCTCGCCCAGTCAGGCTGCACCCAGCGCGGGGAGAGCCAGGAGGCGGGAGCGACCCGCGGGGCCTGGACGAAGGCAGCAACAGCCGCATAAGGCCAGGTCAAGGCGACATTACAGCTCAGAAAATCTAGATGCATTGCAGCGAATACCGCATGTCCTCTTTCCAACCAGTAATGCATAGCCTTCGCTAGATCGAAAGCGGCGTTGCGCACTCTGGGTAGTGCTTTGTGAACAGGATTCTTGTTGCGGCGTGATTGACATGGAGGCGCTACAGCTGCTCGCCGGTCGGCCTGGTCCCCGCGGTCGTTTGTTTGCTCAACGGGGGATACTCCACCTGCGGTGTTCACCGACACGGCGATCGTCAAGCTGGCGGGACAGCATGCGGCGACACCGCGGATAGACCTGCGGTGGGATGAGCTGTCGGCAAGGGAGTCCGTGAGAGAGTCAGATGACATGCACCAGGGTGGACAACCCACAATCAACGGCTCAGGAGCCCGGCTGGATCCGATCAATACTATCGGCTAGATCCGAGAAACAGGCTCGGCTGATTCCGAGAAAAGCAGACGGCTAGTTCCGGATCTGCTGTAGGATCGAAGCATGAACGAGTTGTACTCGCGCCGCCTGAACCCAGCACTTCGGCAACGTCTCGACGAGACGCCAGTGCTGTTGCTCGAGGGACCGCGCAGCGTCGGCAAGTCCACACTCCTCGCCGAATTCGCCCCATCCGAGGAGCAGATAATCTTCGACCTCGACCAGGCGCAGTTCCGGCTGCTTGCACAGCAGAACGAAACCGCGCTCGTTGGCGGCGCAACACCGGTGCTCATCGACGAGTACCAGCGCGTCCCCGCACTCCTCGACGCGATCAAAGCACGCCTAAATCGCGATACCCGCCCGGGCATGTTCGTCCTCGCTGGCTCGGCGAGCTACGACTCCCTACCGAAAGGCACACAGGCGCTCACTGGCCGCATCCAGCGACTCCCGGTCATGCCGTTCACGCAGACCGAGATCGACGGCACCGACAACCACTTCATCGAGCGCGCATTCGAATCAGACATCCCCCACACGGCGACACCCGCGAGAACGACGCGAGCAGACTATGTCGACCGAGTGATGCGCGGGGGCATGCCGCTGGCGATCTCCGCAAGCTCCGCTGACACCCGCAACCGCTGGCTGCAAGGGCACATACGGCAGTCGTTGGAACGGGACGCCGGAGAGATCCGACGCATCCATCGCAAGGCCGACCTGCGGCACATCCTCACCCGGATCATCGGGCAGACAGCTGGGCTGCTCAACGTGAGCAAGATCGCTCAGGGACTAGAAGCCTCACGAGATACGGCGACCGCCTACATCGAGTTGCTGGAGTCTCTGTTCCTGATCAGCACTCTGCCCGCATGGGGCACCACTGTATCGTCGCGGAGCGTGTCTGCGCCGAAAGTGCACGTCCTCGACTCCGGCATCGGCGCGCATCTGCTGCGGCTGAGCAGCGCGAAGCTGCAGCGTCTCGACCCATCGTCGATGACGGAGTTCGGACACCTGCTGGAATCGTTCGTCGTGCAAGAGGCGATCCGGCAGACGACCTGGATGAGTTCGCTGGTCTCCGCCGGCCACTGGCGGACACGCGATAATGATGAGGTCGACCTCGTCCTGGAGCGCCACGACGGAACTGTCGTCGGCATCGAAGTCAAGGCCGGCGATCGAGTGGAGGGCAAGCAGCTCGCAGGGCTGAGAAAGCTACGGGATCGGCTCGGGACGGCATTCGTGGCAGGCATCGCCTTCCACCTCGGCCAAGTCGGCTACGAAACAGAAGACCGCATCCACTCACTGCCTATCGAGCGACTCTGGACCTGACTCACAGCCACCCCCGTGCTGGCCCAGCTGGCCTCTATATCCTCCGCAGTAAACTAAGAACCGCACAAAGAGCCAAAGTAGACGCACTTACTTTTGCGACTGCACGGGGTGCTTTCCTCTGCGTAGTAGCAAGCATGTTGGTTAATCGTTGCCTTGTGTCTGCCCGTCACCTGTGTTCGGGTGAACAGTGCGAGGAGGATCTTGGGTGGATGTATCAGGGGTTTTGGCAGTGCTCTGGCCTGCGGCATAGACGGAGCAGTTCTCACAGCGAGTGATGAGGTCGTGCTTGCAAGTCAGTACGTGAGTCAAGAAGGCTTCGGTGGCGTCGAGTTCCCGTCTACGGCTGCGTATCTGTTTCAGGTGCTGATCGATCACCTCGTCACGTCCTTTTTCATGACGATGCAGGATGAGACGGATCTCGGTCAGGCTCAGACCCACGCGCTGGCAGGCTTGAACGATGTGGAGCTTGCGGAGATGCTCTTCTGTGTAATCTCGATGCCCAGCACGGGTCCGGTCGGGCACGACGACCCTTTCATCCTCCCAGTGACGCAGCACATGGGTAGCAACCCCGAGTTCGGCGGCAACAACTCCAATTCTCATTGATCCATGATGCCACCTTGACTTCAGGTTGACCTGAAGTTCTAGCGTGGATCGCATGCCCAACAGGAACCACCTGCCTTCTCCTCACTACATCGACCTTGATGGAGAACGCATCGCCACCTATGTGCTCGAACCGCTGGACGAGGAGCCCATTGGAGAGGTGGTGCTCTGTCACGGCACACCCTGGTCCTCGGCCGTGTGGGCACCCGTGGCCCGGAAACTCTCATCCACCCGGCGAGTGTTCTTATGGGATATGCCAGGCTACGGTGCCTCCATCAGCGGCCGGCATCCAGATGTTGACCTGGTGACCCAGCGCCGTCGATTTGCAACATTGCTCGAACATTGGGAACTGGTTTGCCCGGACGTGCTAGCGCACGATATAGGCGGAGCTGTTGCCCTCGGGGCTCATCTTCTCGAAGCAGCATCGATATCCTCGCTCTATCTGCTCGACGTTGTCACTCTCGACCCTTGGGGATCGCCGTTCTTCCGACTCGTTGCCCAGCACCAAGAGGTGTTCGCCGCTCTGCCCCGGAATCTTCATGCCGCATTGGTGTGTGAATACATCGCAGGTGCCAGTAACGGACAGCTCGATGCACGCTGGATCGATGAACTCACGAGTCCATGGTGCACCCGGGACGGGCAACGTGATTTCTATAGGCAGATTGCGGAGTTGAGTCCAGCCCACACCAGACCGATCACTGAGAGACTCAGGGATGTGATTTGCCCCGTCCGTATCGGCTGGGGCAAATCTGACCCATGGATTCCAGTGTCGCAGGCTGCTGAGCTTGCCCAGTATCTACCCGGCAATGTTGGTATCTTCACGATCCCCGACGCCGGGCACCTCGTTCCGCTAGAAGCAAGTGAGCTGCTAACCGCCGACATCGCGAGCTGGCTCAACCACGTCAGAAGAGACAAACCCAAGACGATAAATGACAACGCCGCAGGGTGCCTTACGAGCTATAGCAGCCACCGAATTTAGGGCTGGTAGATACGCCATATGGTATTCGCCATAATCCCGCCTACATTTTCAGTCGGTTAAATCACACCTGACTTGCGATTACCCGTTGCTTCCATACGTTGAGCTAGATTGCTCAGCCCTGTACGGATCATGTTCCCGTAACCGTCGTTCCCGAGAACTGCAGCACACGCCTGACCTGCAGCAAGTTGTTCACGGGCAGCTTCGAGCTTGTCTAATCTGTGATACCCGTCAGCGAGGTTCAGACGGAGGGAGGGTTCAAAACCACGCGCAGAAGTAACACCGATAGAGGCCAGTGAATCCTCCTCCAGGTGCCTGTACTCCCCCAGAGCAGCTTCGTCCCAGGCCACTTCTTTCGCTAACTCTTCCTCAGTATCGGCAAGATAGTGGGCCAGCACGCATCGCTGAGCGTGATTCGATGAAGCAGTAGCGCGCCATGATTCCAGCAGAAGCTTATGGCCCTGGCCCTTCTCGCCACTGAGTGCGACACCAATAGCTTCGGTGATGACCGCCCAACCCTCCACGTCCTCCCCTTTCAATTTATCGCCCCTCGTAGAGACTCCACCACCGAGTATGACCGTTGAGTACGCTCACGGACCACCGAGCAGCCCAGGACGCGGCGGCTTTTTTTGATGGCTACGTCGCGCCCCCAACGCTGTTTGTTGGCTTGCAAGAAGGTTCTGGAGTTGTCATGCTTCAGGTCGGTGAAGAAGTCGAATAGGTCCGCTGGGAAGCCTTGGAAGGTGCTCATGGGCTGTCGCCTGTTACGGCTCGGTTGTGCCCCATCGCGATCCCGACCCAGGAAGAGAGCTGCTTATCGTCACTGATGGTGTCGGCCTCGATCCAACCAGGCCCCATGTCACGTCCTGTTCCCATCTCCGCCTGTACCGCTCCGGCTCGGTTCAGGAATTCATCGTTCCGGGTAGTATCGACCCGCACCAGCAGGCCACCGTCTTTCAGGGCACTGACGATCATTTTGTCGTTGACCATGAACGATCTGTCGCCGAACATCGATACTTCACGCATCACCGGCTCGTCAGCGAGGAGCATACGGAGACATTCGATGAGCGCAGTCTGCTCGAGAGTCATCACCTCCTCCCGCCTCAGTCCTGCTCGGGCGGGCCGTAAGAGAGCCGGTCAAAGATCAGCACGCTCTGTGCGATCGTCCCCTCTCTCACCGTAAAGAATTCGGCATCCGGAGTCGTTGAGGTCGCGGCAGTCTGCGGGTAGTAGAACAGCGCGACACGGTCCCCATCGACGAACTCAGCGATATCGCCGATGCCGGTGAGTGCAGGCACGAACCCGGCGATGAAGTCCTGGTAGGCGTCTTTGCCGTTCAGGCCGATACCCGGTGCCCGGCAGGTGATGTCGTCGGCGACGTAGCTCATCGCCTGCTCGACATCGCCGGTGGTCCAGGCCTGGTGGTACTTCTTCACGCTGTCATAGGCGGCGTCTGCGCCATGAGATTCTCCTAAGTCGTTCCACGAACGTGGCGGTTGGACTTGTTCAGTCTGGGAGCGGCTGCCAGTCATCGGGTCCGGGGTCGCCACCTGCCCCGACGACAGCCAGACGGGGCAGGAAGGTCACCCACCCATTGGCGTGACCACGCACTTCAGTCTCGAGCAGATCGGAATGGCAGAGATCAACACGCGTACCGCCTGTGATCGGAGTGAGTCGGAACTCGACCGTCGAGGCTCCCGCTGGCAGATCGTCACTCCCCGTGAACCCTCAGGAGATCACCATGCGATTCGGATGCTCGACGTGGAGATACTCGCCTCGCACGGAGTGACCTGCGATATTGACCGCGAACCTGCCGCAGGGTGTCGGGTCGAGGTCGGCGTATTGACCCATCCACGCCGTCATGCCGGAGTTTGTGGTGAGGTACTCGAATACCGTCTCAGGGGATGCCGCGATGTCGATGGAGTCTCGGAACTCATCCATGATCCTGAGCCCTCTGGTCCGAGGCTTCCCGCGACTCGATAGCGGTCTTGAGGTCAGCCAACTTTCCCGGCCAGAAATCATCCAAGTACGAGCGCTACAACCGGGAACTGATACACGGGATGGTGGAAGCGTCGGCTGTCATCCTAGTGATCATCGAAATAACCACAGCAACCCTGTCTTAGATCACCTTGCCACTTGCGAATCACCAGTTATAGTAAATAAATGGTGACGTTGACTCGTGAACACGACTGGGACCCTTCGACTCCTGCACCGGCCGGTTTGGAACCGGTTCGCCGGCTAGTGAATACACTGGACCTCTACCGCAAACGAGATCACCTCGAAACGGAGGCAGCAGCCCGCTCAATCCTTGCCGTTGACTGGCCCGCTTCCGAGGACGGCCCGCAGATCTCAGAACCAGATCTGTTGCCCCTCCGAGGTGCTCGCACCGCCATCCGCGATCTTCTCGGCGGACGAAGGGGCGGTCTGGAGCAATTCCGCATCCATTTGTCGATCACTGGGGCGGAGATCCGGGTACCACCGGATCTGGATCCGGTTGACGGCTACATCTCGCAGCTCATCCTCGAACTCTACGTCGCAGAACACACTGGGAAGCTGAGACGACTCAAACTCTGCGCCAATGAGCAGTGTCGATGGGGTTTCTGGGATGCTTCACGTCCGGGAACCGGTAAGTGGTGTTCTATGCAGGTATGCGGAGGCCAGCACAAAGCCCGCCAGTACCGCAAACGCAAGCGCGCCCAATCATGACCTCATCTGGGCGCAGTCTCCTCGGCGGCGGACTCGTACTCGCCTCCTGCATCGCCATTCAAGGATCGGCTGCAATCAGCAGCAGCCTGTTCGATGATCTTGGCGCCGCTGCTGTAGCGGGATGGCGACAGCTGATTGGTGCAGCCGTCTTGATCCTGCTGGTGAGACCCCGCCTCCAGGGTCGAGACCGAAACCAATGGACTTGGATACTCCTTCTCGGTCTCGCCATGGCAACAATGAACGTCGCATTCTATTCGGCAGTGGCGTTCTTACCGCTCGGGGTCGCTGCCACGTTGCTCTATCTGGGACCATTCGCCATCGCCGCCTTCGGCTTCAGACGTGGACTACACCTAGCACTGCCTGCCTGCGCCCTGATAGGTGTATTGATGATCAGCAGACCCGGTTCAATCGACAGCCTTACTGGATTGATCGTCGGGCTCATCTCAGGTGCGGCACTGGCGACCTACACCATTGCCGGACACAGACTCGGCCACAAAGGCGGTACTGACACTCTGGCTCTGGCCGTCGCCTCGTCAGCGGTAATCCTGTCCCCCGTGTCGCTGCTCACAACTCCGCACCTTCGATCAGAACACGCAGCAGTACTTCTAACCGCCGGGGTCATCGGCGTAGCTTGCGCTTTCTGGTTCGACTTCACCGCGCTGCAGCTGATCGGAAGCCGTGCCGTCAGTGTTCTCTTCGCCCTCGATCCGGTCGTCGGAGCGATCACCGGTGCGCTGATGCTCGGTCAGCATCTCGACCTCGTCACCACCCTGGGCATCATCGCGATCGTGATATCCGGCGCAATAGCCGCAGGAACTCAGAACGACTCTAGAAAGCCACAGAACTAACGGCAGATGACGTATATAGCGTGTGCTTCGCGCCCACCGGGCTGGGATGTCCGAGATCCACCACTGCTACCGGGCAAAGCGATACCTAAATCTGGGTGGGGTCGCCCCTCCACAGGGTCCGCCATAGTGGTGGCAAATTCGACATGTGGAGATTCGCATGTCTGAGCCACTTACACCTACCATTCCCCGGTGTTGTAGCGAGCGAGGTAAGCGGTGTCTGCTCTCTGGCTATTGCCCATACTCTGGACCAGCATGCCCACGTGCTGGGGCAGGCGCGCGGAATCCACGTGCGGAAACGATGGCGTTACACACCACGATGAGGCCGATACCGATCCACTCGTTCACCGCAAGTGTCTGGTGGAGCACCACCCAACCGGCGAGTGCGGCCCAGACAGGGTTGATGCTGGTGAAGGTGCCGAACATTGACGCCGGAATACGGCGCAGTGCAACCAAGTCTGCGACGTAGGGAACGATCGAAGAAAGAAGACCACACGCCGCAGCGAGCAGCAGCGCCATCAGTGTCGGCGGGTGCGCCAGGAACCAGAGCACAGCGACTGGCAGCCACAGGACCGCGGTGACTGCACTGGCTAGGGCGGTGCCCTGCAGACCGGGAAGGCGTTGCCCCACACTGCGGTTCAGCAGAATGTAGGCACCCCACGCCGTGGCTGCGATCAGTGCGAGCCCGATGCCAAGCACATCCGTAGTAGGGCCGGGGTTGGTGAGTACGACCACGCCGGCCCCAGCTAGGACCGCGCACCCAATGTCGAGGCCTCGGCGCGAGCTAGCGATAGCCACGGCGAGCGGCCCAAGGAATTCCAAGGTGACCGCGAGACCAAGCCCGATCCGTTCGATGGCCGCGTAGAGGGTGAGGTTCATGGCGCTGAACACCACGGCGAGGCCAAGGATCGGCCACCACTGACTCCGGCGCAGCCCGCGAAACCTTGGCCGCACCATCGGCAGCAGAACGAGTGCGGTGATGAGCTGGCGCACCGCAACGACGCCGACCGGGCCGATGGTCGGGAATGCCAACGCCCCCAGAGCTGCACCGGTCTGGTTCGACGCCGAACTGGTAAGCATCATGGTAATGCCCGCTGCCCGTTGCCGCGGCCCCGCGGTCGTGGCAGAGAGTCCTGGGGTCTGCTCGGATGCGGTGACTGGCGTCTGGCTCATGCGATCTACGTTAGGCACTGATAGAAGATTCGCCTAGTGCATATATCGTTCCTGCCATACGATTCAGTTATGGATTGGACGTTGCGAGAGCTGCAAGTGTTCGTCACCGTCGCCGAGGTGGGATCGTTCACCGACGCGGCCGGTGAACTGTATATCTCCCAGGCCGCGGTCTCCCGCACCGTGGCCTCCTTAGAACGCAGTATCGGAGATCGGCTGCTACGGCGGGTGCCACGCGGGTGCGAGCTGACCAGTGCAGGACGTGGAGTTCTGCCACATGCCAGGCGGTTGCTCGCGGAGGCTGGGCGGTTCGAGCAGTTCCTGCAGACCCGGCATGGGCAGCTCCGGCTCGGCTACGCCTGGGCCGCGCTCGGACGCCACACGGCATCTTTACAACGCCAATGGGTGAAGGAGCATGAAGCCACCGAGCTGGAACTGGTGCGCCACAACTCCCCCACCGCGGGGCTGGCCGAAGGACTATGCGATGTGGCGATCGTACGCCGCCCTGTCGATGAACGCCGCTTCGATTCGGTCGTGGTCGGCTTAGAACGCCGGCTCGTCGCGTTCCCGGCCGACGACCCCCAGTGGTCTAGACGACGCCAGCTCAGTATGGCCGAGATCGCCGGGCGGACTGTCATCATAGACCGTCGCGTGGGTGCGACGACCGAAGACCTCTGGCACCACGCCGAGAACACCCCACGGTTCATCGAGTCAACCGACGTTGATACCTGGCTGGACACCATTGCGGCCGGCCGCGGCGTCGGGACCACTGCTGCAGCCACCGCCGACCACCACCCGCGGCCCGGCATCGTCTACCGGCCGGTCAAGGACGGCCCCCGCATCCCAGTTCGGCTGGCCTGGTGGCGCGATTCACGGCCCTCCGCTCTCAGCAAGCTCATCGACTCCGTCACCCGCCTCTACGCCAATGCATCAGACCACTCGTGAAACTGTGTAAGTTACTCACCGACCAGACGGCGTGTTTCCTCGGTGTTGTCAAGGGATCGGATCGGACGCTGAGCAGAGCATCTATGTCTCGTAGCGTTCATACCCGGAATCTAAATGCGGGCAGTTGTACACTCACCGCTGACAGCGCGGCGTCCTGTGCAGTACGAAGTAACTGCCTGAGGCTCTTAGTGTGTCTCACAGAGAACCCAGCAGAGAGAACCGACCATCAACGATCAGCGGGGAGGCCGTTGACTTTCATGCGGCTGTGCAGCTGGTACCACGCCGTGAGGCTCATGACTGCGGCAATGAAGAAGACTGCAGGGAGGCCGATGTGGTCAGCCAGGGCACCCGCAATGGGCGAACCGAGGGTCTGACCGACTCCCAGACCAAAGAAGGACAATGTGACCCCGCGTGCGGGTGACTCCGTGAAGAGCAGTGCGGCCCACAGGATGCAGATACCGGTCAGAGCCATGAAGGTCGCACCGAAGATCGATGCTGAGATCAGCGAGATCACCGGACCGGTAGACGGTAAAGCCAAGAGCACTAGACCGATCGCCCACACGCTCCAGATCACGAGATTGGCCCTGGTCAGCCCGTATCGGTGGCACAGACCGCCTGCCACTCCCCCGAGAGGTCCTGCGATGCCGATGGTCAACCAGAACCAGGCTGAGAAGTGATCGCTTAGCCCGGCTTGCACCACTCGTTCGACCGAGAAATTCCAGTACGGCGCGCTGGTCAGTCCTAACAGGACTGAGTTGACCAACAGCGGCATAAGTCCTGGTCGCAGCAAGGGGCCGGCAACCGGAGTGTTCGCATTCCTGCCGGCCAGTTTGGGAAGAGCGATAAGGGCCATGATGGTGATCGCCGAAGCGATGAGCCCGAACCCCAGCCATGTTTCGCGCCACCCGAACACCAATACCGGGGTGAAGGCCGAGGCGGTCAATCCGAAACTGGTGCCGGTGTTCGCCCAGGTCTGTGCTTGAGCACGCACACCTGGACTCACCGAGTAGGTGATGAGTTCCGCCACTGCGGGTGAGACGAGACCGGCACTGGCACCAGCGATCAACAAGCCGCATGCGAAAACAGGAAGAAGCTCAGACACGCTCATCGTCATTAACCCGATGGCCGCACAAGCACCGGCCATGATCGCCGTCGTCCGCGCGGATCGGCCTGCAAGTCTGGGTGCGGCAAGCAGTCCCAGGGTGTAGCCCAATGTCGACACACCCCCGAGGAGACCCAAGCCGGTGGCGTTGAGGGCGAAGTCCACCGCGAACTGTGGAACGAAGAGACCATAGGCATAGCGGCCAAAGCCGTAGCACACCGCGATCACACTGGCACCCAACGCCGCAGTCACCGTCCACCGCTGCGCGCTACTCACCTTGGCCCTCACATCGAGGAGTCCAGGTGGTCCGCTGGTCCAGCATGTTCACGCTGACACGACCTGAACCCACTCCCTCTGCGTTCGACAGGAACACGCGCCTCGCATTCATGGTTACACTGTTCTGTAAAGTCACCACGTCAGCGTAAGGTATACAGACCTGTGAATGCAAAGATTCCTGATCCAAACACCCTCACACCCAGCGCCCGGCGCATTCTCGAGACGGCCTCCACGCTGTTCTACGAGGGAGGCATCACCGCGGTCGGCGTCGACGTGATCGCTGAGCGCTCGGGGGTGACCAAGCGGACCCTCTACAACCGCTTCGGGTCCAAGGACGTCCTGGTGGCCACCTATCTCCTGAACCGGGAGATGCGGTGGCGCCACCTTGTCGAGACGGCCGTCTCAGACCCAGAGCTGACGGCGATCGAGCGGGTCACTGCACCGTTTGACGCTCTAGGCGAATGGGTCCAACAGAGTCCTCGCGGCTGCGCGTTCATCAACGCACTCGCCGAACTCCCTGACCCCGAACATCCCGCCCATCGCGTAGCAGCCGAAGAGAAGCGCTGGCTGTGCAGTCTGTTCGAACGACTCGCGAACGATGCACACATAACAAACCCGGCCGACCTAGCCAAGCAGCTGGTGTGCCTCCATGAAGGGGCGTTGGCCATGCGCGCCGCGCTGCCCGAGATCGACAGCGTCACCATCGCCAAGGACACCGCACGCTACCTCATAGCCGCCGCCACAACTTCAAGCACCAATATCAGGGCTTAAAGACGAACCGCGCTAACTGTGGAGACTCACCCTGCTACCTACCCGGGGCGTTTTCTACTCGGCGCACTGCCTCGTCAACGATGTGCCGCGATGCGGTAAAGCCAACTGCGCCTGTTCCTGTACTGATAAGTTCCGTCGTATCGGGATGCCGGAGGCTGACAGGCGGTTTGTGTCCTATTACGCCTGGTTTAAGTGACGCGCAGTCTCCTAGTGCATGGGTAGCTGCGATACCGACAGCCTCTTCCCTCGCTTCATCTTTCTGAGCGATTGGGGTCCGATCAGCGTGAGGTGTGGGCGATGACCTCATCGATCGTCAAGTCCCAGAGAGGTTCGGGCGGGTATTGATGGCCCATGCCTGGCAGTGACACTAGTCGGGCATGGGCTATCTCTGCGGCCAGGGCCTCGCCATGCGCATAGGGAAACAGCGGGTCCTCGGTTCCGTGGAGCACCAGTGTCGGTGCGGTGATCTCGTTCAGCTGTTTCTGTGTGGGCTGGCCGCTGTCCAGGATCCAGTGGTTGGTCTGCATAGCAGCCATGTTCGTGGTGCGGTCATAGCAGCGGGCCGCGATGCGCCGCATTCGCTCGGCGTCGAACGGCACGCTGCCGGTGAATAGCCGCTCACCCTCGACCATCGCCTCGATGGCGGCCGCGCGGTCCGACCAGTCCGGACCGTCATCATCGACGGCGAACACCGCGGCCAACCGGGGCTCCATGGGCGGCAACTCGGGCCGATTCTGTGGAGCGGCGACGGCGGGGGTTGTCGACTGCAACACGAGGCTAACGGCCCGCTGGGGGTGGTCGAGGGCGAGCCTTTGCGCGATAGCCCCACCCATCGAGACACCGACCAGATGCGCCGCTCCTACGCTGAAACCGTCGAGTACGACAAGCGCATCAGCTATCAGTTCCGTGCTGGTGTAGCCGGGTTCCCCGACTGGATAAGTGGTGGAGCGCCCGGTGTCGCGTAGGTCGTAGCGGATCACGTACCGATCGGCATCTGCCAGGCGCGAGCAGAACTCGTCTTCCCAGAAGTCCATGGAGGTCGCCGCACCGCCGATCAGCAGAACCGCCGGGTCATCGGGGCGACCGAACGCCTCCGCGCAGATCCGCGCATCACCTGAGGATACGAACTGTTCACCGGATCGGAGAGTCATAACAGAACTCCTAACTATCATAGATATAGTATTTACTATACTTAAAATAGTCTAGTGAGGTGACTGATGGCTAGAACCTATGGCGAGGGATGTCCGATCGCCCTGTCGCTCGACATCCTGGGCGAGCGGTGGGCGCTGCTGGTCGTGCGTGAACTGCGACTGGGTCCACGCCGCTACCGCGACCTCCAGGAAGCACTGCCAGGCATCACCCCGGCCGTGCTTTCACGACGGTTGAAGGAGCTGGAGGAGACCGGGGTTCTGCGCCGTCGTCAGCTGCCACCACCGGCGTCGGCCCAGGTCTATGAACTCACCACCTGGGGTGCGGAGCTGGAACCGGTCTTCCAAGCGCTCGCCCGTTGGGGCGTTCGCTCCCCGGTGGTGCCGCTGACCGGCGAGATCAGTGCCGACTCTGCCATGCTGGGCCTGCGCACGTTCTTCAACGCCGATGACCGAGATCATCAGCCGTGGACGGCGACCTACGAGGTCTGGCTCGATCGTGAACCGTACCGGTTGAACGTCGATAACGGACGGCTGGTCGAGGTGGCTCGCGGGCCGTCACCCGACAGACCTGCGGATGTCGTGGTACACACCACCAAGAACACCTGGCAAGCAGTACTGGGGCGCAAACAGACACTGAGCGAGGCCACTGCTGCCGGACTGCTCGAGGTAACCGGAGACTTCGATACTCTTCAACTCCTCATCGACGCACCGACGCGTATCCCGACCTCAGGACGGCACACGCCGGAAGGCTGAATCACCCGCACTCAGAATAAGCACCCAGGAGGTTTAAGCTGGTCAACCTGTCACTGGGCTGCACTCGGCACTGTCGTGGTTCGCCGCCCCAGGCACCGGCTCCTACTCCGTTGCCAAAGCTGCGGAGTGGAACATGACCAATGGTGTACGCCTGGAGCTCGCGGCTCAGGACACCCTCGTTCAGGGTGTCCTCCTCGGCGCTGCCAACACGGACATCGCCCCCGGATATGACGGACCCAAGATCAATCCCCGCGAGGTGCCGCGCCTCTCACTCGATGGCCTGGCCGCCGGATCGATCGAGGTGATCGTCGATAACTGGACCGCTATGGTAAAAGCATCACTGGCCGGCGACCCCGCCTCGTTCTATGCACAGATCACCGAACTGCTCGGCACGAACTGAGCGAACTTCGCCGATGATGTCGCTGAAGACAACACCACCGCTGATCAGGCCTGGGCGCTCACTAGGCCGCCAGCCTGAAACTCACAGGGATCAGCCAAATCCCTGCAATCCCACCTACATTTTCCCCACGAGATATGACGACTGACCTGGACGTATAGCGACTCTTGCGACCGGATGGTCGATCAGATCCGCAGCTTCCTTCACGGACGTGGCCTAACGAGTCATCAGGAGTTGCTGACGGTGCCGCTATACTAATGTGAGCGGTGCTAACTCTTGGGAAGGGGTGACTTTGCTTACGATGTCGAGGAAGTCCGGCTATCACCACGGTGATCTGCGAGCGGCGCTGGTTGCCGCCGGGATCGAGATGCTTGAGGCTGGCGAGCCGTTCTCGTTGCGGGCACTCGCCCGTCGAGCAGGTGTGTCAACAGCCGCCCCGTACCGGCATTTCGCAGACCGCGAGGCGCTGGAGTCTGCGTTGGCCGTCCAAGGACTAAGGGAGTTGATGAGCGAACTCACCTCAGGCAGGCCCGTTTCTTCGTCCGTTGCCGAGGTCACCGAGCTTGCTGCCGGCTATGTGCGCTTCGCGCTGCGGCGGCCCGCATTATTCCGACTCATGTTCGGGCAAGCGTGCGACGATGAGGATGACCAGAGAGTGGCTGCAGCCGGTGCGCTGCATGATTATCTCGAATCGGTCATGGCCGAGGTCTTTCCACAGTCCGATCCGGTCGCCATGGCCACCGCCGGGTGGTCGCTCGCCCACGGACTGGCCTTCCTCCACCTCGATGGCAAGCTCCCCAACACCGACCAGTCCGCCATTGACCAACGCGTGCGCTCGACGTTCGCCGTTGTTTTCCCATCCGCCGTCTAGTCCAGAATCGAGGACTTTTATGAGCAAGCGCGTCCTGGTCGTCGTTACCAACGTCGACCACTATGAGACCGAGCCGTCGCACCCGACAGGGCTGTGGCTCTCGGAGCTGACCCATGCCTACGACATTTTCGAAAAGCACAGCTTCGAGCAGACGATCGTGAGCCCCGCAGGCGGGAAGTCGCCGCTGGAGCCGCGGTCGCTGAAATTCCCCAACTACGACAAATCCGCCAAAGCCTGGCGGAACAACCCAGCACGGATGGCACTGCTCGACGACACCACCAGCCCCGAGCAGATCGACTCCGCCGACTACGACGCGATCTACCTCACCGGCGGCCACGCCGTGATGTTCGACTTCCCCGGCAGTGAGGGGCTGCAGCGGATCACACGAGAGATCTTCGAGCGCGGCGGTGTCGTAGGTGCGGTCTGCCACGGCTACGCCGGCCTGCTCGACACCACCCTCTCCGACGGCAGCTACCTGGTCGCCGGCCGCAACCTCACCGGGTTCTCCTGGCGCGAGGAAGTCCTGGCACGCGTGGACAAACTCCTGCCCTACAACGTCGAGGAGCAGATAAAGGAGCGTGGAGCGCTCTATTCGAAGGCGCTGCTGCCGTTCGTCTCCAACACGGTGGTCGATGGCAGGCTCGTCACCGGCCAGAACCCAGCATCGGCCAAGGAGACCGCCACCGAGGTCGCCGCACTCCTCTGAACACCACCGAGACCACACTCACACTTCAACCCGAAGGGCAGAACCGTATGCAGACAGTGCTCGGATCAGGCGGCCAGATCGCCGAAGAGCTCACCCGCGAACTGCACCGCAACTTCACCCACGACATCCGCCTGGTGAGCAGAACCCCCCGCAAGGTCCACGAGACCGACCAGCTCATACCCACTGACCTCATGGATGCCGAGGCGACAGACAAGGCGGTAGCGGGAAGCGACATCGTCTACCTCACCGTGGGCCTGCCGATGAACTCCGGACTCTGGGAGCAGAAGTTCCCGACCATGATGGCCAACACCATCGCCGCATGCCAGAAGCACGACAGCAAGCTCGTCTTCTTCGACAACACCTATATGTACCCGCGCACCGCAGCCCCACAGACTGAGGAGACCAGGTTCGTGCCCATAGGGCGCAAGGCCACCGTACGGGCACAGATCGCCACGATGCTGCTGACACAGATGGAGGCGGGCACGATCGAGGCGGTGATCTGCCGAGCACCTGAGTTCTACGGCCCCGGCAAGACCCAGAGCCTGACCAACTCGGCCATCTTCAACCGCATCAAGGCGGGTAAGCGTCCGGTGGTGCCTTTGAACGCGCGCACCCTGCGCAGCCTGATCTGGACCCCGGACGCCAGCCGGGCCATGGCGCTCATCGGCAACACGCCCGATGCCTACGGGCAGACCTGGCACCTGCCGATCGACCAGGACCGCTTCACCTACCAGGACATGATCACCATCGCCTCGCAGATCACAGGCAATAAGGTCCGCTCCATGACCGTCCCCAGGTGGGCGTTCAAGCTCGGAGGGCTTGTGAGTCCAGCGGTCAGAGAAGCGGGAGAGCTACTGCCCCGCTACCGGCAGGACAACATCTTCGACTCCTCAAAGTTCACAGAGCGATTCCCCGACTTCCAGACCACGAGCTATCGCCAGGGTCTCTCACACCTTCTTGCGGTCTAGTCAGGGCCTCCCGGCTGCCCTCATGAGACTCAACCATGATCCTCGAATAGTGCAGCGCAGTGTCAATCGCAACGCCAGGCAGCTCGGCCTGCGGATTCTTGTGATTCGGCAGAGCCCCCTGTGTCGCGGGACAAGGTCGCACCGCGCTGACGCATGGGGAGGCTGGGTCTTCCTCAGCCCGCTGAGTGGGGAATGCCCCATGGGCCACCACAAAGCCTGAACCCCCTTTGCCCCTTCGCCTCGTGATGTGGCCGCCAGCACGTGGAGCAGACTAGGGTGAGGCCATGTCTGCACCTCAATCCGGCTCGTGGCATCGCCTAGCGGCGATGTCGGTCCATGCCTATACAGCACTGGGTGTGGTCCTTGCCCTGCTGATGGTGCACATGTCCTATGCCGGTGAAGTTCAGATTGTGCTGTGGCTCTTCCTCGCCGCAATGATCATCGACGGCTCTGACGGTTTCTTGGCGCGCCGTCTCCGCGTCAAGGAGGTGGTGCCGGGATTTGACGGTGCGCTGCTGGACAACATCATCGACTACATCACCTATGCCTTTGCACCGATGGTGCTCCTGTGGAGCGCAGGCTATCTGCCGGGCGGTTGGCTCGGCGGCGTCGTGGCATCCGTGCCTCTGCTCGCGTCCTGCTATCAGTTCTGCCGCAGCGACGCGAAGACCGACGACCACTTCTTCGTCGGGTTCCCCAGCTACTGGAACATTGCGGCGTTTTACCTCATTGTCCTCGGCGCCAGCACTGCGGCGACCACCACCACGTTGCTTGTCCTGACAGTGCTCGTCTTCGTTCCGGTCAAGTACGTCTACCCCTCCCGAACCGAGACCGCGTGGTGGCCGACCATGACGCTCACCACGCTGTGGTTGGGCCTATACGCACTGATTCTTGTGCAGTACCCCTCACCGAGCCTGTGGCTGATCGCCTTGTCCGGCGGCTACCTGCTCTACTACGCAGTCCTGAGCCTGCACCTGACGCTGAATCGGCGAAGTCAGGATCGGAGTGCGGCGGGCTCAGCCAGGGCGGGTGACAGAAACATTCACGGGCAAGTCCCTATGAGCATCTTCGTGAGGCGGAGGCGATAACACGAAACTCCGCTCTCACACGGGGCACAGCCGAGATCGCCAACTCATCAGCCGGTGGCCTCATTGCGGCCATGAGTCAATGACGTCGCCGAGTGTAGTTGTTATCTCGCGTGCCTCAGCGCCTAATGGAAAGTACACCCCGGTTGACAAGACTCTGTCAGCGTATCCGTCCTGACTCGTTGCGCCCACCACGAGGACCTAAGACTCTTCTGAACGATGTGTCAGATAGCGTCCTGTCACCGGGACAGTTCACCGGAGGGGTCTTACGGGACACCCACTCTGGGCTCTTGCCGTTATGCCAGGTCACGGCCGGTGTGACCGGTAGGGGTTCCCCTGTGGTGCGGATCGGGCGTGTTCACTAGCGGTTAGCTTAGTAGTGGTTGCTCGTGTTGCGTAGATGCCGGAGTCTGCTCCTAGGATAAAAGCTCATCCCGCAAGGTGACGGCCGCGATAAGGCCACAGAACACGAACACCGTGGCCCCTACAGCGACGGGGATCGCAAGGTGGATCGTGCCTAGAATCCCGCCGAGCGCTGACCCGAGGGCAAGTCCTAGGAGCCCGAGCACGCGGGCTGCGCCACCGACGCGTCCCAACAAGTGATCCGGAACGAGCCGCTGCCGCAACGAGACTGAGCAAATGTTCCAGACGACAGCGTGCAGGATGTAGAGCGCTAAGAGCACCCCCGCGAGGATCGCATTTGTCGTCAGGGCAAGACCGCCAAGAGTCAGCGCCCCCAGCAGCAGACTAGTCACGATCGTCCACCGGTACCCGAGACACCTGCGGAGCCGAGAAGCGAGGACCGAGCCCAGCAACCCACCCAGGGCAGAGAAGGCAAGCAGCAGTCCATAGCCTGTGCCAGTCAGCCCAAGACGCTCCTGGGCGAAGAGTACAAGGATCGAGAAAGCCAGCATGTAGCCCACACTCGCCAGTGCCCCGATGAGCGCCAGGCCACCAACCACGTGGTGGCGCGCCAACCATACGATCCCTTCGGCCGCGTCGGTGTACACCGAGCGTCGAACCGCAGGCGCTTCAACAGGTGCTCGCGACGAGCCTCGGATGGGCAGCGCCAGGGCGACTAGGCCCGCAACGGCCCACAGCCCACCCATCGCGAAGACCGGCGCGGCCGCTGCGAGGGCGAAGAGGAACCCGCCCAGTGGAGGGCCGGCGAATTCATCAGCGACAAGCTGTACAGCAGCGACCCGCCCGTTCGCGGAGTCCAGTTGTTCACGCTTCACCAGAGAGGGCAGGATGGCCACTGCAGCGTTATCAGCCAGGCTCTCTAATGTCGCGACAACAGCCATAGTCGCGTACAGCACCACCAGCGAAGATGGCCCGAACTGAATGCTCAACGCTAGTCCCACCAAAGCGACACCCCGCAGCAGATTGGCGGCGACAATCAGGGTGCGGCGGTCGAACCGATCAACCCAGACACCGATCGGCAGGGCAACGAACAGGCGCACCAGGGCGTAGAGCGTCGCCAGGCCTGCGACCAGACGCGGATCCTCGGTCATCGAGGCCGCAAGCAGCGGCATCGACACGAAGGCCAGGCCATCGGAGAGGTTCGACAGAGCGTTCGCGCTCCAGAGCACTCCGAATCCGCGACCAAGTGCCATCCGCACAGCCTATTGGAAACAGCAATCAGATGCTGACCAGGTCAGGGCCCTCCGGTAGAGGATCCGCTTACGGCACACCGGCCTCGTAGCCCTCGCCCGCATCGACCCTGAGAGTGAGAGTCCGCCACAGAGCATCGAACGAACCCCGCCATTTATCGGCAGAAGTCACACCGTTATGGGTGCAGTTGTCATCTCGCGTGCTTCGTCCATGAACAGCACTCCACAGTGCGCTCTGGTCACTGCACCGGGCCCGGGGATCCGGGAGCCGCCGCCCAATAGGGCTGGAACGGTGGCGCTGTGGTGCGGCGCTTCGAAGGGCCGGTGCCGCTGCAGCCGGGTGACGTTCGCTGCCCCTGAGCTGATTGAGGAGATCGCGGTGACCGCCATGGACTCCTCATGGCGCAGGGGCGGCAGGATGGAGGGAAGCCGTTCGGCGATCATCGTCTTGCCCGCACCAGGGGCACCCATCAGCAGCATATGGTGACCCCCGGCAGCAGCCAGCTCCAGGGCGAACCGGGCCTCTGCCTGTCCGCGCACTTCGGCGAGGTCCTTCACCGGGCCGGAGCCGGCGTCGTCGTCCTCTTTCCGGGAGCCGGCAGTGACACGTTGGATCTCGGCTCCCGGTTCGGCGGGGATCTCCGCCGCCTGCGGGGAGCGGAAGTAGGAAGCCACCTGGAGTGCGTGCTCGGCAGCCAGTACTTCCACCCCGCGCACCAAAGCAGCCTCAGCGGCGTTCTCCGCGGCCACCACCACCGTCTGGGCCCCGGCCGCTGATGCAGCGCTGACCGCAGGCAGGACGCCTCTGACCGGCCTGAGCCGACCGTCCAGTCCCAGCTCGGCCAGGAACACCACGGTGTCGGTACCGGCCAGATACCCGTCTGCAGCCCAGGCCGCAACCAAAATAGCCAAGTCCAGGGATGAGCCGGATTTGGGCAGCGAGGCGGGGAAGAGATTGACGGTCAGCCGCCGCCGGGGCAGCTCGATGCCGGCATTCTTGGCCGTAGACCGGATCCGGTCCTGGCTCTCGCGCAGAGCGGCATCGGGTAAGCCAAGCAGCACAAAGGCGGGCAGACTCTGCCCGATATCCGCCTCAACCTCAATGAGGTGGCCCTCCATACCGATGAGCACCACTGACCGGGCCCTGCCCATACTCATGGCAGATCCTTGAGGTGATCAATGACAGCTCGTGGCCGGGCTGAGCTTGTGCTGCATTCCAAAATCACTGAGACGGCGTCGATCCGCCGGCTGACCGGCCACATCTGGTGAGTGGCGGCGTATTCGCTGAGCAGCCGTTGGATGCGGCGCAGTTTGGCATCGTTGATGTGCTCGAAGGGGTGCCCGTAGCTCAGGCCGTGCCGGGTTTTGACCTCTACAGCCACCAGCTGCTGGTCGTCCATGGTGATCAGGTCGAGTTCGCCGGTCCGGGTCCGCCAACGGCGCTCCAGGATGTGGTGCCCGTTCTGCTCAAGGTATTCGGCGGCTCTGTGCTCGCCGAGCAGCCCGGTGTGGTCTTTGGCCCGCATAGGTGCTCCTCTCACTGAAGTGGTGAGCACCAGCTTGGGGTCTACGACGGCAGCACGGGAGACACAGTCAGCTCGCTGTGGACGGCACGGCGTGTCGCGGCGGCTGCCCCTCAACCTGGGGAAAACTCTACGGCCAACCGAGGCCAGTACCTATAGACCAGGCAGAGCGTGTTGAGTCAGCTTCCAGGTATGCCGGTGGTAGCGAGTGGGTCCCGAGACGCTGATGGCTTCGCGGTGCCGGGCCGAGCCATAGCCCTTATTGGACTCCCACCCGAACTCAGGGTGCTCACCGGCCAGATGCTCCATCAGCTCATCGCGCTCCACCTTGGCCAGCACCGAGGCGCAGGCCACCGACAGCGCCAGGGTGTCGGCTTTGGCCATGGTCCGCACCGGGATATCCGGGGTCTGCAGCCAGTTGTGCACCCCATCCAGCAGCACCACCTCCGGGGTCCGTCCCAGTTGCTGGACCACCTCCTGAAGCCCAGCGCGCCCAGCGGCACCCATGGCGGCGCTGAGCCCCACCGCGTCAATCTGCTCGGCCTCCGAGTGCTGCACGCTGAACGCCCGGGCATGCTGGCAGATCACCGGATGCCAGGTCTTCCGCGCACCGGGGGCCAGCAGCTTGGAGTCGCGCACTCCGTCCAGTTCCGGCCATACCCCGGTGCCGGCGGTAAGCGCCTCTGCCGGCAGTGCGTCCAGATCGACGACGACTACGCCCACTGTCACCGGACCGGCCAGGGCTCCCCGACCCACCTCGTCGATCCCGGCGATGAGCCGCGCACCGGTTTCGGCGGCCAGGGCCAGCTCAGGCCGCAGGGTGGCGTTGGCTGCAGCCGGGCTCATGGCGAGTCGGGGACCTGCTCGAAGGGTTCCCGTTCGCTGCCTCCGCCGCTCCACCGGTCGATGGGCCAGACGACGCTCAGGGTGCGCCCGATGATGTCTTCCTCCGGGACCGCCCCTTGGTCGGGCTCGCTGACGTGGGACCGGGAATCGGCTGAGGCTGCACGGTGGTCGCCGAGCAGCCAGACGTGGTCATCCGGGACGGTGACGCTGAACTCTGCTTCGGAGGGCGCATTGCCGGGGTAGAGATAGGGCTCGTCGATGGGCTGGTCGTTGACCAGTATCCTGCCCTGTTCGTCACAGCACTCCACCGTATCGCCCTCGAGCCCGATCACACGCTTGACCACATAGTGGCTGGAAGTATCCGGCACCAGGCCGATGAAGATCAGCGCATCCTGCACGGCATTGGTCTCAGGCGCCGGGCCGCCCCACCAGTTGCGGGTGTCTTCGAACACCACCACATCTCCGCGATGGATGTCCATCATTCCCGGTGCAAGCAGATTGACCACGATCCGGTCATCCACCTCCAGAGTAGGCTGCATGGATTCAGAGGGGATGTAGAAGGCGCGCAGGAAGAACGTCTTGATGATGAAGGAGATGACGATGGCCAGCCCCACAATCACCACCAGTTCAATGAGGAAGCTGACGGCCCAGTGTCGCTTCTTCCGCCGGGTCTTTCCGCAGTCGGGTTCGGCGGCCTGGTGCTCGTGCTCAGCAGCAGTCACTGCGTGTCTCCTTCAAGCTCGCGCCGTTCCGCCCAGGGCCAGACCACCTGGGTGGCCTTACCTATGATTCGGTCCTGGCTGATCATACCGCCGCCGGGGGCCCCGAGCAGATCGCGGGAGTCTACGGATTCGTCCCGGTTGTCCCCCATCACCCACATCCGGCCCGCCGGGACCTGGGCTTCGAAGCTCAGCTGGGAGGCAGGGGTCTCCGGAGTGATCTCATAGTCGAGGTAGGGCTCGGCCAGTTGCTCACCGTTGAGGGTGAGGTGACCGGTCTCATCGCAGCAGATCACCAGGTCCCCGTCCGCACCGATCACCCGCTTCACGTAGACCCCAGGCGGGGCGCCGATGCCGAACCAGTGGCCTACCCTCTCCAGGCTGCGGCCCAGGCTGGGGCCACCCTGATAGGGGTCGAAGGAGCCCTCCCCGTCGAAGACCACCACATCCCCGGGCCGCACCCCGGTCTCCCCCGGATAGTCCTTGACCACCAGCATCCGCTCACCATCACTCAACGTAGGCTCCATGGAGTCCTGGTTCACGGTGTAGACATCAGCGACAGACACCCGCACCAGTGTGCTCACCAGAACAGCCAAAACAACGACGACGCCGACGCTGATGATCCAGCGCCGACGTCGTGTCACGGTTTCGAAGAGTTGACGAAGGTCTAGGCCTCGACAACTTCCTCCACCTTCTCGCCCTGGGCGCGGGCCACCTGGGACTCGCGCTTCTCGCGGATACGGGCGGCCTTGCCGTGGCGGTCGCGCATGTAGTACAGCTTGGCGCGGCGCACGTCACCGCGGGCCAGCACCTCGATCTTCTCGATCACCGGGGAGTGCACCGGGAAGGTACGCTCCACACCGACCCCGAAGGACACTTTGCGCACGGTGAAGGTCTCGCGCACACCGGCGCCCTGGCGGCCGAGCACATAGCCTTTGAACACCTGGACACGGGAGGTCTTGCCCTCCACGATGTTCACATGGACGTTGACGGTGTCGCCGGGGGCGAAGTCAGGAACGTCGCTGCGCAGACTGGCGGTGTCAACAAAGTCGAGCTTCTGCATGGTTTCTCCTCCAGGGCACTGCCACAGGTCAGCTCCCTGATGTCAGGGACGCGGGCTGAGCACGCAGGCTCAGCGCGGGTCATAAGCTTGGGTTCCGCCCTGCGAAGATGAACACCAGTGGGCGGGTGCTGTCTGTGCGGCGCCTATCCCCTGTGGCAGAGTCGGCACCCAGCAGGCACAGCGCTCAATCTTACGCGGGATCCGCGGCTTTCTCAATCTGCGTTCAATCTGCGGTGTAGCGCGTCCAGAGATCCGGGCGAGTGGCCCGAGTGCGGGCCTCAGCCTGCTCACGCCGCCACTGAGCGATCTTGGCGTGGTTGCCGGAGAGCAGCACCTCCGGGATCTGGTGCCCGCGCCATTGAGCGGGCTTGGTGTAGACCGGGTACTCCAGCAGCCCGGTCTCTCCGTGGGACTCCTCATTGAGTGAAGCCTCGTTGCCGATCACCCCGGGGATCAGCCGTGTGATGGCCTCGATCATGACCACGGCGGCCGCCTCTCCTCCGTTGAGCACATAGTCTCCGATGCTGCACCGGCGTAGCTGGAAATGCTCGGCGGCCCACTCTGTGACCCGCTCATCGATCCCCTCGAACCGGCCGGGGGCGAACACCAGGTGCTCTGCCCCGGCCAGTTCCTCGGCATGCCGCTGGGTGAACGCCTCTCCCGAGGGCGTCGGGATGATCAGGGTCGGTTTAACCGGAAGTGCACGAGTGACTGAGCCGAGCGGAGAGCCGAGCTCGCTCGAGCTCTCCGACGACGATTGGGCAAGAGGCGAAGGCCGTGAAGCCGTATCCTCCAACACGGTCTCTAAGGCCTTCGCCCAGGGCTCGGGCTTCATCACCATGCCCGCACCACCGCCGGCCGGCGGTGAGTCCACGGTGCGGTGCTTGTCCTCGGTGTAGTCACGCAGGTTGTGCCGGCGGATCTCCAGCAGCCGGTCGGCCTGGGCCCGGCCGATCAACGAGAGGTCCAGCACGTCGAAGAACTCCGGGAAGATCGAGATCAGGTCAATTCTCATCAGCTGCTCCCTGAGTTTTCAGGGGGTTGTTGGAAAATCAGGCCCCCATGGACAGCTGAAATTCCAAAAACTGCCTGATATCGCGCAGGCATCATGGGAAGAGACCTTCAGGCGGGGTGAGCGTGATCCGGCGCGCCTCCGCATCGATCTCAGGCACCAGCTCCGCCACAAAGGGCACCATGACCTCATCACCGCTAAGAGTCTTCACCATCAGCAGGTCCTGGGCATCACCGGTGCGCAGTTCTATTACGACGCCGTAGTCCCGCCCGTCTGCCCCGAGGCAGGTGAAGCCCTCCAGCTCGTGGGAGTACCAGCCCTCGTCTGCGTCCTCGGGCTCGGCCGGGACGTCCACATAGAGCATCGAGCCGCGCAGCGCCTCAGCGGCATTGCGGTCCCGGATCTGCTCAAACCCGAGCAAGCAGATGGACTTGTTCCAGCGCTGGGACACCACAGTGAGCGGCGTCGTCGTCTGATCCTCGGTGTCCCTGCCTGGTTGGCGGATCAGGGTCTCGCCGGGGGCAAGCCGTTCGGCCGGTTCGTCAGTGTAGAGCTGTACGGTGACCTCGCCGCGGATGCCGTGCGGCTTTCCGATGCGAGCGACCCGCAGGCGTTCTTCCTGAGCGGAAGTCACCTGCGGGTCGTTATCGTATTCAGCGTGTGCCATGGGCGCGCCCTTAGGCGTTTCAGCGGCGGCGGTCGGTGTCGACCACGTCCACGCGGACGCCTTGGCCGCCGGGTAGTGCTGCGACCACCGTGCGCAGAGCCTTGGCGGTGCGGCCGGCCCGGCCGATCACCCGGCCCAGGTCCTCGGGGTCAACCCGAACCTGGAGGGTGTCGTAGCGGCGGCCGTTCTTGCGGCGCACATCGACCTCATCGGGTGAGTCGACGATCCCGCGGACCAGGTGCTCCAGTGCGTCGGTGAGTGCAGCGTCGGTGCTCATGCCTCGGCCTTCTCCTCGGCGCCGGGCTCCTCGGCAGGTGCTTCGGCCTCTGCCGGGGTCTCCTCAGCAGCGGGCGCCTCGGACTTCTCCACAATGACCGAGTCCTTGGAAGGAGTCACGAACTCTTCCTTGGGCGCTTTGGTCTTCAGAGTGCCCTCAGTGCCTTCAATGCCCTTGAACTTCTGCCAGTCGCCGGTGATAGTCAGCAGCTGCTTGACCTGGTCGGAGGGCTGGGCGCCCACACCGAGCCAGTGCTGGGCGCGCTCAGAGTCGATCTCGATGAACGAGGGGTTCTCGGTGGGATGGTACTTGCCGATCTCCTCGATGTTCTTGCCGTCACGCTTAGTGCGGGAATCGGCAACAACAACGCGGTACTGGGGGGCAAACTTCTTGCCCATTCGCTTCAGACGAATCTTGACTGCCACTTGTGTGGTTACTCCTGTAGGTATTGGGGTGCATGTCTCTGCCGGGACCGTGTGGGGTATGCAAACAGCTCCGGGCTACATGCGTGAACGTTGGTCAGGCCGGCGAGGGTAGAGGGTGCTCCCCGAACCTGAGCAAAGTACCTGCCTATTCTGCCACTACTTCAAGTACTTTTCGAATCCGCTGGGCAGGTTGAGCTCCTCGGGGTTGAAGTCGTCGGTGCCGGTCCCGAAGCTGGAGCCGTCCATCTGCTTCTGGCTGCGGCGCAGCTCCGCCTCGCGGGCCTGCTGAGCTGCCTTGGCGGGGTTGCCGGACTTCCCCTTCTGCTTCTTGCCCTTACCTTTGGCCTTCTTCTTCCCGCTATGGCCAGCCATACCGGGCATCCCTGGCATCCCGCCGGGCATTCCCGGCATTCCGGGCACCCCGCCCCCGGAGGCCATCTTCTTCATCATCTTGGCGGCCTGGCCGAAGCGTTCCAGCAGCTGGTTGATCTCGGAGACGTGCACGCCGGAGCCTTTGGCAATACGTGCCCGGCGGGAGCCGTTGATGATTTTGGGGGCGTTGCGCTCATGCGGGGTCATCGAGTTGATGATGGCTTCCACCCGGTCCAGCTGGGAGTCGTCGAACTGCTCGAGCTGCTGGCGCATTCCGGCGGCTCCGGGCATCATGCCCAGCAGCTTCTTCATGGAGCCCATCTTCTTGATCTGCTGCATCTGGGCCCGGAAGTCCTCCAGAGTGAAGTCCTCCTGGTCGGCGAACTTCTTGGCCATCTTCTCAGCTTCGGCCCTGTCCCAGTTGGCCTCGGCCTGCTCGATCAGGCTCAGGATGTCGCCCATGTCCAGGATCCGCCGGGCCATCCGGTCGGGATGGAAGACCTCAAAGTCCTTCAGCCCTTCACCGGTGGAGGCGTACATCACCGGTTTGCCGGTGATTGAGGCCACCGAGAGGGCGGCGCCGCCGCGGGCATCACCGTCGAGCTTGGTGAGCACCACGCCGGTGAAGTCCACGCCCTCGTTGAAGGCCTGTGCAGTGGTGACCGCATCCTGACCGATCATCGCATCGATCACGAACAGGGTCTCATGGGCACCCACGGCGGATTTGATGTTCGCGGCCTGGGTCATCAGCTCCTGGTCCACGCCGAGCCGACCTGCGGTATCGATGATCACCACATCGTGCAGCTTCTCCCTGGCATGGGCCACACCATCGCGGGCCACGACCACCGGATCGCCGGTGGGCACTTCAGCCTCAGAGGAAACACCCGGATGCGGGGCGTAGACCGGGACCGAAGCCCGCTCACCGCCCACCTGCAGCTGCTTCACGGCATTCGGGCGCTGTAGATCGCAAGCCACCAGGAGCGGAGTATGCCCCTGGTTCTTCAGATGTGCGGCAAGCTTGCCGGCCAGGGTGGTCTTACCAGCACCCTGCAGACCGGCCAGCATGATGATGGTCGGCGGGGTCTTGGCGAACTCCAGCTGGCGGGTCTGCCCGCCGAGGATGCCGACCAGCTCCTCGTTGACAATCTTGACCACCTGCTGGCCGGGGTTCAGCGCACCGGAGACCTCCGAGCCCAGGGCACGGGCCTTGATCCTGGCAATGAACTCACGGACCACCGGCACGGCCACATCGGCGTCCAGCAGGGCCCGCCGGATTTCACGGGCGGTGCCGTCGATATCGGCCTCGGTGAGCTTTCCTTTGCCGCGGAGATTCTTGAACGTCGCGGTGAGGCGATCAGAGAGCGAGTTGAACACGTCTGGTGCGTTTCCTTACAAGACTGGAGGTGGCGTCGTCGTACTCCGTTCAGCCCCAGCTTGAAGCCGGGCCCGCACGGTGAACTGTCGAACCCCTAGAGTAACAATGTGAGCCAAAATCCTGACGCACAGGTTATCCAGTCTGCGCTGGGAACCCACCTGGGGTACCTGCGTGCGGCGGAATCTGCTCACCGCTCTGCCGGCAGGGCACTGGCTGCCCACCCAGAGCTTCCCGAGCTGGTACGCAGCCGTGTCTCACCGATCGCGGTCTCTGCGGCACATCGTGCCCGCAGCGCCTCCTTCGGTCAGCGTGCAGAGTTTGTGGAGCAGCTGCTGGACTTCCCAGCCTCGGGCCTGCGGGTGCTCGCTGAGGGCGATATGCGCTCCCTGCAGGTGCCGGCGCATATCGGTCAGGCGGCCCTGCCGCAACCAGTGGCCCAGGGGATCAGTGAGCGGGAGGCCCGGGCCCGGCTTGCTGCTGCCCGTCCCGCAGCACGGCCCGCCACTGACCGGGACTCTGTGCTCAGTGCCGCCGGCGATGCCCCGGCAGTCCCCCAGGAGCAGCCGGCTCCAGCGGAGCAGAAGCAGGATAATTTCGCCGCCGAGCCGCGCCAGAAGAAGGCGCCCTGGCATAAACGCAGCTTCAACGACATCCTTCTGGGCCGCAAGTAGGATCAAGATATGACTGAGCACAGAGATCCCGCTGAGGCTACGGAGAACGACGACGCCACGGCACCACAGGCCGCAGCGTCAGAGAGTGCCCAGGATTCGGAGGGCTTCCCTCTGGCTGATCCCGAGTTTGAAGACCTGCTCGATGAGGCCGACCAGCAGATCGAGCCGCCTTCTGATATCGGGGAGAACGCCCAGCAGGTGGTGACCGCGCTGCTGGGCCACCAGCAGGATCTGGTCGCCGAGCTGCGCAGCGTCTACGAGCGGCTGGAGCAGGTCCGCGAGGTGGACTATGCGGCACTGGAAGACCGGGTCAACCAGGCCGAGGCCGTGGTGGAGGCGGCTCCCTCCACCGCTGAGCTGGAGGAGCTGGTGGGCCTGCTGGAGGGTGTGTCCGGCTCATTGCAGGAGCATGAGAGCAAGCAGGCGGAACTGGAGCAGAATCTGCGCGAGACCGCTGAGCATCAGGCCGCCCAGCTGGCGGAGCGAGATGCCCGGATCGCTGCGCAGAATGCTCGCATCGAGGAACTGGAGGCAGCGATCACGGCTGCTGCGGAGTCTGCAGAGTCCGCCCATGAGAAGCTGCAGGTACTGGCCAAGGAGACCAATTCCAGCCTGATCCACCGCGTAGGTGAGCGGGTCTCCCCCGCCGCCCAACAGGCTAAAAGCGCCCTAAGCAACATCCGCAACCGCTTTAGGCGGTAACCTCAGCAACTCCCTGTGGGAGACTTGAGACGATGGAAACCTCAGTCTTTGTTACGTTCATAGTTCTCAGCGTTGTACTGGTCGGGCTGCTGGGCCTGTTCCTGGTCAAGGGCCGCCCGCTGCCGACTGGAAAGCCCAAATCGGAGCTTCCCGCTGAGCGGGATGCCGATGATCTGCCCCCAGGCGCCCCGGATGAGCCCGACGGCGACACCCTGGTGGCCGACCGGCCCGAGGGCACCCCCACTGATCTGGACACTGACGCCCCGGATCTCAGCGTTGAGACGCTGGAGAGGCCGGAAGCCCCAGAGACCCGGCTGGCCCGCCTGCGTGCCCGGCTGGTGAAGTCCAACAACATCTTCAGCAAATCGCTGCTGGCCCTGCTGAGCCAGGACGAGATCGACGATGACGTCTGGGATGAGATCGAGGAGACCCTGCTCTCTGCTGATCTGGGCGCGGACCCCACCTTCGAGCTGGTGGAGACCCTGCGCGAGCGGGTGAAGGTAGCCGGTTCCAAGGAGCCGGAGCGGGTCAGGGCCATGCTCCGTGAGGAGCTGATCAAGCTGGTGGACCCGGCGTTCGACCGCAGCCTGAACGTGCAGAACCCCGGACGACCCTCGGTAGTGCTCGTGGTGGGTGTCAACGGGGTGGGCAAGACCACCACTGTGGGCAAGCTGGCCCGGGTGATGGTGGCCGAGGACAAGGATGTGATCCTGGGTGCGGCCGATACTTTCCGCGCAGCAGCCGCTGAGCAGCTGACCACCTGGGGCTCCCGGGTCGGTGTGCCCACTGTCTCCTCAGAGAAGGAGGGCGCCGACCCGGCTTCGGTGGCCTTTGACGCGGTGGAGAAGGGCATTGAGCTGGAGTCCGATGTGGTGATGGTCGATACCGCCGGGCGACTGCAGAACAAAGCCAATCTGATGGACGAGCTGGGTAAGGTCAAGCGGGTCATTGAGAAGAAGTCCCAGGTGGACGAGGTGCTGCTGGTGTTGGACGCCACCACCGGGCAGAACGGGCTGAACCAGGCCAAGGTCTTCTCCGAGGTGGTCGATGTCACCGGGATTGTGCTGACCAAACTGGATGGCACTGCTCGCGGCGGAATCGTGGTGGCTATCCAGAAGCAGCTGGGGGTTCCGGTCAAACTCGTCGGCCTGGGCGAGGGCCCTGATGACCTGGCTCCCTTTGACACAGAAGAGTTTGTAGACGCCCTTTTGGAGGAGTAGCCCAAAATTGCTCCGAGGTGCTGCGGCGCCCTTACTGCCTTGAATTGCGGGAGGTAAGTGGGGCGTCGTCGTACTTTAAATGCTATTTCGCCGGAGAGATTTAACCAACGCGTTACATTCGGGCACCTGAAGTGAAACACGGCACAGGAAGCATGGAGACCAGCTCGCGCCGGTGAGAGTCATCGGTGAGTGATGTTTCCTGGAGGGACACATGGAAATACCTGATGTTGTATGGGTGATCGTGGCCGGCGCGCTGGTGCTGTTCATGACACCTGGACTTGCACTTTTCTACGGTGGTCTGACTCAGACCAAATCCGCGGTGAACATGATGATGATGAGCTTCGCGGCTATGGGCCTGGTGGCTCTGACCTGGGCGCTGTGGGGTAATGCTGTGGCGGGCGCGGACGCTGTTGCCGGCGGCCTGTTCGGCAACCCGGCTGCGGACTTCGCCTTGTTCGAGTCCTTCACTGAGCAGGAGAGCCTGCTCGATGTCGGATTCGGCGCGACATTCGCCATCATCACCACCGCACTGATCTCCGGTGCGATCGCTGATCGCGCCAAGTTCTCCGCATGGATGATCTTCGTGCCGATCTGGATGACCCTGGTCTACGCCCCCCTGGCCTTCTGGGTCTGGGGCGATGGCGGCCTGCTCACTGAGGGCTTCATCGGCTCCGCTGTGGGCGAGGCCGTTGACTTCGCCGGTGGCCTGGTGGTGCACATGTGCGCTGGCCTGGCCGCGCTGGCCCTGGTGCTGGTCATCGGACCGCGTTCGAACTTCGCTCCGACCAAGCCGCACAACGTTCCGTTCGTGCTGCTGGGCGCCTCTATCCTGTGGTTCGGCTGGTTCGGCTTCAACGTCGGCGAGGCCGGCGACGCCGCCCAGGCCGGCATCAACTGGATCAACACCATGCTGGCACCTGCTGGTGCCCTGGTGGCCTGGCTGATCACCGAGTGGGCCCGCGGCAAGAAGCCCACCCCGGTGGGCGCAGCCTCCGGCATTGTGGCTGGCCTGGTGGCGATCACCCCCGCCTGTGCCTATGTCACTCCGCTGGGTGCGATCATCCTCGGTATCATCGCAGGTGTCATCTGCTGCTTCGCCGTGGACTTCAAGTACGGCAAATACGACGACACCCTCGATGTGGTCGGCCTGCACTTTGTGGCTGGTCTGTGGGGCACTATCGCGATCGGCCTGTTCGGTAGCGAGGAGCTCATCCAGGTCGACTTCCCGGATCACTCCGGCGGCCTGCTGCTGGGCGGCGGAATCGAGCTGCTCTGGGCCCAGATCGTGGCCTGCGTGGTCACTCTGGTCTTCACCTTCGTGCTGACCTACATCATCGGTATGGCCATCCACAAGACCATCGGGTTCCGTGTGGAGTCCGACGTCGAGGAAGGCGGCATCGACTCGGTGGCCCACCAGACCGAAGCCTACATCCTGGCTCCTACCGAGACAGTCACTAAGTAATCAATCACATACACGATCATTAACTGATCGGTTGCACAGGTAAGTCCCGGGTCGGTTCGCTCACCACGAGCGTTCCGCCCGGGACTTTCTGGTGTCCGGGCTCAGTTCGGGGAGTCGGCTGGGGGTGTCTGAGCTGTTCAGCTATTTGTTCCAAGCGCTGGCCTTCTGCACTACCTGGTTGGCCAGCAGGATGGAGGGGTCGATGAGCGGACGCGGGGAATCCTCAGCGGAGAGCGCCAGCGGGATCTCAGTGCAGGCGGCCACGATCACATCCGCTCCCTGACCAACCAGGGACTCCGCCACTTCCACCAGGGCACGCTCCTGTTCGGCGGTCAGACTACCGGCCTTCACCGCGTAGATCGCCTCCATCACCGCATGCTGTCCGGCTGCGTCGGGCAGCACCGGGGTGAGGTTCGACGCCGCCAGGCTCTCCTGGTAGAGCCCAGCAGTCAGGGTGGCGTCGGTGGCCAGCAGCCCGGCGGATGAGACATAGGGCAGGGCAGCGAGGTGCTCTGCGGTGACTTCTACGATACTCAGGTACTCCAGATCCACCTGCTGGCGGACCCGGGGAAGAAAGGCATGGGCCCCGTTGCAGGTCACCACGTAGAAGGCTGCGCCGGCATCTTTGAGGCGCTGGGCGCCGTTGACCAGCTTGGGAGTGGGATCCTCTCCCCCGCGGACGATAGCTTTGGTCCGGTCGGGGACGGAGGGATCAGCCCAAATCATGACTTTCAGATGCTCTTCGTCAGTCGAAGCCGGGGTGGCAGCGATCAGCTTGGAGTAGAAGTCCACGGTTGCTGCCGGCCCCATACCGCCCAGAATCCCTACCAGGGGTCGCTCTATCATCACCGGTCTCCTCATCGTGGTCCTTTACTGCAAGCTCAGTAAAGTTTTCCCCAGCTTCACCGTTTGCCGCAACGCCACGCCGCCCTCTCCACAAGTTGCCAGATCCGTGTCCGGTGTGCCGGCCATCGTCCCTGGGTTCAGAAGTATGGCGCTACACCACAAATACACGGACATAACCGGCGAGTTCTGGCAACTCGACTCCGTGGAATCACTCTTTCCACTAGTTACAGTTCTGGCGGTGCTTGCTGTGCCTGGGCTGTGGTCCAAAAGCAAAAATCTGACACTAGAGCCGCATGGTGGGCCCGTGTCCAGTGGTCTGCCCAGAAGGCCCTGCAGGAGCCCGAAGACCGGACGAAGGCCGGGGCAAAGGCAATGCGAGAACTGGCCAAGTCCCGGAAGGTTCACGGTGAAGACCTCAAGCTCTTTGACGCTGTCATGGAAGTGATCCAGAGCGACGACAGTTCTGCGCGGACTGATGACATCGAACCGGAGGTGCGACATAATGACGACCATGAAGAATCCTGACGTGGAGACGTTCCCGTTCTACGCGGATCCGATCAATTCTGTGCCAAAGACAGATCGGGGATACCCTGTACGTCTCCCGAGCTGGGACAACCAACTCCGCTTTACCGAGACAGAGTCTGCTCGGGAAAGAGTACTCCTGGCAGAAGAGGTGCGCACCATCGTTCGAGACAGACTGAATGAGCCGTGGTGGCACAAAACTTGGGACCACATCTGGTATTAGCCCTCTCGAGGCTGCCTGAGGTTCAGGCCGATTCTCTGCTCAGCTTCTGAGAAACGACTCTGGTGGAGCCGTCCTGTCGCATGGATACTCCGTAGAGGGCGTCGGCGATCTCCATAGTGCGCTTCTGGTGGGTGATCACGATCAGCTGGGAGCTCTCGCGCAGTTCCTCGAAGATCACCAGCAGCCGGGAGAGGTTGGTGTCGTCCAGGGCGGCCTCCACCTCGTCCATCACGTAGAACGGGGAGGGCCGCGCCTTGAAGATGGCCACCAGCAGGGCCACTGCAGTCAGCGAGCGCTCTCCGCCAGAGAGCAGACTCAGCCGCCGGATCCGTTTGCCGGGCGGTCGGGCATGGACCTCAATGCCGGTGTTGAGCATGTCCTCCGGGTTGGTCAGCTCCAGGCGGCCCTCACCGCCGGGGAACAGCCGGGAGAAGACCCGCTCAAACTGCACCCGGGTGTCCTCCCAAGCCTCGGAGAAGACCTGATGAACCGTGGAGTCCACCTTCGCGATGATGTCCAACAGATCTTGGCGGGATTTCTTCAGATCGGCCAGCTGGCCCTGCAGGTAACTGTGCCGCTCCTCCAGGGCCGCATGCTCCTCCAGGGCCAGTGGGTTCACCTTGCCCAGTGCTTTGAGGTCGCGGCGGGCGGCGGCCAGGCGTCTCTCCTGCTCAGCCCGCACATAGGGCACTGACCGCTCGGCATCATCCTGATCAGCTTCGGGGTCCGGCACCGGCTGATCAGGCCCGTAGTGCTCAATGAGATACTCCGGGGTCAGGCTGAGCTCCTCCTCAGCCCGAGCCTCGGCTGCCTCCATGGCCAGCCGCAGCTCGGTCTGCTTCAGCTCAGCCTGGTGCAGCCGGGCGGTGACCTCCTCCAGCTGCTGGGCCTGCAGGGCACGTTCCTGGAGGGCCCCAGCGGCCTGGGACTTCAGCTGGGTGTGCTGCTGCTGAGCCGCCTGCCGCGCCTCATCAATTGCCGCCAGCTGAGCCTCAATCCTCTCCACAGCCTCCTGCGCCTGGTGTGCGATCTGGTCGGCCTGCTCTGCCTTCTCGCGGCGTGCCGCAGCTGCCCGTTTGGCCTGTTCACGGCGGTGCTCCTCGGACTGGGCGGAGCGGCGCAGCCCGGCAGCCCGGTCAAACAGCTGTTTGTGCTGCTCCTCTGCGGCACGCAGAGCCAGCCTGGCGTCTACCTCATCCCGCCTCGCCGCAGTTGCCTGCTCTGCCAACCGGTCACGCTCCTCAGTGGAGGGCTCCTCCGGCAGATCATCGTTCTCAGCGGCTTCAAGCCGAGCTGTGACCTCGCGCAGCTGCCCAGCGGCGTCTGCAGCGGCTGCCTCGGCCTCCTGGATCTCCTGGGTGAAGCCGGCGATCCGGTCCTGTGCCCGGCTGATCTCCTTCTTCAGCCGGGCCAGCTGCTCCGAAGCCGAGGCCAGGGATGACTCATTGGCCTGCACCACATCCGAGGTCTCGTTCACCTCCAGCTCGGCGGCACTGACCTCCGCCTGGCTCTTCTCCACCTCGGCGCTGACTGTGGCCAGATCCTTCTGTGCTGCACCCAGTCCTTTGTGCAGCTGCTCCACCTGTTCGGTCAGCGTGGCCCGGGACCGGCCTGCAGATTCGCCGCTGATCCGTTCACCTGCCCGGATCACCGCCTTGTCCAGGGCCAGGGCGGCAGCGGCCTCACCACTGTCTACCAGCTGGGCGCCGAAGCTCTTGTCATCCACCAGCACCACCTCGGCCAGAGCTCTGCGCAACTGCGCATCCAGCTCTCGAGCAGCCTGGACCACCTCCACGCTGAAGGCCGCACCGGGTTCATTGAGCTTGACCGGATCCTCGGCCGCAGCGATGGCCGATTCCAGGGCGGAGAGCTTGGCCCGGGTCTCACTGACGGTGATCTCCAACCCCCGTTGCTGTGCGACAAGCTCATCGTGGGCGGCTTTGAGCTGCTGATAGTTCTGCTGGGTCTGCTGATAGTTCTGCTGCACGGCGGCATCGCCGGTCTCGATCTCTGCAATTCGCTGCTCGAGTTCAGCCAGCTCAGCCTGGGAATTCTCCAGGGAGATCTGCTCGGCCTGAAGCTGCTCAGCGGCACGACGACGCCGCGACCCGGCAGCATCTGCCCTTCCCTGGGCGGTTTCTACCCGGCCCTGCAGGGTAGCCAGTCCGGCCCGGCGGTCCGCCTCTGCCCGCAGCTGCTCAGTAACCCGGGTCTCCTCGGCCTTCAGCGCCTCCTCAGCCTCGGCCCGGGCCTGGCTGATCTGTTCAAGGGCGCGCTGGGCCTCTCCCACTG
Organism: Nesterenkonia ebinurensis; assembly: GCF_008711175.1. GTDB lineage: Bacteria > Actinomycetota > Actinomycetes > Actinomycetales > Micrococcaceae > Nesterenkonia > Nesterenkonia ebinurensis. Next base: position 40,277 of record NZ_VWNF01000001.1, read on the forward strand.
CAGTACGTTGGGTCTGCGCCTCTGCCGCCACCTGCTCGGCCTGCTCGCGCAGTGCCTTCGGGTCACCGCTGCCGGTGAAGTCCACCGCTGAGCTGCTGCGCAGGCTCAGGGCCCGCTCGGCGGCCAGGGAGGCCACCGAGCGCAGCTTCTCCTGAGCCTGGGAGAGGCGGTGCTGGCAGTCAGCCAGCTGATCTGCCCGGCTGCGCTGGGCCTCTGCCTGGGCGTTCAGCTCGCTAAGCTGGGCATCGCAGTCAGCCAGGGCAGACTTCAGCCGGGCGGCGGCGTCGTGGTCGGTCTGTTCCCCCTGGGAGGAGGCGTGCAGGGCGGAGGCTGCGGCCACCAGGTCATCAGCGATGAGCCGGGAGAGAGAATCACGAACATCGTGCTGGATCCGCTGGGCGCGCCGGGCGACTTTCGCCTGCCGGCCCAGGGGCGCCAGCTGTCGGGAGATCTCCCCGATGAGGTCTTCCAGCCGCTCCAGGTTGGTCTGCATGGACTCCAGCTTGCGCACCGAACGCTCCCGGCGGCGGCGATGTTTGAGCACACCGGCGGCCTCCTCGATGAAGCCGCGGCGCTGTTCGGGCGTGGCGTGCAGAATCTGGTCAAGCTGGCCCTGGCCGACGATCACGTGCATCTCCCGGCCCAGCCCAGAGTCGGAGAGCAGCTCCTGGATGTCCAGCAGCCGGCATTTGGTGCTGTTGATGGTGTACTCCGAGCCCCCGGAGCGGAACATGGTCCGGGAGATGGTGACCTCGGTGTAGTCGATGGGCAGGGCACCGTCAGTGTTGTCAATAGTCAGCGAGACCGATGCCCGGCCCAACGGCTGGCGTTCAGCGGTGCCGGCGAATATCACATCCTCCATGGATCCGCCGCGCAGGGACTTGGCCCCCTGCTCCCCCATCACCCAGGCCAGGGCGTCGACCACATTGGACTTCCCCGAGCCGTTGGGACCCACCACCGCGGTGACCCCGGGCTCGAACTCGAAGGTGGTGGCCGAGGCGAAGGATTTGAAGCCGCGGACGGTCAGGGTCTTCAGGTGCATCTGCCTCCGCGGCCTCCCCTCAGCTGCTGTTGCGGTCTTGCGGTGCGGGCAATGCCCACTATTCTGCCTCATCGGCGGGGGTACGCTGTGGACGGACGCCGCTCAAGGTCCCGTTCTGCTTCCGCCGCAGCCCAAAAACTCAGCCGCCCTCATGGTGCCGCTTCCACTGTCAGCAGTGAAGTATGAGTAGAATGCTTGGTCGGCCACTGTGGTTTCGACCGTTGCCTGCCGCCACTCGCTGAAGAGGTACTCCCAGCCCTATGCCTACCAAGAACCCCGAGCCCAAGCTGCTTCAGGGGCTGCCCGAACGCAGCTACCGCCCTGAACTGCACGGTGTCCGAGGATTGGCAATCTTGGGAGTAGTGCTGTTCCATCTTTTTGGGCAGGGCCGGGTCTCCGGCGGCATCGACATCTTCTTGACCATCTCAGGATTTCTGTTCACCGCGATGCTGCTGCGCGAAGCCGCCGAACTAGGTGGGAAGATCCGTCTCGGGCACTATTTTGCCCGGCTCTCGCGCCGAATTCTCCCGCCTGCAGCGTTAGTAGTCGCTGTCACAGCAGTAGCTGGCTACTTTATTCTGCCTTCGACCCAACATCACCAGCTGTTTCGGGAGGCGCGGGCTTCCCTGCTGTACTTCGAGAACATCGAACTGATCAACTCCCAGCTCTCCTATGATGCGGCAGGACCTGACTCCAGCCCGTTCCAGCACTTCTGGTCTTTATCAGTGCAAGGTCAGTTCTATCTCATCTGGCCTGTGGTGGCGGTTCTCGCCGTACTGCTAGCTCGTGGCCTGCAGCGCTCAGCGACCAACACGATGACAATGCTGGTCTGCTTGGTCTTCGCAGCATCATTCACCTATGCGCTCATCATGGGCACGGTGAACCAGGACGAGGCCTATCTGATGACCCGGACTCGCCTGTGGGAACTGGCCTTCGGCGGATTACTGGCGCTTGCCGGAGCTCGACTGACACTGCCGAAACCGCTGCGTCTTCCCGCCGGGTGGGCTGGCTTCACCCTCATCGTGCTGTGCGGGTTCTTCCTCGACGGAGCCCAACTGTTCCCCGGCCCCTGGGCATTGTGGCCGCTGGCGGGGCTGGCCTTAGTGCTGGCCTCAACTCGTCCGGGAGATACCGACGCTGACACCTCCTTCTCTGCGGTGAGAATTCTCTCAGCTCGGCCCTTCGCCTGGCTCGGCGGGATCGCCTACGGACTCTACCTGTGGCACTGGCCCGTACTGATCTTCTGGCTGCAACTGCGTGAGACTGATCATGTGGGCCCGTTCAGCGGAGCCGCTGTGCTGCTGATCTCCCTGACCCTGGCCTGGGTGAGCCTGAGCTTCGTTGAGAAGCCCTTTGCCAGGCCACGGCGCCGCCGAGCACGCGTCCAGGTCTCTCTTGCTGCAGGGGTCCTCATCATCGGAGGGGCAGGCGCCAGTGCAGCGGTGACTCATACCGCCGTTACCACGCCGACCGGCTACGCCATGTCGGAGGTGGACCACCAGATCTATCCAGGGGCAGCTGTCACTGGGGTAGGGGCTAATGAGGCACCCGCAGACGTTGACTTCATACCGACTCCTGAAGAACTTGCCATTCAGGCGCCACTGACGGCCGAATGGGGCTGCGTTCAGACAGGACAGCAGGTCGCAGGCGCCCACGAGGTGCTGGTGTGCGAGGATCCAGAGAGGCCGGAGGATCCCGCCGCAACCATCGTCCTGTCCGGTGGCTCCCACTCGGTGCATTGGCACGCAGCCTTCACCGTCTTGGCGGAGGCCAATAACTGGGAGCTTCTGGTCATCTCTAAAAATGGGTGTCGGTTCGGGGTTCATACCGCGAACGAGCAGTGCGCTAGTTGGCAGGATGAGTTCATGGACGTGCTGGCTGAGCGGGCACCTGATGTGGTCGTGACAACAGGTACTGTGTCCTTCGGTTCAGACTCTGAGGAGCATATACACCGCGGCGCTCCAGAACGCTGGGCTGAAATCACCGATACCGGAGCAGAGCTCCTGCTGCTGCGCGGCATAGTGCGTCCTGACCAGAACGTTGCAGACTGCCTAGCCCTGCACGGGGCCTCCCCTGAATGTGGTGCCCATTTTGGATCCTACGCTGAGACAAACCCGCTCCTAGAGACTGACCTGCCCCAAAGCGCCTACGTTCTGGACCTGACTCCGCATATATGCCCGGACCAGAGCTGTCCGCCTGTGGTGGGCAATGTGGCGGTCTACCGGGACGAAAGTCATTTCTCCAATCACTACATGGAGACTCTGGTGCCCTTCATCGACGAACAGCTCAGGGAAGAGATGCCCCACCTGTACGAGCAGTGATCAGCTACTCGTACAATGATGCCGGCTGCGTCACGGGCGAGAATGTCAGTTCAGAGCAAGAATGCTGCTCCGCAGCGCAAACCAATTGATAGAGTCGATCAGGCTCAGTACTGCAAAGTACTATGACGATCCAGCCCCAATACTGACGCCATTCCCTAGACCAACGTCGAAAGTCATTCATGCCTAAAAAACTCGATCTCGGCGAGCATCCGTCCTCAGGCAACGGCCGCAATCTCCCGGTGAGGGGAAGATGACTGTGGCAGCTCGGTCCACCCCACAGATATTGACATCCTCCGGAGAGCCCCAGCGGCCTCTGCTGCGGTTCCTGGCCGAACATGGCCAGGCTTCACCGGAGGCTTATGGAGGCGAGGCATACTCTGCGACCAGGCTGCTCGTAGGTGCTGTCCGCCGGAGAAAACTGGGGCTCAAGCGGGTACCTCCCAATTTCCACATCATCAACAACGGTGCGCATGTGCTTGGGGGATTCAGTGATCATCTGACCAGTCTGGTCAGCGATCAAGCTGCCGGCGCGGCCTACTCCATCCCAACGGTACGGGAGCTTATGGACCGAGCGGAGTTGCCCATTCCAGAGGGACGAGCCTTCTTTCCCCATGCGAAGGAATCGGCACTGGCCTGGTTCACCGCGTTGGGGGCCGCCGCGGTCGTCAAGCCGGCCTATTCTGTGGCCGGCGCCGGGATCACACGCGATGTCAGGTGCAATGATGGATTCTTAGCGGCCTGGGACTCCGCTGTGACAGAAGGAGACCGAGCCGATCGAGCCGATCCGTCGGTGGTCGTAGAGCGACAGCACCCGGGCTTCGACCTCCGGATTTTCGTCATCGGCGAAGGGGTGGTGGCCGCGGCTGCTCGTGTGCCACTGTTCTGTGTCGGGGACGGGTACCGCACGCTGCGCCAACTCATCGACGACGCCGTCCAGCACCGTGAAGCTCACCCTCAACTCAGCGCATACTCCTATGACGCTCTCGGCCACGCACGAGCCACCGGACTCCCCCTTGACGGTCTCTCCGAGCCTGGTCATCCTTACCTGCTGGGCCATCACCCCTCTGCGCGCGCGGGAGGCGTCACAGTAGACGTCACTGAGCTGCTTGACGAAGGTCTGCAAAACCTGGCGATAGACGCTGTGTGGTCTCTTCCAGGCTGCACGGTCGCGAGCGTTGACCTACTGGTCCAGGGGGTAGACACCGCAGAGGGCGCCTTGATTCTCGACGTCGACTCCCGGGCGGACTTCACGCTTCACTACTACCCATGGATGGGGCGCCACCGTCCAGTCGCCAAGTCCTTAATCCAGCACATGGTGGCAAGTTCCAGGCTATGAGAGAGGGTGGGCAGCCGATAGCGCCATCAACTCGGAGAGCCTGTATATTTACGGAAAACAGCACATTGAGCAGATATCTAGATACCTAAGCATCTGTCTCACTTCGATTGGAATGAGGAAATTTAGGCGTGAGCTATAAGAAGCGAGCCGTGATCGTCGGACCGTACCGTAAGCATAACTTCGGTGATGACCTGGTCGGCGGGATCATCGCAAAACACCTTCAGCGGTCCGGACACGATGTCTCAATTCCCCTGCTCGGCAAAGAGAACGCAAAGTGGCTCGGAATCGATCACGCCGATCGTTACGGGAGACTGATCGAACAAGCGGACACTGTCGTCGTCGGCGGAGGCGGGATCTTGTCTGACACCTCCGGCCCAAACCCGGGGATGTCCTTCTTGGAACCCATCGCTCGTTCCGCTCTCAACGGAAAACTGGCGGAGAAGAAGACGTTCGTCACCAGCGTCGGAGCTGGGCCGTGGATTCTTGAGTCATCAAAGTTCATGACGCTGATCGTCACCATGATGGCTGACAAGATTGGCGTCAGGGATGACGAGTCCTACAAGCACCTACGCAGCCTGGGAGTCAATACCAGCAAGGTTGTTCAAGGCGCCGACCTTGCTCTTCTGACCTCGGATTACCTGGAGTTCGAGCCTGTCCTGCAGGATAAGATCGGTCTGCAGTTTGATATCTGGAGCTTCAGAGATGTTCTCAACAATCCAGAAGCAGACAACATCCGGGAAACTGTGAGGTCCTACGCTGCGAGCAACAGCGCGAACGTCGCACTCGTGGGCAACACTGCGAGAAATTCTCAGATTCACGGTCCCGGAACCGAAGACTGCGAGCTCTTGAACTACGAGCATCTGCAGCGTTTCCTGCCCCGACTGGCAGGCCTGAAGGCGATGTTTACTTCTCACCTCCACCTTGCCATCGTGGCGCATTCCCAGCGCATCCCCTGCTTCTCGCTATATGTTCGCGAGAAGACAAAGCGGTTCTACGACCAAATTGGTCACCCCGAACGCGCCATCGACCTGAGCACTGCCACTGTTAGTGATTTTAAAAAGCTCATTGAAATGGCTGAGGAAGCAGAATGGACGGAGCAGGACGAAGCGACTCTCCTTTCACTTCAGAAGCAGTCCCGTACGCTTCTAGAGTTCGTCAAATAACAATCTCAGTAGTGCTGCGCTCCGCGCCCCAAACTAATAGGTGCGGAGCGCAGCACTACTTATTGCGCCCAACGACCTGGTGAGTCATCCGACGCGCGGCAAGGACACCTCGACGAGGATCCTGGGCTACCGCTTTGAGTCTACGTCCGTTTGACCGGATGAGCTTCTTCGCTGCTCCCTTGGCAACCGCGACCGAGCTCGTAAGGTTTCGACTCCTCCGGGACCGATTTATTCTACCGACGTTTTGTTCGTGGAAAGCGATGGCCCGATTGATGATCAGATCAGACATTTCAGGGGTGGGTTCAGGGCGAAACTCTGATGACAGGTGACCAGTAAGCAGATCAGCGTAGAGAGCAGCGAAGTCATAGGACAGCGCTTTTTCTGCCGCAACTAACGAAGCCTCGGAACGCTTCCGGTATGTATCCCGATCACGGACGAGGTTGGCGATCTCCTTCGCCAGGGCACGGCTGTCTCGCTGGGCCACGGCGATCAGCCCTTCATTGTCCTCGGCAACGGCCAGCCACGGAAGTTCATACATCACCACAGGCATTCCGAGCGCCTGTGCCTCGACCAAGGTCAGAGGGTACCCTTCAATGGCGCTGGTGCACACATAGAGGTCTGACTGCTCGAGTTCGGACATAAGTTCTTCACCCAAGAGGGGCCCAGTCACTCTGAGTGCATCATCAACTCCATGCTGAGCTGCCTCCCGGACCAGTTGCTCCAAGGTCAGGTCCTCGGAGTCTGGGCCAACGATAGTCAGCTGGAAATCGACATTCAGTCGACGCAAGGCAGCAGCGACGTAAATGAGCTCCCGTACTCGTTTAGTGTGTTGCTGGATGCGACCCCACCAGACCAGCCGAATCGGCGCAGAGTCTAGAATTCTCGGTTTAGTCCGCAGCGATCCCTCAAGCAGCCAAGGGGATGCCGGGTTCGGCAAGTACACCGCCTGCTCGATGCCCTGAGACTTCCAGAACGCGACATCGGTAGCAGACAAGGTGACGACTGTCTCAAACACCGGAAGATGGTCAGTCAGGAACGACGTCCGAAGGCTGAAGTCAAACATCGGGCGGAGGCAGAAGTTGTGAAGCCACGCGATCGAGCTGATGCCGACGCTGCCCGCCAACAGTGCGAAGTATGGCCACTCCTCGTTATAGAGAATGTGGTGGTCGATGACCCTATCGACCTCATACTTCTCGCAGATCTCAAGGAACGCTCCGAGCTTGTCTGCAATCGAGGGTCCTTGGATCGCCACCAGATCCACACCTTTGGGCAGCTCGTAGACGATTCCCTCCAGGGTCCTCACCGCGACAACTACGCGGTATCCAACCTTTTGCAGCTCTTTTGCCTGGGAAATCAGCACTCCTTGAACGCCGCCGCTTCGAAGATTCCCCGTGTACAACAGAATTGTTTGCGGATTCTCCCGGGGAGCGGCCAGAAAGACTTCCCGGTGCTGACTCAGGAATGGCAGTGCCTGCGGGTAGAACAATGCCGCAGCGCGGATGACATCGGTAGCACCCACCTTCTGCGCGAGCAGCTCAAGACATTGCTGCTGATCCCCTTCGTCCTCGACTTCTACTGCGTATCGGAGGATTACCTGGATGGAAGACAATCTGGCAGATTCATAGGATGCCAGGACGCTGCTCGGATCCGGAAGTGAACTGACATGTTCGTGGATCGGTTTGCGGATTGCCTCAATAGAGTCCAGTCCTCTGAGGTAAAACGCGAAGGAATCCAGATTTGGTGCTCGACGACCACTGACCCCAAGACGGAAATAGTACCGGTAGAGGCGATCCGGCATAGACACGTATTTGCGTGCATGGGCGACGCCCAACATAGTGATTGGGATGTCATTTGCACGATACAGCTGGAGATCCTCAGGGACGGCTTCATATGCAGCGCGCAACAGTTCTCGGCTCCAGAGATATCGCCACAAGTGGCCCTGGGCCACTTCATTGGCTGGAAAAAGTTTGGGCAGGATCTCTTCGCCAATGAGATGGGAATACTTCGGCTGGAGGGCCTTTTCGAACCTTCGAGGGACGGGACCATCGCCTACCACGAACTGGACACCAAAACCGACGAGATCTGCCTGCTGGGCACGCGCCCTGCGGAGCGTGCGGCGGGCAGCGTCCTCAGCCAGCTCATCATCACCGTCAAGGAACAAGATATACGGAGCTCTGGCCTCCATGACACCAACCCGACGCGCCTGGAAAGCCGACTGATTGGTCTCATGGCGAATGAGTCGGATCCTTGAGTCCCGAGTCCGGAAGCTGTCCACCACATCGACAGTGCCATCAGTCGAAGCATCGTCGACACAGATAATCTCGATATCGGCCAGCGTCTGGGCGAGGCAGCTCTCAAGCGCTCTGCCCACCCAGTCCTCATCGTTGTGGACGGGGATCACGATCGACACCGCAGGCGACACCTGCGGCTTTGACAGCTCACGGGTGCTGCGTGCCTTGAATCTCATCGTAGATGAGAGTATCAGGGACTGACCGTACTGGCGGCGTGTTGCACATTCACCGGCCCGAGGCTGTGTTCAGAGGGCGGGCGAAGAGCGACTCGCTACTGCAGAACGATCTGTTGCTGAGTGCACTGGCGCTGCGAGCAGCCAGAAGGCTGAGCCAACACCGGAGATCTCCCTGGTCTACTCAGCCGGTCCGCCGGGCGATGAAGAAGATTCTGCGGAAGGGCAGGATGGTGCCGATGCGGGTCTGCGGATAGGCGGCCCGGAGCGCGGCCTTGTACTCGGCGGTGAACTGCTCCAACTCTGCGGGCGGGAGCGCGCTCAGCACCGGGCGGGCCGCCGCCGCGGAGATCCATTCGAAGACCGGGTCCTCGCCCTGCAGAACATGCTGGTAGGTGGTCTCCCAGGCCTCGACCGTCCAATCTTGGCCGCTGACATCGAGCATATAGTCGATGACCGGCGCGGTCGGGTTCAGCAAGGTGCCTGGATCAATATGTTCCGCGTAGGGGCTGCGGCCGGCCAGTTCGTAGAGCAGCCGATGGCTGGGGGCAGCGTAATTCCCGGGAACCTGCACCGCAAGCACTCCGCCGGGGGCGATATTCCGCTGGATCACCGGCAACAGCTCACGGTGATCGGGCAACCACTGCAGTGCGGCGTTGGATACCGCCAGGTCTACCGGTTCAGACGGGATGAAAGTCCGGATGTCCGCCCGCTGATAGGTGATCTTGGCGTCGTCGTGGGTTGATACACGGGCGCTCTCCAGCATTTCCTGGCTGGAGTCGACCCCGGTGATATGCGCTGCCGGCCAATGGTGCCGCAGCACAGGCATCCCGTTGCCGGGTCCGCAGCCATAGTCGACAATGCTGCGCGCATTGGGATGGTTGACCCGGCTGAGCAGGTCGATGAACGGGCGAGTGCGCTCTGAGGCAAAGGCAAGGTAGCGGGTCGGGTTCCATATGGTGTCCGCGGAATCCCCGCTTGAGGAGATGGGCATGGAGTGAGTCTAGAGAGAACAGCGCTGCTGGGCCCAGGTCGATGACACTTAACGCAATGAACGAGCCCTGACTCACCTGCCGCACGCGCCACTGTTCCTCACTTCCGGGGAAGCCCGCTGATAGACTGGGGCGCGCTTTGCCGTGCGGATGGAGCAAGGGCACGCATTCTCATTCGGGAGGAACGTCTATGGCAGCACCGGCTGCTGAACAGCGGCATACGCCGCGCTTTGAGCTGGGGCCACAGCGCATTGTGCAGATGGACGGAAGCGAGCTGGTGCGGGTCGGCGCCCGGCCCGGCTTCTTCCAGTATCTGCGTGATATTTGGCGGTTCCGGCACTTCCTGCAGTACGACGCCCACGCCCGCACCTCCTCGCAGAACAACCTGGACTCCATGGGCCGGGTCTGGATGGTCATCAACCCGCTGCTGCAGGCCGCGGTCTACTTCTTCATCTTCGGCTACATCCTTGAGACCCACCGCGATGTGGTGAACTTCATCGGCTACCTGATCATCGGGGTGCTGACCTTCCGGTTCATCCAGGGGGCGGTCACCAGCGGCTCCAATTCGATCGCCGGCAACCAGAACGTGGTGCAGTCCTTCAACTTTCCACGGGCCTGCCTTCCCATCTCCGCCACTGTCCGGGAGCTCTTCGCCACCGTACCCACCTTTGTGGTGATGGCTCTGCTGGTGTACTTCATCGGCGACTACCAGGTAGGCGATATGGAGCGGGCAGACATCACCCTGGACTGGAAATGGCTGATGTTCTTTCCCGCCATCTTCCTTGCCCTGCTGGTGATGACCGGCCTGGGTCTGATCCTGGCCCGCATCGTGGCACATTTCAACGATATGAAGCACATCATCGCCATCGGTGTGCGGCTGTGGTTCTACGCCTCGGCGGTGATCTTCAGCGTGGACCGCTTTGCTGACCGAGGGCACGATTGGATCATCACGGTGATGCACTTCAACCCGGCCTTCTGCGTACTGGACATCATCCGCGACGCTTGGCTCTACGACGGGCTGGGCGACCCCTTCCGCTGGCTGGTGCTGGGCGGCTGGGCAGTCGGAGCCCTGACGATCGGCATGGTCATCTTCTGGCGCGGGGAAGAGACCTACGGACGGGAGCGCTGAGCCGATCACTATGAGCACCCCGACTTCCAGCTACACCCCGCGGCGGGCCAACTGGCTGACCAGCAGCCCGCAGACCAGCGAAGGTCTGGACCTGGACCCGGAGACCTTCGACGACGGCTTCGGCTTCGACGAGATCGAAGAGATCGCCTGGGACGACGCCCCCCTGACCCAGAACGCCCCCCAGGTGGTGACCCTAGACCCCGCACAGATCTCCGTAGTGGTGGACAATGCCTCCAAGATCTACCGCATCCGTTCCAGCACCGAGCACAAGAAGAACACCAAACGGGTCAGCCGGCAAGTGCAGAAAGTGCTCGGCTCGGGCTGGGCAGAGATCCCCGCCCTGGAGAGACTCAGCTTTGTGGTCAACCGCGGCGAGACCGTAGGCGTCATCGGCACCAACGGTTCCGGCAAGTCCACTCTGATGAAGCTGCTTACTGGCAAGATCCGGCCCAGCACCGGGGAGGTCTATGCCACCTCCACCCCGATCATGCTGGGCGTCAACGCCGCCCTGGTGCGGCAGATCTCAGGCCGGGAGAACATCCGGCTGGGCTGCCTGGCCATGGGACTCTCCCCCAAACAGGCAGCGGAGCGATTCGACATGATCGTGGAGATCTCCGGGCTCCACGACGCCCTGGACATGCCGCTGAAGGCCTACTCCTCGGGTATGCAGTCCCGCCTGCAGTTCGCCATCGCCACCGCTGTGGATCCCGACATCCTGCTCATTGATGAGGCGCTGAACACAGGGGATGCCCAGTTCCGCAGCCGGACCAAGAAGCGTCTGGACGAAGTCCGGGCCCAGGCCGGCTGCGTGTTCCTGGTCAGTCACTCCCTGGGCACCATCAAGCAGATGTGCACCCGGGCGATCTGGATTGAACAGGGCCGCATGCTCGCCGACGGGGACCCCGAATGGGTGTGCTCCCAGTACGAGGAGTACACCGACCATAAGTCCAATGGGCGGATGCGCTCAGCACAGATCGTCTACGATCGCACCCTGCTCAAACTCGCTCCGGTCCAGATCGAATTCCAAGAAGGCACCCGCCCCACCAAAGCCGGCTGAACTGCAGTTTTGCGCAGTGCTCAGGAGAACCAGATAGAAATTTCCCGCTCAGCGGATTCTACTGAGTCTGAGCCGTGGACCAGGTTCTTCTGGACCTTCTCCCCCCAGTCCCGGCCGAGATCACCGCGGATGGTGCCCGGGGCGGCCGTGGTGGGATCGGTCTGCCCGGCCAAGGAGCGGAAACCCTTGATCACCTCCTGACCCTCCACGATGGCGGCCACAATGGGCCCGGAGAGCATGAAGTCCACCAGCGGCTGATAGAAGGGCTTGCCCTCATGCTCGGCATAGTGGGCGGCCAGCTGCTCAGGGGCAGCTGAGAGCTTCTTCAGCTCAGCGATGGTGTAGCCCTTGGCCTCGATCCGGCACAGGATCTCACCGGTGAGTCCACGTTCCACGCCGTCGGGCTTGATCAGCACCAGGGTGCGCTCGCTCATAAGTCCTTCTCCTCACTTCTCAGCAATGAAACTGCACTCAGCTTACTTGACCGTGCAGCAGGCTACGCACCTCTCATTTGCCCGCTAGACACCAACCTCATATGTGTCACGCTCCAGAGTGGTCTCACTTATTCCCGTAGCATTTCTATAGGTATCGGTGAAGCCAAAGAACTTATCAGTTGCCCCAAGACTGCATAGGATCTCGAGAGCCTCCTTAAACTCCACAGATGAGTAGTACTGTGCAGATTCGGGCTCGGTTACCCATTGTTCTGCCACAGGCTGACCCAACAAGGGCTCTGAAACCTGCGCACAGCGCATGATCATCTCAGCCGCGGCCGCAGAAGGCTCCACGGCCCACTCCGCTTCCTCTAGGGAGCTCGTTGTCACCAGAATGGACCGTAAAGTCCGCTCAGCCCGTTGAACTGCGTGCAGCATTAGAGTCCCTGAGCTTCTTGGTCGGCGAGGCAGGATCAACCGAGTGATGCCTCGATCATTGATCGCGGCCAAGAGAGCCTGCGGGTCACGGGGAACAACTACCTCTTTGCTCTGCGGCCATATATCGAGTTTGCTGTGGAACCCTTGCATACCACCCACGTGAAAGACATAAAACTCTGGATAGAGATAGAAATCCTCTTCTGTGTCCTTCAATTCCTCATAGAAGGCACCAATAGCAGCAAGTAGGAGTGCCGAGGCACTTAGTGCGTCTCCCGGCTCTACCGCCACAATGCCGATACGATCGCGGGAGTCGAAGTGAGGGAGCAAATCAGCGAATTCTGAGTCCTCTCCTCGCGCCTTGAACCCGAACTCTCTTGTCCGCATAAGCCCTGCTGTATGCATAACTGACTTTCCTCCTTTAGGTACTTCATGTATCAAGATCAACTGCCAGCAGAGGCTGGAACTTCTGCTGGGGCTGGCGTTTTCCGGCTGAGCGTGAAACGAGCAACCACAACGATGACAATCGCTGTAGCAACGAGTACAAGAGCTGCCGGCCATGCCATGCCACCCATCACTAGCAGAGGCAAAAGGGTGATCAGCAGGACCTCCGCAGGACTCAACACCATGTAAGCGATCCCGTAATAGTCCAGTGTCTTCGACCTCATCTCTGGGTCAACAATGCGCAACAGAGCAATACCCATCGGCACCGTCCCCGTGTTCCATCCCCAGAGGAAGAGCGACTGCTCCACGGGGTGGTCTTGGAAGAGTCTCTTGGCGATGAAGAAGTAGAACGAAAGAATTACCGCTAGGCCGAAGACAAGCAACATGGCCAACGGCTGCGCATACGCTACAACAATCGCTGGATCAATGGAGGCAATTCCGAAGGCAACTAGAAGGTCAGTGGTTGAGCTGGAGGTTCTCTCAAAAAGCCGACTGTCAAAGTATTTTATTGCCTTGAATTTCAGGAGCACAAACAAAACTGCCCAACCCACAAGGAAGCCAAGCGGGAAAACGGGCACACTGTATCCGTCCCCAAAGCCGTCCAACCATTCGGCAACAAGGTAGGCGAGGCCCGCAACACCAAAGACCAATCCAGCGTGGTACATGAGGGGGTCGATGGACATAGTGTTGACAGGACTGACGCCTACAGGTTTGCGGTCCTTCTCCGCAACGAGACCTGAACGCACGTCATGAGGAACCGCCTTGAAGTCCGCCAAGTACGTGGTATTCCCGCGCATTGACTCCCACTTGATGATGAGGATTCCGCCAGTAATGGCCACAAGAATCCCTACAGTGGCCGCCGTCATACCGATGCTTGCAGCATCTTCCCAGTAGTCGCCGTATACTTCCGCAATCCCGGCGGCCGTGCCATGTCCGCCCATAAAACCAGCAGCGAGCATGAGCCCGAAACCATCTGGAATATCTGCGAAGACGACTGACAGCACACCTAGTGTGAACAGCAGTCCAAGACCATATTGAAACAGGATGATGGACTGAGAAGCTGACCACGTAGTTCCCACAGACTTTATGACGCTTCTGAGGGAAGCAACCTTTGAGGTGAAAGGAAGTGCGGCGAACACCACAACAATCAGTATTCCAGCATATTGACTCAGTGTTTCTGAGAAAGGAATCACCCCCAGGGCATTGGGACCGAGGGCTAGTCCCATGAGCCCTGCCATGAGGCTAGCAGGAAGAAAGAGTGCCTGTATAGGTTTCACCTTAGCTCTCAAAAAAGAAGCTACTAAAAGAAGTATAGAGATCCAAGCAATATCATTGAATACGTCCCACGCCGTCATGTTACTACCTTCCTGTACAAATAATTCTCAGACTTTAGTTATTTACAATCAGACTTCTGCGAGTCTTGTTAATTTACCTCCAGCTCTCACTTCTTTACCCAACTCGATAACCTCTTGCGCTGCAGCGTCAGCCTCTCCAAGGGTTTCGGCGGAGGCGAACGTCGATCCACCAGCCTCAGCGGCAATCGCGGTTGTCAGCTGCACTGCGGTGAGCTGAAGACCAAGTACATAGAGTCCTTGTCGGGTCTGACCATCTGCCCCTATCAGTCGCCTAGGCTTTTTGGTCACGTCGAATCCATCCCGACCTTCCAAGGCATGCGACTCTTCCTCTCTGGTACTGCGAGCTAACCCAGTTTGCAAGAGGCTCTGAACAAGTGAGGATTGAGAGATCGAGACTTTATTGATCGGTACCATCGCTTCGACCATGGAACATCCTTGGTAGGTAACAGGAACACGTGGCGAATAGGCCACATATGTGACTCGCCCCTCGCCTTGATCTTGAACTGAATATCTGGGATTGGGGCCTAGAAACTCGATCAGTCCACAGCGTGCCACGGCCGCTAACTCCTCAATCCGCTGGGGAGGAGGACCCCCCGCGAGTCCGCTGACTAACGCGTCAAATTCTTGGAATGACTTGTCATTGAGGAGCGTCGGTGGGATTTGGCCTCGTGCCATGTCCTTTCGCAACGTGAGTCGGGCCTCCTGCAGTATCTTCACAGTTGCCAGCTGAGGATTGCTGTAGCCCTCCTCGGCTGAGGCCGCATCCTCCTGCAGGTACTGCAGGACATATGTTTGGTATTCCTTTTCTGTTGAGAAAGTCCGCTCACCGACGGGGGAAGCTAATTCCGTCAGTCCTGAGCACTGCACCAGAGGCACGAACGTGTTGAGGAGGTAAGCGACCCCGTTACCAAGAGCTTGTTCGTCCAACGAAGCGTCCAGAAGAAGCTCTGCTACCTCTCTTGTGAACTCCGCCGCTTGGTGCGACGCTCCCAGTACGCCAAATAATTCGGGTCGTTCGCGGCAGAGAGTCATGCAGTAAGTATTCAAGGCATCACGGAGAATCAGTGGCCACAGACATCTGCGAAAATCTGCTGACTTGTCCGAGGTGACGGCGGCGAGAATGCTACGGCTAGTGAGAAATCTCAGCTGGCTGTACGTACCCTCACTCCTGGGAGATATTGGCTTCGAACGATAAGGAACGCCTCGGCGCGATCCTACAATCAGTATCGGTTCTTGACCCGACGGCAAATATCGAAGTCTTTGCCCCGGAGTCGCTCCGGATACTTCGCAGAATGACCCACCTCGACCGGCGGTTAGCTGGATCATCAAGTCGAAGAAGTTAAGGCCCATCCCGCGTACTAACACCCTCTCCCCGGCAGGGAAGACCGAATAGTCTATGTCTCCCGGCAGACTCGGTGGTATGTACCTGAGGTCAGAGTGCCGAGCGGCGTCACACAACTCTTGCTTCGCTTGGTCTAAAGCAGCCGGAATATGCCCGAGGGCAAGCACAACACTGTTTGTCACAAGATGCGCTCCTGAGGAGAGCCGCAAACCGTATTGATCTCCCTGAGGATAAATCGAGACGACATGCTCATGAATCTGTTCAACCGACACCCCAAGCACCTCAAGCTTCTCAATGGTCCGGTCGAGTATCCACTGGAGGTAACGGCCATAATCTTGGCGCGGCGGATAATCGTCTGCGCCAGTAATCCCACAGAACTGAGATCGCCATTCTCGAAAGCTCAATGACACGCTCGATGGAGGCAATTCCTGCGCCGTTGAGCCTGTGGGCGCAACGGTTGGGTAACTCGCAGGGGTGTTCATAAGAAAAAACCGGGGTTGATCCGGATTCCATACCCTCCCGGATCCATGCGGTGTGGGATCTACTATTCGGAGTTTCAGGTTCTCCGCCTCACAGTTTCCTGAATAATCCTGCTCAAGATGAGCTAATAGACGCTCTGCGAAAGATGTGCCTCGGGGACCTGCCCCTACGACAGTGACCACAAACGCATCTCCAGCATCAGAGCTCATAATGCTGCAGCTCCAGTCCGACTGGCCAGGAACGCTTCGGGTACAGCAGCTCTGCCGCTGTCTTCATCAGGTGCCGTTGACAGAGTTGCCACTAAGTCGCCGATCAACGGTGCGAACTTTGCTCCATGACCAGAACATGGCGAAGCAATGGTGAGATTCTGGAAGCGCTCGAGGATGAAGTCCTCGTTCTGAGTGTTCGTAAAGATGCAGGTAGTCTCCGCGTACGGCTCTGGCGCGACTCCCGGTAAATGTTTCACGACATAGTCCACGATGCGCTGACGGTCCTCTGGATCGATGAGCCCATCCTGATGGCTGGCGGAGGGAAAGACTTTGCCTACATTGAACTCCGCAACTTTGAGGCCTCGGAAGTCCGCATCACGGCCTCCCTGCAGACCGTAAGTTTGGATCGCCTCATTCTTGTGTACGAATGAGGGCCACTCCTTCATGCCTGCTGCGTATGGAAAGTGATAGATCTGGCCCTGCCGCACCTGAACTTGAGGCAGGGACTGCACGAAATGCCGGGGCAGTGTGGGGTTGTCCAAAATCTCGGGAAGCCAGCCTCCAGCTGCTACAACGAGCCGCTCAGCTTCGATTACTTCACCTGCACGGTTTTGCACGAGAAACCCGGTTGCTGTACGACTGATCTGTTGAACTTTCCAACCGGTGCGGAAGCCTGCACCATATTTCACAGCGAGATCGACCATCGATTTCACCGCAGATTCCGCATCGATGGCTGCGGCCTCTGGTTGCCACAGCACGTCAGTATCAAACACAAATTGCGGCCACCGGCTCATTGCCTCAGATTTCGAGACCAGCTCATGGGAGATCCCTTCTTCCTCCAGAATCTGCGCCAGATGATGAGGGTTCCGGACGTTCCCGTAATCAAGTCCTCCGGTCTTGGTCAGTAGGTTCTCACCGCTATCCGCTTCCAGTTCTCTCCATAAGAAGGACGCACGCTTAACGAGCTGCACATACATGCGCGAGGGATAGGGATAGCGAAAAATCCGAGAAGACCCGTGAGAACTGCCTCGCCCTCCGGCAGGCCTTTCCTGTTGTTCAAGGAGCATCACTTCTTGCCCGCGTGCTGCGAGCTGCCATGCTGTCGCAGAGCCAGCCAAGCCTGCTCCGACGACCACATACTTTGAATACGTCATGTGAGTAGACGCTAGACCTAGAAGTAATAGTCAGTCCAACACTAAAAACCAAACGACTGATACTAGACAGATAAAAGTCACTCTTTTAGTGTGACTCAACAGGAACCCTATGTAACATAAACATTTCACAGAGGTTACTCGCCTAGCACAGACCTAAGCACAGCCAAACTCAGCCTGCGTACCCCTACTTGCTGAGCTAGACTCTCACGAAATCTCATTGCACCCGATTAGGGGGACTCATGGAAATTCGACAACTTCGCTATTTCGCTGCTGTCGCTGAAGAACTTCATTTCGGAAGAGCCGCTGAACGTCTCCACATATCTCAAGCACCTCTGAGTGCACAGATACAGAAACTCGAACGCGAGATTGGTCATCAACTATTTTATCGAACAACTCGAAGTGTTTCACTGACTTCCCAAGGTCATGAATTCTATGAAAGATGCAGTAATATTATCGGAGAAATAGACGAAATTACCTCAGGTCTCCACTTAATAGCCAAAGGTAAGGCAGGAGACCTTCACATTGGCTTTGTCAGTTCCGCAAGCTATGGTCTGATACCACAGGCAGTGCGGCGATTCC
The DNA here is from genome assembly GCF_008711175.1 of Nesterenkonia ebinurensis. Classification (GTDB taxonomy): domain Bacteria; phylum Actinomycetota; class Actinomycetes; order Actinomycetales; family Micrococcaceae; genus Nesterenkonia; species Nesterenkonia ebinurensis. Next base: position 58,210 of record NZ_VWNF01000001.1, read on the forward strand.
GTGAGCTAGCACCTGATGTCAATCTCCACCTTGAGCCGATGACAAGCGGTGAGCAAGCCGAAAAATTGCGCGAAGGTCAGTTGGAGCTCGGAATTGTCAGAGGTGAACACAAGGTGCCTGGACTGTCCGAGGAACGCATATTCACTGAAGAGATCGTTGCCTGTCTCCCCGGCGATCACCGACTGACGACCCAGCCGGAAGTCTCCCCTGCCCAACTCACCAAAGAACCCCTGATTTTCTTCCCCCCACGTGAAATGCCCGGATACGCCAGTGAGATCCAGGCAATTTTCGCAGGACTTCCGTTCCCACAGGTCTACACTCGCATCATTCAGCAGGAGAATGCGTTAGGACTTGTCGCCGCTGGACTCGGATTCACTCTTCTTTCTGACTCAGTGGCAGCATTTGCACCTACAAACGTTCATCTGAGTCGTATCTCAGGCACCCCACGGAGCACTCTCAACGTGGTATGGCTCGAAGGCCAGGAATCCCCCGCCGCGCAGCACTTCCGCTCTGTTCTCCGGGAAGTTTCACCCAGCCTCAAACCCTGAACAGGTGCTTTCGTTCACTTCTCAGCCGAGCTGGCTGGGCCCCTGACCTCTGGGTCCCGCGCAGACGCGTCAGCGTCTGTGCGGGTTAGATCCGGGACGTCGTTATCCGACTGCTCCGCCTGCTGGGCAAGTTTTTCTTCCGCTAGGTATCTTTCCATCTTTTCGGCATCGAGCTGCGCGCCCTTGTCCATCGCGTACCACCAGCAGGCAGCGAAGGCCAGGCCGGGCAGCACTGCTAGAGGCACGATCAGCCCTTCGGAGGTCACCAGGGCCACGGCCACGAAGCTGGCGATGATCAGGCACTGGAGCACCCAACCAGCCGGATAGCCCACCGGCCGGTGCAGGAAGGCACAGAGGGCCACACAGAGCACGGCGATCAGGCAGGCCGCGGCGAAGATCCACCAGACGAACCATTCGTTCTGGTTCAGCCCCCAGGCGGCCAGGCCGAAGAAGAACATCAGCGCGGCCTCCAAGCACAGCACAGTGGAGGCGAAGAGTGCCTTCACCGATCGTGGTGGCGGGATCTGGCCTGGCTGCCACTCACGCTGGGCGCGGGTCTGCCGGGGCATCAGGAATCATCTCCTGTGCTGTCATGGCCGGGGACCTCCGAGTCAGGGGCACCGGTATCCGGGATTCCGGTGTCGACCGCGCCGAACAGAGCCCGGGCATCGCCGACCAGGGTGATCGAACCTGTGATGAGAATTCCTGCGGTCTCGGAAAGCTCCTCGGCGTCGATCTGCTCCACCGCCCAGGCGATTGCTGCGTCCAGCTGCTCGGTGGTGTGAATCTGCTCCTCACGGAATCCGGCGTCCTGGGCCAGCTCGGCAAGCTCTTCGGCCGGGATAGCCCGCGCTGAAGTGGACTGGGTGAAGCAGACCTCGCTGACCACGTCACCGTACTGCTCGAAGAGCACCTGCATCATATGGGCGGCGTCCTTCTCCTTCAGGATCCCCACAATCAGCACCAGTTTGGAGAACCCGAAACTCTCCTGTACCGCGGTCGCGCCGGCCTCGATCCCAGCCGGGTTATGGGCGGCGTCGACAATCACCGCCGGGGCTGAGCGCAGGGTCTCCAGCCGGCCCGGTGAGGTGATGTGCTCACACGCGGTGCGGAGGTTCTCGATGTTGAGCTGACGCTCCCCTCCGCCGATGAAGGCTTCAAGGGCCGCCACTGCCTGGGCGAAGTTCTCTGCCTGGTGGGCCCCAAGCAGCGGTAGCTGCAGGTCCGGGTAACGCCCGGTCAGCCCCTGAATGGTGACCTGCTGGCCGCCGACCCCGGGCAGCCGGGACTCCACGCCGAACTCCACCCCCTGGAACCGGAAGGGCACCCCGGCAGTCTGGGCTGCTTCGAGCAGCACATCGGCGGCATCGCGCTGCTGAGCTGCCGAAACCAGGAACCCGCCTTCGGTGATGATCCCAGCCTTCTCCTGCGCGATCTCCTCCACCGTCTCCCCCAGCATGGCAGTGTGGTCCAGGCTGATCGGGCCGATGACCTGCACGGCGGAGTCGGCCACATTGGTGGCGTCCCAGGACCCGCCCAGGCCCACCTCCAGAACCATCACATCCACCGGCTCATCGGCGAAGATCGCAATCGCCAGCACAGTGAGCAGCTCGAAGAGAGTCAGCGGCTTCTCCCCGCGCTCAGCGAGCTGGGCGTCCACCAGGCCGATGCTGGGCCGGATCTCGTCCCAAATCCGTACGAAGGTCTCATCAGAGACCGGCTTGCCGTCCACGGCGATACGTTCGGTGACCTTGCCCATATGCGGGGAACTGTAGCGGCCCGCACGCAGATCGTGGGCCAGCAGTCCGGCCTCGATCATCCGAGCAGTGGAGGTCTTCCCGTTGGTACCGCCCACGTGAATCACCGGGGCGGAGCGCTGCGGGTCACCGAGCACCTCCATAGCCAGCTGCATGGGCTCAAGCCGAGGGCGCATGTCATTCTCCGGGGCGCGGGCGAGCATCTCGGCGTAGATGCTGGTCACCGAGTATTCATCGGCCTGCGGCGCGCGCTCAGGCATGGGACTCCTTCAGCGCAGTCACCGTGGCCCGTGTCTCCTCAGTGGCCTCACCCTCCACCAGGTTCAGGGTCAGGGTCAGGGTCTCGGCCTTGACCAGCTCAGAGTGAGCTTCCACTGCGGCGATCACCTCAGGGGAAGCGGTCAGTGTGGTCTCGATCCGGTCGGAGACGTTGAGCTCGGCGTCCTTCCGAGCTGCCTGCACAGTACGTACGACGTCGCGGGCGATCCCCTCTGCCACCAACTCGGGGGTCAGTGTGGTGTCCAGTACCAGGAACCCTCCCCTGGCGCCGCCAGCACTGGCCGCGTCCAGAACCGTCACGGCGGACTCTCCAGCCTCTTCGGAGACCGTAGTGGTCAGGGTGTATTCGCCTTCCTGCAGCTCCAAGCCGCCGGCGGTGACCACTCCCCCGGCCATGGACCAGTCTCCGGATTTGGCTCCTTTGATGGCGTGCTGGACCTGCTTGCCCAACCGGGGGCCGGCGGCCCGGGCGTTGACCACCAGCTGCTGGCCGATGCCGAACTGTTCAGGTGAGACGTCCGCGGCGTCGAGCAGCACCACCTGCTTGATGTTCAGTTCCTCGGCGATGATCTGCACATACGGTGATTCTGAAGCGCCGGTGCCGGCCAGCGCCTCGGCATTCGGGACCACCACGGTGAGTGTGGCCAGCGGCTGGCGGACCCGCTGCTTGGCCTGCTTGCGCAGGGCTGAGCCGGCGGAGGTGACCGTCCGGGTGAGCTCCATGAGCTCCACGGCACGCTCGTCCTTCACATAGGTGTCCGGGTCGGGCCAATCGGTCAGGTGCACGCTGCGCCCGCCGGTGAGTCCGCGCCAGATCTCCTCACTCACCAGCGGCAGCAGCGGGGCTGCTACCCGGGTGAAGGTCTCCAGCACGGTGTAGAGCACGTCATAGGAGGTGAAGTCCTCACCGTAGAACCGCGCCCGGGAGCGCCGGATGTACCAGTTGGTCAGCGTCTCGGCGAAGCCGCGCAGGGCCTCGCAGGCCCTGGATACGTTGAACTCGTCCAGTGCCTCGGTGACCTCACGGACCAGGTCCCCAGCGGCAGCCAGGATGTAGTGGTCCAGAGGGGTGAGGCGGGCGTCGTGCGCGCCTTCGGCGCTTTCTCCCTCAATCGCCACGGGAGGCCCAGAGTCCGCTCCGGTCTCCGTTCGGCTCAATCGGTCGCCGTCCTCCGTAAATACATTTCTCGCGATGTAACCGGCTCCGTTGTTCGCGGTGTTGGCGTAGAGGGCGAAGAAGTGCCAGGCGTTCCACATGGGCAGCAGCACCTGACGCACCCCCTCGCGGATTCCCTCCTCAGTGACGATCAGGTTGCCGCCGCGCAGAATGGGGCTGGCCATCAGGAACCAGCGCATGGCATCGGAGCCGTCACGGTCGAAGACCTCGTTGACGTCCGGGTAGTTCTGCAGGGACTTGGACATCTTCTGCCCGTCGGAGCCCAACACAATGCCGTGGCTGATCACATTGGAGAACGCCGGGCGGTCGAACAGGGCGGTGGCCAGGATGTGCATGGTGTAGAACCAGCCGCGGGTCTGGCCGATGTACTCCACAATGAAGTCCGCCGGGTTGTGGGTGTCGAACCAGCCGGCATTCTCGAACGGGTAGTGCACCTGGGCGAAGGGCATGGAGCCGGAGTCGAACCAGACGTCGAGCACATCCTCCACCCGGCGCATAGTGGACTGGCCGGTGGGGTCGTCCGGGTTGGGGCGGGTCAGCTGGTCGATCCAGGGCCGGTGCAGGTCCGGTTCGCCGGCCGCATTGCGCGGGTAGTCCCCGAACGCCTCCTTGAGCTCCTCCAGGGAGCCGTAGACCTCGGTGCGCGGGTACTCCGGGTTGTCCGAGGCCCACACCGGGATCGGGCTGCCCCAGTAGCGGTTGCGGCTGATCGACCAGTCGCGGGCATTCTCCAACCACTTGCCGAACTGACCGTATTTGACGTTCTCCGGAATCCAGTTGATCTCCTCGTTGATGGCCACCATCCGGTCCTTGAACTCGGTCACCGCCACGTACCAGGAGGTGACCGCCTTGTAGATCAGCGGGGTGCGGCAGCGCCAGCAGTGCGGGTAGGAGTGCACATAGGACTGCTCACGGACCAGCCGGCCGTCAGCCTTGAGCCGGTTGATGATAGCCCGGTTGGCCGCGAAGACCTGCACGCCTGCGATCTCGGCCAGCGGGGTGTCACCACTGGGGGTGGGCTCGGCGAACATCGGAAGAAACTCCGCGGCAGCGTCGACCGAGAGTATCACCGGGATGCCGGCGGCCTCGGAGGACTGCTGGTCCTCCTCACCGTAGGCGGAGGCCTGGTGGACCAAACCGGTGCCGTCAGTGGTGGTGACGTAGTCCTCGATGAGCACCCGCCAGGCGTGCTGGGTGCCCCAGACTGAAGCGTCGGTGTAGTAGTCCCAGAGCGGCCGGTACTGAAGGTTGGCCAGGTCCTTGCCCAGGTAGCGCCCGATCACGGCAGCTTGGGCTGACTCCGCGGCGGTGACGTCGTCGTGGTCGGTGAAGCCCAGATCCTTGGCGTAGGCACTCACCAGATCGGCGGCCAGCATATGCTTGCCCGGCAGCGGGCCCTCGGCGGGGGCTTCCACCACGGCGTATTCGATCTCTGCGCCGACCGCCACCGAAAAGTTGGTGGGCAGGGTCCAGGGAGTGGTGGTCCAGGCCAGCAGGTTGACCCCGGCCAGCTGGTCGCCCAGTGCTCCGCCGCCGGTGATTGGGAAGGTGACGGTCACTGAGGGGTCCTGGCGCTCCTGGTAGACCTCGTCATCCATCCGCAGCTCGTGGTTGGACAGCGGGGTTTCGTCTTTCCAGCAGTAGGGCAGCACCCGGAAGCCCTGGTAGGTCAGTCCTTTGTCATGCAGCTGTTTGAAGGCCCAGATCACCGACTCCATGAACTCCACGTTGAGGGTCTTGTAGTCGTTCTCGAAGTCCACCCAGCGGGCCTGCCGGTTGACGTAGGCCTCCCACTCCTTGGTGAACTTCAGCACGTTGGCTCGGCATGCGTCGTTGAAGTGCTCGATGCCCATGGATTCGATCTCGGCCTTGTCTGTCATGCCCAGGTCCTTCATAGCGGAGAGCTCGGCCGGCAGCCCGTGGGTGTCCCAGCCGAAGCGCCGCTCCACCTTCTTGCCGCGCATGGTCTGGTAGCGGGGTACCAGGTCCTTCACATAGCCGGTGAGCAGGTGGCCGTAGTGCGGCAGGCCATTGGCAAAGGGCGGGCCGTCGTAGAACACGAACTCCGTTCCTCTGCTTCCCGCAGAATCCTGCGGATTCTCCGGGTGCCCTGTCTGGTCTCTTACTACATCCCTGTTCGCAATTGAGGCGTGAAATGTGCCGTCAGCCTCCCAGTACTTCAGGATGCGCTCCTCGATCTCCGGGAAACGCACAGAGGTGGCTACCTTGCGCTCACTGGCGGAGGTGGCGCGCGGGTAGACGGGAGGGTTCTGCTCAGTCATGAGGACATCCTGGTGGTACTTAGGCGGGTATGGGTGTTCTTGCCGCAAGGACGCCTCGGGTGGGTCTCAGGGTCAAGCCCCGTGACTCACTGTGGCGCGGTACCACCTTGCTTGCCCAGCCGTGCTGAGCCGCTTCATGACTGCTGTGACGGGCTTACCCGTGCGGTTCTACTGAGAACTGACCGAAACCGCGACATCTGGGACCCGTGCAAATGCCTCAAGCATTTGTGCGAGCCGTGTCGGGGCCGAGGCCTGTTCCGTTCTTCCGCAAGCTCACCGGTGATGGCCGGGTCAGTGCTGCTGGGAAAAGTGTACGCGATCCGCTGAGCCCACCTCCACCCAGGTGGGACCAAGGGTTGGCGCTTAGTCTCGGCCGAATGAAGATTGAGCTGGTGCCGGAGTCTCTGGCCACCGAGGCCCTGCTGCTGGCCTGTGCCTTTGTGCTCTCCGGGGTGATCGGTCTGGAGCGGGAGCTGCGGCAGAAGTCCGCCGGTGCGCGCACCCATATCCTGGTCGGTCTGGGCTCAGCCCTGTTCACCCTGGTCTCCGCCTATGGGTTCGCCCATCTGCTCGGCGATGAGGTGATTCTGGACCCTTCCCGCATCGCGGCCCAGATTGTCTCCGGGATCGGGTTCATCGGCGCAGGTGTCATCTTCGTCAGGCAGAACATCGTCTCCGGGCTGACCACCGCCGGCTCCATCTGGGTCACTGCCGCGGTCGGCATGGCCTGCGGGGCCGGAATGCCGCTGATCGCCGCGCTGACCGTGGTCTTCTACCTGCTGGCGGTCACCCTGGTCACCTGGGTGGCCAGGAAGATCCCCAAGCACGGGCGCACTCACCGGTACGTGGTGCGTTACCAGGACGGCCGCGGGATCCTGCGCGATGTCCTCTCGGCTGCCTCAGAGCTCGGCTACGAGGCCGCCCTGAACTCCACCCGGCGTCGGGAGACCGACGACGACGGCGCCGTCGTCGATGCCCGTATGAGCTTCTCCCGCTCCCAGTACCTCTCCCCCGATGCACTTCATCAGCGGCTCAGCGAGCTGGACGGTGTGCTGGAGGTTCGCGCCGTAGAAACGGACCACGACTGAGCCGTGCCAAAGGCTACTCGGACTCGGCGAGGTGGACCTCGGAAACCTTCAGCTCCTTGGCGGCCTCCCATTCGCTGACCAGCTCCAGGGCCTGGGCCTTGGTGGCGGCCCGCAGGTCGGAGAGTGCGGACTCGATGTAGCCCAGCTGGTCCTTCGGCCCGGTCACACATGTCTTTCTGGCCAGCAGAATTCGTGCCGCCCGGCAGGATCACCACCTTAGAGTCAAGAGGGAGATCTATATCACCTCACTACTGGGAGCATGGCATGCAGTTCTACCTCGACGGCTACCGACCCGGGGACCCGCACGTACGGCCGGCCGCCGCGCACCATCAGAAACCTGATTCCCTTCCAGAACAGGTGGACATTCTGGTGGTCGGCACCGGCCCGGCGGGAAGTGTGTTGAGTGCCCAGCTCTCAGAGTTCCCGGACATCAGAACTCTTGTGGTGGAACGGCGTGAAGGTCCGCTGCAGGTGGGGCAGGCGGACGGGGTGGCGTGCCGGACCGTCGAGATGTTTCAGGCCTTTGGCCTTGCCGATCGTCTGATGCGCGAGGCGTACTGGGTCAATGAGACGGTGTTCTGGAAACCTGACGAGAACGATGCCTCCACCATTGTTCGCAGCGGCCGTGTCCAGGATGTGGCCGAGGGGCTCTCCGAATTTCCACATGTGATCGTCAACCAGGCCCGGATGCAGGAGTACCTGCTGGAGCATATGCGGAGCTCACCCACACGGCTGGAACCAGCCTACGGCCTTGAGCTTGTGGACCTCGACATTGCTGAAGAAGGGACCCATCCGGTCACCGCGACACTACGCCGTGTCTCCGGGGAGGGCTTCGCCGTTCGGGCGAAGTATGTGGTCGGATGCGATGGGGCCCGTTCGGCTGTTCGCCGCAGCATCGGCTCAAAGCTGCACGGTGATGCTCGGAATCACGCCTGGGGAGTTATGGATGTGCTGGCGGTGACGGACTTCCCTGATGTCCGGTTCAAGTCCGCCGTCCAATCCTGCTCAGGGAGCCTGCTGATCATCCCCCGTGAGGGCGGATACCTGGTCCGCTACTACGTCGATCTCGGAGACCTCGACCCCCGTGACGGCGATGCGCGGAAACAGTTCACGCAGGAGCGGGTCATCAGCCAGGCCCGGAAGATCCTCCATCCCTACACCCTGGAGGTGAAGGACGTCGCGTGGTGGAGCGTCTACGAGGTGGGCCAGCGCATCGCTGACCGGTTCGACAATCTTCCCAACGCCGGGGACCCCGCCACGCCCAGGGTTTTCATCGCCGGTGATGCCTGTCATACCCACAGTGCCAAGGCAGGGCAAGGAATGAACGTCTCGATGCAGGACGCTTTCAATCTGGGATGGAAGTTGTCCAGCGTGATTCGGGGGCAGAGTCCTCCCTCGCTTCTGAGGACATACTCCGCAGAACGCCGGGCGGTGGCCCAGAAGCTGATCGAGTTTGATCACGTGTGGTCCTCTGCCATGGCCGCTGGGGCGAAGAGTCCGCAGAACCCAGGGGGAATGGACCCTTCTCAGGTTCAGCGGATCTTCAGTGAGGGCGGGCGCTTCACTGCCGGATTCGGCACCCAGTACAATCCATCGATGATTACCGCCGAGGGTACCTATCAGCACCTGGCAGAAGGCTTTCCGATTGGTGAACGATTCCATTCAGCCCCCGTGATACGCCTTGCCGATGCCAAACCGCTGGGATTGGGCCACGTGGCCGAGGCCGACGGCCGGTGGCGCCTCTACCTCTTCGCTGACAACGCCCACCCGCAAGACACAGGCTCTCGGCTCTCAGCCCTGTGCGACTTCCTGTCCCAATCCTCCGCTTCTCCGGTGCTGCGTCACACCCCTGCCGGGACTGACCCGGACTCCGTCTTCGACATCCGGGCAGTCATGCAGCAGGGTCACCGAGAACTCACGGTCTGCGAACTCCCGGAGCTGCTGATGCCCAGAAAAGGGCCTTTCGGTCTGGTCGACTACGAGAAAGTCTTCACCCCGGACCTGAAGAATGGTCCGCATATCTATGAGGAGCGGAGCGTGCACCGGGGCAGCGGCTGCATCGTCGTCGTCCGTCCTGACCAGTACATCGCTCATGTTCTGCCATTGGACGCACATGGGGAGCTTGCGGAGTACTTTCACCGCGTCATGTTTCCGCAGAATACGTGATCAAAGGGCCCCGGATTCGAAATCGGCCAAATCGGCTTCCAGCTGAGCCTTCGCTCGGAACACCCGCGGCACCAGCCCGCTTTCGAAAACCGGGCCGAAACGTGCCCGCGGCATAGCTACGGTCAAACCCCCGACAACGGTGGAGGACCCATCGCGCAGGGCCACACCCAGCGCGCTGACTCCCTGTTCGGTGCCCTCGAAGTTCGCAGCGAAGCCTTGCCGGCGGACCATCGCGAGCTCCGAGATCAGTTCCTGGTGCTGCTCGGGGTTGTATTCGACGCCGCGATTCTCGGCTTCGCACCGGTATAGCGCCTCCACCTGGGGATCCGGCATCGCCGCCAGGATCGCTTTACCGGCAGAGGCCTGCCTGGCCGGCATCACGGCTCCCCGCCGGTCACCGACACCCAACGGCCGCATCCCTTCGACCGTGGTCAGGAAACGGACTTCTGTACCCACCCTGACCAATAGATTGACCGCTTCATCGACCTCCTCGGCCAGTTTGTCCAGATGCGGCTGAGCTCGCCGTCTGAGCTCAGCAGTCCATGGCACGCCCACCGGCTCAGTGCCCAACGCCGGACCTGGAACATAGCGCCTCGAGGCGTCCTGCTCCGCAAAACCGCGGTAGACCAGCATGGCCATCAGCCGATGGACAGTCGAGGGTGAAACGGCGAGCTCCTGAGCGGCTTCGCTGATATGGACCGCACCGAAGTCCCGCAGCATCTCCAGCAGGACAAGCACGTTGTCCACGGCTTCGATGGGATAGGCGGGAGGTCTTCGGTAGGTTCTGCTGTTCACCACCGGCAAATTCTACCGCTACCGCGATCTCTACATGTGACCCGAGCAACATCTGCACCTAGGCGGCGGCCAGCGTACTCTGAGGTTATGGCGAATTCTCGAAGCGGCGACTCCGTGCTCGGACGGGCAATGCGCCTCCTTGAATCCCTGCAACAGCACACTGGCCTCACCCCCTCCCAGATGTCAGACTATGCAGAGCTGCCCCGCACGACTGGATACCGGCTGATCGCTGAGATGACGGACCTGGGCCTGCTGCAGCGCTCCAGCACCGACCGGATCGAACCGGGCCACCGGCTGTGGGAGATCGCCCAGCGCTCGCGGTTGAGCCGCACATTGCGGCAGACAGCGCTGCCCTTCATGCAGGATGTCAATTCCGTGGTCCGCCACACAACACAGCTCGCCGTGCTCACCGATGCCGGAGTGCTGATCGTCGAGCGTCTTTCCGGGCACGGCGCGGTGGTTAACCCCGCCGAAGTAGCCGGAACGATGCCCACCCACCTGACATCGATGGGCCACGTCCTGCTGGCCTTCAGCCCCAAGCACCAAGTCGAAGAGTGGATATCCGAGCACAGAAGACTCGTGGAGGACCAGCGCCCCGCACTGCCCACCGAGCTGGTCGAGACCCGCGTCCGCGGCTACGCCCGGATTTCAGGAGAGATCAACCCGGAGACCACCGGCCTCTCCGTGCCGGTACTGGACAGCCACGGCCACGCAGAGGCATCGCTGACCGTGGTGGTCCCCCGCGAATCGGAGAAGATTCCTCAGTTCCTGATGGCGCTGCAGACCGCTAGCCACGGGATCTCACGAGGCCTGCGGAACGATGCCGCCACCTGATCCGCCACCTGGCTGCTGCAAGACAACCGTTGAATGGTGCTCATGTAGCGCCGGACACAGTTTTGTCGCCACACTGGAAGCCAGCAGCATCCGAGCCCCAAGGAGACGAGCATTCATGACTGCACCTGACACGAATCCGGACGCTGCCACAGCGACTCAGGACCAGATCAGTGCGGAGATACGAGAAATCCATCGGTCCTACGAGCAGCGCAGGGCAGAAGGCGGTCCCGAAGAGACCAGCGCGCGGATGCATTTCCCGCCGTATCGCTCGTCTTTGCTGCGCAGCCCCACCAAATCACTGCATCACGCCGATCCCGAAGAAATCGAGTTGCACGCTCCCGCCTTCGGCGAACGCGATGTCCACCCCCTAGAGGCGGACCTCACCATCCAACACGGTGGTGAGCCCATCGGCGAGCGCATGGTCGTCACAGGCCGGGTTATCGATGGGGACGGACGGCCGGTGCGCCACCAGCTGGTCGAGCTGTGGCAGGCGAACGCAGCTGGACGCTACGTGCATAAGCGCGACCAGCACCCTGCACCCCTGGATCCAAACTTCACCGGAATCGGACGCACGATCACCAACGCCCAGGGGGAGTACAGTTTCACGACTATCAAGCCTGCGCCGTATCCCTGGAAGAATCATTTCAACGCCTGGCGTCCTGCCCATATTCACTTCTCCCTATTTGGCACCGACTTTACCCAGCGACTCGTCACTCAAATGTACTTCCCCGGCGATCCTCTTTTTGATCTTGATCCGATTTATCAATCTATCACTGACCAGAAGGCTCGTGACCGATTGGTAGCCACTTATGATCACTCTGTTTCCGAGCACGAGTGGAATACCGGCTACCGGTGGAACATCGTACTGTCAGGGAGCAACCGGACCTGGTTTGAGTCCGATGCCGCTGCTGAGGAGGAGCACTAAAATGACCACGTCGCCCACATCTGCACAGCATGAACAACTGCCCCAGACACCGTCTCAGACCGTTGGGCCCTTCTACGGCTACGCACTGCCCTACAAGGATGGAGAGAAGCTGGTAGATCCCGCCCATCCAGACGCCGTTCGCCTCCACGGAACCGTCTACGACGGCGCAGGTGCCGCTGTCCCAGACTCGCTGCTGGAGATCTGGCAACCTGATTCCTCAGGCAAGATTTCCTCGGAACATGGTTCACTGCTGCGCGACGGGCATACCTTTGCCGGGTGGGGACGCACCTCTGTAGACAACTCCGGACAATACTGGTTCAACACTGTAAATCCCGGACCTACAGCGCCCGGGAAAGCCCCTTTTATCTTGTTGACTGTCTTCGCTCGCGGACTCATGGACCGGCTGTTCACCAGGATCTACCTTCCTGATGACGCCGAAGCCCTGACCTCGGACTCACTGTTGAGCTCCTTGCCTGAGGATCGCCGCCAGACCCTCATTGCAGAGCGGGAGCCCAGTGGGAATCTGCGTTTCGACGTGCATCTCCAGGGAACCCAGGAGACCGTGTTTCTGCAGTACCCACGGACGCCCCAGTTCACAGGCCGGGATGACTGAACGTGGCAGGATAGGTCTATGACAGGGCAGTACGGACTTCTCTCCCCACTCTGGGCAGGTACCGCAGCAGCTGCTGATACCTCAGACGAGGCCGTCCTCCTGGCTCTTCTTCAGGTGGAAGCCGCATGGGCTGAAACCCTGGCGGTTGCAGGGGCCGTCCCAGAAAGCTCAGCTGCAGCGATCCGCACCCTCTGGCGACGCCAACAGGAATCGAGCACAGCCCCATTTGACGCTCAGGTGTTAGCTGCTGCTGCACCCGGGGGCGGGAATCCAGTGATCCCGCTGGTGAAGCTGATGCGCCAGACCCTAGCCTCCGAGGGCTGCTCAGACAGTGCGCTGCACAGGGGTGCCACAAGCCAGGACATCCTGGATACCGCTCTCCGGCTGGTCATCGGCCAGGTCAGCAAGGACATCAGCCGGCACGCCGTCCGGATCTGCGATGCCCTGGCTGCTCTGGCTGATGACCACCGCCACACCCTGTGTGTCGCTCGCTCACTGACCCAGCACGCCCTGCCGACAACATTCGGTCTTCGCGCTGCCGGTTGGTTGGACGGAGTCCAGCAGGCAATCGGTGCGCTGCACACTAGCCTCGACAGCATGCCCCTTCAGTGGGGCGGTGCGGTGGGCACACGGGCGGCGCTGGTCGATTGGCAGGGTTCTGAAGACGCCCATCAGCTCATTCTGGACCTCGCCACTCGCCTGGGACTGCCAGCCGGGCGCCCCTGGCACTCGCAGCGACAGCCTGCCCTCAGAGTGGCCTCCTCATTAGCCGGAGTCCTGGCAGCTCTGGGAAAGCTGGCCGGAGACGTGCTGCTGCTCCAGCGTCCCGAGATCGGTGAACTGCGTGAATCGGCAGCACCTGGCCGCGGCGGCTCCTCAGCGATGCCCCACAAACAGAACCCCGTGCAGTCAGTGCTTATTCGATCTGCCGCAAACGCGGCACCGAACCTCCTTGCCACCATGTATGCCGCAGCTTCATCGGCACAAGATGAGCGCCCGGATGGGGCCTGGCATGCCGAGTGGCCAGCACTCGCGGAGCTGCTGCGATTGGCTGCGGGCGCTTCGCAAAGAGCTGCAGACCTCGTCTCTGGGTTGGAAACATTTCCGGAGCAGATGCAGAAGAACCTGCAGTCAGCAGGCGATGTGCTCCTCAGTGAGCGTCTCGCCCTGCGACTGGGTCCGTTGCTTCCTGGAGGATCTAAGGCCCTGCAGACTGCGGTAGAGCAGTCAGTGTCCAGCGACCTGCCACTGCGCGAAATCTTGGCCGATCTCCTACGCTCAGCGGAGCCCACTGGAGAACGCGAAGAAGCCCTCGAGGAACTTGATGGCCTCTTGGACCCTGCAGGCTACCTCGGCCACGCCGAGGACCTCACCGACTCGGTGCTGGCCGACTACCAGCAGAATCGGAGCGCATGGAATGAATGACCATACTCCCGCCCCGCAGGCCAGAGCCCCAGAGCTCACCGCACAGTTGCTGAGCAGGGGCGGAAACCCCCAGGACCGGACTGATCGCCCAGTACTCGTGGTGGGGCCATCACTCGGAACCTCAGTCACCGCCCTGTGGGAACCGACGATCAAGTACCTGGACGACACCTTCACCGTCGTCGGCTGGGACCTTCCTGGACACGGCAATCAGGCACCTGCACAGGCGTCATACACCATCGAGCAACTCGCTGACTCAGTGGAAGTAATGACCAGCAGATTGGTCCAGACAGCTGACTGGAGTCCGCAGAACCGGATATACGCCGCAGGCGTCTCGCTGTCCGGAGTGGTGATGCTGGCGCTGGCTCTCCGGGCGAACACACGGTTCGAGGCACTTGCGATGCTATGCTCCTCGGCACGTATCGGCACTGCTGGCTCCTGGAATGAACGTGCGAACCTGGTAGCTCAGGTTGGCACACCCACCATGGTCGAGGGTTCAGCCGCCCGATGGTTTGCCCCTGGCTTCATCAAGACTCACCCGGAGATCGCGACAAGCCTCCTGCACAGCCTCCAGCACACTGAACGACATTCCTACGCATATGCCTGTCGCGCCTTGGCTGAGGCGGACTACTCCGACAACCTCAGTGACATAAGCCGCCCATTGTTGGCGATTGCGGGAGATCAGGACACTGTGTGCCCGCCCAGTGACGCAGAGTTCATATCTGGGCGCTCCATCAATACTGAAGTGGCTGTCCTTCCCGGTGTCGGCCACCTCGCCCCGGCCGAGGCGCCTGAGCTTACCGCTGACCTCATTAAGGAGCATTTCAATGCCTGACTCGATCCCTTCTGCCAACGAGCCTGAGGACCGCACTTATCAAGAAGGCATGCGCGTTCGAAGAGAAGTGCTCTCGGACGCGCATGTTGACCGTGCCCAGAGGAAGAAGGACGAATTCACACGGGACTTCCAAGAGCTGATCACACGCTACGCTTGGGGCACAATATGGACGCGTCCGGGCCTGCCGCGAACGACCCGCTCCGCGATCACACTGACAGCCATGATCGCTGGCGGGTACTGGGAGGAGCTTGAGATGCATGTCCGCGCTGCAGTACGAAACGGCATGACTGCTGCAGAGATCAAAGAAGTCTTCCTGCAATCGGCAATCTACTGCTCAGTTCCCGCAGCCAACGTGGCTTTCGGCATCGGCCAACGGGTACTCGCTGAGGAGCTCGGCGAGGGGTCCTCGGCATAGCCCCACGTCAGCTCAGCCGATTGGACGTGACGAGCCAGCCTGCCGCGAAGCGACTCCCATCACCGCAGCACAAAGCAACAATGCACCTGTCGCCACCGCCCAGCCTGCTGTGACATGGAGCAGCCAACCGATAACCACGGGACCCAGAGCTGCCAAACTGTAGCCCACGCACTGGACCATGCCCGAGAGATGCCGTCCATAGTCAGCGCTGACCGGTCGAATGGCAATCAGCGTGATACCCAGGCCTATCCCCGCTCCTTGGACCCATCCGCCTATAAACATCCACAAGGGCCACCCCTGAGGCACCAAGAACAGCCCCAGGAAGAACACGAACCATCCGCCCGCTACCAGCAGACCGGCTCGATCGGCGCCGCCGAGCCACTCCAGCAGCTTGGGCACTAAGAGGGTGCCCCCAATACCAAGTATGTGAAATCCAGACAGTGCACTCCCAGCTGTAGACTCACTGACCCCGCTCATCTCCACCAGCTGTTGAGGCGACCATGTGCTCGCGGTATAGAACAACAGGGCCTGCATGCCGAAGAAGATCGCCAGCCACCAAGCTGCTCCTTGTCGCCAAACATGACCCCAGGAGCGGGCTGCAGCAATGGGCACAGTCCTCGAATCTTCAGGTAGTTCAGAGCTTCGATCCTGTACGTTTCGCCAGTGCACCAGCCAAGCGATGAGTGCCGCGGCGACGATCAAACATGGAAGCGTCGACGACCACCTCCATCCCACCAGTAGTGCAAGCGGAACGGCGATCGCCGCAACGAGTCCTTGGCCCAGCCCATATGCACTCACAGAGGCAGCCATGATCTTCGGAATATGGGGCCCTCCATCGCGTCTCACCACCACCGGCAACAAGACATTGCCGATAGTGATGGCGATCCCGACTACTGCAGTCATCATGAGAAAACCGCTGCCGCCGATCCATGGTCTGACCAGAATCGCTGCGCCCAACAGGACCAGCGCAAGACAGATGCTCCGATTGACGCCGACGCGTCGAGCCACTACCGCCACGAAGGGAGAGATCACTGCGAAGGCCATCAGCGGAACTGACGTCACCAAGCCCGCCACGGCAGGACTGAAGTCAAAGTCGGCGGATATTCGTGACAGCAGTGGCGGGATCCCAACGATAGGCCCGCGAAGCGTCAGCCCAATCAGGACGACAGCGACAATCAGGCTCACCTGAAAGCTGCGCGGGCCCCAGCTTCCTCGCGTCACCACAGCTCAGCCAAACGACACATCATGGAGCAGCTCCGATCCCTGTCGAGACCAGGCGCCTACGAGGTGGACACGCTCGCGCCGCTCTCCGCTTCAGCGTCTGGGCGGAACCCTCGCTTTGCCTCCTGAACCAAGTCATAGACATGCGCCCTCAGGCGACCAAACTCCGGATCATTACGCGTGGTCAGCTGGTCCCGCTGGTCAGGAAAATCTACTTTGACGTCCTCCAAGATGACGGTCGGGCGACCCGAGAGTACGAGAACTCGCTGCCCAAGGTAGATCGACTCATCAATGTCATGGGTGACAAACAGCAGCGTGATACCCAATCGCTCCCAGAGGTCACGCACCAAATCCTCCAGATCAGCTCGAGTCTGCGCATCCACTGCTGCGAAGGGCTCGTCCATGAGCAAGATATGCGGCTCATAGGCTACGGCCCGTGCAATCGCGACACGCTGCTGCATTCCGCCAGAAAGCTGCCAAGGGTAAGAGTTCGGCACATCGGCTAGTCCGACGGCCTCCAGCGACTGCTCCACCAACTGACGGCGAGTCTTACGGTCCAAGCCCTTCTCCTTGAGCGGCAACTCGACATTCTGAGACACCGTCAGCCAGGGAAAGAGTGAACGTGCATACTCCTGAAACACCACCGCCATGCCTCTTGCTGGACCCACGACCTCTTCACCCTCCAGGGTCACCCGCCCTGCGGTGGGCTCCAAGAGACCAGAGATGCAGCGCAGCAGCGTCGTCTTTCCAGCGCCGGAGGGGCCCACGATGCAGACAATCTCTCCAGCCCGTGCTTCGAAAGTGAGGTCGCGTATGGCCTCTGTGTCGCCTGCCGCAGACCGGTAGATCTTCTGCAGCCCTTCGACCTCGAGCATGGGCGCTCCTGTTTGCGGACGGTTTTCGGCAGTAGTCATCACTATCCTCCTCGTTGAGACTGGCGCTGACCTCGGTACCAGTGCAGTATGGGGTTTTCAATAAGGCGGAATACTATAGACAGGCCAACGCCTAACAGTCCCAGCAGGATAATGCCCGTCCACATCTCCGGAAGGGCAAATGAACGCTGGAATTGCACAATACTGAAGCCCAGGCCGTTGTGCGCCGCGAACATCTCCGAAATCACCATCAGGATAATGGCGATCGAAAGCGACTGACGAGCACCGGTCATGATCTGCGGCGATGACGCTCGCAGCACGAGTGTCCTCAGCTGGGTCACTGACCCCAGGCCATATGTGCGAGCCGTGTCGCGCAGGACTTCATCGACCCCGCGGACCCCTTCTACGGTGTTCAGCAGAATCGGCCATACCGCACCGGTAGCAATCACCACAATTTTCATGGCGTCACCGATGCCGAAGAAGAGCATCAGGATCGGGACCAGTACCGGCGGCGGGATAGCGCGCAGAAACTCAAGAACGGGTTCGCTGAAGGATCTCAGTGTTGCGGAGAGTCCGATAGCGATACCGAGCGAGATTCCAACGAAGAGGGCTACGCCGTAGCCGGCCAACAGTCGCCCCAAGGAGGGAAACACATCGGCGGTGATCCGCCCTTCGAACCAGGTGGGGGCAAAAGTGGCAACAATGTCGCTCAGTGCCGGATAGAAGAAGCTGTCGGCCCGCTCTGAGCTGATCCACCAGATCACGACGAGAAAAGCAGGGAGACCAAATATGAGCAGCAGTCGGCGGAACAGCGGATACCGACGAATCGAATGGAAGCGCTGTCGAGCGCCTGCTTGTGGGGCAGCGGTCGTCATGATGCAGTCTCCCGTCGAATCGAAGCGTGCCAGTGCAGGACTCGTCGTTCAATCTGCCTGGCTCCGAGATTGACCAATACGCCCAAGACCCCCGTCACAATCACCAATGCGTACATTGAAGCAACCTGACCCGACTCCTGGGCAATCGCCAGTAGGCGCCCCAGCCCGGGGGTGCCGATGATCAACTCGCCTGTGATGGTCAGAATCAGCGCCACGGTCGCGCCAAGTCGGAAACCGGTCATCACGTAGGGAAGCGTTGTTGGCCACACCAGTCGCAGCCCGACTGTCAGGAAGCGGAACTTATAGACTCTGGACGTGTCGCGAGCCACGGGGTCCACATCCTGGACCCCATAGAGGACTTGGACCAGAACTTGCCAGAACGTGGCGTAGACGACCAGCAGCAGGGTGCCAGGTCTACCAGTGCCCAGGAGTAAGACTGCAAGCGGGATAAGGGCCACAGATGGGATCGGCCGCAGAAACTCGATCGTCGAGGCAGTGGCGTCACGCAGGACTCCGACCGAGCCGATAATCATTCCCAGTAAGATGCCGGAAATCAGTGCGATCGATAGGCCCACTGCCCAGGTGACCAAAGTGTTCCCAAGCGCTTCCCAGAAGACACTTGTCTGCACACGCTCGCTCAGGGCAACTGCCATCTCAGAGAATGGTGGCAGGAAACGCCTGTCAACTATCCCTACTCGGGGAAGAGCTTCCAGCACAGCCAGCGCTGTGACGATTCCCGCTAGGCCCAGAATCGTCCGGTTGACACTAAAGTTACGAGCCCTCTTCTGCTTCGCCGAAGACTGCCGTGCTGGGGGTGCTGTCGTGGGGACAGCTGTAGCCATAAATGACCCTCTCTGCTGCTTACCGCTGATGGTCAGTTGATGAGGTCGGCAACATCCAGCTCTTCATCGATGAGGCCCTGCTCAAACGAGAGGTCTGCAAGGCGCTGCACGGCCTCCGTATTGAACTCCGAGGGGAAGCGGGGCATGATCATCTGCTCCTGGATCTCATCGTCAATTTCTGTATAAGTACTCAGAATCTCACGAGCGGCATCTGGGTTGCTTTCGGCGTAGTCCAGGGATTCCGTCATGGCATCGGCAAACGCTTCAACGACCTCGGGCTCCTGCTCAACGTTCTGCTGGGTAGTGAAGAACGCAGCGATCAGCAGATCGGGGTCCGCCTCAGCGAAGTTATACCCCACTACCTCGGCCCCTTGGTTCTCCGCAATACTCTTGTACGGCTCAAGGATCCACGCAGCGTCCACCTGCTCCGATGCCACCGCAGCGGGCATATCTGGGAAGCCCATCTCGACGAACGTGATATCGGATGGATCACCTCCATCCTGAGCCACCATGTCACTGATGGTCACATCCCCGATGTTGTTGAGCGTATTGACGGCCACGGTGTTGCCCGGCAGATCTGCTGGGCTTGATATATCGGAGCCCTCTGGAGCGAGAACTGCACCGATGTCCGATGAGGTATCCCCTGTGGTCGCGGCTGCCGGGGTCAGCATCGTGAGCGGCAGTCCTTGGTCTACTGCAATGTAGAGCGACACGGTGTTGGAGAAGCCGAAATCATAGTCTCCACTCACAACGGCTGGAACGATAGCGGCTCCGCCCTGGGCGACCTCAAGGGTGACATCAAGGCCATGCTCCTCGAAGATGCCTTCCTCGACACCAAGCCAAATAGCTGCAGTGTCAACGATAGGCATCACACCTACCGTCACTTCGGTCAGCTCACCGCCATCCGCCAAGTCTTCATCATTAGAAGCCTCCTCAGTGTCCCCATTTCCCCCGCAGGCGGAGGCGAGCAGAAGCGCAGCTGCAGCTCCCGAAGCAATAGTCTGACGTCGCATTGTGGGCTCCTTTGGATAGACCGGATACGAGTGTCAATGAGCAGCCCCATTAGCGCTACTCTGTGCGAACATTAGTTCGCTACCAGAACACTCTATACTGTGTCCTCGGTCACGTCAAGCCCTTTCGATAAGGAGGATTCCCGAGTACTATGTTCTTATGGCGAACTATCGTTCGCTTCCCGCACGCAAGGATATGATCCACTGCTAGTTCTCAATAGGGAGTAATCGGAGTGCACGAGGTTTACGTCTATGACGCCGTCCGAACGAGTTTCGGAAAACTGGGCGGCGCCCTGTCAGGAATCCGTCCAGACGACCTGGCAAAGATCGTCATCTCGGCGACCGTGGAACGGGTCCTAGAGTTGGATCCGACAGAAGTCGATGAGGTCGTTTTTGGCAACGCGAACGGCGCCGGCGAGGAGAACCGGAACGTTGCTCGAATGGCATGGCTGCTCGCCGGCGGCCCCGTGTCAGTGCCGGGAACAACTGTCAACAGGCTCTGTGGCTCTTCTCTGGACGCCACGATCATGGCGGCACGGCAGATTGCGATCGGCGACGCTGAGGTGATGCTTGTCGGCGGAGTTGAGTCGATGTCGCGGGCCCCCTGGGTGCTTCCCAAGACGGAGCGGCCGTTTCCGATGCAGAATCTGGAACTGGTCAACACGACGTTGGGTTGGCGACTGATCAATCCCGAGATGCATACTCCGTGGACCGTTTCGCTGGGCGAAGCGACTGAGCAGTTACGCGAGAAGTACGGCATCAACAGGGAGCGACAGGACGAGTTTGCTGCGCAGTCCCATGCAAAGGCCGCCTCCGCATGGACAGCAGGACGCTATGAAGACTTGGTAGTCACAGTTCCCGGCGCTGATCTTGATCGAGATGAGACGATCCGTGAGGAGGTCACCGTTGAGCGACTCAGTGCACTCAAGCCAGTATTTCGCCGCGAGAACGGCACAGTCACGGCAGGAAACTCCTCGCCCATGAATGACGGCGCATCGGCTGCCCTTCTCGGGTCAGCAGCGGCATCAACGAAGCTGGGGCGCAGTCCCACTGCCCGTATCGCGGGCTGGGCGGCGGCGGCCAATGAGCCTCAGGACTTCGGCTATGCACCTGTCGAGGCGACCAATCGAGCACTGGCCAAGGCAGGCATCCAGTGGTCGGACATCCAGGCAGTGGAGCTGAACGAAGCGTTTGCGGCTCAAGCCTTAGCCTGCCTGGACGCCTGGAAAGTTGACCCACATATCGTCAATTCCTGGGGTGGAGCTGTGGCTCTGGGACATCCACTCGGAGCCTCAGGGACTCGATTGCTCGGCACCCTGGCGGCCAGGCTGCGCAGCGAAGGACTCCGCTGGGGTGTCGCCTCCCTGTGTATCGGCGTTGGTCAGGGTTTGGCAATCGTGCTGGAGAACGTAGCTACAGAGAGGAAGCAATGACTCACATCGTCTCCACGGCAGAAGAAGCGGTGTCTTCTATTCGCGACGGCTGCACGATCCTCATGGGCGGATTTGGAAATGCTGGCCAACCGTTCGAGCTCATCGACGCACTCATAGACACTGGAGCGGAGAGTCTTACCATAGTCAGCAATAACGCGGGGCAAGGAGATGCCGGTCTGGCTCTGCTGGTCAAAGAGCGGCGAGTTCGTAGAATCATCTGCTCCTTTCCTCGACAGAAGGACTCCTGGCATTTCGACGCCGCCTACCGGGCTGGCGAGATCGAGTTGGAACTTGTTCCACAGGGAAATTTGGCCGAAAGACTGCGTGCAGCCGGTGCCGGAATCGGCGCCTTCTATACACCTACCGGATACGGAACTGAACTTGCCCGGGGGAAAGAGACCCGAACCATCGAGGGAAAGAACTACGTGCTGGAGTACCCGCTTCATGGTGACTTCGCCCTGATCAAGGCACTTCATGCCGACGAAGTCGGCAATCTTCAGTACCGCAAGACAGCACGAAACTTTGGTCCGATCATGGCAGCGGCAGCGAGCACCACGATCGTTCAAGTCGCAGATGTTCTGTCTGTCGGTGCTATCGACCCTGAGCATGTCGTCACTCCCGGGATCTATGTCGATACCGTCGTGGCGCTGCCCGGCCCCCCCTCGACAACCGGAAATCACCGAACGGAGGCACCCCATGAATAAACCACTGACGCGTGACGAGCTGGCCAAGAAGGTCGCCGCTGACATTTCTCCGGGCTCCTATGTGAACCTCGGAATCGGCCAGCCGACAAAAGTTGCGGACTACCTTCGACCAGAGCAGAACATCACTCTGCACACTGAGAACGGCATGCTGGGCATGGGACCTGAAGCCCAAGATTCCCAAGTCGACGAGGATCTCATCAACGCAGGAAAGATTCCCGTCACAGAGACACCTGGAGCCAGCTACTTCCATCACGCGGATTCCTTCGCCATGATGCGAGGCGGCCACCTGGACGTCTGCGTCTTAGGAGCGTTCCAGGTCTCCGCCAGGGGCGACCTGGCCAACTGGTCCACTGGATCCCCTGACTCGATCCCTGCCGTGGGCGGAGCGATGGATCTTGCCGTTGGAGCCAAGGCCGTTTTCGTGATGATGTCTCTCTTCGCCAAGGATGGCACCGCGAAAATCGTTCCTGACTTGACCTATCCAGTTACTGGCCTGGGCTGTGTCACCAGAATCTATACCGATCACGGTGTGTTTCTGCTCAGCGGCAGCGGGGCGAGTTCCACTTTGATCCTCCATGAAGCTTTCGGACTGCCCGCCGAGGAGATCGCGGCTCGCCTCGACGTCGAAGTCCAACTCGACCATAAGCTGGGCTCTTCAGCTGAGGCTCACTTCCAGTCACCAGTCCAGCCGGTGTAGCAGTCGGCGAAGAATGCTCGACCGTACCGTGAGCCAGTGATGGCATCAAACTCTCCACGTCGTCTGCGTTGGGCGAATGCGTCGTCCCCCGGCTCACGATGCAGCAGATTGGTGGCCCAGTAGGAGAAGTTCTGCGCCTTCCACACGCGATCCAAAGCTGTACGGGAGTAGCGAAGCAGCGGCTCTTCCAGCGCCGTTGCGCCGCCTCCGGGCGCTGCCCCCCGGAGGCGGCCAAGGAATTCAGCAATCTCTGGCACCAGCGCGCGGACATCGGAGAATGCCAAGTTCAGGCCTTTAGCACCAGTCGGGGGGACCGTGTGCCCCGCATCCCCTGCGAGCACCAGTCGCCCAAAGGTCAACGGATCGCAGACGTAGGATCGAAATGGCAGCACGGTCCGCTCAATAATCGGCCCCCGCTTCAGGCGCACGTCCCCGTTCTCACCGAGCACCCGTTGGATATGGTCGAATATCTCCTCGTCGGTCCACTCCTCCGGATCGGTGTCAGGATCGCACTGAAAGTACATCCGCTGCACACGCTCATTACGTTGCGAAATCAGTGCGAAGCCAACATCAGAATTGGCATAGATCAGTTCAGCAGCCGTGGGCGGGGCCTCACAGAGAATGCCGAACCAGGCATACGGATACGAGGTGAAGTAGTCAGTGCGCACACTCTCCGGGATCAATCGGCGGCATGAGGAACGAGAGCCGTCAGCTCCAATGATCAACTCAGCTTCGATAGTCCGCTGATCCTCAGCACTATCGTGAAATGTAATACTCGGATGCGTGGAGTCGACGCCATGCACCTCGACATGGTCGGCGGACCAGAAGATTGCTCCCCCTTCGCGCTGCCAGGCTGTAGCGAGGTCAAGAAACACCTCATTCTGAGGGTAGAGCCACACAGACCGCCCGACGAGGTCCTGGAAGTCAATTCTTTGCCGCTGGCCATTGAAGCTCAACACAGTACCGCGATGTTCATGACCGTGCGTCAGTACGCGGGAATCGATCTCTGACTGCACCAGCATCTCAACTGTTCCGGCTTCCAAAATTCCCGCCCGGTGAGTGCGGTAGATCTGGTCTTCGCTGCGTCGCTCGACGACGGCTGCATTGATCCCCCGGCGTTTCAGCAACAGCGCCGCCATCAGCCCCGCCGGCCCACCGCCTACAATGCCAACGTCGACGCGAATTGATTCCTGAGCCATGGGTCTCCTTTGCTGACGGGAGGCTGAAGCGATGGTGCTTTCTTACATCTTCTCGAGAAAATGTTGCTTACGCCACAGAGTTCTCATTCAATGAGATGATTGTCGCGCGCGGCCTTCATGACTGCCCGTCCGATACTTCGCGCAGCGAGTTGCAGCAGTTGGACCGAGGACGCGTTTCCGCGAACCTCCCCCTGGTCTTCTCTGACGATGCCGAGTCCAGCTATCACCTTTCCGTCGGATCGATGAATGGGAACGGCAACCCCGGTGATATCCGGCTCAAGAGCTCCCGTCTGCAGGCAGTAGCCCATCCGCCTGACCTGCTCCAGTCGCTGCTCGTCCGGCACGGTCCCATGTTCCGAGTTCAAACCCGCACTCGAGCGTGATCGATAGCCGCGCCGAAACGCCTCCGGTGCATGAGCAAGAAGGACAGTTCCGGTTGACGACAGATGAAGTGGCAGGCGCCCCGCGATTGAGCCGTGGATCGTCGGCGCACCTCGCGCAGAGAGTCGATCAATGAACAGGACTTCATCGCCGTCGATCTTGCCAAGCTGAATATGCTGGCCGATCACGGCATGGGCATCAGCCAGGTATGGACGCGCCAGCACTGCCAATTTCATCGTGGGCGCCGACCGGTTAGCAATCTCCCAGAGCCGTGTCCCCACGGCGAAACCACCAGACAGCTGCTCCAGCCAACCCGTTGCAGCGAGGTCGTGACAGAGCCTGTGTGTCGTTGCAGGAGGCAATCCCGTGCGGCGGGAAACTTCTGCGACACTGAGTTGGACATCGGCACCTGAGAACACTGAAAGCACCCGATCCAGCCGGGTCAACACCGATTCACCACTGGGCGAGTTCGCCATAGCTGGGAAGTATAGGCGAGCGGACTACTCTTCAGCAGGTAGGCTCATGCCCATGTCCGATCACGTGCCATCTGCGTCCACCACCTCCTTATCCCGCAAAGTTCCAGGCAAGGAAGACTTCGTACGATCGCTAGCCAGCGGGCTCAAGGTCTTAGAGTGCTTTTCGGATGCAGAGGCCGCCATGACCTTGTCGGAGGTCGCTCGACGCACCGGACTTTCCAGGGCAACAGCCCGACGAATGCTGCACACCCTGATACACCTCGGATATGCCAGCACTGATGGGCGTGACTTTACGCTGACCCCCAAAGTGCTCAGCCTAGGACTTGGCTTCTGGTCAGGGAACAGCCTCAAGGACCTCCTGCAGCCGGCCCTGCATGACCTTGCTGCTGAACTCAATGAGTCGTGCTCTGCGTCCATCCTGGTCGGCGATGAGATCGTCTATATCGCCCGGGTTCATACGCGGCGAATTATGCGAATGGACCTCGACGTCGGCACCCGGCTGCCGGCATTTGCCACCTCAATGGGACGAGTTCTGCTTTCCGATGTCGATCAGACATCTCTTTACCGACTCCTGGAGGGCGCCGAGCGCCCGCAGTTCACCCCCGCAACGATCACTGAGGTAGAGGAACTCGTCAAGGTGATCACTCGTGGACGCAACGATGGCTATGTCATGGTCGACCAGGAACTTGAGGCAGGGCTGCGCTCCGTCGCCGTCCCAGTGAAGCATCCGGATCGGGGAGTGACCACCGCCATCAACGTCTCAGTCTCAGCCGGCCTTGAGCCAGCAGGCGAGTCGCTGAAGCGCGTACTGCCCAGCCTGAAACGCTGTGCCGAGACAGCGGCCCAAGCTCTCCAAGCATGGGAGCGAGGAAGAGGTCGCAGAGCCTGAGGCCTTGACGTGATCTAACTCACAGCATAAGGTGTTCTTTTAGCGAACAATTGTTCGCTACTGACCCAATTCGCCCAATGGCTTCCATCTCAACAATGCTTGCCCTGCACACAGGGCCGGGGGGTCAGTTGCACTCTGAGGTAGCGGAGCCAATTCCCATTTGAGGAGTCACTGTGCGCCAAAGTCGAAGAACCCGTCCTACACAGCCTGCCTTTTTGGCACGATTACCCCGCCTCCTTGGAACACTCTTTGCCCTGCTTGGCATTCTCTCTTTGGCAGCCCCTTCCCAGGCTGCGGATCAGGTTGATCCCGAGCCTGAGGTCGAAACCATCACGGACCTCGCCTACACAGATCCGGTACCGGCCGAGACTCAGGGCAATCTGCTCGACCTGTACCTGCCAGTGTCAGAAGACGAGGCTCCCCTGCCCCTGATCATCTGGACATCCGGATCCGCCTGGATGGGTGACACTGGCAAAGAAGGTGCCGGGAACATCGCCGAGGAGTTCACCTCTCGAGGGTTCGCTGTTGCTGGCGTGAGCGTCCGCTCGAGCAGCCAGGTGCAGTTCCCCGGCCAGCTCCACGACATCCGAGCAAGCATCAGATGGTTAAGAGCTAATGCTGACGAGTACAATATCGACCCCGACCGCATCGCCATTATGGGTGACTCATCCGGTGGTTGGGTCGCAGCGATAGCCGCAACCACCAGCAGTATTGACCAGTTGGGCGACGAGCCCGATACCGAGGGCGTCTCCAGCGCTGTGCAGGCTTCAGTCCCCTTCTTCCCACCTGTGGACCTTCTGCTGCTGGATGAGCAGACCGCCGAACAGCATGAGGCGTATGATCTGCCCTTTGACCCCTTCATTGTGCATGACGACCCCCAGTCCCCGGAATCAATGCTGATTGGCTGCCCGATTCAGGAATGTCCAGAGGAGACTGAGCGAGCTAATCCAGTCGCCTACGTCGATGGCACTGAACCACCCATCCATGTGTTCCATGGCACGCACGATCCACTGCTGCCCCCCGGTTCATCAGAAACTCTGTTCAACGCTCTGGTCAACGTCGGCAGCAGCGCAACTTACACTCTGGTTGAAGAGGCCGGCCACTCCGTCGTGGAGATCATCGGTGCTGAAAACTACACCGTCTATCAGCCCAACCCGAGCGGCGAACTAGTCACCGGCCAGGATCCGGCACCTACCTGGGACAATATCGAGCAGTTCCTGTGGGATTCATTGGGCACCACTGAGCCGGGAGAACCGGACCCCAGCCCAACAGAGACTCCGTCACCGACACCCACTGAGCCGACTGAGGAGCCCAGCCCGACAGAGTCGCCAGCCCCAACCGAGGAACCTAGTGAGACTGAGACCCCCGCTCCCACTGAGGAACCTTCGCCGACGCCGTCTGAGAGCCCGTCTGAAACTGAAGAGCCTACTGAAACGAGCTCCCCGGACCCCAGTGCCGTGGAGGACCCCAGCAAAACTCCGGCAGAAGGCAGCGATCAGGAGTCAGACCTGGCCGCCACCGGCGCGCAAACTGCAGCACTGGTGACAGGCAGCGCCCTGTTGATCCTGATCGGTGTGGTGACACTCATATGGTTCCGCAAACACAAGGTGTGATCTAACCGCCTCCAAGTTCTGAGTTGGCGGCTGACTTCAGCTGCCTGTATCAGCCGCCAACTCAGAAAACACCACCGAGGTGATCTCCAGCTCCTTGGCGGCCTCCCATTCGCTGACCAGCTCCAGGGCCTGGGCCTTGGTGGCGGCCCGCAGGTCGGAGAGTGCGGACTCGATGTAGCCCAGCTGGTCCTTCGGCCCGGTGATCCGTGCCGAGAGGATCTCAGTACGCTGCTTGACCTTGGCCTCGGCCTTGGCTCGGCGCAGTCCGGTCAGCGCCTCCGAGACCGTGTCCAGCACCGCAGGTGCTCCGGCCACCGCGTCCAGATCGGCAGCCTTGGGCCAGGCGGCCGCGTGCACGGAGCCTTCCCGCCACCAGCGCCAGACCTCATCGGTGGCAAACGGCAGCACCGGGGCGAAGAGCCGCAGCAGTTTGTCAAGCACAGTGGCCAGGGTGGCCCGCACTGAGGCCTGGGCGGCCTCGCCCTGCGAACCGTAGGCGCGGTCCTTGACCAGCTCCACATAGTCGTCAGTGAAGGCCCAGAAGAAACTCTCGGTGATGTCCAGGGCCCGGGCGTAGTCGTAGCTCTCGAACTGCTCGGTAGCCTGCTCGATCACAGTGCGCAGCTTAGCCAGCAGGGCACGGTCCAGAGGTTCGGTGATCACTGCCGCGGCGGCGTCGTCATCTCCTGAAACGACATGCGCCTCAGTGACACCCATTCCGAAGGCGAACTTCGAGGCGTTCAGCAGCTTGATCGCCAGGCGCCGGCCGATCTTCATCTGGCCGATCTCATAGGCGGTGTCAGCACCCAGCTTGGCCGAGGCCGCCCAGTAGCGCACCGCATCGGCGCCGAACTGCTCCAGCGGCTCGGTGGGGACCACCACATTGCCCTTGGACTTGGACATCTTCTTCCGATTCGGATCCAGGATCCAGCCGGAGATCGCGGTGTTGGTCCACGGCACAGTGTCATGCAGGGAATTGGCCCGCACCACTGTGGAGAACAGCCAGGTGCGGATGATGTCGTGGCCCTGCGGACGCAGGTCGAAGGGGAAGACCTTGTTGAACAGTTCGTTGTCCTGCTCCCATTTTCCTGCGATCTGCGGTGTCAGCGAGGAAGTGGCCCAGGTGTCGAGCACATCGGGCTCACCGATGAACCCTCCCGGTGCACCGCGCTGGGACTCATCGAAACCGGGTGCGGTCTGGGAGGCCGGGTCCACCGGGAGCTGGTCCTCGGTGGGCAGGATCGGGTGATCGTAGTCGGGCTCACCTGTCTCATCCACCGGATACCAGACGGGAATCGGCACGCCGAAGAACCGCTGCCGGGAGATCAGCCAGTCGCCGTTGAGGCCCTCCACCCAGTTCTCGTAGCGGGAACGCATGAATCCAGGATGCCAGTCGATCTTTCGGCCACGTTCGATCAGCTGCTGGCGGCGCTCGGCGTCACGGCCACCGTTGCGGATGTACCACTGCCGGGAGGTCACCACCTCCAGGGGCTTATCGCCCTTCTCGTAGAAGTGCACCGCATGGGTGATCTTTTCCGGCTCGGTGCGCAGCAGCCCAGCCTCTTCCAGCATGGCCACCACAGCTTCTTTGGCCGAGTGCACCGTCTTGCCGGCCAGCTGCTGATAGTTGGCCCGGCCCTGCTCACTGGTGATCCAGTCCGGTGCCTCAGCGGCGAACCGGCCGTCGCGGCCGATCAGTGCCCGGGTGGGCAGCTGCAGCTCCCGCCACCAGGTCACATCGGTCATATCGCCGAAGGTGCAGATCATCGCGATGCCGGAGCCCTTCTCCGGGTCGGCCAGCGGGTGCGCCTTGACCGGCAGCTGCACCCCGAACAGCGGTGAGGTCACGGTCTGGCCGAACAGCGGCTTATAGCGCTCATCCTCCGGGTGGGCCACCAGCGCCACGCAGGAGGGCAGCAGCTCCGGGCGTGTGGTGGCGATGACAGTCTCGTTGCCGGCCTCGTCGGTGAACGGGTACCGGTAGTAGGCACCTGGGCGCTCCTTGGCCTCCAACTCGGCCTGGGCCACCGCGGTGCGGAAGGTGATATCCCACAGGGTGGGAGCCTCGGCGGTGTAGGCGTTGCCGGAGCGCACATCACGCAGGAAGGCGCGCTGGCTGGCTGCCCGGGAGTCATCGTCAATGGTGCGGTAGGTCTGCCGCCAGTCCACCGACAGCCCCAGGGTGGTGAAGAGGTCCTCGAAGACCTTCTCATCCTCTACGGTGAGCTTCTCGCACAGCTCGATGAAGTTCTGCCGGGAGATCACATCCCAGTCGCGCTGGTTCTTGGCGGGCTTCGCCGGGGGCTGGTAGTCAGGAATATACGGCTTGCTGGGGTCGCAGCGCACCCCGTAGTAGTTCTGCACGCGCCGCTCAGTGGGCAGACCGTTGTCATCCCAGCCCAGCGGGTAGAAGACCTTCTTGCCGCGCATCCGCTTGAACCTGGCCACCACATCGGTCTGGGTGTAGGAGAACATATGCCCCACGTGCAGGGACCCCGAGGCGGTGGGCGGCGGGGTGTCGATCGAGTAGACCTCATCGCGGGAGGCAGTCTCATCGAAGTGGTAGATCCGTTCGGCCTGCCAGGCGGCGTGGAGTTTGGGCTCCAGCCCCTCCAGGGCGGGCTTCTCGGGAACTTCAGGGGTCTTGTATGCGGGCGTGTCGGTGCCCTTTATGTGGGTGGCCATGGGAACCATTCTGCCACGGCGGTGGGTGTCTCATATTCCGGAAATACAGCACATGACGAGGCGCCGGAGGCTAGTCTTGTGTGCATGGTCACCTCTTCAGCTCCACGCCGTGCTCTTGTCACTGGTGCATCCTCCGGGATTGGCGCCGCCACTGCTCTCCGCCTGACCTCCGAAGGCTGGCAGGTCTTCGCCGCAGCCCGGCGAGCCGAACGCCTGGAGTCATTGGCCGAGCAGGAGGGCATCATCCCTCTGGTCTGTGATGTCACCGACGTGGACCAGGTGGCAGCGGTGCGGGCGAGAATCACCGAGGCCGGTGGGATCGACACTCTGATCAACAACGCCGGGGGCGCCCTGGGGGTAGACACTGTTGCTGAGGGCAAGCTGGAGGACTGGCGCTGGATGTTCGAGGTCAATGTGCTGGGCACCCTGAACGTCACTCAGGCCTTTTTGCCGATGCTGCGCGCTCACGGCGAGGGCACCGTGCTGAACCTGACCTCCACCGCCGGGGTAGTCTCCTACGAAGGCGGCGGCGGGTACAACGCGGCCAAGTTCGGCGCCCATGGTATGACTGGGACCCTGCGCCTGGAGGAGGCCGAGCACAATATCCGGGTCATCGAGGTGCTGCCCGGGATGGTACGCACTGAGGAGTTCACCGCCAAGCGGCTACGCGGGGACACCGCCGCTGCGGAGAAGGTCTACACAGGAGTTGAGAAGCCGCTGACCGCCGAGGACATTGCGGAGGTGATCACCCATGCGGTGACTCTGCCCCACCATGTGAATCTGGATCAGATCGTCATCCGCCCAGTGGCCCAGGCCGCCCAGCACAAGGTCATCCGGCAGGGCTGATCACCGGCACCCCGGGCACGGGCACGGTCCTCGCGCCCGATCGTGAGACGTTGAGGGAGCCATCGGCCAATCGCAGGACGCTTTTGCTCCCTGTATGTCTCACCTCGGCCAGTTCCACAGTCGCAGATGAGACATACAGGGAGCAAAACAGGAGGTCTCGCCAGAGCTGACTCCCCTAAAGTCTCATATCACCGCGCTCAGTCGAAGGTGGGGCGCTCGGTGCGGGAGCGCTTGAGCTCGAAGAAGTAGGGGTAGCTGGCCAGAGCTACGGAGCCGTCGAAAATCTTGCCGGCCGCTTCCCCGGTGGGTACCCGGGTGATGACCGGACCGAAGAATGCGGTGCCGGCGAAGGCCACGATGGGGGTGCCCACGTCCTGGCCCACCTTGGAGATGCCCTCCTCATGGGTGGCGCGCATGGCGCCGTCGTACTTGTCGGTCTTAGCATCATCCACCAGAGATTCATCCAGGCCGATCTCGACCAGAGCGCGGCGTGAGACGGCCTCGAAGTCGCGGTGGCCGTTGACGTGGATGTCATAGCCGATGGCGGTGTAGAAATCACCCAGCTTTTCCGGGGCGGTCACAGCCACCGCAGTGGAGGTGCGGGCGGGGATCCAACGGGCCAGCACGTCCTCATCCTCGGTGGGGGCGGGATTCTTGTCCTCGTTGAGCACACCCAGGCTCATCACATTCCAGTGGACCTCGATGTCACGGACCTTCTCCACCTCCAGGATCCAACGGGAGGTCGCGTAGGCGAAGGGGCAGATGGGGTCGAACCAGAAGTCAACGCGCTCAGCCATGGGAAAAGTCCTTTCGGTCGGCAGAATCACTGTCCATCCATGCCAACCGCACAGTGAGCTGAGTCATTCCTTCCCGCCCGGGGGTGTCAGATGGCACCAGCAATGGAGACCACGTCGATATGCTCATTCCTTCCCGCTCGG
Source organism: Nesterenkonia ebinurensis (assembly GCF_008711175.1). Lineage (GTDB taxonomy): Bacteria > Actinomycetota > Actinomycetes > Actinomycetales > Micrococcaceae > Nesterenkonia > Nesterenkonia ebinurensis. The sequence goes on from NZ_VWNF01000001.1 coordinate 90,027, forward strand.
GGCGGGTCAGAGCGGGGCAGGGCTAAAGAGGCGCATCTGGCGGGATGGGGACGTCGAGGCCCAGCAGCGCGTTCTCAGTGACCTCCATCAAAGCGGGGTGAATCCAGTACTGGCCGCGAGCCGCCGTGTAGGAGTCCTGGCCGAAACTCATCGCGTGCACGATCGGCTGGATCAGGTTGGAGGACTGGTAGCCCATGGCATGGGCACCAAGGATCTGACCGTTTCGCCTATCGGCGATGATCTTGAGGATCCCGTAGGAGTCCTCCATGGCCCAGCCATAGGCGGTGTCCCCGTAGCGCTGGGTCTTAGTGGTCAGATTCTGCGCACCGACCGCTGAAGCGGCCTGAGCCTCGGTGAGGCCCACCTGGGCGATCTCCGGGTGGGAGAAGATCGCTGAGGGGATCGCCTCCGAACGGACTTTCCGCAGGTCATCGGGGTTCTCCAGGTTATGGGCCACCACCCGTGCTTCATGGTTGGCCACATGCTTGAGCATAGCCTCTGAGGAGACGTCGCCCAGGGCGTAGAGACCCTCCACTGGTTCTCCCCCGCTGAGCACCCGCTGATACTGGTCCACCGCGATCCGGCCGTCTGGGTGCAGGTCGAGTCCGGCCTGCTCGGCGCCCACCAGATCGCTGTTCGGTCTGCGTCCGATGGCCAGCAACACCGTGTCCACCTGGTACTCCTCGGACCGGCCGTCGGAGGTGACCAGCTGGGCGGTCACCTGGCCGTTCTCATCAGGCACGACGGCGCCCAGGGTGCGCTGGTAGAGCACCGACCAGTTCTTCTCCGCCTCAGCGGAGTAGGCAGCGGCGATCTCCTCATCCAGCTGGTTCATCAGCCCGATGCTGCGGTTGATCTGAATGACCTCGGAGCCCAGACCGGAGAAGACTCCGGCAAACTCACAGGCAATATAGCCGCCTCCCACAATCAGGATGCTGCCGGGGAGCTTGGCGATTCGCATGATGGTCTCTGAGGTGTGCACCTGAGGCAGATCGACCCCGGGAACCTCCGGGATCAGGGGGCGGGAACCAGCCGCAATCACCACCTGCCGGGCCTCAACCTCGGTGCCTGACTCGCTGCGGAAGGACTTGGGGCTGGTGAGTGTGACCTTCTCAGAGATCAGGTCTACATTCTCCAGGCGCTCACGGTATTCCCGGCCGCCGGATGAGATGGCGTCCACACGGGCGAAAACCCGGTCGCGGATGGCCGGCCAGTCGGCACGCACAGTGGCCATCTCCACGCCGAGCCGGGCGGCCTCCTCGGGCACACGAGCCAGGGCCGAGGGCCGGACGAACATCTTGGTGGGGATGCAGCCCACGTTCAGGCAGGTGCCGCCGAAAGCACCGGTGGCCTCAATCCCTTTATCGGCCAGCGCCACTTTCTTGTCATCCCAATAGGGGGTGATCAGGGAGTTTCCGGAGCCGGAGCCGATGATGGCGACGTCATGGGTAGGCATAGCCGGCTCAGGAGGTGAGCTTCTTGGCTGGTACCAGCTGCTTGATGAGCTCGTCGAAGCTCTTGACCATATCGCGCACCGGATCGCCGGGCCAGAGGTGCACCGGGTAGGCCGCGCCCTGGATCTGCTGCCAGTGCGGGTTCTCCTCCAGCACCGGGAGCATGAGCTTATCGGTGTAGAGCCGCTCCATCTCCAGCAGCCGGTACTCGTGCTCGGCGGAGTCTGCGCGGGCACGGTTGACGACGACGCCGGCCTGAGTCAGCTGAGGGGCGAACTCATTGGAGAACATCCGGATGGCGCGCATCGTGCGTTCAGTGCCTGCGACCGAGAAGAGGCTGGGCTCAGCCACCAGCAGCACCTGGTGGGAGGCTGCCCAGGCAATTCTGGTCAGCCCGGAGAGTGAGGGCGGGCAGTCCACCAGCACCAGATCGTAGCCGGTGAGCTTGTCCACCAGGGTCTTCAGCCGCTTCATGTCTTTGGGCCGGATATCTGGCCGGTCAAAGGCGGCGGAGAGGGCTGAGCCGACCACTACATCCAGCACGGCGCTCTGTTTCTTGTCCTCCGGGAGCAGTTCCACCCAGCCGGAGGGTACAACGTGGTCGGAGATGCGGGCTTTGCGGTACTCCTTGAGCAGCTGGCCGGCCTCCCGCCCTTTGCCGCGGGCCACGTTGAGCCCGGTGGTGCAGTCGGCGTGCGGGTCGAGGTCTATGACCAAGGTCCTGACCCCGCTGTTAAGGGCCGCTGAGGCCAGGCCCATGGTGACCGAGGTCTTACCGACCCCGCCTTTCAGACTGGACACGCTGAGAATCTGCACTAGTCCATCCTACTGGTCGAAAGGGCCTGAACGTCTCAGGAAGCCTGCTTGCGGGCACGCATCTGCGCCAGCTCATCACTGGCCTCGAATGCGGCCAGCTCAGGCGCCTGACCTGCGACGGCAACCTGCTCTTGGGTGCGTTCGCGGGGAAGCTCGGCCAGGCTGCCTTCGACTTCACGCCATACCCGTCCCACTGCGATGCCGAAGACGCCCTGTCCGCCCTGGACCAGGTCGATGACCTCATCAGTGGAGGTGCATTCGTAGACGCTGGCGCCGTCGGACATCAGGGTGATCTCAGCGAGGTCTTCCACCCCGCGCTCCCTGAGATGCTCGATGGCGGTGCGGATCTGCTGCAGTGAGACTCCGGTGTCCAACAGCCGTTTGACCACTTTGAGCACCAGGATGTCACGGAAGGAATAGAGCCTGGCTGAGCCTGAGCCGGAGGCGTTGCGCAGGGAGGGCTCCACCAGTTTGGTCCTTGCCCAGTAGTCAAGCTGACGGTAGGTGATTCCGGCGGCGGAGCAGGCGATGGGACCGCGGTAGCCCATGTCTTCGTCCAGCTCAGGGAGACCGTCGTCGAACAGGGTGTCCTGGGCTGCGGGACGGTGGCGGCTGCGCGGTGCTTCTGCGCGTTGGTCCTTCACTCAGGCACCTCTCGTCTTTTCTGCATCAGGGGAAGTGAGTCAGTTATTTGGCCAGTGTATCGGCAGGCGCCGGGGATGTGCTGGCAGCCCGGTGAGCGTTCGGCGTGTCTGGGGTTCCTCGGTGCGGCTCATGAGCGGTCGAAGTCCTCAGGACCGGCGTCGGAGAGGAATCTCTGGAACTCGCGGATCTCGTCCTCAGAGATAGGCCCCTTGGCTGTCACCTGATCTGCTTCTGGGCTGGCTCCGGGGGTGGACGATGAGTCAGCGGAGCGGTAGCGGGGAGTGACCGAGACTGCCCGCAGCGTGTCGCCGTCCATGGTGATGCGGCAGTGTGCGCGTACTGCCACAGCGATGGCATCGGAGGCGCGTGCGTCGATGGTCCGTCCACTGTTGAGCAGGACGGAACCGGCGTAGGTGCTGGCGTCCAGCAGCCGGACTTCCACCGAGACGATTCCCTGGCCGAGATCCTCCAAGACGGTGGTGAGCAGATCATGGGTCATGGGCCGGTGCGGCACCTCGCCCTGGAGAGCGCGGGCCACAGCCGCTGCTTCGGCAGGGCCGACAACCACGGCCACATGGAGGTTCTCGGTGCCTGGCTCAGCCCCGCGCAGGATCAGCACAGGTTGGCTGCTGGGCAGCTCAACCCGAACTCCGACCACCTCCAGCTGCACCTGGGCTGCACTCATACCTCCAGTGTAGGCCCCCTCGATATGCGCGGTTCAAGTATCGAGCAGCTGGCAACGGAACGGCGGGAAAGCAAGGCCGGGAAGCCTAGGGTGCCCCTGCCCTCTGGGGTCCGCGCAGTTGGGAAAGCATCTGGATGGGCCAATCAGGGAGGACCGACGCGGGTGCCGTCCAGGCGCCGAGATCGGACCGCGCTATCGGCGGTCGATTCTCTCGACGGCGGAGTCCATGAGGGAGGCGCGCAGATCTTTGAGGCACTGCAGCATCTCTTTGGAGGACTCTGCCACCCGAGCTCGGGCTGCGGCGTCCTTGCGAGCTGCGTGCGGGGCCATGGCTCGGGCGATGAGGTCCAGCTCGGCGTCGGCGGAACGGCGCAGAGTGACCAGGTGCTTGGGCTCCAGTCCGTAGCGGGCCAGCACCCGCACGGCTTTGACCGCTTTGAGGTCGTGGTGGCTGTAGTTGCCCTGGGCGTCGGCGGAGATGATGCGGAATTTCTCCAAGGTGTCGAGCATCCCGCGGGTGGCTCCGGACAGGGCGCGCAGCTCCTTGCGGCTCATCGGGCGGGTGCGTCCGGTGAGCTGGGCGGCTAGTTCCCCGGTGACTTCGCGCGGTCCCACCGGCGCAGACTCAGGCAGCGCCTCAGGCTTCTCCCCGGCGTCGATGGCCTCCATGGTCTGCTTGATGACGTCCAGGGGCATATACCTATCCCGCTGCAGGGCGAGGATGAAGCGCAGGCGCTCCACATCTGCGGCGGAGTATTTGCGGTACCCGGATTGGGTGCGGGCAGGCTCCACCAGGTCGCGCTCCTCCAGGAACCTCAGCTTGGATGCTGAGAGGTCGGGGAACTCGTGCTGCAGTTCGCGCAGCACCTCAGAGATGGTGAAGACGTGGCTGTCGGCGGGCCCGGCGTTCTCAGCCGGTTTGGGCTGGCGAGCAGGTGTTGCACTCACAGGCGCATCCTCTTTCGGGGTTCAGGGGAAGGAAAGAAGTCAGCCCCAGGATAACGTGCCCAGAGAATAAGTCCCGTCATTTGCGTCATGGAGATTCTGCCGGCGCTCTTCAGACCCGCCGGCGCCCGGTCTGTCTGCGACTCAGCTGCCCCCGGTGTAGAAGGTGAGCCGGAATTTGCCGATCTGCACCTCATCACCTGCGGAGAGCAGGTGACTGTCCACTCGGTCATGGTTGACGTAGGTGCCGTTGAGGCTGCCCAGATCCTCAATCCGGAACACAGAATCGGTGCGCAGAATTTTCACATGGCGCCGTGAGACGGTGACATCGTCCAGGAAGATATCCGCCTCAGGGTGCCGGCCCACGGTGGTCTCGTCCTGGTCCACCAGGAAGCGTGCTCCCTGGTTGGCCCCGGTATGGGCGATCAGCAGTGCCGAACCCTGCGGGAGGGCCCCGATGGCTGCACTGTCCTGATCAGAGAGATTGGCCTCCAAAGGCCCGGTGTGGGCTGGCGGCAGCGCAATGGAGGTGGTCTCCGATGCGCTCTCCGGCGCGACGTCGTGCTCATGGTGCTTCTCTGCAGACACCGGTTCCTCCTCTCGCAGCTCTTCACCTCTGCCTGAGGTCACAACTATATAACAATGGCGCAGGCTCAGCCCACCTGGGCGGAATACTCCTCGGCACTGAGCAGCGCGTCCAGGCCGGAGTCCTCAGCCAGCTTCACTTCGAAGAGCCAACCGCCGCCGTAAGGCTCAGCGTTGATGGCCTGCGGCTCATCGTCCAGGGTCTCGTTGACCGCAGTGATCTCACCGGCGACCGGGGCGTAGATATCGGAGACAGACTTGGTGGACTCCACCTCCCCGACCACGTCACCTGCTGCGACGGTGGATCCGACCTCCGGTTGCTCCACGTAGACCACCTCACCAAGGGCATCCTGGGCGAAGTCGGTGATGCCGATGCACACCACGCCCTCATCATTGGGACTGGAGACCCACTCGTGCTCGGCGCTGTACTTGAACTCGTCGGGAACTGTGCTCATCGATGCTCCTTGGAAAGCTGGGGGTGGAACAAAACTGTTGCTGCAGCCAACTTAGCACCCAGCACCTACTGCCCGAAGTTCCGCCTCAGCCGAGCACGCCTTCACGGATCGCCCGCAGCACCGCATTGGTCCGGTCACGTGCGCCGAGCTTGATCAGGATCGAAGAGATGTGGTTCTTCACCGTGCCCTCCGCGAGGTGGACCAGGTCTGCGATCTGCCGGTTGGAGTAGCCCTCGGCCACCAGCCGCAGCACCTCGACCTCCCTCTCGGTGAGCGATTCGACGACGACGCCGGATGCTCCAGCAGGTGCCGGAGCGGACTTGATTGCCCGCAGCAGCCGGTCGGTGATGGAGGGCGCGATGAGTGTGCCGCCCTCTGCGAGCGCCTGCACTGCTGCGGCGAGCTGCTCCACGGTGACGTCTTTGAGCAGGTAGCCGCGGGCACCGGCGCGCAGGGCCTCAAGCACCAGGGTGTCATCGTCGAAGGTGGTGAGCACCAGCACCGGGATCTCCCGTCCGGCGGCTTGGAGCTGCTGGAGCAGCCAGAGACCGTCATAGCGGGGCATCCGCAGGTCCAGCAGCACCACCTCAGGAACCTGGTCTTCGGCTGCCTCATCCAGCAGGGTGAGCGCCTCAGCGCCGTCGCCGGCTTCGGCCATCACGGTGATTCCGCCGAGCTCCAGCAGGGTCCGGATGCCCTGCCGGACCAGGGTCTGGTCATCGACCACCATCACTCGCACCGCAGTGCCGGTGTGCTGTTCGGTCACTGCGCCCCCGCGGGTTCGTCGCGGAGCCCGGGTGCGGCACTCTGCCCTGCGGCGGGAAGACGCACCTGGATGGTGAACTGCGGGGAGCTGGAGACTCTCAGCTGCCCGCCCAGCAGCTCCACCCGCTCGCGCAGCCCGGTCAGGCCGTGGCCCAGGGTGATGGTTTTCGGCGCCAGCCCGTCGTTGCTGCCGGTGAGCACCACTTCCGGGCCGGCCTGACCCAGGGTCAGGGACAGCTGCTGTGCCTGCGAGTGCTTGACCGCATTGGTGATGATCTCCTGGGCCGCTCGGACCAGAGCCGCGGTCTGCTGGTCGTCCACCGCCACGACGGGGGCGACGTCCACCTGGATCTCCAGCGAGGGGACCGCCGCCGCCAGTCGCTCCAGGTGGGTCTGCAGGTCCCCGGGCCCGGTCTCGCGCAGCTCGCCGACAGTGGCCCGCACATCAGCCAGCAGTTGCTTGGCCACCCCTGCCGCCCGATCGATATGGGCAGAAGCGTCCTGGGCGGATCGGCTGCCTGCGCTGCGGTGCTTGGCCGCCTCCAGCTCCAGGTTGAGCACCGTGAGCTGGTGGCCCATGGCGTCGTGCAGCTCCCGGGAGATCCGCAGCCGCTCGGCCGTGGCGGCCGAGTCCTCCAGCAGCACCCCTGCCGCCTCAAGCTCCAGGTTCTTCTGCTCCAGCTCGCTGCGGAACACTATTTCGCGGTACAGGGCATAGGTGCTGAACATCGAAGCCAGGTGGATAATCATGTAGAAGACGGTGGTGGCCAGGTACTCCACCGGGGCCGCTCCGTGAGCCACCATGTGCCCGAGCACCACTGCACAGTTCAGCCCAATGACACCCAGCACCATAGGGATTGGGATGAGGTAGCTGCCCACGGCAGCAACCACCACCAGGATTACCACCAGCATCCCCTGGTCGGGCATCGTGAGCAGCAGTGCCCAGGAACTCAGCACAGCAGCCGCGTAGGCGGCGTTCTGCCAGCTGGTGCTGAGCCGGCCGCTGGCAGCCAGCACCACTGCGGAGAGGCAGCCGATGAGCAGTCCGGCCCAGAGCCAGCTCGGAATATAAGGGTCACCGCCGACGGCGAGCATCAGCACGCCCACACCGAAGCAGAGCCCCAGAATAGCGATGCCGGAGAACTCCTCCCAGCGGCGACGGCGCGACCTGCCGGACATCTCGGAAAGCACCTGCGCCGGTGCCCACTGATCCTCCATAGTCACCAAGCCTACTGACTCCCGGGGCCCGCCAGGGGTGCCGAAAGTCATGGCCCAGCTCATGACCAGCGGCACAGGTGCACCAGCGTGAGAGGCGGAAAGCTGGAGCCCATGACAGAACACAAAGAGCAGCACGCAGAACAGAGTGCGCCGCCGGCCATCGATGCCCAGCATTTGGTCAAGCGGTACAAGACCAAGACAGCGGTGGACGGAATCAGCCTTCAGGTGGCCGCCGGTGAGACGTTCGGGATCCTGGGCACCAACGGTGCCGGTAAGACCACCGTCGTGGAGATGATCGCCGGGCTGCGCAAACCCACTGAGGGTTCGGTGCGGATCCTGGGCCTGGACCCCTTCACTGACCGGGCGAAGGTCCGGCAGATCCTGGGCGTCCAGCTGCAGCAGGCCTATCTGCACGGCTCGCTGACCGCCCGGGAGCTGGTGAACCTCTACCGCAGCTTTTACCCCGATCCGCTGGATGCCGAGAAGGCCCTGGCGATGGTGGAGCTGACCGATAAGGCCAGAACCAAGTTCGACAACCTCTCCGGCGGCCAGATGCAGCGGCTGTCCATCGCCCTGGCGCTGATCGGCCGGCCGCAGGTGGTGATCCTGGACGAGCTGACCACCGGTCTGGATCCCAAGGCCCGCCGCCGGGTCTGGGGAACCATCGAGTCGCTGGCCGAGCAGACGGTGATCCTGGTCAGCCACGCCATGGACGAGGTGGAGCGGCTCTGCAACCGGGTCGCACTGATCGACGCCGGTCGAATCATCGCTCAGGGCACCCCTGACCAGTTGAAGCAACAGGCAGGTACCAGCACCCTGGAGGACGCTTTCGTGGCGCTGACCGGCAGAGAGATTCACGACGACGAGGAGGACGACTGAGATGACAAGCACTGCAGTTCAGGCCCGCAGACCAGGGCTCAATGCATGGCTGAAGCTGATCGAGGCCGAAGCTAAGATGGTGATCCGGGACTATGCGGGGCTGATCGTCCCGCTCGGGCTGCCGATGCTGATCCTGGTGATGCAGGGCATCATGATCGACGATATCCATCAGGAGCTGGCCGAGGGCGTCACCGTCTTCTCCTACTACGCGCTGCCGGTGGTGATCAGCATGGTGGTGTCCACGATCGCGGTGATCAATATGCCCAGCTTCCTGGCCACCTACCGCAAGACCAAGCTGCTGCGCCGACTTGCGGTCACCCCGGCCTCGCCGGCCATGGTGCTGGTGGCCCAGATGGTGGTCAGCTTCATCCAGGTCATCCTGGGCATCGGACTGGCCTTCGCGATGGCGATGATCTTCTTCGGCGCGAGTCTGCCACAGTCCTTGTTCACCGCGGCTGCCGTGCTGCTGGCCTGCTGCGCGGCGATGTACGGGCTGGGTATGATCGTCGCCTCCATCGCTCCCACCCCAAACTCCTCCGTGGCCATTGGGCTGGTCGCGTTCTTCGGCATCGCAGCCCTGGGCGGCATGTTCGGGCCGGCCGAGAACCTGCCCGATGCCCTGCAGACCCTGGGCTCCTGGCTGCCCTTCGGCGCAGCCGTTGAGGCATTCCAGTCGGCCTGGTTGGGCGAAGCGGTTGATGCGCAGAACTGGCTGGTGCTGGGCGGCTCCGCGGTGATCGGTGCCGGCGTGGCTGCCGCCCTGTTCCGCTGGGAATAGGGGTTAACCAGCTGTCCTCCTCTTCGCGCGCTGCGCGCTCTACCGGCTGCACTCGCCTGGGAAGACACAGAGCAAGTCCCTGACCCGGCCCGCACAGGTCCTGCGGATCTGCATGGGCGCCGAGGTTAGGGGCCCTCGGTCTTCTCTTGGGTCGATTGGCGGTCCCTATCCCGCTTGCGATCCTCAGCCGCGAGCCGGGTGAGCTCGGCGCCTGCCTCGGCATCGCGGGTCAGGTTCTCTCCGGTGGCCGGATCGAAGAGGTGGATGCGCCGGGTGTCTACCCACAGCTCAGCGGTGTCCCCGCCGCGCACCCGGGACATCGCATCCACGGCCACCACCAGCTGGGTGCGCAGTTCGTCGGCATCCATATCCGCGGCCAGATTCTCCAGCGCCTCGGCTACCCGTGGATCGTTCTGATAACGGATATAGCCGTACTGCTCATTGCCCAACCACTCCACATGAGACAACTCAGCGGAGAACACTGACCCGCGGCCGCGCCGGGACTCGTCCACCTGCGAGGCCTCATCGAAGAACTCCGGGCGGATCCCGGCCAGTACAATCTCCTTATCCCGCCCGGCGGCAGCAATCTGCTCAGGAAGCTCAATCTCACCCAGCGGAGTCCTCAGCACTGTGGAACCGGTGGAGCCCTCCTCCACAGTGCCGGGCAGGAAGTTCATGGACGGGGAGCCGATGAACCCCGCCACGAACAGATTGGCCGGCTGCTCGTAGAGCTCACGGGGTGAGGCGATCTGCTGCAGCAACCCTTTCTTCAGCACCGCCACCCGGTCACCCAAGGTCATCGCCTCGGTCTGGTCGTGGGTGACATAGACGCTGGTGGTGTTCAGGCCGCGCTGCAGCTGGGAGATCTCGGCACGCATCTGACCGCGCAGCTTGGCGTCCAGATTGGACAGCGGCTCGTCGAAGAGGAAAGCATTGGCCTCCCGGACGATGGCCCGGCCCATGGCCACCCGCTGCCGCTGACCACCGGAGAGGTTAGCCGGCTTGCGCTGCAGGTGTTCGGTGAGCTCCAACATTCCGGCCGCCCGCTGCACCTTCTCCTTGACCTCACCCTCAGTGAACTTCCCCTTGGCCAGTCGCATCGGAAAGGCGATGTTCTCGAAAACGGTCAAATGCGGGTAGAGGGCGTAGTTCTGGAAGACCATGGCCAGGTTGCGCTCCCGGGGCGGTTTCTCGTTGACCCGTTCTCCACCGATCAGCAGGTCCCCAGAGGTGATGTCCTCCAGTCCCACTATCATCCGCAGCAGAGTGGACTTGCCGCAGCCGGAGGGCCCCACCAGAATCACGAACTCGCCGTCCTCAATATCTATGGAGACATCGTTGACCGCCGGGAAGCCGTCGTCGTACTCCTTGACGATGTTCTGCAGAGTGATTGATGCCATTGTTGTAGGTCCTTTCTAGCCCTTGACTGCGCCCTGTGTCAGGCCGGAGACGATGCGCCGCTGGAACAGCAGCACCAGGACGACGACGGGAATGGTCACCACGATTGCCGCAGCAGAGATGGCGCCGGTGGGCTCTTCGAACTGACTGGCCCCGGTGAAGAAGGCCAGGGCCGCCGGGACCGGCCGGGCCGCCTCGGTGGAGGTCAGGGAGATACCGTAGACGAAGTCGTTCCAGGCGATGAAGAACGCCAGAATCGCAGTGGTGAAAACTCCCGGCGCAGCCAGTGGCACGATTGCTTTGCGGAAGGCCTGCCACTGGGTGGCACCGTCCACCTGGGCGGCCTGCTCCAGGTCCCAGGGGATCTGCCGGAAGAAGGCAGAAAGCGTCCAGATGGAGATCGGCAGGGTCAGTGACAGGTACGGGATGATCAGACCCGGCCAGGTGTCGTAGAGGCCGATGGTCCGCCAGAGGTTGAACAGCGGAGTGACCACCGAGATCACCGGGAAGATGGAGACCGCCAGGGCCACTCCCAGGATGATCCGTTTGCCGGGGAACTCCAGGCGGGCGATGGCGTATGCGCACAGGGTGGCCAGCACCACGGCGATGAAGGTGGCGATCAGGGTGATGCCGATCGAGTTGCGCAGGGCGGAAAGAAACAGCCCCTGAGCGTCGCCCACGAAGATCATCTCGTAGTTCTGCCAGGTCCAGCTGGTGGGCAGGAAGTTCTGGTTGCCCAGGTCCCCGGGAGTCTTGAAGCTGGTGGCGAAGATGGCAGCGACCGGAAACAGGGAGTAGCCCAGCACCAACAGCGCCACCAGGGTCCAGCCGAGCCTAGACTTGCTCTTGGGGCTCACTGGTCCTCACCTCCGTTCTTGCCCTTGGCCTGAGACTGGTCGGTGCCAGAGGCCAGGTCCACGTTGAACAGCTTGATGGCGGCGAAGCACATCAGCAGCACGCAGAGGAACAGCACCACAGAGACCGCTGAGCCTAGTCCGATCTCCAGCCGGGAAATCGACTGCCGGTAGGCCAGCAGGGCCAGCACCTCAGTGCCCTGGTCTCCCCCGGTCATCACGAACACCGAGTCGAAGATGCGGAATGCGTCCAGGGCCCGGAAGAGCACAGCGACCATGATGGCGGCCTTCATATTCGGGATGATCACCCGGGTGAACTGCTGGGTTCGGGTGGCCCCGTCGACTTTGGCGGCCTCCACCAGCTCCTCAGGCACCTGGGCGAGCCCAGCCAGCAGCAGCAGGGCGATGAACGGGGTGGTCTTCCAAATCTCGGCAGCCATGATCACCGACAGGGCGGTCCAGGTGTTGCCGAACCAGTCCAGCTCCGCACTGATGCCCGGCACCCAGGAGAACCAGCTGTTGATGAACCCGGAGTTGATGTCAAACATGAAGTACCAGGCGAAGGCGGCCACCACGGTGATGATCGCATAGGGCACCAGGATGGCAGTGCGCAGCACCCCACGCAGAGCCTTCAGCGCCCGGTGCATGACCATCGCCAGAGCGAAGCCGAGCACCAGCTCAACGGCTACCGTGACCACGGTGATGAGCAGGGTCACCAGGAAAGCCCGCCAGAAGGTCCAATCGGTGAACAGCAGCAGGTAGTTGTCCAGAAAGACGAACTCTCGTTCGTCCGGGGTGGTGAGCCGGTAGGAGAACAATGAGTCGAAGGTGGCCTGAGCGATGGGGTAGGCCGTGACCGCCAGCATGATCACGAACGCTGGGCCGGCCAGCATCCAGCCGAGCCGGGCTTCGGCCCGAGTCCGCTCTGACTTTGCCGGCTTCCCGGCTTTAGCTCTCCGCTTGGCGGCGGGTACTGCAGGGGTACTCATAGCAGGCGCTCCCCCCGTAAGACGTCCAAGATGTACTGAGCAGTGTTGGCCGGGGTGCGCTCGGCGTTCACCCCGGAGACCGGGGTGAAGTTCAGTTGGATCGATTCGGAGATTTCGTTGTAGTAGGGGGTCTGCGGTCTGGGGGCGGCGTTGTCGAGCGCATCGCGGATGGTCTCAGCCATGGGGAAGTCCTCCTCGATGGCAGGGTCGTTGAAAGCTGAGGCCGAGGAGGGCGGGTTGCCGTTGGTGAGGAAGTACTCGGTCTGGTTCTCCGGGCGGACAATGCACTCAATGGCCTCGAATGCCAGCTCAGGATGCTCCGACTCAGCACCGACTCCCAAGTTGATTCCGCCCAGCGGCGGTGCTGCGGGGGTGTCGGGGTCGACCCGGGGGTATTCGGCCCAGCCGATGTCATCGGGTAGGTCGGCATCCACGCTTCCTTCCTCGGCTGCGGCGTTGGTGGCCGGCCAGACGAAGGGCCAGTTGACCATGAAGGAGCCGTTGTCCCGTTGGAACATCAGCATGGACTGGTTCTCATCCAGGGAGGCCACCCCTGGCCCGGCCAGTTGTTCAGAGCCGATGGTCCCGATGATCTCTGCGGTGCGCTGTCCGGCCTCAGAGTCCAGGCTGGTCTCCAACTCATCGGCTCCGGCGGAGGGGTCCACCAGGATGGACTCGCCCTGGGACTCCATGAGGCTGTTGACCCAGACGGTCATCGACTCCGCACGGATGCCTTGGATACTCAGGTGTTTGTCCTGTTCCCGGGCAGCCTCTATGAGGTCGTCCCAGGTCACCGGCTCGCTCATGTCCAAGCCGGCTTCCTCGGCCACAGATTCGCGGTACCAGAGGATCTGGGTGTTGGCCCAGAACGGGACGGTGACCAGTTCATCATTCCACATGGCTCCAGCCAGGGCGCCTTCCAGGGTGTCCTCTGTGGTGCGCTCGGCCACGTCCTGCGGCACCGGGGCCAGGAAACCGGGCTCGGCCAGCTCCGGGATGAATGGCGGGTCGATGGACATGATGTCCAGGGATGAGTCTCCTGCGGCCAACCGCCGGGCCAGTTGCTCCCGCTGGGCAGGGGCATCATTGGGCAGCAGAGAGGTCTGGATCCGGTAGGCGCCGTCCGCCTCTTCAGTGCACTGCTGAGCCAGTGCCTGCTGCCCGCCGTCGTCAGGGTTGATGTACCAGGTCAGCACGGGGACCTCGTCCTCCGCTCCGCAGCCGGTGAGCACCAAGGCTGCTGCGGCAGCGGCTGCCGCAGCCCGGGACCAGTTTCCGGTCACGTGTACAACACCTCCTTGCTGAGGTGACCTGTGTCACAACTCCTGGTGTGCACAGTAGTACTACACGGTCATAAATGGAAGCCCCCACACCCATTTCCGCAGGAACAAAGCCCCCAGTCAGGGCATTACAGGCAGGAAAGATACCGCGAACTACGCGGACTTTTTGCGCAGCCGCTTGGCCTCGGAGCGAGTGACCATAATGGGCTCCGCCTCTTCCCGGACGGTCTCGCCGGTGATGGTCACCGAGGCGATGTCGTCCCGACCAGGCAGGTCAAACATGATGGGGTTGAGCACGTTCTCCAGGATGGAGCGCAGTCCGCGCGCACCGGTCCCCCGAGCCTGGGCCTGCTCCACCACCGCAGTGATGGCATCCGGCTCAAACTCCAACTCCACCTCATCAAGGCTGAAGATCTTCTGGTACTGCTTCAGCAGCGCGTTCTTCGGCTTGGTGAGGATATCTGTGAGCGCATCCTGGTCCAGCTCCTCCACGGTGGCCACCACGGGCAGGCGGCCGATGAACTCGGGAATCAGCCCAAACTTGTGCAGGTCCTCAGGCTCTACATCGGCGTAGCTGGCCTCACCAGGGATGATGGTGGACAGCGGGACACCGAAGCCCAGGCCCTTGCGGCCGGACCGAGATTCGATGATCTCCTCCAACCCGGCGAAGGCGCCAGCCACAATGAAGAGCACATTGGAGGTGTCGATCTGGATGAACTCCTGGTTGGGGTGCTTACGCCCACCCTGGGGTGCCACCGAGGCCACAGTGCCTTCCAGGACCTTCAGCAGCGCCTGCTGCACGCCTTCACCGGAGACATCCCGGGTGATCGAGGGGTTTTCGGACTTTCGGGAGATCTTGTCGATCTCGTCGATGTAGACGATGCCCTGTTCTGCCTTCTTCACATCACCGTCAGCGGCTTGGATGAGCTTGAGCAGGATGTTCTCCACGTCCTCACCCACATAGCCGGCCTCAGTAAGGCTGGTGGCATCGGCCACGATGAACGGAACCTGCAGCTTCTTCGCCAGAGACTGGGCCAGATAGGTTTTGCCGGATCCGGTGGGACCCACCATGAGGATATTGGACTTGCCGATCTCCACCTCATCGAAGGGCCCCTTCTCCAGGGACGCGGTCTTCGACGCCGAACCGGTGGACTGGATCCGCTTGTAGTGGTTGTGCACCGCCACCGCCAGGGCCCGCTTGGCCTTGTCCTGGCCGACCACGTATTCGTCCAGGAACTCTTTGATCTGCTTGGGCGTGGGGAGTTCTACCTCAGCGGTCTCCTGGACCTCGTTGAGGTACTCATCGATGATCTCGTTGCACAGCTCGATGCACTCATCGCAGATGTAGACGCCGGGGCCGGCGATCAGCTTATAGCGCACCTGCTTCTGCGACTTGCCGCAGAAGGAACATTTCAGCAGATCGGTGCTCTCACCAATTCTGGCCATAGCCGTGCAACCCTCTCGCCGTGCATTTTTTAGGGGACTTCGATAAGCCTACGTCAGACCCCGGACATCCTCCCGCACCGACTCACAGTGCTTGTCCCGGCGCCGGGCACAGATGTCGCACCTGCCTGCGGTGCGCCAACCCTCAATCGTCGCTCGAGCCTCATCCTTACACCGGCAGTTTGCGGGAGGAGAGGACTTCGTCCACCAGGCCGTACTCCTTGGAGCCAGCGGCAGAGAGGAACTTGTCGCGGTCGATGTCCTCACTGACCTGCTCGGCCGTCTTATCGGTGTGCTGGGCCAGCACCTCCTCCATCCAGGTACGGATCCGGCGAATCTCATCGGCCTGAATGGCCAGGTCGGTGGCTGTTCCGCGGGAGCCGCCGATGGCCGGCTGGTGGATCAGCACCCGGGCATTGGGCAGTGCGAACCGTTTGCCGGGGGTGCCAGCAGCCAGCAGCACGGCGGCCGCGGAGGCCGCCTGGCCCAGGCAGACGGTCTGCACATGGGGACGGATGTACTGCATGGTGTCGTAGATGGCGGTCATCGCAGTGAAGGAGCCGCCTGGGGAGTTGATGTAGAGGGTGATGTCCCGTTCGGAGTCCATCGACTCCAGCACCAGCAGCTGGGCCATGATGTCATCGGCGGAGGCGTCGTCCACCTGGGCGCCGAGGAACACGATCCGCTCCTCGAACAGCTTGGCGTAGGGGTCCTGGCGCTTGAACCCATAGGGGGTGCGCTCCTCGAACTGCGGCAGGATGTAGCGGGAGTCCACGGTGCCCGGTGCAGTGGGCAGCGCCTGCGGGGTTTGGCTGAGGTCGAAGTTCATCTCAATGTCTCCTGTGAAGAATCAGTGGCCTGTGAAGTGTGCGTGGTGGGGCGGCGTCGTCGTAATGCTCAGACTCCGCCGCCGCCGGAGACGGTGGTGGAGCGCTGGGCGATCTTGTCGAAGAACCCGTACTCCAGGCCATCCTCAGCGGTGAACCACTTATCGCGTGCGTTGTCCGTGAGGATGGTCTCCACGCTCTGCCCGGTCTGCTCGGCGGTGAGCTCTGCCATCACCTGCTTCATGTGTTTGATCAGCTCGGCCTGGATGCGCACATCGGATTCGGTGCCGCCGATGCCGCCGGAGGGCTGGTGCATCAGGATGCGGGCGTGCGGGGTGGCGAAGCGCTTGCCGGGTGTGCCGGAGGAGAGCAGGAACTGGCCCATGGAGGCGGCCAGGCCGGTGGCCACGGTGACCACATCGTTGGGGATGAACTGCATGGTGTCGTAGATGGCCATGCCGGCGGTCACTGAGCCGCCCGGGGAGTTGATGTAGAGGTAGATATCGCGCTCGGGGTCCTCAGCGGACAGCAGCAGCATCTGCGAGCAGATGGTGTTGGCGTTGTCATCGCGCACCTCAGAGCCCAGCCAGATGATCCGCTCCTTGAGGAGCCGGTTGTAGATGTAGTTCTCCTGGGACGCCGGGTCCACACTCGAGGCCGCGGTGGGCAGCTGCTCAGACATCAAGTTCCTCCTTGTGACGGGTTCTGCTACGACATTACTTCAGGGGAACGACGCCGCCTTCCCGCCTCGCGCACTGTTCGCGCCGGGCAGAGCGGAGCCGGTCCCGGGGCGCCGTTCACGCCGCCCCTCTGACTCGGCAAAGCCTTACCGAGCTTCGCGCGCGCCTAAAGTCGCTGCAACGCTTGGCTCCCAGCGCATCGCTGCTGAGCGAGTTGGTGTGCCGGATCTCGGTGCTAAAACCTGGCGCAGCCCGGATATAGCACCGAGATCCGGTGCAGCAACGCAGAAGGGTCCCGCCCAGCGGTCGGAGCGCTGGACGGGACCCTGAAGCTGAAAGGCTCGGCCTACTTCTCCTCGGAGCCGCCCTCTTCGACAGTCTCCTCGGCCTCGGCGGGCAGCTCGGCGGACTCAGGCGAGGCGACGGCCTCGTTGTCCTGCTCACCCTCTTGCTCCTCAGCGGGGGTGACGAACTCGGTGAGATCCACCTCATTGCCCTCGGTGTCGGAGACCTTGGCCAGCTCCAGCACCTTGGCCAGGGCTTTGCGCCGGCGGACCTCCCCCATGATCATGGGCACCTGACCGGCCTGGTCCAGCATCTGGGCGAACTGGTTGGGCTCCATGCCGTACTGCTGAGCGGTGGCCACGATGTACTCGATCATCTCGGCCTGGTCCACGCCGACCTCTTCCTTCTCGGCGATCAGGTCGAGCACAATCTCGTTGCGGAAGGCCTCCTCGGTCTGCTCCCGGATCTCAGTGCGGTGCTCACCGGTGTCATGGGAGTCGCCCTCGGAGTGGCCCTGGGAGGTGAAGTGCTGGCTGATCTGGTCTTCGATGACCGAGTCAGGGACCGGCACATCCACCAGGCTCATCAGCTTCTCGAGCACCTTGTCGCGGGCTTCCACACCCTGCTTCTCCAGCATTGTGGATTCGGCCTGCTTCTTCAGGTCGGCCTTGAGCTCCTCGATGGTGTCGAACTCGGAAGCAAGCTGGGCGAACTCGTCGTCAGCCTCGGGCAGCTCGCGCTCCTTGACCGCGGTGAGGGTGACTTTCACGGAGGCTTCCTCACCGGAGTGCTCGCCGCCGGAGAGAGTGCTGGTGAAGATGGCATCTTCGCCTGCGGAGAGCCCGTCGAGGGCCTCATCCAGCCCCTCGAGCATGGTGCCGGCACCCACCTGGTAGCTCAGACCGGTGGCATTATCGACCTCTTCCTCGTCGATGGTGGCCACCATGTCAATGGTCACGAAATCGTCCGTCTTGGCCGGACGGTCGATCTCTTTCAGGGTGCCGAAGCGGGAGCGCAGAGCGTCCAGCTCCTCCTGCACGGCCTCGTCATCTGCCTCCTTGGCCTCGATCTGGACCTCAAGCCCGGCGTAGTCAGGCAGCTCAACCTTCGGCTTGATGTCCAGCTCGCCGGAGAACTTCAGCACACCCTCATTGGTCTTGGGGTCGGGGATCTCGTCGACCTCCACCTCTGGACGGGACAGCGGGGTGATCTCTGCCTCGGCCAGGCCGGCCTGGTAGAACTCCTGGAGGCCGTCGCTGATCGCCTGCTGGACCACAGCCTCTCGGCCGAACCGCTGATCGATGATGGGAGCAGGAACCTTGCCCTTGCGGAAGCCGGGGATCTGAACCTGCTGGGCGATGCTCTTATAGGCATCCTTGATCTTGGGCTCGAGCTCCTCGCCTGACACCTCCACGGTGAGCTTGACTCGAGTCGGGTTCAGTTCTTCGACGGTGCTCTTGACCACGTATGGGCTCCTGTTGCTGATGCTTTATCGGTCTCTGATGCGGGTGTACCCGCTGGGTCCGTGCAGCACACGGTGAAGTGTGCCGTAGTCGGGGCGACAGGATTTGAACCTGCGACCTCCTGCTCCCAAAGCAGGCGCTCTACCAAACTGAACTACACCCCGGGATGGACATGTCTGAAGGACATCTCCAGTACAGGCACACGAATGCCTATCGCACGGACCGCTATACCTTACCGTGCCACTGGTCCACCCCGCGAATCGCCAGGGAAAAAGCTAAAGAGTACGACGCCGCCGGCTGCCGTCTCCCGGCCTGCCTCACCTCCTCAGCCCGGATCAGGGGTGCAGAGATCCTGGCCGGAGATCTGCTGCACTCCTCCACTGGTGACGGGAGAGTCAATCGTCCGGCCCGCCACCGCCCACACATGCGGCAGACTACTGCTATTCGACCCGAATTCAGGATCTCATTGCTGGCAGTGACAATTTCACGCCCTCAGTAGCTACCGATGAAAATGGGGCTACGGCGAGTTGCTCATGCGGCCAAGAACGTGATAAGTTTTCCTGTCGTTGCCCGCTGAGCGTTCTGCTCGGAACGGGAGCGCAATCGCCAGGGCCTCTAGCTCAACTGGCAGAGCATCAGACTCTTAATCTGCAGGTTGCGGGTTCAAGTCCCGCGGGGCCCACAAGTCGAGCCGTCGGCCAGGCCTCCTAGACTTTTGTCTCGGACGCCTGGCCGGCGGTTTTTGCATATCCGGCCCAGGTCAGCGGCGTTTGCGTTCCACCCGGTCCATGAAGTGGTCCAGGAACCCGTAGAAGTCCTCCACATCCAGCTGCTGGTGCAGCGGCACCTGGCGAACCTGCGGAAATATCACACGGGACTGCACGTTCAGCTTCACCCGCCGGCCGGTGGACATAGCAATCTCCACCGTGGAGTCCTCCACCGCCATCCCGGCAAGATTGGTCAGGTTGACCAGTACGGGCACCCGGGGTGAGGGGGCGGCGTCGTCATCCTCTGCCGGCGGAAGCACTGCGGCTGGGTCAATGGGGCACAGCACCATCTCCACCGGCTCCCGACGGTAACCGACTAACAGATGCCGGGCAGACTCGACCGTTTCCTGAGCCGAGAGCTCAACAGCGGGCGCCAGGTCACTGCTGATCAGCACCTCAGGGTGGTCTTCACGGCCGAAGAGGTTCTCTGTGTAGAGCAGGTTGTAGGAGCCGAAGTTCATCACCGAGGCGTCGAAGACCGCGCGGAAGGCCGCAATCAGCCGCTCCTCGGCCGGGCTGCGCTCGGTCTGGATGACCACGGTGCTCACTCCCCTCGCTCAGACTGGGACTGTGCGGCCAGTCTACGGGCGGGGATGGACATGTGGGCCGCACCCAGCGCCGGTGTCGCATAGGCTGAGACCAGTACGACGACGCCGAAAGGACTTATCGATGACCACTCAGCTCACTGCCGGAGACACTGCTCCTGACTTCACCCTGACCTCTGCCGACGGCAGCACGGTCTCGCTGAAGGACTACCGGGGCAAGAACGTGATCGTGTACTTCTATCCCAAAGCCGCCACTCCGGGCTGCACCACTGAAGCCTGCGACTTCCGGGACTCACTGGAGTCTCTGCAGGCTGCCGGGTACCAGGTGCTGGGAATCTCCCCGGACCCGGTCAGTGCCCTGGAGAAGTTCACGCAGAATGAGGGCTTGAGCTTCCCGCTGCTCTCGGATGAGGATCACGCAACGGCTTCAGCCTATGGAGCCTGGGGTGAGAAGAAGAACTACGGCAAGGTGTTCGAGGGCCTGATCCGCTCCACTGTGGTGGTGGACCCGGAGGGCAAGGTGACCTTGGCCAAGTACAACGTCAAGGCCACCGGCCATGTCACGCGGCTGCGCGAGGAACTCGGCGTCTGAGCCAGCTGACCCCGGCGGTCCTCGCATCTGGAGCACTGTAGGATAGTGGGTTGCTGCACGGGCGAGTGGCGGAATTGGTAGACGCGCTGGATTTAGGTTCCAGTGTCTTATGACGTAGGGGTTCAAGTCCCCTCTCGCCCACGTGAACGTTCTCTCCCGGCGTGTGTTCCTCGGCGCATCCTCGGCCGCCGGCACCGCTGCGGCACTGTACTCCGCGGCCACTGACGAGCCCGGGGAGAGCCAGGATGAGCCGCTGGATCAGCACGACGAGGAGTCCGAAGCTTCCGCAGCTGCCGGGACTGTCACCATCGCTGGCATCCACCTGCCCAGCTCGCTGGACCCGGGACTGGCCGTGGACACTGAGACCGAACGGATCATCCGGCAGATCTTCGAGCCCCTGGTGGGCATCGACCAGGACACCGGCAATGTGGCCCCTCTGCTGGCCGAGGACTGGGAAGTCAGTGAGGACGAACTGACCTACACCTTCACCCTCCGTGAGGCAGTGGTGTTCCACGATGGCACACAGCTGACCGCGGACGTCGTCGTCGCCAATTTCCAGCGATGGGGGCAGCTGGACTACCTCTACGGCTACGGCAATATCAGCCGGTCCACTCCCCTAGCCTTCCCCTCAGTGTTCGGCGGATACCTGGACACTGAGGAATGCATGCTGGAATCGGTGGAAGCTGAGGACGAGCGCACTGTGGTGCTGGCCCTCAGCGAGCCGATCCACTACCTGCTGCAGGCGCTGACCCTGCCAGCTTTCGGCATCGCCTCCGTCGAGGTCCTGGTGGACAGTGACCCAGGCCTGATCACCCGCCAGCCCATAGGCACTGGCCCCTACCGGCTGGCAGAGCCTGCTGAGGAAGACAACGGGGCCGCCACTCGTTTAGAGGCCTTCGGCCAGTACTGGGAGACCAATGAGGGCCCGGCAGAGGTGGTGGTCCGCGCCCTGCCCAAGACCTTCGACCGGCTGCGCGAACTGCAGCGCGGGCAGGTGGATGTCTATGACTTCATCACTGCCGATAACCTGCGCACCCTGGTCCAGTCCGGCCGGCTCATTCTGCAGCGCGACCCCTTCTCCGTGCTGTACATGGGCTTCAACCTCAGCCACCCGGTGATGTCAGACTTCATCATCCGGCAGGCCGCGGCACGGGCGATCAACCGCCCACAGCTGGTGGAGGACTACTTCCTGGACGGTTCCAGACCCGCCTATCAGTTCACTCCTGCGGCCCTGGGCGTGCATTCCGACAGTGCCCTGCAGCATGCGTACAGCCTGACGCTGGCCCAGGAGCTGCTGGAAGACTCCGACTACGACGGTGAGCCGCTGGACTTCTACTACCCGATCAGCAGCACCCGCAGCTATCTGCCCCGGCCTGAGGCGGTCTTCGCTGCGGTCTCTGCCGACCTCACTGCCGCCGGCTTTGTGATCCGGCCCCGCCCGGTGCGTTGGGAAGACGGTTATGTGGACCAGCTGATGGCTGATTCCTCCCGTGCGATGCACCTGCTGGGCCGCAACGGCGGGTTCCGCTCCCCACACACCTTCTTCTCCCCCCTGTTCGGACAGCCGAGCCGGGAGTTCCAGTTCCACGACCCCGATGTGGTCGAGCTGCTCGATGAGGCACGGGCCGAGCCTGACCAGGAGATCCGCTCAGAGCTCTACCGGCAGGTGGCCGATCTGATTCAGGACCAGCTGCCCGCGCTGCCGCTGGCCTACCCCATCTCCGGGATGGCACTGGGCACCCGGGTAGCTGATTACCCGATGTCCCCAGTGCTCAACGAGCGCTTCGCAGAGATCCGGCTCGCCGAATCCTGATCGGCTCAGGGCCCGAATCAGCACCCGGAGGACTCAATTTCCTCACCGCTACAGCCCGGCGGTAAAGTCGGACCGAATCATCACACTATGAACATCAGAGGAGCTATGCCGTGACCGAGTCAGCGTCGACGCCGTCATCCCAACGATTCGATGTGATTCTGGTCGGTGGTGGCATCATGTCCACCACACTGGGAGCCATCCTCAAAGAGCTGCAGCCGGACTGGAGCATCGCCCTGTACGAGAAGCTCGACGGCGCCGGCCAGGAGTCCTCCGACCCCTGGAACAACGCCGGGACCGGGCACACCGCCTTCTGCGAGCTGAACTACACTCCCCGCGGCACTGACGGTGCCATCTCCACCGCCAAGGCTGCCGGTATCGCCGAGCAGTTCCACGTCTCCCGGCAGCTGTGGTCCCACTGGGTGGACAACGGCATAGTGGGTGCTCCGCGCACTTTCATCAACGCGCTGCCGCATATCAGCTTTGTCTGGGGTGAGAAGAATACCCAGTACCTGCGTGACCGCTATGAGGCGATGCGCGCCGAACCGCTGTTCGCTCATATTGAGCACTCCGAGGATATGGACACCATCGGTGGTTGGGCACCTCTGCTGGCTGCCGGCCGCACTGACGATAAACCGGTGGCAGCCTCCCAGTTCCACGACGGCACCGATGTGGATTTCGGTTCCATCGCCCGGCAGCTGGCCGGCCACCTGGACACCGCGGGCGTGGAGCTGCGCTACAGCCACGAGGTGACCGGGCTGACCCGCGGCACTGACGGCCGTTGGGAGCTGAAGGTGAAGAACACCGCTGGCGGAGAGAAGTTCACCGCCAGCGCCCGTTTCGTTTTCGTCGGCGCCGGCGGCGGGGCCCTGGGGCTGCTGCAGTCCAGCGGGATCGATGAGATCCGCGGCTTCGGCGGGTTCCCCGTCTCCGGGCAGTTCCTGCGCGCCACGAAGTCTTCGATCGCTGAGCAGCACCATGCCAAGGTCTACGGGCTGGCCTCAGTGGGCGCTCCGCCGATGTCAGTGCCGCACCTGGACACCCGGTTCGTGGAGGGCCGCCGCTCCCTGATGTTCGGCCCCTATGCCGGGTTCTCCACCAACTTCCTGAAATCCGGCTCCTATTTGGACCTGCCGTTCTCGGTGCGGGCGCATAATCTGCTGCCGATGCTGCAGGTCGGTGTCACCAACACCTCACTGGTCAGCTACCTGCTCAAAGAGATCACCAAGTCGCAGAAGAAGAAGATCGAGGCGCTGCAGGACTTCTACCCTGCCGCTGAGGGCGAGCAGTGGGAGCTGATCACCGCAGGTCAGCGTGTCCAGGTGATGAAGAAGAACGAAAAGGGCAAGGGAGTCCTGCAGTTCGGCACTGAGCTGATTGCCGCTGCCGACGGTTCTATCGCCGGGTTGCTGGGCGCCTCCCCGGGAGCCTCCACTGCGCCGAGCATCATGTTCAAGCTGCTGGAGCGTTGTTTCCCCGGCCAGATCGAAGGCTGGAAGCCCCAGCTGGAGTCCATGGTGCCTTCCTACGGCCAGCTGCTCAACGAGAACCCGAAGCTTCTGGCGGAGATCACCGGGGCCACCGCCAAGACGCTGCAGCTGGACGTCTGAGTCTCCCGGTTCGGCCGAACCGTCACCCAAAAAGAAGTACGACGCCGTGGCACGACTCCAATACCCCGCACCCTCCTTCCAGCGGACCGTCAACGGGCTGACAGTCCATGCTTGGGAACATCCTCAGCCTGATGCCCCACCGGTGCTGCTGGTGCACGGCTTTGCCTCCAACACCTTGTTCAACTGGGTCAAGACCGGCTGGCTGGACCCGTTGGCCGGTACCGGGCGGAGCATCCTCTCGGTAGATCTTCCCGGTCACGGCGCCTCCTCCGAGGTCAGCCCTTCGGGATTGCGGGCACAGGATGTTCTGCGGGATCTGCATCAGGTGGCCGAGCAGGCTGGCGGGAAGGTGGAGCTGCACGGCTATTCGATGGGTGCGCGACTGTCCTGGCAGTTCGCCGCCATCCGCCCTGAGCTGGTGTCCACCCTAGTGGTGGGCGGCCTACCGGTCTCCGATGAGGTGTACCAGGTGGAGGCTGAGCAGGCCCGCCGCTGGGCCTCCGGCGGCCCGGAGCCTGCTGATGAGACAACCCGCAGGTTCATCACTGTGGCATCAGCCCTGCCGAACCAGAATCTTCCTCATGTGGTGGAGCTGCGCCTGGCGCTGGCCAAGGATCACTATGATCCGACTGCGGAGGTTCCTGCGGTCCCTACTCTGGTGGTCGCCGGGACGAAGGATGAGATCGCGGCAGGCTCTCCTCATCTGGCAGACCTGGTATCCGCGGCAGGAGCGGAATCTCGCTTTGTGGAGATCCCGGGACGCAATCACATCAACGCCCTGACCGCCCGGGAGTACAAGCAGGAAGTGCTCAGCTTCCTGACGGGCTGACCTCAGCCTCCCCCTGCTCCGGTCCGCTGCTGCGCAGCATCACCAGCACCGGCACTGCGGCCGCTGCGGCCACACCGCAGACCACTAAGGGCACAGTCCATGCAGCGAGCAGCCCGCAGGTCACCGCCAGTAAGAAGCTCAGCCCCACCGCGGAGCGGTCCAGCCGGGGGTTTCGTGAGCAGACTCCCTCCGCGGGGGCGGCCAGTGCCGCAGACAGGCTCAGGACGAACACCAGCACCAGCATCTGCTGCTCCACCGCAGCAATGAGAACCACCAGAAGGATCACGTAGAGGACCGCTTGGCAGAGCAACAGGTTCCGGGCTCTGACCCACCGCAGCAGCAGCCTGGCCAGGGGTATTGCCAGAAAGTGTCCGGCCACCGCGGCGGTCCCAATGCCCAGTGCGGTCCAGAAGTCAGCCCGCACCAGGCTGAGCCCCACCGCAAACGGCAGCAGGGTGCCGGGCAGCCGGGCCAGCAGCTCCAGGAGGCGGATCATACGGTCCCCGCCGTGGTCAAGGTGGATCCGGTGTTGGTCTTGGTGACCTTCAGCTGCACAGGAATCTGCTGATGCATCTCGGTGACGTGGCTGACCACTCCGATCCGTCGGCCCTCACCCTGAAGGGTGTGCAGGGCGGACATCACAGCCTCCAGGGTCTGGTCATCCAGGGAACCGAACCCCTCATCGATGAACAGGCTGTCCAGGCCTATACCGCCGGATTCTGACTGCACCGTCTCGGCCAGTCCCAGAGCCAGGGAGAGCGCGGCCATGAAGATCTCACCTCCGGAGAGGGATTCAGCAGGGCGTTCCTGCTCGGCGTACTCGTCGTGGACTTTCAGGTCCAGTCCGCGCAATCCGCGACCGGTGCGTTCTGCATCCAGCAGCAGTCGGTACCGCCCCTCGGTCATGGCGCTCAGATGCCGGGTGGCGGCCTCGGTGACCCGTTCCAGGCGGGCGGCCAGCACGAAGGTGGTCAGCCGCATGCGTCTGGTGTTGTCTCCGCCCGTTCCGCGGACTGCTTCGGCCAGTTCAGCGTGCCACTGGGTCTGCTCGGCCTGCCCGGCGCGGTCAGCAGTAGCCGTGGCAAGTTCGTCTGCAGCACGTTGCAGTCCGGCCAGCTGCACAGTGTACTCGGTGAGCTTATCCCGTGCGTTCTGATATTCGGCGGCGGCCTGCTCCGCCTGCTCGGCGGCTGCCTGGAGCTGCTCAGGCTGCGGCTGCTGCTCTCCGACCTGGGCACGTGCCCGTCCTGCTCTGACCTCCTCGAGTTCGGCTTCGAATCCCAGGCGTTCTTCCGTACTGGCGAACTGGGCGGTGAGCTCTTCCAGCTGCTCCAGCTCCCCAGCCGAGAGCACAGCGGAAGTGACTGCCGCGGCGTCGTCGAAAATTGATCCTTCCAGATGCTGGGCGGCCTCTGTGTGGCTGTGGGCCGCATCAGCTGCAGACTGTTCTGCCTGCTGCTGTGCCGCCTGTGCTTCTTTGAGCACCACGTGCAGCTCATCAAGTGCCGCCACCCGGGCGGTGATTGACCGGTACTCACCCCGAAGTGCCTTCAGCCGGACTGCCAGCTGCTCAGCCTCAGCCTTGAGCCTGGCGGCTTCGGCTGCTTCCCGTTCAGCGCTGTGCTGGGCAGTGGTGCAGCGCTGCCTCAGCTGACTGATCTGCTCTTTGAGCTCCTCGGCCTGCTGCCGGAGCGTACGCTGCTCAGTTCGCTGCCTGCGGGAGGCAGCCAGCTGCCGGGCTGCCTGCGCCTTGCCGACTTCGGCCTCCTCAGCACTGAGATATGCGGCCTGGCCCAGTGCCTCGCGGCGCGCCTGAAGTTCCTGCTCAGCGCTCTGGAGCCGGTGGGCCAGGGTGTCTCTGCTGGACCGGGCCTGCTGCAGCTGCTCGGCGGCATCATCCACCTGCTCCCGGGTGACTGTGTCCGCTTCGGGGGCGTGCGGTTCAGGGTGCTCGGTGGATCCACAGACCAGGCATTTCTCACCGGGCTCCAGGGTGCTGGCCAATTCATAGGCCAGCGACTGCAGGTGTCCCTGGGAGAGCTCGCGGTAGGCCTGCTGCACCGAATCCGCCTGCTGGGCTGCGGCCTGGTGCTGGTCACTGAGCATGGTCACCTGGGCCCGTGCAGCCTCACCCTGCTTAGCCCGCTCGGCCTGAGCGATGGCTGCTGTGAGCACCTCCTGCGCCTGATCCACCGCCTGGTCTGTCTGCTCCGCGCTGATCAGCTGAGCCTGGAGCGTGACCAAGGACTCCTGTGCATCAGTCAGCTCATCCTGGGTCTGCTCCACCTGCTTCTGGGCAGCCGCAGCTGCCCTGTCCGCAGCGGCGGCACCAGCGACCAGCTCAGCATGCTTGTGCTCAAGGCCGGATGCTTCGGGGTCGGTGAGCCTGGCCTTCAGATCAGCAACCTCCTCGGCGGCATCAGGCACCGTTCCGACTGCCACGTCGGACTGTCCGGCAAGTGCCTGTACCGCCTGCTGCTCTGCGGCCTCCCGGACTTCGGCCTTCTGAACTGCGATGTGCTGGATCCGCTCGGCCCGATCGAGCCACACCTTGAGCGTCTCAGCTGACCGGTGGGCATTGATCCTCTGCTGAGCGGAGGCAGCCACCGGCCGCCTGGTCTCATGGGCCTCACGCAGTTGGAGATGATCTGCCCAGCGCCTGAGCTCCTGGTCTTTTCTGGTCATCACCTCCAGCTGCCGGGCTGCCTGCTGCGCTGCCTGCTCGGCCTTGACCGAAGTGCTCTGCAGCACTGTCCGTGCATGCTCAGCCTGCCGCAACAGAGGTGCGGCCAACTCTTCGGCGGGAAGCTCCTGGACAGCCGGCATCTCCTCCCCCAACAGCGACTGAGCCCCTGAGCGCAGCGATGCGACCTGCACACTGATCTGGACCTCCAGCTCAGCAAGCACGCCTTCGGACTCGCGTTTGCGCTCCCAAAGGTAGTGCTCCAGCTGCTCATAGGTGGCAATATCGAACAACTCCTCCAAGATCTTGCGGCGGTCCTCGTTGGAGGCGTGCATCAGCTGGGCGAAGGCACCCTGCGGGAGCATGATGACCTTGGTGAACTCCCCCATGTCCAGCCCAAGGATCTCGCGGAGTTCCTTATCCCCCTCGGCGATCTTATGCACCGCCACCGACTTCCACCCGTGATGCTCGAACCGCTCCAGGAACAGCTCGGGGCCCTCCTGCTGGTCAGCTGCCCCGGCCCGTTTTGCCGGCCGCCAGTACCGCGGCACCCGACGGACTCTGAACCGGTCCTGTCCCCGGGAGAACTCCAGCTCCACATAGGGTCTGCGGGCTGCTGGAGCGTGCTGGGACTTCAGCCCATCGCTGCCGCGCTCACCGGGCACATCCCCGTATAGGGCAAAGGTAATGGCATCCAGCACTGAGGTCTTTCCGGAGCCGGTCTGACCGCGCAGCAGGAAGAGTCCATCCACACTGAGTGCGTCAAAGTCCACCGTCTCAGTGCCGGCAAAGGGCCCGAAGGCGCAGATCTCCAACCGATGGAACTTCATGCCCGCTCCCCCGTCAGCGCTGGTGCCGACCGGACCGCTTCCAAGGCCGCCTCCACGGTCTGCAGCTCCTCATCGGTGGGCTTCCGGTTCCGCACATGCTCCAAAAAACCAGCAACCACGTCGAGTTCGCTCTGCGCCTCATGCAGCTTCTGGGCATAGCTGCCCGCCTGCTGGGTGAGCCCAGCTCCGGCGTAGCTGTACTGCATGAGATGCGGATACACCTTGCGCAGCCGCTGGTAGGCCCGCACCGGGTTTTGATCGTCGGTGAGGACCACTTGGACGAAGTGCTCACAGAAGGCCTCCACTGTCCCGGGTTCCAGAATCTCTGCAATAGTTCCTCTGAGCCGTTTGACCGGGCGCCCGATGCTCCAGTCCAGGCCAGTGACCGCGGCCTCCGGGTCATCCAGCAGCTGTGTGTCCACCAGCCAGGCTCCCTTGTGCTGGTTCTCCTCGGAGAAGGAGTACCGGATAGGAGAGCCTGAGTAGCGGATCCGGTCAGTCAGCCGCTGCCGACCGTGCAGGTGGCCCAAGGCCGCATAATCAAAGCCTTCGAAGAGCTCCAGGGGCACCACAGCCAGCCCGCCCACACTTTCCTCATGATGCTCCAGAGTCTGTTCCGGCACCGCCGGTGCCCCAATACTGCGCTCGGATTCACTGGCCTGCCCGTGGGCAGCGAAGAGATGGGCCATCACCACCACCCTGGGCGGGGCGTCGTTCGCGCTGCCGCTCCCAGGGTTCTCAATCGCCTCGGAAGGCTCCGAGCCGGCTCGGGTCTTCGCGCGACTGAAACGGGCGCCGTCTCTCTGTGAGAGATCGGCGCGGATGCGGCCGATCACCTCAGTCATCACCGCGGTGTGGCTGGCTCGCTCCATGCCCAGCTCGGCGGCATAGACCTGCGGTTCCAGGTAGGGCACCCCGTAGACCAGCAGCCGCTCACCGTCACGGTCAATCTCCACCGGGGTCCAGGCCTCTTCCAGCCCGGAGCGGATATGCACTCCGGCGGCGGCGATCAGCTCCCGGTTCGCGCCCAGCCGCACCGCAGAGTCGTGGTTGCCGGAAGTGACCACCACGGTGGCCCCGGCCTCACGCAGGCTGCGCAGACAGCTGCTGAGTTCGCGCACCGCCCATTCCGGAGGCAGCGCCCGGTCGAACACATCGCCCGAAACCAGCACTACATCCACCTGGTGCTCCTGAACTGCAGCGCAGATCACCCGGATCATCTCCTGCTGGCTCTGACGCAGGTCTGTGCCGTGAAACCCGCGCCCCAGATGCCAGTCCGAGGTGTGCAGCAGCTTCATCCTTCACCCTTCCCTTCGCTCACCCTCACCTTACGGCCCGCCCCGGAGATCGGAATTGTCGCAACCCCGGCTGACGGCGCATCCAGCGGTATCCTTACCCTTCGTGACACCTGAAACTGCCGCTGAGGCTCAGCTCATCGAGCGCTTCGAGCCGGTGATGCTCGGGCTGCTGCCGGGGCCGGACGAACCGGTGCATGCCGAGACGCTGCTGGCGCTGTGCCTGGCTGAGGGACTGGTGGAGATCCTCCAGTGGGCCAAGGAGGGCACCGGGGCCGATCCGGCCGCGAGCATGTGGCTGGCCGCTCTGCGCTGGCACCGGATCATCACTGGCGGCTTCCCTGCAGGAGCCCCGGAGCCGCCGCCGCGTCCCACTGACCATGCTCTGAAGCTGATCCTGGACTCCGGAGGGGCGGAGGTCATCCCCGGCAGCGCCGATGCTTCCCTTGCCGGACTGGCCGACGGAGAGATGAAAACCCCGGCAGACTGGACACGGGACGGTGACCGACTGGGCGGAGAGAATGCCCGCGCTGGCGCCAGGTCTTCCGAGGCGATTGAGGAAAGCCACAGCCGAAGGTCGGCCCATAAGACATTGATACGCACTGTGCCCATCAGTCTGGTGCCGTATGTGGGCACTGAGATGAAGCAGAACTGGGCAGCCGCAGCGGTCTGCCTCACCCACGGGCACCCTGAGCTGGTGGAGAAGGCACGACGCCGGGCCACAGACTTCCCTGCCCCCGCCGCTCCTGGAGCGCGCCACGAGCTGCTCACTGTAGTGGTGGCGGACCTCGCCCGCCGCTGGAAGGAGACTACGGCTTAGGCAGGGGCCACTTCTCACCCAGCAACTCGCGGAAGGCTGATTCGGTCAGCAGCCGGATGGACTGGCCCTTTGCCCGGCGCGCCAGGACCTCGCGGACCTTGCGGGCCTGAAGTGGTGGGATGGCCCGGTTGTTCTCTGCGGCTTCGAGGTCCTGCAGGCCGACCCCGTCGCCGATCACCAGCATGGTAGTGGCGCCGATGACCTTGGATGAGGTGATGGCCCCGTGCTCGGCGGCCAGCGCCTTGGCATCAGGCCGCGGAATGGCCAGGTTCCCGCTGAACACCAGATGCTGCCCGCAGAGCGGGTGCTCCGGGTCGGCTTCAGGGTTGGGCGGAAGGTTCCTGCCCTCGTCCTGCCAGCGCATCAGGTCCGGCAGCATCTCATCGCTGACACTTTCGGCTGCGGCGTCGAACAGCTGTGCGTAGCTGCGCGCCTGGCGGGTGGCACGGGACTCATAGGCCCGCGGAGAGCTCCAGGCCTCCAGCTCTTCAGCCTCGATCTGGTGGGCGGCGAAGAGCCGGTCCAGCTGGGTGACACGCTGCCGCTCGGCGATGTCCACCACGATGGCCGCAGCCGCCCGGGCGTCCCACAGCGCATGGTGGTGGTGTTTGAGCTGGAAGCCAGCCTCAGCCGCAGCCCTGGGCAGGGTATGGGAGTCCAGCTGGTAGACCACCCGGGCCAGCCGCACCGAACACAGCGCCCGCAGTCCGCCCGGGGAGTCCAGCCCGGAGACCTCCAGGGCGGATTCGAAGACCTCCGTGTCAAAAGTCGCGTTGTGCGCCACCAGAATGTCGGTGCCGATGAACTCACGGATCTCCCCGAAGAGCTCGCTGAAGCGCGGCTCACCAGCCACCCGTTCCGGAGTGATCCCGTGGATCTCAACATTCCGGGGGTCAAACCGGTCGAACCCGGCCGGGGGCCGCATCCGCCTGAAGTACAGCTCGTCCACGTTGCCGTCGCGGATGCGCACCATGCCGATGGCACAAGGGGAGCCGCGGAATCCGTTGGCGGTCTCGAAGTCCACGGCGGTGAAGTTCAGGCCCCTGACCCGCGGCGGGCGCAGTCCGGCCAGAGCACCGCCGAGCGGAGATGCTGATACTGCCATGTGCTAACTCAGCACCTCCACGATGCGCGGGGCCAGCTGGGCGAAGGCCTGGCCGCGGTGCGAGATGGCGTTCTTCTCCGCCATCGGCAGCTCCGCGCAGGAGCGGGTCTCACTCACCGGCTGCAGCACCGGATCGTAGCCGAAACCGCCCTCACCTCGTTCCTCGGTGAGCAGCCTACCTTCCAGTCGCCCTTCGGCAGTGAACTCAGCCGGGGCGGCGTCGTGATCTGTTCCTGGCACCACCAGGGAGGCCACACAGACAAAGGCGGCGGCACGGTGCTCTGCGGGGATATCTGTCAGCTGCTGAAGCAGCAGCTGACGGTTGGTCTCATCGCTGGCGGCCGCACCGGCCCAGCGTGCTGAGAAGACGCCCGGCGCTCCATTCAGCACCTCCACGGCGAGGCCGGAGTCATCGGCCACCGCCGGCAGTCCGGTCTGCTGCGCCACGGTGCGAGCCTTCAGCAGGGAGTTCTGCTCGAAGCTCACCCCGGTCTCCGGGATATCCCCCACCCCGGCGCTGGCGGCATCGACGACCACCCGCTCCAGGTCCAGATGGCCCAGCTGGGGCTGGTCGGCCAGCAGAGCGCGGAACTCGCGCAGTTTGCCCGGGTTGGAGGTGGCCAACACAATCCGGGCACCCT
The DNA here is from genome assembly GCF_008711175.1 of Nesterenkonia ebinurensis. Lineage (GTDB taxonomy): Bacteria > Actinomycetota > Actinomycetes > Actinomycetales > Micrococcaceae > Nesterenkonia > Nesterenkonia ebinurensis. The sequence continues at coordinate 121,998 of NZ_VWNF01000001.1, forward strand.
GCGGAGCGGTGTTCACCGGAACGCTCATTCGGCCAGGGCCTGCCGCTGGATATCGGTAAGCTGGGCACAGCCGGCCACAGCCAGGTCCAGCAGCTCATTGAGCTGGTCACGGCTGAAGGGGGTACCCTCGGCGGTGCCCTGGACCTCCACGAAGTCCCCGGAGCCGGTGACCACCACATTCATATCGGTGCCCGCTGTGGAGTCCTCCCCATAGGGCAGATCCAGCACCGCAGTGCCGTCGGGCAGCACGCCCACTGAGATCGCGGAGACCGAGTCGGTGAGCACCTCGGCGCGCTTACGGACGTGGCCCTCGGCGCGGGCCCATTCGATGGCGTCCGCCAGGGCCACAAACGCCCCGGTGATCGCAGCGGTGCGGGTGCCTCCGTCGGCCTGCAGCACATCGCAGTCCAGGGTGATCATGTTCTCTCCCAGGGATTCTAAGTCCACTACCGCGCGCAGCGACCGGCCGATCAGCCGGGAGATTTCGTGGGTGCGACCGCCGATTTTGCCCTTGACCGCCTCCCGGGAGTTCCGGGTGTTGGTGGCCCTGGGCAGCATGGCGTACTCGGCGGTGACCCAGCCGCGGCCCTGGCCCCTGAGCCAGCGCGGCACCTCGGACTCGAAGCTGGCGGTGCACAGCACCCGGGTGTTCCCGAATTCGATCAGAGCGCTGCCCTCGGCGTGGGCGGACCAGTTCCGGGTGATGGACACCTCGCGCAGCTGGTCGATGCTGCGCCCGTCAGCGCGTGCGTACTTCTGACTCATGAACCCTCCTGCATGAACTTCTCTGGGGATATTTTCTCCACGTTTCAGATCTGATAGGTGACTCCGGCGGCGGCCACCGCAATATTTCCGTCATATCGCTTGGCGGCGTGCTCCCGCACCACCGCTGCGTCGGTCCAGGCGGGGATATGGGTCAGCAGCAGCCGGCCAACTCCGGCTTCGGCGGCTGCAGCCCCGGCCCGGTCGCCGTTGAGGTGAATGCCTTCCAGCTCCTCATCACGGTCGTCCTGGTAGGCGGCTTCGCAGAGGAACACGTCGGCCCCCTGGGCGGCTTCGATGAGCCCTTCGCAGCTGTCGGTGTCACCGGAGTAGGCGAGTATCCGGGTTCCGGGGCCATCCCCTGGGGCGCCGTCGTCAGCTACCTCGATGCGCAGTGCGTAGGGCTCCTCGATAGGGTGCCGGACGATCACCGGGGTGATCCGGAACGGACCGATCTCAGCGGTCGCCCCCGGCGTCCAGGTGCGGAAGTCGAACTCAGAGTGCATACCCGGGTCAGGTTCAATCCCGTGGGCCACCGCAATCCGCTCATCGGTGCCCGCCGGTCCGTAGACCGGGATCCTTTCGGCAGGCCAGCCGCCGGGGCGCCATTTGACCGCTATGTGCAGCCCGGTCAGATCCATGTAGTGGTCAGGGTGCAGGTGGCTCAGGCACACTGCGTCTAAGTCCTCCAGCGCGATGTGCTTCTGCAGCGGTCCCAACGCTCCGCTGCCCAAGTCAAGAGCGATCCGCCAGGTGCGGCCGGCGTGCTCGTGGCTGACCAGGTAGCAGCTTGCCGCTGAGTGCGGTCCCGGGAAGGACCCGCTGCAGCCGATGATCGTCAGTTTCATATGTGGCTCAGCATAGCGGCACTGGGAGTCCGGCGTGATATTCAGTCCTGGTCTGCGACATCGCCTTCGGCATCGGGTATCACCTCCAGCATCGCGGAGAACAGAGTCTCCTGCAGCCAGGTGGAAAAGGCGTAGAGCTCGGCCATGAAGTCATCGGTGGTGGCGGCCCGGCCGCGTCCGGCCCGCTGGTGGACCTGCTCGGCATCGGCCTCGTCCTCGATGCCCAGGCGGGCGGCCAGAGTCAGCCGCACATCGTTGAGTGCACGGCCGAACACCGGGGCCTGCTCCTCGGTCAGCGTCACCGGGTCCGATTCCAGGGCCAGCCGGGCTGCCCGCAGATCAGCGATCTTGGACTCACGCAGCGAGGACTCGGCCAGCCGGCGGAACTGAGCCGCTTCTTCTGGGTCAGAGGAGGCCTCCGGCAGCAGCCGGGCCAGCGCAGGATCGGATGGGGGTACCACGCCGTCTGCTTCAGTCTCCTCCCCCAGGCCTGCTCCCAGTCCGGCCAGCTCCCGGCGGAAGTGGACGAAGGGGTCGTCTCCGGGCTCCTGGGCGGTGTCGGCGAACCTGCGGTTCGTCGTTCCCTCAATCGCCTCGGGAGGCTCCGCATCGCTGCGAGTCTCCTCTCGGCTCAATCGGTCACCGCTCACTTCCTGCGTCCTCTGCTCCAGCATGGTGATCACATCGGCGCAGAGCTGGGAGAGCAGGCGCCGCTCATGGGACTCCAGGTCTGCCTTATAGCCGCGGGTGGTGGCGCGGAATGCCCGAGCCATCCGCTATTCGGCCTCTTCGATGGTGGCCTGCAGTCCGTAGCCGTGCATGGCGGTGACATCACGCTCGGCCTTCTCCCGCGGGCCGGTGGCCACCACTGCCCGGCCCTCGTGGTGGACCTGGAGCATCAGCTTCTTGGCCTTGGCCTTGGAATGGCCGAAGTAGCTGCGGAACACCCAAGCCACATAGCTCATCAGGTTCACTGGGTCGTTCCACACCACTACCTGGTAGGGCTTGGCAGCCACAGTGCCCAGGTGGAGGTCGGTCTCCTCCTGGGTGAGGGTGGATCCTGCGGTGGTCATGGGTCAAGTCTAGGATGTGCACCATGGCTGCTTCCACTGCCCTGCCCACTGCCCTGCTGACCGACCATTACGAACTCACCATGGTGCAAGCTGCTCTGCGCTCCGGGGCCGCGCACCGGCGGTGCACTTTTGAGGTCTTCGCCCGCAGGCTCCCGGCTGGACGCCGCTACGGGGTGGTGGCCGGCACCGGGCGGGTGCTCGAAGGGCTGGAGCAGTTCCGGTTCGGGCAGGCTGAGCTGGATTTCCTGGAGTCCCGGGGAATCGTCGACGACGCCGCCCTGGACTTCCTTGCCGGCTACCGGTTCTCCGGGGACATCGCCGGGTATGCCGAAGGTGAGGTGTACCTGCCGGGTTCCCCGGTGCTGCAGGTGACTGCTTCCTTCGCCGAGGCCTGCCTGCTGGAGACCTTTGTGCTCTCAGTGCTCAACCACGACTCCGCTGTGGCCTCGGCCGGCTCCCGGATGGTGATGGCCGCCGGTGGGCCCCCTGCTCTGGGCGGCCGGCCCTGCGTGGAGATGGGGTCCCGGCGCACCCAGGAGCGTTCTGCTACTGCAGCGGCGCGGGCGGCCGCAGTGGTGGGCTTCGCGGCCACCTCCAATCTGGAGGCCGGGCGCAGTTGGGGCATCCCCACCTTGGGCACCGCGGCCCATGCCTTCACACTGCTGCACGATTCTGAGGAGGAGGCCTTCGCCGCCCAGGTCGAGGCACTCGGACCGGGCACCACTCTGCTGGTGGACACCTATGATGTCGAAGCCGCGGTGCGTAAGGCGGTACAGATCGCCGGGCGTGAGCTGGGCGCGGTGCGACTGGACTCCGGGGACCTGGTGGAGCAGGCCTTCTGGGTGCGGAAACTGCTGGACTCCCTGGGCAACCGGGAGACTAAGATCATTGTCTCCTCTGATCTGGACGAGCACGCTATCGCCGGCCTGGCAGCAGCCCCTGTGAACTCCTACGGGGTGGGTACTCGACTGGTCACCGGCTCCGGAGCGCCCACCGCATCGATGGTCTACAAACTGGTGCAACGCGAAGATGACACAGGTGCACAGGTCTCCGTGGAAAAGGTCTCCCCGGGCAAGGCCAGCGCCGGGGGCGCCAAGCAGGCGCTGCGCAGCCTGGACGATCACGGGAATGCCGAGGCTGAGATCATCGCGGCATCGGCTCCCGTGGCGGATGCCGGCTATATGGGGCGAACGCTGCTGGTGCCGCTGGTGGTCGGCGGGGAAGTCAAGCCCGGGTTCACCGGGGCCGATGGTGTGCAGCGTGCTGCACAGCGCCACCGGGACTCAGTGGCGGAACTGCCCGTGGACGCCCACCGCCTCTCCGACGGCGATCCGGTCATCCCGACCCTCTTTGTCTGAGCTGGTCCCGGCGGCGGGTCTCCCTGAGGTGGCCCGCACCGCCAGTGGGCTGCACGGGTCCCCTGCCTCGGAGATTATGGCCCCCGCTCGCCTTTGGGCCACCCTGGCGCTGGCCTTCGGGTCTGAAATCGCCGCTTCGCGATGCTCACGGCCTCTGCAGCCGGTAGGCTGGTGGGCAGCAGCACACCGAGAGTGAGGAGTGGATTATGGCTCAGGCGCTGATCATCGTGGATGTGCAGAACGACTTCTGTGAGGGCGGTGCGCTCGCTGTGGAGGGCGGAGCCCAGGTCGCCGCTGACCTCAGTGAGTTCCTGGAGGAGAACCACGCCGAGTACGACGCGGTGGTGACCACCCAGGACTGGCATATCGACCCGGGTGCTCACTTCGCCGAGAAGCCTGATTTCGTACGCTCCTGGCCGGTGCACTGTGTGGCCGGCACTGAGGGCGCTGACCTCCATGAGGACCTGGACACCGACTACATCGAAGCCCGGTTCCTCAAGGGTCTCTACGATGACGGCTACTCCGGCTTCGAGGGCCGGCTCGGGGATCCGGAGCGGGTGGGCATCCTTGAGGGTGAGAAGGGCATCAAGGTGCAGCCCGAGGACGTCATCCCCTCTGAGGCCCCGGATCTGGACAGCTGGCTGCAGCAGCAGGGCATCGAGTCGGTGACCGTAGTGGGAATCGCCACTGATCACTGCGTACGAGCCACTGCCCTTGACGCTGCGGAGAATGACTACGCGGTCACTGTGATCACTGACCTGACCGTGGGCGTCAGCGAGGATAAGATCGCTGAGACCTATGAGGAGTTCAGGGAGGCAGGCATCACAGTGACCTCCCTCCAGGACCTCTGAAGCCCTAGGAGCGGCCCGCAGCCTGCTTCAGGTAGGAGACTGTCTGCTCCCGGGTGAAGCCATGGGAAGCCATGGCCTGCAGATAGTCCCGGGTGAGTTCGGCGGCGTCGTCCGTTCCCTGTCGGGTGGGAGGGCCCAGGACTACGGTGCCGCGGCGTCCCTGCCCCTTCACATATCCGGCGTGTTCCAGCTCACGGTAGGTGCGGGCCACGGTGTTCGGCGCCACCCTGAGGTCCCCGGCGAGCCTGCGCACTGGCAGCAGCGTAGTACCGGGCTTCAGCGCCCCGCTGCGGATCTGCTCCACCAGCTGGTCCCGCAGCTGCTCATAAGGGGCTGCGGGTGCGGCGGGGTCCACCCGGAGGATCATGGCTGCTCCTGCGCCGGCACGGTCCCGAAGCCATGACCGGCCCAGAGCCGGCGCAGCACATGCTGGCGGGGCTTCCGCAGAGCTGCGCTGATCGCCGGAACCAGTACCACAGCCGTCACCGCGCCAAATACCAGCAGCATGGTGAATCCGGTGGCCAGGGTCTCCCCCATGGCCCCCTCACGCACCTCCGAGTTGGTGGTCACCAGCCCCACTGCTGCCAGGGCAGAGAGGCCGGTCAGCAGCACCAGGAACATCGGCAGCCCCTGAAAATTGCGGATAGCCTCCGAGCGGCAGTGGTCGTCCCAGGCCAACTCCAGCTCGGAGCCTGCGTGCTGGGGCTGATTGAGCACATGTCTGGCCACAAGTTCGAATCCCGCCCAGGCTGCGAGCGTCAGGCCGGCAGTGACCCAGAGGATCCACATCCAACTGACCCAGTCCAGAGTTTCCGGGAGCTCAAGCGGCGCCACCTGCAGGATGACCACCGCTGCACCGGCCAGTACCAGCGCCGCCGCCGGCGCCAGCCGCACGGTGATCAGTTCTCCGCGCGGCACATAGTCTGCGAGGCTCACCGCTTCGGCCCGAGCATAGCGTGGGGCATCCGGAGACAGCTGGTGCTTGCCGTTGATCACCGCCAGCACGCCGCCGAGCATAGTGCCGAGGATCAGCGTGCTGAGAACCAGCATTCCCAGGTCATTCTGGCGTCCCACCACCAGCAGGAACACCGCCCCTGCTGTCCAGCCGGCCAGTCCGCCGACTCTGGCCCAGCGCTCATGGTTGGTGATCCGATCAATCACCGGCTGCTGGAGGTCCTCAGGCATCGGCAGTCCTGCCTGACGCTCGAACCATGGCCGCCACTTGGGGCTGCTGCGCTTCGGCGGCGTCGATGCCCAGGAGCGGTAGGAGGTGTAGGCGGGCAGCAGCACCAGCGCAATGGCACTCCACAAGAGCAGACTCATAACCGTTCCTTTCGTATTGACACAATCCATTATGTATCAATACATAAGTGCCTGCAAGGGGCATTCCTTCACCTGCTGTCCGACCCAGTAGACCCAGTAGCTGACGACCATCCCCAGAAGCCCGCTTCGTGGCGGGAAAACCAAGGAGGAGGACACCGCCTCCCCGGCAGGTCACCACTAGCTATTTCCCGCTGGACGACCTCATAGAGCGTTGAGCGGGAAACCGGCGGATATGCTCGAGCCCATCATCACTCTTGGTCACTCCCCATTTCCCCTCATCCTACGGTGCGGTGAGGCGCCGGGCCTCCCCACCATGAATCTCAGGAAGAGACGCTGAAGGTCACCACGTCAACGTCGGCGTCCTCGGGCATATGGGGATAGTGCTGCCTGAGCCCCTGCTGAAGGCCAGCAGTGAGAGCCGAGAAGCCTTGCTGTTCAACGCTGAGCACCTCCCCGGTCAGCGTGCGGTTCTCCTCGTCGTCCTCGAAGTAGAAGATCACCGGGCCCGGGGCGAGCGGATCGTCATAGCGGATAGTGCTGGTCTTCTCCCCTGCTGCCACGGCGGCGTAGTAGCGCTTGTTGAAGCGCACCACCTGCTGGGTGCTCGAGTCCGGCCACACGTAGGTGTCAGGCAGCAGTTTTCTGATGGGCCTCATCTGCGGGCCGGCTGCGGTGGGCACCGCCACCATCACATTCGAATGGATGTCCAGCAGCACCTGCCTGCACCGGCCGCAGGGTGGAATAAGCCCGCGCCCCTCATCCCCGGCTGCGGCAATCGTGACCAGCGGGCCGGCTCCGGCCGCGGCCGCGACACCCAGTACCACCAGCTCAGCACAGGGGCCGCCGGTGAAGTGATAGACATTGACGCCGGTATGAATACGCCCGGAGGTGTCCATGGCAGCACTGGCCACCGTGTGGTTCTCATCATCGCCCAGGGTGCGGGCCAGCGTCTCAGCTGTCTCGATGACCCGCCTCTCGGACGCATTCGGCTCCACCCGGGCAGAGTATCAAACTGCTCAGGCGGCGGCCCGGAATTGCTGCAGAGCCCGGTGCGGGACTCCGGCCAGCAGCAGTTTGCGGCCCAGCTCATCGGGGTGGTTGAGGTCATCCCAGGTCAGCCTGACCACGCGGTAATCCAGCAGCCGGAGTGCGTCCTCACGGAGCTTCTCCTGCTGTATCACCTCTTCTGGGGCCTGCGTGGTGAACCCTCGGGTGTACTTGACCATGCCGTCGAACTCGCAGACCACATCCTCCCACCAGAAGTCCACACGAACCCGTCCCACCCGCGGCAGATCCAGATCCTTCTGCAGCTCGGGCGGGGCAAACCCCAGGTCATCGATAAGCACCCGGCACCGCGACTCGCCCGGGCTCTCTGATCGAGGATCGGCGAAAGCCCGCAGCCTCTTCCAGCTCTCCGCATCCTGCTTCTTCAGCACATATTCCACAGCGTCCAAGTCGGTATCCTGCACAGACTGGCCATATCCGTATCTGCCAGCCAGCACGGCGTCGAGCACCATGATCGCTTCCTGCCGGGGTAGGCCGGGCAAGGTATCTACCAGCACATACGGCAGCGGCTCCACCTTCACTTTCACCGGGCTGCCATCCTCAAACACCACTCCGGGCACGTTGACCTTCATTGCCTGGATTCCAAGCTCCCCAGACTCGAGTCCCTGCTGCGCCTCCGCCCGGCTCATACCCGCTGGCTTCAGAGGGGCCAGCCCCTGGACGGGGAAGTACGGGGTCCGGCGCCGACCTCGGTCCTTGGTGCGCCTAGACCTCAGATGCACTTCTCTCGGCCAGGTCATCAGTGGAGCGGTGTACATGGACAGTGCGGTCACACCACAGAGAACCGCCGATGGCCGGGTCAGGGCCATTGCGGCACCAAACGCCCGGTGCCGTTCGCTCAAGCGCGCTGACTCCCACTCTTTAGTGCTCACAAAGATTCCCGGTCGCAGTCGTCTCAGCTCACCACATTGGACTCGCCGGTTAAGCGTGGCCTTGGAGTGGCCCTTACTTCGGCCGGCGCGCATAAGGGTGAGTTTTGCGTTGTTAGTTGTTGTTTGGTTCATAAAGATAAGTCTGGGTGCTCTCAGAGCTTCACGCCATCACACCGACTGAGACCTGTGGATAACTCATTATTGAGACGTTAAGGGAGCTGTGAGCCGACAAAGGCTAAAGTGGCTCCCCGAACGTCTCATCCCATCCCCAATTGAGACGAAACTCGAGACATAGAGGGAGCAAACTCGCCGGGTGCGCCTTCCTGGCTCCCTCTGTGTCTCATTCTGGCGGCCGGACTTCCTCGTTCCCCTCGCCACCCTGCTCCTGCTCCACGTCCCCCAAGCCATCTATCACGGCTCCTCCTGCGACATAGATCCGGACCACTCCGGGGTAAGGGGCCCCAGCCAATGTTGAATCGAGGCCAGCCAGGCTGTCTACCTTCTGGCAGCTGCCCTGCTGACAGCGCGGCGGCAAGAGGTGGGAGTGAGCCGGGGCTGACCCACCGTCGGGTCGGCAGCCCAAGGCCTTCCCTGCCCCAGCCCTGCAGCCCTGCGCCGCGCCAAACTCGGCGTCCAGCGCGAAAGACCAGTGTCACCTCTCCCCCAGTCCTGGGTCCCTGTGTAAAAGCCACACCCAACACACTTGGACGTCGCCAACACCCTCCCCAGCCCTGAGCTCTCTACAGAGCGAGTGAGTGCTCTCGGAGCTGTCCTGTCGTGTCGGCAGCCCAAGGTCTTCCCTGCCCCAGCCCTGCAGCCCTGCGCCGCGCCAAACTCGGCGTCCAGCGCGAAAGACCTAGTGTCACCTCGCCCCCAGTCCTGGGTCCCTGTGTAAATGCCACACCCAACGCACTTGGACGTGGCCGACTCCCCTCCCCAGCCCTGAGCTTTCTGCAGAGCGACTGAGCGCTCCAGGAGTTGTCCCGCCTTACCCCCAGCCCCAGCCCAAGGCCTTCCCTGCCCCAGCCCTGCAGCCCTGTGCCGCGCCACACCCAACCCAAGACCCGATGGAGCTATCAGCTTAGAACGGGCGGGGACGGCGAGCGAAGTACTCCTCGGCCATGATGCCCATGGAGACGTCGTCGTACCACTTCCCGGCGTGCATGACACTGCCCCTGCGGCGGCCCTCCACCTGGAACCCGACCTTCTCATAGGTGTGGATCCCTCGGTCGGAGAACCCAAAGACGATCAGCTCCACCTTCCGGCAGGCGTACTCGGTGAAGGCCAGGCGCAGCGCGACCTCCAGGATATCGGTGCCATAGCCCCGATCCTGGAACTCAGGCCCCACCACCATCCCGAGCTTGCCGATCATCGCCGGCGCCTTGATCGAATGCACTGAGACCTGGCCCACCAACTGGCCGTCAGCCTCAGCGGCATAGCCGAAGCCCGAGTCGTCCTTATTCGCAGCCCACTGCCGGAACATCTCAGCATTCTCTTCACGGCGACGCCGCACGATGTTGCCTTCGTTGAACAGGGTGATGTCCGGGTGATCCCACCAATCGCAGAGCATCTCGATGTCGGCATCCTCGACAGGGCGCAGCGTGAGCTTCTCCCCACGGAACAGTCCGGCTGCCCACTCCCGCAGCCTCTGATAGTCACTCATGTCTTCAACTCTATCCAGAAGCCGGAACGATCAGGCTCTTGGAAACCCAGGCCGGTTGAGCCGAATGAAGAGTGCTGCACGCACTCTTCCGAGACCGATTGAACCGAGCAGAACTTAGGGGCTGGCGCCTGAAGCTCCCGAAGCGATGAATGGTTGCCCGCCGCGCAGGCGATTCAAGGCGCGGTTCACCGGCCTCCGCCGATAAACCACAGTTGGACCTGCTTGAGCCGAGCCTCGAGCTGGTCCTGGGTGGCCTGGCCTACCGGCGGACCGCCGCATTTCTCGCGCAGCCTGGTGTGGATGGCGCCCTGGTGCATGCCAGTCTTGGCAGCATAGGCCGAGACGGATTTATTGAGCTTGGTGCGCAGCGCCTTGAGCTGGCGGTGATCGACGACGTCGCCCTGGGGAATCTGGGTGCCGCTGGGGCGGCGTTTGAGCTGCTCGGCCTGCTGCCTGCGCAGCAGTTCGGAGACCTGGGCGGGCTCCAGCAGGCCGGGGATACCCAGAAAGTCGAGCTCCTCCTCGGAGCCGACCGCACCGCCGAGGCCGAACTCCTCGCCGTCGAACATCACCCGGTCGAAGGCCGCAGAGGAGCCTAGGGCAGCAAACTCACCCTTGGCCAGCTCATCGGAGGCTCTCTCCTCCCGCTCTGCCTCAGCCAGCAGATCCTCCGGAAGAATCTCCTCATCTTCCGGCTGCTGACCGCCGGGCACGCCGAGGGCATGGTCCCGCTCAGCCTCCATGGCCCCGGCCAGTTCGGTGAGCACTGGAACTGAGGGCAGGAACACGGAAGCCACCTCGGCCTTCCTGCGCAGCCGCACGAAGCGTCCCACCGCCTGGGCGAAGAACAGCGGGGTGGAGGTGGAGGTGGCGTAGACGCCCACACAGAGCCGGGGCACATCCACCCCTTCAGAGACCATCCGCACGGCCACCATCCAGTACTTGGAACCGTCTGCGCTGAATTCCTCGATCTTCCGGGAGGCCTCTTTATCGTCAGAGAGCACCACGGTGGTGCGCTGACCGGTCAGCGCGTCCAGCTGGGCGGCATAGGCCCGGGCAGCCTCATGATCAGTGGCAATGACCAGGCCGGCGGCGTCGTCGATCTTGTCCCGCACTTTCCGCAGCCGCTGATGGGCGGCGCGGAGCACTGCCGGGATCCACTCCCCCTCCGGGTTCAGTGCGGTGCGCCAGGCGTGGTTGGTGATGTCCTTGGTGGCTGCCCCACCCAGGGCGGCCTCCATCTCCTCACCGGAGGCGGTGCGCCAGCGCATGTTCCCGGAGTAGGCCATGAAGACCACCGGGCGGACCACATGGTCACGCAGGGCCGGCCCGTAGCCGTAGGAGTAGTCGGCTGCGGAGCGGAGCACCCCATCGTTGTCCTTGACGTAGTCCACAAAGGGAATGGCTGCGGTGTCCGAGCGGAACGGGGTGCCGGTCAGTGCCAGTCGGCGCACCGCCGGGTCGAAGGCCTCTCGGACGCCCTCACCCCAGCTCAGCGAGTCCCCGGCGTGGTGGATCTCATCGAAGACCACCAGGGTGCGCCCGGCCTCAGTCTTGTTCCGGTGCAGGGCGGGCTTATTGGCCACCTGGGCGTAGGTCACAGCCACACCGATGAACTGGGCGCCGTGCCGGCCGTCACTGTTCTTGAAGTTGGGGTCGATGGCCAGACCCACCCGGGCTGCAGCATCTGCCCACTGCCGTTTCAAATGCTCGGTGGGGGCCACCACGAAGATCCGGTTGACCTCCCCGGACTCGACCAGCAGCTTGGCCACACGCAGGGCGAAGGTGGTCTTGCCGGCCCCGGGAGTGGCCACAGCCATGAAGTCGCGGGGGCGCTTGCGGATGTAGAGGTCCAGGGCTTCCTGCTGCCACTGGCGCAGGGTGCCGGCGGTGCCGTGGGCAGCCCGGTGCGGATAAACCGGAGGCAGCTGTGAGCCAACATCTGTGCCGACCTCGAACAGTGTGTCGGTCTGAACCCCGGAAGTATCGGTCACAGCAGCAGTATGCACCTTCGTTGAATGGTTAGATCAGAGAAGCAGAAACGGATTGCGCCCGACTACGGCTACAGCGGGACCCTGGGAGACGGCAGCGGCCTAGTTCTTGCCGAATCCGAAGAGTCCACGGCCGCCGCCCTTGCCTGAGCCCTCGCCTTCTTTGAGGCCCTCATAGATCTCTTTGCACTCGGGGCAGACCGGGAACTTCTTGGGATCGCGGGAAGGGATCCATACCTTGCCGCAGAGAGCCACCACGGCGTTGCCCTCCAGGGCCGACTCCATGATCTTGTCCTTCTTCACGTAGTGGCTGAACCGCTCATGATCACCGGGCTCAGAAATCTGCGGGGTGTGTTCCCGCTCAATGGTGGCTGCACCACCAGGGGCCGGGGCAGTGGCGGGATCGGCAGTGTGCATCCGGAACAGCTCACGTGTGGAGGACATCATGCCACCAAGTCTAGCGAACCTGAGTAGCTGTGTGGAGTGCTGGAGATGCTCATCGCAGCCCGACAGGGCGGTTGAGCGCAAGGTTGAGCAGCTCTGTGATGAGCTCGGTGTAATCCAGACCGCTAGCCCTCCACATCTGTGGGTACATGCTGATCGGGGTGAATCCGGGCATGGTGTTGACCTCATTGATGACGACGCCGCCATCGCGGGTATAGAAGAAGTCCACCCGGGAGATGCCCTCACCGTCGATGGCGTCGAAGGCGATGACCGCCTGGCGCCGGATCTCCTCACGCACCTGGGCAGGCAGGTCGGCGGGGCAGGAGAGCTCGGCCGCGGCGGCGTCGGTGTATTTGGCGTTGAAGTCGTAGAACTGGTGGGACTGGGCACCATCGTGCACCACGATCTCCCCGCACTCTGAGGCCCGCGCAGGAGCCTCGTCGGCAGAGCCGAGCACACCGCATTCGATCTCGCGACCGTCGATCCCCTGCTCCACGATCACTTTGGGGTCGAACTTCCGGGCGGTCTCCAGAGCCTGTTCCAGCTGCAACCAGTCGTCCACCCGGGTGATGCCGGTGGATGAGCCGGCGCGGGCGGGTTTGACGAACACCGGCAGCTCCAGACGCCGCACCCGCTCCAAGCAAGCACCGGAGTCCCGGGTCCACTGCCGGGCGGTGATGGTCTCCCAGCGCCCCACGGTCAGGCCCGCTGCGGTGAAGGCCAGCTTCATGAAGTGCTTGTCCATGCCCACCGCGCTGGTCAGCACCCCGGCGCCCACATAGGGCACCCCGGTCAGCTCCAGCAGCCCCTGCAGGGTGCCGTCCTCGCCGAAGGGCCCGTGCAATAGGGGCAGAACCACATCCACCCGACCCAGCGAGGTGGTGCTGAGATCTGGACCGATCTCTACCAGTTCGGCGCTGCGCTCTGCAGTGCCTCCGTCCCCGGGGTGCAGCTGGACGCTGGCGGCTGTGGACTCCACTCGGGGCAGTTCGGCCCCGCCGAAGCTGTAGCTGCGTGGATCGGTGACCGGTCTGGTCCACTGGCCGGCTGCGGTGATGCCGATCTCCACCACCTCGAACCGGGTGGTGTCGATGGCGCCCAGCACCCCGGCAGCTGTCACGCAGGAGACCGCGTGTTCGGAGGACTGGCCGCCGTAGAGCACCAGAACGCGGGGTTTGGAGGTCTCAACCATGGGCCACCCCCTCTTGTTCGGCCTTCAGCTCGCGGGCCAGCAACAGGCTGGCGATGTTCTCCACCGGGAGCCGACCGGCCAGGACTGCGGTGACTGCCTCGGTGATCGGCATCTCCACCCCGTGCTGGCTGGCCAGGTCCAACACGGCGGAGGCTGATTTCATGCCCTCGGCCGTCTGGGTCATCTGCTGGGCGGCCTGCTCCGGGGTGAGCCCCTTGCCCAGCAGCCGGCCGGCGCTGCGGTTGCGGGACAGCGGTGAGGCGCAGGTAGCCACCAGGTCGCCGAGTCCGGCCAGCCCGGAGAAAGTCTCCAGCTTCCCGCCCAGGGCTGCGGCCAGCCGGGTGGCCTCGGCCAGGCCGCGGGTGATCACCGAGGCTTTGGAGTTATCGCCCAGCTGCTGGCCGTCGCAGATCCCCACTGCCAGGGCGATGATGTTCTTCACGATCCCGGCGATCTCCACCCCGGTGACATCGGTGTTGGTGTAGGGCCTGAAGTAGCGGGCGCTGCACAGCCCGGCGATCCGCTCAGCGGTCGTCTCATCCCGGCAGGCCACCACAGAGGCGGTGGGCTCCTCGCGGGCGATCTCCATGGCCAGATTGGGTCCGGAGACCACCGCGATCTGGGCCTCGGGCAGATCCAGCTCCGCGGCGATCACCTCCGACATTCGCAGGTTGGTGCCTCGCTCCAGGCCTTTGATCAGCGAGACCACCACAGCCTGCGGGCTCAGCGCAGCCTTCACCTCCGCCAGGTGGCTGCGCAGGTGCTGGGCGGGCAGGGCCAGTGCGACGACGCCTGCCCCAGTCACTGCCGCAGTCAGGTTCTCGGTGGCGCTCACCGAATCAGGCAGCCCGATCTCACCGAGATAGCTGGTGTTGGTGTGCTGGCTGGTGATCTGCTGTGCCACCTCAGCCCGACGGGCCCAGATCTGCACCTGGATGGGGGCGTCGTCGTTGCCTGTTGCAGCATCAGCGAGGACTTTGGCGAAGGTGGTGCCCCAGGAGCCGGCACCCAGGACGGCGATCTTCTCTGCGTTAATCTCATGCGGGTTCATCCGCTGGTCTCCTTGCCGCCGGGGGCCTTGAGCTGGTTGCGGGGCACCCGTTGGTTCAGTGCCCGGTCCCAGATGTCTTCGGGCGGCTGCTCTCCGCGCAGGTGGGCGACTCCGGCAGTGAGCGCATCCTCCACCCGCTGAGTGGCTAGGGCCAGCACGGTGCGGCTCAGCGGTTTCTGGCGCAGATCCTCCAGATCAATGGCCTCGCCCACAGCGAGCTGATACTTCTTGCGGGGGAAGAGTCTGGGAGCTTTGGCGTATGGCGGCAGGAAGTGCTGGACACCCCAGTGCGTGATGGGCACCAGCGGAGCCCCGGTGGTCAGGGCCAGCCTGGCGGCACCGGTTTTGCAGCGCATCGGCCACAGCTCCGGGTCTCGGGTGAGGGTGCTTTCCGGGTAGATGATGATCACCCCGCCCCCGGCGAGCACCTCGCGGGCCACCTCCAGGGACTTATTGGCTGCTGTGCGGTCGCCGCGAGCCACCGGGATCTGCTTGAGGCCTTTGGCCACCGGGCCGATCACCGGGGCGCGGAACAGGGAGTCCTTTGCCAGAAAGTGCGGGGTGTAGCCGGCGGAGTACACCGCGTGGCCCACCGCCAGGGGGTCGAGTTCGCTGATGTGGTTGGTGACCGCGATGAAGCCGCCGGCCGGAAGGTTCTCCGCGCCGCGCCACTGCTTGCCGAGGACTAGGTTCATAGCGGATCGGACGATCCCGGCCGCCACGTGCCAGCGGAGGGAACGGCGCAGTGGTTCTGTCATGTCTCCAAACCCTACCGGGCAGATAGTCTCAGCGTTCGGAGATGGTGATCTCGGCGCCGAGTCCGGCGATCTTGTCGATGAAATGCTCGTAGCCGCGGGAGATGATCTCGATCCCGGTCACGTTCGAGGTGCCTTTTGCCGCCAGGGCTGCGATCAGGTGGGAGAATCCGCCGCGCAGGTCCGGGATGTCGATGTCGGCGCCCTTCAGCTCGGAGGGCCCGGAAATCACCGCCGAGTGCAGGAAGTTGCGCTGCCCGAACCGGCAGGGGTTGGACCCCAGGCATTCGCGGTGCAGCTGGATGCTGGCTCCCATCCGCTTGAGCGCATTGGTGAACCCGAATCGGTTCTCATAGACCGTCTCATGCACGATCGAGACACCGTGGGCCTGGGTCAGAGCCACCACCATCGGCTGCTGCCAATCGGTCATGAAACCGGGGTGCACATCAGTCTCCAGCACCAGAGGCTTCAACGGCCCCCCGGCATGCCAGAACCGCATCCCCTCGTCATCGACCTCGAACTCCCCGCCGATCTTGCGGTAGATGTTCAGAAACGCCGTCAGGTCCCGCTGGGCGGCCCCCCGGACGTAGATGTCTCCCTTGGTCACCAGGGCGGCAGAGGCCCATGAGGCAGACTCATTGCGGTCCGAGATCGCCCGGTGCTTGAACCCGGAGAGCCGAGCCACCCCCTCGATCCGGATGGTCCGGTCGGTGTAGACGGTGATGATCGCGCCCATCTGCTGCAGGATGGCGATCAGGTCATGGATCTCCGGCTCGACTGCGGCATTCTTCAGCTCAGTGATGCCCTCAGCCAGCACTGCGGTCAGCAGCACCTGCTCAGTGGCCCCCACTGAGGGGTAGGGCAGCTCCAACTTGGCCCCGCGCAGGCCTTTGGGTGCAGAGATATGGATGCCGTTAGGCTGCTTGTCCACCACGGCACCGAAGTTCCGCAGCACCTCCAGGTGGTAGTCGATCGGCCGGTCACCGATCCGGCATCCGCCCAGGTCAGGAATGAAGGCCTCACCGTTCTTATGCATCAGCGGCCCGCAGAACAGGATCGGAATCCGGGAGTCACCGGCATAGGCGTCTATCTCGGAGTGCTCAGCAGAGTAAGTCTCCCGCGGGTCCAGGCTCATCGTCCCACCGGTGGAGTCCCGGTCCACCTTCACCCCATGGATGGTCAGCAGATTGGTGACGATCTCCACATCTTTGATCTCCGGGACGTTGCGCAGCTGTGAGGGCTCAGACCCCAGCAGCGAGGCCACCATCGACTTGGGCACCAGGTTCTTAGCCCCTCGAACGTGCACTTCACCCTGCAGTGGTTTACCACCCTGAATGGTGAGCAGCTTGGCCATAGAGTCAGGTGGTCCCTTCGGATCGAGTCGGCGGATTCTCGGCCATGCCACTGTACCCGAAAAGCATGGAACTACCTGGATGGCCCAGTTGAGCTCAGCACGACGACGCCCGTTCCCTCAAGGATTGCCCTGCCGAAAGTCAGACCTTGGCAGGCAGGGTGGTGGGCTTGAACCCGGGACGGGTGGCCTCGTAGGTGCTGATGTGCTCTTCCTGACGCAGAGTCAGAGAGATATCGTCGAGGCCTTCCATCAGCCGCCAACGGGTGTAGTTGTCGATCTCGAAGGTGGCGTCCACCGAGCCGCAGCGCACGGTGCATGATTCCAGGTCCACGGTGATCTCAGTGCCGGGCTGTCTCTCCAGCTCTTTCCAGATCAGCTCCACATCAGGCTGAGCGACTTTGGCGGCCAACAGGCCCTGTTTGGCGGAGTTGCCGTAGAAGATATCGGCGAACCGGGATGAGATGACCACTTTGAACCCATAGTCCTTCAGCGCCCAGACAGCGTGCTCGCGGGAGGATCCGGTGCCGAAGTCAGGGCCGGCCACCAGGACCGTGCCCTGGTTGAACGGTTCCTGGTTGAGCACGAACTCAGGCTTCTTCCGCCAGGCATGGAAGAGTGCGTCGTCGAACCCGGTCTTGGTGATCCGTTTCAGGAACACCGCGGGGATGATCTGGTCGGTGTCCACATTGGACTGCTTCAGCGGCACTCCGATGCCGGTATGGGTGGTGATCGGTTCCATCAGATGTTCTCCTTGGGAGGTATGCCTATCAGGCGGGAGCGATAACGACGGCGCCGACTCTAAGGCGCGAAGTCCGCGGCCACTGCACGCGGACCAGAGGCGAGCGGGGTTCCCTGACCTTGCCCACCCGGCTGCTGCGCATCCGCGCGGGGCCCGGAGGGCAGGGGTCCGTCCCCGCCGCCGAGACCAGCACCTACGTCGGAGGGCGCAGAGAGAGTGCCGCGGATCGCGGTGGCTGCCGCCACCACCGGGGAGACCAGGTGAGTGCGCCCGCCCTTGCCCTGCCGGCCCTCGAAGTTGCGGTTGGAAGTGGAGGCGCAGCGCTCCCCCGGAGCCAGCTGGTCGGGGTTCATGCCTAAGCACATGGAGCAGCCCGCGAACCGCCATTCGGCGCCGAAGTCCTTGAACACCTGGTCGAGGCCCTCGGCCTCAGCGTCCAGGCGGACCCTGGCCGATCCAGGCACTACGATCATCCGCACCTCGGGGTCCTTCTGCCGGCCCTCGATGATCTCAGCGGCCTTGCGCAGGTCCTCCAGCCGGGCGTTGGTGCAAGAGCCCAGGAACACGGTGTCCACCCGGATATCCTTCATCGGAGTGCCGGGATCTAGGTCCATGTACTGCAGGGCCCGTTCGGCGGATTCGCGGTCCACCGGGTCGTGGAACTGGGTGGGGTCCGGTACCGAATCGTTGAGGCTGACACCTTGGCCGGGGTTGGTGCCCCAGGTGACGAAGGGGTCCAGCTCATCGGCATCGATCACCACCTCGACGTCGAACTCTGCCCCCTCATCGGTGCGCAAGGACCGCCAATACTGAACAGCGGCCTCCCAGTCCTCACCCTGCGGAGCGTGCGGACGGCCCTTGACGTACTCAAAGGTGGTCTCATCCGGGGCGACCATCCCGGCCCGGGCGCCAGCCTCGATAGACATATTGCAGATGGTCATCCGGGCTTCCATGGACAGCTGCTCTATGGCAGACCCGCGGTACTCCAGCACGTAGCCCTGGCCGCCGCCGGTGCCGATCTTGGCGATGACCGCCAGGATGATGTCCTTGGAGCTGACCCCGGGCCGCAGAGTGCCGTTGACGGTGATCGCCATGGTCTTGAAGGGATTCAGCGGCAGGGTCTGGGTGGCCAGCACATGCTCCACCTCAGAGGTGCCGATGCCCATGGCCAGAGAGCCGAAAGCCCCGTGGGTGGAGGTGTGGGAGTCCCCGCAGACCACGGTCATCCCGGGCTGGGTCAGGCCCAGCTGGGGGCCCACCACATGCACGATGCCCTGGTTCGCATCGCCCAGGGAGTGCAGCCGGATGCCGAACTGCTGGGCGTTGGTGCGCAGGGTGTCCACCTGTTTACGGCTGACTGGATCGGCGATCGGCTTGTCGATCTCCAGGGTGGGGGTGTTGTGATCCTCAGTGGCGATGGTCAGGTCTGGTCGGCGCACGGGGCGCCCGGCCAGCCGCAGTCCCTCGAAAGCCTGCGGGCTGGTGACCTCGTGCACCAGGTGCAGGTCGATGTAGAGCAGGTCCGGGCTGCGCTGCCCGTCCTTGTCCTCACCGCGAACCACCACATGGTCGCGCCAGACCTTCTCCGCCAGGGTCAGCGGCTTCTCAGCCGAGTTCTCAGCCATGAGTTCCTCCAGAAGTCTTATGGGCGCCGTCGTGGGTTTTCATGGTGGTGAAGAACGACGGCGCCTCGCCCGGTAGGGCGTCACTTATAGGGAACCACTGTTGCCTGGAAGGCTCTAGAGCACCGCGTGCAGGTCTCATTATGTGAGACCTGCGTATAAACTGTTCACCATGGCTCAGAAGACTGCTGCGCAGGGCGGCGCCAGCCCCGAGGGGCTCGCCACGCTGCGCTCCCCCTCAGGCATCGGCGTCATCGATAAGTCGGTGATGATTATGGACGCCCTGGAGGCCGGCCCGGCCACCCTGGCCCAGCTGGTGGAGTGCACCGGCCTGGCCCGACCCACGGTGCACCGGCTGGCCAGCGCCCTGGTGCACCACCGGTTCCTGGCCCGTGATGTGCGCGGACGCTATGTGATCGGCTCCCGGATGGAGGAGCTGGCCACTGCGGCCGGGGATGACCAGCTGGTCTCCGCAGCCGGTCCGATTCTGCTGAAGCTGCGCGATGTCACCGGGGAGTCCTCCCAGATCTTCCGGCGGCAGGGCGATGCCCGGGTGTGCGTGGCCTCAGCCGAACGCCCCATCGGGCTTCGCGACTCGATTCCAGTGGGCACCCAGCTGTCCATGAAGGCCGGGTCGGCGGCGCAGGTGCTGCTGGCCTGGGAGGATCATGAGCGACTGGTGGAGGGCCTGCAGGGCGCCCGGTTCACCCCCACTGTG
Source organism: Nesterenkonia ebinurensis (assembly GCF_008711175.1). Lineage (GTDB taxonomy): Bacteria > Actinomycetota > Actinomycetes > Actinomycetales > Micrococcaceae > Nesterenkonia > Nesterenkonia ebinurensis. The sequence goes on from NZ_VWNF01000001.1 coordinate 141,679, forward strand.
CTGGCTGGTGTCCGGCGCCGCGGCTGGGGCGAATCTCTGGGTGAGCGTGAGGCGGGGGTCGCCTCGGTCTCAGCCCCGGTGCGCGGGCCCTCCGGACGGGTGATCGCTGCGGTCTCGATCTCCGGGCCCATCGAGCGGCTCTCCCGCCAGCCAGGACGCAAGTTCGCCAGTTCCGTGGTGGGGGCGGCCCATCAGCTCACCGAACTGGTGCGCATAAATCCGGAAACTGAGCTCAAATGAGCTGGCCTGACCCCGAGAGCACCCTCCCACTCCGTTCGGTGGCCCCTTGCAACGACAATTCGGCGTGTTTTTGACCTGATTTATCGTCATAGGTGACCACCGAACGCAAGCTCGAACCCAAGCTCGAACCCAAGGTGCGCTCCCCAGAGTCGGCGCGTCACGTGGCTCACATCTCACCAGTTGCGCCTGCTGACCGCTTAGGATAGCCGGTATGACTGCTCAAGTGGAGAACATCAGTGTGATCGGTACCGGGTATCTGGGTGCCACCCATGCCGCGTGTATGGCCGAACTGGGATTCAACGTCATCGGCGTGGACGTAGACCCGGAGAAGATCGATTCACTCTCCAGAGGCCAGCTGCCCTTCCATGAGCCCGGGCTACCGGAGCTGATCCGCAAACACGTCGATACCGGCCGGCTGCGCTTCACCACCAGCATGGACCAGATCGGCTCCTGGGCTGATGTGCATTTCATCGCAGTAGGCAC
>NZ_VWNF01000002.1 GCF_008711175.1 Nesterenkonia ebinurensis
TGCGGCAATCTCCTCAGGATGTTGACCCTCAGCGACCTGGTCGATAGCCCGAAGCCGCAGCACCTCCAGGGTGTGATGATCGATCTTGCGGCCATCGTTATTGCGCATACTCCAGTCTCCCAGAGCATACCCTCAAACAGTCGACATACTTACACGTGTCTTAGTATGAGGCTGAGGAGACTAAGGACGGCTACTTGGAGCGGATCCTGAGGGGAGGGTTCCCCGAGGCAGTGGGACGTAGCAGCCGTCGCCGTGCTCGGTTCTTGGATGATTATGTCTCAGACCTGATCAACCGTGACGTGGTTCAGATCTCCGAGATACAGCGAGGCCCAGAAATGCGGGCTTTGGTGCGGATGCTCGCAGCACGGGCAGGCCAGATCCTGGTGCCGGGAAGCTTGGCCTCAGACCTGGGTTTGCCCAAAAGTACAGTGGACCGCTACATCGTTCTGCTGGAGGAAGTCTTTCTGATCAAACGTATTCCGGCGTGGTCACGCAGCATCAGCGCACGGGCTGTACGTACGCCGAAGCTGGCTTTTGTAGACACGGGCGTGGCTGCCAATCTCCTGGACCTCGATGTGCGGGGTCTGCGCCGGCAGGACAAGGAGCTTGGTGGGCTGATGAAGAACTTCGCAGCTATGGAGATCGCTCGCCAGTTGGAGTGGTCGCAGGCCCGGGTGGAGATGTTCCACTACCGGACCAAGGACAATGTCGAGGTCGATATTGTGCTGGAGAACAGACGTGGCCAAGTGGTGGCGATCGAGGTCAAGTCTTCATCCACGGTTCGAGGTCAGGACTTTTCCGGGATCAAGCACCTGCACGAACGCATCGGCGATGACCTGCTTGCCGGAGTGGTCCTCTACACCGGAACTCAGACGCTACCATTCGGCCCTAATTACCGAGCCCTACCGATGAGTGCACTCTGGGAACTAGGAGCTGGGTAAGTGCGTGGGGCGGCGTCGTGGTCTTCGAGCTTATTCAGCCGACCAGGCGTGGGTGATGATCTCGTGAAGCGTGTACTGAGGAGACCAGCCTAGAATCCTGCCGGCCTTTGCCGCCGACGCCACCAACACCGGCGGATCACCAGCACGCCGGGGCTTCTCCACCACAGGCACTTCCCGACCGGTAGCCTGCTGCACAGCCTGGATCACCTCCCGGACGCTGGAGCCAGTGCCAGTGCCCAGGTTGAACACCTCGTGGCCTCCGGGTGCGACCCACTCCAAAGCCAGCAGATGAGCCTCAGCCAGGTCAAGGATATGGATGTAGTCGCGGATCGCTGTGCCATCTGCGGTGGGATAGTCAGTGCCGAACAGCTGAGCAGGTTCGCCGCCATGGCGCAGGGTGTTGAGCAGATTCGGAATCAGGTGAGTCTCCGGATCATGGCGCTCACGCAGCCGGCCCGAAGCGCCTCCCACGTTGAAATAGCGCAGGCTCACCGCCCCCAGCCCGTGAGCCTGGGCCTCGGCCGCCAGCATATGATCAATGGCCAGCTTGGAGGCCCCATAGGGGTTGATCGGCATGGTGGGATGCTCTTCAGTGATCAGTCCGCCGGGCAGATCCGGCAGGGGATTGCCGTACACCGCAGCCGTTGAGGAGAACACGAACCGGGGCACACCGGCCTCACGCACGGTATCAAGCAGTTTCAAAGTAGCCACGATGTTGCCGTGCCAGTAGCGCTCAGGGTGGGCCACCGATTCGCCCACCAGTGATTTGGCAGCCAGGTGGACCACCGCATCGAAACTGGAGTCGAGGACCTGGCCGGCATCGGTGATATCTCCCTGGTGCCACTCAGCCTCTGATGAGACGGCGTCGCGGTGCCCCTTGGCGAGGTTGTCCAGAACCACCACATGGTGCCCCCGCCGGAGCAGCTGCTGAGTGACCACCGAACCGATGTACCCGGCCCCGCCGGTGACCAAAACCTTCAACAGGATCCTCCAACTGTTCGGGACTGCTTCCTGATCAAGCATAGCCGCTGAACTGGCTGGGCAGAGGCTGTGCGGCCCGGCAGTTCGTTTCTCTTCTGTCTGCTGGATCGGAAGCATTTCCGACCCTTGCGGTAGTGTGAACCACAGAAGAACATAACGAAGGTTTACAGCATGGGTGGAATGAATAACCGAAGAGATATTCGCATAAAACCTTGAATTGTGGTCACTAGAAGGATAGAATTAGACTATGAGCGCGAACCCAGCACTCCTTGAGGCGTCGGCAACAACCGACCAGCCGCGAGTGCTGCCTGAAGGTTACGAATCCCTGGCAGCGCAGCCAGAGCTTGCCGCGGCCTGGGAAGCGGAGACTGCCAGCCGACAGGCCGAAGCGCAGAAGATCACCCACCTGTTGGAGTACCGGGACCGGCGCCTGGCCGAGGATGAACAACGCTTACAGCACACCTTCACACGCGAAGCAGCTCTGAAAGCGATCCATCACCAGGCCGCAGTGCTTCTCGGAGTCACCGATCATGAAGTGCGCCGAATGCTCAGCACCGCGAGTACCGCACGGGAATGGCTTCCCCATGTGTGGGAAACCTACTGCACAGGACAGATTGACTTCCTCCGGGTGCAGAAGATCGCCGCCGGGGCAGGTGACCTCATCGAAACTTGCTCTGGTCACCCTGAAGCACAACGTGGGCTCACCGCAGAGCTGGATGCCCACTTTGCTCCGGTGGCACCCGGAGAGAATAAGAACACCCTGGCCCAGCAGATCCGAGACTTCGTTGCCCATCAAGACCCAGAAGGGCACCAGCGCCGCTATGAGCGGGCAAAGAATCACCGCAGGGTGGACATCATCCATCATGACAACGGCTTGTCCACTTTGCGGGCAGTGCTTCCCACCATGACCCTGGCCCCACTGGAGCAGGACCTCCACGCCGCAGCAAAGACTATGCCGCGCAAGCAGAAACTCGCTACCGGAACCTACACCGGTGAGGAGGATGTCAAGGTCTCCGAGCGGTCCGGGACTGAGGAAGCGAGCTACCCCAATCGCATGGCAGACATCCTCACAGCATGGTTAGAAGCCGGGTCCACAGGCGAGACCAGCTGCGCAGAAGGCGCCATCCCCGTCCGGGTAGGAGCCACCATCAACATCACAGTGCCTTTGGATACTCTCACCGGCGCCTCTGAAGCACCTGCGGTTGCCAGTGACGGGCGGTTCACCATTCCCGCCGCCGAGGCACGCCGCATCGCCACCGACCCGGCCGCGAAGAACACCTACTACCTCACCGGCACTACCGCAAACCCCGGCGGCGCCCAACGGGCGGAACGAATCGTGAAGGTCGGCAAGAAGAACCCACTCACCGGTCTGACAGAGGGCACCGAAGCTCACGCATCTGCCACTTCTGAACTGGCGGAGCAGATTCTTGCCCTCCCGAACCTGCTGGAGACCTCATCCACCGCCCGATTCGTCACCGGCAACCTGCGCACCGGAATACTTCTGAGAGACAAACAGTGTCAGGCCCACGGGTGCACAGAACCTGGATTCCGAGCAGAAGTAGACCACAAGACCAGTCACGAGACCGGCGGGGCCACTGACGCAGAGAACTCCTGGGTGCTCTGCCACACCCACCACGAGCTGAAAGGCCACGGCCTGCTGCCGGAAGCCGGCCCCGACCCGCCGGGGCAAATGGCCCAGCCAGCGCCCGACGCCGGCAGTCACTCTTTGGGGCAGACATCACCAGACCCGCCGCCTGCCTGGGCAACCGCAGATGCCACCTGCTCAGATGCAGCCTGAAGCTGGGCGCATCCACCAGCCAGTGGTGGGGCGCCAGAACGCGGGCGCCACCGGCTGCCAGGGGATGGGTGCCAGCTGGTCACCTCAGCTCACCAGTCAGGCCGCGGAGGTCAGCGATGGCGGCATCGGGGTCATCTGCGGCATAGACCGCGGAGCCGGCCACAAAGGTATCCGCCCCAGCCTCGGCAGCACGGCGAATGGTCTCCGCGTTGATGCCCCCGTCCACCTGCACGGCAATCCGGCCGCCGAGATCGTCGGAGGCCTTTCGGGCAGCGGCGATTTTAGGCAGCATCTCATCAATGAAGCTCTGCCCGCCGAAACCCGGTTCCACAGTCATGATCAGCAGCATGTCCAATTCGCCCAGCAGACCCAGATGCGGCTCAAGCTCGGTGCCCGGTTTGACCGCCATCGCTGACTTGGCACTATTGGAGCGCAGATCCCGGGCCACCTGAGCAGGCTTGGCCGCAGCCTCCACATGGAAAGTCACCGACTCAGCACCAGCTTGGGCGTACTGAGGAGCCCAGCGGTCGGCGTCCTCGATCATCAAATGGATATCCAGCGGCAGGTGGGTGACCCTGCGGATCGCCTCCACCACCGGCAGCCCGATCGTCAGGTTGGGTACAAAATGGTTATCCATCACATCCACATGGACCGCATCGGCCGAAGGGATGCGGGTCAGTTCGGCGGCCAGGTTGGCGAAGTCAGCACTGAGGATACTCGGATGGATAGCCGTCATGGTGCCTCTCTCCTGAACAGCGCAAAGAACATGGCATCAGTGCCGTGGATATGCGGCCAGAGTTGGACAGTCTTGGCCACGATCTCACCAACCGGCTCAGGCCGGGAGCGGATCAGCTCCTGGCCGGCAGGTAAGGCGACATTCTCCATCAGCTCGTGAGCATCTAACAGCTCCAGGTCAGGATGCCGCTTCAACGCGTCCTCCACCTGGACCAGAGTCTCAGCGGCATGCGGAGAACAGGTCACATAGGCCAGCAGACCATCCTCGGCCAGCACCGAGACCGCTGCATCCAGCAGCTGCTCCTGCAGCACAGTCAGCTCTGCCAAGTCACCAGGCTGCCGCCGCCAGCGGGATTCAGGACGACGCCGCAGCGCACCCAGACCGGTACAAGGGGCATCGACAATGATCCGATCAAAGCTGGGGCCATACTCACTGATCCTGCGGCCATCCTCAACGCGGACACTCCAGGCCTCCTGCGGGATAGGGGCCAGTGCCTTCTGCACCAGTTCCGCCCGGTGCGGTGCCGGCTCATTGGCCAGCAGATGTACCTGATACTCCGCGGCCAGGGCAGCCAGCAGAGCAGCCTTGCCGCCAGGACCGGCGCAGAGATCGAGCCACCGCTCATCAGGGGCCACCGCTGGCTCAGCCAGTGCCCGGGCGATCCACTGGGAACCGATGTCCTGCACCCGCAAAGTGCCCTCAGCCACCCCGGGAAGCCGGCCGATATCGCCGCCGCGGAACATCGCCGCACCCTCAATCAGCTCCGAAGGCTTGGCCCCAGCCTCAGCGGCCTGCTCCAAGGATTCTCCGCCCCCGGGCTGCAGCTGACCGGGCAGACCCACCAGATGCACCACAGGGGCAAGATTGTCGGCCTGAAGCAGCTGCTCCAGATCATCGCTGCGGCCGGCACTGTGCTCACTGCCCTCAGCCACCTCGGAAGACTCAGAATGCGTTCCGGGCTTGTCTTGGCTCAATCGGCCGTGCAGCTTCAGCGACTGGCGCAGGGCGCGGACCACCCACCGCGGATGGGCATAGCGCAGTGCCAGGGAATCCACCTCCCCAGTCTCAGCGGTCAGCTGATCCAGCCAGCCCTCCAGGCTCTTCTCACTGACCCTGCGCAGCACCGCGTTGACCAGCCCAGAAGGGCCCGTGCCCACCTGGTCGCGGACCAGGCCCACGGTCTCATTGACCGCAGCATGATCATCCACCCGCATCGCCAGCAGCTGATGAGTCCCCAGCCGCAGAGCGTTGAGCACCGGGGGATCCAACTCAGCCAGTTCGCGGTCCACATTCTGGGTCAGGATCGCATCATAGGTGCCTTGGGCGCGCAGTGCGCCATAGGTCAGTTCAGTGGCGAAAGCAGCATCGCGCTTATCGAGCTTCGCTCTGCGGATCTCATGGGGCAGCACCAGGTTGGCGTAGGCATCATCCATCGCCACAGCCCGCAGTACCCGGAACGCCACCAACCGGGCCGGATCAGCCCGCCGGGTCCGCTGAGAAGGCGCAGAGCGGCTGAAGTCACGCTTACCACCGCGGTTCCTCTGGCGGCCCTTGGCATTGCGCCGGTCCTGGCTGCGTTCCCCACGGCCCTGCTGCCCGCTCACCCGATGCCTCCCAGACGCACATCGCCCTGCTGGCCGCGCAGCCAGTCAACGGCACGCATCATCTGCTTGCCGGCCGGCTGCACCCGGGTCAGTGCAGCACCCTTGCCGTTGCCGGCGGTCATCACCACAACCTGCTCCCCAGAGTGCCGGTCTGAGCTGATCAGCTGAACAGCTCCCGGCTGAGTCTCCAAACTGCCGTGGAAGATCCGGGCCACACCCAGTTTGATCCGGCTCTGCCCGTTCAGCGTCCAGGCGCCGGGCTCGGGGATAGTCGCATTGATCCGGTTCACCACCTGCTCGGCAGGCTGAGCAGGATCGATGAAGGCATCCTCCCGGCGCAGCTTCGGGGCGAAGCTCGGCTTCCCGGTCTGCGGCACCGGCTGTGCCGAGCCGTCCAGCAGGTTCGGGATCAGCTCCTGCAGCATCCGTGAGCCCAAGGAGGTGAGATCCTCCAGCACCTCACCAGCCGAAGTCAGCTCCGGAATCTCATAGGTGCGTGCAGCATGAATAGGACCGGTGTCCATGCCCTTCTCCAGCTGGAAGATAGTGGCCGCGGTGGTCGGCTCCCCGTTGAGAATCGCATGCTGCACCGGCGCCGCCCCCCGGTACTTAGGCAGATCCGAATAGTGCAGGTTCACCCAGCCGCGGGACGGGACAGCCAGTGCGGCCTGCGGGAGCAGGGCACCATAGGCGACCACCACCCCCAGCTCAGGTTTGAGGGCACGCAGGGCAGCGAGCACGCCGTCGTCGATTGATGCCGTTTTGATCAGCGGAAGCCCGGCATCGGTGGCCACCTGCGCCACCGGGGAAGGAGTCAGGGTGCGGCGGCGGCCCACCGGGGCATCCGGACGGGTCAGCACCCCGGCGATACTGGCGTCCACATTGCCGCTGGCAATGGCGGTGATCAGCTCATGGAGCACATCGGCAGCAATCTGCGGGGTGCCGGCAAAGACAATCCGGTTCAAAGGCTTCAATCTGCTCATACCGCGGCCCCGCTCCGCAGGGCGCGGAAAGCCTGCTTCTTATGCTCACCGGTCAGCCGATCCAGGAACAGCTTGCCGTCCAGGTGGTCGAGCTCATGCTGGAAACAGGCGGCCAGCAATCCGGTGGCCTCCACACGCAGCGGGCTGCCATCCTCCCTAAGACCGGTGAGCACCGCCTGCGGGCAGCGGGCCACCGGGCCATAGATGTGGCCGGGCACCGAGAGGCAACCCTCACGCAGCACTGCATCCGGCTCCTGATCCCGGGGACGGGGAACGAATCCGGGGTCTCCGGAGAGCTCCACACGCGGGTTGATCACCGCACCCCTGCTGCCTTCTACATCCCAGGTAAAGATGCGCAGCCCGACCCCCACCTGAGGTGCAGCAATGCCGATCCCACCGGCTTTCTCATTGGTCAGATACATATCCTGCACCAGCTTACGGATGCGCCCATCGATCTCAGGGACTTCGGAGGCGGGACTGCGCAGGACCGGATCGCCGATCTGCCGGATATCAAGAACGGGCATGGTCTTCATTCTGTCATCACTGCAACCGGCATCACTGCGGCGGCGGACCGATCGGACGCAGCGCCCGGCCCTGCTCGGTCACCGTGCGCGAATGCTCCCACACCTGGCGCAGCGCCCAGAACTTCCGCCAATGGGCCCGCAGACAGGACGGATCAGCCTGTACCGGCACCACCTCGGCCTCGGAGATCGCCACCGCCAGCAGCACCGGCTGATCACCCTCTCGGTAGGGCCAAGGTTCCCACGCCCCGGAGGCGGCATCAACCAGCTGCTCCTCAGCGCGCATCCCAGCCACCAGCTGCATCACCACCGAATCCCGCACCGGCTTGGCCCGACCGTCCCGGCCCACCCCCTTGGTCTTGAAATCCAGGATGCACCTGCGCCCACCGATCTCAGCCACCAGGTCCAGGGTCCCGGCATAGCCCACCGTCTGGTTCCAGACAGTGACCTCCGCGGCCAAGGGCCGCACACCAAAGAGCTCCCACCACTGATCAAACCGGTCAGCGAAACCGGACTCTCCGTGCTCTGCCAAGGTAGCGCGGGCGGTGTCGTGATCATTCTGCTGACCCAACGCAGCCAGCGCCACCTGCTCGGCATAGTGATGCACCCGATCCCCGCGGGCCGCGGCGGCATCCCGGAACCGCTCCGCAGCCGAGGAGGCCTGGCGGGCCAGGTTCCGCAGCTCCGTGGGAGAGGCCCCGTTCAGCCGGGTGTCATTGATCAGCTCAGTGGCGGCCATATGCCCCGCCCAACCGGTCATATCCTGAGCCTCCTGGGCGATCACCGTAGTGATCGAGGGAACCTCCGGGGCAGTGGAGAGCGAACGCGAATACATCCGCCCGAACTCGGTGGCATGGGCAAGCTGCGGGTCAGTCATAGTGAAACAGTCTGACATGTCCTCAGGAGACGGGAACCTGGCTGCTGCGATTGGACCATTCGAGCCGACCTGGGTTAGAGTGTCATGTCGTCGAACCGGCGCTTCAGACGGTTCAACAACATGCGGATGTAGCTCAGCTGGCTAGAGCATCACCTTGCCATGGTGAGGGTCGCGAGTTCGAATCTCGTCATCCGCTCGAAGGACACGAATCCCAATATGGTGGGGTGGCCGAGTGGTTAGGCAGCGGTCTGCAAAACCGTATACGCGGGTTCGAATCCCGTCCTCACCTCGAGGCTCAACAGGCCTTAAGGCGTGATTGGCGCAGCGGTAGCGCGCTTCCCTGACACGGAAGAGGTCACTGGTTCGATCCCAGTATCACGCACGGAACCTCGCAAGAGGAACCACGCGGATGTAGCTCAGCTGGCTAGAGCATCACCTTGCCATGGTGAGGGTCGCGAGTTCGAATCTCGTCATCCGCTCGCAAGCGCTACGGGATCGGTGAAACTCCGAACCGGCGGTCACAGTCCGCGACCCCCTCGCCGTCCGAGGGGTTGAGCTGGTGGAACTCCAGCACCGACAGTCACAGTCTGGATGGGAGTAGCGCAGAAGGAGTTGCAGTGGGCCCCGCCCAGACATCCAGCGCCATCATGGCCACTGCCCTCAACGCAGCCCTGGCCGGCCCTCGCGGAGCGAACCCTCTGGTCGGCGCCGTGCTGGTGGACCACACAGAGTACGACGGCGCCGGCTCACCCCAGCGCGTCCTGGCCACCGGATACCACCAGGGTGCCGGCACCTTCCACGCCGAACGCGACTGCCTCACCAAGGCACAGGCGGCCGGGATCACCGACTTCTCCGGCACCACCCTCTACACCACCCTGGAACCCTGCACCCACTACGGGCGCCAACCGGCCTGCACCGACCTGATCAGTCAGGCCGGAATCCCCCGGGTGGTGGTCGGGGCCACCGACCCCTCACCCAACGGCGGCGGAGCCGAGCTGCTACGCGGCAGGGGAGCAGAGGTCGCCCTCGGGGTACTGGGGGAAGAATGCACCCAGCTCAACCACCGGTGGAACCGGGCCGCAGCCCAGCGCCGCCCCTTCGTCACCGTGCACCTGGCCCAGAGCATCGACGCGCGGATCGCCGCCGCCGACGGCACCAGCCAGTGGATCACCTCGGCAGTCTCCCGACAGCACACCCACAGCATCCGGCAGCGGGTGCACGCCGTCCTGGTGGGCACCAACACCGCCGAGATTGACGACCCGCGGCTCACCGCACGGGACTCCAACGGCAGCCCCACCGAGCACCAGCCGCTGCGCACCGTGATGGGCCTGCGGGAGATCCACCAGACCGCCCAGCTGAAACAGGGGCAGGCTGAGGGGCAGGGCTGGCTGCAGCTGCGCACCCGTGACCCCCTGACGGCCCTGCAGACCCTGGCCGGCACCAGCCACCACGGCCACCCGGTCAAACACGTGCTGGTGGAGGGCGGCCAGTCGGTGCTCTCCGCGTTCTTCACCGCAGATCTGGTGGACGAGATCTTCCTCTACACCGCCCCGCTGATCCTGGGCGCAGGCCGGGCCAGCCTGGGCGACATCGGGGTCACCACCCTGGCCGAGGCCCGGCAGTTCGCCCTGGACACCGCCGATGGCGGACCCACCACCATCATGGACAACGACGTCTGCATCCACCTTCAGCCAGACCCGAAAGGAGCCCGCTGAATGTTCACCGGCATCATCACCGGCACCGGGCGCATCATCGAACGCAGCCCCGACCCGGCCAAAGGCGTGGAGCGACTCAGCTTCCAAGCCCCCGGGCATGTGGCAGAGCTCGCCCTGGGCGGATCCATCGCAGTCAACGGGGTCTGCGTCTCCGCGGTGGAGATCAGCGGCGAGCAGCTCACCGTGGAGCTGATTCCCGAAACCCTGAAACGCACCACCTTCGGCGAGCTGGGCGCAGGCGACTGGGTCAACCTGGAACGCTGCCTGCCCGCCGGCGCCCGGCTGGACGGACATGTGGTCCAAGGCCATGTGGACGGCATCGGCGCCCTGACCGACCGGGACCTCAACGACGGCCGCCATCGCTTCAGCGTGCCAGCCCATCTGGCCGGGTACATCGCGGAGAAAGGCTCCATCGCCATTGATGGCGTCTCCCTGACGGTGACCGCGGTCGGAGCAGATCAGACCGCCGGGACCAGCACCGCATGGTTCGAGGTGGGCCTGATCCCCGCCACCCTGGCCGAGACCACCCTGGGAGAGAAACAGATCGGCAGCAACGTGAACATCGAGGTCGATGTGCTGGCCAAGTATGTCAAGCGGATGCTCGGCTTCAGCTCGGCGCCGAATGCCCAGCCATCCCCGAGCTTCCCGGACTTTTCGGAACTGCACCGTCTGATCGCCCGTAGTGATTCCGAAAACGCGGGGTACTCCGAAGATTCTGCCGCTGTGCAGCTGCCTGTGGTGCCCCAACCCCGCACCCCCGCGCCCATCCTGGACCCGGTGGAAGTCGCCCTGAACCAGCTGGCCGCAGGCCGCCCCGTAGTGGTGGTGGACGACGCCGACCGGGAGAACGAAGGCGACCTGATCTTCCCCGCCGCAGCAGCCACACCGGAACTGATGGGCTTCACCATCCGATACAGCTCCGGGGTGATCTGCCTGCCGATGACCGGCGAACGGGCCCGCCACCTGAACCTGCCGCCCATGGTCACCGAGAACCAGGACCCCAAGGGCACCGCCTACACCCTCAGCTGCGACGCCGCCGCAGTCACCTCCACTGGGATCAGCGCCGCTGACCGGGCCATCACCGCCCGCGCGCTCGCAGACCCCGAGACCGCAGCAGCCGACCTCACCCGGCCCGGACACATGTTCCCGCTCATCGCCGACCCCGCAGGAGTGCTGGGCCGTGACGGGCACACCGAGGCCGCCGTAGACCTCTGCCGACTCTCCGGGCACCCGGAGGTCGGAGTCATCGCCGAACTGGTCCACGACGACGGATCCATGATGCGCCTGCCCGCCCTGCGCGAATTCGCCGACACCCACGAGCTGGCACTGATCAGCATCGCCGATCTCATCGAGTACCGCGGCGGCACCCCCAGCCCGCAGGCGGTCCGCGAGTCCTACCTCACCTCCTGGGAGGCACCGAAGCAGGAGGCCGCCAAACTGGTCACCGGCGGCCCGGTGGTCACCCTGCCCACCGACTTCGGCATCTTCACCGCCCAGGTCTGGACCGAGCACACCACCGGGCATGAGCACCTGCTGCTCAGCGCCCCGCCCCGGACTGCCGCAAGCCCCACCGCCCGGCACCCGGAGAAACCCCTGGTCCGGCTGCACTCGGAATGCCTCACCGGCGATGTGCTGCACTCCCACCGCTGCGACTGCGGCTCCCAACTGGCCTCCGCACTGGAGACCATCCACGAACACGGCGGCCATCTGCTCTACCTGCGTGGGCACGAGGGCCGAGGCATCGGACTGGCCAATAAGCTGCGCGCCTATAAGCTCCAGGAGCAGGGCGCAGACACGGTGGAGGCCAATGAGATGCTGGGCCTGGCCGCCGAGCTGCGCGACTTCACCGGAGCCGCTGCCATCCTGCACTCAGCCGGAATCACCAGCCTGCAGCTGCTGACCAACAACCCGGCCAAAGTCCAAGCCCTGGCGGCAACCGGGCTGGCTGTGGAACAACTGCCCAGCAGCGGCGCCGTCGGGCCCCACAATGAACGCTACCTGCGCACCAAACGTGACCGGATGGCCCATATGCTCGATCACCTGGTCCTCAACGAACAAGGAGAAACCCAGCCATGAGCGGAGCCGGAGCCCTCGCCATCGACCCCGCCGAGCTGACCCGGCTGCGGCAGGCGGCCCAAGACTTCCGGGTCGCCATCGTCGCCTCCCGCTGGCACACCCAGGTCATGGACGGGCTTACTACCGGTGCCCGCCGGTTCCTGGCAGAGATCGGCATCCCCGAGGACGCCCTCACCCACCTGAGTGCCCCCGGCAGCTTCGAACTGCCGGTCCTGGCAGCCGGGGCTGCGAAGACCCATGAGGCGGTGATCGCCCTGGGGGTGGTGATCCGGGGCGGCACCCCGCACTTCGACTACGTCTGCTCGGCGGCCACCCAGGGGCTGACCACTGTTTCGGTGGAGACTGGAACCCCGGTCGGATTCGGTGTGCTCACCTGCGATGATGAGGCCCAGGCCCTGGACCGGGCCGGACTGGAAGGCTCCAAGGAGGACAAGGGCTACGAGGCCGCCCACGCCGCAGTCGCCGCCGCGGCAGAACTGGCCAGACTGCGCTGAGCTGGTCCCGGCCGCAGGTGACCCCGAGCCAGGCCCGCACCGGCGCCGACCGGCTGCACCGGCGCCGACCTGCACGCCTCAAACCGGCTCCGCCGGGGGAGATAAGCTAGTGACAATGAAAAGTTTTGAGGATCTCTACGCCGAACTGGCCCGCAAGGCCGCCGAACGCCCGGAGGGTTCCGGCACTGTCGCAGCCCTGGATGCCGGGGTGCACCAGATCGGCAAGAAGATCGTTGAGGAGGCCGCCGAGGTCTGGATGGCCGCCGAATACGAATCGGAGGCCGCCGCCGCCGAGGAGATCTCCCAGCTGCTCTACCATCTGCAGGTCATGATGCTCGCCAAGGGGATCAGCCCCGCCGACGTCTACCGCTACCTTTGAGAGAGGCCCGCACCTGTGACTGAACCACTGATGGCACCGCGCAACGGGGACATGCTGCGGGTGGCCGTACCCAATAAGGGCGCGCTCTCCGAGGCAGCCATGGCCATGCTCTCCGAGGCCGGCTACCTGCAGCGCCGCGACCGCAAAGAACTGGTGCTGGTGGACGATGAGAACGGCATCGAGTTCTTCTACCTGCGCCCCCGCGATGTGGCCGTCTACGTAGGCTCCGGCATCCTGCATGTGGGCATCACCGGCCGCGATCTCTTCCAGGACGCCCGGGTGGAGACCGGTGCCAGCGAGATCATGGGGCTGGGCTTCGGCCGCTCTACCTTCCGGCTGGCCGGACCCCGCGGACAGTTCAGCACAGCCGCTGATCTGGCCGGCAAATGCGTGGCCACCAGCTATGACGCCCTGCTCACCCACTGGTTCCAGACCCAGGGCATCCCCAATGTGGACGTGGTCCACCTGGACGGGGCCGTGGAGTCCGCGGTGCGGCTCGGGGTGGCCGATGCCATCGCCGATGTGGTGGAGACCGGCAATACGCTCAAGGCCGCCGGGATGGAGACCTTCGGGGACCCGGTGATGCTCTCAGAGGCGATCCTGATCTCCGGAAAAGGCGCCCAGAACGACGACGCCGAGGCTATTGAGCGTGCCACCGGCCGCCTCATCCGCCGGCTCCAGGGGGTCCTGGTGGCCCGCCAGTACGTGATGATGGACTATGACATCCGCCGCACCGACCTGGAGGCCGCAGCAGCCATCACCCCCGGCCTGGAATCGCCCACCATCTCGCCGCTGGCCGATAAGGACTGGGTGGCGGTGCGCTCCATGGTCCCGGCCAAGAAGACCAACCAGCTGATGGACGAGCTCTACGACCTCGGCGCTCGGGCCATCCTGGTCACCACCATCCACGCCTGCCGGGTATAGCGATGAGCCTTGCCGTACGAGTCATCCCCTGCTTAGACGTGGACGCCGGCCGGGTGGTCAAAGGCGTGAACTTCGAGAAGCTGCGCGATGCCGGGGACCCGGTGGAGCTGGCCCAGCGCTACAACCTGGCCGGGGCCGATGAGCTGACCTTCTTAGACGTCACCGCCTCCACCGACAGCCGTGAGACCACCTACGAGGTGGTCACCCGCACCGCGCAGGAAGTGTTCATCCCGCTGACCGTAGGCGGGGGAGTGCGCCGCGTGGAGGATGTGGACCGGCTGCTCAAGCACGGTGCGGATAAAGTCTCCATCAACACCGCTGCGGTGGCCCGGCCGGCGGTGATCAACGAGATCGTCGCCCGGTTCGGCAACCAGGTGCTGGTGCTCTCTGCTGATGTCCGGCGCAGCCTGAACACCGAATCCGGGTTCGAGGTCACCACTCACGGCGGAGGCAAGGGCACCGGTATCGACGCCCTGGACTGGATCGCCGAGGCAAGCCAGCGTGGGGTGGGGGAGATCCTGCTCAACAGCATTGATGCCGACGGCACCCAGTCCGGATTCGATCTGGAGATGATCGCCGCGGTCCGGGCGGTGACCCGGGTGCCGCTGATCGCCTCCGGCGGGGCCGGTGAGCCCGAGCACTTCCCACCGGCCATCGCAGCCGGAGCCGATGCGGTGCTGGCCGCCAGTATGTTCCACTTCGGCCCGGTGGATATGATCGCCCGGGTAAAAGACGAGATCCGGAAAGCGGGGTACCCGGTCAGGTGATCCCAGAAGTCAACTACAACAGTGCGGGCCTGGTGCCGGCCATCGCCCAGGATGCTGAGACCGGCGCGGTGCTCATGCTGGCCTGGATGAACGCCGAGGCGCTGGCCGCCACCCTGGAGACCCGCCGCGGCACCTACTGGTCACGCTCGCGCAACCAGCTATGGGTCAAGGGTGAGACCTCCGGGCACATTCAGCACGTGCGCTCGGTGGCCCTGGACTGCGATGCTGACACCGTGCTGCTGCAGGTCGAACAGATCGGACCGGCCTGCCACACCGGTCAGCCCACCTGCTTCACAGAGGGGGAGATCAGCTGATGAAGTCCTTAGGCGTTGTGGTGCCCGCCCAGAAGGAGTTCCTCCAGCTGGCCGGGGCGCACCGGGTGATTCCGGTGACCATGACCCTGCTGGCCGATAGGCACACCCCGCTGAGCATCTACTGGGCGCTGGCCACCGATGAGACCGGCGGCAGCAAACCCGGCAGCTTTCTCATGGAGTCCGCCGCCCCCGGGGCCGCCTGGTCCCGGCACAGCTTCATCGGGGTGAACTCCCTGGCCACGCTGAGTGAGCAGAACGGGCAGGCCCGCTGGATCGGCACCCCGCCGGCCGGGGCCCCCACCGAGGGGCCCAGCGCTGAGGTGCTGCGCCAGACCCTGGAGTTCTTGGGCAGCCGGGCCTTCGCAGAGGAACTGCCGCACCTGGCCTCCGGATTAGTGGGCTATGTGGGCTGGGACGTGGTCCGCCAGTGGGAGAAGCTGCCGAACCCACCGGAAGACGGTTTGGGGCTGCCCGAGCTGGCCATGAACCTGGTCTCCGATCTGGCGGTGCACGATAACCGTGACGGCACCGTGACCCTGATCGCAAACGCCATCAACAAGGATGGTCAGCCCACCGGGGCCGAGAGAGCATACCGCGACGCGGTGGCCCGGCTGAGGGCCATGCGCGAGAAGCTCTCCCGCCCGGTGGAACCCGGGCTGGCCGCCGCTGAACCCGACTGGACCCAGCAGGTGGAACAAGACTTGCAGGAGAAGGTGCAGCTGAGCTGGGGCCAGAACGAATACCTGGCCACCCTGGGCAAGGCCAAACAGGCCATTGTGGACGGTGAGGTCTTCCAGATTGTGGTCTCCCGCAGGTTCGAGGTGGCCACTTCGGTGGATGCGCTCTCCGTGTACCGCATGCTGCGGCTGCTCAACCCCAGTCCCTATATGTACCTGATGCACTTCCAGACTCCCACCGGGCAGCCCTACCAGGTGGTGGGCGCCTCCCCAGAGGCCCTGGTCACCCTGGATGCTGACCGGCAGGTGGTCTCCCACCCGATCGCCGGCACCCGGCCGCGCGGCAAGACTCCCGCCGAGGACGTGGAGCTGGCCGAGGACTTACTGGCCGATGAGAAGGAACGCGCTGAGCACATCATGCTGGTGGACTTAGCCCGCAACGATTTGGCTAAGGTGTGTGTGCCCGGCTCTGTGGAGGTCACCAAGTTCATGGCCGTGGAGCACTTCAGCCACGTGATGCACCTGACCAGCCATGTCCAAGGGGAGGTGGCGGCGTCGTCGTCCCCCTATGACGTGCTGGCAGCCACCTTCCCGGCAGGCACCCTCTCCGGGGCGCCCAAGCCGAGGGCCCTGCAGCTGCTGGACGAATGGGAGCCGCACACCCGCGGGGTCTACGGCGGAGTGGTGGGCTATTTTGACCTCTCGGGACGGATGGATGCGGCCATCGCGATCCGCACCGCAGTGCTCACCGGCGGCAAAGCCTATGTGCAGTCCGGCGGCGGGATCGTAGCCGACTCCGTGGATGAGTCCGAACGCCTAGAGACCGTGAACAAGGCCGCTGCCCCGCTCAGAGCGGTTCTGGCCGCTGATAGATTAGTGGGCTAATGGGCTATCTCGCGTACTTCTTCCAGCGCCGCAACACGATCCTGGTCGTGCAGCTCGGCGCCATCCTGCTGCTGGTCTCCACCGCCCTGACCTGGGTGCGGGTCACCGGACTGCCGGAGACTGCCACCACCAGCTCAGTCTCCCTGGTGGGCGCGGAGATGTCGCCAGCACTGGGCACCATGGGTCTGGTGGGTGTGGCCGGAGGCGTGGCCGCCAGCATTGCGCGGCGCTGGGTGCGCGGACTGATCGCCGCAGTGCTGCTGGGTGCCGGGGTGATGGCCCTGTTCGGCACCTTCGGTGCGATCATCTCACCGGCCGATGCCGCCGCCTCCGCCCTGGCCGAGCACACCGGCACCACCGAGCGTGCCGGGCAGTACTCAGTGGGCTGGGCGGTCTGGATGGGCTTAGCCGGCTCCGGGCTGCTGAGCCTGGGCTCACTGGCCATGCTGCTGTTCTCACCCGGTTGGTCCGATGAGAAGACCACCAAGAAGTACTCCCGCGGGGAGGCCCAGGCCGAGAACCCCGATGAGATCGACATGTGGGACGACCTCTCCGACGGCGATGACCCCACCGATAAGAAGTAGCTGTTCGGGCAGGGGCCAGGTGGGAACTTCCATCGGAACCTGTTTAAAGCCTGGCCGGGTCAGCCTGCGGAGGCGATGGAACTTCTAGGGTGGGCCGACCCGCTGACAAGGAGTAGCTGAGACTCAGCTTTCGGCCCATTATTGCAAAGCTTCCGGGTATGGAATCTTAGGAGAGTAGTAGACTGAGGTCATCAGCCATAGGAGGTCTGAAATGACTGCGAGGCGCCAGTACTCGGTGACTTTGAGTGCAGAAGTGGCCGAAGCCCTGGAGGAATGCGTACGTGCGGGTGTCTATGCCGACATCAACGATGCCATCAGTCAAAGTGTGGACCACGAGCTGGAGGAAGCAGGAGACACCCCGGGGTTCACCAGGTTCGTTGAGGTTGAAGTTCATGCTGCTGCTCAGGAACTGGATGAAGACCCCGACGCTAGGCTTACCACTGAGCAGGTCTTTGCTCGCGTAGGGCAGCGTAAGCGTGAGCTGCTTGCGCGCCGCGCCGAAGTGACATGAGCGAATACGACCTTGTGCTGGTCGCTCCGTGCCGAGAATCATATCTTTGACCATTGGTGCTATGTGGCGGACGTAGGTGGGATCAGCGCTGCTGATGCGTGGGAAGCTAAGTTTCGCACTTTCTGCGACAAGCTGACCTACTCGGCTGGCTCATACCGACAGCGTGAAGATCTCGGTCCTGGGTACAGGACCGTGACTTTCAGGAAGCAGGTCAAAGTCATTTACCGAGTCCGCGGTTCCCGAGTGGAAGTGCTCGGCGTGTACAGCACCAGACAGGATTGGGAAGCAAAGCTGAGGGACTGACTACGGATCTGGCAGAATAGAGCAGAAGAACTTCGACACTGTGTAGAAGGAGCCTCGCGCATGGCCACAGCCCAGAGCCAGACTGCAGTCCGCGATGTGGAGCAGCAGCCCGCATCAGCCGATGAATTCATCCACTACGACCACATCGGCCACGGCTCCACCCCGGCTGCCTCCGGGGAACCGCTTGGAACGGCTGAAGGGTGACCGGGCGGGACAGTACAGCATCAGAATCAATGACCAGTGGCGGATCTGCTTCGTGTGGACCGCAGCCGGTCCTGAGGAGGTTGAGATCGTTGACTACCACTGACCACATGGACAAGTTGGTACCTATCCACCCCGGGGAAGTTCTCATGGAAGATTTCCTGGAGGGGTTCGGCATCACGCAGCACAAGCTGGCTGTATAGACATTGGTGTGCCACCGCGTCGCATCAATGAGATCGTCCACGATAAGCGGCGCATCACCGCTGATACTGCACTACGGCTGGGAAAGTACTTCGGCGTCTCTGCCCAGTTCTGGCTCAATCTCCAGACCCACTATGACCTCGACGTTGCAGAGGACGTGGCCGCCGAGCAGATCCAGACCATCCGGCCTCTGGAGGTAGCATGAGTGACTGGCGTGGCGACCGTGTGGGTGCGGCGCTTCAAGGACGTAATCCCACCGTAGTAGCAGAGTTAGATGCCGCGTTTGCCGTAATTGGGGACGTTCAGTTCCTGCCTGGCTACAGCCTGGCACTGACGAAGGTGCCTGGCGTTGATCGCCTCTCGGATCTTCCACGGGCTGAACGGCTGAGCTACCTTGCAGACGTCGACCTCCTTGCGGCGGCCGTAGAGACGGTATGCGCTCGCTTCGACAGCGCCTATCGCCGAGTGAATGTGGAGATTCTGGGAAACACGGATGCCTTCCTGCACACTCATATCTGGCCGCGATACGACTGGGAACCCCCAGAGATCATCGGAAAGCCTGTCTGGCTCTATCCGCACGAATACTGGAAGGATCCCGCCAAGGCGCTCCGCACCCAACATGACGACCTTCGCGCGGCGCTGACAGAAGAGGTTGCTCGGCTTCGAGACTCGATCGAGTTCCAATTCCACGTCTGAATCACCGATCAGGCACTCAGTTTGGCATGTAACTCGACCGGTTGCCCTCTCTAACCGGTGCGGAGTCGCCGAGCACCGGACTAAGCTCAGTGGATGATTACTGTGCATCTGCGTTATGAGATCGATCCGGATAAGATCGAGGAGTTCGCCGAGTACGGCAGGCGATGGATTCGGCTGGTCAATAAGTTCGGCGGCACCCACCACGGTTACTTCCTGCCCAGCGAAGGTGACAATGACGAAGCCTTCGCCCTCTTCAGCTTCGATTCGTTAGCCGCTTACGAGCAGTACCGGATTGAGGCCGCGCAGGATGAAGAGTGCATCACCGCGTACGAGTTCTCACAGGAGACGAAGTGTATCCGCCGATATGAGCGCCGATTCCTTGCCCCACTCTTCGGAGATACTTCAGCATCCTGAGCGTCTCCATTTTCCACAGGCACTTATTTGCAGTGCCCGGCCCGGGGTAAACTGGGCCCATGACAGTAACCCGTGAAGAGCTTCACGACCTCATCGACAGATTGCCTGCCGATGAGTTGGAGCGGGTTGCCCGCACACTTCAGACAGGTAGTTCGGCGCCACAGGTTTCACCGCCTTGGCCCCAATCATTGGGGATGGTCAAAGCCGCCGACCCCAAAGCCTCCGAACGGGTGGATGAGCATTTGGCCAAAGGCTTCGGCCGTTGATCCTTGTTGATACCGGGCTCCTAGTCGCCTTGGTCAGCGAATCCGACGATCATCACAGACGGTGCAGAGAATGGTTCTCCACCACAGACAGATCCCGGCTACGTGTCCCAGCATCGATCATTGCAGAAGCCTGCTACATGATTGCCCTACTCCAGGGCCCAGCGGTGGAAGCTGCTTTCCTGCAGGACTTGGCCAACGGAGCCTACGGACAACTGCTCGACATTACGTCTGCAGATCTGCGCAGGATGAGCCAGCTCGTCTCGCAGTACGGTGACCTTCCCCTGGGCGGAACAGACGCCTCGCTAGTGGCTGTGGCCGAACGGGTGGACAGTTCGGAAATAGCAACAGTGGACCACCGCCATTTCTCCGTGGTCCGGCCACGGCATACGCCGTCATTCACGCTTCTACCGGCCCTGGCGTCATAGCACCCGACGGGACCCGCCCAATCCTGCCTAGGCTATTTACGCCCACCAGAGGTTAATCCGCTTTTGAACTCGACCGATTTCAGGGGTGCCTAGTCCGCCGAGGCTGCGTCTACGTTTGAGCTGGGCGAGTCTCCATCAGGCGCAGCACAGTTGATCTCGGCAGTGCTGCCACCAGTCTTTTGATCCAGCGGTTAAGCCCTCCGGAGATGACGCTGTGCGGCGGATTCTTTCGGCACAGGGCACGCAGTGCTGTGGTGACGACATCCTCCGGAGTTTGGAACCGCACTCCGCTCTCGGAAGTGCCGGAGGCGCTGTAGAACTCTGACGCGGTAGGTCCAGGAGATAACGCCATAACAGTGAGGCCGGTTGAGCGCACTTCATGAGCCAGCGCCTCGGTGAACCGCACCACGAACGCCTTTGACGCTGCGTATACGGCCATACCTGGCACCGGCATATACGCAGTCAGACTGGCGACGTTGACCAGTGCACCCCGCCCAGACTCCAAGAGCTGAGGCACAAAAGCATGAGAGATATCGACTGTGGCAATGATGTTGACCCGCAGCTGCCGCTCGATCTCTTCGTCTGTGGAGTTCCCGAAGCTGCGAGTCACCCCGACCCCGGCACAATTGATGACGGCGTCGATCACGATCCCAGCTTCCGCCAGTTGCTCGGCCAAAACAAAGCCCGCCCGCTCAGCTGACAGGTCGAGTGGAACGACGTGCACCTGCCTGCCGGTGGCAGCACGAATGCCGACGGCCAGCGCTTCGAGCGTGGCTGCCCGCCGCGCTACCACGACGACGTCGGCTCCTTCCTGGGCCAGGCGGCGGGCGAATTCAGCACCGATACCTGAGCTCGCCCCGGTCACCAGGGCTGTGGTTCCTTCGTACTTCATGTGAACCTCTCGTTTCAGCAAGCCTGCCCGCCTCCCTCAATGTGAGAGCTTTACACATTAGAGTAGACTAGCAATGTGAGAGACTGCAACATAGGAGGTTTGACGATGTCTGGACGTGGTTATCATCATGGCAATCTGCGCAACGCGCTGTTGGCTGCTGCATCGGAACTGGTGCGTGAGCGCGGCGCCCGGGGGTTCAGCGTGTCCGAGGCCGCCAGGCGCGTCGGGGTTTCCTCCTCCGCTCCCTACCGTCACTTCCCCGATCGTGACGCGATGCTCGCCGCAGCAGCTTTGACAGGCTTCGTTGAGCTGGAAGAACGATTCGAGAGCCTGCCCGTTGTGCAGACGTTCACGGACACAGCAGCGCACATCGCCGCCGAATATGTGCGCTTCGCACGCGAGGACCCCTCCCGGTTCGAGATGATGTTCGCCCACGGGATCGACAAGTCCAAGCACGCCGACCTGCTCCAGCAGACTTTCCGGGTCCAAGAGCGCTTTGAAGCTGCACTGGCCCAGCATCTGCAGCCCACAGAGTCCATCCGACGATACTCAGCCGAACTCTGGTCAATTGCCCATGGTGCAGCCACCCTGGCTATCGGAGAGAACATGCAGCATCTAGTACCTGACACGCAGATCAGCGAACTCGCCAGCTCAACAGCCACAGCCTGGGCACAGGGCATCACCGAGGCGTCCGGGAGCTGAGACTGCGACGAAGTCGCGGCAGCGGTTCTTACCCAATCCTGCTTGGGCTTTTGGCCTCTCCATAGAAAAGGAATCACATGAAGTTTCTCGTTCTCGGCGCTACAGGCGCCACCGGTACGCTGTTCACCGACACCGCCATCGTCGCTGGCCATCAAGTGGTCGCACTGGTGCGCAACCCGCAGAAACTCCCCGCACGCGAGGGCCTCCAGGTCGTTTCTGGCGACGTCCGCGACACCGAGGCGATCGCACACGCCGGGGATGGAACCGACGCGGTCATCAGTACTCTCGGAGTCGGGAACACCCGACAACCGGACAGCCTCATTCACGATGCCACGCGAGCGGTCATCGACGCCGCGGCTCATACTGGCCTACAACGTATCGTGTGGCAGTCAGCCCTCGGCGTGGGCGAGTCCTACCCCAAGGTTTCCTTGCTGATGCGCCTGGGCTATCGAGCAGCACCCGAGGTGTTCCGTGACAAAGCCCGCGCAGAACAGCTCCTGCGCGCCTCCACCCTGGACTGGACAATCGCCTACCCCGGAGTGCTGACCAAGGGCCCGGGCACCAAACAAGTCAGAGCCACCAACCTCGATGACATCGACAAGATCAAAGGCATGCCCCGAATCGCCCGGGCTGACGTCGCCGACTTCCTCCTGACTGCCGCGACCACCACCACATGGAACAAACGCATCGCCGTCCTCACCACGAGATCACGGTAAGCGCGGGAATATTGACCACGAAACAGAGAGGCACAACATGCCTGCAGAGAGTTCACAACCCCAGGCATATGGCTGGCAGCGGTCGGAAAACGCGCTGATCGCTGCTGCGATCCTCCTGGCCATGATCGCCTGGAGCCAGTCATGGTGGGTGCTGCTACTGGCCTTCCTCGTCTTCGACCTCTCTGCCCTGGGCTATATGGTCAACCAGCGGGTGGGAGCGTTCTGCTACAACCTGGTGCACAACTACACTGCTCCGGCCCTCCTCATGGCAGGCTGGGCAGCGTTGAGCCTCCGTGCGGTGAACGCTGAGTGGATGATGGTGCTTGCGGCCTGCTGGGGCTTCCATGTCGCTGTTGACCGCGCCTTGGGCTTCGGGCTGAAACTCGGCCCATTCACTCACACCCACCTCGGCCTCATCGGAAACGCCCGATCCACAGGGTCGTAACGGGTTCCGACTGTCGAAAGTTCAGGGAGGAGCCTCTTGCCCAAGCCTGCCTAGGCTATTTACGGCCACCAGAGGTTATTCCGCTTTTGAACTCGACGAGGTTCTCGGCGTACAGGTCAAAGTCGTTGTCCGTCGGTGGGTCTCCGCCGGGCGGTCAGGTCACCTTTTGCCGTCAGCCACGCCAGGGCCCCTGCGTCCAGGGCGTGACTGGAAGCGAAAGCGGTGTCGCCGGTGATGATCTCGGGTTCTCGTTCGGCGAGGTAGTCGATGGAGACCGAAATGATGCTGGCCCAAGGCCATGACGCGGTCAGCTGGTGTTAGCCGCAAAGATTCTGACCCTGCTGGGCAGGATTGGCGAATAAGAGTCAGGCGTGAGGGTACAGACTGAACACCCGGATCTGGCAGAATAGAGCAGAAGAACTTCGACACTGTGTAGAAGGAGCCTCGCGCATGGCCACAGCCCAGAGCCAGACTGCAGTCCGCGATGTGGAGCAGCAGCCCGCATCAGCCGATGAATTCATCCACTACGACCACATCGGCCACGGCTCCACCCCGGCTGCCTGGACGCTGTCGATCATCCTGATCACCGGCAGCGTGGTCGCCGGGGTCGGCTTCATCGGGCTCTACTGGTCTGACGCCTGGTGGATCGCCATCTGGATCGGTGCAGCCTGCGTGCCGCTGGCCCTCATCATGGGCATCGTGCTGAAGAAGGCCGGCTACGGGGTGGAAATGGACTCCGACGCCGTGCTGAAGCAGGGTGCTGACCCGCGCGCCCACTCCGGTCCGGCCACCCCGGACAACACCTCCGGCGGCGCGCAGAAGCGCGAACCTAGTCAGAGCTGAATGAGCACCGTCCTCGACTCCATCATCGAAGGGGTCCGCGAAGACCTCGCCGGGCGCAAAGCCGCCGTTGCGCTGCATGAGCTTGAGCAGCGGATCGCCACCACGCCAGCCCCCTTGGACGCCCATGCCGTCCTAGCCGGCGGCCGCAGCGATCCCGCCGGGGTGCGAATCATCTCCGAGGTCAAACGCAAATCCCCCTCCAAGGGTGACCTGGCGGAGATCACCGACCCCGCCGAGCTGGCCCGCGCCTACCAGGCCGGCGGAGCCAGCGTGATCTCCGTACTCACGGAGGCCCGCCGATTCAGCGGCTCACTGGCCGATCTGGAGGCAGTCCGCGCAGCAGTGGACATCCCGGTGCTGCGCAAAGACTTCATGGTCGATGACTACCAGTTCTACGAGGCCCGGGCCTACGGTGCTGATCTGGTGCTGCTCATCGTGGCCGCCCTGGACGATGCCCAGCTGCGCGACTATCTGGCCCTGACCCACCAGCTGGGCATGAATGCCCTGGTGGAGGCCCACACCATCGAGGAGATCGAACGCGCAGCGGCAGTCGGCGCCAAGCTGGTAGGCGTCAACGTCCGCAACCTCAAGACCCTGGATGTAGACGTCCAGCACTACGCGGCCATGGCCCGCCACCTGCCTGAGCATGTGGTGCGGATCGCCGAGTCCGGAGTCGAAGGCCCCCAGACAGTCCGGGACTACGCCGCACAGGGTGCCGATGCCGTGCTGGTGGGCGAAGCCCTGGTCCGGCACGGTGATCCGGAGCTGGCAGTCAAGGAGTTCCGGGCGACCTCGCTTGACTCACGCCCTTCAATCGCCTCAGGAGATTCGGAACAAGCTCCGGTCTCCGCTCGGCTCAATCGGTCGTCGTTGGCAGAGGAGACAGTGTGAGCACAGGCTTTCGTGAAGCATCCGGACCCTACTTCGGGGACTACGGCGGGCGCTGGATGCCAGAATCCCTGGTCGCCGCCCTGGACGAGCTCGCCGATGCCTTCGGCAAAGCTAAGGCCGATCCGGAGTTCACCGAGGAGTTCGAGCGGCTGTCCCGTGAGTACACCGGCCGGCCCTCCCTGCTCACCGAGGTGCCGCGCTTCGCCGCCGAGTCCGGTAAGGCCCGGATGTTCCTGAAGCGGGAGGACCTCAACCACACCGGCAGTCACAAGATAAACAATGTGCTGGGCCAGGCGCTGATCGCCCGCCGGCTGGGCAAGACCAGGCTGATCGCTGAGACCGGAGCTGGCCAGCACGGGGTAGCCACCGCCACCGCAGCCGCCCTGTTCGGCATGGACTGCATGGTCTACATGGGCGCTGAGGACACCCGTCGTCAGGCACTCAACGTCGCCCGGATGCAGCTGCTGGGTGCCCAGGTGGTGCCTGTGGAACACGGGGCACAGACCCTCAAGGACGCCATCAACGAGGCGCTGCGCGACTGGGTGGCCTCAGTGGAGACCACCCACTATGTACTCGGCACCGTGGCCGGCCCGCACCCATTTCCGGAGATGGTCCGCTGGTTCCACCAGGTCATCGGCGAGGAGGCCCGCGCCCAAATCCTGGAGGCCACCGGCCGGCTGCCCGATGCGGTCACCGCCTGTGTGGGCGGCGGCTCCAACGCGTTAGGCATCTTCCACGGGTTCCTGGACGACCCCAGTGTTGCCCTCTACGGCTATGAGGCCGGCGGGGAGGGCCTGGAGACCTCACGGCACGCCGCAGCCATCACCCTGGGACGCTCCGGGGTGCTGCACGGGGCGCGCAGCTACCTGATGCAGGACGAGGACGGCCAGACCGTAGACTCACACTCCATCTCCGCCGGACTGGACTACCCATCGGTAGGTCCCGAGCACGCCTACCTGGCCGATGCCGGACGGGTCACCTACGAGCCGGTCACCGATGCCGAATGCATGGCCGCCTTCGAATCCCTCTGTCGCACCGAGGGCATCATCCCCGCCATCGAATCCGCCCACGCCCTGGCCGGAGCCGCCCGGCTTTCCGCCGCCTGGGGTGAGGACGGCGCCGAACGGCTCATCATCGTCAGCCTCTCCGGCCGCGGCGACAAAGACGTGGCCACCGCCGCCAAATGGTTCGACCTGCTCCCGGCAGAGGGGAACACCGAGGCTCCGCAGGAAGGCGTCCAGGCATGAGCGCCGAAGCATCCAAAACAGCAGCAGCCATCGACGCCGCCAGGGCCCAGGGACGTGCCGCCTTCGTGGGCTATCTGCCGGCCTGCTACCCGGATCAGCAGACCAGCATCGAGGCGGCCGTGGCCCTGGCCGAGCACGCCGACATCATCGAGATCGGCGCCCCCTACTCCGACCCGGTGATGGACGGGGCAGTCATCCAGCAGGCCACCACTGAGGCCCTGGCGGGCGGCTTCCGGATGGACCAGCTCTTCGAGGTGGTCCGCGAAGTCAGCTCCCGCACCCAGGCGGCCGTGGTGGTGATGATCTACTACAACCTCATCGACCGGATGGGCGCTGAGGAGTTCGCCCGCCGCCTGGCCGAGGCCGGGGGAGCAGGCGCGATCACCCCTGACCTGATCCCCGATGAGGCCCAGCCCTGGATCACCGCCGCTGAAAAGTACGGCCTGGACCGGATCTTCCTGGCCGCCCCCACCTCCAGTGCCGAGCGGCTGGCCGCCATCGCCTCCGCCTCCCGCGGGTTCGTCTACGGGGTCTCCCTGATGGGGGTCACCGGCCAGCGGGCAGCAGTCTCCAGCGCAGCCCAAGAAGTGGTCACCGCCGCCAAGGCCGCCGGAGCCCAACGGGTCTGCGTAGGCTTAGGCGTTTCCACCCGCGCCCATGTGGAGGAGATCGGCAGCTATGCCGACGGAGTGATCGTGGGCACCGCCCTGGTCGCCGCCCTGCGTGAGGGCGGTCCAGAGGCTGTGGGACAGCTTGCTTCGGAACTCTCCGGAAACTCCTGATACGGTGCCTGCTGTGTTGACTTCTGCTCTGACCAGTCCCGCTGCGACCACTGCTGCCGGTGCACTCGCCGGCTTCCCCCCGCCCCCGGCCCGCGGCATCGACCTGCCCGGCCCCTTCTTCATCGCCTTCTACACCCTGGCCATCATCGCCGGAATCGTGCTGGCCGTAGTGGTGGCCACCAAACTGTGGAAGTCTCGCGGCGGCAACAGCGACGATGTCTTCTCCGCGATGCTCTGGGCGGTGCTCATCGGCATCGTCGGCGCACGCCTCTACCACGTGATCAGCTCCCCGGACGGCTACTTCGGCGAGGGCGGGGACCTCACCCGTATCCCGCAGCTCTGGCAGGGCGGACTCTCCATCATCGGTGCGGTGATGGCCGGCTCCCTGGCCGTGTGGTACTTCTGCCGCAAACAGGGCATCAAATTCGGCGCCTTCGCCGACGCGGTGGTGCCTGGGGTGATCCTGGCCCAGGCTGTGGGCCGCTGGGGCAACTGGTTCAACCAGGAGCTCTTCGGCCGGCCCACCGACCTGCCCTGGGGCCTGCGCATCGACACCGACCAGCAGCACCAGCCGCTGCCGGCCACCACCATGGAGGACCCCACCTTCCACCCCACCTTCCTCTACGAATCGGTGTGGAACCTGATCGGCTTTGCTGCTCTGCTCTACCTCTTCCGCCGCTTCCAGTTCCGCCAGGGACTGGTGGCCTGGACCTATGTGGCCTACTACGCCCTGGGCCGGTTCTGGATCGAATCCATGCGGATCGACGAGTTCAATAAGTCCACCCAGTACCCGCTGGCCGACCTGGGACTGGACTGGCGGCTCAACCAGATCATCGCCTTCATCATCTTCGTAGTGGCCGTAGTCGCCCTGGTCTGGCTCTTCCAGAAGCGCCCAGTCACCGAGGAGGCCATCGCCGAGGAGGCTGAGATCTATACCCCAGACTCGCCCCACCGGGCAGGGCCGCCTGAAGAGACAGAGACCGACGACGACGCGGTGACCGTGGCTGCCGAAGCCGAAACCAACAGCCCGGAGGACTCAGAACCGGATGAGGAGACCACGTCCAAAGACTGAAACCTTCAGTCACGGACTTGCACCTGGTCAGTCACAGGCGCAATATAGAAAACTGGTCGCCTGCAGCTCGCACCCACGAATGAGCCAGGGGTTCCACACAAGTACCCACCCATGGTGCTGATGTCATAACGACGCCGTCACATCTGGTCAGCGGCCAGAACGCTGTGTAGACGCTGTGCCCCCTCTCGAGGAAGGAACCGACGCCTGTGATGCCTGAGAAGGTGATCTCCCCCTACGAGCGTTTCGCCGCCTTCCCCGCCAAAACCGGGCTCTACGACCCGGCCAAGGAGCATGAGAACTGCGGTATGGCCGCCATCGCCACCCTGCGCGGCGAGCCCGGCCATGACATTGTGGACCACGCGCTGCACGCGCTGCGCTGCGTCGAGCACCGCGGCGCGGTCGGTGGAGACGTAGGCACCGGCGACGGGGCAGGAATCCTCACCCAGATCCCCGACGACCTGTTCCGCGACGTCGTTGATTTCGATCTTCCTGCGGCCGGAGAATACGCCGCCGGCACCGCCTTCCTGCCCACCGAGCTTCAGGAGCGCGAAGAGCTCATCGTCAGCTTCGAGCAGATGGCCGCCGAACAAGGACTGGTAGTGCTGGGCTGGCGCGATGTGCCGGTGGACGACTCCATGATCGGCAGCCTGGCCCGCGACGCCAAGCCCTTCTTCAAGCAGGTCTTCCTCACCCTGGCCGATGAGGACTCCATCGAGTACCAGGAGTCCGCCGAGGGCACCCTGGACCAGCGGGCCTGGAGGCTGCGCAAACGCGCCCAGGTGCGGCTAGGCGTCTACTTCGCCTCCCTGTCCTCGAAGACCATCACCTATAAGGGCATGCTCACCACCGCCCAGCTGGAGCCCTTCTACCCCGACCTCTCCGATGAGCGGTACAAGTCCACCCTGGGCATTGTGCACTCCCGGTTCTCCACCAACACCTTCCCCTCCTGGCCGCTGGCCCAGCCGCTGCGCTATATGGCCCACAATGGGGAGATCAACACCGTGGAGGGCAACCGGAACTGGATGCGCGCCCGGCAGGCCACCATGTCCGGCCCGGTGCTCGGTGATGACCCCGAGTACCTCTTCCCGATCTGCACCCCCGGGGCCAGCGACTCCACCAGCTTCGACGAGGCCGCTGAACTGCTGATGCTCTCCGGCCGGCCGCTGTCCCAGGCCATGCGGATGATGATCCCCGAGGCCTGGGAGAACCACGAGTCCATGGACCCGGACCTTCGAGCCTTCTACGAGTACCACTCCACCATGATGGAGGCCTGGGACGGGCCGGCCGCGATCGCCTTCACCGACGGCAACCAGCTCGGTGCAGTCCTGGACCGCAACGGCCTGCGCCCAGCCCGCTGGTGGGTCACCGAGGACGGCCTGGTAGTGCTCTCCTCCGAGGTGGGAGTCGCCGAGATCGAACCGGCCAAGGTAGTCCGCAAGGGCCGGGTAGCCCCCGGCATGATGTTCCTGGCCGACACCAAAGAGGGCCGGATCATCGAGGATGAGGAGATCAAGGCCGACTTCGCCTCCAAACAACCCTGGCGCGAATGGGTGGAGGAGAACCGCATCACCCTGAACGAGCTGCCCGAACGCCTGCACGTGAAGCACCCAGCAGGATCAGTGCGGCTGCGCCAGCAGACCTTCGGCTACACCCACGAGGAGCTGAAGATCCTCATCGGCCCGATGGCCGCCACCGGGGCTGAGCCGCTGGGCGCGATGGGCACCGACACCCCCATCGCCGTGCTGGCCGACCGGCCCCGGCTGCTCTTCGACTACTTTGTGCAGACCTTCGCCCAGGTCACCAACCCGCCGCTGGACGCCATCCGCGAGGAGCTGGTCACCTCCCTGGGCCGCCATGTGGGCCCCGAGGGCAATCTGCTGGCTACCGGCCAGGTGCGCTCCAAGCAGATCCAGCTGGACTTCCCGGTGCTGACCAACGACCAGCTGGCCCGCATCGCCAACCACCGCAACGCAAGAGAGGACGCAGCCGACCCGCAGAATCCGCAGGATTCCGGGGGCAGCGGCCGCACAGGCGTCAAAGCCGCCCTGCGGGTCCGGGGCCTGTTCCGGGTGGGTTCCACCGAGGATGAGTTCCGTCAGCGCCTGCGCACCCTGTGCGAACAGGTCTCCGCCGCAGTCAACCGCGGGGTCGGCTACATTGTGATCTCCGACCGGGACTCCAACGCCCAGTGGGCACCGATCCCCTCCCTGCTGCTGGTCTCCGCCATCCACCACCACCTGCTGAAGTCGGCCAACCGCACCCGGGCCTCCCTGCTGGTGGAGGCCGGCGACGTCCGTGAGGTCCACCATGTGGCCTGCCTGATCGGCTACGGCGCCTCCGCAGTGAACCCCTACCTGGCCATCGAATCCGCCGAGGAGATGGTCCACCGCGGAGAGATTACCAATGTCACCGAGGAACAGGCGGTGGCCAACCTCATCAAGGCCCTGGGCAAGGGCCTGCTGAAGATCATGTCCAAGATGGGCATCTCCACCGTAGGCTCCTACTGCGGTGCCCAGACCTTCGAGGCCGTAGGCCTGGCCCAGAACGTGGTGGACCAGTACTTCTCCGGCACCCACTCCCTGATGGGCGGCGTCGGGATCGATGTGATCGCCAAAGAGGCGATGACCCGGCACGCCAAGGCCTACCCGGCAGACGGCAACGATTTGGGCCGCGGCAACGAGCTGGAGGTCGGCGGCGAGTACCAGTGGCGCCGCGAAGGTCCCCCGCACCTGTTCAACCCGGAGACCGTGTTCAAGCTCCAGCACGCCTCCCGGACCCGCCGCTACGACATCTTCAAGTCCTACACCAAGGCGGTGGACGATCAGTCATCAGCGCTGATGACCCTGCGCGGACTCTTCAAACTCAAGGGCACCCGCACACCGGTGCCGATCAGCGAAGTGGAGCCGGTCAGCGAGATCGTCAAACGGTTCAACACCGGGGCGATGAGCTACGGCTCCATCTCCCAGGAGGTCCACGAGACCCTGGCCATCGCCATGAACCGACTAGGCGCACGCTCCAACACCGGTGAGGGCGGGGAGCACCCAGCCCGGCTGGTGGACCCTGAGCGGCGCTCGGCGATCAAACAGGTCGCCTCCGGCCGGTTCGGCGTGACCAGCCAGTTCCTCACCCACGCCACTGACCTGCAGATCAAGATGGCCCAGGGCGCCAAACCCGGCGAGGGCGGTCAGCTGATGGGCAAGAAGGTCTACCCCTGGGTGGCTGAGACCCGCTACTCCACCCCCGGAGTCTCCCTGGTCTCCCCGCCCCCGCACCACGACATCTACTCCATCGAGGATCTCAAGCAGCTCATCTACGACCTCAAGCGCGCCAATACTGGTGCTCGGGTCCACGTGAAGCTGGTCTCCCTGCACGGGGTGGGCACTGTGGCAGCCGGGGTGGCCAAAGCTGCCGCCGACGTCGTGCTCATCTCCGGGCACGACGGCGGCACCGGCGCCTCCCCGCTGAACTCGCTGAAGCATGCCGGCACCCCCTGGGAGCTCGGGCTGGCGGAGACCCAGCAGACCCTGATGCTCAACGGGCTGCGTGAGCGGGTCACCGTACAGGTGGACGGCCAGCTGAAGACCGGCCGCGATGTGGTCATCGCCGCCCTGCTGGGCGCGGAGGAGTACGGCTTCGCCACCTCCGCACTGGTGGTCTCCGGCTGCATTATGATGCGGGTCTGCCACCTGGACACCTGCCCGGTGGGTGTGGCCACCCAGAACCCGGTGCTGCGCGAGCGCTACACCGGCAAGGCCGACCATGTGGTCAACTTCTTCGAGTTCATCGCCCAGGAGGTCCGCGAGTACCTGGCCGAGCTGGGCTTCCGGTCCCTGGACGAGGCCATCGGGCACATTGACGCCCTGGACCTCGACGATGCCAAGCGGCATTGGAAGACCGAAGGGCTGGACCTGACCCGGGTGCTCACCGGCTGGGACCCCAACGATGAGAACACCGCCCGCCAGCTGCGCCGCACCACCGAGCAGGACCACGAACTGGAGAAGCACTTTGACATCACTCTGATCGAAAAGGCCCAGGACGCCATCCACAACGGCGAGCGGCTCACCGTTGAGGCCCGCATAGTCAACACCGACCGGGCGGTGGGCACCATGCTCGGTCACGAGGTCACCAAGGCGCTGGGACTGTCCACCCTGGAGCAGAACACCATCCAGCTGAACCTCACCGGACAGGCCGGCCAGTCCCTGGGCGCCTTCATGCCCCAGGGCATCACCATCCGGCTGGCCGGGGACGCCAACGACTACGTGGGCAAGGGCCTCTCCGGCGGGCGGATCATCATCGCCCCCGAGCCTCAGGCCCCCTTTGACGCCGCAGCAAACGTGATCGCCGGCAATGTGATCGGCTACGGCGCCACCGGCGGAGAGATGTTCCTCTCCGGACAGGTGGGCGAACGGTTCCTGGTCCGCAACTCTGGGGCCACCGCCGTGGTCGAGGGTGTGGGCGACCACGGCTGCGAATACATGACCGGCGGCCAGACCCTCATCCTGGGCCCGGTGGGCCGGAACTTCGGGGCCGGCATGTCCGGCGGCACCGCCTACGCCCTGGACTTCCAGGCGGCCAAACTCAACACCCAGGCCGCCAAGGCCGGGGAGCTGCTGCTGCTGGACCTGGACGAGGAGGACAAGCAGATTGTGCTTGACCTGCTGCGCCGCCACCAGGATGAGACCGGCTCTGCGCTGGCCGCCGGGCTCTTGGAGAACCCGGAGGACACCCTGGGCCGGGTCACCAAGATCCTGCCCCGCGACTATGACCGTGTGCTGGCCGCGCGCAGCGCCGCCCTCGACGAGGGGCTGGACCCCGACGGCGACGCCGCATGGCAGAAGATTCTGGAGGTGACCAGTGGCTGACCCGCGCGGATTCCTCAAACACCGCGAACGCCAGGACCGGCCGTCCCGACCGGTTCCGGTGCGCATCATGGACTTCAAAGAGGTCTACGAGCGCCAGCAGCGCAGCGTGACCCAGACCCAGGCATCCCGCTGCATGGACTGCGGCATCCCGTTCTGCCACACAGGTTGCCCGCTGGGCAACCTCATCCCTGAGTGGAACGACCTCATCTGGCGCGACCAGTGGGAAGAGGCCTCCCAACGGCTGCATATGACCAATAACTTCCCGGAGTTCACCGGACGGGTCTGCCCCGCCCCCTGCGAAACCTCCTGCGTGCTGGGCATCAACCAGCCTGCGGTGACCATCAAGCAGTCCGAGGTGGAGATCGCCGATGAGGCTCTGGAAGCCGGCTATGTCGAGCCGATCCCGCCGCACCGGCTCACCGGCAAGACTGTGGCGGTGGTCGGCTCCGGACCGGCCGGCCTGGCCGCGGCCCAGCAGCTGACTCGTGCCGGGCACACGGTGGCCGTCTACGAGCGTGAGGACCGGCTGGGCGGGCTGCTGCGCTACGGCATCCCGGACTTCAAGATGGAGAAGGGGCTGGTGGACAACCGGATCACCCAGATGGAGGCCGAGGGCACTCGGTTCTACCCCTCCACCGAGATCGGTTCAGACATCGGCTGGGACACTCTGCGTGAATCCTACGACGCGGTCATCGTCGCCACCGGCGCCCTGGTTCCCCGTGACCTGCCCGTGCCCGGACGCGGCCTGGGCGGCATCCACTTCGCCATGGAGTACCTGGTGCAGTCCAATAAGGCTGTGGCCGGGGATTCCGTGCCCGAACAGATCCACGCCAAGGACAAGCATGTGGTGATCCTCGGCGGCGGGGACACCGGCGCCGACTGCATCGGGACTGCGCACCGTCACCAGGCCAAGTCGGTGACCACCCTGGCCATCGGCAAAGAGCTGCCCGCTCAGCGCCCCGAGTATGAGCCCTGGCCCATGGACCCACGGGTCTTCGAGGTATCCAGCGCCCACCAGGAGGGCGGCGAGGTCAAATGGCTGGCCTCCACAGTGGAGTTCTTAGGCGATGAGAACGGCCAGGTGCGTGCCCTGAAGGTGGCTGAGACCCAGTACAACCAGGACGGCACCCGTACCCCCAAGCCCGGCTCTGAGCGGGAGATCCCCGCAGACCTGGTGCTGCTGGCCCTGGGCTTCACCGGGGCCGAGCAGGAGACCCTCACCGAGCAGCTGGACGTGGCGTTCACCTCCCGCGGGAACATGGACCGTGCCGAGGACTACCAGACCACTGCAGAAGGAGTCTTCAGCGTAGGCGATGCCGGCCGCGGCGCCTCCCTGGTGGTCTGGGCAATCGCCGAGGGCCGGGCTGTGGCCGCCAAAGTGGATGAATACCTCGAAGGATCCACCCGGCTGCCCGCCCCGGTGGCACCCAGCGATCGTGCGATAAGCTTGAGCTGATGAGGCGCAACGCGAAGCGGATGCGCCGATTTGAGGTGTGAAGCTCGGCGTAGGCCGAGCCAGAGGTGAGCGGGAGATATGCCCGCCGCCGGAACCAGCGCCGCCGGCCCAAAGTCGTGCCATGAATTTTCCACCCCACAACCAGTGAAGGTAGGCATGAGACACGCCAAGATCGTCGCCACATTCGGCCCCGCCACCGCAGGCTATGAGAAGACCCGCGAGCTCATCGAGGCTGGGGTGGACGTTGTCCGGGTCAACATGAGTCACGGCGACTACTCCGTTCACGAGGCCACCTACAGCACCGTGCGTGAGGTGGCCAAGGACATGCGCCGCGCAGTGGCCATCTTCGCAGACCTGCAGGGCCCCAAAATCCGGCTGGGCCGGTTCACCGCAGGCCCGTACTACCTGGCCGTCGGCGATCGGTTCACCATCACCACCCGGGAGGTGGAAGGCACCCAGGAGATCTGCTCCACCACCCTGAAGACCCTCACCGCGGACGTCGAGGTGGGCGACACTCTGCTCATCGACGACGGCAAAGTCAGCCTCAAAGCCCTGGAAGTCACCGACACCGACGTGCTCACAGAGGTCGAGGTGCCAGGTGCGGTGTCCAATAACAAGGGCATCAACCTGCCTGGGGTGGCCGTTTCGGTACCGGCGCTGAGCGAGAAGGACCAAGAGGATCTGCGCTGGGCGCTGCGCACCGGCTTCGACATGATCGCCCTCTCCTTTGTCCGCGATGCCGCAGACATCGAAGTGGTGCACCGGATCATGGACGAAGAGGGCCGCCGGGTCCCAGTGATCGCCAAGATCGAGAAACCGCAGGCGGTGGACGCCCTGCAGGATGTCATCGACGCCTTCGACGCTGTGATGGTCGCCCGAGGCGACCTGGGCGTGGAGCTTCCCCTCGAGGAGGTCCCGCTGGTGCAGAAGCGCGCTGTGGAGCTGGCCCGCCGCTGGGCTAAGCCGGTGATCGTGGCCACCCAGGTGCTGGAGTCCATGATTGACAACCCCCGGCCTACCCGGGCTGAGGCCTCCGACTGTGCTAACGCCGTGCTCGACGGTGCTGATGCCGTGATGCTCTCGGGGGAGACCTCGGTGGGCAAATACCCCACCGAAACAGTCAAGACCATGGCCTCGATCATCCAGGCCACCGAGGTCAAGGGCCTGGAGCGGATCCCCCAACTGGGCACTAAGCCCAAGACCCGCGGCGGGGCGATCACCCGGGCCGCCAATGAGGTCGCCGAGCAGCTGGAGGTGGAGTACCTGGCCACCTTCACCCGCTCCGGAGACTCCGCGCGCCGGCTCTCCCGGCTGCGCCCCAAGCAGCCCATCTTCGCCTTCACCCACGTGGAGCACACCCATCACATCCTCTGCCTGAGCTGGGGGGTGCAGCCGCGCTGGGTGGAGTTCGCCTCACACACCGACAAGATGACAGCCCAGGTGGACAAGCTGCTGCTGGAAGAGGGCATCGCCTCCGACGGCGACCTGGTGGTCATCGCCGCCGGTTCACCCCCCGGACAGGCCGGCACCACCAATATGGTCAAGGTTCACCGGATCGGCGACCTGCCTGACGGCGGGGTCTCTGTCGAGGCTCTGGCCCGCGGCGAGGACCTGCCCATCAAGGAACCGGTGGGTCCCTGGCCCTCGGCCAGCGCCTCAAGTGCGGTCAGCGCCCACTCCGCGCTGTAGAACCGAGAGACTGTGCTGGTCCCGGCCGCGGGTTCACACCCCCGGTGGTCGCTCGGCCGGCTTGCCCGGGCCTTCACGTCTGAAGTCGTCGCTGCGGCTGCTCACCGGGTAGACTTGGCCGGTGCCTGAAAGGCCCGCGTGGCGGAATGGTAGACGCAGCAGACTCAAAATCTGCCGACCGCAAGGTCGTGTGAGTTCGAATCTCACCGCGGGCACAGTGCTGGCCCCGGCGGCGGGTTCACGCCCCGCTCGCCTCTCGGCCGGCAGCAGCGGCGCCGGCCTTCGCGCCTCAAGCCGCTGCTCCCTGACGGGGCCCGCACAACCGCTTCGCGTGTGTTCGGGCCACCGACGTCAGGGGCCCTACTCCGCTCGCAGCTTAGGGGATCTCCAATACCAGTGACCGACCAGATAGACCTCTCCGATGCGGCGTTCATCGTCAGCCGTGAGCCCTCCGGGGCAGGTGAGCGTATCGAAGCGGTGGTGGCCGCAGGTGTTTCCGGAAAATGGTACGAGCGCGTCGTCGTGCTCTCCACAGTCGATGAGTCCGCCATCACCTGCAGCTGCCCGGACTCACCAGCCGATGCCGGTGCCGAGTGCGCCCACGCCCAGGCAGCACTGACAGCCGCCGGACTGGCCCTGCCTCCGCTGGGCCCCGGCCACCGCCGCGCTAAGGAAGCTCCACAGATCCAGATAGGCACTGCAGAGGAGGGCTCGCTGAACATCGGTGCCTCCAGCGCCGAGGGCGATTGGTTCGACCTCCAGGTGAAAGTGAGCATCGAGGGCGAACAGGTCGACTTCGAGGAACTCTTCGCCGCCCTGGTACGTGACGAGCAGATATTTGTGCTTCCCTCCGGAACCTACTTTCCGCTGATCACCCCGGAGCTGGAGCAGCTGCGCCGGATCATCGGCGAAGCCCGTGAGCTCAACGACCCCCGGGGCCGGAGCCTGCGGATCAGCCGCTACCAGGTGGATCTGTGGGAGGAACTGAGCGGGCTGAACAACGTGCAGGCTAAGCGCGAGGCCTGGTGGCAGAACCTGGCCCAGCTCAGCGAGCAGGCACAGCTGGTGCACCTGGATCCTCCCGCACAGGTTCAGGCGGAGCTGCGCGACTACCAGCGCTACGGCTACAGCTGGCTGAGCTTCCTCTACGACCACAGCCTGGGCGGAGTGCTGGCCGATGACATGGGGCTGGGCAAGACCCTGCAGACCCTAGCGATGGTGCAGCGTGCCCGAACCGCCCCGGATCCGGAGCGCCCCGGTTCCCCATTCCTCATCGTGGCGCCGACTTCCGTAGTGGGCAACTGGGCAGCAGAGGCCGCCCGGTTCACCCCGGACCTTAGCATCACCACCATCAGCGCCACCCAAGCCCGCCGCGGAACCAGCCTCAGCGCTGAGGTGGCAGGTGCTGACATGGTGATCACCAGCTATTCGCTGTTCCGGATGGAGGCCGAGCAGTACCAGCAGCTGGACTGGTCAGGACTGATTCTGGACGAGGCGCAGATGATCAAGAACCACACCTCCCGGGGCTACCGTGCGGCCCGCGACCTCTCCGCCCCGTTCAAGCTGGCGGTGACCGGAACTCCTATGGAGAACAGCCTGCAGGAGCTGTGGGCCCTGTTCTCCATCACCTGTCCCGGCCTGCTCGGCGGCCGAGAACAGTTCAACCGGGTCTACCGCAATCCCATCGAGAAAGAACAGCACGCTGCCCGGCTCGCCCAACTCAAGCGGCGGCTGAGCCCCTTCTTGCTGCGGCGGAAGAAGGAGGAGGTGGCAGCCGAGCTGCCGCCCAAACAGGAACAGGTGCTCGAGCTTGAGCTGGACCCCGAGCACCGCCGGATCTACGACCGCAGACTGCAGCGGGAGCGGCTGAAGGTGCTGGGTCTGGTGGATAATATGGCCGCCAACAGGTTCGAGATCTTCCGCTCACTGACCCTGTTGAGACAGCTGGCCCTGGACTCCTCGCTCGTGGAGGAAGAATCTGCCCCCTCGGTCAAACTTCAGGCACTGTCCTCGCTGTTGGGCGAAGTGGTCGGGGAGGGGCACCAGGTGCTGGTGCTCAGCCAGTTCACCCGGTTCCTGACCAAGGCGCGCCAGGCGGCGTCGTCCTCCGGCATCCCCAGCGCCTATCTGGATGGCTCCACCACTGACCGGGAGTCGGTGATCAGGCAGTTCCGCGCAGGTGCTGTGCCGGTCTTCTTCGTCTCCCTGAAAGCCGGGGGCTTCGGCCTGAACCTGGTGGAGGCCGACTACGTGGTGCTGCTGGACCCCTGGTGGAACCCAGCTGCGGAGGAGCAGGCCATCGACCGGACGCACCGGATCGGCCAGACCCGCCGCGTGATGGTCTACCGACTGGTGTCCAAGGACACCATCGAATCGAAGGTGATGACGCTGAAAGAGTCCAAACTGGAGCTGTTCAACCGGGTGCTCGACGGTGCCGGTGCGACCGACTCGGCCCAGCTGACCGCAGAGGATATCCGTGGGCTGCTGGAGTGACCAGCGGCGCCGGTGACTGTAGGATCAGGGCGACTGATAATCCGCGGCGCAGCTGCGCCGCACCCACGCAGCCTGATGAGGAGCCCTGTGAGCGAGGAGAACCTGGAAGCAGCCCATGACGCCTCCGGCAGCACTGCCGGTGAGCAGCGAAGGGTGCTGGTGGCCGAGGACGAAACCCTGATCCGCCTGGACATCGTCGAGATCCTCACCGGCGCCGGCTACCAGGTGGTCGGTGAAGCCGAAAACGGCGAACGAGCCGTGGAGCTGGCCAGGGAGCACCAGCCCGACCTGGTGGTGATGGATGTGAAGATGCCGGTGATGGACGGGATCACCGCGGCGAAGACCATCGCCGAGGAGAAGATCGCCCCGGTGGTCATGCTCACCGCCTTCTCCCAGCGCGACCTGGTCGAGTCAGCCCGTGAGGCCGGTGCGATGGCCTATGTGGTCAAGCCCTTCGGGGAGAACGATCTGGTCCCTGCCATTGAGGTGGCCGCCGCCCGGTTCGAAGAGCTGCGCGCCCTGGAGCAGGAAGTCTCATCCCTGGCCGAGAAGTTCGAGACCCGCAAACTGGTGGACCGGGCCAAGTCCCTGCTGATCTCCACGATGGGACTCAGCGAGCCGGAGGCCTTCCGCTGGATCCAGAAGACCTCCATGGACCGCCGCCTGACCATGCGCGAAGTCGCCGAAACCGTGGTCGATCAGATGGGCTGAGCGAGGCGGTCCCAGCCCCTCATACGTTGAGTGCGTGATCTGTGCAGCGGTTTGGCCGGTTTCACGCCCGAAAAACTGCACAAATCATGCACTCAGCGGGAGTTTTAGCTCTGCCGGGCGCGAGCTGCCTTGGTGTTGAGCAGGGCAGCTGCGGTGGCGGCGTCGTCGACGGTGACCACCACCTTCCGGCCGCCCGAGCGGGAGACCACCAGCGCCTCGCCGCCGCGGATCACCACCCCGACGGTCCCGTCCGGCTCAGACAGCGAGCTGCGGATACCCCAGCCTCCGAACTCACCCATCGGGCTTTCTACCCGGCCGGCCTCGGCGCCTTCGACCTCGTCGGCCGGCACGTGCAGCTTCGGCCAGCCCAGTGCGCTGGAGGCGGTCAGCCCGCGCGAGTCCACCCGCACCCGCCAGGCGAACATCACCGCAGTCAAGGGCACCGGGAGCAGTGAGACCAGCAGGGTGAACCACGACTGGGCCCACCATGCCATCGCGCCCATCAGCGAGAAATACACCACCGCTACTGCGGCGAACACGCTCAGGAACCTTCCTCCCGGGGTGAGGCCCTTGACCCACACCGCGCGCTCGTCCGGTGCCAGTTCAGCCTGCTCACCGGTGACCGGGCGATCGGAGGGCTGCCGCGGATCCGCCCCCGCCAACGTCGCGGCCAGAATTCCCCCGGCCAGCGCCACTGTCAGCACCATCAGGAGGCCCCACTCGCTGTACGCCGGAGCATCACCTTCGGGCAGGTCCAGCTGGTGGGCTAGGGGATCGACCATGATCCCGGCGAAGAGCAGTGACTGCCCGGTGGCCAGGCCCAGCACAATCCGCCGGATGAACCCGGTGCGCCCGGTGAACAGCGCGCATCCGGCTAATACCAGGGAGCTCAGCACCGCGAAGCTGCCGCTGATCCCGATCAGCTCCCACACCGAGCCGAGCCGGCTGGGCGTCCCCTCCGGCCCCCACTGCAGCACCACCTGGTCAGGCAGCCGCGGCAGCCAGCTGAGCAGCAGGGCAAACGCTCCAGCGGTGATGGCAAAGGGGACGACGACGCCCCACAGGACTCTGCGCCCACGGTAGGGGA
Source organism: Nesterenkonia ebinurensis (assembly GCF_008711175.1). Classification (GTDB taxonomy): domain Bacteria; phylum Actinomycetota; class Actinomycetes; order Actinomycetales; family Micrococcaceae; genus Nesterenkonia; species Nesterenkonia ebinurensis. Next base: position 40,162 of record NZ_VWNF01000002.1, read on the forward strand.
TAGGCGGCCTCAGCTCAGCAGCGCCAGCAGTCATGCGGTCTCCTCCACAGGTTGTTCGATCATTGCGGCCACTGCATGGAGCGGAAGGCCGAGCTTGCGCGCCTCGGTGTGCACGGCAGCAACAGCCTGCTGCAGCTGCCGGTACTGTTGGGCCGACTGGGCGGTCACCACTGCTCCGCGGCCGCGGCGCAGCTCCACCAGGCCCTCATCGCGCAGGATCTGATAGGCGTGCAGCACGGTGTGCTGGTTGACCTCCAGGGACTCGGCCAGCTCGCGTGCGGCGGGCAGGCGCTCGCCGTCGGCCAGCTCCCCGGTCAGTACGGCACGGCGCACCTGGGCTGCCAGCTGTTCGAACAGCGGCCGCTGAGAGCTGGGGGCGATCCGGAAGAGCATACACCTAGTTTACTTGCTCTATTTGAACTAGAACAATTGGTGATCGGGCTGACTGAGATTAGGCGGACGGCTTCGTGCACTTTCGCGTTTTTGGGTGGGGCTAGGCGGACCACCGCGTGCACTTTCGCGTTTTCAGGTGCTTATTGGAATGTCTGCCCTTCATGAGGTGCAGACATTCCAATAAGCACCTGATTTTTGGGCCGGGCGGGGGTGGAAGGGTGGAGGGTGAATTGTGCGGTGCGTGGGGTCGGCAGATGCGTGGTGTGGCGTGGCGGCAGGCTGTTCGGGGCGTGGGGTTGAGAGATGCGCGGTGAGGCGTGGCGTCGTCGTGATGTGTTGTTCTAGCGCGCGCGAGCACTTGAACTTGTGACTCCAATCACACTATGATCGGGGTCAAGAACCTGGTAAACGTTTGCCCGGCTCGGCATGAACAGGCAACAGATCACTCGAACCGTGAGGGACACTATGCGTACTCGCAGACCATTCGCCCTGGCCACCGCCGCCGCACTGGCCGGCTGCACACTGGCAGCAGCACCGGCCGCAGCAGAAGACGAGGGCGCCACCGAGACCGAGCTGCTCAACACCGAGTTCAGCAGCGGGGAGCTCGCAGAATGGTGGGACAACGACGCCGCGGAGCGGATCGACTTCCCCGAGGTGGACGGTGAGACCGTCCTGGCTGTCGACCGAGCGCAGGATCACCAGGGCATCCAGTCCCCGCATGGCCTGCTGGCCGATGAGGGCCTCGAGGTGGTCCCCGGCGACACCGTGGTCTACACCGCAGAGATCCGGCTCAGCAATGAGGTGGAGGATACCGCCGATGCGCGCTGGGTCGCCCACGACGACGGCGCCGGCCACAACTACCAGTGGGGCCAGGCCACGGAGGTCAGCGCCGAGGACTGGACCGAGGTGACCTCCAGCTTCGAGATCACTGAGGAGACCGACCTGGAGGCTTTCCGCGCCTACACCGGCCTGCCGGATGTGAACGGCCTGGAGGACTACACCTACTACATCCGCTCCGCCTCCCTGATCCTGCAGCACACCGGTGAGGCAGACCCTGGCAATGGGGATGAGGGCGACGGCGAGGAGGACATCGCCGACAGCCCCGAAGCCCTCAGCCACGACTTCGAGGACGGCGAGCTGGGCCCCTGGGGTCCCCGTTATGTCAGCGAGGAGCAGCACACCGTGGAAGTCACCGACGCCGCAGCCCACCAGGGCACCTACTCCGCAGCTGTGACCGACCGGACCCACCAGGGCCAGGGCATCGGCGCAGAGGCCGGCGAGGCGTTGGCAGCCGGCCAGCAGTACGACCTCAGCGCCTGGGTGAAGTTTGCCGAGGGTGAGGAGACCGACAATATCTGGCTCTCTGCGGCCAGCACCGCCGACGGCTCCACCAGCTACTCCACCCTGGGCCAGTTCAGCGGCCTCTCCGACACCGAATGGGTCCAGATCGAGCAGCGGTTCACCGCTCCCAGCGCTGATGAGCTGCAGATCTACTTCGAGACCACCTGGGACAATGACAACCCCGGCGTCACCTCCAACTTCTACATCGACAGCATCCAGATCACCCGCGTTGAGGATGATTACGACTCCGATCTCACCCCATTGAAGGACACCGTGGGCTTCCCGCTCGGCGTGGCCATCGACGAACGCGAGACCACCGGCACCGCAGCACAGGTGGTCAACCACCACTTCGACCGGATCACCGCCGAGAACCACATGAAGCCCGAGGCCTGGTACTCCGGCGAGGGGCTCGACACCTTCGGCATGCACCCCCAGGCTGAGGCCATCCTGGACTACGCCGCAGCCAATGACCTCGGCGTCTACGGGCACGTGCTGGTGTGGCACTCCCAGACGCCCGCCTGGTTCTTCGAGGTCTCATCCCAGGCCGAAATGGATGAGCGCATGGAGTTCCACATCCGCTCGGTGGCCGAGGCCATCTACGAGCAGTACGGGGCTTTCGGCTCCGAGACCAACCCTGTGGTGGCCTGGGATGTGGTCAACGAGGTCATCGACGACGGCTCCTCCTACGAGGACGGCATGCGCCGCTCCAACTGGTACCAGGCCTGGGGTGATGAGAGTTATGTGGACGCCGCCTTCGAATACGCCGAGCACTACTTCAACGGTGTCTACGCCGACCCGAATGTGGACCGTCCGGTGGCGCTCTACATCAACGACTACAACACCGAGCTCTCGGCCAAGCGCAGCCGCATGATCGCGCTGACCGAGCGGCTGGTCGAGCGCGGTGCTCCGGTGGACGGCTTCGCCCACCAGTTCCACCTCAACCTCTCGATGCCCATCGAGAACCTGCGCCAGGCGTTCCAGGACGTGGAGGCTGCCCTCCCCGGTATGCCGCAGCTGGTCACTGAGCTGGATATCACCGTGGGAGACAGTGTCACCGAGGGCGCGCTCATCGACCAGGCCTACCACTACCGGGACGCCTTCGCTCTCTTCCGCGAGTGGTCAGCAGAGAATCAACTGGATGCGGTGGCAGTCTGGGGCCTCAATGACGGTCGCAGCTGGCGCTCAGCTCAGGCTCCGCTCATCTTCAACGATGACTTCAGCCCTAAGCTGGCCTACACCGGCATTGTGGGCGGGGAGCTGCCCCCGCGGGAGAACCGTGCGGTGGTCTTCGCCCATAACGACGAGACTGCCGCGGCAGACCCGGAGAACTACTGGACCCAGCTGCCCCTTCACACCACAGAAGAGGGAGTCGCCGAATTCCAGCTGCGTTGGTCCGAGGACGGCCTAGTCTTCTACGTGGAGTCCGCGGCCGATTCAGTCACCGTGGAGCACGAGGGGCAGACCTACCAGCTCAGCCCTGAGGGGGAGAGCCTGGCCGAGATCGAGGGCCTCAGCCAGGGCGACAGCCTCGCTGTGGACCTGCACGCAGACGGCGACTCCTGGCTCAACGCCACACTGACCCTGGTTGAGCCGCTGAGCTACCACCAGGCGCCTGAGGCAGAGCAGGCCCCTGAGCTGAATGCCGAGCTCACCGATGCCTGGGCGGATGCCACCACGCTGACCACCGGGGTTGAGATCGAGACCGGTCCCCGCCAGGGTGCCACTGCCGAGGTCTACACCCTCTGGGAGGGCGAGACCCTGCACCTGCTGGCCGATGTCACCGACCCGGATGTGGACGTCTCCGCCTCCGACCCGTGGGTGCAGGACTCCGTGGAGTTCTTCCTGGACCTGGGCAACCACCGCAACGGTCCCTACCGGACCGCATCCCGCGACGGCCACCACCTGCTCTCCGAGCAGTACGACTTCCAGTTCCGCATCTCCGCGGAGAACGAAGTCTCGGTGGGCTCCGGTGATGAGCAGTTCCAGCTCGAGCAGCTTCAGTCCGCCACCTCCACCACCGAGGACGGCTATATCGTCCAGGCCGCCATCAGCCTGCGCGAGTACGGCGGAGCCGGGTCCATCCACGGCTTCGACGTCCAGGTCAACGACTCTCATGAGGGCTCCCGCCTGGTCACCACCTGGGCTGACCCCACTGGCAACGGCTACCAGGACACCGAGCGCTGGGGCACGCTGCGCCTGGTCACCGAGACGGGGGACGACCCCACCGACCCGGGCGAGGAGATCTGGCCCCCCGACCCGGAGGAGCTGAGCGAGGACAACCGCGGGCAAGTGGAGATCCTCACCGACCCCGCTGTGGAAGGGGAGGACATCGAGGCCTTCATCGGTGAGGACAATGCTGACCAAGAGGTCCGCACCTGGCTGTTCTCCGACCCCGCCGACCTGGGTTCGGCCACAGCTGACGCCGATGCCGTGATCACCGTGACCCTGCCTGCAGACAGTGCAGGCGACCACCGATTCGCCGTCTACACCCCCGAGGGGGAGCTGCTGGGCTGGACCGAGATCACCATAGTGGCAGCAGATGACGACGCTGCCCCCTCACCCACTCCGACGGAGCAGCCCACCGAGAGCCCCGCCCCTGATGAGGACGAGGACGGCCTGGCCATCACCGGTGCGACCATCGGCGCCCTCCTGCTCGGCGCGCTGATCCTGCTCGGGGCAGGCACCCTTATCCTGAGAACCTCTCGCCGCTGTACACAAGAAGAGGTAGACTGACGGCTTGAAATACCATCCAATGAGGGAAGAAATCAAGGTTCTTCTGGTCGATGATCACCCGGCTTTGCGTGCGGGACTCCGTGGCCTGATCGAAGATCAGGAAGATCTATCCGTTGTCGCTGAGGCTGAGGACGGAGCCGAGGCTGTGGTCATGACTGAGCGCCATCACCCGGATGTGATTCTGATGGATGTTGTGATGTTTCCCGTAGATGGCATTGAAGCCACTGCCCGAATCACTGCTGTGGACCCGAACTTACCGGTGCTGATGATTTCGGGCGATATGAGTGTGGGCCATGTTGCTCATTCTTTACGAGCTGGCGCAGTGGGGTATCTGGTCAAGGGTATTGAGGTTTCAGAGATCGCAGATGGGATCAGGAAAGCATACGCCGGAGAATTGGTTCTCAGTGATTCGGTCCGTAGGCAGATAAATAGCCAAGTTGGGCGTGACTTGCCGTTCGAATCCCGCGTGACGCTTCTTCGAGAACTTGGGGATACTGTGGAGCTTTCAACCCGTGAACTGCAGGTGCTTTGAAGCCTGGCTGAAGGGATGAGTAATCAACAGATTGCCAAAGCGATGTACCTCTCCGAGGGGACGGTGAAGTCGTATCTTTCCAGAGCAGGTCAGAAGCTTGGGTCTACAGGAACTCGTGACAATACGCTGGTGCAGGGAGTTCGACAAGGCTTGGTGGAGATCCGCAGGGTTTTCCTTCGGGGACTGCTGACTAGGGGGCAGGCCAATGAGATGTGGCGTCAATTCGCTGAAAACGTGAGGTTTGGGTAGTCCGGATGTGCGCCGGACAGGAAGTTGCGCGCAGAGTGCGAATGATCCTAGGGGCAGTGGCGGCAGGCCTGAGTGTACTGTTTGTCCTGGCGCTTCACCTTGCGCATGGCGCGCCGCTGTCAGAGGCCGTGGGGTTGCTCCTGCTTGGCACGTTGGACACTATCTTTATTGTCCTTCTCCCTTCTGTTCTCGGAACGTTCCTGGGGATCTGGGTCGGCTGGCGGGTTACTGATGAGCCTTCGGCAGGTGCGCGTGTGCTACGCGGCTTCTGCTATGCAACCGGCTGTTTCTCCCTGAACTTCGCTGTGGTTGCCTTCCTTGCCCTTGATCTGGCGGTAATCCAAGCATTTGTGATGGCTCTGGGTATTCTCGCGTCAGGTCTGCTCCTGGAGTGGAGGTTCTCTAGGAAGGCGGAACTCGAGAACCCGGCACCAGGTCCAGGCTCCGCCTGAGTGAAGGTCTGCACCGTTGACCCGGCGCCGTCGCACAGCTGACCACGTTGTGAGACGGCGCCGGGGCGCAGACTGGGGTGAGGAGGCGGCGTCGTAATATGGAGCACATGTCCGCCCCCACTGAGGAAACCACCCACACCCCGCCCAAGGCAGTCACCGGACCCTCCAACCCGGAGAAGCCGCGATCCTGGCAGGTCACCGACGGATACACCCGGGCCCCGGCCCGCGGCATGCTGCGCGCAGTCGGCATGGACGACCAGGATTTCGGCAAAGCCCAGATCGGCATCGCCAGCTCCTGGAACGAGATCACCCCCTGCAACCTCTCCCTGGACCGGCTGGCCCAGGCCTCCAAGGAGGGCGTGCACGCCGGCGGGGGATACCCCCTGGAGTTCGGCACAATCAGCGTCTCCGACGGCATTTCCATGGGGCATGAGGGCATGCACTACTCCCTGGTGAGCCGCGAGGTCATCGCCGACTCGGTGGAGACCGTGATGCAGGCCGAGCGGCTGGACGGCACCGTGCTGCTGGCCGGCTGCGACAAATCCCTGCCTGGCATGCTCATGGCCGCCGCCCGGCTGGATGTGGCATCTGTGTTCCTCTACGCCGGGTCCATCATGCCCGGCATCGCCCGGTTCTCCGACGGCACTGAGCGCGAGGTCACCCTGATCGACGCCTTCGAAGGGGTCGGGGCCTGCGCCCGCGGCACCATCAGTGAAGCAGATCTGGAGGTGATAGAACGTGCCATCTGCCCAGGCGAGGGCGCCTGCGGCGGCATGTACACCGCCAACACCATGGCCTGCATCGGCGAAGCGCTGGGCCTCTCGCTGCCCGGCTCCGCCGCCCCGCCCTCGGCCGACCGGCGCCGCGACGCCTACGCCCGCAAGTCCGGCGAAGCCGTGGTGGAGCTGCTGCGCAAAGGCATCACCACCCGGGAGATTCTGACCAAGGAGTCCTTCGAGAACGCCATCGCGGTCACCATGGCTTTCGGCGGCTCCACCAACGCGGTGCTGCACCTACTGGCCATTGCCCGTGAGGCCGGGGTGGACCTGCAGCTGGAGGACTTCAACCGGATCGGTGAGAAGGTCCCCCACCTGGGCGACCTCAAACCCTTCGGCAAGCATGTGATGGTCGATGTGGACCGGGTAGGCGGAGTGCCCGTAGTGATGCGCGCCCTGCTGGACGCAGGACTCCTGCACGGCGATGCGCTCACCGTCACCGGCAAGACCGTGGCCGAGAACCTCGCCGAGATCAACCCGCCGGACATCGACGGGACCATCATCCGCCACCTGGACAACCCCATGCACCACAACGGCGGCATCACCGTGCTGCGCGGCTCGCTGGCACCGGAGGGAGCCGTGGTGAAGTCGGCAGGCTTCGACGCCGAGATCTTCGAGGGCACCGCCCGGGTCTTCGAACGTGAACAGGCCGCGCTGAAGGCCCTGGAGGACGAAGTCATTCAGCCCGGCGACGTGGTGGTCATCCGTTACGAGGGCCCCAAGGGCGGGCCCGGCATGCGCGAAATGCTGGCCATCACCGGTGCCATCAAGGGTGCCGGCCTGGGCAAAGACGTGCTGCTGATCACCGATGGCCGATTCTCCGGCGGCACCACCGGACTGTGCATCGGCCACATCGCCCCCGAGGCGGTGGACGGCGGACCCATTGCCTATATCGCTGACGGCGACCGGATCAGGGTGGACATCGCCGGCAAGACCATCGACCTGCTGGTCGATGAGGGGGAGCTGACCGCCCGGAAGTCCAGCCCCGACTGGAAGCCGCTGCCGCCCTATGTCACCACCGGGGTGTTGGGCAAGTACGCCAAACTGGTCCGCTCCGCCGCCGAAGGCGCCTACTGCGGCTGAGCGCCAGTGCGGGTCCTGGTCAACCTCTCGGTTTTACCCTGCCGTTGTTTCATATATGGATGATTCTGGCCTACCGGTGAAACAAACGCTGGGTAGATGGCTGGAGCACCCGGTAGTCAGTTCAAATAGTGAGACGGGTGGGGTGTGAGTTGACGCAGATCACGCGAGACGAAAACATAGTCATATGCGCCAGATGCTAGTGGTAGTAGTACCCGTCATTGCCCCCGCCGGGGCATGAACGGTCTGCTCACCATGACAAGCTGACGCGAACCGATCGATCACCCCGGCACGAGGGCCCCTGACAAGGGACTCCGGCGGCCGGGGTTTCGTCTGTGCAGGGGCAGATAAGGGATTGGACATGCTGACCACAACAACAGCTGAGACGCGGCTCTACGGGCCAGGGCACATCGTTGCGCCCGAACAGGTCACCGGCAGCCAGGCCATCATCCGCAGCTTGGAGGAACTCGGCGTCACCGACGTCTTCGGCATCCCGGGTGGAGCAATCCTGCCCACCTACGACCCCCTGATGGACTCCGAGAAGATCAACCACATCCTGGTCCGCCACGAACAGGGCGCCGGCCACGCCGCCCAGGGTTACGCCATGGTCACCGGAAAGGTAGGGGTCTGCGTCGCCACCTCCGGCCCCGGCGCCACCAACCTGGTCACCGCCATCGCTGATGCCCATATGGACTCGGTGCCCCTGGTGGCCATCACCGGGCAGGTCAACGCCGCAGTGATCGGCACCGACGCCTTTCAAGAGGCCGATATCGTAGGCATCTCCACCCCCATCACCAAGCACACCTTCTTAGTCACCGATGCTGATGAGATCCCACGGGTGATGGCCGAGGCCTTCCACATCGCCTCCTCCGGCCGCCCGGGGCCCGTGCTGGTGGACATCACCAAATCCGCCCAGGCCGCGCAGACCACCTTCAGCTGGCCGCCGCAGATCGGACTGACCGGCTACAAGCCCACCGCCAAGGGCCACCCCAAGCAGATTCGCGAGGCCGCCAAACTCATCGCCGCCAGCCACCGTCCGGTCTTCTACGTGGGCGGGGGACTCATCAAAGCCGAGGCCGCCGAGGAGTTCCGGACCCTGGCCGAGCAGGTCGGGGCACCTGTGGTGAACACCCTGATGGCCCGCGGCGCCTTCCCCGACTCCCACCGGCTTAACGTGGGCATGCCCGGTATGCACGGCTCGGTGTCGGCAGTGGCCGCCCTGCAGCAGTCCGACCTGCTCATCACCCTGGGCGCCCGGTTCGATGACCGGGTCACCGGGCAGCTGGACAGCTTCGCCCCGGAGGCCAAAGTCATCCACGCCGATGTGGACCCCGCCGAGATTTCCAAGAACCGGTTCGCCGATGTGCCGATCGTCGGGTCCCTGAAGTCCATCATCCCCGAGCTGACCACAGCCGTGCAGGAGGTCTTCGCCAGCACCGACCGGCCGGACCTGAATCCTTGGTGGACCCGGCTGAACCGGCTGGTGAGCACCTACCCGCTGGGCTGGACCGAGCCCGAGGACGGTGCCATCGCCCCGCAGAAGGTCATCCAGAAGATCGGCGCAGCCTCCGGGCCAGAGGCCGTCTACGTGGCCGGAGTCGGACAGCACCAGATGTGGGCCGCCCAGTTCGTCGGCTACGAACGCCCCCGCCAGTGGCTGAACTCCGGAGGGCTGGGCACCATGGGCTACTCCGTGCCGGCCGCCATGGGAGCGGCGGTGGGCAACCCCGAGCGCACGGTCTGGGCCATCGACGGCGACGGCTGCTTCCAGATGACCAACCAGGAACTGGCCACCTGTGCGATCAACAACATCCCGATCAAGGTCGCGGTGATCAACAACTCCTCCCTGGGCATGGTCCGCCAGTGGCAGACCCTGTTCTACGAATCCCGCTACTCCAACACCGACCTCAACACCGCGCTGAACCCCTCCGGCGAGGAGGTGGTGCGCATCCCGGACTTCGTGAAGCTCGCCGAGGCCTACGGCTGCGTGGGCCTGCGCTGCGAACGCGATGAGGACATCGACTCGGTGATCGCGCAGGCTCTTCAGATCAACGACCGGCCAGTGGTCATCGACTTTGTGGTCTCCCGGGACTCCATGGTCTGGCCGATGGTCCCGTCAGGGGTCTCCAACAGCGATATCCAAGTCGCAAGGGGACTGACTCCAGATTTTGAGGGGGAAGAATGAGGCACCCGCAAGAGAGCGAGCAGGGGACCAGCACCGTGCAGAAGCAGGGTGCTGGAAGTGACCGAACGCATACCCAGGACTTCGACGGAGAGGATGACTGAAGCCATGGCAACCACCCCAGCTTACGGCGTCGCCCGTCGCACCCTCTCGGTTCTGGTCGAAGACGTCCCCGGCGTGCTGGCCAAAGTCGCCGGGCTCTTCGCTCGCCGCGCCTTCAACATCCACTCACTGGCCGTGGGCCCCTCCGAAATCCAGGGCCTGAGCCGGATCACCGTAGTGGTGGACGCCGACGCCGAGCTGCTTGAGCAGATCACCAAACAGCTGAACAAGCTGATCAACGTCATCAAGATCATCGAGCTGCAGCCCGGCAACTCCGTGCAGCGCGAGCACCTGCTGATCAAGGTCAAGGCCGATGCCGCCGCCCGCCTGCAGGTTACCCAGGCGGTGGAGCTCTTCCGCGCCAAGATTGTGGACGTCTCCACCGATTCGCTCACCGTGGAGGCCACCGGGGCCGCCGATAAGCTGGATGCGCTGCTCTCGGTGCTCGAGCCCTTCGGGGTGCGCGAGATCGTCCGCTCCGGCTCGCTGGCGATCAGCCGCGGTGCTAAGTCCATGACCGACAAAGCTTTCAAATAAGAACCCCCACCTCGAGGAGAACTCAAGTGACTGACCTCTATTACGACGACGACGCCGACCTGGGCCTGCTGTCTGACAAGACCGTGGCCATCATCGGCTACGGCTCCCAGGGCCACGCCCATGCCCTGTCCCTGCGCGACTCAGGTGTGGACGTTGTTGTCGGTTTGAAGGAAAGCTCCACATCCCGTGCCAAGGCTGAGGAGCAGGGCCTGAAGACCGCCACGGTGGCTGAGGCTGCCAAGGCCGGCGACATCGTGATGATCCTGGTGCCTGACCAGTACCAGGCCGATGTCTACACCGCGGAGATCGCCCCCAATCTCCAGCCAGGCAACGCGATCTTCTTCAGCCACGGTTTCAACATCCGGTTCGGATACATCCAGCCCCCCGCAGAGGTGGACGTGGCCATGGTGGCACCCAAGGGCCCCGGCCACGTAGTGCGCCGCGAATATGAATCAGGCCGTGGCGTGCCCGCCCTGATCGCTGTGGAGCAGAACCCCTCCGGGCAGGCCAAGGAGCTGGCCCTGGCCTACGCCAAGGGCATCGGCGGCACCCGCGCCGGGGTGATCGAGACCACCTTCACCGAGGAGACCGAGACCGACCTGTTCGGCGAGCAGGCCGTGCTCTGCGGCGGCGCCTCCCAGCTGGTCCAGTACGGCTTCGAGGTGCTCACTGAGGCCGGTTACAAGCCCGACATCGCCTACTTCGAGGTGCTCCACGAGCTGAAGCTGATTGTGGACCTGATGGTTGAGGGCGGGCTGACCAAGCAGCGCTGGTCCATCTCCGACACCGCCGAGTTCGGTGACTATGTCTCCGGCCCGCGGGTGATCTCCCCAGAGGTCAAGGAGAACATGAAGGCCGTGTTGGCAGATATTCAGTCGGGGGCCTTTGCCGAGCGGTTCATGAACGACCAGCGCAACGGCGCCAAGGAGTTCCAGCAGTTGCGCGAGAAGAACCAGAACCACCCGATTGAGCCCACCGGCCGTGAGCTGCGCAAGCTCTTCAGCTGGATCCCTACTGACGACGACTACACCGAGGGCACTGCCGCGCGCTAGCAGTGCTGGTCCCGCCGACGGGGGACCCCGCTCAGTTCCTGACGTGGCCCGCACAATCGCTACGCGTTTGCACCGGTCCCCAACGTCAATGCTCCGCCTCGGCCGGCGGAACCGCTGACTTCACGCCTGAAGTCGGCCCGGAGGCTTCGTTCGGGCCTCACGGCCTGAAGCGGGCACCGGAAGTCGTACTAAAGTGAGTGGGGGCCAGGCGGCGGCGTCGTCATCGGCCCCCACTCGCTATTTACCAGTGATTCGAGAAGAAGGAACCTGTGAGCACTTGCCCTGTCGTAGTCCTAGCCGAAGAACCAGTGCTGGTCCCGCCGACGCGTTCACGCCGCGTTCGGCTCTCGGCCGCGTTGCCGCGGCCCTCGCATCTGAAGACCGCGGTCTCGAACTGAAAGGGAATTCGTGACTAGACCTGTAGTTGTTCTTGCCGAAGAACTCTCACCGGCTACCGTGGAGGCCCTGGGGCCCGACTTCGAGATCCGTCAGTCCGACGGCACCGACCGGCCACGGCTGTTCGCCGATATCGCCGATGCTGAGGCACTGATGGTCCGCTCGGCCACCACCGTCGACGCCGAGGTGTTCAGCCACGCCAAGAAGCTCAAAGTGGTGGCCCGCGCCGGGGTGGGCCTGGACAATGTGGACATCCCCGCAGCCACCTCCGCAGGTGTCATGGTGGTCAACGCGCCCACCTCCAACATCATCTCCGCGGCCGAGCTGACCTGCGCGCACATCCTCGGTTTGGCCCGGAACATCTCCCCGGCCCATCAAGCGCTGAAGGCAGGGGAGTGGAAGCGGTCCAAGTACACCGGCGTGGAACTGTCCGAGAAGACCCTCGGGGTGATCGGACTGGGCCGGATCGGCGGACTGGTCGCTGAGCGGATGTCCGCCTTCGGCATGGAGATCCTGGCCTATGACCCCTATGTCACCTCGGCCCGAGCGCATCAGCTCGGCGCCCAGCTGGTCACCCTCGAGGAGCTCTACGCCAAGGCCGATGTGATCACCATCCATATGCCCAAGACCCCGGAGACGGTGGGCATGCTCAACGCGGAAGCCTTCGCCAAGATGAAGGATTCGGTGTATCTGGTCAACGTGGCCCGCGGCGGACTGATCGATGAAGCAGACCTCGAGGTGGCCCTTGCCGCCGGCACCGTCGGCGGGGCCGCAGTCGATGTGTTCGCTACCGAGCCCTCCACCGACCTGCCCTTCTTCCCCCGGGAGAACGTGGTGATCACCCCGCACCTGGGAGCCTCCACCCGAGAGGCGCAGGAGAAGGCCGGGGTCTCGGTGGCCCGCTCGGTCCGGCTGGCCCTGGACGGCGAGCTGGTCCCGGATGCGGTCAATGTGGCAGGCGGTGCCATCGACGAGCTGGTCCGCCCCGGAATCCCGCTCATTGAGAAGCTGGGCCGGGTGCTCACCGCGTTGAGCTCTGAGGCGCTCACCGATATCGAGACCGAGGCTGCCGGGGAGATCGCCGAGCTCAACGTCTCCGCCCTGCAGCTGGCTGCCCTCAAGGGCGTGTTTACCGATGTGGTCAACGACCCGGTCAGCTACGTCAACGCCCCGGTGCTGGCTCAGCAGCGCGGCATCTCCACCAGGCTGACCACCACCACCGATGTGGAGGACTACCGCAACGCGCTGACCATCCGTGCCTCCACCTCTTCGGGACAGAACCTCTCGGTGCGCGGCACGCTCACCGGGCCCAAGCAGATCCAGAAGATCGTCGGCATCAACGGCTACGACCTGGAGATCACCCTGACCGACCACCTGGTGGTCTTCGAATACGCCGACCGGCCCGGTGTGGTCGGCGCACTGGGCAGGATCCTGGGCGAGCACAATGTGAACATCGCCGGTATGCAGGTCAGCCAGAACACCAAGGAGGGCCGGGCGCTGTCAGTGCTGGCCATCGACTCCGCCCTGCCCACCGGAGTGCTGGAGGCCATCGCCGCCGAGGTCGACGCCGCGCTGGCCGCCGAAGTGGACCTCGAAGAGAACTGAGAGACTGGACTTCATGGCAGACAAGCCCACCTACTACATCACCACCGCGATCACCTACCCCAATGGTGTGCCGCATATCGGTCATGCCTATGAGTACATCTCCGCCGATGTGATGGCCCGGTTCAAGCGGCTCGACGGCTATGAGACCTTCTTCCTCACCGGCACCGATGAGCACGGCCAGAAGGTGCAGCAGAACGCCGAAGCCCAGGGACTGACGCCGAAGCAGCTGGTCGATAAGAACACCGCGGTGTTCAAACAGGTCGACGACGAGGTGCTCGGCATCTCCTACGACCGGTTCATCCGCACCACCGATCCCGACCATTATCAGGCCTCCCAGGACATCTGGCGGCGCATGGTGGAGGCCGGAGACATCTACCTGGACAAGTACTCCGGCTGGTACTCGGTCCGCGACGAGGCCTACTACGCAGAGTCTGAGACCGAGGTCCGTCAGGACGGGGAGCGGTACAGCATCGAGACCGGCACCGAAGTGCACTGGGTGGAGGAGGAATCCTACTTCTTCCGGCTCTCGAAGTACCAGCAGCCGCTGCTGGACTTCTACCGGAAGAATCCCGACTTCGGAGGCCCGCGCAGCAGGTTCAACGAGGTCATCCGTTTCGTAGAGGACGGGCTGAATGACCTGTCTATCTCTCGGTCCACTTTCGACTGGGGCGTCCCCGTGCCGGGAAATCCAGAGCATGTGATGTACGTCTGGGTGGATGCCCTCACCAACTACCTCACTGGTGTGGGATTCCCGGACACCGACTCCGCGGCCTTCGGAAAGTTCTGGCCCGCTGACCTGCACCTGATCGGCAAGGACATCTCCCGGTTCCACTGCATCTTCTGGCCGGCGTTCCTGATGAGCGCAGGCATTGAGCTCCCCAAGCGGGTCATCATCCACGGGTTCCTGCACAACGCAGGGGAGAAGATGTCCAAATCGGTGGGCAATGTCGTCGCGCCCGGTGCCTGGGTGGACACCTACGGGCTAGACGCTGTGCGGTTCTTCCTGCTGCGCGAGTTCCCCTACGGCCAGGACGGCTCCTACACCCACGATGCCGTGGTGGGCCGGAAGAACTCCGATCTGGCCAACAACCTGGGCAACCTGGCCCAGCGCAGCTTGAGCATGATCGCGAAGAACTGTGCAGGTGTGATCCCGGAACCGGGGCAGCTGACCGAGGCTGATCAGGCGATCCTGGAGCAGACCGACTCCCTGCTGGAGATCTCACGGGAGGCCTACCAGGTCCAAGAGTTCCACCGCGCCCTGGAGCGCACCTGGTACGTGCTCGGCGAGGCCAATGCATACTTCGCCGACCAGGCCCCCTGGCAGCTGAAGAAGACCGACGAGGCCCGCATGCGCACGGTGCTCTACGTCACCGCTGAGGTCATCCGGAAGGTGGCGCTGCTCATCCAGCCGGTGATCCCTGGATCGGCGTCCAAGCTGCTCGATGCCCTGGGCGTGGAGATCGGAGGGGATGCGGGACGTACCAACGCCTCCAACGACGGACCGCGCTCCTTCGCCGCCTTCGGAGAACCACTGGCCCCCGGCACGCCGATCGACAAGCCCCAGCCCATCTTCCCGAGACACGAAGACTGACCACCGGAACTTCCACAGCATAGGACACTTCCATAGCGCCAGTGGGCGTGGAAAGCCTAAGACACCGTGGAGGTTCGAACGACAGACGTAAAGGAGCAGCTCTGTGCAGACATTCAGCATCGCGGTGATCGGCGGAGACGGCATCGGCCCCGAGGTCACCGCTGAGGCACGCAGAGTTCTGGACGCCGCCCTGGCCGAGGACTCCGCGACCCTGGAATACACCGAATACAGCCTGGGCACTCAGCACTGGGTGCAGACCGGGGAGACCCTCCACGACGAGACCCTGGAGAGGCTGCGCACCCACGATGCGATCCTCTTCGGCGCGGTCGGCGCCGACCCGCAGGACAAGCGCATCCCCTCCGGAGTGATCGAACGTGACCTGCTGCTGAAGCTGCGCTTCGAGCTGGACCACTACATCAACCTGCGTCCCACCCGCACCTATCCCGGAGTGAGCACCCCGCTGGCCTCAGCGGAGGGCTTCGACTTCGTGGTGGTCCGCGAGGGCACCGAGGGGCCCTATGTGGGCAACGGGGGCAGTCTGCGGAAAGCCACCGCACAGGAGATTGCCACTGAGGTCTCGGTCAACACCGCCTACGGGGTGCACCGGGTGGTGCTGGATGCTTTTGAGCGTGCCCAGGCCCGCCGCGGGCACCTGACCTTGGTGCATAAGCACAACGTGCTCACCCACGCCGGCGGCCTCTGGCGGCGCACCGTGGAAGCCGCCGCCGCTGACTACCCGCAGGTGACCTGGGACTATATGCATGTTGATGCGGCCACCATCCACATGGTCACCAGCCCGCAGCGCTTCGACGTGATCGTCACCGACAACCTCTTCGGCGATATCCTCACCGATCTGGCCGGAGCTGTCTCCGGGGGGATCGGGCTGGCGCCCTCGGCCTCGATCAACGGTGCGGGCACTGCGCCCTCCATGTTTGAGCCGGTGCACGGTTCCGCCCCGGACATTGCCGGTCAGGGCATCGCTGATCCCACCGCCGCAGTGCTTTCAGCCGCCCTGATGCTTGACCACCTAGGAGAGCACGACGCCGCCACACGGATTGAGCAGACAGTACTCACCCAGCTCACCGAATGGGCGCAGCAAGGCACCGGTGCTTCACTGAGCACCGAGGAGAAGGGCCAGGCCTACGCCGCCGCCGTGGCCCGTTAGACTGAACGGCACACCTGCGAAGCTGCTTCACGAAGGGACACCGAGCATGACCAAGTTCTCCCACTCCAAGCACCCCAGCCCCACGTCCAAAGAGCGGATCGCTGAGATCCTCAAGGACCCGGGGTTCGGCACCAATTTCACCGATCACACTACTGTGATCGACTGGAGCGAGTCCGAGGGCTGGCACAACGCGCGGGTGGAGGCCTACGGACCGATCATCCTGGACCCGGCAGCGAGCGTACTGCACTACGCCCAGGAGATCTTCGAGGGCCTGAAGGCCTATAAGCATGCCGACGGCGGAATCTACACTTTCCGGCCTTTCGCCAACGCGGAGCGTATGCGCAAGTCTGCGCGTCGGCTGGCCTTGCCCGAGCTCGACGAGCAGGCCTTTGTGGAGTCCTTGGAAGAGCTGGTCGCAGCCGATGCCGACTGGGTGCCCACCGGCGAGGGGGAGGCCCTCTACCTGCGGCCCTTCATGTTCGCCACCGAGTCATTCCTAGGGGTCCGTCCCTCAAAGGAGGTCACCTACCGGGTGATCGCCTCCCCGGCCGGCAACTACTTCGGCGGGGAGCTGAAGCCAGTGCGGATCTGGGTCTCCCGGGACTATGTGCGTGCAGCCCCCGGCGGCATGGGCGATGCCAAGACCGGCGGCAACTACGCCGGTTCTCTGGTCGCCCAGCAGCAGGCCACCGAGCACGGCTGCCAGCAGGTGCTGTTCCTGGACCCGCTGCACGAGAACGCCATCGAGGAGCTCGGCGGCATGAACGTCTTCCTGGTCACCAATGACGGCCGGCTGCTCACTCCGGCTCTGACCGGCACCATCCTGGAGGGAGTGACCCGCTCCTCAGTCATCCAGCTGGCCAAGGACCGCGGGCTTGAAGTGGAAGAACGCCGCATCACTCTGGACGAATGGGACCGCGGTGTCAGTGATGGCACCATCACCGAGGTCTTCGCCTGCGGCACCGCCGCAGTGGTCACCCCGATCGGCGAGCTGGTGGACGGAGACAAGGTCATCGCCTCCACCGGCACCGGAGAGATCACCCAGTCCATTCGTGAGGAGCTCCTAGGCATCCAGACCGGCACGGTGGAGGATCGGCACAACTGGCTGCACAAGCTGGGTTGAGTCTTATCCTGACTCACCCGGGCGCAGGATATATCCGGCGTGGTGTAGCACTCCTCGGTGATACTGGCCGAATGCCCAGAACCCGGTATCGTCCAGATAGGTGATGCGATCCCCGTTGAGCCAGAAGTGTCCGGTGTAGGCATGGCGACGCCCATTGCGCGTTTCGGTGTAGCGTCCGTCCTGAGTCAGATACTGGGTCATTGCACGTCGCCTGTCGGTCCACGGACCCAGCCGCGGATCGCCGGTGTCCAGCCTGTCGGTGCCCGCTGCCCTCTGTGGTGCGCCAGCGAAGGCGATGAGCTCTCCGTCGATGACGAGGGCCACAAGGTCCTGCGGCTGGACCACCAGCATCTGTGTGATCTGGGCGCTGCTGACCCTGCCCCTGACCACTGCGAAGGTTGCGGGCCTGCCGGGCTTCAGATCGAAGGCGTCCGGCGCCGGTGGCTCAGGATCCTCGAAAACGGTGTTGACCAGTAGTGGCACCACTGAGGCTCCTGCGGCATTGATCAGATATGCAGAATCCTGCGAGATCTCATGGATTGAGATGCGGGTTCCTACTACCTGCAGATCAGTCTGAACTCTCTGCCCTGTGCTGGTCTGCCCAGCGTTGGTGTGGACGTGGGCTCCGGTGATGCTCAGCGCAGAGGTCAATGGTCTCGGTGCTCCCTAGATGTGTGCTGTGTGCCTGAAGCCGCAGTAAGGCGAAGGACTCTGCGGAGGAGGTACCCGGTTCGGCGTCATAGATCACCACCTGATGCCCCGGAGTGCCTGGAATGTCCAGGGCGGTGAACTCCAAGGTCAGCTCGCCGACCTCAGGGTGTCGCATCCGCTTGGCCGCATGGGTCTTGCCACGCACCTGCTGGCGCGACCACAGCGTGCGGAAGTGATCGCTGGCTGTGCTCAGCTCCTCAACAAGTGGCTCGAAGCTGGCTGCCGGGACCAAGGTGGAGTTGTGCCGCAGCACTGCAACGGTGTCCTGGGCGACATGTTCCCAATCCAGGTAGAACGTCTGGGCTGCCGGGTCCAGGAATACTATCCGGGCCAGATTCTTCGATTGTGACAGCGGATGGAAGAGCATCTGGGCTACAGCGTTCGGCACCAGCACATCGAGGGTCCCCGTGAGTACGAAGGCCGCCTGGTCATGCCAGCGGCTGAGCAGCCGGGCGAGTTCGGGCCGGACCGTGTCGACCGCTGCCTGGACCGGCGGGCTATAGCCAGCCAGTCTGAACAGATGCCGCCGTTCCTCCGTGGAGAGGTTCAGGCCCCGGGCCAGGGCCTCGACGATCTGAACGGAGGGATTTCGCTCCCGGCCCTGCTCCAGCCGGCGGTAGTAGTCCACGCTGATGCCCGCCAGCACAGCGACTTCTTCGCGACGCAGCCCGGTCACGCGGCGGTGCCCGGTCCCTGGCAGCCCGAGGGCCTCAGGCGCCAGCCGTGCGCGCAGGCTGCGCAAGTACTCACCGATCTCCATGCTCACCAAGCTTAGGCAGAACCACGGCGATCAGCCTGGCCCTGCCACAGCCCCTCTCGCGCAGCCAGGTGGAGTGCGGCCTGGTCCGGCTGCGATGATCCCGGAATTGTGGGGCCTGTCCCACCGAGAAAGGAACGCCATGATCAGAAATCCTGCGACCAGAAATACCGCGACCGGAAATACTGCTCACACAACGAAGACCGTGCTCATCACCGGAGCTTCCAGCGGCATCGGATCCGCTGCCGCCGAACAGCTTGCCCAGGACGGGCACACTGTAGTCCTCGGCGCTCGTCGTACCGACCGGCTTGATGAGCTGACGCACCGGATTCGTGAGGCTGGCGGGACAGCCGAGGCCCTTCATCTTGACGTCACAGATGCTGACAGCGTTCAGCGGGCCGTTGATGAGGTCCTTGCTCGGCATGGCCGGCTGGATGTGATGATCAACAACGCCGGGGTCATGCCACTGTCCACCCTGGCTGAGAACAGAGTCGAGGAATGGAATTGGATGATCGATGTGAACATCCGCGGGGTGCTTCACGGGATCGCTGCCGCGCAGCCTGCCATGCACGCCCAGGGATCAGGCCACATCATCACCGTGGCCTCAGTCGGAGCGCATGAGGTAGTCCCCACAGGAGCGGTCTATTGTGCGACCAAGTATGCCGCCTGGGCGATCAGCGAAGGCTTGCGGATCGAATCCGACCCTTCGCTTCGGGTCACCACCATCACCCCGGGTGTCACCGAATCGGAACTTGCGGAGACCATCACGGACTCGCAGGCACGTGAAGCGATGCGAGAATACCGCGCCAACGCGATTCCTGCCTCAGCGATCGCCGAGGCGATCAGCTATGCGATCAACGCTGACCCGAGCGTCGACGTCAATGAGATCATCGTGCGTCCGGTCAGGCAGCGGCCGTGAGCTATAGCTCAGCGAGAGCCTCTTCAAGATCGTCGAGGCCCAGGGCTCCCAGGCTCAGCGCCTTCATATGCCAGGCCTTCAGATCGAAGTCCTCCCCGCGTGACTCATAGGCCGCGCGAGCGGCCTCACGACCGTTGAGCCAGGCGCGCTCGCCGAGCTTGTAGCTGATTGCCTGACCGGGCCAGCCCAGATAGCGCACAATCTCGGAGTCGATGAAGTCCTTCGGCCGCCCGGAATGCATGGCGAAGAAGTCTCCGGCCAGCTCAGGGGTCCAGGTCTGTCCTGCGGCGAGCGGGGAGTCCTCCGGGATTCTCAGCTCCAAGTGCATGCCGATGTCGATCACGACCCTGATGGCGCGCATCATCTGGGCGTCCAGGTACCCCATCCGTTCCTCGGGGTCCAGATATCCCAGCTCGTCCATCAAGCGTTCGGCATAGAGCGCCCAGCCCTCGGTCATCCCGGAGGAGGAACCCAGGGTGGTCTGGTAGATGGAAAGCTCCCCGGAGACATGCGCCCACTGGGCGAACTGCAGGTGATGGCCCGGCACGCCCTCGTGATACCAGGTGGAGACCAGGTCGTAGATCGGGAACACGGTCCGCCCCAGCGTGGGCAGCCACGTGCGGCCCGGGCGCGAGAAGTCCACTGACGGGCGGGTGTAGTACGGGGCAGCCGCTGAGCCCGAGGGCGCGATCATCGCCTCCACCTCCTTGATCGGCTCGGCGATGTCGAAATGCGTGCCGTCGAGCTCGGCGATGGCGTTGTCCATCATGTTCTGCAGCCAGTCGCGGACCTCCTCGACACCCTCCACCCGGCGGCCGTGCTCATCCAACCAGGCCATGGCCTCCACCGGGGTGGCGCCCGGCCTGATCTGCTCGGCCAGTTCTCGCATCTCGGCGTCGATCCTCGTGAACTCCTGCCAGCCCCAGGCATAGACCTCCTCGGGGTCGATGCTGGCCCCCATGAACCGGCGGGTGCTCAGCAGGTAACGCTCCCGGCCTGCGGCATCTGGGGTGCCCTGAGCATCGGGCAGATACTCCTCCTTCAGGTAGCGGCGCATCTGTGCCACAGCCTCGGCAGCGCCGTCGGCGGCCGCAGCCAGCTCAGCCTGCAGAGCCTCCGGGCCCTTGGCCGCGAACTGGTTGAACCAGGACTGCTCGCCCTGAAGCCACTCGCCCAGCTGTTCGATGACCGTCTCCACCTGCAGCGGTGCGGAAGTGATGCTGCGGCGTCGTCCCTCGTCCAGAGTTTTCTGCAGCGAGGCGTAGCTGTCGCCGAATTTGGCCAGCCGGCGGGCGATCACCGTCCAGTCCTCCTCAGTGGTCTGCGGCATCAGCAGGAAGAGCGACCGGGCCGCATGGACCGGGGAGCCGATATTGCGCAGCACCCGCAGGTTCTCCCCGGCCTCGTGGGCTTCGAGCTCCACCCCGATCCTGTTCCGCAGCAGAGCCGCACACCGGGCTTCGACCTCCTCGAAACCTTCGGGGGAGGCAGCCTGGAGAACATCCAGGTCCGCCAGCACCTTGGCGCCCAGCTCAGCCCGGGCCGTCGACTTGGCAGGGGAGTAGTCGGGCATCCGGTCATCGCCAGGCTTCAGGCCAAGCATGGTGGCCACTGAGGGCTCCAGCTCGGCGAGCTCATGGACGAACGCATCGGCCAGCTGACGGGGAGTGGAGACAGAAAAATGGTTGCTCATAGCAACTAGTTTGTCATGGGCGGCGTCGTGATCAAATCCACCCCGGCGCCGCGCGGCCCAGAGCGATAGAGTGTCACCATGCGCATTGCACGTTTCGTCACTGATTCCGATCCTGCCTACGGAGTAGTTACCGGTGAGCCCGGCGAGGAGACCATCAGCCAGCTGGTCGGTGATCCCTTCTACCAGGGCATCCAGGAGACCGGGCAGAGTCATAAGCTGGAGGATGTGCGGCTGGTCGCCCCGATCATCCCGCGCTCCAAGCTCATCGGGGTGGGCAAGAACTACGCCGATCACGCCAAGGAGATGGGCGGCGAACCCCCGGCCTCCCCGCTGCTGTTCCTGATGCCCAACACCGCGGTGGTCGGGCCCAACGAGCCGGTGAGCCTGCCCAGCTTCTCCGAGGAGGTCAGCTATGAGGCCGAGCTGGCCGTGGTGATCGGGCGGATCTGCAAGGATGTGCCCCTGGAGCGGGTCAATGAGGTGATCTTCGGCTACACGGTAGCCAATGACCTCACCGCCCGCGACGCCCAGCGCACCGACAACCAGTGGGCCCGCGCCAAAGGCTTCGACGGCTCCGCACCCCTGGGACCCTGGATCGAGACCGAGCTTGACCCCGAAGGCCTGCGCATCACCGGCACCCATAACGGAGAGCTGGTCCAGGACGGCAACACCTCCCAGATGATCTTCGGGGTGCCCGAGCTGATCACCTATATCTCCCAGGCGCTGACCCTGCTGCCCGGCGATGTCATCCTCACCGGCACCCCCGCTGGGGTCGGCCTGCTCTCTGACGGCGACACTTTCGAGGCTGAGGTGGAGGGCATCGGAGTGCTGCGCAACACCTTCCGCGCCTGATTCTCGGTGCAGAGCACCACGCCGCCTAAGCCACCATTTCTGACCAGGAGACTCGTTCACCACTTATGAGCACCCCCACTGCTGCTCCCGCTGATGTTCCCGCTGCTGACGCGACCACCGATGTGCGCGTGCGGTTCTGTCCTTCACCCACCGGCACTCCGCATGTGGGGCTGATCCGCACCGCCCTGTTCAACTGGGCCTACGCCCGGCACACCGGAGGAAAGCTGATCTTCCGGATCGAGGACACTGATGCCGCTCGCGACACCGAGGAGTCCTACCTCCAGCTGCTGGAGGGTCTGCATTGGCTGGGCATCAGTTGGGACGAGGGTGTGGAGACCGGCGGGCCGCATGAGCCCTACCGGCAGTCCCAACGCGCCGAGATCTACCAGGACGTGATCGCCAAGCTGAAGGATGCTGGGTTCATCTACGAGTCCTACTCCACTCCGGATGAGATCGAGGCCCGGCATCGGGCCGCCGGGCGCGATGTGAAGCTCGGTTACGACAACTTTGACCGGGATCTGACCCCGGAGCAGGTAGCGGCCTTCCGCGCGGAGGGTCGTGAGCCGGTGCTGAGGCTGCGGATGCCGGATGAGGACATCACTTTTACCGACTTGGTGCGCGGAGAGATCACCTTCAAAGCCGGTTCCACCCCTGACTTTGTGGTGGTCCGCGCCAACGGTCAGCCGCTCTACACTCTGGTCAACCCGGTGGATGATGCGCTGATGGAGATCACCCATGTGCTGCGTGGTGAGGACCTGCTGTCCTCCACGCCCCGCCAGATTGCCCTCTACCGGGCGCTGCATGCGGTAGGGGCGGCTAAGCACATGCCAGCCTTCGGCCACCTGCCCTATGTGATGGGGGAGGGGAACAAGAAGCTCTCCAAGCGGGATCCGGAGTCCAATCTGTTCCATCACCGCGACCGCGGCTTCATCCGTGAAGGACTGCTGAACTACCTGGCCCTGCTGGGCTGGTCGCTGAGTGCCGATGAGGACATCTTCAGCGTGGATGAGCTGGTGGAGCACTTCGATATTGCTGATGTGCTCGGCAACCCGGCCCGGTTTGATGTGAAGAAGGCCGAGGCCATCAACGGTGTGCACATCCGGCGGCTGGAGGCCGGTGATTTCCGCGACCGGCTGGTGCCCTACCTGCAGGCACTGGGCCTGGTGGGTCAGGAGCTCTCTGAGCGGGAAGCCTACCTGCTGGACGGTGCGGCACCTTTGGTCCAGGAGCGGATCGCACTGCTGGGTGAGGGTGCGGACATGATGGCTTTCCTGTTCGTGGCTGACGATGAGCTTCAGGTTGAGGACAAGGCGTTCAGCGGCCTGGGGGACCAGGTGCTGGAGACGCTCGACGCCGCCACCTCGGCTCTGCGGAGCATAGGGGACTCTGAGTGGACTACCGAGAACATTGAGACTGCGCTGCGGGAGGCCCTGATTGAGGGGCTTGAGCTGAAGCCGCGGAAGGCCTTCGGCGCGGTGCGCTCTGCAGTCTCCGGCCGGAGGGTCTCGCCCCCGCTGTTCGAGTCCATGGAGCTGCTGGGCCGGGAGTCTTCGCTAGCTCGCTTGGCCCGCTTCCGAGGCCTGGTGGAGGCCCGCAGCTGAGTTTGTTGCCGGGGATGAGTGTGGTGTAGGATTTACTGCTGTTGCCCCGGCCGGGCCGGCGAGCAATGGGCTATGGTGTAATTGGCAACACGACGGTTTCTGGTACCGTTATTCTAGGTTCGAGTCCTAGTAGCCCAGCGGTTCGGCTTGCGGATCGAACTGATGGCCTGATAGGCTATCCAAGCTCTCGGAGACGGGAGCATTACTTATGAGACGCAAGTCTTGCAACTGAATATGGCCCCATCGTATAGCGGCCTAGTACGCCGCCCTCTCACGGCGGTAACGCGGGTTCGAATCCCGCTGGGGTCACAAAGTCAAAATTTAGACACAAATAAAACATGCAAAACCCCAGGTCAGCGCCAGATCTGGGGTTTTCGTGTATCTGGCGAAGAGCGCCGAATGGCTGGTTATTTGGCTGGTTCCGTTGTGACGCTACTCTGCTGACAAAAAACGCCGCTCAGGACCAGCCATTCGAAGTCACTGGCTCCTTGATTAGGTGTAGATGGTTGTCTTTCCATGTGTGTCGGAGCCACCGGTCATGGGAAGCGACGATGACCGCGCCGGGGTATTTGGGGATGGCTGCTTCCAGCTGAGTTGCCAGCATGAGGGAGTAGTGGTTGGTTGGTTCATCGAGTAGCAGAATTTCCGGGGGATCAGCAAGTAGTACGGCGAGTTCAAGACGTCGTTGTTGTCCTGTGCTGAGCTGTTCGACAGGACGCTGGTAGTCCCTGGGGTGAATGAGACCGAAAGTAGACAGTGGCACTTCATCCATCCTGTGTTCTCCCACGAGGTCTTCATAGGCTTGCTGGACCGTTCGTTCTGCCCCGCGTCCCCTCGGGTCGGGTAGATGGACCTCTTGGCGAAGCATCCCTACTCGGACACTGCTGTCCATCTGGGCATTCCCGGCAGTAGGCTCCAGGTCACCTATGAGCACAGAGAGCAGAGTGGATTTTCCTGAGCCGTTAGCTCCCGTGACAAGGAGCTTCTCAGTAGCTGCGAGGGTAAAGGAGACAGGAGCCAGGCGATCCTCTACTCTCACCTCAGAGACTGAGAAGAGGGGACTCTGAGTGCCGCGTTGATGCTGGTTCTCAGAGGCAGCAACAGCCAGCCCCTGGAACCTCAATTCATGGGGTGGTTTCCGAATCTGTGTTTCTTCGAGTTCCTTCAGGCGTGCTCGGGCGTCGTTGACACGGCGGCTTACGGTCTTGGCGTTCCTATCGGCGTAGAACTTCGCCGCCATACGAACCTCAGAGCGCGGTCTCCAATCGTCATGTCCAACGGTCTGGTTCTCACGCACAGAGGCACGAAGACGTTTCAGCTCTGCCTGCTCATCCCGGTACTGCTGTTTCCAACGTTGCCTGGCGTCTAGTCGAGCATTGAGGTAATCAGTGTAGGTGCCGCTGAATCTGGTGACGCTGATCCCTGTGCCATCACCATTCTGCAGAAGAGGTGCAGAAACTTCATGAGGGATGGGAGAAGGGTCGAGGTCGACCAATGACGTGACAGATTCGTCCAGGAAGGCTCTATCGTGGCTGGCGAGCAACACTGGTCCCCGCCATGGCGAAAGCAACGTCCCCAGGTAGGAGGTCGCCTCGTCGTCCAAATGATTCGTAGGTTCGTCTAAGAGGAGCACATCCGGGGAATTCAACAGCACCCAGGCCAAGGAAAGCCGTGCACGTTGCCCACCGGAGAGCTGACCAGTGAGCTGATTTAGAGGGATCTCCGCTAGCCCGAGACCTGAGAGCATTTGAGAGATCCGGGAGTCAATGGACCATGCGTCCATCTGCTCTGCGTATTCGAGGGCTTTTGTGTAATCCTCAGCACGTTTCTGGTCATTGGGATGCTCTGCCAAGCGCTGTGCTGCCTGGTCTACTGCTGCAGCAGCACGCCGGGTAGGGGACACAGCCTGTTCGATGGCTTCTGAGACAGTAGCCGCAGGGGAGAAAGGCGGTTCTTGATGCAGAAGACCTATACGAGGGGACTGAACACCAGGGATGCTGAGGCGAACTTCTCCGCCGTCTGGATCGATGAGTCCTGCGATGATGCGCAGCAGAGTGCTTTTACCGGAACCGTTCTCACCGATGAGACCAACGAGCTCTCCACCGGTGACTGAGAACGAGATATCAGTCAGCACCCGGTGGTTGCCGAATGAATGGGAGACTCTGGAAACTTTGAGGTGCGAGGAAGTGTGAGAAGAAGAGGGGGTAGACATGCGAGACCTTCGAAGTGATGTTGCTTCCCACCGGGCGCATAGCGCCTCCAGGCGTGGGAACTGACGAAGATCACTTGTCGGTCATAGCAGCAAGGTTAGCAGAGTGACGTTCAGAGCCGACTTGCGGAAGAAGTCCTCCCCTCATTGTTGACTTGTTGTCATGCCTACCGCAGGCAGTCTCGCAATCCAGCGGTGATGGTGACAGACGCCAGAGCTTCTTTAACCTTTGGGCCAGGAGAAGCTTTGATGCTTCTTCCGTTCTCCCAGGATCCAACGCAGTGTCGTTCGGCAGACTGTTTCTTTGGTCCATGCTCCGAGCCGCCCGTTGAGGGTCAGGGAGCGGGGCTGGTCGTTGCTGTGGACGAACTGGATGAGGCCGCTCTTGCGTCCGAGGCTGAGGCATTGGACGAGATAGCCGTGCGAATGAGGACGAGGGTCTTCGCCGTTGAGAGTGGCAAGGATAGTGTCAGCGGCGTGACCACCCATCGGCATTGCGGAGGCACAGCTTTGTCGATGATGTCGGTAACTCGCAGACGGCCATCGGCCTCCACATCGAGTCCACTTTCTTTCGCTAACCGGGGGACCGTGAAGCCCGTGCACCAAATGACGAGGTCGGCCTCGTGAGGAGAGGATGCGTCCGCCGAGGCTATTTCCTCTTCATGGATGTCCGCTGAAAGGGACTCCAGTACTTTTCTGGCGCGGGTTTGTGACTTCACAGGAAGCGTGACGGCCAGCGTCCCGTGAGTGCGGAGGGAGACATCCAGGTGGGGATGATGCTCGGCAATTTCTGCTGCTATTTCGACAGCGGTGAAGCCTCCTCCGATGACTATGACTCGGCTTCCCGGTTCAAGGCTTTGGAGGGCGTGCTGAAGTCACTGCGGAATCTGGCAAGCGACTGGACTCGTGCAGCGTCGAGGTCTTGGGTGAACCTCGTGCCGCGCCCCTTGCGCAGCGCCATCGCGCTTCCGCCCTTGATTGCCCCTTCGGGGAGCATCTGATCCACGACGACCAGTGCCATACCGACACGACGCCGCAGGGCCAGCCCGTCACTGCCCCCAAATTGCGAATCCACTGCTCCAGGGAGCGCACATTCGTCGGCGTACCTGTGTAACTCACGAGCGAAGACCTTTCCTCACCCGCTGCCACTCGGTCGTGGTCAACAACCCTTCGCCACGCGCCTGTTTGGCCGCGTCCAGTAGACGCTCGGTCTCGATGCGACCGCGACACTCAAGGATGGCATCGGCGACCGGCTGCGTCGCCAGTCCTTCGTAGACCGTCATGCGTGCCTCATCTATTACCTGAGTCAGCTCGACGAACGGCGGCAGTTTGGGGCGAGCGCGGCGGCGGACGGCTACCTTGACCTGCCGAGGGTTCACGTTAGCGAGACCGAACAAAGCGAGCACCGACTCGCCGTGCAGGTACGCTGCCTCGCCTGCCCGCAGGAGCGCCTCGGCGAACTGATCATAGGCGGTCGGGGGATGTCTGGCACACGGTAGAGCCCGTGTTGTGACAGGCTCACTCAACTACCGATGCTGTACTACACCGAGTTGAGAACGCTGTGGGGGAGCAAGGCAATTGCGTCTTGATCGGCGGTCTTCTTTGGTTTCTAGCCTATTTCAGGGCGGCGTGTCGGCGGTTCGTGTCACCCGCGCCTACAGATGGTAATGCTGGATCCAGTTCTTGGTGCTTATGAGAGTTCGTTGACCGAGTTGAGTGAGATGAGGTCTTGGAACGGCAGGGCGGTGACCGTCTCCGACAGGCGGTATCTGCGGTTTCCAGGGTAGATGACCCACAGGTTTTCGAGGGTGAGGTCGGTCGTTGCGGAACGCATTGACGGAGTCAGTCTCGGTGCGTCCGTTCGTTTCACCTCGAAGCCGAGGCGGCGATGCCCGTCCAGAAGCAGGTCCAGCTCCGCTCCGTCTTTGGTCCGCCAGAAGTAGGGGCGTTCGCCTGCGGCACGACGAAGGACCTCCTCAATGACATACCCCTCCCAGGAGTTGCCCACGGCAGGGTGGCCGAGGAGAGTCGTGCGGGAGACGACGTTCCCCCAGAGGGCATGTAGCAGTCCGGTGTCTCGATAGTAGGTCTTCGGGGTCCTCACCAGTCGCTTCCCCTGGTTGCTGTGCCACGGCGGGAGTGAGCGTATCAGCAGTGCATCTTGTAACCCTCCGAGGTACTTGCGAACGGTCGACTCTCCGATGTCGAGATTGCTGGCAATCGTGGAGGCATTGACCGGACCGCCGTGTTGGTGCGCGACAAGCCCCAGGAATCGTTCCAGGGTGGAGGACGGCAGCGAGAACCCGAACTCGGCCAGGTCTCTGTTCGCCAGCGTTCGCAGATAGGAACGACGCCACGCGAGTGAGTCATCGTTGTTCTCTGCCAACAGCGAGCGAGGGTACCCGCCTCTCAGCCAGACCGTATCAGCGTCGGCGGTATCCGCTGGCCCCAAGCCGGGAAGTTCAATGCTCTCCACGCGACCGGCCAGCGACTCGGACGACTGACGTAGAGCCATGGGGGAGGCACTGCCGAGCACCAGGAAGGTCGCAGGCGTCCCTGCGCGGTCGGCGAGTACGCGGAGCACAGGGAAGAGTTCGGGGTGTCGCTGGACCTCGTCGATGACCACGGTTCCGGTGAGGTCGCCGAGGGCGAGCATCGGCTGTTCGAGCCGGGCGAGGTCGGTGGGATCCTCAAGGTCAAAGTAGTTCTCCGACTGCGGTGGCACGATCGTGCGAGCGAGTGTGGTCTTCCCGACCTGCCTGGCACCCACGAGAAGCACCACGGGAGCCCGTCGAAGCGCCCGGTGGAGCGCAGCCTCAGCGTCAGGTCGGTCTATCATGCCTCTACTATACCCGGCAAATCCGCACGCTGCATGCTGATTTGCCGGGTACTAGTCTGACCATTTGGGTGGCGCGGCGCCACTACATGGAGCTGAGGACGCTCTTCAGCCAGTAGCTTCATCACGATCTAGTGGTGTCAAACACGACACGTGGTATGGTCCTGCTCTGGAGTTCAAGCGCTCTGGCCCGGCGTGTACTGATGGGTCATCGCGAGGGCGCGGTTATACAAGCTGTTCTTCAGGTCGTTGGGGGTGAGCACTTCCACCAGGTTCCCGAGTCTCCAGAGTGCCCATTCAGCGTGTAAATGGTCATGGAAAGTGAGTTCTACGCGCAGCCACTTATCGGGTTCGAGTTCCTCTGAGTGGATCTCTAGGGCGGTTTCGGTGAGTTCTGACCGGTGGTCCGGGTGTACTCGGACGGTGACACGGGCGTTTGTTTGACGGTTATGGCGGAACTGGTTGATGTGTTGTTGCCAGAGGTCTTCTAGGTCCACGTCTTCGGTGCGTTCAGTTGGCTGGGGGAGTGCTTCTGCCTGACTGATGCGGGAGAGCCGGTAAGTACGCTCATTGCCGTCCCTGGTGGCGAGTAGATAGCCAGTCTCACGGACAGTTACCAGCCCGATGGGGTTCACGGTTCGCCACCTTGGAGATTCGTTCTTAGCTGCGTAGAAGATCCGTAGCTGGTGTTCTGCTAGGACAGCGCGGGTGATCTCAGAGCTGATCTTGTTCGGTACCTCTTCTGGTGCGATGGGACGAGCTAGGAGGTCAGTGGCAGGGTCGATAAGGAACCGCTGACTTACTTGTGTTGCTGTGCTCTGATGCTGGGTGGGCAGGGCGTCGATGACTTTGAGCATCGCAGAAGCAAGAGCTGGCCCCAGTCCCAGTGTCTGAACTCCAGGCCGTGATCCTGCGACCAGCAAGGCAACGGCTTCCTCATGGTTGAGCCCGGTGAGGTCGGTCTGGAAATTCGGCAGTAGGGCAAAGCCGCCGTGTCGCCCCCGTTCTGCGTAAACAGGGACTCCGGCTGAGGAGAGTGCTTCGATATCGCGTTGGACCGTGCGGGTAGAGACCTCTAGTTCTTCGGCCAACTCAGATGCTGAGAGTCGTCCGCGCTGACGCAGGAGTAGCACCAAGGAGACCAGACGATCAGCACGCATGGAAAAACTCTACAGAGATACGTGACAGAGGGTGTCGTGATTCGCTGGCAAGCTCTTACTCGTGACCTGCTCATCAGGGCAGGTGCAGCCACTGATTCGATGAATAGTAAGGAGCACTCTGTGGGATCTCAGCTGAACCCCTACATCATGTACAACGGCAACGCGCGGCAGGCAATGGAGTTCTATCGGGAAGTCTTCGGCGGTGAACTAGAAATGGGGACCGCTGCTGACTTCGGTTCACCAGACCTCGTAGCAGCAGACAAGATCATGCATGCAATGCTCGAGACTCCGCAAGGGTATGTTCTCAATGCCTGGGATGCACCAGAGGGAATGCCTTACCAGGAGGGAAACAACGTAGCCATCTACATCGGTGGCAGTGACACTGAGTTGCGCACTTACTTTGAGAAACTCTCCGCTGGTGGCACCGTGACCATGCCCCTGGAAACTCAGGCATGGGGAGACGAAGCAGGCTCGCTTATTGACCAGTTCGGCATTAACTGGATGTTCAACATCACCGCACGTTAGAGCAGAAACCTTTGCCGGAACCGGCAGAGGATGATGCATCGCTCTGGCTCTTCTGATCCCCAGGAAGGGCCAGAGCGAGTTCTCCGTGTGCGAACTTCGATGTCACATGTGCAATGGCTGGTTCTGGATGAAAACCAGCCATTCGGTCTGCTGCAGACAGGTGCTTCTGGATTTGACGGTGACGTGTGAAGTGAGTTAGCTGGCCCAGCTGAAACCAAATAGCGTCTCCCGGCGAGTGGATCGCGGGTCTTCAGTGATGGAGCTCAGTGCGATTTGGGTGTTGAGAGTGGCTGGTTTCTGTGCTCGAAACTGCAAAGCCCTTTGTCAGAGCAATCCGGCAGGGGGTGTAGTCGTCCCCACTGTGTCGGAGTCATCGCGGGTTATTGGGTGGAGATGGTGTTGTTGGATCAGATGCAGTCGGAGAGTGCTTCTGCGATGAGTCGTGCAGCCTCTGGAAATTCGCCAGGCCGAGGTCCGGAGTAGTTCAGTCGTAGATAGGATCCTGGCGGTTCGGCGGGAAACCACTCGTCCCCAGGGGCGACGATGACCCCGTGTATCTCGCATCGGCGGACAAATTCCTCGAGATCCTCGAGGTCTGGCAATCGAACCCAGAGGTTCAGTCCACCAGTGGGAATGGCATCGATGTTAGCTTCTGGGAGGTGCTCATGAAGCGATGACGCCAGGAGATCACGACGGTCACACAGTTGCGTCCTGAGCCCCCGCAGATGGGTGCGCCAAGTGGGTTGACTAACAACGTCCAGCGCAATGCTCTGCAGAGAGGCACTGACGTACATAGATTCGGCTTGGCTGACTCTTAGCATTCTGTCCCGAGCAGGTCCACGAACAATTACGGCGGCTACCCTCACTGACGGGGAGACGCTCTTGGTCAAGGAACGAACGTAGACCACGTGTCCGTCGCGGTCGAAGGCTGCTGCAGGTGTTGGCTGGGTGGTAATGCCGAAATCATGCGCCCAGTCGTCCTCGATGAGAAAAGCTCCGTGACGGCGAATGACCTCCATGATGGAATGAGTACGAGTGAGGCTCCACTGAGCTCCAGTGGGGTTTGCGTAATTTGGTTGTGCATAGAAAGCTCGGGCACCTGTCTGCTCAAAGGCGGCATCCAACTCGTCAGGATCTGGGCCGTGGGCATCACTGGGAAGCGGGATTAGAGACGTGTTGGTGTGAGCAGCAGCGAGTATGGCACCCCAATATGTCGGAGACTCCGTCAGAAGTGGTCTCTCTGGTCCCACCAAGGCGCGGAAAATCATGCTCAGTCCGCTCTGGCTCCCTGGAACGATGATCACGTTGCTGGCAGTAGGTGGAACACCATCAGTGGGAACATGCTCCGCCAGTTCGTTGGCGAACCATGCTTGAAGTTCTGGTAACCCTGCAGAAGGAGAACGTGTTGTAGAGGTCTCGGAGCGGCCTGCCCGACTGAAAGCTGTACGCACCAGCTGCGTAGGTAGGAGTTCTGGAGCCGGATATCCAGAGTGAAGAGAGATCACATCGTTGCCAGGGGCCTTCAACGCCGTGGAGAAGCTGGGAAGCCGACTCTGGGAGAAACTCAATGCTCCGGTTTGCCAACGGTAGTCATTGGCTGGCGCACCTCGATGACTCCGGGAGCTGAGAACGAATGTGCCTACACCGGGGCGGCTTTCAACGATGCCCTGTGCTGCCAGAAGACTCATCGCCTTTTGGACAGTTACTGGACTGGCCCCGTACTGCTTCACCAGGGCTCGGTTGCTGGGCAGTTTGGTCCCAGGATGCGACCCATTTACCAGCTCTTGGAGCTTCTCTCGAATACGCTCAGTGCTATCCTGGGTCATGAAAACTAAGAATAACGTTACCGTCAATACGTCTCAACCGTTACTGTACACCTCAATGAAGTCGGGGCTCTGGTGGGGGTTGCTCGGAGTCGCAGCCTTCTCGTTCACTGTCCCCTTGACTCGTGTAGCCGTTGACGGTGATGGGCTCGGTCCCCTCTTTACTGGTGCTGGACGTGCTGTGGTGGCTGCGCTCTTAGCCGGAGCAGCCCTGTTGTTCACCCGGCAGAGGCTGCCGCAGGGTCGCCAATGGGTCCGGATCGCCATCGTTGCTGGCGGCATTGTGATCGGCTTCCCTCTGTTCACTTCGTTCGCTCTGACTTCATCCACTGCGAATCATGGAGCAGTAGTCATTGCGTTGTTGCCTGCGGCTACTGCTGTGGTGGCAGTTGCACGCACAAGAGAAAGACCTCCACGACTCTTCTGGATGCTGACCGCCTTCGGAGCCATCGCAGCAGTGATCTTTACCGGAGTTCACGGAGACGGCATCGGGAACTTCCACTGGTCGGATGCTCTGCTCTTCGGTGCAGTGCTTACAGCAGCTTTCGGCTACGCCGAAGGAGGATTGCTCTCCCGCGAGTTGGGAGCCTGGCAGACCGTCTCATGGGCACTAGTGCTCTCAGCACCATTGATGGCAGCTCTGACCGCCTACAGCGTGTATCAGGAAACACCTTCGGCTGAGCCGTCGCAGTGGGCCTCTTTTCTCTACCTGTGTGTGATCAGCATGTTCCTGGGGTTCTTCGCTTGGTACCGAGGGCTGGCCATTGGTCCGATGGCGCAAGTCAGCCAGATCCAACTCACTCAACCCGTCATGAGCATCTGCTGGGCAACCATCATTCTGGGAGAACCCCTGACAACTATGACCATCATGGGAGGACTGGCAGTGATCCTCTGCGCAGCCTCAGCCGTACACGTACGCATCAAGAACACCACGCCAAGCTCCCCAAACGAGAAGAAGTAGAAAATCGTTCATTGAGCGTCATCGTGCTTCCGGCACTGTGCAAGCATAGGGAACATGCTTCTCAGCGTTGAGACGATCTTGGTCTTCCTCGGGGTCTGTATGATCGCTTACATCACTCCGGGACCAGACTGGTTTGTGGTGATGCGCCACTCCGCCTCGACACGGCGCAGTGGTTTCGTCTCTGCTCTGGGAGTCCAGGCTGGGTTGTCAGTGCACATGGTTGCTGCAGCTGTAGGTGTGACAGCTGTGGTTCTTGCCAGCGCTACTGCGTTTTCCATCCTCAAGTACGCAGGTGCTGCCTATCTGATCTTTCTGGGGGCTCAGAGCCTGTGGCGGTCCCGAAAAACTGCTCAGCAGGTGCGGGAGTACTTCGATGAAGAAGAACCACGCGAGAGTACCGGTGACGTGTTCTGGAAGTCCTTCACCGCGAACGTACTGAACCCGCAGGCTGCCATGTTCTTCGTCGCAGTGCTGCCGCAGTTCATCTCACCAGGTCAGAATGTCGTTGCTCAGATCCTGCTGCTGGGAGTGCTCGACATTCTGCTCGGTGTGGTGTGGTGGATCGGGTTCGTCTACGGGGTGGTTATGTTCAAGAAGATGCTTGGTCATGCACGCTTCCGCACGCTGATTGACCGGATCTCTGGAAGCCTGCTCATCGTCTTCGGAGCTGTTCTGATGTTCCTGGACCCACCAGAGTCCTCAACCCAGCGCCAGCGACTTCGTGGACCTGTCTACGTCTAGATTCAGGGGAGAGGGTCACTTCTTTGGGGTATATAAGGTTCTCCGGGTGCGAACTTCGGCGTCATCATCTACCGAGAGGGGGCTCCGTGGATGCGATTGCTCTCCAGCGCAGACAGTATTACCAGCCGCAGTTGGGTCCATGCGGCTTTCAGGGAAGTTCTCAATGCGCAGTCCAGAGGTTCCTCGATCAGAGTTAAGCATGTTCTTCGCATCCGCCCCGGTCCGATAGAAGGAGTTTTCTATGGCAAGTCAGACGTTACTTCGGTCTAAGCTGCCCCTGGTGGCAGCGCCTATGGCTGGTGGGCCAACCAGCTTGGCCCTGGTCGAAACCGTTTCCGAAGCCGGAGCATTCCCTTTCCTGGCTGGGGGATATAAAACGCCAGAGGCGCTGGGCGAACAGGTAGAGGCCGCAAGAGGCCTCGGTGTGGACTTCGGGGTGAACCTTTTTGTGCCCGAGGGCTGCCCTGTGGACCGAGAAGCCTTCAACGCCTACGCCGCCGAGCTACAGCCAGAAGCCGAGGCCTACGGGGTCACACTCAATCTTGAGCCCGTCATCGATGAAGACCACTGGCAGCAGAAGCTGGACCTGCTCACCGAGCGCCCCGTGCCGGTGGTCTCACTGACCTTCGGCCTCCCCGGCCAGGAAGAGGTGGCACGTCTCCAGGGGGTCGGGACCACCGTGCTGATCAGCGTCACCACTGTTGAAGAGGCCAGAGCTGCACAGGTGGTTGGAGCTAATGGTCTGGTGGTCCAGGGGCCTCGGGCCGGTGGCCACAGCGCCACCCATGACCCCACACGAATACCTGAGATAGCCGACACTGCCGCTGTGGTGAAGCTGGTTGCCCAAGCAGTGCCGCTGCCTGTTATCGGCGCCGGAGGTATCGACGGGCCGGAATCAGTCTGCCGCATCTTGGACGCTGGGGCGGAGGCTGCAGCCCTCGGAACGCTACTGCTGCGCACCGATGAAGCAGGAACATCTGCCACCCATCGGGCTGCTCTGGGAGACCCCTTGTTTTCTGAGACGATGCTGACCTGTGCCTTCACCGGGAGGCCAGCACGGGCGCTGCGCAATGGGTTCATCGACCGGCACCAGGCCACAGCACCTGTGGCCTACCCTGCGGTCCACCACCTCACCAAGACGCTGCGCCAGGCGGCAGGCAAGGCCGGTGACGCCGACCGACTACACTTGTGGGCAGGAACCGGCTATCGAAACGCCCCGACCGGCTCCGCCGCCTCGGTCATCGACTGGCTGGCAGAAAGCCTGTGAGCATCGTCGCTGCTTCACGGCCTCCGGCGTCTCGACTCCGGGCTGGTGTCACCAACGCCCAGTCCTCATACACCTAGGCAGCGAAGTGGCCGACGACTGAGTCCCCCAGGGCGCCGATGCCTGAACCGCTCTGTTTTGTGGAGAGTTTGGTGTGTCTTGGGACAGGTAAAAACACATCACGACCCTATCTAGGGTGAGTGCTGTGTTGTTCAAAGAGACGTTGTGGATACTGTGGAGCAATGCATATGGGTGAGCTTTCTGCGTCTCTTGAGTCGATTTCCTCTCGTTATGCCGAGTTGTACAGCATCGAGCGCAGCAGCGAGTGGTTCATGTTGAAGCTTCAAGAAGAGGTGGGGGAGCTTGTCCAGGCGTTCATCGACCTGCATGGGATGGGTCGTGATCGTGGTGCTACTGAGGCGGAGAAGAAACAAGCATTCCAGGATGAACTCGCTGATGTGCTGGGGCAGTTGCTTTTGCTCGCCCGTCACCATGAAGTCGATCTGGATGCTGCCGTTGAGAAAAAATGGCTGAAATGGTCGTAAGTCGTCTGTCGGACTCAGGCGCGGGACTGATCCCGTACCGAAGTCAACACCCTCAATACGGTGTGATCTGTGGTGAGATCTGTGGATGTTCGAACCCGCAAGCAGCCTTCTCACGTCGAAGTGCAGCCAACTGAGTCGAAGATGCAAGGTCCTCCACAGGCGGCCTCACGAGTGACAGATGTAACAGTGGCTCATGAAGCCAACCGAATTGGTGGATACTGAGCTTATGGAATGGAGCCTGTATCTCAGTTTTGTGGCGATCGCGGTTGCCGTGGCGCTGACCCCCGGATCGGACACCGCGGTGGTGCTCAAGAATTCGCTGATGGGCGGGCGGCGCGGAGGGCTTGCTACCGCAATGGGCGTGTTCCTGGCTGGAAGCACGCAGGCCGTGCTTGCCGCAGTGGGACTCGGGATCATCGTGGCGCAGTCGCAGACCGCGCTGCAGGTCATCCGTTGGGTCGGAGCAGCGTATCTGGCATGGCTGGCCTTCCAATCGTTGCGCTCGGCGTGGAAAGGCCAGTATGCGCGGCCTGCACTGCCGTCGGCTGCGGTGAGGCGGCGTGGGTTCCTCCAGGGCTATCTGACGAATCTCACCAATCCCCAGGTGCTGATGTTTTTCCTCGCGCTCTTCCCGCAGTTCATGACTCCGGGGATGAGCTTCTGGGCGCTTGCGCTGCTGACGATGACACTGCCTGTCCTGGGCACGGTGCCTCTGCTGATCATTGCGACGTTGGTGGATAGGGCAGCCACCTGGTGGCAGCGCCGTTCCGTCCGCCGCGTGCTCGATGCCGCTAC
Source organism: Nesterenkonia ebinurensis (assembly GCF_008711175.1). GTDB lineage: Bacteria > Actinomycetota > Actinomycetes > Actinomycetales > Micrococcaceae > Nesterenkonia > Nesterenkonia ebinurensis. The sequence continues at coordinate 76,863 of NZ_VWNF01000002.1, forward strand.
CGGAGCGGTACTGGGGTTCCTCAGCATCCGGGTCGCCGCCGATGCTTTCCGCGAGGCGGCCTAGCTGATGTGCTGGGGCTGAAAGCTCAGTCCCAGGTGCCTGTCCAGTCGTAGAGTTCGCCGGTGGTCCGGTACTCCCTCAAGGACGCGATCTTGCCGTCCTGAATTTCTGCGATGGTTGCGCCTTCGAAAGAGCGACGTCGATCTTGCCAGGTGAAGTCGAAGACCCACTCTGTTGCTTCGCGTCCGTTGGTTGCGAAGGACGAGATGATGTCCCAGGAATGGACTACTCCACCGTTGCAGAGCCAGGTTTCTGCCCATTGCAGGACACGCTCTCGACCGCGATAGACGGGACCATAACACTCAATGACGACACCATCTTCGGTAAGGAGGTCAGCAATTCGCTCGGGGCTTCCTGCAATCCAAGCGTCCATGTACTTGGGAAGGACCATTGCTGGAAGGTGTGGTGAATCCATGTCATTGAGACTAACGTGCACCTCTATCTCCTGAGAGTAGCTCTGGTGGCAACCCTCTACTGCGATCAGGTGTTGACGGTCCTGTCTGCTACAGGAAGGTCTTCAGCAAGAGAGCTACCTTCTACTTTGTGCTGCCTGCTCGGCTCTTCGAGGGTTTGTGCCAGATAAGGGAGTACCTCCACAGCGGCAGTTGTTTCCACTCTGCTCCTGGAAGCACTTTCTGCGTAGCCGTCTTGACCTCAGAGTAGGTGTGGGCAGGTGGATAGCTGGTCGGGGCAGTGTGCTCCCAATAGCCCCGCCGCCGTGACAACCATTGATGCTGCACTGCTCCCAATAGATGAACTGTCTTCTCTCGGAGGCTTGTGGCTTGGGCCATCCCGATGACCGCTATATATCCGTCTGGAGATGTGAGTTCGACTAGACGGTGCAAAGAGTCCTCCAGGTCGGGCAGGTGGTGCAGGGTAGAGACCGAGGTTACGAGGTCGAAAGTGCGATCAAAGCTGTATGTCATGAAGTCTCCCTGGATCCACTGAACATCGCTGCATTCAGTGCGAGCCGACTCTAGGACATCTTGATCTATGTCGATTCCCACAACGTCTGGAACCTTCTTGGTGAGATCTGCGGCGAGCAGACCATTGCCTGTGCCCACATCGAGGGCTGAGTGTGCATGTGGGGGTACGACATCGAGAAGCAGGGGATGGTAGTGGATGTTGTGGTTCCACCGGCACTTAGTGGTCACCTTCGGAAGCCGCCTTCTGAATTGTTGGTGGATTCTGAACCGATAGTCAATCAGGTTTTGGCGACGAAGGTGCTGGACTTGGCTGGGAAATGACTATAGAGCAATGCATCGACACCTTTGTCGGGTCTTCTCTCGAGGGTGTTAACGCGGGAGCTGACCCCTGATTGCTCGCACCTGCTAGTCTCAATAAGTAGGCTCTCGCCGTGCGGCAGATGGGTCTCGTGTGGGAGTTCGGCTCCCGGGTGGGTGGGCATACTCATGGAGGTATGCCATGTTCCGAGCCTACTTACACATTTTGGGCACCCCGCATGTTCGGTCCCGTCTTGCGGCTGTTTTTCTTAGTTCGATGCCGCTGGGGATGCTCTCCCTGGCCATCGTGCTCTGCGTTCAAGGCTGGACTGGAGAATTACGCGCGGCCGGTGTACTCAGTGGCCTCTTCGGAGCCGGTAACGCTGCGGGGCTCAGCATTCAAGGGCCACTCATTGACAGATATGGTGCACACAAAGTTGTCCTGACACTTGGCAGTGCCTGCACTCTGACTCTGTTTGGCTTTGTCGCATTAGGAGCTCTTGACGCTCCGTTGTGGAGCACAGCAGCAGTGGTTACAGCAGCTGGAGTCTCAGTCCCCGCGATCACTACGGCAGTCAGGTCTTGGCTCCCAGAAGTGTTCTCGGAGGATACTGTTCGCGCAACGTCCTATGCTCTGCTATCCGCATTGTTCCGAGGAGCCGTGACCATAGGTCCACTGCTGGTATCAGCTTCGATGCTTCTGTATGGAGCCGAGATTGCTGTGATGCTCGCTGCTGGTCTGATCCTTGTCGCTACCGGCATATTTTCGTTCCTTGGGCGGAGAGGGATTCAGAGGGAAGCTGCTCCGATGACAGGAGAGCCGCGTCCCAGATTCTCTCTTTCTCCGGGGTTGTGGACTCTTCTCGTCTCCGCTGGGCTGCTTGGGTTCGCTGTCGGAGTGACCGCTGTTGCCATTCCAGGAGTCATGACCTCAGCTGGTGTCGCTGCTATGGCCGGAGTGGCGTTCGGCGCTCTTGCCTTCGGTGAGATGCTTGCTGCCCTGGGGTTCGGTGCACGCACGTGGCGTGGACAGAGGCCTACTCAGCTGCTGGTTTCGCAGTCTATGGTTGTGATCATCGCAGTGCTCATTTTTGTGATCGCAGCACAGCCTTGGTTTCTGGTCCTCGTGATGTTCATAGCAGGAGCAATGCGAGCACCTGTGTCGATTCTGCAGTCGTCCTTACTGGATGAGGTGATGCCGAAGGGTCACCTAGCCCGGAGCTACTCTGCATTAGTGGCAGTGACACTTATATCGCACTCTGTCGGGAGCGCATCGGCAGGACTGCTAGCCGATCACATCGGTGCACATGCCGTGCTGTTGGTCCCGGTCTTAGCTCTGGCACTGGGAAGCATCTGGATCGCAGCGAGGTACAGCACGCTTCGAGCCTGAGACTCTCGCTGTATCAGTCCTTGGGCTGTGAGTCGGAAGACTAGGCGGCTGGGATGTTCTGATTCGGCGATGAGTTTTTCGCCATGGGGATACGGTTAAGGGCATGTTTGCAGTAGATGTGAGTCGTTTTCCCTGAGTTTCAGCGTTGCGACTAGATATGGCACTGGATACTGACTAGTCAGTGATTGATGTATAGTCAGTGTGTGCTGACTATTGCTTCTCGTCTTGATGTCATGAACCGTTTAGGCCGTGCGATGGCTGATCCCACTCGCTCTCGGATTCTGCTGTCCTTGCTTGAGTCACCGGGGTACCCTGCGCGTTTGGCTCGAGAGCTGGGCCTGAGCCGTACCAATGTATCGAATCATCTTGCGTGTTTGAGGGACTGCGGGATCGTGGTCGCTGAACCAGAGGGGCGCCAGACAAGGTATGAGATCGCCGATGCGCATCTGGCTCAGGCGCTCAACGTCCTGGTTGAAACCACTTTGGCTGTCGATGAGGCCGCAGCTTGTGTCGACCCCTCCTGCCCAGTTCCGGGTTGCTGCGAAGACCAGGACTCTCCGGCGTGAGTCGGAGTGAAGCCTCTGCTTCTGAGGTCTCTGCTGGGCGAAGAGCTCGGCTTCACCGACGAGTGCGGTTCATCGTCGCTTTCACGATTTCCTATAACGTCATTGAAGCGATTGTTGCTATCGGAGCAGGGGCTGCGGCAGGTTCAGCCGCACTGATCGGTTTCGGACTGGACTCAGTGATTGAAGTTCTCTCAGCTGTAGCAGTGGCATGGCAATTTACCCGTAAGGATCCTGAGAAGTGGGAGAAGCCCACCGTCCGTGTCATTGGGGTCGCTTTCTTCCTCTTGGCGGCCTACGTGACGTTCGAGGCTATCCTGACGCTGACTGGCGTGGAGGAAGTGGATCACAGCCCCATCGGGATCGGGATCGCTGCTTTAAGCCTGATCGTCATGCCGGTTCTTGCATGGTTTGAGTTCAGGACCGGAGAGGAACTCGGCTCTGCCAGTGTTAAAGCTGATGCCAAGCAGCTGCTGCTATGTGTTTACCTCTCCGGTGCTGTGCTCCTTGGGCTGCTGCTGAACAGTCTGCTGGGCTGGATGTGGGCGGATTCTATTGCCGCACTGGTGATCGCTGCTCTTGCTGTTCGTGAGGGCATAGAAGCCTGGAGTGGCGACCTCGAGTCTCCGACTGAAGTTCTTCACGATCTGAACGAGACCACCGAAAGGTAAGAACGACATGAATCTCAAGCAGGTGCACATTCCCCCAGCCGTGGTGCTCGCTGCGGCAGGAGGTGCTCAACTCCTTGTTCCGAAGAAGCCGGTTCGCCTGTTCAGGGGAGTCGGTGCAGCGATCATGGGTGTTGCTTCCGCTGGGATGCTGGGAGCATCTATCTCTCGGTTTCGCCAGCATGAAACCACTGTCAACCCGGTGAACCCGGAGCAGGCTTCTGCGCTGGTGACAGACGGTCCCAATGCGATCAGCAGGAATCCAATGTATTTGGGGATGACCGGACTGCTCTGTGCACATGCTCTCTGGCGCGGAACATGGAGATCAGTCTTCCCCGCAGCACTGTTCTATGGGTGGATAGACCGTGTACAGATACCACCAGAGGAGAACGCCCTGGAGGAACACTTCGGTCAGTCATACCGGGACTATCGGTCTGGTGTTCCAAGGTGGATTGGGGTAGTGAAATCCTCATGACTTCGGCTGGCCATGGAAGCGCAGCGCACCCCAGCTCTGTTCTCGCTGATGGCTTGTGGCCATGTCTACTGCAGGCAAAAGGAAGCCGCCCTAGGCAGCTGTAGGCTCGGACTATGGTTGCGGTTCATGTTGTCGGTGGTGGTGTTGCGGGACTGACGATCGCTTCTCTTCTCCCTTCTGATTGGGGTGTGCATCTCTACGAACCACGGTGGGATGAACGCAGAGTTCCCACACTCTTCGGTATCTACCCGGATGGTCAGGCTGTGCTTGACCAGGTAGGTGTGCTCTCCGATCTCACCGAGGAGTCGATTCCAGTGGGGGAGGGACGAATCTTCTCCGGTGACGGGACGCTGTTGACCTCGATGAAGTTGGCTGAGGTGCGGATGGTCCCCCACACCACTCTTATCGACCTGCTCCAGAGGCATCTTCCCTCACATGTCACCGTGCACCGGGAGGAAGTTTCAGGTCCTACAGCGCTGCAGGCAGGTGCAGAGACCATCGTTGTCGGTGCAGATGGTGTGCACAGTGAGGTCCGGAAGAGCTATTGGGGCTCTTCTGCCCATGCGCGAAAGCTCAATGTCACCGTCGTCCGTGGAGTTACTGAGACTGGTCCAAGACTGGAGGGGCTTGATGGGTATTGGGCAGCCGGTGGACTGTTCGGCATGACGCCGAGACCTGGAGGCGGAATTAATTGGTTCGCCACAGTTCCTCAAGAACACTTTGAGACCAGGCAGGTTGCTCTTGAGACGCTGAGCCGCAGATGGAGTGAGGCACCTGAGGCCCTGCATGAAGTTCTAAGGCATGCTGATCCGGCGCTAACATTGGTCAACGAACTTTGGGAAGCGCGGTTCACCCGAAAGCTCCATCGTGAGCATGCGGTGTTGGTCGGGGATGCTGCCCATGCGATGGCCCCGAACGTCGCTCGTGGTGCCAACGAAGCTTTGCTGGATGCTCAAGAACTGGCGGAGGCGTTGGCAAAGTATCCACCAGGGAAGGCATTTCAGGTCTACCAACGGAAGCGTCACCTGCGCACTCAGGGAATGAAAATAGTCTCCCGTATGGTGCACCGCATGTCCTCGACCCGGCGAGAGGGGTTCAGGAACCGTGTATTGACACTTCTTCCGTGAGACAGGTCTATGGCAGCCGAAAGCCTCCAAGAAGCAGCCCAGCGTCGTACCAGCAGAGCCTATTCCACCTGGTTCCTGATAGGTGGCCATTTATCGCGTTGGTGTGAAAGTCGCTCGCTGCCAGTTGGGGGCGTACTAGTGAGGCATGGCCGAGCAGGAGCTTTTGAGAGGGTCCAGCAGCTGGACAACGCGCAGAAGCGAGAGCTGGCTTATGCTCTGTTTGATGAGGTGAACGGCGACAAGGTCGTCACCTCGTATGAGGCCGCTGTTATCGATGAGCGGTTGGCGGATCTGGAAGCCAACCCCGACGATGAAATGTCTTCGGAAGAGTTCTGGAAGCGCATTCATAGCAAACTCAGATAAGCTACACTGTCCCGCCCCGAGCATTGATAAGCTGAGGGGCACGTGAGATCGACGGCCAGTGGCACCACCCCCTGCATCGAGGATTGATACCCCATGCCGGATCTGATCCGAAAAGACGTCACTGAATCACCAAAGGGGCCTCAACGGTTCCGGTGGTACCTGCCCGCTTTGGTATGGATGGTGTCATCCACCGGTTCGGGGACAGTGCTGTTCACTCCTCGTGTGGGTTCCCAGTACGGCTACGAGATGCTCTGGACAGCGCTGATCGCGATCACCTTCATGTGGGTGCTGATCAACGAAGTCGGCCGCTACACCGTGGTCACCGGGCGGAGCATCCTCACCGGCTATCACGACGTTCCCGGCCCCAGTAAATGGCCGGTCTGGCTGGTGCTGGTCCCGGGGCTGGCTGCTGGAGTCTCGGTCATCGCCGGGGTCGCCGCGCTGGCCGGCAGCGCGGCCATGGTGGTGCTGCCGGGGAGCCACCTCGTCTACGGCACCATCATCCTGATCGGCTCAGCAGTGCTGGTGCTGGTAGGGCGCTACGGGGGTGTGGAGAAGGTCACCGCACTGGTGGGGGGTGTCCTGATGGCGGGCATCGTGACCACCGCGATTGTGGTGGGGCCCAATCTGGAAGAAGTCGGAGCTGGGCTGATTCCCCGTGTGCCCTCCGATATGGACTGGCAGTTCTTCATGCCGTGGCTGGGGTTCATCCTCGCCGGCTCCGGCGGCATCCTCTGGTTCTCCTACTGGATTGCCGCCCGTGGCTTCGGTGGCTCCGACCTTGATGCCGAGGGGAAAGATGAGTTCACCGAGACGTGGGATCCAGAGACAGAAGCAGAACGCGACGACGATCGCCTCGGCAGACTGCGGTCCTGGACGCGCATGATGAGCCAGACGGCGTTGATCGGCGTGGTCACCGGCGGCGTTGTGCTCATCTCGTTCCTGGTGCTGGGCGCAGAGTTACTGCGGCCGGAGGGGATCATGCCTGAGGGCAGTGATGTCGCAGAAGACCTTGCCCTTCTCCTCTCCGATGTGTGGGGCGCTCCTGGGTTCTGGTTCTTGATCGTCTGCGTCATCTTGGCACTGTGGGGGACCGTGCTCTCCAATCAGGATGGATGGCCGCGCACCTTTGCGGATGCGCTCCTGCTGCTCCAGAGGAAAGCCTCCGACCACGAGTCCGGACTGCGCGCGAAGTTCCGTCACCGCACCTTCCTGTACCGAGGAGCCGTCATCATCGCGGTCACTGCCGCCCCGCTGGCCGTGCTGTGGGTGGTGCAGGACCCTGTCGACATCCTGGGGATCGGCGGGATCGTCACCGCCGTTCACACCCCGGTGTTCGTGGCGCTGACTCTTTACATCAATCACAAACACCTACCGAAGAAGCTCGCACCGGGGAAGGTGGTCACCACCATGATGGTGCTGGCCGGAGTGTTCTACACCGGCTTCGCTCTCCTGTTCTTCGCCGACCTGGCGGGGATCCCAGTCCTCACCTGAACATCCAGAATGAGGAGCCCAGTCTCAACGCTGATCTGCACCAGCCATCCGAGTCATCGATCTGGCCCACTTCGCTGCCATGTCCGCTGCACTTTCCGGACCCGTTCTCACCGATCAGTCCGACCAATTCGTCGCCTGTGACAGTGAAAGAGATATCAGTGAGGACACGATGGTCTCCGAACGAGTGGGAGATCCCAGAGATGCGCAGATGAGAAGCAGCGACGTGTGCTCCGCACTGAAGTCCATGAAGTGCAGTACGGGCGCTGAGCTGGTTACCTCTTCTTAGCAGTTGCTCCCCGCGCCCTGGAAATCGATACGCAAGTAGTGGCAGGATAGAGGCACACTCACCACATCTGGGAGATTCAACGATGAAAGCTCTTCAGTACGTTACGGTCGGACAGCCTCCTGAAGTACGCGAGGTGCCCACACCTGAACCTGGGCCTGGGGAAGTGCGGTTGAGGATCACAGCCGCCGGGGCCTGCCACTCGGACAGCTTCGTCATGAGCCTGAGTGAGGACCAGTATTCCGCCTTCGGGTACCCATTGCCGATGACGCTCGGTCACGAAGGCGTCGGAGTGGTTGATGCGCTCGGTGAAGGGGCCAAGGGGATTGAACTCGGGGAGGCCGTCGCGGTCTATGGCCCTCAGGGCTGCGGAAGATGCCACGCCTGCGCACAGGGCGTCGAGAACTACTGTCCGCACGCTGCCAGTCGCGGGATTCACCCACCAGGGCTCGGCACGGACGGGGCGATGGCGGAATACATGATCGTGAGTGATCCGCGTCTTCTCATTCCCCTCGGTGATCTCGATCCGGTGGAGAGCGTGGCACTGACCGACGCCGGCCTGACTCCCTACCACTCCATCGTCGGATCCTTGGACCTCTTGGTCCCGGGAAGCACAGCGGTGGTCATCGGCGTCGGCGGACTCGGTCATATGGCTATCCAACTCCTGAGAACGCTGACCTCCGCAACGGTGATCGCCCTGGACATCAGCGAAAGCAAACTGGACTTTGCCCGCGAAGTCGGAGCGCATCACGCTTTCCTCTCGGACGACAACGCTGCTCAACGCATAGCCGAGGCAGTAGGACCAGAGCCAGTCACCGCCGTCTTCGACTTCGTGACCAACGAACCTGTCCTGAAGATCGCTTTATCGCTCAGCGGCCCCCGCACCGACCTGGTGCTGATAGGAGCTGGCTCAGTAGACACCGCAGTCGGCCTCTTGGGGCAGCCATTCGGCTCAAGGGTCCGCGCCCCCTACTGGGGCTCACGGCCTGAACTGATGGAAGTCCTAGAGCTCGCCCGCACAGGGCAGATCAGCGTCGACACTGAGCATTTCACGCTGGACCAAGCCCCAGAGGCCTACAGAAAACTGCATGCGGGAGAACTGCGCGGCAGGGCCGTGATCGTTCCATAGTTCTCGCCAGCGCAGTCCCAGCGTGCTTGACAGTCAGATACGGAAAGATACGGAAGGAAGCATCATATGGCGGCGAGAATAGTGATCAACGGTTTCGGCCGAGTCGGACGCAGCGTTCTCCGGGTGATCCAAGACCAAGGGCAGGATCTCGAGCTGGTGGCGATCAACGATCTCGCCAGTCCCGAGCAACTGCTAAACCTCACCAAGTACGACTCTGTGCTGGGGCGCTTCCCGGCCGAGATATCACTGGAAGACGACTACTTGGTTGTCGGTGATCGCCGCATCAGGCTGCTCGCCGAGAAGGACCCGGCGACTCTGCCCTGGGATGAGCTGGGCGTGGATATCGTTCTGGAGTGCACCGGCTTCTTCCGGACCAAGGAAACCGCAGGAAAGCACCTGGAGGCCGGGGCCAAGAAAGTCATCGTCTCAGCACCAGGAAAGGGCATGGACGCCACTCTGGTTCTTGGCATCAACGATTCCGTATATGACCCGGCCAGCCATTCCGTGGTGTCCAATGCCTCCTGCACCACCAACTGTTTGGCGCCGTTGGTGAAAGTGCTGGATGAGCAGTTCGGCATCGTCGAGGGCTTGATGACCACCATCCATGCCTATACCGGGGACCAGCGACTCCATGATGCTCCGCACAAGGATGCTCGCCGAGCGCGAGCTGCAGCAGTGAACATCGTGCCAACCTCCACCGGCGCGGCCAAAGGCATAGGTTCTGTCATCCCCGAGATAGCCGGCAAGCTTGACGGGTTTGCCCTACGGGTGCCGACGATCACTGGTTCTGCCACTGACCTCACGGTCACAGTGTCCAAGGAGGGGGTGAGTGCAGAAGACGTCAATGAGGCATTTGCGCAGGCCGCTGAGGGACCGCTGGCCGGAGTGCTGGCCTACAGCACCGATCCGATTGTCTCCACTGATATCATCGGTGACCCTCATGCCGTGATCTTCGACGCCCCGCTGACCAAGGTCATCGGCAACACCGTCAAAATCCTCGGCTGGTACGACAACGAATACGGATACAGCTCACGTCTGGTGGAGACAGCTGTCTACATCGGCAATCAGCTGTAGATGAGCCTGCTGGCTTTCAGTGGTTCTTGTAGGACACCTCATAGCTGAGCCGGGCGAACTGTCCGATCTGCTTGACTGAGGTGAGAGTTAGCCGGTCGGATTCGACTCGACGGGGGAGCAGCTGCGCCCCTGAGCCGAGCGCCACCGGGGCTATCGTGAAAACAAGCCGGTCTAGCGCCTGGGAATCCATGAACTGCCCAGCGAGGTCACCACCGCCAACCACCCAGATATCGCCACCAGCGGCTGCCTCCCTCAGCTGTGGCAGCGCATCGGAGATCTTTCCATTGAGGAAGCCGACGGTGCTGCCATCAGGAGTGGGGAGACGGCGAGAGGTGAAGACGAAGACCGGAGTCTTTCCGAACGCCTTGGCCCATTCGTCAGGTGCATCGATGGCGTTGAGCTGGTTCAGAACCCACTCATACGTAGTGGACCCCATCACTTGGATCGAAGCCTGGGGAGGCGCTAGCTCGGGGTCGGGCTCGGTCCCGCCGGGAACAGTAAATAGCCAGTCCAGCGAATTGTTCTCATCAGCGATGTATCCGTCGAAGCTTGTGGCAGTTTCATAGATGACCCGGCTCATGGCGCGAGCCTAGTCCATGCCTAGGACATTCACGACGCATCAGCGACCATCTCGGCTTTGAAACCTGCGGAGTTCTCAAGCCAGCCAGCATAGTGAGCCTCTCCGCCGGCGTGCGGATAACGCTCCTGGTAGAGCGGGGACCACCCATGTGCGGGCGCATCCGTCATGAGAGCATCGAGCTCGGCGGGTGCCCCTGCTTTGAATGCGAGATGGTTCACCCCTGGGCGTCGACGATCATGGACAGTCGCTGTCAGATTCGGCGATGTAGTGAGGGTGAGATACGCACCGCCAGCAGACCAGGACTGCCCGCCTGGCCACTCGGTATCAAGGACGAAGCCCAACCGTGACAGAAGCCAGCCCCACTCAGCGCGTGCTTCATCGAAATCCGCGACCCACAACTCGATATGATGAAACCCTGCCATGTCACAAGTTTGCCAGTTCAGCGCTGCCGAGAATCAGCAGACACGCTCTCGGACACGGCAGCTATAGCCTCGATCTCAACGAGCTGATCGTCGTACCCGAGTACCGTGACTCCCATCAAGGTGCTAGGTGTACTGACCGTAGACATTAGTTGACACAGAACTACGGAAATGCCAGAGGACACGCCATGGAGGTTGCCGGGGTGTGCTCCGGGATGCGTCTCGGACGACCTCCCAGGCCGCTACCAAGTGCCTCTGCTCCGATGAAGCGAGCCTGGTGAGCTTGACGTTATTCGACAAGTTGCTTGAGCAACCCGGCTGGGAAGAGCGGAACTTCGCCACGCCGGAGCGAATCGAGGGAAACCCACAGAGCCGTTGAGTCGGGCTCGTCGAGGATCGAACGGGTCTCTCCGAGCGGCATGTTTGCCAAGGCAGCGGATCCAACAGCGAAGACGTGGACGATTTCATGGCCCGTAGCGCCCTCATAATCGAAGATATTCTCTGCGACATCCAGAAGCTCTACGTCATCGAGTTCCACTCCGAGCTCTTCCTGAAACTCGCGGCGCACCGCGTCGGCGGCGAGCTCGCCGAACTCAATGCCGCCGCCAAGGGCGCGGTAAAAATGCTGTCCCTTGACCGAGTCGTAGCCCGTCTGCACGAGAACGTGTCCATCCTTGGCGGGCAGCGCGACAGCAATATTCCGGATAGAAGGCATGATGAGAGCTTACCGGCTGAGATGTTCCGGTCATGGGGCTGCAGCCGTAGCTGGGGAAGACGCTCGCCGAGTGAACGCGCCTCTCGTTCCACCCACAAGGATGAGGGATCGAGCCGGAGTTCACAGGACCTCCCGAGTCCACGTGCTGTTGTTCGCGGTGTAGACGATCCTAGTGTGACGGCGGTCCGGAGAACCTTGCCAGAACTCGACCCGCGCCGGCTGGACGTAGAACAGAGTCCAGTCGTCCTCAACCACGTCGGACTGGGCCTGGGGACTCCTCGAACGGAGATCGGCAATGTTCTCCTCCCTGCTGGCCACACGGACCTCTCCCCGGACTCGCACCGCTCGGGCGACGGGCTGCCACCAGAAGTTCAGGGCTGCGGCCGGTTGCGCATCGAGTTGTGAAGCCTTCCTGCTGGATCCCGTGCTGGCGAATGCCCAGCCCGATTCGTTGAGGTCCTTGAGAATCAGCGTCCGGGCATCGGGAACACCTTCCGAGTCCACGGTGGACAGAGTCATCGCATGAGGTTCTGCTACGCCAACGGAGAGAGCCTCTGCAAACCACATCAGAAACAAGGTGGTCGGATCATCGGGCAGGGCGCTCGTATTGAGCGGTGGTGCAGTGCCGGTGAGCGAGGGGACTGCCCGGAGCATCGAACGAATGCTGTCTGCCATGCCACCCATCTTCGCATCCCTCTGCTGAGGCCCACGGGCCGATGTCTCTGGGCTTGCCATGGTCTGCTGCTAGTCCAGTCGCCGTACGAGAGCTAGCGGCGATGCCTTAAAGCCGAGGTTCTCGTAAAGGTTCAGGGCGGCGTCGTTGGCGCTGACGGTCAGGTGGCTGGCACCTCTTTGCTGCGCCTCTTGGACCAGGAGACTGACCAACTCAGCCCCCAGCCCACGTGTTCGATAGTCGGGCTTCACGTAGACCGACTGAATGTCCCCGGACCAGCGGTGAAGGCTGTCGATATCCGGGGTGCGCGGATAGAGCACCAGCCATGCCATTCCCACCAGGTCGTTCCCGGTGTCTGCCACCGCACAGACCGCTGTCCCTTGAGGGATCAGCCACTGGGCGAGCTCTGCTTTCAGAGCGGAGAGGGCATCTTCCGAAGCGGGCGCTGGCAGCTGAGACCACTCCACCTTGAGGTGTGTGAGCGCATCGAGGTCTGCTTCTGAAGCAAACCTCACAGCAGTGGACATCAAGAGATCTCCTCCACCAGGTCCGAGGCTCCTTGCGCTGCAGTGTGAGAATGCTCGTCATTCACCCCTCCAGCATGTCATTATGACGGCTGGTTCCCAACGGCGCCCCATTATGAAGCCCAGCCGGAGCAAGAGTGCAGGGATCGCCAGCCAAGAGGTGTTAGCGTCGGTGGATGGAGTTCACCAGCCTGGTTGAGCACATCACGCAAGCGCAGCAGAGCGCCAGCCGTCCCATCGTGGTGGGGATCTCCGGATACGCCGGTTCTGGAAAGTCCACGCTGGCCCGGCGACTTGTCGAAGCGGTGCCGGGCGCCGCGCGGGTGCGCGGAGATGACTTTCTGAACCCAGTTCTGTCACATCATCGCTCTCAAGATTGGGCCGGAGTGGAGCGAATCCGGCTGACAGAGGAAGTGCTCAAACCCATTCGTGAGCAGCAGCCGGGTACTTTCCGGAGGTTCGACTGGAGTTGTAGAACACTCGGAGACCCCGAACCGCTTCCGGACGCTGATGTCCTTGTCGTTGATCTGATCGGGCTGTTTCATCCTGAGGCGCTGGAGCATCTGGATATCACCGTGTGGTGCGACATCGATCTGTCGACAGCGGTCCAGAGGGGAATGGCGCGGGACAGAGAATTAGGGCGCATGCACGACACTCTGTGGCTTGATGTGTGGGAACCGAACGAGCGAGATTTTGCGGAGAGGTTCGCGCCAGCGCAGAAGGCCGACGTTCGCTTCTCTACGGCGGGACCTGTGGTGAGGGCTCGACCGGCGGGGAGGATGCTGTGAGATGCGGGTGAACGTCTATGTGGAGAGCGGCGTCGCTATGGCCTACGACTCCGGGACCGCGGCTTGGGTGTTCGACGTCGAGTTCTGGGGGCTCTGCGGACAGGGGCTGACTGAGACTGAGGCGTTGGCGGAGTTGAGTATGGCTCTTCCGCGGGAGGCCGAACTCAGCGTCGTTGAGCGCATCCAAGGAGATGAGGGCGCTTTCGACCGCGACACGGAACCCGCGACTGAGGCCGAGGTTGAGCGTACATTGGAGATCCTGACCCAGGCTCGGGCTGAGCTGCTACATCTTCTCCAGAAGAGCACCGAGGCGGACCTTGGCCGGCCCATCCCGCAGGACGCACATTTCGCTGGCTGGTCCACAATCTGCGAACGCGCCTGGCACATCGCTGACACAGAGAGTCGCTACTATCTGCCCTCACTCGGGCTGCCGTCCAAGCCCAGAGCTCAGACCCTGGTTGCTGAACTTAGTGAATCGGCTGAGCACGTGCAGAAGACCCTCAGAACCATGCTCCCGAATATGAGCCGGAGCAATGGCGGAGAGTTATGGACCTCGACCAAGCTGCTGCGGCGCCTCGCCTGGCACGAGCCAGGTGAACTTGCCGCTATCCGGCAAGGTGCGTGAGCAACCCGGCTGGGTAGAGCGGAATCTCCCCGCACCGGAGCGGATCGATGGAGCCCATGGGGCTGTTGAGCCGGGCTCTCCGCCCATCAGGCTATAGGTTGGGCCGCATGACGGCTCAGCCCAGGTGAATGTCCATGTGTTCACGCTTGTATGCTCAGCGCTTGCGCCCACACCTCGTGGTGTCGTTTCACATATTCACTCACGGCTTGCCAATGCGCGCCGTGGCCCTGGGCGTACATGGACTTCCACGGTTCGCGCCCGGAGTCCACCGATGAGCTCAGCAGCTCATACATCGCGTAAGCGCGCTGATGCATCGTTCGGGGAAGTTTCCTGCGCAGTTCGGCCCTGGCACCGTACCCATCGACAAAGGCCACCAGGTTGAGTGCGGCCTCGTCTGCTCTCTGATCAGGATCGTTGAGCGTGAAAGTCTGGGCAGCATAGGCCAGATCCCAGAGCCGGGTACTCGGTCCAGCCCCATCCCAGTCGATGAACACCCAACGATCCCCGATGATCAGGTTCCAGGGCGCGAGGTCGTTGTGGCAGATGAGCTCCTCGCCCGGAGCCGGGATGACGGGCTCCCACTGTGATCGGTCGGGAGGCCGGAAAGCGGCGCTGGCATCATGGATCGCTCGGACCAGTGTGCCCACGCGGGCGAGCTCTGAGGGAGCTAAGGGATCGGTCTCCATCGCGAGCCGGCCAGGTATGAACTCGATGATCTGACGGCCCTGATCATCGCGACCCAGCACAGCGGGAACATCGACCCCTGCCCCGCCGACCGCGGAGATGAAACTGTGGACACTCGTTGTACCCGCAGTCCAGGGCTTCCGGACCGTGGACCCGATCTGCACAACGCAGCCGCTGGCATTGCCGCCGGTCAGGGGCAGAGCATTCTCCATACCATAAGGCTAGGCGGTAAAGCCCAAAGACCTTTGACCACCGCCCTGGGAGTCATCCCCTGGTCGGATGAAGCCTCTTATCGTCTTTTCTTCCCGGGGCCGGCCACGAGTTCAACACCGACGCTCCTGGAGATTTCGCCCAGGCCGTCCAAGACCTCCTTGCAAGAACATCACCAGGCGATGGTGGTCAGGCCTTATAGGGTGAAGTCATGGACACCGCAGATTCTGAGGCAACCACTGGAGAACTGGCTGAAGGTTTCCGGCTGAGCGGCATGCACGCCGAATCACTGACCCGATTCGCGCGGGTCTACCGTGCTCAGACCGCCGCAGGTGAGGACATTGTGGTCAAGCGAACCCCGGGCGATGCTGGCCGGACCGAGGCGCTGATGAGATGGACCAGATCGCTCGATCACGCTGGCATCGCTGTGGTGATCCCGGCCGGTCTGGACGTGGCGAACCCGCAGGAGATCCATGGAGAGCACTGGGTGGTCTACCCATGGATTGACGGCGCGCCCTACACCGGCACCGAGGGCCAGATCCGACAGGCAGGGGACTACCTGGGGCGTATGCATGCCGTGGAGGTCCCCACCCAGGGTATGCGGACCTACAGCTACCCTGACTCCGATTACTCGGAGGTGGTCTCCGACTGCCGCACCCTCGAGGGGGTTCTGTCCTCCCAGGGCGATACCGAGGCGATTGAGGTCATTCGAGAACTCGGCAGACGCTGGTGGCAGGAATCCCTGCCGGGACTGAAGAAGCACGACGACGAGCTGCCCCGCACTGCGGTCAGCAGCGACTTCAAAGCCAATAACCTCCTCTACACCGAGGGTGGCCCGGTACTCGTTGACCCGGACAATGGCGGTGTTGAGCCTCGGATATTCGACCTGGCACTGGCCTTGGTGCTGTTCCACAATGAAGGCGACGGCGCACCGGGGAGACTCTTCACCGACTCAGAGTGGGAGACCTTCTCCCGGGCCTATCTCCGGCATGTCCAGCTCACAGACCGAGAGCGGGAACTCTGGTCCGCAGCGCTGGACCACATGCTCTGGGAGGAGGGAACCTGGGTGCTGGAGGACAACGACGCCGCCGCCTGGGCAGATTCCCGGCAGCGAGCCTTCCTGCTGAACCTCGCGCATACCACCCCAGAGAGCTACCCGCTTCCGGATGAGTCCGTGGCCTGACACCGCCGAAACGCTCGAATCTCCACTGTTCACCATAGAAGCCACCTTCGAATGCACTCCTGGGCATGCTGCCGATGTCATCACGATCCGCTGACAGCATCACAGCGTCGTGAGCTTTCACCCGCCGAAGACGGCCTGCTCGAAGTACTGGTGGTCCTGGGGGCGGTGCCGTGAGCCTGTGACATGGATGTGCCGAGCGCCTAAGGCGGAGAGCGCGTCAGCGATCGCCTCGTACTCAGGATTCCAATTGCCGGTGGCTACGATGGTGCCCTCCGCAGGGATCATCTCACCGGTCACCCCGTCACCCCACGGCGGAGAGACCGAGGCGAAGTGCTCGGCCAGAGCCTTTTCCTGGTCCCACTGCTCCGGATCCGCAGGCCCACCGAAGAACAGCGGACGGAAGATCTCCCAGAACCCGTAGAGCTCTCCGGCCGAACTCCGCTGGTGTGCGCGGGTCACCGTGCTGATGTGCTTCTCAATATGCTCATCACCACGGGCCAGGTCATAGAGGGCCGGCTCCAGCAGAATGAGTCGCCGAGCCTGGAACAGCCCGCGGCCAAGGGCCAGAACTGCGCGCTCTGCCCCCAGACTGTGTGCCACCACATCCACCGGTCCATCAGGTGCGATCTGCGCAAGATGCTGCAACTGCTCCTCTTTGGAGGTGTGCGGTACAAACTGGGCGAAGACCGCGTTGTCTGCTGACTGCTTCGGCCAGGCATCACGCCCGGTTCTGCCCGCCCCAGGAATGTAGAGCCTCATCGGGCTATCGTATGCGCTCATCCAGGTAGGGTCTGAGGCTCAGGAGGCGGCGGAGCGCAGAGCTTGGGCAAGATCCTGATAGAGATCCTCGGCATCCTCGATGCCCACCGAGAGACGGATCAGCCCTTCAGGCACCGTATCCGGTTCGCCGGGATGACGACGACGCCGCTCCGCCAGGGACTCCACCCCGCCCAGGCTGGTAGCCGGGGTCCAGACCCGCAGACCCTCCAGCACTGTGTCGGCCGCAGCCTGGCTGCCGGTGTCGATGGTGATGATCGCCCCGAAGCCGCCCAGCTGGGCCTTGGCCCGGCCGTGCTGAGGGTGGCTGGGCAGGCCCGGGTAGGTGACCGAGGTGAGGGACACGGCGTCGTCGTCCTTCAGCTGATCAAGGCGGGCGGCCAAGAACGCCGCATTCCGCTCCGCCGCATCCAGCCGCACCGCCAGGGTGCGGACCCCGCGCAGCGCTAGGAACACCTCCATGGGCCCGGGGATGGTGCCGTGCAGATTCCGGTGACCATGAAGGGCCGCATTCAGGTCCAGGTCCGCGGTGATCGCCGCACCCATGATCACATCCGAATGTCCGGAGATGAACTTGGTCACCGAATGGACCACCACATCAGCCCCCTGCTTCAGCGGGTTCTGCCGCAGCGGAGTGGCGAAGGTATTGTCCACCGCGGTGAGAACGCCCAGCTCCTTGGCTTCGGCGATCAGGGCGGGAACATCAGCGACCTCCAGCATCGGATTGGTGGGCGACTCAATCCACAGCAGCGCCTGCGTGCTCTGATCCCGAGCCGTCTCCGCCACCTCACGCACCGTGCTGAGCACCTGCTCGGTTTCCGCGATATCCACCCGGTGCAGGGTGAAATGCCCCTTGGCCGCCAGCTGAGCAGCCATCGAGTAGAACCCCATATACGCGTGACGCGGGATGATCAGATGCCCGCCGATGGGCAGCTGGTTAATCACTGCAGAGACCGCCGAGAGCCCCGAGGAGAACAGCAGCCCGTGGGCCCCGCCCTCCAGCTCGGCCAGCAGGCCCTCCAGGGGCTCAAAGCTGGGGATCCCCTCCCGGGCGTAGACCTGGGGGTATTCCACACTGGGCCGGTAAACATAGGTGGAGGTGAAATCCACCGGCGGGTTCACCGGGGAGTTGGGCTCATGCGGCCGGCCGGCGGCCACCACTCGGGTGCGCTGATTCTGTGCCATCACCACTAGGTTAACCAGTCACTGAGGCGGGTGAGTGCACGTGTCAGCACATCGTGGCGTTTGCAGAAGGCGAACCGCAGCAGATAGTTCAGCTCGTCCTCGTGGTTCTCCTGGGTGCTCAGCAGGGTCAGCGAGGACACCGGGATCGCCCCCACCCCGGCCTGGGCCACCAGCTCGGCGGCGAAGGCAGAAGCAGTCTGCTCTGTCACCCCCCGCACATCGGCCAGCACAAAGTACCCGGCATCCGGGGTGAAGGCCTGCAGTCCGGCAGCAGCCAGGCCCTCCGCCAGCAGGTCCCGGCCGGCACGCAGCTCAGCCTGGTTCTGCACGAAGAAACCACGGTCATCCTGCAACCCCTGGGCCACTGCATACTGGTAGGCCCCGCCGGTGCAGAAGGTGGTGAACTGCTTGACCCCGCGCACCTGATTCACCAGCTGTGGGCTGCCGGTCACCCACCCCACCTTCCATCCGGTCACACTGAAAGACTTGCCCGCCGAACCGACGGCCACCGCCACATCCTCAGCACCGGGGATGCTCAGAATAGTGGAGTGTGCAGGGGCGTCTGCCTCTCCCAACATGAGATGCTCATACACCTCATCGGACATCACCACTGCACCGACCTCGGCGGCAATGCTCACAATCTCCGCCAGCTCATCGCCGGTGAACACCGCCCCAGTGGGATTGTGCGGGGTGTTCACCAGAATCATCGAGGTCCGCTCACTCACCGCGGCCCTCAGCGCGGCACAATCCGGCCGGAAGTCCGGAGCCCGCAGCGGCACCGTCTTCAGCTCCGCCCCGGCCAGCGCCACCATGGACCCGTAGGAGTCGTAGAACGGCTCGAAGGCCACCACCTCACTGCCCGCGGTGGCGAAGGCCAGAATGGTGGCTGCGATCGCCTCGGTGGCACCGGTGGTGTGCAGCACCTGGTCCTGAGGATCCAGCTGAACGCCGTAGAACTTCTCCTGGTGGGCGGCCACCGCCTCTCGGAACCACGGGAAGCCCGGCCCGGGGGAGTACTGGTTGGTGGGCCCGGCATCGGTGCTGATCGCCTCCGCCGCGGCATCGCGCAGCCACTGGGGTCCCTCCGCATCCGGAAATCCCTGTCCCAGGTTGATCCCACCATGAGCTATCGCAGCTGCGGTGGTTCGCTCATAGATGGTGGGCAGCACCGTGGCGGTAGCGGCGTCGTAGGTATTGGCACCGGCAGCAGACCGGGCCCAGGGCGGAGTAGGCATACTGCACATGGTAATCCCGATCACCCGGGGGGCCGTGAAAAGATGACGCTATGACTGATCAGCGGCGCACCGTGGCACAGGCCGGGGAAGACACGGTGCTGGCAGCGGTGCGGGAGGTGATCGACCCGTTCAACGCTGGGCGCACCGGATTGGAGATCGGACCAGGGGACGACGCCGCCGCACTGACCGTGGGCAGCGGACAGGCAGTGATCACCACCGACACGATGAGCCAGGGCCAGGACTTCCGTCGTCAATGGTGGGGGAATGGGCACGAGTGGCCGATGGATGTGGGCACCAAAGCGGCCGCGCAGAACCTCTCAGACATCAGCGCCATGGGTGCTGTGCCCACCGCACTGGTGGTGAGTCTGACCCTGCCGCCGGAGATACCGCTGAGCTGGGTCCGGGACTTCTACCGCGGGGTGATCAGAGCCTGCAGGCAGCCCGGTGCAGAACGCTGTGTGATCGCCGGCGGTGATCTGGGATCAGGGGAGACGATCTCGGTGACGATCACAGCGGTGGGTGAACCTGCGGTGGGTGAACCTGTCCAAGGGGGGCGGCTGCTGCGCAGAGACGAGGCCCGGGCCGGCAATATGCTGGCGGTGGCTGGAAGGCTTGGCCGGGCCGCTGCCGGCCTGGCCCTGCTGGAACAGTCTGGGGCGGAGCCGGTCCCGGGGCCAGAGCGTCAGCTTGGGCAGGTTCATGCCGAGACCATTCGCGAATGCCTGCGCGCCCAGCAGCGCCCAGAGCCTCCGCTGATTGCCGGGCCTGCGGCGCTCGCCGCCGGGGCGACTGCCGGGATGGATCTCAGCGATGGTCTGCTGCGCGATGCCGGGC
The DNA here is from genome assembly GCF_008711175.1 of Nesterenkonia ebinurensis. GTDB lineage: Bacteria > Actinomycetota > Actinomycetes > Actinomycetales > Micrococcaceae > Nesterenkonia > Nesterenkonia ebinurensis. Next base: position 97,145 of record NZ_VWNF01000002.1, read on the forward strand.
GGTTGGCCAAGGCCTCAGGGGTGCAAATCCGGCTCGATGAGGCCCTGCTGCACGCCGAGGCTGAGCCGCTGGTGCCGGTGGCCGGCGTCCTCGGGCTGAGCCAGCCAGCGGCCCGCGACTGGGTGCTCACCGGGGGCGAAGACTACGGCCTGCTGGTCACTTTCCCCGCAGAGGCCGATCTGCCTTCAGGGTTCCGGGTGTTGGGCACAGTCGAAGCGCTGCCGGATGGAGACAGCCCCGGCGTCGTCGTACCCTCTGAGCCCTCTGTCCAAGGCTGGGACTCCCTCAAGAGATGAGGCGCCAGCCAAGCGCTGTGCCGTCTTGAGAAGTGAAGGCCTCAGCCCCTCTGACGAGGCCCGCATGGATCGAAGATCCGCGCGGGTCCCGGAGGTCAGGGTCCCGTGCAGCCGGCCGAGAGGCGGTGCGACATGCGTGCGTCACCGGAGACCCGATTGAGGGTGGGGAAGGCGTCAGTACTCGCCATTAGCCCTGGTATTTGCGGCCGAGTTGGGTGAAGGTCCAGCCTGCGTTTTCCCAGTCGGTGGCTGGTAGTACGTTGCGGGCGTCGATGAAGCGTTTGGCGGCGACGAGGTGGTTGAGGTCGGTGGGGGTGAGGGTTTTG
>NZ_VWNF01000003.1 GCF_008711175.1 Nesterenkonia ebinurensis
TCATCCACCACCGGCAACATCTCCTTAGGCATAGCCTTAGTCGCAGGCAAAAACCGGGTACCCAAACCCGCTGCTGGAATAACTGCTTTAGTAATCGGTACGGCGTTGCTCATGCAGGTCACCTTACCGTGTGTATGAGACCCATTTTGTTACATGTCGGCCGTGGCCAGTCGCTTCTGCACCGCCCGGGGGATGAATTCGGCGACGTCGCCGCCCAGGGTGTGGACCTCTTTGACCAGGGTGGATGAGAGGTGGGTGTAGCGTCCGTCAGCGGTGAGGAACACGGTCTCCAGCCCGGCCAGGTGCCGGTTCATAGTGGCCATGGAGGCTTCGTAGGACAGGTCGTGGGCTCCGCGCAGGCCCTTGACCACTGCGGAGGCGCCGACCTCCTTGCAGAACTCGGTAAGGAGCACGCCCGGCGGCAGGGGCTTCACAATGACTCCGCGCAGGTAGGAGAAGGTCTCCTGAGCCATCTCAATGCGGTCCTGAAGGCTGAACATGGGGGATTTGTGCATATTCGCGGAGACGGCCACCACCACCTCCTCAAACAGGTTGACCGCCCGGGCAATGATCTCCACATGCCCATTGTGCATGGGGTCGAAGGATCCTGGGCACACTGCTGACTGCATTCTCATCCCACCTGTGCTGGCGTCGGCGTACTGTGGTCACTGCCGATCTCTGCGGCGGTCTCCAGGACCCGGAGGAACCTGCCGAAGAGCAGGTCGCGGTCGAACTCCTGCTGGGCGAGTTGAAGGGCCGCGGCCGAGGCTGCGCTGGCCTCGATCTCTCCGCTGCTGGTCTTCTCCACCAGCTGTTCAGCGGCGGTGACCGGGTCGCGGGAGAGCTGCCAGCCGGCGCCGGCGGCGCTGAGCACATCGGGCAGCCAGCCGGCGTGGTTGAACAGCACCGGGCGGGCGGCGGCCAGGGCGTCGAAGACTTTGTTGAGCGAGTTGATCTCCAGGGCAGGGTTGTCCACCAGGGTGGAGACGGCAAAGTCGGCGGCCGGGAGCATCCGCTCGATCTCGGTGCGCGGGATCTTGCCGGGCAGGATCTCCAGCGGCACCAAGCCGTACTCGCGGGCGATCCGACGGCAGTTGGAGGTGTCCGCGCCCTCCCCATAGGCCACTACGCGGAATTTCTGGCCGTGGTCCTTGAGCTCACCGGCCAGTCGGATCAGCCAGGGCACGTCATAGGTGACTCCGAAGCTGCCGGCGTAGAAGAGCACGGTCTCATCCTCGGTCCAGCCGAGCTCGGCGCGGATCTGGCTGCGGTTCACCCGGCCGGGGGTGAAGTTCTCCACATCGGAGGCATTGGGCACCACAGTGGTCTGCGCCGCCGGCCAGACTCGCTTGATACCGGCCTCCATGCCTGGTGAGAGGGCGATAACGTGCTTTGCTGAGCGGTAGGCGAACTTCTCCAGGGCCTCGGCGGCCCGGATGGCCGGCCGGGACTTCAGGAAGCCCAGGGCCACTGGCGCCTCAGGCCAGAGATCGCGGACCTCGAAGACGAACGGGACGCGGCGGTATGTGGAGGCGATGATGCCTGGCACCGCAGTGGTCAGCGGTGTGGAGGAGGCGAAGACCACATCAGCGTCCACCTTGGCCGCCGCCCAGCTGGCCCGGGCCATGAAGAAGACGAAGGAGCGCACCCGCTGCTGGAACACCATGGCGTTCTCGTAGGGCACGGCCAGGCGCTGGACATCCACCCCTTCCATCTGGTGCTGGGCTGCCTCGCGCCCACCGCAGATCACGGTGACCTCGTGGCCGGCTGCAGCTAGTCGGCGTGCGAACTGCCAGGGGCGCTGCCAGCCGGGCTCCCAGGGGAAGTTGAAGTGCTGATGGATGTATACGACGCGCACCCGGCTAGTCTACGTGGCCGGTTCAGCCAACCACAGCTGGGTGGAGCCGTAGGTCTTGTGGTGAAAGAGGACGACGCCGCTGGGCCAGGTGGGTTCTGGGGAGCGGGCGTCCCGTTCCACCACCACTGTGGCGGCCTCATGCAGCTGGGGGGCCGCAGTGGTCAGGATTGTGGCCAATTCAGGCTCGGACAGCTCATAGGGCGGGTCGAGGAAGAGCAGTTCGATGGGCTCGCCGTTCCGGGCTCTGAGATAGCGCAGGGCCGCAGCCTTGTGGACGGCGACCTGAGCCGTGCCGCTGAACAGCGCGGCATTCTTGATCAGCGCACGGTAGGCGGGTTCGGCCAGGTCCACTGCCTCCAGGCTGGCCGCGCCGCGGCTGAGCGCCTCCAGGCCCAGCGCCCCGGAGCCGGCGAAGAGGTCCACCACCACCGCCCCCTCGATGGCGTTGTATCCCTCCAGCCGGGAGAACAGTGACTCTTTGACCCGGTCGCTGGTGGGCCGGGTGCGCGTCCCGGAGACTGCTGCTAGGCGGCGTCCCTTATGGGTTCCCGCGATGATCCGTGCCACCCGCCTACCCTATCCCTGGTGGATGTACTTCTCAGCCTCATCGTGCTCCAGCCGCCACTGCTCCACGGCCCGCCACAGCATGGGTGCGGTAGCCCATTCGGGGTCCCGGCGGGTCAATTCGCCGATGTGCTCGCCAGCGGCGGCGATGATCTCTGCATCGGTGACGATCCGCAGGCGGCGCAGCACAGAGGCACCGCCTGACTGTTCGGCCCCGAGCACATTGCCCTCCCGTCGCCGGGCAAGGTCCAGCTCTGCCAGGCGCAGCCCGTCGGTGTGCTTGGCTACCTCGTTGAGCCGCTGCAGGGAGGGGTGGCCTTCAGGCATGCGGGTCACCAGCAGGCAGAGGTTGTCCTGGGTGCTGCCGCGGCCGATCCGTCCGCGCAGCTGGTGCAGAGTGGAGACTCCGAAAGCATCAGCGTCCAGGACCACCATCAGGGTGGCGTTGGGCACATCGACTCCGACCTCGATCACGGTGGTGGCGATCAGCACCCGGATCTCACCGGACTCGAAGCCCTGCATGACCTCTCGGGCAGCCTCCGCGGGCATCTGACCGTGCAGGCTGCCGCAGCGCAGACGGCGCAGCTGGGGGTGCTCGGCAAACTTCTGCTCGATCCGCTCCACGGAGGCGTCGTTGGTGATGTGTTCCACGGCCTCCTTGCGGCTGAAGTCCACGTAGATGACCTCGCCCTCCGCAGCGGGTGCCGGAATCCTGACTGAGTCCTGGCCATCTTCGAAGCCGAAGCGTTCGGCCAGCTGACTCTGGATCTGGGCCTTGGTTCGCTCCAGAGCGCTGATCTTGGGGCAGACCACGTAGACCTGCCGGCCGGCCTCGGCCTCCTCGGCAATCTTCTCCCAGACTCGTTCCCGCCAGCTCTTGCGCAGCTCAGGCACCACCACAGTCTTGATCGGGCTGCGCCCGCCGGGCAGGCCGCGCAGTACGGTCAGCTCCAGATCGCCGAACAGGGTCATGGCCACAGAGCGCGGAATCGGAGTGGCTGACATCACCAGCATATGCGGGGCTGGCCTGCTGCGCTGGCGCAGGGCGTTGCGCTGGGCGACCCCGAAGCGGTGCTGCTCGTCGATCACCGTCAGGCCCAACTGGGCAAAATGCACCTTCTCCCCCAGCACGGCGTGCGTGCCGATCACCAAGTCGGTCCGCCCGGAGGCAATGTCCAGCAGCGCCTGCTTACGCTCAGCAGCGCTCATCGAGCCGGTGAGCAGGGTCATCCGGACGGAGTCATCGGCCAGGGCCCCGAGCATCCGGCGCAGTGACCGCTCATGCTGCAGGGCCAGCACTTCGGTGGGGGCCACCAGCGCTGCTTGTGCCCCGGCGTCGATGACCTGCAGCATCGCCCGCAGCGCCACCAGGGTCTTTCCGGAGCCCACCTCGCCCTGCAGCAGCCGGTTCATCGGGGTCTCCCGCTCTAGCTCTGCAGCCAGCAGCTGCCCGCATTCGCGCTGACCCTCGGTCAGCTGGAAGGGCAGCTGGGCATCGAGGGCCTCCAACCGTCCGCCCGCCTGCTGCGGGGCTGCGATCCCGGGCAGCTGGCCGGCCAGGCGGCGGCGGCGTTCCATCAGCCCCTGCAGCAGCAGTGCCTCCTCCATCCTGAAGCGGTACCAGGCGGCCTCCGGCTCGTCCATGGTGTCCGGACGGTGCATCATCCGGTAGGCCTCGGCCAGGCTGGGCAGCTGCTCAGCTTGGGCAATCTGCGGCGGGACTGCGTCCGGCCAGAGCGAAAGGTCGGTCTGATCCAGCACGGTGCGCACGCAGTCGCGGATCTGTCCGCTGGTCAGCATCGCACTGGCCGGGTAGACGGCGATGATCTTGTCCTGCTCCAACTCTGGGCCGGCAAGCTGGGAGCTGTCCGCCGGGCCGTCCTCCTGGCGGCCGAGCACCTCATACTTGGGGTTGGTCAGAGTCGGCCGGTTCTGGAAGAGCCGGACTTTGCCGTGAAACATGGCCAGGGTGCCGGTCCTCAGCTGCCTGGTGGCCTGGAATCCGCCGAAGAACCCCATGGTCATCTCCTGGCCGGTCTGGTCCGCCACGGCAACATCGACCACCTGGCCGCGGCGAGTCTGCAGGCGGCGGCTGCTGACCCGCTCGACTTTGGCGACGAAGGAGGCCAACTCGCCCTCGCGCAGGCCGGCGAAGCTGGAGAGTGCATTATGCGGCAGGTGCTCGCGGGGAAAGTGGTCGAGCAGGTCTTTGGCGGTGGTGTGCCCGAAGGCCTTGTGCAGGGCCTGCGCTGCCTGGGGTGCCAACAGCTGCGGCAAGGGGGTCTGCGGCTGCACCGGTTGGATCATGGCGCCCCTCTCAGCTGTGGGTGCCGTGTCCGGTCAGCGGTGTGCTGGTGCTGGACTCCAGGGAGCCGGCCTGCTGCACTGCGCTCAGCGTAGCCTCCGGAGCCGCGGTGTGCACGTGGATGCGCCAGCGCAGGGTGCCATCGGGAGCCGGGTCTGCGCCGATCGGGGTGATGATCACCGATTCGCCCAGTTCGTCGAGCCGGTGCCGCAGGGATGCTGCGCCCAGGGGATCCAGCCGGACAGTGCACATCAGTTCCACACCGCCCTTCAGCTCTGCCGCCTCATCAGGTGACGACGAGGCGGGGCGGGTCTCCTGCCCCTCCTGCCGCTCCCAGCCGGCCAGCCCGTCGAAGATGCTGTGGTCCACCTCGCTGCCGCGGACGGTGGCGGCCAGGGCGGCGAGCACCATGAGCAGGCCCAGCCCTCCAGAGTCCACCACCCCGGCACGGCTGAGCTCATCAAGCTGCCGCTCGGTGCGCACCACTGCGGCTCGAGCTGCCTGGACCACCGGAGCCATAGCGGCTTCCAGCACGGCGCGGGACTCCGGTTCCTCCGCGGCGGCCGCGCAGCGGGCAGCCTCATCCCGGGCGGCGTCGAGCACTGAGAGCATAGTGCCGTTCACCGGGTTGGACAGTGCTGACCAGCCGCGCAGACTGGCCCGCTGGAGTCCGCGGCTCAGCACGGTGACGGTGAGCCGGTCATGGCCCTGCAGGGGTTCAGCGAAACCGCTGATCAGAACGGCCAGCAGAGTTCCGGAGTTGCCGTAGGCCGAACCCATAGCCTGCTCCCCGGCGGCGGAGAGCAGCTTGCCCAAATCGTCTCCCGGAGCGTGGTCCAGGGCGGCCCGGCTGGAGCGGATGGTGGCCAGCATATTGGCTCCGGTGTCGGAGTCGGCCACTGGGTAGACGTTGATCCGGTCCAGGCGCGGCCGGTGGGTCTGCACGGTATCCTCGGCCAGGGCGAACCAACGCCGCGCGGCGGCAGCTCCCCTGACTTTGCCTCTGCTGGTCCCGGCGGTGCGCACAGGTGTCGCACTCCTCTCGGCCGCGTTGCCGCGGCCTTCACGCCTAAAGGTGCCCACGCCAGAAGCTTAGTTGATCAGTCGGAGTTGTCCTCTTCCTCATCCTCGGTGAGGTAATCATCCAAGGTGCCCTCGCGCATGGCCTGGGAGATCCGCTGCTGCTCCTCGATGTTCTGGTGCCAGATCCACTGCCCGTCGGAGGACCATCCGGACCCACCGTTGGGCAGGGTGGTGAAGATGATGTTGTCCAGCGCACCGCGGCCCTCCCAGGCCAGAGTGCCGGCGCGGGTGGAGGTCAGGTCCGGATCGGTGATCAGATGCTCGGCGAAGGTGGCCACCATCTGGTTGGTGCGTACTGGGTTGGCCAAGGTGGAGGGTGTGGCCGCCTGCTGGATGACCGCCCGGATGAAGGCCTGCTGATTGCGGATCCGCTGCAGGTCACCATCGGGGAAGCTCCTGCGATGGCGCACAAAGCTCAGTGCCTGGTCGGAATCCATGTACTGGGTGCCGGGGTTGAAGGTGTACCCCTCGTTGGTGGTGAAGGACTGTGAGTAGCTGGAGTTGACCCGTACCCCGTCCAGAGCGTCCACTAACCCCACAAAGCCGAGCATGTCGATGGCAGCCACGTGGTCGATCCGCACGTCCAGCAGCTGCTCCACGGTGGCCGCGGTCAGCCAGTGCCCGTTTTCGCCGCCCAGGGCCAGGCCCGCGTTCACCTTGTGCCAGCCGCGTCCGCCGGGGATCTCCACCCACAGGTCACGTGGGATGGAGATCACCTGAACAGAGTCGCGGTCCTCGGGGATGTGCACCAGCATTAGGGTGTCGCTGCGCCCGCCGCCGGGCACCCGGGGCAGGTCCTCGTCATCACCTGAGCCGCCGTTGGCATCGGTGCCCAGCAGCAGCACATTGGTGGCCTCAGTGGGTTCGGGCCGTTCCTCCTCCGGCGGGAAGATCTCCTGGGCCTCTTCCTCGCTGAGCTCCGGGAAATGGCTGACGTTGCTGCTGTAGGAGCGGTGCAGGCTGAACAGATAGGCACCGGCGGCAACCAGGGCCAGAACCACCAGGGTGGCTACTGACCCCAGCACCCAGCGGGCACCCTTGTTCTTCTTCCGGCGTGGCGGCTCCTCGTCGTCGTGGACGAAGAACTGCTCGGTGGAACCGACAGCAGTCATCGGTGTTCTCCTCGTGATGCAAGTGGCGCGGTTAGCGCACAGTGAAAGATTCCTACAGAATATGTCACGTGCCTGAAATCCCCGCCCATCCCGCAGCGACACACCGGTGGACTGCGGTTCTGGCCCTGCCTGCGGCTGCCCTGGGGCTGAGCTCCTGCGCCGCAACAGCTGATGTGGAAGCCGCCCCCCAGGCGCATCATCCGGACTGTGCGCAGGTGATGCTGACTCTGCCCGAGCAGGTCGGGGAGTTCGAACAGCGCCCCACCACCTCTCAGGCCACCTCTGCCTGGGGGGATCCCTCGGCCGTGATACTGCGCTGTGGGGTGGAGCCGCTCATGGCGCCCACTCGGCTGCCCTGTGTGGCACCTTCCGGGGTGGACTGGGTCTGGGTGGAACATGAGGAGCACACTCAGCTGATCAGCTACGGGCGCGAGCCTGCGGTGGAGCTGCTGATTGAGGATGAGCACGTCAGCGAGTCCACCATGATGGATGTGCAGGTAGCCCTCTCCACTCCGGTCAGTGCCATCGAGCAGACCCGCGAATGCCTGGCCATGGAACAGGCCCTGGAGCAGGTGGACTAACCGCCCCTGTACGCTGCGAGCGAAACACTGCAGGCGTGAAGGTCGGTACACTTCAACCGGCCGAGAGGCGAGCGGAATCTTCCCGCCACCGGGACAGACTCAGAACAGGGCAGAGGCCAGTTTCTTCCGGGCGGCGGCGACCCTCGGGTCGGTATCGCCGACAATGCTGAACAGCTCCACCAGGTGTTTGCGCGCGGTCTCGCGGTCATCGCCGAAGTGCGTCTGGATATAGCGGATCAGCCGGTTGAAGGCATCCTCCACGTGGCCGCCGAGCACATCCACATCGGCCACATCGGTCTGGGCCCGCACGTCCTCAGGGTTCTCTGCGGCCCGCTGCCGGACAGCAGCCAGGTCTGCTCCCTGGGTGCGCTTCATCAGCTGCACCTGGGCGATGCCCAGTTTGGCCTCAGCATCTCCCGGGTTCTCCTTGACCGCCTGCTCGAAAGCGGTGAGGGCGGCGTCGTAGTCACCTTCTTCCAGGGCACGGTGGGCCTTCTGGTGCAGCGGGGGCAGCTCAGGCTCGGTCTCGGCGTCGTCGTCCTCACCTGCTGTGCGGCTCAGGGGTTTGACCGTGCCGGTGATCCCGTTCTGGGTGGCCAGCTGCAGGATCTGGGTGACCACTTGGGGCAGCTGGTCGGCCGGGGCGGTGGAATCGAACTCGGCGATGGGCTGGCCCGAGAGGAATGCGGTGACCACCGGCAGCTTGCCAGCCTGCTGGGCGAGCTCAGGACTGGCCGCAGCATCGATGGTGGCCAGCACGATCCGCCCCCGCTGAGCATCCACCGCGTGCTGCAGGGAGCTGAGGAACTGCTGGGAGACCGCATCCTGGCCGTGGATCAGCACCAGGGCTGGGACCTGGGCGGAGAGCTGCACGATCTGCTGCAGCTGCTGCGGGGCCACGGCTGCAGTCCAGGAGTCCTGCCCTCCGCCCGGGGAACTGGAGGAGGCAGGCTGCTGGCCGCTGCTCCCGGCCAGGGCAGAGAGGTCTACTGCACCGTGAGCGTTGACAGTACGGTGTTGGGCTGAAGGATTCTCACTCATCAGCCACCATCCTAGTAGTCGTCGAACCAGTCTGGGGTATCGATATTGGCGTCGGCGATCAGGTTGTCCACTCCGATCAGTACGATCTCTTCCTCAGAGTCAGCCGGCGGGATCTGGATGACCACGAATTCGCGGGAGGTGATCTGCGTGTCGAAGGTGGTCCAGTCGGTGCCGACCATCTCGATGACCAGGTCGTGGTCTAAGAAGATGGTATCGCCGTCGCTGATCGGGGACATCTCCATGGTCATGTCGAAGGAGCCGGCCAGCACCAGGGTGCCGTCGGGCAGCTCGATGGCAGAGAGATCCTCATAGTCCACAGCCGGGTTGGGGAAGTTGATCTCAGTATCCTCAGCTGCCTCGCTGAGCTCCTCGTGGTATTCGTGCAGAGCCTCAATGTAGAGGCTCTCGGCCACCTGGTCGCCAAAGTCGTGGCCATCGTCCACGAACCAACGTGACATGCTGCGCAGCACCCGGGCCGGGGAGTCCTCATCCTCGGCGTCGCCCGGATCAGCTACGGTGATGCCGCCCTGCTCTGCGGAGAAGGTGGGAAACTCGGTGCCCGGAGCCATCATGGTGGAGTGGACGAGCTTGTAGTTCTCCCGGGCAGTGGTCTGCTCCAGGAACAGGATCTGCAGCGACTCGGACTCGGGCTCCTCCACGATCACCATGGCCTGGCGGGGGAACTCCGGGTCGCCGGAGACGACTGCGGAGAGCACCTCAGTGCCGATGGGATGGGGCAGAGCGATCTCGGCCAGGTCATGGTTGCGGTAGGCCAGCTCTCGGTACTCCAGAGCCTCACCTGCCACCCGGTCCTCGAGCAGCTCCACGTCCTGCTCCTCATCGCCGGCGGCTACCGTCTCAGCAACATCCTCCAGGATCCGATCCAGCTGAGAGCTCAACAGCACGGAGTAGCCCTCGGAGGGGATCTCCTCAGCCTCCACCTCTGCTTCAGCCTCGGTCTCTTCCTCCAGCTCCTCGGGATCGGGCTGATCGGGGGCATCCTCCTCCTGATCAGGATCCTCGGTGCCCTCGGGCTCCTCGTCCCGGCCGGTCTCCTCCTGCTCCTCCGCAGAGTCTTCGTCCTCGGCCTCCTCCGTCTGGCCGTTCTCGGACTGGTCCTCCTCATCGGCGTATGCGGGGCCGCTCAGGCCCAGGCCGGCAGCCAGGGCCACCAGCATGGCCAGCACTGCGGTAAAGGGTGACTTGCCGCGTCCGAGCCGGTCGCGCAGGCCCTGAGCCCAGCCGGAGAGCTTCTCGGTGCGCCCCTCATCGGCAGCGGATGAGGCCGGCGGATCCTGGTCCTCATCGTCATTCTCGTCCCGGTCCTCTGTCTCAGCCTCCTGAGCGTCGGGTGCCTCTGCGGCCTCCTCCGCCTGGGCGGCGTCGTCGTTCTCCTCGGTGTAAGCCGGCACGGCCTCGGTGGGCTGGTCGTTCTGCTCAGGGTCTTCCGGCTCCTCATCCTCGACTGCCGGGATCTTCCCGGTCTCCACACTAGGGATGACCCAGGCGGGTGCCGACGCCGGAGCCTCGGCGGCAGTCTCCTCCGCCTCGGCTTCCTCAGCAGTCTCGGCGCCGGTCGCGGTCTCCTCTCGGTTCAATCGGCCATCTTCCTCTTCTGCTGAGGCCGCGTCCTGGTCCTCTGGTGCAGAGTTCGCAGAGGATTCGGTGGTCTTCTCAGCGGGTGCAACAGCGGCTGCGTTCTCGGCCTTGCGGCGCTTCCGGCGTGGAGTGCCCACCGCCCAGTAGAAGAGCACCAGGGAGAGCAGCACCAGCAGGGCCCCACCGATGATCATCCAGACCCCGCCGTCATTGCCAAAGGTGACCGTCTCGGTGGTGGTGATCGAGTTGGGCGCGGACTCGAGGTCCTCGCGGTAGATCAGCAGAGCCCAGTCGCCGGCCTCATCCGGGGTGTCCCATCGGTAGGGCATCTCACCCTCAGCGTTCTCTACACTGACCCAGAGATCGGAGCCGGTGGGGTTTGGCACATCGGTCTCGCCGTCGATGAACTCAGCGGTGATGTGGGAGGGCTGCTCAGGGTCCTCCGAGGCCTCGAACCCGGTGATCCGGTTATGGGCGGCGTCGTCGAGCCATGCCTCGATGTCATAGGTGCGGCCCACCGCGATCAGGTACTCCCCTTCAGCCTCGATGGTGAACTCATCGCGGCCGTCCGCGGCGTCGATCACATCATCGGTGATGACGGTGAAGGGTGCGTCCTCGGCGCCCTCGGTCTCGACGGTGTTCGTCTCCTCGGTCTCGGCGGTCAGCCGGTCGATGCCGAAGCCGACCAGCGCCAGTCCGGCGAGGAACGCAATGATGGCAGAAAGAATTCGCACTGGGGTGTAGTCCTTATATGTGGCGTTGCGGGCACTGATTCGGCCCGCGTGGGAATGTCCAGCGCTCTAGCTTACAGATGATAACGATATGGTTACAATTCAGGATTCTCCCAGCCAGGGGCGGCGCTGCGCACCTGGGAGAATAGGAGGGTGGGAAAAGGCAGAGGACGACGCCGCGGCACCTCCAAATGGCAGCAGGAGCACCGCCCGCTGAGCACCGGTTTCCTGGCACCGGGCGGGCTCTCCGCCGGACGGGTCCAGCGCCGCGACGGCGAGTACCATGTGCGGCATATCTCAGGTGCGGCAGCGGCCAAGGACTACAGCTGCCCGGGGTGCGGGCTGACCATCGGCGCCGGGACCGATCATGTGGTGGCCTGGCGGGCTGACTCCATACTGGGTGACGAATATGCGGCCTCGGAGCGCCGGCACTGGCACACCCACTGCTGGCGGATTGGCTAAGATCGATCACTGTGCGACTTGTCATTGCCACCTGCTCCGTGACCTACTCAGGACGTCTGAACGCCCATCTTGCCCAGGCCAAGCGCCTGCTGATGATCAAGGCCGACGGTGCAGTGCTGGTGCATTCCGACGGAGGCTCCTACAAACCTCTGAACTGGATGTCCCCGCCAGCCTCAATGCGCATCTCGGAGCCGGATGGTCAGCAGCGCGATGCCGGGATCGCCGAAGTCTGGACGGTCTCGGCGGAGAAGTCCGACGACGAGCTGAAGATCCTCATCTCCGAGCTGCATCACGATTCCTCCCACCAGCTGGGCTCTGATCCGGGGCTGGTGAAGGACGGCGTCGAGGCCGACCTGCAGCGGCTGCTCGCGGAGCAGATCGAGCGGCTTGGGGAAGGCCATACCCTCATCCGCCGGGAGCACGCGACCCCGATCGGCCCGGTGGACATCCTGGCCAAGGGGCCCGCCGGTACGGTGGCCGTGGAGCTGAAGCGCCGTGGGGACATCGACGGCGTTGAGCAGCTGACCCGATACCTCGACCTGCTCAACCGTGACCCCCTGCTTGCTCCGGTCACGGGGGTCTTCGCCGCTCAGCAGATCAAACCCCAGGCGCGCACCCTGGCTGAGGACCGGGGAATCCGCTGCGTAGTGCTGGACTACGAGAACATGAAAGGCGAAGAGTCCGGCGCTCCGCGGCTGTTCTGAACTGGTGGCGTGCCTGACGGCAGGCCCCAAGTCCCTAAATGCCCGGCCGATGTTTCAGACATCGCCTAAAATTCGCCGTATTTGAAACAACGGCTGGGTAAACAGCACAGACCTACTGGGGCCCTGACGCAGTGCCAGGGCCTCAGACTCAAGTGAGAGACATCAGCTGCGAGTCACACGAGACAGCGACAGGTGTGAAGGCCAGCGCCACTGCAGCCGGTCAAGCTGCGGCGCGCCGCCAGGACTAGCTCTGGATGTCGGCCTCGTCAGCCACGATGGTCACCTTGTCATCATCCACGGAGAAGAACCCGCCCTTGACATGAGCCCTGACGGGGCCGCCCGCCACCGGTTCGATGGTCAGCTCCCCCTCCGCCAGCAGCGCCAGCACCGGAGTGTGGCCGGGAAGAATCCCTATATCACCGTCCACGGTGCGGCCGGTGAGCGCCTTGGCTTCCCCGGACCACACCGCGTGGTCTACGGCGACAACCTGTACGTCGAGTGCAGCCATGGCCGATCAGCCCTGCTTCTGCAGCTCGGCGTACTTGCGCTCCACGTCGTCGAGCCCGCCGATGTTGTAGAAGGCTTGCTCAGGGATGTGGTCCAGGTCGCCGTTGGCAATCGCGTTGAAGCCGTCCACGGTGTCCTTGATCGGCACCGTGGAGCCCTCCACACCGGTGAACTGCAGCGCAGTGTAGGTGTTCTGGGAGAGGAACTGCTCGATGCGGCGGGCACGGGCCACCAGGATCTTGTCCTCCTCGGAGAGCTCGTCCACACCGAGGATCGCGATGATGTCCTGCAGCTCCTTGTTCTTCTGCAGAATCTGCTTGACCCGGATCGCGCAGTCGTAGTGCTCCTGGCCGATGTACTGCGGGTCCAGGATGCGAGAGGTGGAGGTCAGCGGGTTCACTGCCGGGTAGAGACCGCGGGAAGCAATCGCACGGTCCAGCTCGGTGGTGGCGTCCAGGTGGGCGAACACATTGGCCGGGGCCGGGTCGGTGTAGTCATCGGCGGGCACATAGACAGCCTGCATCGAGGTGATGGAGTGGCCGCGGGTGGAGGTGATCCGTTCCTGGAGCACACCCATCTCATCGGCCAGGTTCGGCTGATAGCCCACCGCGGAGGGCATGCGGCCCAGCAGCGTGGAGACCTCGGAGCCGGCCTGGGAGAAGCGGAAAATGTTGTCGATGAACAGCAGCACGTCCTGGTTCTGCACATCGCGGAAGTACTCCGCCATGGTCAGTGCGCTCAGTGCCACGCGCAGACGGGTTCCCGGCGGCTCGTCCATCTGGCCGAACACCAGGGCGGTGTCTTTGAGCACCCCGGCTTCTTCCATCTCGACCCAGAGGTCGTTGCCCTCACGGGTGCGCTCGCCCACACCGGCGAATACCGAGGTGCCGCCGAAGTTGCGGGCCACACGGGTGATCATCTCCTGGATGAGCACGGTCTTGCCCACACCGGCGCCGCCGAACAGACCGATCTTGCCGCCCTTGATGTAGGGGGTGAGCAGGTCGATGACCTTGATACCGGTCTCCAGCATCTCGGTGGAGCCCTCCAGCTGGTCGAAGCCGGGGGCACGCCGGTGGATGGGCCAGCGCTCGGTGACCTCCAGCTGATCGGAGGGAATGTCCAGGGTGTCGCCGAGCACGTTGAAGATGTGCCCCTTGACGGCGTCACCCACCGGCACCGAGATCGGCGCTCCGGTGTCCTGGACCTGCACCCCGCGCACCAGGCCGTCGGTGGCCTGCAGGGAGATGGCACGCACAAGGTTGTCGCCCAGGTGGGCGGCGACCTCGAAGGTGATCGTCTTGGTCTCACCGCCCAGGGTCAGCTCAGCGTTCAGCGCGTTATACATCTTGGGGATGGCATCGGCGGGGAACTCAATGTCCACCACCGGGCCGATGACCCGGGCGACCCGGCCGGTCGCGCCGGGCTGCACGGCCCCTGTGGGCTGTTCTGCAGTAGTGGCAGTCATCTCTCTCACTTTCAATTACGACGACGCCAGCGCGTCGGCACCGGCGATGAGCTCGGAGAGCTCCTGGGTGATCTCGGCCTGGCGCGCGTTGTTGCGCAGCAGGGTGTACTTCAGGATGAGGTCGTTGGCGTTGTCGCCGGCAGACTTCATGGCCCTCTGGCGGGCGGCCAGCTCCGAGGCCGAGGCCTCCAGCATGGCGGAGAAGATCCGGGACTCGATGTACTTGGGCAGCAGCGCGTCCAGCACCTCCTCCGCGGATGGCTCGAACTCGTAGAGCGGGTGGGCAGCGGGCTCATCGGCCTCCACCACGGCCAGCGGGAGCAGGCGCTTGACCACCGGTTCCTGGGTGACCATGGATTGGAACTCTGTGTAGACCAGATAGATCTCGTCCACCCCGCCCTCTTCGGTAGGCTGGATGAACCGGTCCACCAGGGTCTTGCCGATCTCCTGGCCCACGGTGACCACAGGGTTGTCCGTGTTGCCGGTCCAGACCTGGTCATACTCCCGGGAGCGGAAGTCGTAGAAGGCTTGGGCCTTGCGGCCGTAGAGGTAGGGCCGGGCCTCCACGCCCTGATCCTTCAGCGTGGCCAGCAGCGACTCGGACTGTTTGATCACATTGGTGGAGTAGGCCCCTGCCAGGCCGCGGTCGGAGGCCATGATCAGTACAGCGGCACGTTGGGGCTGCGCCACCTTCTCGGTCAGCACGTGGTCGATGTCGTCCTGAGCGGCCACTGCTGCCACGGCGCGGGTGATCGCCTCGGCGTACGGAGTGGAGGCCTGGGCGCGAGAGCGCGCCTTGCCCACCCGTGCGGTGGCGATCAGCTCCATCGCTTTGAAGATCTTCTTCATCGACGAGGTCGATCGGATCTTGTCGCGATAGACCCGAATCTGGGCTCCCATGCGTGTCCTTCCTTAGGTCTTCAGATGCGTACAGCAGCCTCAGGCCTTGAGCTCTTCCTGCTGAATCTCGGCGGCGTCCATGGCGATGGCCTCCTCAGTACCGACCAGCGACTCGGACTCCCCGGCCTGGAACTGGCTCTTGAACTCCTTGATGCCAGAGTTCAGAGCCTCCACGGTGTCATCCTCCAGCTTGCCGCTGGCGGCGATATTGGTCAGCACATCGGTCTTGCGCTTGAGGTAGTCGATCCACTCGGCCTCGAAGCGCTTGACGTCACCGACTTCCACATCGTCCAGGTGGCCCTGGGAGCCGGCCCAGATGGCGACAACCTGCTCCTCCACCGGATAAGGGGTGTACTGCGGCTGCTTGAGCAGCTCGGTCTGCACCTCACCGCGGGTCAGCTGAGCACGGGTGGCGGGGTCCAGGTCCGAGGCGAACATGGCGAAAGCCTGCATATCCCGGTACTGGGCAAGGTCCAGCTTCAGGGTTCCGGAGACCTTCTTCATCGCCTTGGTCTGTGCGGCACCGCCCACCCGGGACACCGAGATGCCCACATCCACAGCGGGCCGCTGGTTGGCGTTGAACAGGTCGGACTGCAGGAAGATCTGGCCGTCGGTGATGGAGATGACGTTGGTGGGGATGAAGGCACCCACGTCATTGGCCTTGGTCTCGATGATCGGGAACCCGGTCATCGAACCAGCGCCGAGTTCATCAGAGAGCTTGGCGCAGCGCTCCAGCAGGCGGGAGTGCAGGTAGAACACATCGCCGGGGAATGCCTCACGGCCCGGCGGGCGGCGCAGCAGCAGCGAGATCGCGCGGTAGGCCTCAGCCTGCTTGGACAGGTCGTCGAACACGATCAGCACGTGCTTGCCGCCGTACATCCAGTGCTGGCCGATCGCAGAGCCGGCGAAGGGTGCCAGGTACTTGAAGCCGGAGGGGTCGGAGGCCGGAGCTGCCACGATGGTGGTGTACTCCAGGGCACCCTGCTCGGCCAGGGTCTGGCGCACCGCAGCGATGGTGGAGGCCTTCTGGCCCACCGCCACGTAGACACAGCGCACCTGCTTGTCGACATCGCCGGTGGCCCAGTTGTCCTTCTGGTTCAGGATGGTGTCGATGGCGATGGCGGTCTTGCCGGTCTGGCGGTCGCCGATGATCAGCTGGCGCTGGCCGCGGCCGATCGGGATCATCGCGTCGATCGCCTTGATGCCGGTCTGCAGCGGTTCGTGCACCGACTTGCGCTGGGTGACCCCGGGTGCCTGCAGCTCCAGGGCACGGCGGTCTTCAGCCTCGATCTCGCCGAGGCCGTCGATGGGTGCGCCCAGCGGATCCACCACACGGCCCAGGAACTTGTCTCCCACCGGCACGGAGAGAATCTCTCCGGTGCGGGTGACCTCCTGGCCCTCTTCGATGCCGGAGAACTCGCCGAGGATCACCACACCGATCTCACGGGTGTCTAGGTTCTGGGCGAGTCCCAGCGTGCCGTCCTCAAAGCGCAGCAGCTCGTTCGACATGGCCGAGGGCAGACCCTCGACTCGTGCGATGCCGTCGGCCGCGGAGATCACGCGACCGACCTCGGTGCGCTCTGCGCTGCCCGGGTCGTAGGACGCCGCAAACTCGTTCAAGGCATTGCGAACGTCGTCGGCGTTGATGGTCAGATCGGCCATCTGCTTCTCCCTGCTCTCCTGTATTTGGTGGCCGCCTGTGACGGCCGTACGGTTCAGTTGGTGTTCTTGGGCCAGCGCGCAAGCGCTAGCCGGAAATCTTTCGGCTCAGGCTGCTCAGTCGGGAGGCGAGGGTGCTGTCAACCACCTCGTCACCGACCTGAACCCGGATACCGCCGACCACTGAGGGGTCGACGGCGACGTCTAGCTTCAGTTCTCTGCCGAAGTACTTATCAAGGCTGGCAGAGAGTTTCTCCAGGTAGGAGCTGTCCAGGTCCTTGGCCACGGTCACCTGGGCGATCCAGCGCTGCTGCCGGGCCGCAACCGCTGAGGCGAAACGCTCGATCAGTGCCGAGGGGCGCGCTCCGCGCGAGGCGGTGACCGCCCGGTCGATGAGCAGCCGGGCTTCCGCGGAGACCTGGGGGCTCAGCGATGCGGCCAGCTTCTGCTTGGCTGCGGCTGGTGCCTGGTGGTCGGTGAACGCATGCTGGAGCTCATGCGACTCAGCGATGGTGCGCCGGAAGCTCAGCAGCGCGGACTCCAGCGCTTCCAGGCCCTGCAGGCCGTCCCGTTCGACCTTGGCTGCCACCACGGTGACGGCCAATGCTTCCACACCATCGCCGAGATCGCGTTCAGCACCCCAGCGGCGGGAGACCACAGCCTCCAGGATTCGCACAGTGGCATCCTGGGCCTTGGAGCCAAAGAGCGAGTGGACCACACCGGTGCGGGCAGCCGGCTCCCGAGAGGGGTCTGTCAGCGAACGGCGCAGCGCCGCGGAGCTGTCGATGACGTCCAGGGCGCTGAACAGCTCATCGGCCACCGCAAGGTCGGCGGAGGCGATGGTCTCCGCCAGATCACTCTGCAGCGAGCCGAAGGATTCGCTGGAGGCGCTGGATCCGCTGAACTGGACTGCCATTACTGTGCTGCCCCCTGGGTCTGCTGCTCAGCGTCGAGGTCTGCCAGGAACCGATCGATCACGCGCTGGGAGCGGGCGTCGTCGTCCAGTGCCTCACCGACGATCTTGGAGGCCAGCTCGGTGGCCAGCGCTCCGACATCGGTCCGCAGCGATGCAGCTGCGGCGGCGCGGTCGGCCTCAATCTGGGCATGCGCCTGCTCGCGGATGCGTGCGCCCTCCGCAGCAGCCTTCTCCTGGGCCTCGGTCACAATCTGGGCGGCTTCGGCACGGGCTTCCTCGCGCAGGGCGGCGGCCGCGGTGCGGGAGTCGGCCAGCTGCTTCTCGTACTCCGCCTTCAGCGCAGCGGCCTCAGCCTTGGCCTCCTCAGCCTGGTTAATGCCGCCTTCGATCGCCTCAATGCGGTTCTGGTAGGTCTGCTCGAACTTCGGAGCAATCCACTTGATGACGATGAAGAGCAGCACCAGGAACCCGATGCCGGCCACAGCGGCTTCCCAGGGGTTGGGGAACAGCGGGTTGGCGTCGCCCTCCGCTGCCTGGACCAGTGCTGTGCTGATCATGTGTTCACCCATCTTTTCTCGGATCTGTTGGTCTTCGGGCTGCCGGTGGTCCCGGCAGGCTGAGCGTTCTCTAGCGGCTGGCTAGAGCACGAAGGCGAAGACGATGGCCAGAATGAACACGGCCTCAGCCAGTGCGAAGCCGAGCAGCGCGATCGGCTGCAGCACGCGCTGAGCCTCGGGCTGGCGGGCAACACCGTTGAGGTAGGCAGCGAAGACCAGGCCGATGGCGATGGCAGCGCCGAGTCCGGCGATGCCCATACCGAGCATGTTCAGGGAGCCGTCCATGTGTTTCTCTCTTTCTTGTCTCGCTCCCGGTGGCTTTCACCGGGAACTCGTACGGGAACTTAGGGGTCAGGTGGTCAAGGCGGTCAGTGTGCGTCGGCTTCTATGGAGCCTTGGATATAGATGGCAGTCAGCAGGGCGAACACGAAGGCCTGCAGCACCATCATGATCAGCTCCAGGAAGTACAGCGGCACTGATCCGAGCAGGATCGCCACGCCCAGACCGGTGTTGAACGCACCCTCGGCCTGGGTGATCAGGAACTCCGCGCCGGAGCCGCAGAGCATCACGATGATGTGTCCGGCCAGCATCACGGCCATCAAACGCAGGCTGTGGGTCAACGGGCGGATCACAAAGTTGGAGAGGAACTCCAGCGGGGTGAGGATGATCAGCAGCGGCTTGGGCACACCGGAGGGCACGGTCATCAGCTTCATGAACTTTGCACCGTACAGTTTGAAGCCCAGCGCCACCCAGGTGATCCAGATGATTCCGGCCATCGCGTAGGCGGGGCCGGCGTGGCTGAAGGTGGGCATCTGCAGGAACGGGATCGCGCCGAACAGATTGTTGAACAGCACGAAGAAGAACACGGTGAACAGCAGCGGGATCCAGGGCTTGAAGTGCTTATCGCCCAGGATGTCGCGACCAATGGTGTTGCGCACAAAACCGTAGGCGCCCTCGGCCAGGAACTGGCCGCGGGAGGGCACCAGGGCCTGCTTGCGGATCGCGGCGCTGAACAGCCACCAGATGAGAATAACGGCCAGAACAGCCATCAGCATGTTCTTGCCGAAGCCAGTGCCCCATTCGGCCATCCACGGGAAAATCTCCGGGAGGTGGGTCTCACTGATAGTAGGCGGCTGGAAACCGTCCTCTTCGGCGGCACTCAGGGCAAGCGATGACAACGCTGGTCCTCTCATCGGTCGTCGAATGATCGAGACATACTGATCTCGGCTTCGGGCGAGGGAAGTCGGCGCAGAGATTACCTGCCGCAGCCCGCGCCAAGCCTACCAAAGTCTTGCTACGGATTTCGGCACGTGATCCGTGCTGTGATAACACTACTACAACGAGTAGAAAAACCCCGCATCGGCTCAGTCGGCTGCAGAAGCTGTTCCTACGGCCAGGCGCATCTTCGCGAAGCTCATCACCTCGACGATCTGCCAGACCAGCAGCACAGCCACCCCGGTTCCCAGCGCCCAAGCTGGATCCAGCCACTCCCCCACTCGCACCATCGGCAGCACCAGGGCCAGCACGGCGAGCTTGAGCGCAAATCCGATCATGAACAGCGGGATGGCCAACTGGGGTCGGTTGCGCTCAGCCCAGTCGATCAGGGCCAGGGAGAGAAAAGAGAGTATGACGACGAGGCCTCCGGCTGCAGCCGCCGAGGCAGCCGCTTCTGCCCCACTCACCAGAGCTGCGGCGGTGGTGCCCAAGCCGAGGCAGACCAGGCCCGCGGACGTCGTCGTCATAAGAACCCTGCGCCATCCGGTGCTCATGTGTTCTCTCCTGAGCGGGTGCGGCGGACGGCACGCTGGTTGATCCGTGTGGCCCGTCGGCGCATCCAGGGCCCCAGGGTGAGCACCGTGGCCACCGCCAGTGTGACCGCCATGGCCAAGCCGACCAGCCACCAGGGCAGGAAGTTGAAGGAGATCGAGCCGAAGGCGATCACCGCGGCCCAGAGGTAGAGCAGCAGCACCGCCTGGGGGTGGGAATAGCCGGAGTCCAGCAGCTTATGGTGCAGGTGGCCGCGGTCGGGGCTGAATGGGACTTGGCCGCGCAGGGTGCGGCGGATGACGGCGAGCACCAGGTCGAGCACCGGCAGCACCATCACTGCCAGGGGCAGCAGCACCGGCATATAGGCAGGGATGTTGCGGAAGCGGAACTGTTCCTGGTGCAGTTCCAGGGAACTGGTGGCGATCAGCGCTCCGACCACCATGACCAGTCCCAGCAGCATAGCGCCGGTATCGCCCATGAAGATTTTGGAGGGGTGGAAGTTGTGCGGCAGGAAGCCCAGGCAGGCACCCACCAGCACTGCCATCAGCAGGGTGGCCAGGTGCGAGGGCTCAAACTCACGGATGGACAGGGTCAGCAGGTAGCTGTAGATGAAGAAGGCTGAGCCGCCGATGGCGGCCACCCCGGCAGCCAGACCGTCCAGTCCGTCGATGAAGTTGAAGGCATTGATGGTCAGCACCACCAGGAACACAGTGAGGAAGCCCTGCAGCAGCGGACCGCCCACCCCCAGCCAGCCCACCGGCATGACCTCAAGCTGGATGCCGTAGAGCACCAGGATGATACCGGAGCCCACCTGGGCAACGAGTTTGAGCAGCCAGTGAACGTCCCAGGCATCGTCGGCCATACCGATGATCACGATCAGCGTCATGGCCAGGATGACACCGAGGACCTGGGTGCGGTCGGTGAAAATCCCAGAGAACAGCGGAATCAGCGCGGAGACGGCAATCCCGGCGAGCATTCCGATATAGATGGCCACTCCGCCCCAACGCGGCTTGACTTCGGTATGGATGTCCCGTGAACGAATCCCGGTGTAGATGCCCATCCGCAGAGAGAGCTTGCGGACCGGTGGTGTCAGCGCATAGGTGACTACGGCCGACACGGTCAGCACGAGCAGGAAATAGATCATCCGCGGGGTACCGCCCCCTGGTCGGAGTCGTCCTCGGAAGAGGCGCCGTCCCCGGAGCCGGGGCCACGCACATCCGGCACCACGGCCTGCAGCTCATGCAGGGGGATGGCCCCGTCACGCACCACCACAGGCTTCTCCCGGGTGCAGTCGATAATGGTGGAGGCCCGCTGGGTGCTGCGCTCCCCGCCGTCCAGGTAGACGGTCACTGACTCGGCGAGCATCTCTTGGGCGGCAGCGGCAGTGGTGGCGGCTGGCAGCCCGGTGCGATTGGCGCTGGAGACCGCCATCGGGCCCACCGCGTTGAGCAGATCCAGGGCAATCTCATCGGCAGGCATGCGCAGAGCTACAGTGCCGCGGGTCTCGCCGAGGTCCCAGGCCAGCGAGGGCTGGGCTCTCAGGATGATGGTCAATCCGCCGGGCCAGAAGGTCTCAGCCAGAACGCGGGCGGTCTCGGGGATCTCATCGGCCAGGGCATCCATCACCTGGGGGCGGCCGATCAGCACCGGCGGGGGCATTGTGCGGTTGCGGCCTTTGGCAGCCAGCAGCACGGCCACCGCCTGCGGGCTGAAGGCGTCCGACCCGATCCCGTAGACCGTGTCAGTGGGCAGCACCACGGGTTCGCCGCGGCGTACCGCTGCGGCTGCGGCTTCGATTCCGGCCTCGCGGTGCTGCGGGCTGGACAGGTCGATCCTCTGGCTCACGCGCTGTATTCTTTCACGCTCAGGCCTGCTTCTGGCGCAGCTGCGCACCCCTGCCCGCCGTGACCGGACTGGTGAACACCGCAGAAATCGCCCTGTCCCGGCCAGTGAGGTCCTGGTGGGTGGTCACTGCGCTCAGGCTCGGTTCTGCCGCACAGAACTCGGCCAGCGCCGCAGCTTGGACTTCTGCGTGCTCCAGGATCAGCCAGCCGCCGGAGGTCAGGATTCGCTTGGCGGTCTCGATCACTGCCCGAGGCAGCTCCAGCCCGTCCGCTCCCCCACCGTAGAGCGCAATCTCGGGGTCATGCTCACGGACTTCCTTCTCGGCGGGCACCATATCGGGAGGGATATACGGCGGATTGGACACCACCAGGTCGAAGCCCTCAGCTGGGCTCTTCCGCCTGGCGTGGCCGTCCTGATTCCCCTTGGAGCCCCCGCCCACGGGTTGATGTACCCATTTTCGGTGTTCTGAGCCCTGCTCCGGACCGTTTGGAACCGATATTGGGCACATCAATTCCGCAAAGGCCGCAGTGGCGGGGAAATCGCGGAGGTCGCAGCGGTGCAGGGTGACCGGCGCTGCGCCTTCCGGGAGGTTCTGGAAATTCAGCTGGGCCCAGGCGGCTGCCTCCTCGGAGACCTCCACTGCGTGGACTTCGGCGGCCGGGAATTCAGCCGCCATCGAGGCCGCAATGGCCCCTGAGCCGGTGCCCAGGTCAACGACCCTGGGGCGTACCAGGCCGCCGGCTGCCATCTCGCGCAGCCGGGCCAGGGCCAGCTCAACGACGGTCTCGGTCTCTGGGCGCGGAACGAAGACGCCGGGACCCACGCGCAGCTCCAGAGTGCGGAAGGGGGCCCAGCCGGTCAGATGCTGCAGCGGGATCCTGCGGGCACGCTCGGCCACAAGGGCGGTGAGCTGCTCGGCGGCGTCGGTGATGTCCATCCCTGAACTGGCCTTGGCCTGGACCTCGCCTCTGCTGAACCCCAGCACATGGGCGGCCAGCAGTTCAGCATCAGCCCGCGGGCTGGGCACTTGCGCCTCGGCCAGCTGAGCCGCCGCGGCACGGAGCAGCGCTGAGAGCTCAGTCATCATCCTTGTTGAGCGCAGCGAGCCGCTCCTGCTCATCCATCTGGATGCAGGAGGCGATCACGGCGTCCAGGTCCCCGTTGATCACCGCGTCCAGGTTGTAGGCCTTGTAGCCGGTGCGGTGGTCGGCAATCCGGTTCTCCGGGAAATTGTAGGTGCGGATGCGTTCGGAGCGGTCCATGGTGCGCACCTGGGACTTCCGGGCCTCAGCGGACTCTGCGTCCAACTGCTCCTGCTGGTGGGCCAGCAGGCGGGAGCGCAGCACCCGCATGGCGGCCTCCTTGTTCTGCAGCTGGGACTTCTCATTCTGCATGGCCACCACGATGCCAGTGGGAAGGTGGGTGATCCGTACCGCAGAGTCGGTGGTGTTCACCGACTGGCCGCCGGGCCCCGAGGAGCGGTAGACATCAATCTTGAGATCGTTCTGCGCGATCTCGATCTCCTCGGGCTCGTCCACCTCGGGCAGCACCAGCACCCCGGCGGCCGAGGTGTGGATGCGGCCCTGGGACTCGGTCTCCGGGACGCGCTGGACGCGGTGCACCCCGCCCTCGAACTTCAGCTGGGCGTAGACGCCCTCGGCAGGATCATTGGTGTTGGCCTTGATCGCCACCTGGACGTCCTTATACCCGCCGAGATCCGAGGCCGTGGAGGAGATGATCTCAGTCTTCCAGCCCTTGGACTCAGCGTAGCGGGTGTACATCCGCAGCAGGTCCCCGGCGAACAGTGCCGCCTCGTCCCCGCCGGCACCGCCCTTGATCTCCAGGATGGCGTTGCGGACATCGTTCTCATCGCGCGGGATGAGCATCCGCAGCAGCTTCTCGGAGGCTTCCTCGAGCTGTTCCTGGAGCCGGGGCACCTCAGCAGCGAGCTCGGCGTCGTCCTCTGCGAACTCCTGGGCGGTCTCCAGGTCGTCCTGCAGCTGGGAGACGCGGCCGTGTGCCTCCACCACGCCACTGAGCTGGGCGTAGCGGCGGCCGAGCTTGCGGGCCAGAGCCTGGTCAGTATGCGTCTCAGGCTCGGCCAGCCTAGCCTGCAGCTCCTTGTGCTCGGCCAGCAGGCCGGTCACGGAGTCGAACATTCCCATGACTATTTGTCGCCGTTGCCGCCCAGGGTGGTCTTCTGGGTCAGCAGCAGGAACTCTGCATTGGAGCTGGTCTCCTTGATCTTCTTCAGCAGCAGGTCAAGGCCCTGCTCCTGCTCCAGGCCGGAGAGCACGCGGCGCAGCTTCCACATGATCTGGACCTCATCGCCGGAGAGCAGGTTCTCCTCACGACGGGTGGAGGACTCGGAGACGCTGATCGCCGGGAAGATCCGCTTATCAGCCAGACGGCGGCTGAGCCGCAGCTCCATATTGCCGGTGCCCTTGAACTCTTCGAAGATCACCTCGTCCATCTTCGATCCGGTCTCTACCAGGGCGGTGGCCAGGATGGTCAGCGATCCGCCGTGCTCGATATTGCGGGCGGCGCCGAAGAAGCGCTTGGGCGGGTAGAGCGCGTTGGCGTCCACACCGCCGGAGAGAATACGGCCCGACGCCGGAGCGGCAGTGTTGTAGGCACGGCCCAGGCGGGTCATGGAGTCCAGGAGGACCACCACGTCCTTGCCCAGCTCCACCAGGCGCTTGGCGCGCTCGATGGCCAGCTCGGCCACGGTGGTGTGGTCGTCAGCGGGCCGGTCGAAGGTGGAGGCGATGACCTCGCCGTCCACAGTGCGCTGCATATCGGTGACTTCCTCAGGGCGCTCATCGACCAGCACCATCATCAGGTGCACCTCGGGGTTATTGGTCTTGATCGCCTGGGCCAGGGCCTGCAGGATCATCGTCTTGCCGGCCTTGGGAGGGGAGACGATGAGGCCGCGCTGACCCTTGCCGATAGGAGCCACCAGGTCAATGACGCGGGGGGCGAGGTTCTTGGGGTCACCCTCCAGGCGCAGCCGGTCCTGAGGATAGAGAGGAGTGAGTTTGTTGAACTCGACCCGCTCGGTATTGGCCTCCACGGGGCGGCCGTTGACCTTCTCCACCTTGACCAGGGCGGCGAACTTCTGCCGCTTATTGGGCTTCTGGTTCTCGTTGGGGGCCTTGATGAAGCCGGTGACCACATCGCCCTTGCGCAGACTGTTCTTCTTGACCTGCTGCAGAGAGACGTAGACGTCGTTCTGACCGGGCAGGTAGCCGGAGGTGCGCACAAAGGCGTAGTTGTCCAGCACATCGAGGATACCGGCGATCGGGATCAGCTGGTCCTCGTCAGTGACCTGCTCGTCGTCGAACTCAGGACCGCGGTTGCGGTCGTTGCGGTCGCGCCGGTTGCGGTTGCGGTCATTGCGGTTCCGGCGGCGGTTGCGCCGGTCGTTGCGGTCATCTCGGTTATTGCCGCCACGATCGTCGTCGTTGTCGCGCCCCTGGCTGTCCTGATCGGACTGGTCGCGGGAATCCTCATTGCCTCCGCCCTGCTGGCGATCCTGGTGGTCCTCAGACTTCTTCTGCTGGGACTTGCCCTGGTTCTCGCCACCCTGCTGGGCGTCGTCGTTCCTGCTCCGATCGTTGCGACTGCGGCGGTTGCGGCCACGGCCCTTGTCCTGGTCGGACTGTTCTTGCTGGTGGTCGGAGCTTTGCTCCGCCGCTGCCTCAGTCGCCTCGGAGGAGCCAGCATCCTGTTCGCTCTTCTTTCGGCTGGGTCGGTCGCCCTGCTCCTTCTGCTCCTTGGCACGGCCGTTCTTCTCGGCCTTCTTGGTATCCCGATCTGCCACGGCTCCGCCGCGCTGGTGGGCGGAGATCGCCTCTACCAGATCAGATTTGCGCATCCGGGAGGATCCGGCGATGCCGAGCTGGGAGGCCAGCGCCTTCAGCTGGGCCAGTTTGAGCCCGGCCAATCCGCTTCCGGTGCCGTTTGCTTCAGCATTGTTCTTCACATCCTGAGCCGCTGGGGCTTCAGTGGTGGTTTCTGTCACGAAGGTTTCCTTCTCCCTCGTCGGGCAGACTGCGTTCAGATGCAGCCAACGGTTTCCATGTCAGGCTTTCGCGCATACCTGCGGCATATAGATTCTCCTCAGATGCGTTCAATGACACACAAACAGGCTATGCACGGGTGCGGTACTGATGATTAGCCCATCTGGGAGAGCGCGAACTGCGCGAAAGCTACTCGGCGATTCTTCGATCACCGCAGTACCTCCACTGTAGCACCTGTACGCGCTATTGGCAGACTCTTGGGTGAAAATGTGTCGTCGAAGCCGGTTTCCGCCGCAAAGCGCCCCATAAGCTCAGCGCAGGACGCCGCCCGGCTCGCCTCGGTCAGCACCAGCACCGCAGGGCCGGCACCGGAGATCACCGCAGCGTATCCTGCGCCACGCAGCTGGTCCACCAGCGCCATGGAGGCTGGGAAAGCCTGGCGTCGGTACTCCTGGTGCAGGTAGTCCTCGGTGGCATCGAGCAGCAGGGCGGGCTCAGTGGTGATGGCATGCACCAGCAGGGCGGCTCGGGAGCTGTTCTTGGCTGCCTGCTCATGGGGCACGCTGACCGGCAGCAGGTCCCGGGCAGCCTGGGTGGACTGAACAGAGTTCGGCACCGCCAGCACGCAGGTCACCTCCGGATGGGGCGTCAACGGCGCGGTTTTGAACAACGGTTCAGGAGTATCCGCCGCCTGCCAGGAGACGGCCACTGAGCCGCGCAGGGCTGGGACATAGTTATCCGGGTGGCCTTCGATCCGTGAGCCGATCTGCAGCTGCTCCTCAGCACTCAGCCCGCCGGGTACCAGCTGGTGCGCAGTGAGCACGGCAGTGGTGATCGCCGCTGCGGAGGAACCGAGCCCGCGAGAGTGCGGAATGGCGTTCTGCGCGTTAACCTGCAGGTCAGGCAGCCAGTAACCTTTGGCTGCGAGGATCCGCTCCACGGCGGTGATCACCAGATGTGAGGCATCGGTGGGCAGCTGATCCGCACCTTCACCGTCGACGACGACGTGCACAGCCGGCTTCTCCGGATCCCGCCGGGGTGCGGCGCTGACCTCAATCTCGTCACGCCATTCCAAGGCCAGACCCAGGGTGTCGTAGCCAGGGCCGAGGTTGGCGCTGGTGGCCGGTACGGACAGCCGGAAACGCACCGAGGCGGCGAGTGGTTCACGCAGCTGCTCGGCAGGGGCACCGGCAGCTGCGTCCGGGGCCAGTCCCTGGCCGAGCTTTCGGAGATGAGCGGGCATCTTTCGGCTCACAGTCCCAGGGTGCGGGCCACAGTCTCCACGTCCTGGGGCACCTGGGTGGGGGCTGCGGCGTCGTAGGCTCCTGAGCTCAGCTCAGGGTTATTGATGGCCCAGTCGGGGTCCTTCAGCCCGTGGCCGGTCACCGTGATCACCCAGCACTTGCCGGCCGGCACCTCACCGGCACTGTGCTTCTTGATCAGCCCGGCCACCCCGGAGGCGGAGGCAGGCTCCACGAAGACGCCCTCCTTGGCGGAGAGCCAGCGATGCGCAGCAAGGATCTGCTCATCAGTGACCGCCTCGATCACTCCGCCAGAGGCGTCCCGGGCGGCTTCAGCCTGCTCCCAGGA
Organism: Nesterenkonia ebinurensis; assembly: GCF_008711175.1. Lineage (GTDB taxonomy): Bacteria > Actinomycetota > Actinomycetes > Actinomycetales > Micrococcaceae > Nesterenkonia > Nesterenkonia ebinurensis. The sequence continues at coordinate 27,269 of NZ_VWNF01000003.1, forward strand.
GGCCGGGTTGCCGATCCGGATGGCGGTGGCCACGGTCTCCGGCTCGGTGATCGGATGTCCGGCCACAATCGGGGCTGAGCCTGCAGCCTGGAATCCCCACATCACCGGCAGCGATGAGACGACGCCGTCTTCGTAGTACTCCTGGTAGCCCTTCCAGTAAGCGGTGATGTTGCCTGCGTTGCCCACTGGCAGCAGGTGGTAGTCCGGGGCTGTGCCCAGGGCGTCGACCACCTCGAAGGCTGCGGTCTTCTGCCCCTGGATACGGGCCGGGTTGACCGAGTTGACCAGGAAGACCGGATAGTTCTCGGCAAGTTTTCGGGCCACCTCCAGGCAGCCGTCAAAGTTGCCGTCAATCTGGATCAGCTCCGCCCCGTGGGCCACCGCCTGGGAAAGCTTCCCCATGGCGATCTTTCCGGCCGGCACCAGCACTGCACAGGTCAGCCCGGCCTGGGTGGCATAGGCCGCTGCAGAGGCTGAAGTATTGCCGGTGGAGGCGCAGACCACAGCCTTGGCGCCCTCGCTGACTGCGGTGGTGATGGCCATGGTCATCCCGCGGTCCTTGAAGGATCCGGTGGGGTTCATCCCCTCCACCTTCAGATGGACCTCGCCGTCCACCAGTTCAGACAGCGCCGGGGCGTGGACCAGCGGGGTGCCGCCCTCGCCCAGGGTGATGATCCTCTGGCCCTCCTCCACGGGGAGCCTGTCGAAGTATTCGCGGATGACTCCGCGCCACTGATGCGCCATCTTCTCTCCCCCTACTTCTCAACCTCGACGCGCAGCACCGAGTTCACGCTCTTGACCACTTCCAGTCCATGCAGCTGAAGAACGGTTTCGTGCAGGTCCTTCTCGCTGGCCAGGTGGGTGACGATCTGGACTTTGGCGCCGTTGTCGCTGTCCTCGACCTCACCCTCAACCGTGACCGAGCCCGGCTGGCGCATGGCTTCGATGGAAACGTGATGATCGGCCAGCACCCGGGCGACCTCGGCGATCACACCCTCCTTATCGGCCACGTCCATATCGATGTAGTACTGGGTGGTGGCCTTCTCGATGGGCAGGGCGGGCAGGTCTACCTCGCTGGAGATGGTGGGGGCCTCTGGGACGGGGGCGCGCAGTCGGCGGGCTACGGCCACCACATCGCCCATGATGGCGCTGGATGTGGGCTTACCCCCGGCGCCCTGTCCGTAGAACATCAGCTCACCGGCGTTCTCAGCCACGACGAACACGGCGTTGAAGGCACCGCGCACACTGGCCAGCGGGTGGGTGCGGGGCAGCAGGGTGGGGTGCACTCGCAGCACCACTCCGGGGTCCTGGCCCTTGCTGTGCTTCTCTGCGATGGCCAGCAGCTTGATCACGTATCCGGAGGCTGCGGCGGCCTCAATATCGTCCTGGGTGACCTCGGTGATGCCTTCGCAGTAGACATCATCAAAGCTGAAGGGGGCGTGGAAGGCCAGGGTGCCCAGGATGGCTGCCTTGGCTGCGGCGTCGTGCCCTGCCACATCGGCAGTGGGGTCGGATTCGGCGTAGCCGAGCTTCTGGGCCTCGGCAAGAGCGTGGTCGAAGGCAGCGCCGGTGCTGTCCATCTGGTCCAGAATGTAGTTGGTGGTGCCGTTGACGATGCCCATCACCTTGGTGATCCGGTCCCCGGAGAGCGACTCCTCGATCGGCCGCAGAATCGGGATGGCCCCACCCACTGAGGCCTCGTAGCGCAGCAGGGCGCCGGTCTGGGCAGCCACCGCGTTCAGCTCAGCGCCGCGGGAGGCCAGCAGTGCCTTATTGCCGGTCACCACGGCCGCGCCACGGTCCAGGGCTCGTTCGATCAGCGCACCGGCAGGCTCCAGACCACCGATCAGCTCGATGACCAGGTCCACACTGTCCACCAGGGACTCCGCATCGGTGGTCAACAGTTCGCCGGGGATCTTCCAGTCACGGGGGGCCTCGGGGTCACGCACGGCCACCCCGACCAGCCGCACTGGGGTTCCCACCCGTGCGGAGATCAGTTCCCGTTCCTCCACCAGGGTGCGGGCCACCTGGGCGCCCACATTGCCTGCGCCCAGCAGCCCGATGGTGATCGCATCGCTCGGTGCGGACGGAGACAGCTTCGGGAGCGGGGTCATGGTCACCTTCTTCAGTATGCGGCAGGTTCGGTTGTCCGGTGAGCGGGGCGGCGTCGTGGTCGGTCAGGGTGGGGCCACCTCAGGGATAGCCGGTGTCCCGGGCCAGCATCATCTCTTCGGTCTCCCGGCGGATGAGCACCTGGGCCTGTCCGTCCCTCACCGCGACCACGGCGGGCCGGGTGAGGTAGTTGTAGTTGCTGGACAGCGAGTGGCAGTACGCCCCGGTGGCCGGCACCGCGAGGATATCCCCCCGCGTGACAGCCGGTGGCAAGTATACGTTTCTGACCACGATGTCACCGGACTCACAGTGCTTTCCCACGATGCGAGACAGAATATGCTCCCCGGTCACCCGACGGTCGGCGAGGACCGCTGAGTAATCGGCGTCGTAGAGGACCGGCCGGGCATTGTCGGCCATCCCGCCGTCCACCGCGATATAGCGGCGGGTGATGCCATCCTGGACCACCACGTCTTTGGTGGTGCCGGCCGTGTAGAGGGTGACTCCGGCCGGTCCGGCGATGCTGCGGCCGGGTTCGATGCTGATCCGGGGGATGCTGATGCCCTGCTCGGTGCAGGCTTCCCGCACCGCTGCCGCCAGCGCCTGGGCGATATCCTCCGGCGGACGGGGGTGGTCGGCCTCGGTGTAGGCGATGCCGTGACCGCCGCCCAGATCCAGTTCGGGCAGGACGACGCCGCGGCTGGCTCCAATCCGCGCCAGGAACCCGATCAGTTTGCCGGCGGCCAGTTCGAATCCGGCGGGCTCGAAGATCTGCGAGCCGATGTGGCAGTGCAGGCCGATCAGCTCTACGCCGGGGGTGTCCAGGGCCTGCTCCACTGCAGTCCAGGCCGGGGAGCCGAGGTAGGGGTTGGCGGCTTCAGTCTGTGTGCCCGGCACTGGGGTGAGCGACAACCCGAATTTCTGATCCTCGTGGGCGGTGGCGATGTATTCGTGGGTGGATGCGTACACTCCGGGGGTCAGCCGCAGCATGACCTTGGCGGTGCGGCCCAACTGGCTGGCGATGGCCGAGATGCGGCTGATCTCATCCACGGAGTCGGCAATGATGCGACCGATCCCGAGTTCGACCGCGCGGGTGATCTCGGCATCGGACTTATTGTTGCCGTGCAGGCCGATCCGGGCGGGTTCGACGCCTGCGGCCAGGGTGATGGCCAGCTCGCCGCCGCTGGCGGTGTCGATGTTCAGCCCCTCCTCGGCAGCCCAGCGCGCGGCGTGGGTGGTCAGGAAGGCCTTGCCTGCGTAGAACACGTCGACCTCAGTGTCCGGAGCGAAAGCTGCGGTGAAGGCCTCGCGGAAGCCGCGGGCCCGGGCCCGGAAGTCGTTCTCGGAGACAACGTAGAGCGGGGTGCCGTAGCTGGCGGCCAGCTCGCTGACCGGGATGCCGCCCAGGGTGAGCTCGCCTTCAGTGGTGCGGGCGGTATCAGCCGGGAAGAGCTTGGCCTCTAAGTCATCGGTGCTCTCCCGTGCGGCCAGCCACTCCGGGGCAAGGGGGTGCGGGGCGGTTGTCATAGCCACCCCCTACATCTTCTCCGGGGCGGAGACCCCCAGCAGTGCCAGGCCGTTGCGCAGCACCTGGACTGCGGCGTCGTTGAGCCACAGCCGGGTGCGGTGCAGGTCAGTGACCGGTTCCACAGTGCCGTCCTCGTGGACGCTGGGCGCGATCCTGCACTTGGCGTACCAGGCGTGGTAGGCCGAGGCCAGATCCTCCAGATATCGGGCTACCCGGTGCGGTTCACGCAGCTCGGCGGCCCGGGCGATGGTGTTGGGGAACTTGGCGAGGTGGGCCAGCAGCTCCTCCTCCCGGACATGGGTGAGCAGGGCGGCGTCGAACCCTCCCCCCTCCGGACCCGTGCGGTCCACCCCTTGTGCGGCCGCGTTGCGAGCGGCATTGCAGGCCCGGGCGTGGGCGTACTGGACGTAGAAGACCGGGTTGTCGTTGGTCTTGGACTGCAGCAGATCCAGGTCGAGATCGATGGACTGGTCGGCCGAGTACCGGGCGAGCGAGTACCGGGCGGCGTCGACACCAATCGCGTCCACCAGGTCCTCCAAGGTCAACACCGTACCGGCCCGCTTGGACATCCGCACCGGCTTGCCATCCTGAACGAGGTTGACCATCTGGCCGATGAGCAGCTCGAGGTTCTCATGCGGGGTATCGCCGAAGGCCGCGCAGACAGCCATCATGCGCCCGATGTAGCCGTGGTGGTCGGCTCCGAGCATGATGTAGCACTGGTCGAAGCCTCGTTCGCGCTTGTCCAGGTAATAGGCAATATCCCCAGAGATATAGGCGCCGTCACCGTCGGATTTGATGATGACACGGTCCTTGTCGTCCCCGAACACCGTGGTGCGCAGCCAGACTGCGCCACCCTCTTCGTAGATATGCCCTGCTTCGCGCAGCCGTTCCACTGAACGCTCCACGGCCCCGGACTCGTGGAGGGTGTCCTCGTGGAAGTAGACGTCGAACTCGACCCCGAAATTCCGCAGGGAGTCCTTGATCTGGTCGAACATGAGGTTCACCCCGCGGGCCCGGAACACCTCGATCGCATCAGCCTCATGGAGCGTACTCGGGTCCGGCTGGCCCTCGGCCAGAGCAGCGGCGATCACCTGTTCGGCGATCTCGGTGATGTACTGCCCGCCGTAGCCGTCCTCTGGTGCCGGTTGGCCTTTGGCGCGGGACAGCAGCGACCTGGCGAACCGGTCGATCTGCGCGCCATGGTCGTTGAAGTAGTACTCCCGGGTGACCTCTGCCCCGGAAGCCGTGAGGATTCTGGCCAGACTGTCGCCGACAGCGGCCCACCGAGTGTGCCCAATGTGGATGGGGCCGGTGGGGTTGGCGGAGACGAACTCCAGGTTGATTCTGATCCCCGAGAAGGCACTGTTGTGCCCATAAGCGCCCCCGGCCTCGACGATGGTCCGGGCGAGCTGACCGGCGGCCGCGGCGTCGAGCGTGATGTTGATGAACCCGGGGCCAGCAATGTCGACGGATTGAACGCCCTGGTGCTCGGTGAGCCGGGCGGCGATGACCTCTGCCAGCTGGCGGGGGTTGGTTTGGGCCTGCTTGGCCAGCTGCAGGGCGATATTGGTGGCCCAGTCTCCGTGCTCGCGGCTCTTGGGCCGCTCCACTCGCACCTCATCAGGGATGGTGTCGAGGAGGACGTCGCCGGCGTCGACCGCCTCGGCGAGAGTGGTTTTCACAACGGAGGAGAGTTCTTCGGGAGTCACCCGGACAGTCTACCCACGGCACTGCACCGGAGAGCTCAGCACCTCATCCGGCCACGGCGGTGATCGAGTCCCGGAGGATGTCGATGCCTTGGACGAGTTCGGACTCGCTGATGGTCAGCGGCGGTGCGATGCGGAAGACTCCGCCCATCCCCGGAATCTGAACGATATTGATATGGAGCCCGCGCTGCAGGCTCTGGCGGGTGATGGAAGCGACAAGATCGTCCACAGTTCCCTGCTCGGGTGCTCCCAGCTCCAGCCCCTGCAGCAGGCCGCGGCCGCGCACATCGACCACCACCTCCATCGTGTCCTGCAGGTCGCGCAGACCCTGGCCGAGCTGATTGCCGAGCTTGGCCGCCTGCTCCACGAGTCCCTCACGTTCGACCACGTCGAGCACGGTGGAGCCCACGCTGGCGGCCAGCGGATCGTTGAGATGGGTGGTGTAGAAGAGGAAGCCGCGTTCGGCGATGCGTTCCTCGATCTCGGCGGAGGTGACGACCGCGGCGACGGGGAGTCCCGCCCCGAGGGTTTTGGAGAGGGTGATGATGTCCGGCACCACGCCGTCGCGCTCGAAGGCGTACATGGTGCCGGTGCGCCCCACTCCGGTCTGGGCCTCATCGAGGATCAGTAGCCCGCCGCGGACTTCGCAGTGCTCCTTGAGCCTGGCGAGGTAGCCCTCGGGCAGTTCGATGATGCCTCCGGAGGAGAGGATCGGTTCGACCAGCACGGCTGCGAGCGCCCCGGTGGACTGCTTGTCGATCAGCGAGAATCCGTAGTCGAGCTCGGTGGCCCAGTCGTGGCTGCCGTCGGTGTTCCGGAAGGGTGAGACGCCGGGGTGCGGGGTGGGCAGTGCGTAGCTTCCCGGCATCCATGGCCCGTAGCCCCGGCGGCCTGCGGACATGGTGGCTGAGGCCGCCCCGTAGGTCATGCCGTGCCAGGAGCGGTCGAAGGTGATGACCTCATAGCCGCCGGTGTACATCTTGGCCATTTTGAGCGCGGCCTCATTGGATTCCGCTCCGGTGGTCAGCAGCAGGGTCTTGGTCAGCGGATCGGGCATGGTGGAGGCGAGCTTTTCGGCGAAGTCCACCACGGGCCGGCTCAGCATTCCGGAGAACAGGTGATCCAGTGTCTTCACCGATGAACTGACCGCATCGACGATGGCAGGGTGCCCGTGTCCGAGCACGGCGCTCATCTGGCCTGAGGTGAAGTCCAGGATGGCTTTGCCGGTCTGGTCGTAGACATAGGATCCTTCAGCCCGTTCGATGACTGCCGGGCTGAACGGTCCTCCGTAGCCCACCACATGCCGGGAGGCTCGTGTCCAGAAGTCTTCGACGTTCTGCGCTGACATGAAGAGCTCCTGCCTCGGGGATATGCGGTGCTGATACGCCACTATCCTCTCCGAACCGTGTAAGCGCCACAAGCAAGCAGCTTCGCCGTGGCGAAACTGGTCGGTGCGCCCAGCCCGCTCTCGATACAGCTGAGCTATTCGACCTATCCGATGTCTGACACAGGTAGTACATTAATAGTATGAAGACTTTCACCAAGCGGGAGCTCAATCAGAAAACCGCTGAGGTCTTGAATGCCCTGGAGCTGGGCGAGGACTTGATCATCATCACTGAGCGTGGTGAGGAGAAGTATGAGATCCGGCGCCGGGAACCCTCCCTTGATCCGCTGGAGCGGCTTCGCCGGTCTGGGATGCTCATCCCGCCGTCGGATAACCCTCCGCCCATGCCACCCATCGACTACGACCGACCACGCAACCCTGAACGCGTCGATCGCCTCATCGACGAGATGAAGGGCGACCACTGAGGCAATGTGGTTTATCGACTCATCAGCCGCTCTGCACACAGTTGTTCCGGACGGAGACATCCGCGCAGAAGAATGGTTTCAACACGCGATTGGGAACAAAGAAACACTACTTGCGTCCACGCTTCTGAGACTGGAGTTCACCCGCATTCTTCGACGAGACCGGCAGCCTCTGGACAAAGGCGACTGGCTGCTGGAGGGCACTGCCTTCATCCGCCTCGATGGCCGAGTCCTGCGCTATGCCGCGAGCATCGAACCGCATATCCGTTCGCTGGACGCCATACATCTGGCAACAGCGGTGCTCTCGGAGACGAATCCAACAGTGGTCACCCACGACAGCACCATGAAAGCAGTCGCCGAGCATCTCGGCCTGAGGACTTACGACCCGATGCAGGCGTAGTGTCAGCAACGATTAACACGGGGTGGAGATGAACCGACAGCACAGTGACGGATCGGCAGGGGATGCCGACTACGGCCGGATCGGGACCGGCTACCGGAACTACCGGCAGCCTGAGCCAGCTTTCGAGACCGCCATCGCACAGGCGTTGGGTGAAGCGGAGACCGTGCTCAACGTCGGTGCCGGCGCCGGGTCCTATGAGCCCCGGGACCGGGCGGTCACTCCTGTTGAGCCCTCGGCCTCCATGCGGGGGCAGCGCCCGGCGGAGCTAGTTGAGGCCGTGGATGCCACCGCCGAGGACCTTCCGTTCCCCGATGATCACTTCGACGCGGCGATGATCACGTTCTCCGTTCATCAATGGGGTGACCTGGAGAAAGGGCTACACCAGATGCGACGGGTCACCAAGGGGCCTGTGATCGTGATGACCTGTGATCCTCAGCTGCTGGATCGATTCTGGCTGACCGATTATGCGCCAAAAGTGATTGAGACCGAGGCACGCCGCTATCCGGCGATCGACAGGATCGCCGCCGCGCTCGGCGGAAACGTCGAGGTCACGCTCCTGCCGATCCCGCTGAAGTGCGCCGACGGCTTCAATGAGGCCTACTACGGCCGGCCAGAGATACTTCTGGACCCAGGGGCCCGCCGCGCCAACTCAGCCTGGAGCTTCCTGAGCGAGGCAGAGGTCACCAAGGCAGAAGATATCCTGCGCCGTGACCTGGACTCCGGCCGCTGGGACCAGAAGTACGGGCATCTGCGCACCGCAGAGCAGTTCGAGGGTTCGCTGGTGCTCATCGCCGCCCGGCCATAGGCCGAACATCCCCGGTTCGCGTCAGACAGCCGCCTGGGTATCCAGCCGCTCACGCTCGATGCGGTCCAGGCCCCACTCCCCCAGCGCCCCGAGCGCGGCGTTGAGGCTGCGGCCGTGCTCGGTCAGCGAATACTCCACCCGGGGCGGAACCTCCGCGTAGACCTCGCGGTGCACCAGCCCGTCCTGCTCCATCTCCCGCAGGTGCTGGGTGAGCATCTTCTCGCTGACCCCAGGAAGCCCGCGGCGCAGCTGGGCGAACCGCCGCACCCCGTGAGCCTCCAACTCCCAGAGGATGAGTCCTTTCCACTTTCCGCTGACCACATCCATGGCCGCGTCGATACCGCAGATATACGGCCCACGGCGCAGATTCTTCGACAGCGCTACCGGCACAGGCCCTCCTTCTTACATGACTTACCAATTGGGAAGTACCCCAGTAAATAGTGGGTACTTCCCAAAGTCTAGGTGCCAACAGAGCATAGAGCCATGACAACTTTCTCTCTCACCCTGCTCGGCCTCGGCGCGATGGGGCAGGCCCTCGCCAGCACTGCACTCGAGGCCGGACACCCACTCACCATCTGGAACCGCACATCAGGCAAAACCGACGGACTCACCACCCAAGGTGCCACCGCGGCCGGATCAGTCCGCGAGGCGGTGACCGCCTCCGAAGTCATCGTCGTCTGCCTCTACGACCACGCCTCAGTCCACGCGGTACTGGACACCGAAGCTGAGACCCTGCGCGGACGCACACTGATCAACCTGACCACCACCACACCGGAGGAAGCACGCGAACTCGCTGCCTGGTCAGAACGACACGGGATCACCTACCTGGACGGTGCCATCATGGCCACCCCGTCAATGATCGGCTCCCCCGACTCCGTCATCCTCTACAGCGGCTCCCAGAAGGCATTCAACATCCACCGGGAGCTTCTGGGCGCCTGGGCCACCAGCACCTACGACGGCGACGACGCCGGTCTCGCCTCGCTCTGGGATCTGGCCATGCTCTCCGGGATGTATTCGATGTTCGCAGGCTTCCTCCACGGTGTGGCCATGCTGCAATCGGCCGCCATCCCGGCAAGGAGCTATGCTCAGCGCGCCGCTCCGTTCCTGGCTGCTATGACCGAATTGCTGGGGCACTCCACCGAACATCTGGACACCCGTGACTACAGCCAACCGCTGCAGAGTCTGGAATGGACGACGACGCTGCTGGACACGATTGAACGGGCCAGCCGTGAACAGGGCATCACCGCCGCACCGGTGGAGACGGTCCAGCGGCTCATCCGGCAACAGATCGACGCCGGGCACGGCGCGGAGGACTTCGACCGGATCATCGAATCCATGCGCGCAGCGGCACAGATACAGTGAATGTCAACATCATAAGCTCACCGGCACTACATCGAGAACGGCATATCACTATGGATCATGAGGAGTACGACGAAAAATACACCGAGCAGTTTGTTCTGCTCGCTTACCTCAACCGTGTCCGAGGCTCCGTGATCCGCACTGTGGAAGGGGTGAGCGAAGAGGATCTACGGCGGCCGCAGGTTCCTTCCGACACGAGTCTTCTTGGGATCGTCCAACATCTCACAGGCGTGGAGCGCCATTGGTTCCAGCGCGTGTTTCTCGGCGAGGAGATCGAGGCTGATAAGTCAATGATCGTGCCGGACGATATCGCGGCTGCCGATGTGGTAGAGGCCTACCAACGAGCGTGCCAACGCAGTGACGAGATTGTTCACGCCGCGGCCGACCTCTCTGTCCGAGCGGCCATACCGAACCCCGGTGAGGACGCGCGAGACTCTCTTCGGGTGATTCTCGCCCATATGGTTGAGGAGACGGCACGGCATGCTGGCCACGCGGACATTCTTCGCGAGCAGACTGATGGGACAACTGGACTCTGACCAGCTGCTCCTCCAACGCCTCACAGGAAGATGCCGCTCGCACCGGAGACGACTGACGAAACTACATTGAGGGCATGGAACAGCGCATCTCACGGAAATCGGCGGGGGCCCTGGCCGCCTGCGCCCAGCGCATCATCGGGATTGGAGTAGGGGCAGGACTTCAGGGAGAGGCAGCCGCAGCCGATGCAGTCGGAAAACCGGTCGCGCAGCCCGGTCAGGTACTCGATCCGCTCAGTCAGCTCGTCATGCCATTGGCGCGAGATGCGAGCCCAGTCCTTCTTGGTGGGCAGACCCTTACGCGGCAGCTGGTCCAGGGCTTCCTTGACTCGGTCCAAGGAGACCCCCACCCGCTGAGCTGACCTGATGAACGCCAGTACGCGCAGGGTGTCCCGGCGGTACTCTCGCCGGTTGCCGGAAGTACGGCGGCTGCTGATCAGCCCCAGGCTCTCGTAGTAATGGAGCGTGGAGACAGCCACCCCTGCTCGCTCGGCCACCTCTCCGGGTTTGAGCCAGTTCCGCCCTTCGGGGATCTGCGGCATACCTGCTCCTCTTGACGTCAAGTCCACTTGATGTAGTCAACTCTATATGAAGTTCCCTTGATGAAATTAGGAAAGGATCCTGACCATGCCCCTCCCCACAATGCGCGCCGCCGTCGCTGAGTCCTTCGGAGGGCCAGATGTTCTGCAGGTGCGCAAGATCGCCGTGCCGGAGATCGCCACAGACGAGGTGCTGGTGCAGGTGGCTTATGCCGGCCTCCAGCCGGCCGATGCCGCGACTCGCGCCGGCTGGGTGCCGCCAGGTGCGGCGGCAGTATCTCCTCTCATTCCGGGCAATGAGTTCTCCGGCACCATTGCGGCCATCGGGAAGAATGTATCGGGTTTCGAGCTCGGCGATCCGGTCCTCGGCTTCCGGGTCTTCGGCTGCTCAGCGGAGTACGTGGCCGTGCCGGCCTCCCAGGTGATCCGCAAACCGGCCGCGCTGCCGTGGGATGTGGCCGGGGCGCTGTCTGCCTCCGGACAGACGGCGCATACCGCACTGGAGGCGCTCAGCGTCACAGCAGGCGAGACCGTAATCGTCCACGGCGCGGCCGGAGGCGTCGGGACGATTTTCGTCCAGCTGGCCCTCCGGGCAGGCACAACGGTGATCGGCACAGCAGGCGCTGAGAACCAGGACTATCTGCACTCGCTGGGTGCCGTGGCAGTGGAGTACGGAACCGGTCAGCTCAGCCGTCTTCGCGCTGCCATCAGCGAGCATTCCGGCTCGGGCAGGGCCGATGCCGTCCTCGACGCCGCCGGTCACGGGAGCCTGCGCACCGCCGTCGAGCTGGTAGCTGATCGGTCACGTATCGGAAGTATCGCGGAGCCGCCTCTCGCCGATGAGCTGGGAGGCCTCTTCATTCGCAGTCAGCGCTCCGCAGAACGTCTCTATGAGCTGGCAGAACTGACGGCCAAGGGGTATCTCACCGTGCCGATCCGCCATCGTTACCGTCTGGAGGAGATCGTCGAGGCACACCGTGCGATCGAGGCCGGTCACGGCAGGGGCAAGATGGTGCTCGAGGTTCATCAGCCTCAGGACATGACCGGGCACGGTGCCCACACGGAGGATCTCGAGTACATCGGCATCGAGCTGTGAGCCTGGAGGAAGAGTCTTCCGCAGCGCGGCTGTGAACCTCCGCCTCCTGGGTCTTCATCCTCAGCACGCTGCTGCTGATGACGTTCATCGCCTTTGAGCTTCGCCGTCACCACCGTGCTGCCTGTGGTGGCATCAGACCTCGGAGGCACCCATTGGTACCCTCTGGCTGTTGCCGCCACGGTGTCGACAGGCTCTCGGCCAAGCCGCCCCCAGCTTCGGCACCCTGTACATCATCATTCTTGGGACGGGTCTTCTGGGTGCGGCAGTAGCCCTGGGCAGGAGATCTTCTGGTGACGCCAGTCGGCCCGCGGGCTAAGCTCAGTACCACCTGGCGCCCTTGGCACGAAAGGCACACTATGGCTCATTTCATCCTGATACCCGGACTGTGGCTCGACGCCTCCAGCTGGAGCAGAGTGGCCCCTCGCCTGGAGGCTGCCAGGCACACCACTGCTGCGCTGAGCCTTCCCGGGGACCGCGAAGCGACGCTGCAGGACTGGGTCGAAACCGTCGTCCGCGCCGTAGACGCCTCTGCTGAGGCGCCCGTGATAGTCGGACATTCGGCCGGTTGCGGCGTGGCCTATGCAGCGCTCGACGCCCGTCCGGATGCCGTGAAGCATCTGGTGCTCATCGGCGGATTCCCCCTGCCCAACGGCATGCCCCTGCTCGACGAGGACTTCCCAGAGTCGAAAGGGCTCATTCCGCTACCTGACTTCTCGGCTTTCACCGCTGAGGACCTGGCGGGGCTCGATGATGCTGCGCTGGGTCAGTTCCGCGCATCCGCTGTGCCGGTACCGGCCAAGGTCCTCGACGACGTCCTGCAGCTGGAGAACGCAGCTCGCCGCAGCGTTGCCATCACGGCGATCTGCACCGAGTACTCGGCGGCAGACCTGCAAGGTTGGACCGCGGCCGGCTTCGCACCCACCACAGAGTTCCCCCTGTTGGAGAAGCTGAACTACATCGACCTGCCCACCGGGCACTGGCCCCAGTTCAGTCGTCCGGAGGATTTGACAGAGGTACTGCTCAACACCGCAGCGGGCTGAGCAAGGGCAAACGCTCGCCCTTGACCGAATCCTCATCATGCCCTAATGTAAAACCAAATGGTTGTATATCAAACACAGGACATGGACCTCAGCGATGACGAGGTGGACCGGATCTTCCGGGCCCTCGCCGACACCACACGCCGTGACATCGTCCGCCGCACACTCACCGACGAGGCCTCCATCTCCGATCTGGCACACCGCTACGAGATGTCGTTCGCGGCAGTGCAGAAGCACATCACGGTCCTGGAAGGAGCCGGACTCGTGACTAAGCACCGCAACGGCCGCGAGCGCCGCATCCGCGGCAATCCCGAGGCCATCCGAAAAGCACAGACCCTCCTGAACGCCTACGAACGGATCTGGCAGGGCCGTATCGACCGGCTCGATGCTCTGCTTGCCCAAAACTGACCCACACCGTAAACCAGACTGATAGGAAGAGATGCGCACCCTCATCATCACCGCCTTCGTCTCCCTCGACGGCGTCATGGAGGCACCCGGCGGGGAGCAGGGATACCGCAACGCGGGCTGGACGTTCAAGGACGTTCCCTTCGACGAGTCCGCTTACGAGATCAAGGAACGCGAGCAACAGGAGGCTGCGGCGCTGCTGATCGGCCGTTGCAGCTACGAGGCGTTCTCTCCGGTCTGGCCGACGATGACCACGGAGTTCGCCCGCTTCAACGCCCTGCCGAAGTACGTCGTCTCCACCACACTCAAGGAAGAGGACCTTGTCGGGGACTGGGGTGAGATCACCATCCTGCGCTCGGCGGAGGAGGTGGCTCGGCTCAGGAAGACCAACGGCGGTCCGATCAGCGTGCACGGCAGTGCCACGCTCGGGCATGCTCTTGCCGATGCCGGACTGGTGGACCGCTATCACCTGCTGGTCTTCCCGCTGCTGCTCGGCGCCGGCAAACGGCTGTTCAGCACGGCCGACAAGGACGCCGAAAAACTGGATCTGGTCGAGCACGAGGTCTACAGCAACGGAGTGCAGAAGATGATCTACAACGTTGTGCGGAAAGAAGACTCATGAGCACCGTCGTCGCCGATATCTCGATGTCCCTGGACGGCTATGTCACCGGACCCGAGCCTGATCTTGAGCACGGATTAGGCTTGGGAGGTGAGGCCATTCAGCAGTGGGTATTCAACTCACAAAACTCTCCAGAGGATCGCCGTTTCCTCGAATCCGCCGGAGAGGGAACCGGTGCTGTGGTCATGGGCCGAAGAACTTTCGACTTCATCGACGGTCCGAACGGCTGGAACGACGACGTCGGCTACGCCTACGACCACAAACCGCCCTCTCGGCCACCGATTTTCGTCGTCACTCATGAGGCACCGGAAACGCCTCGACTGGCAGGATTCACTTTTATGACAGCTGGACTGGCCGCGGCAGTCAACGCTGCCCAGAAAGTCGCCGGGCAGAGCGAAACCGTCATCATGGGAGGAGCCGAGGTCATAGACCAGGCTCTGTCCGAAGGTCTGGTCGACACGCTGCGGATCCACCTCTCCCCTGTCATCTTGGGCGGCGGAACCCGCCTGTTCGACCTGCTCGACGAACGCATCCTGCTCACCCAAGGCGATGTCACCGTCACCCCACATGCCACCCATCTGACCTACCAGCTGAAGGAGACCTGATGTCTCGACTACTCACCATCAGCCTGCCGATTGCTGACCGCCAGCGTTCCTACGCCTTCTATCAGGACACGCTTGGCCTCGAGCCGTTCGGCGAACCTGCTGAGGACGGCGTACCCGAGCCGCTGCAGTTCCGACTGGATCAACGCACCTCGCTGATGCTCGTTCCCACCGGCGGCTTCGGCTGGGTGCTAGGAAGCCGGGACGTCGCACCGCCGGGAGTCAGCGAGGTCCTGCTGAGCCTAAACGTCGCCTCGGCCGAGGCGGTCAGCGCCGTCGTCACCCGGATGCACGACGCCGGCGGTGAAGTCCTCGCTGAACCCGCTCAGCAGGACTGGGGTTTCACTGCTGTGGCCACCGATCCGGACGGCCACGCCTGGCAGATCATCGCCGAGGTCGGGTAGGCCATCAGATTCGGCGATCGCAGCGAGGGCGGCTTCTGCGTAATCATCGCAGACCCGAGGGCAATGAGTTCTGCGTGGTCCGGTCCCCGGCTGAGATGCAGGGGTGAGGCTCACTGAGCTTTGGATGAGTTCCTCTGTTCAGCGAGACCCCTGAGCACCAGGAGCTGTTTGCGCATCATGATCAGGTCTCCCCAGGCCAACGCATAGCGACGCTGGCGGTTGAGCAGCCTGCCGATGGGTGGCATCCACATGATCGCGCTCAGCCGCGAACTCTCCTCAGCAACGCGATCAATCCGGTATTGCAGGCGGATGGCCCCGAACGCACGCTGCGGCCAGCCAGGGTTCATCTCCACGATGATCGATTCATCAGGGACGAAATCGGTCAAGGTGAAGATCGTCATGAACTGCTGGCCTACCTCCAGCGCACGCAGACCCGCGTCTGGCTCACGAGGGCTCCGGCGGCCGAGATTGTCGATCCAGTCATAGCTGTACGGTGCGCGCCTGAGCTGACACAGCCAGAGGAACAACGTTTCCGGGCGGGCAGAAGTCGTCACTGATCGTGTTGCCACCCGAGATTCCGACCCTGGGCACTCGCTGACATCCGGTACGGCAACTCCCCATGCCCAAGGAAGTCTGCGGGAACGGCGAGGGTTCATGACTCCAACCCTAAGCGGTGCTTTCCAGAAGCAGACCAGGATGACGTTCTACATGTCAGGACACAGCAGGTGACAAATATTCTGAGGCTGGCGAACAGCATCAAACTCCAGTCCATCGCTGACTCTTTCCGCAGTTCCTAGGCGCCCAAGAGACAGTTTCCGGATCCGGTCAGGAAGAAGCTTCCTGCCTGTACATCAGCACTGTCGCGATACCGTCGACCAGGAAAAGACCGCACATCGTCAACGCTCCTTGGGCGTTGCCTTGACGGCGGTACTCATTCACGATGACCAGGTGCAGTGCTTCCCTGCCTACCAGCACAGGCCATCGCCTGCGCGGCCAGACACGACCTGAGGTCAGGATCATCGTGCCCAACACAACATCCACCAAACCGATGGCGCGACTCCGTCGCGGCTCACCGGGCAGCCCCAGCAACTTTGCGCAACGAATCGGATCCAGGCTCAGCCCGGCACCGATACCTACTGTGGTAGCCCCGATGACATCAGCCAGAGCGTCGACCGTTCCACGCCGTCTCATAGGACCACGCTACAGGAGATCAGGCTGCCGGAGCTGCGAAACGAGCTCTAGGACATCATCATCAGTCGGTGGGCCAGAGCGGCTGCGGCGTCGCGGAGCTCCGGAGGCTCGAGGATCTCGGTCTCAAGGTCCAGCATCGCAATGTGCAATGCCAGCCAGTCGAGGTCATCGGCTCCAGCAGTGAGAATGCACCAGCCTTCAGTGTCCTCTTCGATCCGAGCCATCCGTGGCGGCACCCTGCGGCGTACCTCCTCAGCCGGAGCGTGCAGCCGCACCCGGGCCAGGTGGCTGTAGGGCGAGGCGGTCACCGACTCCTGGACATACTCCACCGGATCGGGGTGCTCCCGGGCGCGGAAGCGCCAGGTGGTGGCCACCACGCTCCTCATCCGATCCAGGCGGAAAGTCCGCCAGTCCTCCCGGTCCACGTCGTATGCCATCAGGTACCAATGCCAGCCAGCGGCGACCATCCGCACCGGCTCGACCCGCCGTTCCTGCTCCTGGGCCCCGTACCGGGTGTACAGGAAGCGAACACGGACCCGGTCGCGGCAGGCACGGGAGAGCACAGTGAGAATCTCGACATCGATCTCCTGGGTCCCGTCAAGGGTCTCTGTGGCCTCATAGACTGCGCGCACCCCGCCGCGCAGCCTGGGCGGCATCACCTGATCGAGCTTGGCCAGTGCACGTAAGGCGGCGTCCCCGATCCCGGAGATCGTCCCGCCTGCGGCCATCCGTAATGAGACTGCCGTGGCGGTGGCCTCCTCATCATCCAGCAGCAGGGGCGGAAGCTCCTTGCCTGCGCCCAGGCGGTACCCGCCGCCCACGCCCGGCACCGCATCCACCGGATACCCCAGACTGCGCAGCCGCTCGATATCGCGGCGCACCGAACGATCGGTGACACCCAGCTCAGCTGACAATTCGACAGCCGTCCACATGGCGCGCCGCTGCAGCAGCGCCAGCAGACGGAGTACGCGTTCTGTGGTTCCTTCTGAGGGCATACAGAGATTCTCGCACTCATCACGGACATAAACTGTCCGCTATTGCTGGGAACCTGTAGTCATGAGCAGCACATCTCAGGCCGCAACCAAGACGAGGGCCCCTGCCCCGCCCCATCATCTACACCACTTTGTTCCCCACCCCCGTCTTCGGCTTGAGGAGAATGCCATGTCTCCATCACCACCCTCAGGCCAGTACCGTTCAGCGCCACGCATCGCACTGGCCCTATCCGAAGCCCTGTCCGCATGGGCGGAGGCCTCTGCACAGAGAAAGAGTTCTTCTCCCTCATGGCGCAATGAAACTCTGCGGGGCAGGGCCCAGCTGCGCAAGGCTGAAGGTAGGCGAGAGGCCGCAATCACCGAACGGCTGCTGATGCCCAGGCAGTTCTGAGCCTCAGCTGAACAATCACGGAAGACAACTGTCCGCTATCACTGAAAGTATGATCCTATGACGAACGAAACCTGGAACGAAGTTCTGCGAGACCAGATCGACTGGCACTGGAGGCATCAGCTGCGGCCGCGGCTGGAGGGACTCACCGACCAGGAGTATTTCTGGGAGCCGGCCCCGGGCTCCTGGAACGTGCGCCCTCATGGCATTAGCAACGCACCCATTCAGGCAGGTTCGGGAAGCATGATCATCGAATTCGCCGCTCCCCCGCCGGAACCGGAGCCCTTCACCACCATCGCCTGGCGGTTGGGGCATGTCATCGTCGGAGTCCTGGCGATGCGCAACGCCTCACATTTCGGACGTGCGGCCACCGACTACCGATCCTTCAACTATGCCGCCACCGCCTCCGAGGCTCTGGACCAGCTCGACGCCGAATACGCGACGTGGCTGACCGGCGTGGAGTCACTCGGCGAAGAAGGGCTGCACCGGCCCTGTGGAGAGGAACACTTCGAGGAGGACTCCATGGCCCGGCTGGTGCTCCATATCCACCGCGAACTGATCCATCATCTCTCTGAGGTCTGCCTGCTGCGTGACCTCTACCTGCACACCCACGGCACGTTCAACCAGGAGGAGGCACAGAAATGAGCCGCATGGTCCAGATCACGTTCGACGCCCATGACCCACAGGCACTTTCGACTTTCTGGGCTGAGGTGCTCGGCTATGTTCATCCGGCCCCACCCGGGGTGAAGCTGCAGCCAGGTGAAGACATCTGGTCAGCCTGGGACGAGTTCCTCGAAACATCCGGCGTGCCGGAGGAACAGCGCAACAGCGCCTCCGCCCTGGTAGATCCCGAAGGCAAAGGCCCGCGGCTCTTCTTCCAGAAGGTCCCGGAAGGCAAGACAGCTAAGAACCGCGTCCACCTGGATGTGCGCACCGCCTCGGACCTGCACCACGAGGAACGGATGGCAGCACTGGAAAAAGAGTGCGACCGTCTGGTGTCCCTGGGCGCCACCCGTCTTGAGCGGCATGAGCCTCAGCCTCCGATGAGCACCGGGTTCATCATCATGGCCGACCCGGAAGACAATGAGTTCTGCCTGGATTAGAGGAGATAATCGGAACCATGAGCACACCAGATATCCGCCCTGTGGGAGATCTTCCTGATTCGATGGGAAAGACAGCTCCCCGCGAGCTGAAGTACGCAGGCATCGATTCCCTGCAGAAGGCCAGCGAGCACACCGAGAAAGAACTGCTGGCGATCCACGGCGTCGGCCCTAAGGCCATCCGGCTCATGAAAGCGGCGATGGCGGAGAAGGGCCTCAGCTTCCGCGAAAGCTGAAGCCCCCGGCAGCTTGCCGACCGAAGCGGGCAAGCAGATGCCAGCCCGCACAGTGACAGGCAGGTTCACCGACGGTCGGGGTTCACCCAGTGGAGACCTTTGAACCGGGCGAAGTCGCTGTCGAACGAGCAGATGCCGGTTCCGTGCTCGATGGCCAGCGCTGCGAGGTGGGCGTCTGTGACGAGGTTCCCGTGAAGGTTGCCATCAGGAACTGACCGAGAACGTCCCGGCGGCGGGGACCGGGTGCCGACAGCCATGCCTGGTGCGGCATCGAGCCAGTCGTTGATATGGCTCCAGGCAGCGCCACGCCCATCCCGATGGTGCACATGCCGCCGACAACATCGCCCGCCGCCAAGTAGCCATCAGTGCTTGACAATAATATTTTTCAATGTCAGGATGCTGCGCATGTTGGATGTGAGCGTGATTGACGATCCTGCCACGGCGTTGGTGGCCATCGACCCGGTGCGCAGCCGACTATTGTCGGAGATTCGCGAGCCGACCTCCGCTGCGACACTGGCTCAGCGCGTGGGCATGTCGCGCCAAAAAGTGAACTACCATCTGCGCGCCCTGGAGTCTCACGGCCTGGTAGAGGTAGTGGAGACCAAAAAGTGGGGCGGCCTCACTGAACGGCAACTGGTGACCACAGCAACCTCGTTCGTCGTTTCGCCCGGAGTTCTTGGCTCGGTCGCGGCCGACCCCGAGCGGGAGCTGGACCGACTCTCGGCCAGTTACCTCATCGCGCTGGCCGCTCGGGCGGTGCGCGAGGTCGGCGATCTGTTCCGCCGTGCAGGTGAAGCAGGAAAACACCTGGCGACGTTGTCGGTGGATACAGTCGTGCGCTTTCGCTCCGCCAAGGATCGCGCCGCATTCAGCCGGGAGCTCACCGAGGAGATCAACCGTCTGGTGGCGAAGTACCACGATGACTCCGCCCCCGGCGGGCGCTCACATCGGCTGATGCTGATGGCCCACCCACTCCCTGCACCGGGAGCCGAGAGAGCGCACCCAGAAACGAACTAGTACATAAAACAAGAAGAGTGAAGGGGAGCAGGGTAACCATGCCGGTCGAAAAGAACGAGAACAATCAGCGACGCGTCCAAGCCGAGGTCGAAGTACCAGGCACACCGGAGGAGGTGTGGCAGGCGATCGCAACCGGTGAGGGCATCTCCTCATGGTTTGTCCCCACCCGCAGCGATGAACGTGCAGGCGGTGAGGTGGTGAACAGTTTCGGACCCGGCATGGACTCGGTCGCGCATATCACCCACTGGGATCCGCCGACGAGGTATACAGCGGAGACTGCCCAGGAAGAACCTGTGGCAGAAGCTCCCGAAGGCCCGGGGACCATTGCCACTGAATGGATCGTCGAGGCCCGGGATGAGTCGACCTGCGTGGTGCGGGTGGTGCATCGCTGGTTTGCCGACTCCGACGACTGGGACGGAGAGTTCGAAGGCCACGCCTACGGATGGGCAGCCTCATACTTCCGCATGCTGCGCCTCTACCTCGAGCATTTCGCGGGGCAGACATGCTCGGCCTTTGATCTTGCTGCCTTCAGCAAGACCAGCCCGCCGCAGACATGGGCCACACTGGTGGAGGCATTCACTATTGATGAGTTCTCACGCAGGGTTGAATCGGTCCCTGGTGTCCCGGAACTCTCCGGTGTGCAGCAGAGCAAGGAGATCACCGACCCCACACTGCTCCGGGTGAGAGAAACCTCCCCCCTGGTCAAAGCCACCCTTGAAGGCATGGACGGGACGGTACCGGAACTGCTACTGCGCCTGGAGCGGCCAGCGCCGGGCTTCGCCCACCTGTTCATCATGCCGATGGGCGAGCAGACGATGGTCTCTTTCCGAGTATTCCTCTTCGGAGAAAAGGGCGCTTCGATCGCCTCG
Organism: Nesterenkonia ebinurensis; assembly: GCF_008711175.1. Lineage (GTDB taxonomy): Bacteria > Actinomycetota > Actinomycetes > Actinomycetales > Micrococcaceae > Nesterenkonia > Nesterenkonia ebinurensis. The sequence continues at coordinate 48,010 of NZ_VWNF01000003.1, forward strand.
GATCTCGAAAGCGCCTGGAACGACTGGCTGACAGCACAGTTTCCGCAGGAGCAACCACACTGATCCCCAGGGCTGGTCCCGGTCAAGAGCATCGGTATCCCCCACCATCGCGTCGATCACCAGCCCACCCTGATACGGCCAGTCAGGATGGAACGGCAAAGTCAGGCTCATACCTATAGTCGAGGAGATTCTGGCCCCCTGCGGCTCTAGGCCGATTCCCGCGGCCAGACCACACGGCCGGAGCGGATGGTCGCCAGGACGTCCGCCAGCTGAGCAGGATTGTTCAGCTGCCTATGGTCGATCACCACCAGGTCCGCCGGCTCCCCCGCATCGAGTCGCCCTGAGCCGACGCTCAGGGCTTCCGCCGGCGCGGTGGTGAGCATGGTGAGCACATCGGCAACGCTCAGCCCGCAGGCATCCAAAGCCTCCAGCTCCCCACGAGTCCGGCGGTCGGTGAGATACCCCACGTCAGTGCCGAACAGAAGACGTCCTCCTGCTTCCAGGAAGACTCCCAAGGCGTGGTAGACAGGCTCCAGATAGCTGGGATCGCGGGTCACCGTCTGTGCGAACATCTCCAGAGTCGGCACCATCCACATACCTCGCCGGGCCGCCTCCTGCAGCAGCGGCTCGGTTCCCTCCGGAGCGTCGGGAACATGGGCGATGACGTCCACCCCCGCCTCTACTGCGATCCTCAGGCCCTCTCGATCCGAGGTGTGCGCGAAGACCAGCCGACCCTGTCGATGCGCCTCCTCCGCGGCGACGCGGGCGATCTCCAGAGGCATCGGCTTGATCCGATCAGGCTGCACATACGAGCCGGTGAACAGTTTGGCGACCTCCGCACCGCGGCGCTGGGAACGGCCCATCGCCCGACGGGCAGCGCCCCGGCTGCTGGACTGCGGCAGCAGCGGCCGGATGTACCACGGCAGATCAGCGCGTACGTAGAAAGGCAGCCCGCGCGGCGGATACAGTCCCATCCCCGCGGTGAGCAGTCGCGGACCGACCAGTTCCCCGGAACTCACGCGGTGCTTCACCGCAACATGGTCACGTGGGTGGGAACCCAGGTCGACCGCACCGGTGAATCCTCGGACCAGGAACATATCGTCGAGCTCCTGCTGTAGACGACCGGCGGGCACCGTGGCTGCCCGCGCCCAGACACGCTCGGTCAGATGGACATGGCAGTTCCAGAAACCGGGGACGACGACGCGGCCTCCGGCGTCGTACTCCTCACCCCCCGCAGGTGCCGATCCCCGCTCGATCTGGGTGATCACTCCGGAGCGAATCCGGATCGTCACTCCGGGAAGCTGATCCGCATCGGGTGCCGGAATGAGGGTGGCATCGGTGATGTCCAGATCTCCAAGTTCGCTCATGGGCTCTCCCACCAATGCAGCACGCGCAGAGCCTTCAGTGTGATCCAGCGTGAAGGTTGCCCGGCTCCTGGGTCCATCTGGAACCAGGAGCGCCCGCGATAGGTCTTGTCCAGGTGCCAGGTCCCCTCAGGCTGCTGGCGGGAGCGCACATACTCCACCGCATCGGCGAGTCTGGGATCAGGCAGCGTCCCCGCGAAGAGACTGGCCTCACGGAAATAGTCGAGGACACGCAGCAGGTCATAGCGCCAGCGGGATGGGTATCTGAAGTCGAGATACTCCTGGTCCACCAGTTCGCCTGTGCTGCGCCGGTGCATAAGCCCGCGGGTGAGCAGGTACTCCTCCCCCGCCGCCCGGGCCCCCCGCGAGTCTGCGGTGCCGCCGGTGGACCGTTCGAACTCAAGCAGGCCTTCGAGCACATTGATCGTGGAGTCGAAGGATGAGCGCACCGAACCGTTCTCCCGTTCGCAGTTCCAACCTCCGTCTTCCATACGCTGACTCACCAGCCTCTCAACGATAGGGGCGACGTCGACGCCGAAGTACGCCCCTTGGGCCACCGTACGGCCATTGATGCACTCCTCCACCTCGCCCTCCCAGTAGGGCTGGCCGTCGTGGTCCCAGCGGGAGTTCTCCCCGACCAGGGTCACCGTGCGGCGAGCACTCGGTGACCCTGGGTCCAGTCCCAGCTCCCGCAGTTCGGTGAGTGCCCAGCTGGTGGCGGTCCAGGGCTGTCCCTCGGAACGCATCTGCTCCCAGGCGAAGTCACTGGGCAGGTAAGCCCCGCCGGCCCATTGGCCGTCCTGATCCTGGAGGCTCAGCAGCCGAGCACCCCAGCCCTGGTCCTCCACCTTCGATCGTTCAGCCCGCAATGCTGCTTGCGGGGAGCCCAGCAGGTCGCGCATCGTCTGCCAGCGGATAGCCGGGTCCCCTGCCATCAGCCAGTCGATAGCTGTGCTCGTCGTATTCATAGAAGCTCCTCAGGTGTCCACTGCGGCCATTGGGCGTGACCGATAAGTACACTGCGCTCATAGGAGGCAACGTGCCGATGAGGAGTTCGGGGATTGCTGTTGTCGTAGAAATCTGTCCAGTGCGCAATGCGCCGAGCTTCAACGACCAGTCGCCACAGTCTGGGGTATCTCTCCCTGATCTTGGGCTCAGGCACGTTATGCCCACCGCGTCGAACTCGTTCTGAAACACGCTGTACCTTAAGGTCAACCGGCACCATGATCACATGGAGGTGCACCAAGAAACCCGCTTCGACAGACCTTTCCACCAAGTCCACCTTGCTGGGATGGCTGAACATTGTCTCCGTGATAAAGGAGCGCCTGCGCTCCTGGTGCCGATCACGCTCTTGCAATGCCCCCTGAGAAGCGTCATACGCATGCTACGCCTGGGCTTCGGGCCACCGCTCCGCGGCAATAACGTTGGCGTTGATGAACGGCAATCCGGTCTCCGGCAAAAGGATGTTACGCCCTCGCGGCCCGCGAAAGTCACGCCGGAAGTTCCTCGCCCCACTGCCTCAGCATCTCTAGGGCGGGGAGGACTGACCGGCCACGCTCGGTGAGCTCATAGCTCGACACGGGGATTCCAGGGGCCCGCCGGGCAATGTCATGGGCGACCATCATTCTGAGCCGCTCTGTCAGCAGGTTCGTTGAGATGCCTTTGAGCGAGGTAGCAATCTCCGTAAACCTGAGCGGGCCTTTGGATAGTTGGTCGATGATCAGCAGTGTCCAGGGGCGCGCCAGTAACTCGGAAGCCCTGGCCAATCCCGATTCTTCGGCCAGCTTGTTCATGCGAATGCTCATCACGCCGCCTGGGTCAGAAAGAGCGGAAAGCCATCCGGGTCCACAACGGCAGCGTCGCGTTCGCCCCAGGGCTGTTCGATGATCTCCTGAATCACCTCAGCGCCACCTTCGCGGAGTCTGACCAGCGATGCCTCAAGGTCATCGACCGTGAAGTACACCTCCGTACGGCCATGCCGCGCTGCTGCACGGTCGTGTTCATCAACGCTTGTCGGGTGAAGCAACAGACGGATCCCGCCGGCCTCGAATTCCACGCGGCCATTCGTGACACCACTAGCGGTGATGCCGAGCGCACGTTCGTAGAAGCGCTGAGACGTCGCAGGATCCGACACATAAAGGACGATCGAGCGAATGAGGGCTGTGCTCATGGCAATCACTTTCACTTTATTTTTTGAACTGGCACTTCAATTATTGAATCAACAAGACGTGCTGTCAACCGCAGGCAGGCGTCAGAACGCCCTGAGGGACGCTTCATAGCGACAGTTCGAGCTCGTCGTAGAGATTAGAGCCTGGAGCCACACGCTGCTATTTGTAGCGCAGATCTATGAGCTATCTGCCTCGAACCATCGATTCTCAGCTGGATGAGCTAATGAGCTACGAGTCCGCTGTAACGATAGACGCCCCGAAGGGCCTCGGGAAAACAGACACTGCGTGGATGTACTCTTTAGGCAGTTCATGGAGGCCAGCGGCACAGGGCGGAAAAGAGGGCTAATCCCAACAATGCGGCAGGAAAGCGACTCACCGCCTCCTCGGGAGCCGCTGCACCGTCCTGGCTTCGCACAGTTCTGGGCGGGCAGTACGCTGACCTTCTTTGCCGCATCAATGGCCACCGTGGCGGTGGATGCCCTGGTGATCAATGAACTCGGTGCCTCGGAGGCGGAGGTCGGGCTCATCCGCGCGGTGCAGTTCCTGCCATATCTTCTGGTGGGTCTGATCGCTGGTGCCCTGATCGACCGGTGGCGGAAGAAGCCGGTGCTGGTCCTGAGCGCTCTGGGCAGCGGCGTCGCACTGGCGGTGATTCCTGCGCTGTGGTGGACCGGAAGCTTATCCTTGGCGGCGGTGGCCGTGGTGCTGTTTCTGGCCGGCGTCTTCGGCGTCTTCACTGCTGCGGCCCAGCAGTCCATCCTTCCCTCCTTGGTGGAACGCGACGAGCTGGTCCCAGCGAATGCGCGGCTGGGTCAGTCGATGACGGTGGCTCAGACCTCGGGCCCGCCGCTTGGTGGTGCACTGGTCAGTCTGCTGGGTGCTGCGCTGAGCCTGGGGGCCAGCGCCCTGGGATATCTGCTGTCTGCATTGCTCTACGCTCGAAGAAGAATCTCCGAAACGGCATCCTCAGAGGCTGCACCATCAGATGCGGGTCGACCGAGCATCTGGCGGGAAATCCGCGCGGGAATGGGCTTCCTCTACCGGCATCGCACACTCACGCCACTGGCTGTTTCCACACATATCTGGTTCGTGGCCAATAGTGCGGCGGTGACCGTCTTCGCGCTGTTCGCACTGCGGCATCTGGGTCTCAGCCCGTTTCTTTATGGAGTCACGCTGGCACTGGCTGGGATCTCGGGACTGCTCGGCGCGCTGATTGCCCCGCAGATCGGCCGACGCCTGGGTGAGGGCAATGCTGTCATTCTGGCCAGACTGCTCTATCCGATCTCCTGGGCGCTGGTGGCCCTGGCTCCGCAGGATCCGGTCTGGGGCTTGGTGATGCTGGGGCTGGCGCAGTCGCTCTACGGGTTCTGTATGGGGTTTGAGGATCCCAATGAGATGGGCTACTGCCAATCCGTCACTCCCCGGCATCTGCTGGGCCGGATGCATGCCACCATGCGTTCGGCCAACCGCACCTGCGCCGTGATCGGCGCGCTGCTCGGCGGCCTATTGGCCGGAGTGATCGGGTATCACTGGACGCTGTGGACGATCGTGGGCGTATTCACCGCAGCAGCACTGGTCATCGGACTCTCTCCGATGAGAGGCGCTCGCACCTCCGATACAGAAGACCCGCAAGATTGACTCCATTTGCGATCTTCTGGGGATTCCTGGTGGGCGGCAGCGCCGAGTCTGCGCTGATCGTGCTGACCGCCGAGTCTCACACCTGGGCAGCCGCCGCATCCTGATAGGCCTGCTCCAGCCTGTCAAACACTGACCCTGCGCCCTGAGGCGGTGCCCCGAGGTGCATCACGCGCAGCTCGTCCATGAAGTCTGCCCACAGCTGCGGCCCGCCTTCCTCCAGGATCTTGGCCCGAATGCTCAGCTCCCGGCTGACCGGCAGAAACTTCCGTCCCCAGGTGCCCAGCTGGACCAGCACAGGCACCAGCTGGATGGCCTGCTCGGTGAGGCTGTAGAGCTGGCGCTGCTTATGTGCGGGATCAGGTGCCTTGGTGACCAGGCCGTGGGCCGTGAGTCGCTTGAGCCGATCACCCAGGATGTTCGAGGCGATGCCCTCCTCCGACTCATTCAGCAGCTGGCGGTAGTGGCGACGGTTGCCGAACATAATGTCGCGGATGATGATCAGCGACCAGCTGTCCCCCAGGACCTCCAGGGAGAGGTTGATGGGACAGCCTGAGCGGTGCTGATTCGGCTCAGTCACTGGGCTCCTTTCGAGAACTCCGACATTAACTGCTTGCATTCTACATCCAGTTGTGGTGCGATGGTTCTACCAGTTGCAGAGTGCAATCGGATAACTGATAGGAGGAACTTCATGACAACCCCCACCCACCTTCTCGTCCACCGCTACACTCCCGGCACCGGGCCGCAGGAAGGCACACCAGAGCTGGACGCTGAGATGAAGGTCTGGGCCCGGATTGATGCCGATCTGCGTAAGGCTGGACAGCTGGTCGAAGGATGGGCACTGAACACCGCAACCGCCACTCTGGGGGCCGTCGAGTCGAATTCCGGCACGCAAGTGACCTTCGCGGTACATGCCATCGTGGTGGATTCCGACGACGCCGCCGAGCAGGTCGCAGCCGATATGCCCCACCTCAGCTACGGCTCCACCACCATCCACCCGCTGATGGACTGAATGAGATGATCACCACTACCAGCACCACACGATCGCCGCAGGTCTTCGCCTTCATCTTCTGCTCCCTGGACGGCTTTGTGGAGGACACCGAGCAGCGCCTGGACTGGAACACTGACGATCCCGAGCTCTTCGTCTGGAAGACCCGCCAGGCCCGGCAGTCTCCACACGTCGGCACCCTTCTGCTGGGGCGGCGTACCTACGATCATTTCGCGGAGTTCTGGCTCTCTCCCGAGGCTCACCAGCACTATCCGGAGATCGCGGCCTTCATGCATGAGGTGCCCACACCCGCCACTACCGCGTCCTGCGACCCGGCGTGCGGTGAGCAGGCTCAGGCATGGGCGATGAACAACCAGCTGCGGTCTGGCGCATAGGGCAGGTCGAGAACCTCCACCTGAGCAAAACCGGCCTCTGCCAGGTTTCGCCGCAGGACCTGTTCGGGTCTGAATCGCAGCGTGGAGAGAGAAACGATGCGCTCGCCATCGGTGTGAAAGATGGTGGGAGATTCGAAGCTGACGAACTCGCCGTCGACTCCAGTCAGCTGCTTCCACTCCTCCACAGACCCTTCACCCTCGATGTCCACCACTTGCCGAGTCAGCTCTTTGGTCCAACCCTCCCAGGCACGGACCTCCGGCTTCCTGGTCTCGAAGGCCAGAACCCCGCCGGGCTTCAGGCAGCGCCGAATAGCCTTCAAGGTGGCCAGCCACTGATCATCCTCCAGGAAGACCTGGGCCACATTGGCGGTCATTGTGGCAACGTCGTACCGACCCTGCTGGGCGGGGTCAGTCACCACCTCAGGCACCGTTGCGACCACCCATTCGACCAGATCGGATCTCGTCTTGGAACGGGCCACCTCAACAGAGGCAGCGGCTGGGTCAACGCCGAGGACTCTGACGCCTCGCTCCGCCAGCAGGCAGGCTAAGCTCCCAGTTCCGCACCCCACGTCGAGAACAGCAGCGGCTCCCATGTCCTCGATCAGCTCTATGTAGGTATCGAGGTCACTACGGTCCGGGTCCAAAGGGTCGTAAACACGGGCGAGCCGCAGGTGGGTGTAATGCATATCAGGCATATATCGACCCTATCGCCCGGTGGGCGGGTGCGTGTCCTCCCAACTGCGCATCTCCCTTCCACTTGACATGCAAGTATTCACTTGCCTATTGTCGAGTTGTGGGTGATGTGTATAAGGCGCTAGCCGATGCGACTCGGCGAATCATCCTCGACGAACTCCTTGAGCGGGATCGGCAGACCTTGTTCGAACTGTGCGGCCGCCTGGCGTCGAGGCACGGCCTCACCTCCTCCCGTCAGGCCGTCTCCCAGCACTTGGAGGTGCTGGAGGCGGCCGGACTGGTGATCGCAGCGAAGGAGGGGCGGTACAAGTTTCACTCCATCAGCACCGCCCCGTTGCGCGAGATCACCGACCGTTGGCCATATCGAGAGAAAGCAGGAACCCCCATGTCCGATCCAAGGGCCTATGGAACTTTGCAGACCATCGACGGCCGGCCGGCACTGCGTTTCGAGCTGGGGCTCGACTATCCCATCGAGCAAGTATGGCAGGCAGTCAGCGTGCCCGCTGAGTTGGAGCAGTTCTTTCCCGGTGCCGCAGACTGGACACCCGCCGCTGGCGAAACCATCGACGCCGGCGGTATGTCCGTGGAGGTGACGCAGGTTGATGCACCGCATCGGCTGACCTGGGTCTTCGCCGGCCAGCCGCAGAGCTTTGAACTGACTGAGGAAGGTGACGGGTGCCAGCTGGTCTTCACCCATATCATCGACGATCTTCCTGCCGCGCAGACCGCGACCGGCTGGGAGACCTACCTGTCCCGACTTGAACCTCACCTCGCCGGCAGGCCACTCTCTGAAGAGCGAGCACACCGGCCGTGGGCAGAGATTCACGAACTCTACGCCGAGCGCTTCGGCGTAGACCCGGAGCCGGGACGCTTGTGGGCGGCCAAGCATCTTCCCGACCAGGCGGTCTGAGGTCATGCGAGTCTCCCTCACCAGTGTTTTCGTTGACAACCAGGAAGCCGCACTGACGTTCTATACCGAAACACTCGGGTTCGTGACCAAGGTCGACGAGCCAGTCGGCGAGCACCGATGGATCACCGTCGTCTCACCCGAGGATCCAGACGGCGTACAGCTGCTGCTTGAACCCGCAGCCCATCCGGCGGCGCCGCCCTTCCGGGAGGCGCTGGCGGCCGATGGGATACCGGTGGCCCAGTTCTCGGTGGACAACGTCCAGGCCGAGTACCACCGCCTGGGCGCCCTTGGCGTGAAGTTCACCCAGAGGCCGACTGACATGGGTGCTGTGATGACAGCGGTGTTCGACGACACCTGCGGAAACCTCATCCAGATCATCGCCCCCACCCAGTAATCCCTGCGGCAGAGTCACCACTCCCCGTTCAGCAGGCTCCTACCCTTCTCGTGGCAGGTTATTGAGAGCCACTGGCACCCAAGTATTGACCGCGGCGTCGTCATACTCTAATGTGAAACCAAATGGTTGTATATTCTGAACGCCTATGCACCACTCTGGCAGGGCCGCATCGACCGGCTCGATGCTCTGCTTACCCAAAACTGACCCACACCACCGCATGAAAGGCTCGGCCATGCCCATCACCACAGTCGACAAAGACCCAGAGAACCTGACGATGACCATCATCGCCGACTTCCCGGTCCCCGTCCGCCGACTCTGGGACGCCTATGCCGATCCCCGCCAGCTCGAGAAATTCTGGGGCCCGCCGGAGTACCCGGCGACATTCACCCGGCATGATCTCTACCCGGGCGGACGCAGCGAGTACTACATGACCGGGCCAGCAGGAAACCGTTCATACAACTACTGGGAGTTCCTCTCGGTGGCCGAGGGGCAGTCCTTCGAGATGGTCAGCGGGTTCGCCGACGAGGACGGTCAGCCCAATGAGCAGATGCCATCGATACGGATGCATTTCGCCTTTGAAGCGACCGAACAGGGATCCCGCCTCACCGGATACACCGCCTTCAACTCCACTGAAGAGATGGAACAGCTCATCAGCATGGGCATGGAGGAAGGCACCAAGGCTGCCATGGGACAGATCGACGATGTCCTCGCCGATCTGAGCTCCTTTGCTGCCAGCCTGCCTGTCGAGGCGCAGCTGCTCAGCGACACCCAGATCCGGATCAGCCGTGTGATCCGTGGCAGCGTCCAGCAGGTCTGGGATGCCCACCACGTTCCCGAGCTGCTGAAGCGCTGGCTGCTGGGTCCGGATGGCTGGCAGTTCACCGACTGCCAGGTGGCCACCGCTGCTGGTCAGAGCTACCGCTACGCATGGGCGGATGCCAACGGCGAAAACGGATTCGCCCTCGCCGGCGAGGTGAAGGAGTCCCAGCCGCCCTACCGCGAGGTGACCACTGAATCCATGGAGGGCTTCGAAGGTCCGCCAGCTCTGAACGAACAGACTCTCACTCCGGTGGAAGGTGGGACTCTGCTCTCCCTGGTCATCACCTATGACTCCAAGGAACAGCGCGATGCGATCCTCGCCACCGGAATGACCGATGGCATGGAGACCAGCTACGCCCGCCTGGAAGAGGTGCTGATGAGCGTATGAACACTCCGATGAGTGCCACATCGGGCACCGAAGAGATCTACGCGAGGCTCAACGAGCTGCGCAGCGAGACCGAGCACGAGAAGATCACCCGGCGGCTGCCTGCCGAAAGCGGCATGGAGGCCGTCGGGGTGCGGATGAAAGACGTCTTCGACACCGCCAAGGCCTGGACGGAGCTGCCCGTGGCAGAGGTCCCGGACCTGCTGGCGAGCCGGTGGTACGAGGTCCGCATGGTCGCCGTCGCCATCCTGGACTTCAAGGCACGACGACGCCTGACCGACGCAGGCCGTGGGGACCTCTATGACACCTATATGGACAACCATCACCGGATCACTGCCTGGGACCTGGTGGACCGGGCCGCACCCCGCGTGGTGGGCTGGTATCTGCTCGACAAGTCGCGCGAGCCGATCTTCGAACTCGCAGGCTCCGATGTCACCCTCGAACGCCGGACGGCGATCACCGCCGCCTTTTGGATCATCCGGGCCGGTGACCTCGACGACCCGCTGGCGCTGGCGGAGATGCTGCTCGACGACGACTCCGAGCTGGTCACCAAGCCGGTCGGCACCGCACTGCGGGAAGTGGGCAAGATAGACCAGGACCGAATGCTGGAGTTCCTGCGCCGGCACCGTGAGCGGATCCCTCGCGCCACCCTGCGCCTGGCCACCAATGGCCTCCCGGACGAGCTGCGCGCAGCCCTCATCGCCCAGTGAGCAGACAGTGCCATTTCCCTCGCGGCGCGGCGAGGGCCTGTCACCTCCTCCTGACGGCAAGGACCATATCTTCCCGCAACATGGCATCAAACAAGCCTTTGTGAGAAGCTGAGCACGTGAGCGAGGAGACCAAAGTTGTCGCCGCAAGTGACACGATCGACGCGGCCGCCGCCGTCATCTTCGAGCTCATCGCAGATCCCGCAAAACAGCCGGCATGGGACGGCAATGACAATCTGGCTGAAGCCGCAGAAGGTCAGCGGATCACCGCCGTGGGTCAAGTCTTCACCATGCGCCTGACCAGCGGCAGCCTACGTGAGAACCACGTTGTCGAGTTCGCCGAAGGCACGCTCATCGCATGGAAGCCCTCCGACGTAGGCCAGGCCCCGGCTGGGCATCTCTGGCGATGGGAATTGGAGTATCTCGACGCTGGCGGCACCGAGGTTACTCATACCTACGACTGGTCACAGCTGACTGATTCCGCCCGAATCTCCAGAGCACGGTCCACAACCGAAGAAACGCTCACCGCCTCGATATCACGGCTTAAAGCACGTGCAGAACACTGCACAAGATGGTGAGACGCACCGCTGACCCCTACGATGAGAAGCTGGCGTCAACAGCTCCGCAGATTCGCAGCATCAGGGTGAGCGAATAGGGGTTCCCGAAACAGACTGGGCAGCACCGCTAGGAGCTCAGCCGCGAATCATCGTGCAGATCCGCTCCACCTGACCCTTGAGATGATCGCCTGGAATCCGGCCGGCCAGGTGCAGGCTGGTGAGCCCATGACAGGTGGCCCAGAACAGCTCTGTCAACGCTGCGACGTCCTCATCGGCCCTGTCACCGGCCGCCCTGACGATGACTTCGGCCAGGGCTTCGAAAGATTCGCGCAGCTCTGCGGGAGTATCTTCCTGCGCGAACCTAAGATGGGTGGGCCTGGTGAACATCGCCTCGTACAGAGCTGGGTTCTGCCTGCCGAAGTCCAGGTAGGACCAGCACAGCTGCTCCAATCCACCGCCTGCCGCAGCGGAAGCCTCACGGATCAGCGAGGTCAGCTCCACAAACCCCTGGGTGACCACCGCAGCGACGAGGTGTTCGCGACTGCGGAAATGCTGGTAGATCACCGGCTGGCTGTGATCGATCTGCTGAGCCAGTCGGCGGGTGCTCACGGCTGCCCATCCCTCGCTCTCAGCGATCCCACGGGCGTGTTCGATAATCCGCTCCTGCCGGATGCGGTACCTCCGCTCGCGCGGTGATGCCATCACGCCCCTCCCAGGATGAGCCCGACGCTGAGCAGCATGAGAGCCGCGGTGCTCCCATGGATCCCCCAGGCTGCAGTCTTCTTCCCCCTACTGCCGAGCACGAGCGCTGCATCGCCGATCGGGATGAGGGTGAACGCCAGAACGCACCAGGCAACAACGATGGGTTCAGCTGCCACCAAGAGCACCGCAGCGACCACTCCGGCCACCGCATCGCGTACACCCTTGACCCGCAGCCACGATGTTGCTGAGGCCTGCGGCAGATGAGTCAGCCCGAAACTATCCGCCATCCCCCGGGGGATGATCAGGTAGCAGAGTCCTACACCAAAGATGGCTGCTCCTGCCGCAGCCGCAATGATCAATCCGACTGTTGTCATATGTTCTCCTATCGACGATAGATAATCTATCACTGATAGATTCTTTCATGGGAACACTTCCGCAGGAATCCTGCGAGCATTACATTCGAAGACAGGTGTCGAAATCCCGCCGGCGGCTCCGTCCCCGGAGTAGACGCAGCCACGGTGGCTGCGCTGAAGCAAAGGAGAGATCATCATGGCCAAGTACCTGCTGCTGAAGCATTACCGAGGCGCCCCGGATCCGGTGAACAGCACCCCCATGGACCAGTGGACCCCGGATGAGGTCACCACTCATATCCAGTACATGAACGAGTTCGCCGACCGGCTGAAGGAGACCGGGGAGTTCGTCGACGGTCAGGCGCTTGCTCCTGAGGGCGAGTGGGTCCGCTACGACGGTCCAGGCAGCCCGCCGGTGACCGACGGCCCGTTTCCGGAGACCAAGGACCTCATCGCCGGATGGATGGTGATCGATGTGGAGAACCGTCAACGCGCCGTGGAGCTGGCTGGGGAGCTCTCAGCAGCCCCAGGTGCCGGAGGCAGACCGATCCATGAATGGCTGGAGCTGCGCCCTTTCTTGAGCCAGGCGCCGGAGACCGCTGAATAGGTCGATGATGGATGAACGCCTGCTGCGCAGCCTCATCCCGGATACCTTGCGCATCCTCATCCGTCGCGGTGCAGACTTCGCCTCGGCGGAGGACGCTGTTCAGGAAGCGCTGCTGCTGGCTTTGCACCGCTGGCCGAAAGATCCCCCGCGGGACGCCAAAGGGTGGCTCATCAGCACAGCTTGGCACCGATTCCTGGATGCCGCCCGCTCAGAGCAGGCACGACGGCGTCGCGAGGAGCTGGTTCTGGCAGAGCCGCCCCCGGGACCTGCCAGTGGGAAGGACGACAGCCTTCAGCTCTACCTGCTCTGCGCACATCCGGTCTTGACGCAGTCCTCAGCGGTGGCACTGACACTGCGGGCGGTGGGCGGCCTGACCACAGCTCAGATTGCCGAGGCGTATATGGTGCCGGAGTCCACGATGGCTCAGCGCATCAGTCGGGCCAAACGTAAGCTGGCCGAGGCTCACTTCACCGAACCGGGGGACCTGAGCACAGTGCTGCGCGTGCTCTATCTGATCTTCAATGAGGGCTACTCCGGTGAGGTGGACCTGGTTGCCGAGGCTATCCGCCTCGCCCGTGAGCTGACCAAGCTCAGCGATCACCCGGAGGTCCACGGCTTACTGGCCCTGATGCTGCTCACTGAGGCCCGCAGACCGGCACGCACCGCCGAGGACGGCAGGCTGATCTCCTTGGCCGAGCAGGACCGCAGCCTCTGGAGCACCACACGGATCGCCGAGGGAGTGAACATTCTGCAGCGAGCACTGGCACAGGACAGCCTCGGAGAGTTTCAGGCGCAGGCGGCCATCGCTGCCCTGCACGCTGACGCCCAGGCTCCGGAGGAGACGGACTGGGAACAGATACTTCAGTGGTACGACGAACTGGTGAGTCAGACCGAGAGCCCCATTGCCAAGCTCAACCGTGCCGTTGCCCTGGGCCATGCCCACGATCCTGCCTCGGGGCTGGCCGCGCTCGCGCAGCTCGATGCCTCACTGCCCCGGCACACGGCTGCCTCTGCCTATCTGCATGAGCTCAACGGCGATTTCGCCACCGCCTCCCGGCTCTACTCACTGGCTGCGCAGAAGGCGAGCAATCTGCCCGAGCGTCACCATCTGATCCGCCAGGCCGCCCGCCTCAGCGGCACTGACGCTAACGGGCCATGGCCGGGATCGGGAGAATGAGTACTGGCCGCACTTCAGACATACCCCATCACTCTTTCTCAGGACGCTAGGCAGCAGGGATGCGGCGGTACTGCTGCTTGTCCCCTCGGTCGCGGACCACGACGCCCTGGGCAGCCAGCTGTTCACGCAGGGACTCCGCCTCGCCGGCCCTGCCATCCGCAAAAGCGCGGCGACGTGCCCTCAGCAGGGTATGGACCGACTCATCCAGAGCCCCGCTGCGGTCCACCCACTCCACGAACGCGGAATCCCGGGGATCCTTCGCACCCTGCCAGGGATAGCCGAAAGCCGTGAAAGCCTCAGCCAGCCTGCCTGCCAGCCCACTGTCCGAGCCGGTGCGTGAGAGCTCCCGGGATACCGCATCGGTCAGCACCATCTCGTCCTTGTCCAGGAAGACCTGTGAGACCTCATCCCGGGTGAACTCAGCGGAGCCCGTCTTGGTATCGATGCGGACTTTCTCCTCATCGACGACGACGCGGCCCACCTCATCATTCCAGAGACTGAAGACTATCCATCCGCCCACAGCACCAAACACCGTCAGCAGTGGAACCGACCAGACCAACGGCAACTGGTCAATCAGCCGCAGCGGCCCCGGGGCCGAGTCCACACGGTCCAGAAGCCAGGACACCACCGGGCCGACCAGAAACGCCGTCGCCGCGCCGAGCACAGCGCCGGCGACTGCAAATGCAGGCATGAGCTTCGAGTCGAGGGTGACCGTGATGCTCTGCTCGGACATGGCTGGGACTCCTGGGATAAACAACAACACGAGGGCGGCAGAAGTTATAGTACCTAAAATCGAGCAGTCACTCTACTAATGAGTGCACCAGAAGACGGGGATGACATGCCGATCATCAATCCCACCTGCTCAGGACTGTCCGCACTCTCCTCCGCTCAGCTGACTGACTCTAACGAGCCAAGCCCAGGATCGGGGAGAACGAGCTCTGGCATACTGAAACGCATGACAGCCAGCCTCACTGTCCAGTTCCACCCGGACTGGCCTTTCGGCGGCGGACTGGTCATCGAGTCGATGGCGCGCGATGGCCGCTACCGCTCCCAGTTCGAGACTGGCATCTCCAACGGCGGCCTTACCGCGCATCCCGGCGGGGACCGCTGGCACTGGGAGTCCCGGCTCTTCGAGGCCCGCTACGACCACACCGATCCGGCGAGCCGGCCAGTCTACGGTGCGTGGAACCGGCGCGCGGACCCTTACGGCGGCTCTCCGCGCTTCGGCTCAGCACATCTGAGACTGCAGCCACAGACCCTCGAGCGGGCGACTTTCTGCTTTCCCGACAGCGTCTTCTTCCCCTCGGAGGTCGGCGACGTCGGTCGGCTGACCACCCTGGAGGCGCTGGCCGATGCCGCCGAACATGACTACCTCGACGACTACGTGGAGGCTCACGTCCACCAGGGGCTGAGCTTCGCCAAGGACGTCGAGGCCGTGATCCTCGATCCCTGCCACGCCGATAGCGAAGTGGCCGAGGCAGCTGCACGGCTGGGCTGCCGCGTTGGGTATCACCCGGGCTTCTCTATCCGCACCGCCGACCTCGACCCCGGTTTCCGCGGTGAGGCCGCAACGGCCCTGGCCCGCTCGCTGGGGAAAGTCCTCACGCCCCGCGATGTCGCAGCCGCTGCCCGGAGCGGTGAGCACGATCCCCAGACGGTGAAGTACGTTTGGCACCACCTCGCCCGCTTCGGCCGACGCTGAGTTTCCGCCACCGGTCCGGAGAACAGTGCGGCTTTCATCCCTACATCACCCTGGTCGCGGCTCATTGTGTCCGCCACTACGTGCTGCTCGGCTGGTCACCGGCGCCGTTCTGGTGAGTCGGCCAGCAGGTCGGTTACCTCGGCGGCGACGGCGGCAGGCAAGGGTCCGTGGCGCAGAGCGCCAACATTCTCTTCAGCCTGTGCCGGGGTGCGGATTCCCGGCAGTGGGATTATCGCCTCATCGAGTGCCCACAGGTAGCCCAGCGCCCCCTGGACCAGCGAGCGGCCGCCGGTTGTCAGCAGTTCCCGGACAGAGGCGAGGCGGGCCAGCCAGGCGACCATCGCGTCGTCGTCGAAGTAGGTCCACCACGGGGTATCCAGGCGCACATCGCCGGCAGCTGGCCGGCGGGCCAGGCTATAGCGGCCGCTGAGCAGGCCCATCGCCAGCGGGGACCGGGCCAGCACGGCGAGGCGATGCTTCCCGGCCAGTTCGAGCACACTCTGCGACCAGCCGAAAACATTGACTTGGCTCTGCACCGCCACCGCGTGCCGGGACAGCGCAAAGACGGAGATGATCTCGGGAGCATCCTGACTGGTGCCGAACCAGCGGATCTTTCCCTCATCGACCAGCTCCTCCAACACGGAGACGACCCCCTCAGCAGCATCTGAACCATCTGCCCCACCGTGTAACTGGTAGACCCCGATGGTCTCTGTTCCCAGACGGCGCAGGCTCGCCTCGCATTCGGCGCGGATCGCTTGCGGGGAGATATCACTGCCCGCACCAGCACGTGACTGCTCGTCGAAGAGGTGCCCGAACTTGGTAGCGACTACGATCTGCTCCCGGGTCTGACTAGGCAGTTGCGCCAATGCCTGTCCGATGATCCGCTCGCTGTGCCCGGTGCCGTAGACGGCTGCGGTGTCGATCAGTGCGGCACCGTGGTCGATGGCCGTGTGCAGCGCCCGGATGCTGGCCCGGTCATCGACCACGCCCCATCCAGCGTCCCTGCCATCAACAGTGAACGGTCCGCCGAGGGCCCAGGTGCCCACACCGAGTGCAGAGACCTCGGGACCGTTGGCGCCCAGTTGACGCGTCGGGGGGCTTGTGACTTGCTGGTCTGTGCTCATCGTTGTTCTTTCTCTCCGTTGGTGAAGTTGTCGGGGTTGGGCAGTAGGCCCACAGGGTCAGGCCAGTTCTCCGGCGGAGAAGGGGGCTCAGTTCCTGCCTCCATGGCGGTGTAGGCAGCGATCTTCCACTCGACCACCCCGAGGTCCCTGGTGAGTTGGTCCATCTGCTCTCGGACCTGTTTGTGATGGTCGCGCAAAATGCTGATGCGGCCGCTGACATCGCGGTCCTCACGCACCAGATGGACGAAGGCTTTGAGGTCCTCAATGGCCATTCCCGTCCGGCGCAGTCGAACCACTACGTCAAGCAGCCCGAGCGCGTCGCTGTCGAAGACCCGGTGCCCACCAGCTGTGCGTGGCAGATCGCCCAGCAGCCCGCTTCGGTCGTAGAAGCGCAGTGTCTCGATCGGGATACCTGTGCTGCGGGCGACCTGCCCGATCGACAGCCCGTCCGAGTTCTTACCGATACTTGGTGAACTCATAGCAGCAACTATGCAACCTGGAGTGCACTCCAGGTCAAGCCTCAATCATCGCACTACCCTCTCTGTTGTAATATTGTGTTTAACACAGTATTGTGTGACTCATGAGAGATAAGCAGTGCGAGGTCTGGGCCGGCCACCAGCAGGAACTTCGGCGAGGCACTGTTGTCATGGCATGCCTGAGCGCATGCCGTACCCCGCAGTACGGCTACTCACTGCTGACTACGCTGTCCGAATCGGGCATCAGCGCCGAGGCAAACACCCTCTACCCACTGCTGCGCCGCCTGGAGAAGCAGGGACTTCTGAAAGCGGAGTGGAACACCGACGAGCCCAGGCCCCGGAAGTACTACACGCTCACTGATTCAGGCGCCGAGATAGCGCAGTCGCTATGGAACGAGTGGCGCGAACTTACCACCAGCCTCACCGCACTCTGGAAGGACTCTCCGCAATGAACAGTTTGACCTCACGCTACGTAGAAGCAGTCCTCCGGCACGTACCTGAGTCGAACAGGGAGGACATCGGCCAGGAGATCTCAGCCGCTATCGCAGAGATGATCGACGCCCGGCTCGCCGATGCCCAGAGCCCAGGGACTCAGAGCGCGGCCCCGGCAGATGTGGCCGCAGCAGAACGCTCTGTGCTTGAAGAACTCGGCGATCCGCGGCAGCTCTCCTACCAATACACACAACGGCCCCGGCACCTCATCGGCCCAGAGCTGTACCCCGTCTACATCAGGGGCCTGCAATGGCTTCTGCCTATAGTCGGAGTGCTCGCACTGCTGGCGGCGCTGCTGGTGAACGGGATCGTCTACAGCGTTACCGACCCTGAGCCTCAGATCGGCGCGCTCATCGGCAGATCCCTCGGGGCTGCAGCAGGCACTACCGTGCTCGCGCTGCTGATCGCATTCGCTGCCATCACCATCGGCCTAGCTGTCTTCGAACGGCTGCTGCCCGCCGGAGGCTTCCGAGAACTCTCTGGGCAGGACCAGGAACCCTGGACCGTGGAGCACCTGGACCCCGTACCGGCCCAGCGAACCCCAGTGCGCGTGGAGTCCATCATCGGCCTGGTGCTGCTCGCCCTGCTGGCATCGGTTCCTGCACTGCCCACCACGCTCTTCTACATCGGGCACCTCAACAATGGCGAGACTTTCATCAACCCAGACCTTCCCATGCCGTGGCTGCTGGGCTACTGGTCTTTCCTTGCCGTGCTGGCCGCCGTCGAGGTATGGACACTGAACGGGAAACGTCCGCTGACTCTGGCTTCGACGGGCGTGAGAATCGCAGCAGATGCGCTGCTGGCCAGCTATCTCACCGCCGCGGTCCTCACCCAGCAGGTGCTCCACCCTGATCTGGCTGCTCACCTCGATCTTCCGGCAGGTGTCTGGATTGTCCTAGCAGGCATCTGGGCCATTACCCTCTGGGACCAGATCAGCACCATCCGCGCCTACCGAGCCGACCGCACACTCCCGGCTCAAGACGAATAACCCGCCATTCAGAATCCCGTCAGTACCACACAGCCACCATCCACGGCTCCTACAGCCCACCCGGACCCTAGGCGGGCAACCATCCGCAACCTCGAGCGCCCCGGGTACAGGCGCTCCCCAGACTCACGGCAATCTGCCCCACCAGGGCTGCACCTGAACTCCTGCGCTCACAGTCCTCAGCCTATGCGAGGTCACCAGCCCTCACTAAGCTGAGTTCATGAGCGGCACTGAGCGCACCACAGTCCTCATCTCTGGTGGCGGGCCTGCCGGGATCGTACTCGGCCTGCTGCTGGGCCGCGCCGGGATCGCGGTCACCGTGTTGGAGAAGCATGCCGACTTCCTCCGCGACTTCCGCGGTGACACGGTCCACGCCTCCACGATGAGGCTCATTGATGATCTGGGGCTCGCCGAACGGTTCCGGAGACTGCCGCAGGGCAGACTGGGCAACCTGGAGCTTCCGGATAGGGACGGCTCCATGGTCACCATCGCTGACTTCAACCGGCTTCCTGAGCCGTACAACTATGTGGGCATGGTCCCGCAGTGGAATCTGCTCAACCTCCTGGCCGAGGAGGCGGCGAAAGAACCCTCGTTCACCCTGCGCATGGAGGCCGAGAGCCTGAGTCTGCTGCAGGAAGGCGGCAGAGTCGCCGGTGTACGTTATCGGTCGAACCGGGACGGCACTGAGCGCGAGGTCCGCGCTGATCTCACCGTGGTGTGCGAGGGCCGCAGCTCCCGGCTGCGGCAGGAGCTGGATCTCCCTGAGGTGGCGTACCGAGTCCCTTTCGACGCCTGGTGGTTCCGACTGCCCCGGTGTCCCGAGGATCAGGACGAGGTCCGCATCGCCCCGTTGATCCGGGGCAGCGAGGTGCTGCTGACACTGCATCGAGAAGACTATTTTCAGCTCGCCTATCTGGCGCCGAAAGGCAGTGATGCGCGGCTGCGGGGCGAAGGCGTGGAGAGCTTCCGCCGCCGTATATCTGCGCTCTGCCCGGCTTTCGCCGATCGGGTGGACTCAATCACCACGATGGACCAGGTGCATATGCTCGATGTGCGGCTGAACCTGCTACGGCGCTGGTACGCCGATGCAGCGCTGTGCATCGGCGATGCCGCTCACGCGATGACCCCGGTAGGCGGGGTCGGCATCAACCTGGCTGTCCAGGACGCCGTGGCCGCTGCTCGAATCCTGGAGCCGGCCCTGCAGCGCGGCACAGTTGCCGCCGATGACCTCGCCCAGGTCCAAAAACGCCGTATGCTTCCCACCCGTGTTGTGCAGACCGCCCAGCGCGCAGTGAACCGAGCGGTGCTTCAACCGACCTTTGAGGGCAGGCGCAGCGGGGCCCCGGCGCCTCTGGTTGCTGTGCTGCGGGGTGTGCCAGTGCTCAGTGCCCTGCCCGCCCGGCTGGTCTCGCATGGGATCCGACCCGAACCGACTCCGGCCTTCGCCCGCCGGGCCGCTTCTGGATGACTCCTCAGCTGGCCATGGCGCTCAGGCAGCCGGCCAGGTTCGCCGCGAGGTCACAGCACTCGGCAGGCTTGAGGATCTCTGTCTCGTCCAGCTCAATGCGTGCCACCTGTAAGGGCGCTCTGCGGCGGACCCCCTCTGCCGGCGCATGCAGACCAACTCGGACCGGATGCTCATAGGGGGAGGCGGTGACCGAGCTCTGCACACACTCCCCCGGATCAGGGTGCTCCCCTAGTGCGGAACCGGAATGTGGCGTCCCTGAAGACACGTCCTAGCCTTCTCACCGGTCACGGACATTTCCTGTCCGGTATTGCTGGAAGAGTGTCTGAC
The DNA here is from genome assembly GCF_008711175.1 of Nesterenkonia ebinurensis. Taxonomy (GTDB): domain Bacteria; phylum Actinomycetota; class Actinomycetes; order Actinomycetales; family Micrococcaceae; genus Nesterenkonia; species Nesterenkonia ebinurensis. Next base: position 68,435 of record NZ_VWNF01000003.1, read on the forward strand.
ATGACGAACCAGGCACCCGCGTCAGCAGCTCCTCAATATTCGCAGCCTGAACGGCTCGTCCTGTCCTTGGGCCGGGCTCTGGTGAGGTGGGCCGAGCAACAGGCGGAACTGAGGAGGGTTCGCCGGGCTGTCGCCACCGCACGCCGGAGACGAAGTGAGGAGCTCAGCCGGTATGCCTCTGCCCAACACGAGGCCGCGATCCTCCAGCGACTGCAGCAGCCTCAGCCGTGGTGATCCACATCAAGGTTCCCCGATGTCATTGACAATTGATAAAGAAGACTCCGATGAGCAGTATTGTCCGGATCACGTTGAGAGGAGACAGACACATGAAGATCAATCACCAAGTAGTGGTGTTCGACGCCGCAGACCTGCACGCAGAGAGTCAGTTCTGGGCCGGGGTGCTCGGCGGCGCAGTCGATGCCGAGGACGATTGGCATATGGTCCTGGTCGACGGTGCCCCTAAAGTCGGTGTTCAGCTAGCCCCCGACCATGTTCGGCCTCAGTGGCCCGATGGCCAGCCGCAGCAGATTCACCTGGACCTGTGGGTGGAGGAGATCGCACCGGCGCATCAGCGTGTCATGGAGCTGGGCGCAACTGTTCTTCAGGAGGAGACCGACGATGATCCACAGGCCGCTTTCCGCGTATACGCGGATCCTGCGGGCCACCCCTTCTGCCTCTGCTGGGTCAGAAAACGCTGAACGTTCGCACTGCAGCAAAGCACCTAAGGCCAGGCCGGGGATCCCATCCTCTGAGCACTCAGGAGATCGAGCGGACAGGCTGCTGCAGCTCGACGACGAACTGGTCGGTTCGCCCGGCCTCGTCCGCTCTCAGGTAAAGCTCACGGCACGGCCCGGAGGGCTCATAGCCGCGGGCGAGGATCTCCTCGTGCAGGGCCTGCCAGCTGCTGCCGATGCCCTGGATCTCGCCGAGATGCACGGTCACGAACGCCTCATTCTCGGCCGGCAGGGGGATCAGATCGACACCTTCCTGGGCCTGCCCACTGTAGACATAGCCTATGGTGGCCTCGATGCCCTCCTCTGCCGAGGAATAGACCGCGATGGGAGTCTCTAGGGCCCCGCAGGTCCCACCGATGATCTCAGCAACGGCGTCGAAGGTGGGACCGACCACGTTGATCAGTTCAGGCTGCTCATTCACTTTCACAGTCCGGGCAGCCAGCTGGGCTGCTGAAAGCGGCTTCTTGATGACTTCGACACTGGACATGGGTCTCTCCCTTTCGATGAGGTGAAGCCTCCGCTCGACATCAGCAAGCCTGGCGGCTGCCGTCCTATGCTCCTCCTCAACTTCGGCACGACGCCGCTGCAGCATCACCATCAGCTGCTCAGCGTCGATACCGTCGGCCAGCAGTGAAGAGATGTCCTCAATGCCGAAGCCCAGCTGCCGCAGGGCTACGATCCGGTGCAGCCGTTCGAGCTGCTGGGGGTCGTAGGACCGGTAGCTGTTGAAGGGGTCGGTGTGTGCCGGCACCAGGAGGCCGGTCTGGTCCCAATGCCGAAGCATGCGATGGGTGACCTGACCGATCTGCGCGAAGGCTCCAATGGATAGCACGCTTCTACCTCACCCTCTGACACTGTGTCAGAGTCAAGCATCCCACGATGAGGCCACACTTCCCTGTTGCGCCCTGAGGGTCAGGAAGCCTTGATGAGTTCCTCATACTGTGGCTTGAGCTCGCGGTAACGGGCTGACCAGTCGAGATTCGGGTCGCCGTCCGGGAGCCGGTCGAGGTAGGTGTGCCAACCAGGTCCGTACTGACTGAGGTCGGCAGCCAGCAGCTGCTCATGCTCCAGGACTAAGAGCACGGCGTCGTCCTCTGGAGTCAGAGTTACTCGCAGCACCGTGTCGACAAGGGGCACGGCGTCGTCGCTGGCTTGCCAGCTGACCTCGATCAGCTGCTGCGGCTCGCAGCGCAGGATCTCACCTTTGGCGTATTCACACTCATCACCGTCCCAATACGTCACCCATTGCTTGCCCTCGACGCTGACGGGGGCGAACCAGCGGGTGATCCGCTCCGGCTCGGTCACCACATTCCAGGCATCGGCCAGGCTTGTGCTGATCCGACGCGCGAACCGCACACTCCCCCGGTCCCCGTCGACTCGCATATCGGCGAATCCTGCTAGTGCTTCCACTGTCATGATCTGTTCCTCTCTGTTTTCCGCCGCGCAGCCTTTCCGCGGGCGACTTCGGTCTCCAGGGCATCCAACCGCTGGTTCCAGAACCGGGAGATGCGCTGGGCCCAGGCAGCCACGTCCTCCACCGCCTCCGGTCTCAGTGAGTAGAGCCGGCGCTGGGCATCCACCGTGCTTTCGACGACACCTGCCTGCTTGAGCACGCGCAGGTGCCGGGAGGCTGCCGGTTGGGAGATGCCGAACTCCACATGAAGCACCTCGGCCAGATCCCCTGCGGGGCGGGCACCCTCGGCCAGCTCCTCGACGATGCGCCGACGGGTGGGGTCGCCTAAGACATCCAATGCATGCACAGCACCACTATTGCACTATCAGTTATATAATGCAATAGTTATAAATGAACATGGAATGGCGCAACAGGAACGGAGTGCACACTGATGAATCCTGTAGAGGAATTCACCCGCCGGCTTGAAGGCACCAAGAATGAGCCCACCCTGATCTTCGAACGCCGCTATGCAACAGCGCCCGCCGACCTGTGGGATGCTCTCACCTCCCCTGAGCGGCTCTCTGGCTGGTTCGGCACCTTCACCGACCCCGCCCCCAGTGCTGTGGGAGACACTTTCACCGTGGACCTCGGCGGCGAGCCTGAAGATGATATTGGCCGAGGCAGGGTGCTGGAGTGCGATAAGCCCAAGCGCTTGGCCTATCGCTGGCAGTGGCAGAATGAGTCCCCCAGCCAGGTGAGCGCTGACCTTGAACCCGTCGGGCAGGAGACTCTGCTGCGGCTCACCCATGCTCAGGTGGAACCCCGCAATGTGATCGGCTACAGCGGCGGATGGGAGCAGATCCTACTGGCACTAGATGATGAGCTGACCGGCACCGCCACCTATGCGCCCTACATCCAGTCCCATGAGGAGGCTGCCCATAAGATCTGGCAGAAGATCATAGGGTAGATATGTGCTCAGCTTCACCGATCCCCTCCCCCATATGCCACAGCGTGTCCTTATTGCTGGAGTGACCGGCGTTGGCAAGTCCACTCTGGGCAAGCGTCTCAGCGAACTCTGGGACCTCCCGTACACCAATCTTGACAAGCTGCACTGGGGCCCCGGTTGGACCGAACGCCCCACCTTCAGAGAGGAAGCGCTCACCCTGGCCGCATCAGGCCAGTGGATCACCGAATGGCAGTACGGGTCCAAAGGCATCCGACAGGTGCTGGCCGAGCGCGCGGACACCCTGATCTGGCTCAATTTGCCACGACGCATCGCACTGCCCCGGTTGTACCGGCGGACTTTCACCCGTTGGCTCAGCGGAGAAGAGGCCTACCAAGGCTGCCGGGAGCGCGCACCCTGGACCGCGTTCACCGACGAGAACCACATCTTCCGCTGGGAGATCAAGACCCACGGCAATTTCCGGAAGGCCATGCCGGCACAGGTAATGCGCTATCCCCACATCACCTTCATCGAGCTGCGGACCCCCAGCGAGGTCAGAAGATGGCTGGCCGGCCCTGTCCAGGGACATCCTGGAGACGCATAACCCTACTTACCCAGCCGTTGTTTCACGTTCAGCGCGATTCGACCCCTTTGCTGAAACAACGATCGGGTAAATCTACCGAGCGACGCCGCGGCACCCCTTCCCGCAGTAGTTTGCGCTCGATCACTTCGGGATCGGCAAGATCTTCCCATCCCCATCGCACTACTCGGTGCCCGGCATCCCGAATAGCCTCCTCACGACGCACTTGAGCCCAATAGACGCTGCGATCATCGCCACCAGCGAGCAGCTTGGCCTGGTCGAACTTGATCCGACCATCAAACTCACCCACGATCTGCCCGCCTGACCAGGAAAAATCAAAGCGCACCCACTCCCCCGATGGCAGGCGTTCCCTGCGTTGAAGCTCTGGGGGCGCGAATCCCAGCTGGGCAATCAGCACCCTCGAACGGGATTCGCCGGGCGATTCGCTGCGCTCATCAGCAAACTGGTACGCCCAGGTCCACGTCGCTGCCGCCTTCTTCGTGGACAGCCAGCGCTCCACTGCCATGAACTCTTGTGGAGCGATCCGTGTCCCGTCACCGCACCTCTCTCCCAAGACGGCATCCAGCGCTACAACACCGCCTTCTGGCCCAAGACGAGGAACCGTGTCTATCAGAACGAAGGGTAGGGACTCTACGCGGACCCGGACCGCTCGTCCCTCCGTATCAACCACGCCAGGCACAGGCACCAGCACGATTTTCACGCCAGAATCGGGGTTCCGATAGGCCTGCCATGCCCTACCCGAGGGTATGCCGGGAGGACTGGCTAGGCCATACCGCCGCACCGGCAGACTGCGTAATGCAGTCCCCACCTGTGAGCCGAACCGCTTTCTCCACTGAGCTGCATACCCTTCTCCAAGCCGCTTACCCACCGGGGAGTATGGCTTCGAGCTCCCCACGGAGGAGGAACTAGACGCGCGAACCTGCGCAGCATCAGGAACAGACAGCAACGGCACACCGTAGAGAGCCAACGCGGTCTCACGGCAGAAGATCGCCTGCGAGTGATGCAGTCCCACAGCTGCCACCAACCCCAGATGCCGGTCCCAAGGCTTAGCCTGCAACCAGCTGGCGGCCTCAACGAACACCCCGGGACGAAGTCGCAGCAGCTCGCCGCGGTCAACACGGCGCATCAGCGTCGCCCGGGACAGGCCAATCGCCCCAGGAGTGATCAGCTGCAGGGTAGACGGATGGTCCGGCACGTACAACATGTGCCATATATTACTATTAAAACTCTTTTGATGACATTTGATGCTCACAGTATGAGCTTCGAAGCCTTACCTTCAGATTGGCCTACCCGACCCCTCCTTGAGCCAGCACTGGCATGCGATGTGGTCGACCTCCTGCTCTGATTGCGTGACCGCCTGGTGTACTACACGGATTTACCCGGCCGTTGTTTCACTGACGGCCCGGATCCGGCCCCCACGTGCAACAACGGGCGGGTGAATGCGGGCACCAGCCCTCAGAACAGGCGGTCCATGCCGCGATCGGAGAATGACTTGCCCTCGTTCTGACAGGTGGGGCAGTACTGGAAGCTGGATCCGCTGTAGACCACCTGCTTGATCGCCTCACCGCATTCCGGACAGGGTTCGCCGAACCGCCCGTGGACACGCAGCGCGGTCTTCTTCTCCTTCTTCAGCTCACTTGCCGGCTGCCCCTCCGCCCGGGCCAGGGCCTCCTGAAGTGTCTGGCGCATCGCAGCATAGAGACGCGCAACGCCCTCCGACTCCATGTCGGCCGGCTGGAAGGGCGACATCTTGGCCGCATGCAGAATCTCATCGGAATAAGCGTTGCCGACACCGGCGATGAACGACTGCTTCTTCAGCACATTCTTGATCCGGGACTTTCCCGCTGACTTCAGAATCTCGGCGAAGCCTGCCTCATCGAGCTCCAGAGCGTCCGGGCCCAGCTTGGCAATCCCAGGCACCTCAGCCGGGTCGCGCACAATATGCAGGGCCAGCGCCTTACGAGTGCCCGCCTCGGTGATATCCAGCCCGGTGCCGTCATCCAGCACCAGCCGGGCGGCTATCGGGCTCTTCCTCGGCGGCATGCCGGCCGGGGCCTTGTCCCGCCAGCGGATCCAGCCGGCCAACGATAGGTGCACCGTCAGATGCAGATCCCCGATCTCAAAGTCCAGGAACTTGCCGTGCCGTCCGACCTGCTGCACGGTCAGGCCAGACAAGGCCGTGGCCGGCGGGTCGAAGGTCTTCAGCGCGTGGAAGGCGAGCACATCCAGCCGGTCGACCATACGTCCCTTCAGACGGGACTCCAGATCGACAGCGAGCGCATGCACCTCAGGAAGCTCCGGCATAGTGCCCTCATCCTAATCCGGTCCGGAAGTCGGCGACAGCCTGCTTATAAGCGGCCTCCTTGCGGTAGAGCTGGTGGCCGGCCACATCTGCCCACACCGGACGCAGCGGCTCCGGGTCCCGGCCAGACACAGCGAACACCGACGCCGGATTGAGCTGAGCGGACAGTGGAGCCTGCTCCAGCCCTCCCGGGTCGATTGAGGTGGGCGAGCCAAGCGGCGCCGCGGGCTCGGCAGGGTCTGGCAGCTGAAGGTCCACATCCGGGTCACCACTGCCGATCACCGGACCGCCGATCGGATCAGTGAGCCGGTAATGGTTCACCCAGCCGCCGCGGCCCGCTGCCAGCCGTGCGCACAGATCCTCTACCGCAGTCTGGCCGAAGTAGGCCGGAAAGACCTGCCCGTACAGGGTGGTGACCGGCGAGCCGTAGGTCAGCAGCCCGCAGCGGTGCAGCATGGCCGAGCCCATTGGAGCCAGTGCGGCGAAGGCTAGCGCGGAGCCCTGGGAGTGCGCAGAGACGATCAGCCCGCCGTCGCTCCGGATCCGCTCGGTGATCAGCCGTTGGAACTCTGGTACGGCCCGTTCGGTGAACGGCCGCACCGCAAAGGGATGGTACCGGCGCGGCCAGAAGGTCAGCACATCCCATACCGCCGCGATGGTGCGTCTCAGGGCACGCTTGCGGCTGGAGTGCCAGACCAGCCAAACTGCCCCCAATGCCACTGCCGGCAGCAGCACAGCTGCGGCCCAGGAGAGCACTCCGGGCTCCGGCGGCTGGATCCAATCTGCCATCGCCGCCCCGGGGTCAAACCGCAGCAGGATCACTGCCAGCGAGGAGACCAGGAACAGTGCAGCGAACACGGTGACCAGCTGCGGAGCAGTCTTGGCTGCCTCAGCCTTCCCCCGGGCCGCAGCCACCTGGGCCCGCAGCGCTTCGGTGACCCCGTCTGGCTGCTCACCTTCTGGGCTGGTGCGGGCGGGGAGCTCATCGGCATTCCCGCGCCCACGGCGTCGTGCTATCCAGATCCCCAGCGCGGCAGCCCAAGCCAGCAGCGTCATGACAAACGCCTCAATGAGCGCCAGTTCCTGGCCCCAACGGTCCCAACGGATACCCACCAGCTGGGCGGCCAGCAGGGCAAAGCCCGCGCAGAATCCGTTGCCCAGGGCCACCGCCATAGTGACCGCAGAGGCTGGCAGTGCCCGCGGTCCCTGCTGTCCCGGAAACCGTCCGCCGGGAGCCCAGCACACCGCGGCCAGCAGCACCGCCACCAGCATCTGCACCAGGCCGAGGGCTAGGAAGACCCTGCCCAGACCCAGGTTCGGCCCGCCCCAGCTGAGCACGGTGAGTACGACGACGCCGCCTACCGTGGCTGCGATCACCGCGCCGTGAATGCCCAGCAGCCTCTGCAGGCTGCGGTCGTGAGCGAAGAACTGCTCGCTGACCAGGTCCTCCCCCTGCTTCCACCGGGCTGTGCCGTCACGTGTTCCCACTCCGTGGCCGGGGTCCACCCGTTCGTACCTGCGCCTGGTGGCATCGGCGATGATCAGCAGCAGAAGCGGGACTGCCGCGGTGAGCAGGAAGCCGGCGAGCACCCCGCCGAGTCGGGCGGCGTCGTTGATCCTTCCCAGTGCCTGGTAGCCGAGATAGTCGATGCCGATGATCGCGGCCCAGAGCACATAGCCGGCGGTGAGCAGCACGGCGGCCAGGTGCACCAGTGCTCGGGTGAGTCTCAGGCGCAGCCGGTTGTGGGCGAAGTGTCCGTGTGCCCAGCCGGCAACATTGATCAGGGTGAAGGGCAGCAGCAGGACCCAGAGCGGCTGGTGCGGGGAGTCGGTGGTGAGCCTGCCCCAGTCGTAGGCCTGCACTCGTTGATCGCTGCGCCGGGCCAGCACCCGGGTGCGGCGGCCCCGATAGATGGTCACGGCCTCTGCCGCGGGCACACTGAGCGCAGCCGGGCCTGGAGCCCCGCCGACTCCATGGATTCTCAGCTCACGAATCCCCATCGGCACACAGTCTACTGAGCCGCTGCGCCCTCGCGAGAGATGTATGATTGACAGCGCGTGAGGGAGTATCCCTTGAAGCTGTGAACGTCAGCACGCGGAGCAATCGGGCTTCGCCGGGCACAGCATCCTGAAGCCACAGCGGTTCGGGTGGAGAGACTCGCGACGATGCACCATACCGTCGCTGTCTCGAAAGGATCCCTCATGGAGATCACACCCCTGGTCTGGGGACTCACCATTGCCGCCATTCTCAGCCTGTTGGCCTTCGACTTCTTCGCCCACGTCCGCAAGGCCCATGAGCCCACGCTGCGTGAAGCGGCCATCTGGTCGAGCGTGTACGTCGGCCTTGCGTTGCTGTTCGGGCTGGTCTTCCTGCTCTTCGGCGATACGGCTCATGCGGTGGAGTACTATGCCGGATACTTCACGGAGAAGGCCCTCTCCGTGGACAACCTCTTCGTGTTCCTGGTGATCCTCTCCAGCTTCAACGTGCCCCGGAAGTACCAGCAGAAGGTCCTGCTGTTCGGCATCGTCTTCGCGCTGATCGCCCGCACCGCATTCATCATGCTGGGTGCTGGGCTGATTCATCTGTTCAGCGATGTCTTCTACCTCTTCGGCCTGATTCTGCTGGTCACCGCAGCGAATATGCTCCGGAAGGAGCTCACTCACAACAACGCCCCGGATGCCGATAATGCTGTGGTGCGGCTGGCCCGGCGCTGGCTGCGAACCTCTGATGACTACGACGGTGACAAGCTGACCACTCGGGTCAACGGGCACCGGATGCTGACCCCGATGCTGCTGGTGATGGTGGCCATCGGCGGCACCGACATTCTTTTCGCTCTGGACTCCATCCCAGCGATCTACGGACTGACCCGGGAGCCCTATATCGTGTTCACCGCCACGGCGTTCTCACTGATGGGTCTGCGCCAGCTGTACTTCCTGCTCGACGGGTTGCTGGAACGGCTGATCTACCTCTCCTACGGGCTGATCGTGATCCTGGGATTCATTGCGGTGAAGCTGATTCTGCACGCTCTTCATGAGAACAACCTGCCGTTCATCAACGGCGGGCAGAACGTGCCGGTGCCGGAGATTCCCACCGGTGTCTCGCTGATCGTGATCCTGGTGGTGCTCAGCGCCACGGTGGTGGCCTCGTTGTGGCACTCCCGCAGCGCAGCAGCCGAGAGCCCCGATCTCAGGCGTTGATAATGCCGAAGCTGAGCATGATGTAGACGAAGATGCCCAGCACCACCCGGTAGCCGACGAACAGGGTGTAGCTGTTCTTGGAGACATAGTCCAGGAACCAGCCGATGATCACATAGGCCACCACGAACCCGACTGCGGTGGCGACCATGGTTTGCATCATGGTGTACGGGCCGGTCTGTTCCCCGATGGCACCGATGAGCTTGTAGAACCCGGAGCCGAAGACTGCCGGGATGGCCAGCAGAAAGGAGTACCGGGCAGCGGCCTGACGGGTGTAGCCCATCAGCAGCCCGGCAGTGATGGTGCCACCGGAGCGGGAGACCCCAGGGATCAGGGCCAGGGACTGGGCGAGGCCGTAGAGGATGCCGTCACGAACACTGAGCTTCTCCAGCGGTTTACGCTGCCTGCCGATCCGGTCTGCCACACCGAGCAGGACACCGAAGACGATCAGCATGGTGGCCACCAGCCACAGGCTGCGGAAGGCCGAGACGATGAAATCCTCCAGCAGCAGGCCCAGCACCACGATCGGTATGGTGCCCACAATGATCAGCCAGCCCATCCGGGCATCGGGGTCGCTGTGTGAGCCGCCGCCGAAGACCGCGCTGAACCAGGCCTTGAGGATTCGCACGATATCGCGCCAGAAGAACACCAGCACTGCAGCCTCGGTGCCTAACTGGGTGATGGCGGTGAACGCCGCACCAGGATCCTGCGCCCCGGGCAGGAACTCGCCGACGATGCGCAGATGCGCGGAGGATGAGATAGGAAGGAATTCAGTCAAACCCTGGACCAGACCCAGGATGATCGCATCAAGCCATTGCACAAACTGAGTTTAGTCCGCGGAAGCCGTTGGTGACGTTGATTCGCCGGGCTCTGGGGAGATCACGTCATCCGGTGTCACGTCCGGGGCATCAACCACGCTACCTGAGAGATAGATTAAAATTCGAAATCGTCCAGGACTTTATAACTACAAATCACTGAGCTCATCATCTGGTGTTTCGACCTCAACCTGAATACTGTAAACCGATGGCACCGCTATTGTGACGGTGCGTTTGATGGTGTCGATGAGTTCTTCAATCGTATCGGTGTCGAGTCCGTCTTTGAGGTGCACTTCCAGGATGACGAGCAGCTTATCTGATCCGAGGTACATAGTCCGCAGGTCAAGAACGCTGCGCACATTCGTGACGCTTTCTGCAACGTCGATGATTCTGCGCGAGGTGGTCTGCCCCGCGCCTCTACCGACAATTAAGCCCCGAATATCGAGAATCAGGAGCATTGCGGCACACATCATCGTCATCCCGATGGCGATTCCTCCCGCACCGTCAAGGCGGCTATCTCCTGTTAGCGCAAAGAGCAGAAGCGCAATGATGCCAATGCCGGTGGCCGTTGTGCCGATAGAATCTAGAAAAAATGTAGCTTTTGTCTCTATAAGACTCGAGTGGCGCAGACGTCTGAGCCAGCCAGCTGTGCCGCCACTCTGACGAAGCCGCCTAAAGCTCAAGCTAAACGAATACGCATTGGTGCAAAAACTGAAAAATAGCACGATAAATGCTAACCATATGTTATCGACAGGTTCCGGTCGAATAAATTGCTGATAACCGAAATAGACTGATGCCAGACCGGTGCCGCCGAACATAATGATTCCCGCAATCAGCGCCCAAAAGAATACTTCGCGACCGTAACCAAATTGAAACTGAGTATCTGGCCGCCGCTTGGACTTTTTGACCCCAACGAACAGTACGATCCCTGTCATCATGTCGCTCAATCCCTGAAGAGCTTGCGACAGCATGACCGTGCTGCCGGTGACAATCGCCACAAACGCATTAAGCGACACATCAAACACGCTCACCACTGTTGAGGTCAGAACAACCCGCGTATCTGACACTTTCTTCTTCGCCATAGATCGATCCTTATTGTGATCAGGAGGACGTGTGCTGGGTTCTGCTCCCCTGGGACGTGAGAATTCAAGAGGCTAAGGCGTGCAGCACCGGAGGTTGTTCGAAGCTTCGAAGCTCTCCGTGGTCTTCCAGTTTAGGGCGCCGTGGCATTGTCCTGCCCATCACCAATGGTCTCCATCGAGCCGACGAGCCCGGCATTGCGGAGCTTGTTGTTTAAATTGTTTAAAAGCTCATGCATGAACTGGGTGAGTTCACCCTGAGTTCCCTGCTTCGGAGCGCACCGCTGCCTGATGGGGTTTACGCGCCTAGGACTTTTTGGTCCGGTTAGTGGTGTACCATAATGTGAACACCATCTCGGACGTTCAGGTCCGTTTACTGAGGGGTCACTCATGCCGTTATCTCATCTGCCTCGCCGTATTCTCGGTGCCGTGGTGGCACTGTGCTTAGCTGCTCCCCTGCTCGGTGCCGGAACCGTCCCTGTCCTGACTCAGGGCGAGGCCTGGAGTGAACCACGAGTCACCACGATTCAGGCCCAGCGGGAGGCAGAAGAAACCCAGGCGGCAACAGACCCTGAAACAGAGGCTGCCGAGCAGATTGCCGAGGAGGAGGGTGCGGAGGAATCTCACTCTGAGGGTGGAGCTGAGCCGGTGGAGCCAGAGGATCAGGCGGCAGTGCCCCAGGAAGAGGACCAGGGGGACCCAACCGGCCAGGAGGCCACCGATCAGGAGGTTGATCAACAGGCTCGCGCCGATGACTCAAACAGTACGGATCAGACCACCCAGGAGCAGTCCCCCGACAACGAGACCCTGGAGACACCGGACACCAATACCGATGCTGCCAGTGCCACAGCCGAGAACTGGCGGGATCTCCTCGCTGTCGTCGAGGCTGCCTGTGATGACGCAGGCACAGTCAGCCTCACCAGCGATATCACCGCACCCCCAGGGGAGAACCTGAACCTGGCCGGTTGTGAGATCACCCTTGACCTCAACGGCTACGCCCTCGAGATCGAGGTGCTCGGCAATCTGGCAGCGGTCCACGTTCCTTCCAGCGCCTCTCTGACGATCAATGATTCCTCCAACGGCGCCGGCAGCCTCATCGCCGCCAGCAGCGATGAGGTGGGGATCGGCGGCGAGAATGGTGACGGTGGGACGGTGACCATTAACGGCGGGGAGGTCACCGCCACCAGCACCGGCTTCGGAGCAGGCATCGGCGGTGGCAATAACGGCGCCGGTGGGACAGTGACCATCAACGGCGGCGTGGTGAGAGCAACCGGCAGCAACGGCGCAGGCATCGGCGGCGGCCTTACCGGCGCCGGTGGGACAGTGACCATCAACGGCGGGGAGGTCACCGCCACCAGCAGCGCCGATGGCGCGGGGATCGGCGGCGGCCTTAACGGCGCCGGTGGGACAGTGACCATCAACGGCGGGGAGGTCACCGCCACCAGCACCGGCTACGGCGCAGGCATCGGCGGCGGCCGTGACGGCGCCGGTGGGACAGTGACCATCGAAGGCGGCACGGTGACCGCAACCAGCAACGGCGCGGGCATCGGCGCAGGCCCGGGTAACGGTGACCCTGGCAGTGTGACGGTGAGGGCTTTAAGGGTTGAGGGTTCCGCCAACAACGGTGGCGGCCCCGATCACCTCGCGGCGCCTGTCACCTGGGAAGAGTCGGAACAGGACCCGGATCTCTATGCCTTCGCCCGCACCGACCTGAACGAGGATGGCGGCGTGGTCTTTGAGCTGGATTTCGGGTACATGGTGACTATCGAGCCGCACAACGACCAGGAGACTACGGACCACTTTGCTGCCTTGGGCACCACCCCGGAGGTGCCCGCTGGCCCGCAGCGGCCCGGCTATGCCTTCATCGGCTGGCGCGTTGGCTCACCCGAGGGCCCCGAATGGGAGCCTGAGCCGCTGAGCGGGCCGCTGACCATCCACGCCACCTGGAGGTGGGAGAACACTGATGAGGACGGTGCCTTACGGGCCGGGGACTGGGATGAACTCACCACCGCTGTGGCACCGGCCTGCACTGAGGGCACAATCCGCCTCACCGGCGATATCACCGCACCCGCAGGCGAGAACCTGGATCTCGCCGGCTGCGAGATCACCCTTGACCTCGACAGCTACGCCCTCGAGATCCAGGTGTCTGGCAATCTGGCAGCGGTCCACGTTCCTTCCAGCGCCTCGCTGACGATCAATGATTCCTCCAACGGCGCCGGCAGCCTCACCGCCACCAGCAACAGGGGTGCGGGCATCGGCGGCGGCCGTGACGGTGCCGGTGGGACAGTGACCATCAACGGCGGGGAGGTCACCGCCACCAGCAGCGCCGATGGCGCGGGGATCGGCGGCGGCCTTAACGGCGCCGGTGGGACAGTGACCATTACCGGCGGCGCCATCACCGCCACCAGCACCGACTACGGCGCAGGCATCGGCGGCGGCGGCGGCTCCGGCTTGGACGGTGACGGTGGTGACGGTGGGACAGTGACCATTGAGGGCGGCACCGTCACCGCCACCAGCCGCAGGGGTGCGGGCATCGGCGGCGGCGGCAGCTCCGGCTTGAACAGTGACGGTGGTGACAGTGGGACAGTGACCATTGAGGGCGGCACCGTCACCGCCACCAGCAACAGCGGCGCGGGCATCGGCGGCGGCGGCAGCTCCGGCTTGAACAGTGACGGTGGTGACGGTGGGACAGTGACCATCAACGGCGGGGAGGTCACCGCCACCAGCAATAACCACGGCGCGGGGATCGGCGGCGGCAGCTCTTACACCGACGGCGGTGGTGGCGGCGGGACAGTGACCATCACTGGCGGCGTGGTGAGAGCAACCGGCAGCAACGGCGCGGGGATCGGCGGCGGAGATTACGGCTCCGGCGGGGAGGTGACCATCAACGGTGGGGAGGTCACCGCCACCAGCAGCGCGGGCGCGGGCATCGGCGGCGGCCGTGACGGCGCCGGTGGGACAGTGACCATCAACGGCGGGGAGGTCACCGCCACCAGCACCGGCAACGGCGCGGGGATCGGCGGCGGCGGCTTCCTCACTGGAGGCGGTGGTGGCGGCGGGATAGTGACTATCACTGGCGGCGTGGTGCGAGCGAACGGCGGTCAGGGCGCTGCGGGGGTCGGCGCAGGCCTGGAGGGCAGTGACCGTGGCAGTGTGATGGTGGGAGCTTTAGGGGTTGAGGGTTCCGCCAACAACGGTGGCGGCCCCGGGAGCCTCGCGGCGCCTGTCACCTGGGAAGAGTCGGAGCAGGACCCGGATCTCTATGCCTTCGCCCGCACCGACCTGAACGAGGATGGCGGCGGGGTCTTTGAGCTGGATTTCGGGTATATGGTGACTATGGTCGATCTTGCATTAGAGCTAGATGATGAGGATCGGCAGGTTGATCAGTTCATAGCCTTCGGAGACGCAGGCACTGTGCCGGAGCAGCCTCAGGTACTAGATGGATACACCCCTACCGGGTGGCGGGATGCGGCCCCGGCCGGTGAGGTGGTCACCGACTCGGTGAGTATCGATAATGGGCCGGTAAGGCTCTACAGCACCGCAGCGGCAGCCATGTTGTCCACTGAGACAATCACCGCAGGGCAGGTGGCGACCGTTACCGTCAACGCCTTGGATCAGGATAGTGAACTGGTTGATGTCACCGAGGATGCTCAGATCACCCTGGCGGGTGAAGAGACCGGCCCCAACCTATCTCCGAGCACCTCTGGGAACCATGACATCGACATCGAGTATCTGGGCGCTACCTTCAGCTTTGAATTACTCGTAGACCCTGCTGGGGCCGGGGCTTTGGAGGTCACCGGGCCTAACACCGTCACAGAAACCCAGACTGTGGTTTACACGCTGGAGGTCTTCGATGATTACGGCAACACCCACGGTACCCCCACCATGGAGCCTGAGGATGTGAGCTCTAGTGTGGCTGGTGACCAGATCAGCATCACTGAAAACAACGAGGTCGAGGTCACCTACGCCTTCACTCCTGAGGCTCTGACCGATCGGGTGTTGACCTTTACCTATACCGGTGAGAACGACGACGCCATCACCGAGACAGTGCACGTCGAGGTCGCCAGCGTGGTGGAGGGGTTGATTCTTGAGGTACCGGACCAGGCTGGTCATGGTGAGGCGGTCCAGGTGATGGTCACTGCCTTAGATGAAGACGACCAGTCATTGGGTGAGGTCACCCCTTATGTGGAGTTCTCTTCCTCGGTAGAGGATGATCGGGTCGATATTGATACGGGTACGCTGAGCTTCATCGGGGCAGGGCCCCGGGTGATCACCGCGACCTACCGGGGTGTTGATACCACCGGTGAGGTTGAGGTGCAGCAGGCTGTGACCGAGGTCAACCTCACCGCTGAGCAGGACACAGTGACTGCTGGGCAGGATATGGTCCTAGAAGTCACCGTTGACTCCCCAGCCCCTGGCAACCCAGTCCCCACCGGGGAGGTCGAGGTCTGGGATCAGGAAGCCGGTATCGATGAGGAGATCCCGCTGGCTGTTGGCACCCTGTCTGATGGTGGAGTCACTATCGCGGTGGCAGATCTCACCGATGCTGGTGAGTACAGTCTGGTGGTCGTCTACACCGGCACCAGCGACTTCACCTCCAGCACCTCTGACCCGGTGGAGGTGACCATAGAACCAGCTGCCCCGGACTCGATCACAGTAGAAGGCCCTACCCAGGTCACTGAAACCGATACAAGAACCTACCTCACTATAGGCTATGACCAGTTCGGTAACCGGATTGGATTCCTCACCGGTGACACAGTCATCGCCTCCAATGTGCCAACCGATGAGATCACCGGCAACCAGGTGGAATACGCCTTCACCCCCGAGGCCCTGACCGACCGGGTGCTTACCTTTACCTATACCGGTGAGGATGACCAGCAGATCACCACCACAGTGGAGGTCTCAGTCCACTCCGTGGTGGAGGGGATCGAGCTCAGTATTGACCCTGCCCGTGCTGTGGTGGGTGCCAGTGTGGAGGTTTCAGTGGAGGCCTTCAACACAGAGGGTGAGCCTTTGGGTGAGGTCACCGAGTACACAACGGTGACCTTCGAAGGTGATCCGGTAGAGGGTGGTGAGTTCACCCTCCCTTCAGCAGGCACCCACCAGCTGGAGGCCTCCTACCGTGGCGTGACTGATGACCAGAGCGTCTCCGGGGAAATCCCGGTACTGGAGGCCCTGGAGGTGATCGGTGATGAAGAACTCACAGAGACCCAGACCGGCACCTATGAGATCTCCGGGACCGACCAGTTCGGGGATCCGATCAGTATGGACTTCCAGCACCTGGAAGTGACCTCCTCTGAGAATACAGACACCATCACAGTAGATGAGCAGACCTCCCAGGTGCAGGTGGAATACGCCTTCACTCCTGAGGCTCTGACCGATCGGGTGTTGACCTTTACCTATACCGGTGAGAACGACGACGCCATCACCGAGACAGTGCACGTCGAGGTCGCCAGCGTGGTGGAGGGGTTGATTCTTGAGGTACCGGACCAGGCTGGTCATGGTGAGGCGGTCCAGGTGATGGTCACTGCCTTAGATGAAGACGACCAGTCATTGGGTGAGGTCACCCCTTATGTGGAGTTCTCTTCCTCGGTAGAGGATGATCGGGTCGATATTGATACGGGTACGCTGAGCTTCATCGGGGCAGGGCCCCGGGTGATCACCGCGACCTACCGGGGTGTTGATACCACCGGTGAGGTTGAGGTGCAGCAGGCTGTGACCGAGGTCAACCTCACCGCTGAGCAGGACACAGTGACTGCTGGGCAGGATATGGTCCTAGAAGTCACCGTTGACTCCCCAGCCCCTGGCAACCCAGTCCCCACCGGGGAGGTCGAGGTCTGGGATCAGGAAGCCGGTATCGATGAGGAGATCCCGCTGGCTGTTGGCACCCTGTCTGATGGTGGAGTCACTATCGCGGTGGCAGATCTCACCGATGCTGGTGAGTACAGTCTGGTGGTCATCTACACCGGCACCAGCGACTTCACCTCCAGCACCTCTGACCCGGTGGAGGTGACCATAGAACCAGCTGCCCCGGACTCGATCACAGTAGAAGGCCCTACCCAGGTCACTGAAACCGATACAAGAACCTACCTCACTATAGGCTATGACCAGTTCGGTAACCGGATTGGATTCCTCACCGGTGACACAGTCATCGCCTCCAATGTGCCAACCGATGAGATCACCGGCAACCAGGTGGAATACGCCTTCACCCCCGAGGCCCTGACCGACCGGGTGCTTACCTTTACCTATACCGGTGAGGATGACCAGCAGATCACCACCACAGCGGAGGTCTCAGTCCACTCCGTGGTGGAGGGGATCGATATAGATCTACCGGCTGAGGTCGCTGATGGTGAGACCGTCCCGGTCACAGTCACCGCCCTGGATAGTGATGGTCAGGCTCTAGGTGTGGTGACCTCCCAGTCCTGGATCTCCTCGGATGCCGATGAGGATGAGATCACCAACGGTCAGCTCAGCTTCACCGGTATCGGCCAGCGCATAGTCAGCGCCTCCTACCGTGATCAGAGAGCCACCACCTCCGTGGAGGTACACCCTGCTGGGGCCGGGACACTGGAGGTCACCGGGCCTAGCACCGTCACAGAAACCCAGACTGTGGTTTACACGCTGGAGGTCTTCGATGATTACGGCAACACCCACGGTGCTCCCACCATGGAGCCTGAGGATGTGAGCTCTAGTGTGGCTGGTGATCAGATCAGCATCACCGAAGACGGCGAGGTGGAGGTCACCTTCGCCTTCACCCCCGAGGCCCTGATTGACCGGGAGCTGCGGTTCACCCACCACACCGATGACCAACTATTGGTGGTCACCATACAGGTCGAGATCACCAGCGCCGTCGATACCCTCACCGTGGAAGCACCCGCTACCGCTGAGGTGGAGGACACCATCGCGGTCGGTGTCCGAGCGCTGGATAGCGAGGGCGTGTCTCTGGGTGAGGTGACCTCTTACACCGTGCTGTCTTCCTCAGTAGAGGATGACGTCATCGAGGGCAACGAGATCATCCTAGCCACCGCTGGTGAACGCACCCTGACCGCCGCCTACCGGGATCTCACCGGCACCATTGACATTGAGGTCACCGCTGCGGTGGATGAGCCGATCACCCCTGAAATCATTGGTATCGGCAGCAGCGAGATCTTCATCGGAGACACCCAAAGCGCCACAGTCACCGGATATGCACCTGGTACTGAGGTCAGCGCCACAATGTACTCCGATCCATACTTCATCGGCACCCAGGCTGCCGATAAGACCGGCACAGTGATCTTCACCTGGGAGATCCCTGAGAACACCGAACCCGGTGACCACATCGTAGTGACCAGCGCACCCGGCTATCACGACGCCTCAATCCCCTTCACCGTACTGACCCCCCAACCACAACCCACCCCCACCGAAGAACCCACACAGGAGCCCACCCCTACCGAAGAACCATCTCCCACCCAGGAACCCACAGGGGAGCCTTCACCGACAGTGGAACCCACTGCGACTCCGAGCCCGACAGAGACACCGACATCAGAAGATGAGGAAGACAACGACGAGGAGGAGGACCTCGCTGCCACCGGCTCATCCTGGACACACCTACTGCCCTTAGGGACATTGCTACTAGTACTTGGCGCACTAGTTATCACCCTGACCAACCGCAGGGAGTCCAGACCTAAGTAACCCACAAGACTGGTCACCCCGGGTCAGTGTCGTGAGCACAAACAGGGTGGCCAGGACCAGACACTGCGCCCGTGGTTTCCGTTCCCACGCAGCCATCCGTCTGGTCCACGGCCCCGCCACAGATCCCCCGTTCAACTGTGGCGGGGCCACTCCACTCTGTTAGCTACCAAGTCGGGGTAGCTAACATGCTGGCCTCGACATCACGCTTGGTCGACAGCACTGGCGGGGACTGTCTGATTAACGGTGGAAATGGTTTGGCATGATCCGAAAGGGAATCATGTCTGAAGACACCACCACCGAATCCATAGCTGAGCAGTTGCCGCAGGAGATGATCGATCCTGTGACAGGAGAG
>NZ_VWNF01000004.1 GCF_008711175.1 Nesterenkonia ebinurensis
TGATGGTGAACACCGGGTCAGCCTAGATGAAGTCATCACCACTATGCGCCAGACCGGCAAAGACATGTCCCATAAATACAAAGAAACCGCCCTAGGCGGCCTAGCCGTCAACGTCATCGAATGCTAAGCGGTGCCTACCTGCGCCCGCTGACACCAGCGGATGCCGCAGATGTGCTGGCTGGGTTTCAGGCCGACCCGGAGATGATCAGGCAGGGCGATGTGACCGATCTGGACTCTGCTGGCAAATACATCGAGTTCCTCACCGACTCGGAGCAGGGCAATCACGGGTTCGCCATAGTGGTGGAGTCCAGGTGCGGCGGCGTCGTCGGGATCAATGGTGCCTCACAGCACCGGCTGGGTTGGTTCTTCTACTGGATGCACCCGGAGTTTCGAGGCCAGGGCCTGACTGCTCGGGCGGCGGCCTCTGTGGCGAACTGGGCGTTGACCAATGGCGGGTTTGAGCGTCTGGAGCTGGGCCACCGGGTGAACAATCCTGCCTCCGGCGCAGTGGCACAGGCGGCAGGGTTCATCCATGAGGGGACCGAGCGGGCGAAGTTCTTGGTCAAGGGCGAGCGCGTGGATGTGCGCACCTACGGCAGGTTGAGCACTGACCCGGCGCCGGACACCGAGCCGCTCCCCCTCTCTTCAAGGTAGAATAGATTCATGGCCGCTCCACTGCTCCCTGAGTCCGCTCTGACCGCCAGCCTGCTCTACGCTGTGGGCCACAATTATGAACCTGACGTGGAGGGCTCTCAGCTGCCGGACGAGATGGTCGAGGAGATCACCGGCCTGTTGGAGGACCAGGGCACCCCGGAGCTGGTGCCTGAGGTGCTGGCCGGTATCCGTGCGGGTCAGCAGCGGCTTGAGCAGGAGCCTGCTGCAACTGTCTCCGCGAACGTGTACACCCAGCTTCGCAAGAAGTTCATCGCCGAACACGGTATCGAGTCCAGCAAGGGCAGACGGGTTTGGCCGGTAGGCACTATTACCCTGCTGAAGCGGGCGGGCGGCTCCTGGAACCAAGCCCTGGAGGCTGCAGGACTGGCTACCAGCAGTCAGCAGCGCCCGAAAGGTTTTGGCGTGGCGACCTTCACACCGGAGCAGTTCGACATCGCCATCGAGGACTATAAGAACGACGCTAAAGAGGCTGGGTTCGCCACCAAGTACGACAACTACTTGGACTGGCGGAAGTATCAGCTCAGCAGAGGCCGCACGAACCTGCCCTCTGGTCCCGCAGTCCGTAACCACTACGGCAGCTGGAGTAAGGCGATCGGCGGCAGAGTCAGCGCCGGACTGCGCGAGTTTGTGCCTCCACCCTCAGACAAGTACTTCTACCGCGACGGCGCCTGAACACGGCCGATCGAAAGCCGATCCAGTATCTTCCAGCCGCAAAGCCAGCTCCGGGTTGATCCGGGCACGCCCGTTGACCACCCGGCTCAAAGCGACCCTTGAGACACCGAGACGCTCAGCAGCGTCTTTCACACTGAGCCCTAGTTCTTCAAGCACATCCTCGCGGATGACTTCCCCAGGGTGAGCGGGGTTCAGCATCGCCATCAGGGCTCCTCCTTTCAATGAGAATCCTCAATAATCGACCAGTTCGACGTCGTCACCCACAAACTCGAAAGTAACTCGCCAGTTGCCACTGATCGAAATTGACCAGCGGCCTCGCTGGTCCGCAGTGAGCTGGGCGATCTTCCGATACTCCTGGTCATAAGAAACGAACCGAAGCGGTCCTGCAGGCTCTACAGCAGCGGTCGGACGGCAGTAGAATCTGCTACATGAGGTGTGGAGCCGGTGCACACGATAGGTTCATCCCCACCAAGGCCTGCGCATGACCGGCAAACACCAGGAGGTCTCCTTCAGCGACTCGCGCAAAAATGATCCAGCGAAACTGCGCACGCTGCTGAGACAGCCCGTAACCGCAGCAACGACCAGAGAGGCCTCCCATGAGTGAGACGCATGCCGCCCAGCTCTACGACGCCGTCAACAGCTGGGGGCCAGACGACCAGTTTTTCCTAGACTTCGCCACCAAGCACGGCAACTCCCGAATTCTGGATCTCGGCTGCGGCACTGGGCGCATTACGGTAGCCATCGCTCAGACTGGCTGCTCCATCACAGGAGTTGACCCACATCAGCCCTCCATCGCAGCCGCGCAGGCAAAGCCGGGCGCAGACCGAGTGGAGTGGGTAGTCGGTGATTCCCGAGCTATCCCCTCTGATTCCCAGTTCGACGCCGCCATCATGTCTTCCAACGTGGTTCAGGCGATTCTCGACGACGCCGAGCTTGCCCGGACTTTTCAGGACATCTCAGCCCGTCTTCGGCCAGGCGGTCGTCTGGCGTTTGATTCCCGCGATCCACGGGCACGCGGATGGGAACGTTGGACAAAAGAACGCAGCCACAAGATCATCGAGCTTCCTGAGGGAAAAAGCCAGCACTGGTACCAGACCACAGCCGTTGATGAGGTCAACGGTATGGTCGATTTCTGCGCTCACGAGGTGGATGCTGAGGGCCGGGAACAGGTGGGGTGCGACCGCATCCGATTTCGCCATGAGGAGCATTTGCGGTCCATGCTTATCAACGCTGGCTTCCTCATTGATGAAATCTTCGGCGGGTTCCAGGGAGAACCTGTCGGCGAAGGCATCGGCTCCCTCGTTGTCACAGCGCGCCGCGGCTGACTTCCCAGTCAGGAGACCTGCGCTCTCTCGTCTCCAACAACATATTCCAGAGCGAGACCTCCATCGACCCTGCGGGCTCGCACCACATCAGCAGAACAGCGGAGCGACTGATCTCAGACCTCAGACACTAGTTCGGTTCGGACTCCGAGGACGTCGTAGGTGGCTTTTGCCCGTGCATCGCGGGTGGCCAAGACAGCGTTGTTCTCCTGTGCGGCCAGAGCCACCAGACCGTCATAGACAGCTCCGCCAAGAACACCGGTATCAGCAAACTTTCGGTGCACTGACACCGCTAGCTCCGGCGACAAGGTGAGCATGCCTGCAAAGTTGTCGTCCAGCAGCGCCTGGGCATCCTTTGCGGCGACCCGCGCGTCCCCGGGCAACCGGGTGAGCACAGCATATGTCTCGGCAAGAGCATGGCCACCCAGATGCAGCACCTTGTCCTGAGCCCAGGACCGGACGGCGCGATGAGCCTCATGGGAGGCAACAAGCAGCGGTACCGCAACACTGGTATCCACTGCCAGCAACGGCGAGGGCATCAGCGACGTCCGGCGTCCAGCAGAGCGTACAGCACATCGTCGTTGACCTGCGTCTCCCCTCGGGAGACGAGACGTCCATCAGCATCGCGTTCTATCCGTGCCGTACGCCCTCCAGGGGTGAGCTGCACTCCGGCACCGTAGCGAGAAACGTCTACCTTACTGCCCGGTGCCAGCCCAAGCGCCTCACGCAGCGCCTTGGGCAACAGCAGGCGTCCTCCTGAGTCAATGGTCGCTTCCATGGGATTAGGTTACCATTTCGGTCCCATTCTTGATTGGAATCCTCTACGTATCGTGCATGCGTGGTGGAACACCGTCGCCCAGTCAAGACTGCCACCTTTGATCTCGTCAAGAGTATGGTTGCCATATGGCAACCGCAGTCACGCACATGCGTCAGGGTAAGAGTCTTCTGGGTTCTCTGGAATACCGAGCCCGAGCCTCCGGCAGCCGCTGCGTCGCATAGGCCACCATGAGACCAGCCGACCAGAGGTCCATTGATGAGCGGATTCAGACCTATTACGGAGAGACCTTCGATGAGGGTGCTCGGCTAACCTCACGGTCAGCCCAGGGGCCACTAGAGTTCCGACGAACCCAGGAGCTGATCCGCGAGCACACTTCATGTGGCCGTCTGGTCGACATCGGCGGAGGCACTGGGGTACACGCGAAAGCACTCCAAGATGACGGATACGACGTACATCTGATCGAACCGGTACAACGGCACGTAGACGCAGCGCGAGAGGCCGGTCTCGAAGCAACTTTGGGCGATGCGCGAGACCTCCCAGTCACCAGCGGGACGTTTGATGTCGCACTTCTCCTGGGCCCTCTTTATCACTTGGCCTCTGCCACTGACCGCCGCCTGTCACTCACAGAGGCCCACCGTGCACTAAAGCCCGGCGGCATGCTGTTTGCTGCCGCACTGTCACGCAATATTGCTTTCGCAAGCTTGTCGCTGGCACAGGAAATTCCTGCCCAGATGCCGGATGACTGGGCCGCGCTGCTTATCACAGGCACACCGAGCCCGCGCCTCAGGTTTCCGGCTGGGCACTACCACACTGCGGAAGAACTTTACGAGGAGATATCTCAGGCCGGATTCGAGGTTCACGACGTTCACGGAGTCGAAGGACCAGCGGGCCCACTGCTGGAGATGGCCAACGATACTGACGATGAACTGCTGGAGGCTGCTCTAACGATTGCCCGCGCCGCATCCACGGTTCCGGGCATTCGCGACCAAAGTTCGCATCTGATCGCCCTTGCCCGCCGTCCTCTTTGAACGCAACCGCTGAGAACCAATCCGGCTTGAAGAGTCGAGGTCCGGTTCCCACCGCAAAACTCTCATTACAGGAGCACAAGATGATCCAGACAACACCCTTGCGAGGATTGGCCCTCACCGCCTCTGTGATCGACCCTTTCGGCAACATCTTGGGCCTGATTCAAAGTCCGCACCATATGGAAACATTCGCCAACCTGCTCCCTTCGGAAGGTAGTGAGTGATGCGGCTGGTCTCGGAGAAGATGGGGATACAGGCCGGGACTCGTGCCCACATCATCGGAGCCACACCTGAAGCGATAAACGCACTGGCCCTGCCTCCGCTGGCTCTGACGGAAAAACTCCAGGGCCACTACTCCTACTTGCATCTGTTCGTCACGAGGACCGAACAGATGGAGGCGCATTTCCCTATTCTTAGAGATCATCTGTCGAGGGGCGGAATGCTGTGGATCTCATGGCCCAAGGGCAAGCAACTGGGAACCGATCTCACTCTGCCCGAGGTGATCCGCATCGGCTATAACCATGGACTCGTTGAGAGCAAGACACTAGCGGTCAACGCCACCTGGTCAGCCATCAAATTCACCCACCCTCGACCAGGACAGCAATACAACAACAGCTACGGCACACTTCCCTCGGTCACATGACCCCCTAAGCTCCGCCTCGCCCATTCCGAGGACCACCACGGACGATTCCCAGACGCGTCACCAGAAGGCGCCACACACCCCGCTAGCGACCCCAGCACCTCTGTCATGCCCGAGCCCTTCGCGATCGGGGCACTGTTGCTTCAGGTAAGTCGGTTTCACCGCCTGAGGTGGAGTCGCGAGAACGCCAGAGCCGCAGTCAGAGCAAGACCCCATAGTGCGAAGTGCGGACCCCAGATCAAGGCATGGCCGATCATGGCATCACGGTCTGTGACCTCTGAGTCGATCCATCCGGCAAGCACACTTATCCCGGCTGCTGAGTTGGCTCCGCCATAGAGAATCAGGGCCGGTCCGCCGATCCAGCTGAGGAGTCGCCAGTAGCGTCGGCCAGGAATTCTTCCTGTCTGGGCCAGGAGGGGAGTCCAGGCAGCTGTCAGCTTGAGCGCACCGATCATAAACAGTCCGGCAAAGGTGCCGAACGACCCATTTTGTGTTGCCTCGACCGCCCATTGGCCCACGGTTTCCAACAGCCACTTTCCCCCAAAGGCCCAGTAGATGCTCGAGGCTGCGTGAAGGGTCCCGAGAATCGCGGCAGCCCAAAAGGCGATGGCAGCTCCCCGCGGCATAGGATGACGCGCACTACCGGGAGCTTCGAGCCTGGCTTTCATCTCTTCCCCTTGTCGACACAAGAATCTCTAGATGACGGTAGAAGACCGGCAACGAGTGCGTCGATGGCCTCATCGGTTGTGGACTCGGGCATCAACGGGGTGGTGAGGCGGTCGAGGATCAGCCCGTCGATTGCGTAGTGGAACAGGGCGATCTCTTCCGGACCGCCAGGCAGTCCGGCCGCGGCGTTGAAGGCAACATCAGCGGTGAATGCCCTATGCCGCCAGTCGGCAATCAGCATAGCTATTTCGGGGCGTCTGCTGCTCTCCAGGCGGAGTTCTATCAGGGCCAGGGCTACCTCTCGGTTCTGCGTCAGGCCCCGGACGATGTCTCGCAGACATTCAAGTCGCAGGTCCGCGCCCATTCATCTGAATCAGGCACAGAGAGCTCCGCTCAACCGACTTCTACTCCCCCTATCATCGTGCTCATGTGGAGAGGGCCACCTCCTCAGAAGCTTGGGCGACGGACTCTGCTAAGGTCACCTAAAAGCCCCTCCCGCGATTGCCGCAGACCGCGTAGGCTTGCCCGTATGGAACGGTGGGAAGCCTTCACAATAAACGGCGTTAGGGTCGGCGGTCTCTGGCGCGAATACCTCGACATGACCCTGACAACCCGCATCGCGTTCCCGTTGGAAGGCGACAAAGAGGTCTTTCGGACCGAATCGGTCATCCGGTTCCAGGACGACGGTGAATCCTGGCAGCACTACGCCTACCGTCAGGAACCTGGAGCAGCCGAGGCCAGCAGTGTGCGCACCGAAGATGGGTTCGGGGAGAACACGTTACCCAGCTACGGCGAGTATCTGCTCCTGATGGACGTGATCGGCTCCGGTGCTGCCTCCGAACAGTATTGGCGGATCCAAGACAGCGACCCCTCCGCTAAGCCCTCGCAGGCTGAAGTCCGAGCGGCCGGCATTGAGAACGTGGAGCTCCCCGACGGGCCGCAGGATTGCCGTCGCTACGACATCCTCGAAGCCGGGGCTCGCGTCGGGTCCCACTGGGCAACCGCCGCCGGCCTGGTCCGCAGCGATTGGAACGGCCCCGTCTCGTTCCACCAGTCCAAAGAAGTCGTGCTGGGGGGCCTCGACCCGACGATCTCCGAGTTCCTCGTCAGCGGCTTCTGACTTCCGCGAGGTGGTCACGGAGCCCGCCCACGACGACGTCGTGGCCAAACAGTGAGTAGCCCGCTTCTCGGGACATCCACTCTCGCCGTCCTTCGTCAGGAGGTCGCAATGGACCGGACGCGGTAGCGCATATGCGCCTCAGCAGCGAAGGCAGCGGTGTCGACCCGTTCGAGATGGATGCGCCTGTCCAAGCCTGTGAACAGCGAGACGCCGTCGCCGAGCAGGATGGGAACGACGTGCAGCTGAATCTCGTCGACCACCCCCAGCGCCAGGCATTGCCTCGCGATGCTGCCGCCCAAGAGACTCACCGATCTATCTCCGGCCGCCTGCTTGGCCAACTCGACCGTCCGACTAATGTCGTCGACGACGAAGGTGTAGGTGACCCCGTCCTTCTCGATTGGTTTGTGAGCGCTGCGAGTCATGAGGTAGACCGGCACCCGCAGGTTGCCTCCATACGGAGCCTCTCCGTCCTCGATCGTCTGTGCCTTGTTCGCGCCCCCGACCACTGCGCCGATCTCGTCCATGACCTTTCCGACGAGCTCCTCGTCCTCGGGGGCGACGGAGAAACCGGACATCCAGCCAGTCCCACCGGCCCTGTCGGCCATGAATCCATCGAGCGACACCGTCGCGTGGATGATCACCTGTGCCATTGTCCGACCCTTTCGTTTGAGGTGAGTCAAGTGACAGGGCGGCCGCGACGCCTCCGTGTGATTTCAACTGTGCGATCGACTACTTCAAGACCCAGATGTCAGATCAAAACTCGACTGCACGTTGAAGCGGAAACGCCACCGAGCTTGAATGCTGAGGTTCAAGCTCTCGGACTAATCCTGCATATGCAGCACAGCGCAGCCACTCTGCACAGCACGTCCGCCGCCCATCAGTTGTCCAAGTCTGCGTAGGCAGCAAGTCCGGCTTAGCGGTCCGCTAGGGATCGAACCGTCTCGATGAGTTGACGAACCCATCACCAACAAGCACCGGGACCACGTCGGTGGAATCCAACACAGAGGCCACCTCAACATCAGCCCCAAATCCTTTACTGAGGAGCTCCCGACCTCCAGCACTGTCTCGTACGCGCTCACGCAGCGACTCCCGGGAGCCTTGGAACATGTCGAGGGCAGCGCCTGCTTCCGGGCTCATGGCGAATCTTCCTCGGTCAGCGATGGCGGAGAGAATGGCCCCGGCGCCGAGGTGGTCTTCGAGCGCGGGGCGCAATGAGTCGTCGTCGGCCCATCGCTCACCTGCCGCGATGACCGACACGGAATCGCCTCGCCTAAGCTGGGGAATGAGCCACTCAGCAACAGCGCCCGCATTACGCAGACAACCTGCTGCGACTCTCGAACCTGAGCTCTTCAAGGCGAAGGAAATCGTCGATCCATTAGGAGATGGCAGCACTAAGCGCGGTACTGGGGTGCACGTCGAAAGAGCGGCTGGTGACAAAGACGGCGCGGCAACCGCTCCTCTTTGACACGCTTCAAGACGCCCCACCGCAAAGGACTGCATCATGCTCGCAGGCGAACTGATGCGCTCGAGTTCCTCTCCATGGATACGGGTAGACCTTTATTCCCCGCTCTGCACTGATACATACCGATGTGGAGAAACTCAGCACATCGACGACCACCGCCGCCTCCGCCGCAACAGCTTGTGCGCCAGCAAGTCCCCATTCGAAGCGGATGGGGTACTCGCTCTGGCCGAACACCTCTGTCCCACTACTCATGACAGCTGAGAAGGGTCTATACGCTGGTAGCTGGCCGGGGCCAGGCCATCACCGCCGGCGATATGGGTCTCTGCTCCAGGCACCCGGTCTGTGTTGTGGGCAGAGACCGCCAACCATCCGGCGTCGTCCTTCTGCAGCACGAAGCTGAAGACGCCCCTCCGCTCCCCCGGTTCACCGCTCCCTTGTGAGCTCTGCCCGACCAACGTCCATTCGATATGCACCACGGCGGCTGACTCGCCCAGCCGGCGCAGCTTGGTCCGCTGAACCCTCATCTCCGAGTTGGCGAAGATCTTCCGGAAACCGTAGTCGTGGGCCTGGCGGATGCGACCCCGGTCCTCCCACCACAGTCCGACAACGTTGACGAAGTCCGCATCCTCGGCGAACAGTGCCGCCAAGGCTGCAGCATCGGCGCGGTTCCAAGCTTGGATGAACCGATCCGCGATCTCTTCCGGCTCCTTCATAGGGCGCAGGGCATCTGAGGTCACTTCATCAGTCTGGCACAGCCCATCGACCAACACTCCAGCAAGCAATAAGTCACCGCTGAAACTACGCCGCCAGAGAAAAGCCGACAACCTTGACATGCGGCCGGGTTGACTGGCCCCATGAAGATACTGGTTCTCGGTGGAACGGCATGGCTCTCACGCCTGATCGCAGAAACTGCTAGGGACGCTGGCCACGAGATCACATGTGCTGCACGAGGCCTCAGCGGCGACTCTGCTCAGGGAGTGCCGTTCATCCAGTGGGACCGAAGCCAGAAGGTTCCCCCTGAGATCACGTCTGCCTACTGGGACGTCGTCGTGGATGTCTCCGGGAACCCCGGTCAGGTACAACGTGCTGTCGAAGCAATAGGAGAAGCGCACTGGATTTTCATCTCGACGATCAGTGTCTACGCCGACCACTCCCGGCCGCAGGGGCGACCAACGACGACGCCACTGCTACAAGCTGATGACAGGGAGGGTCCGCCCGAAAGCGGCGAGATGTATGGCGCGATGAAGATCGCCTGTGAGGAGATCCTCGAACAGAACGCTACGCACAGCACGGTGCTCCGCCCAGGGCTGATCGTCGGCCCCGGAGACCCCACTGGGCGATTTACCTACTGGCCCTTGCGTATTCACGAGGCCGCCCAGGGTGACCAGTCTTTCATCGCGCCTTCTCCGGAAACCACACCTCTCCAGTGGATCGACGTGCGTGACCTCGCCGAATGGACAGTGCAGCTCGCCGAGTCCAGCACACCAGGTATTTTCGACGCCGTCGGGCCGCCAATCGCCCGAGAAGCGTTCATCTCGCAGCTGGCAATGCTGCATTCACCAGCCCCCTCTCCGCTGTGGGTATCGGCCGAAAAGCTGGTCGGACTCGACGTCCGTCCGTGGATGGGCCCGCGATCCATCCCGCTGTGGGCCCCCTGGCAAGGGTGGGAACACCTGATGAACAGGGATCATCGGCCTGCTGCACAGACCGGGCTGCGCACTCGCTCGCTGAAAGAGACAGCTCTGCAGACTCGTTCATGGGCTGAGAACATCACAGATGCTGCAACAGGACTACGCCGAGCGGAGGAACTCGATCTACTCAAGGCGCTAGCGATCTGATCATTCGCAGTAACCTGCATGGTCTCAACGCTCGTCTCACTGATGGGGATCGTCTCCACCCACAAGTGGAGGCCGCTAGCTGCACATTGAACCTGAGCAAGACAAGGTTCGTCATACGAGATTCAGCGTCTTTTTTGCGCATCAGCGTCAGCGCACAGGAGTTCCTTGGTGGAAGACCATAACTGGCCCACCTGGTGCCGTTCGCCAGAGCGACGAGCGACGACTCCGGCGCTCACCGAGTTCCAAATAGTAAGTGAGCAGAACAAACCCTGGGGCTAGCTCGACAGCTTGCTGCTCATCAAGGACTGGGACGATTTCGTTCGGTGGCTCTGAGGTGACCGCGTTCAAAATCTCATCACGGGACCAGTGTTTGCCTGACTGACCGATCTCGTGAAACTCGAAAGCTAACAGCGCTCCCACCGCCTGACGGTCGCAACGCACCTTCGGATCCAGCAGGCGGCGTTCACCTTCCCAAGCTGCCTCAACCGAAAGTTGCCACTCCGAACCCATGCTGCTTAACGCTGCTTCCTCGCGCGGTCTGCCAGCTCTGTCAAGGACATACCCCTAGTGTGCGCCGCACTACTGACCCCACCGAGGAATCCACGCCCACACCTTTCAGAGCTCGCCCACTGGGCCGTCGTGGCGGGGCATGCGGCGTCTGAGGTCACGCCCTCAGTCTGGCACAGGATCGGTGAACGAGACTGGCTTGCCTGCAGTCTTGGCGTAGGCAATCTCTCTACCGGTGGACTCGCCGATGTACCCGCCCGGGTTGACCACGAGAACGCGGTCGGCAAGATCGATCTTGCGCAGATGGAGGGCGCCCAGCACTCTCTTCTGCTGCTCTGCAATCCCCTCGTCTGCTTCACCAGGGGCAAGCACGATGGCACCGACGAGGCTCAGATCGCGGTTGGCCGCAAGCATCTGGTCCGCGAACCGAATGGAGCCGCAGATACAGACAATCTCAGGTCGGTCAGGCATAGTGCGCTCCTTCGCTCGGCCGGGAAACCCTCACAATCTTCCGGGCTACTCGTCTCTCCGACCCCGGATGGTTCATTGTGCTCCCTCCAGCGCCCGCGTGGGCAGGTCGATC
Source organism: Nesterenkonia ebinurensis (assembly GCF_008711175.1). Lineage (GTDB taxonomy): Bacteria > Actinomycetota > Actinomycetes > Actinomycetales > Micrococcaceae > Nesterenkonia > Nesterenkonia ebinurensis. The sequence goes on from NZ_VWNF01000004.1 coordinate 11,289, forward strand.
CAGTAGCGACGTTTGGCAGGTCCTTCAGGCGAGGTGACGATATCCTCCAGGACTCCGCCGCAGCGTTCGATCGTGGTGATCGAGCCTAGGTTGTCATGGTCACAGGTCAGCAGTACTCGCTGGACGCCCAGTTCACCGCACACCTCAAGCGCAGCCCATAGACGAAAGCCTCCACGAGCTGACCCTCGTACGTGGTGGTTTCCACGAATGACGTTGACGACCATTCATCGGGAAGCACAATCAGGATGTCGAGGTCCGACGACGCGGTTGCTCCTCCGGAAGCCGCGCTACCTCCAAGAAACGCCGCGCGCCCCTGTGGAAAGTTGACCCCCACGAACGATCGCGCGCTGCGTAGAGTCACTTTTCCTCAAGAAGCTCTCTCCGCGCCGGGAGCGATCACGTCGAGTCCAGCAGTCCTCGCCGCCTCACCAAGCCGGTGATCGTAGGTAAGGACGGCTTCAACATCAAGGCGCATCGCCGCCTCCAGATGCAGGGCGTCGAGGGTACGCAGATACGGCATCGGCAAGAACCCGGCGGACCGATACGTGGCCCTGTCAAGCGCCGCGAGCGACACGCCGTCGAGAATCGCGCTGACTTTCGACTGATCACGCCCCTCCCTCACGGCCATACGACGCAGCTCAGTCTCAAGCAAATCACTTGAGACAAACCTGCCATGCGCCTGATCAAGCCAGTCCACAAGCGCCTGAGTCTCGGCCTGGGCCACCAGGAGCGCTCCGAGCGCTGAAGTGTCGGCATAGACGAGCGGAACGTCCTTCACACTCGATCCTCTCGCAACTCATCGAGAATCTGGCCCATCGGACGATCACCCTCGGACTGCTGAGGCTTCAGCGCCGCCCAGCCACCGATACGCTTGGCCGGCCGGGCGATGGGCAACGTGGGGGCTGGAGCATCGAGAGGGACGATGCGACCGACGGCGATTCCGCGGTTGGTCAGCACAAAGGAATGCCCCTCGCCGACCGCGCGAAGCACGCGTCCAGACTCGTTGCGCAACTCGCGCTGCGAAAGGTTCTCAACCTGCGGCTCACCCATACTCATGCCGCAATCGTAGCACCCGCGCTACACGTTGAACTTGAACTCCACCGAATTCCAGCACGGAAAACCATCTAGAGCCAGGCGCGACCCCATCCGAGCGGGCTCCCGGTTCAGTTTCAATGTGGGTGGAGCGGCTACAGAGGCGCTCTCATCGCGAGCCGCTGGGCTTGCGCAAACCCCTCCCGCTCATACATTCGCCGTCCCGCTCCTGTGGCCATCAGCTCGGCGCGCTCCACACCCCGTCGCACGAGCCCACTCCATGACGGCCGCGAAAGGTCTGCCGCCAAATCCTGAGCCGCGATACTGACAGAACGTGCACACGTTGCTGATCACCACATCGCGCCCCGCCTTCGCCCGCGGTCGTGTCACTCATACAGCAGACAAGGGCTTGATGGCGTCGACCGAGCCGAATTTCCTGCGCTCGGTACGCAGTTCATAGTTCGACTGAAGGTTCATCCAGAACTCCTCCGATGTCCCAAAGTACCGTGCAAGACGGATCGCGGTATCAGCCGTGATACTCCGCTTGCCGTGCACGATCTCGTTGATCCGACGCGGCGGCACGCCGATCGACACGGCCAGCTTGTTCTGTGTGATCCCGAACCCTTCGATGAAGTCCTCCATCAGGATCTCCCCCGGGTGGATCGGCTCGATCAGGTCACTCTCAGTGGTAGTCGACGAGTTCGACATCTTCCGCACCTCCATCTCTCCAGACGAAGCAGATACGCCATTGGGCATTCACGCGAATACTGTGCTGCCCACGACGGTCACCGACCAGCCGCTCCAGACGGTTCCCCGGTGGGATTCGGAGATCCTCAACATCCTTCGCTGCATGGATCAGCTCAAGCTTCCGCAGGGTTGCCCGCTGCACCGTCCGGTCGATGCGCTTGGCGTACTGCTCATGCCAGATACGCTCGGTGTCCTTGCTGCCGAACGATCTGATCACGCGACCAGTGTATAACGCACAGCGTCAATAACGCTAGACGTTAAACCTGAACTCGACCACGTCGCCGTCGCGCATGATGTAGTCCTTGCCCTCCAGGCGGACCTTTCCGGCGGCCTTGGCCTTGTTCATGGAGCCGGCGGCCACCAGGTCCTCGAAGCTGACGACCTCGGCCTTGATGAAGCCGCGCTGGAAGTCGGTGTGGATTACTCCGGCTGCCTCGGGCGCCGTGGCCCCCTGCGGGATGGTCCACGCACGAGCCTCCTTGGGCCCGGCAGTCAGATAGGTCTGCAGGCCCAGGGTCTGGAAGCCCACCCGGGCCAGCTGGTCAAGTCCGGACTCCTCCAGGCCGTTGAGTTCGAGCATCTCACGGGCTTCCTCCTCGGAGAGCTCTACCAGCTCGGACTCCATCTTCGCGTCCAGGAACACCGCCTGGGCCGGGGCGACGAGTGCTGCCAACTCAGCCTGTCGCTCCGAGGAGGCCAGCACGGCGTCGTCAGCGTTGAATACATAGATCTGCGGCTTAGCGGTGAGCAGGTTCAGCCCGGCCAGCTGCTCCATATCAAGGGACGACGCCGCGGTGAAGACCGTATCGCCCTCCTCCAGTACCTTCTGGGCGGCCACATAGGCATCCAAAGTAGCCTTATCCGCCTTCTTGCCGGTGACCTGCTTCTCCAGCTTGGGGATGGCGTTCTCCAAGGTCTGCATATCAGCCAGGATCAGCTCAGTGTTGATGGTCTCGCGGTCTGAGGCCGGGTCCACCTTCCCATCCACGTGGACTACATTCTCGTCCTCGAAGACCCGGACCACCTGGGCGATGGCATGAGCCTCTCGGATATTGGCGAGGAACTGGTTGCCCAGCCCCTCGCCCTCGGAGGCGCCCTTGACGATGCCGGCGATGTCCACAAAGGAGACCGTGGCCGGGATGATCTTGGCCGAGCCGAAAATCTCAGCCAGCTTGCCCAACCGCTCGTCGGGGAGGTTCACCACCCCGACATTGGGTTCAATAGTGGCGAACGGGTAGTTCGCCGCCAGGATCGTCTGTCGGGTCAGTGCGTTGAAGAGGGTCGACTTGCCCACATTGGGCAGCCCCACGATGCCAATAGTCAGTGCCACGGGAGTACAGCCTACCGTGGCACTGACTCCTTTAGGCGTGAAGGGCCGCGCAAGCGGGCCGAGAGGCGAGCGCGACATGCCCGCGCCGCCGGGACCAGCACTGTGCCACGGGAGTACAGCCTGCCGTGGCACTGACTGCCTACCGCACCGGACCGCTGTCGGCACCCGGCTCCGCGCCGGCGACCTGGCTGAACTCTCCGGTAGCAGGGTCCCAGCCGTCCTCCCATTCACCGGTGTCGAAATCAAAGCCCACCGGATCTCCGTTCTCATCGGTGCGCTGATACCACTCGGTGTACTCAGGGTGGGCTGAGTCAGTGTCTCCGCCTGCGCCCTGACCAGGCTCAGTCTCGACCACTTTGAAGGCGAAATCATCGCCGAAACGGTCCACACCCTCGACTACGGCGTTGCTCACCGCAACGTTGGCGTACTTGTGCCGCAGAGTGTAGGGATCGGTGCGCAGTTCCTTGAACCATGCCAGGATGATCAGCAGCATCACCAAGGTGAAGGGCGCTGCGGCGATGATCACCAGCATCTGCATGCCGTCCAGCGCTCCGGCATCGCCCAGCAGCAGCATGACACCGGCAATGCCGGTGATCACCAGACCCCAGAACACCACTACCTGCCAGCGCGGGTTCTGTCCGCCGCGGGAGGAGAGCATTCCCATCACCGTGGAGGCGGAGTCCAATGCGGTGACCACGAAAACTCCAAGCACCAGGATGGTCACCAACGGCATCCAGTCGGCCACCAGAGGAATATTCGCCACGATGGTGAAGAACACCTCAGCAGCCGGCATATCTGGGTCGAAGCCCTCATAGCCTTCCCGGTACATGTACATGGAGGTGCCGCCGAGCACCCCGAAGGTGACAAACAGCAGCACCGAGGGCACCAGGATCACGCCGAGCAGGAACTCGCGGATGCTGCGCCCGCGGGAAATACGGGCAATGAAGATGCCTACGAAGGGCGACCAGGAGATCCACCAGGCCCAGTAGTAGACGGTCCACCAGGACTGGAACTCCTGGGTGTCCTCGCCCCAGGAGGCGGAGCGTCCCATCAGCTCGAAGAGCGAGCCGATGTACTCGATGACAGCGGAGGGCACCATATTGGTCAGGAACAGGGTGGGGCCCAGGATGAAGATGATGCCCACCAGGCCAATGGTCAGCACAATGTTGATATTCGACAGGTACCGGATACCTCGGGAGATGCCGGAGACCGCGGAGACGATGAACCCGATGGTCAGCACGGCCATGATGATGATCAGTGCGGTATTTGTCAGTTCCGAGGCTCCGGAGACGATAGTCACGCCCTGCCCCACCTGCTGGGTGGCGATGCCCACGGTGGCGGCAGTGCCGAACAGGGTGGCGATGATCGCGAAGATGTCCACCATTTGCCCGGCCAGTCCCTCAGTGTGGCGTCTGCCGAAGAGTGTGCGGAAGATCGAGGACATCAGCAGCACCCGGCCGCGCCGGTAGGCGGCGTAGGCCACCGCTCCGCCCACCAGGGCGTACATAGCCCAGGCGTGGAAGCCCCAGTGGAAGAAGGTCTGCGCCATGGCATGGTGCATGGCCTCAGTGGTCTCAGCCTCATGGGTGTGCGGCGGAGGGTAGGCGTAGTAGCTCAACGGCTCGGAGGGACCGAAGAACAGCACTCCGATGCCCAAGCCGGCGGCGAAGAGCATGGAGATCCAGGCGAAGGTAGAGAACTCAGGTCGCTCCCCGTCTTTGCCCAGCGGAATCCTGCCGTATTTGGAAAAAGCGATGGCCAGCAGTGCAAACAGGATCACCGCGGCGCTGACGTTGAACAACCAGGAGAGGTTGTAGGTCACCCAGGTGAAGGCGATATCTGCACTGCTCGCCAGGGTGTCCGGACTGGCCACACCCCAGGCGATGAAGGCCACGGTAAGCAGCCCAGCCACAACGAGCACCACTTTGTCGACGCTGTATCGACGCCGCTGCTCGTCCACACCGATACCAGGCACCAGTGCGGGGTGAATGTCATGGGGGTATTTGGGGCGGCGGTAGTCCAATGTGCCGAACGCCTCACCGGCCTGTCTGCTGACCCGTCGCGCCTCGTCGGCGATCTTACTCTTGGGCTGATCCTCAGCCATGGGAGTACTCCTCTTGTTCTGTTATGGATCCTCGTCAGGTGAGCTACCCGCTGCGGGCACGAGCACATACGGTAGCCGCGGTGTGTGACACGGATGTAAACATGACCTGGCGGCGTGCAAGCACGCGGCTCAGGTGCCTTCTAGAGCCAACCGTTATCACTGGCCTGTCGGGCGGCGTCGTGCCGGTTCTCAGCCCCAGTCTTCCCAATGGCTGCCGAGAGATGGTTGCGGACCGTGCCCGCTGAGAGGTGCAGCTGAGCTGCTATCGCCTTGATGGATCCGCCATCAGCCGCAGCCCGGAGCATCTGCCGCTCACGCTCGGTGAGCGGGTTGAGCCCGGAGGCCAAGGAGTCCGCAGCCAGGGCTGGATCCACCACACGCTGACCTGCAGCAACCCTGCGAACCATAGCGGCCAACTGCTCTGCAGGAGTGTCTTTGACCACGAACCCAGCTGCGCCGGCATCCATAGCCCGGCGCAGATACCCAGGACGACCGAAGGTGGTCACGATCAGGCACCGGGTGCCCAGCCCAACCCCTGCAGCCTGCCGTACTGCTTCGATTCCGTCGATGCCTGGCATCTCGATATCCACCAGGGCCACATCGGGGGTGTGCTGGCGCAGAGCGGCCAGGACCTCATCGCCTCGGCCCACCTCCGCCACCACTTCAATATCCGGCTCCAGGCTCAACAGGGCGGAGAGCCCACCACGTACCAGGTCCTGGTCATCAGCCAGCAGCAGACGGATGAGGTCACTCATGACAGCCTCACCTCAATCTGAGTGCCGGGCCGCTCAGGACTTGTGCCCGCCAACTCGGGATATGCACGGCCGACGACGACGCCGGCACCTACCGTCTTTGCCCGCTCACGCAGTCCGCGCAGCCCGTTGCCCTCACGGGTCTGGCCGACACCCACACCGTCATCGGCTACCCGCATCCGGTCTGTAGTGATGTTGATCTGGCAGCGGGTTGCATCAGAGTGCCGCACCACATTGGTCACTGCCTCGCGCAGCGCCCAGGCCAGAACTGGCGGCCCACTCATGTCCAGCTGGGAACTGACCTCCGGGGTGATCCCAGCAGACTCCAGGGTTGAGCGAGCGACCTCAATCTCATCGGGCAGCTCCGGGGTCTTCAGTCTGCTCACGGTGGCCCGGACCTCTTCCAGGGACTGGCGGGAAAGTCGTTCGATCTCCTCCAGCTCGTACCGGGCACGGTCCGGATCCGACTCAATGAGCCGCCGGGCCAACTGAGCCTTGACGGTCAGCACCGTCAGCGAGTGGCCGAGCACATCATGAACATCCCGGGCGATGTGGTCACGCTCTTCGGCCTGGCGCAGCTCCTCAGCCCGCCGACGGTCGTTCTCTTCATGGTACTCGGTGATCCGGATAGCAATGATGAACAGCATGGCCATCCCCGGGCCGCCGAGGATCCAGAAGCTGCTTCCTCCGGCAAGAATGAAGGCAGTGACGCTGGGCAGAGCCCAGATCAGCACACCGATGGGGATACCGACGGCGGGGCGACGCGTGTAGATCACCAGTGTTGCGATGAACGGGGTGAAAGCTGTGACCCATGGGCCGGCGGCGGGGATACTCAAAGCACCGAGAACTGCCAAGAGGGTAACTCCGGTGATCAGTTCCCCGTTTGTCGGGATACGGTGCTCCAGCGTGGAGTCGAAACCCCGCCAGCTCAGCCACAGATAGGCCGCGCCGAAGAGCAGAACGCCGGCAAAGCCCAAGAGTTGCCAGCCCAGCGCCGCACCTTCGGTGAGAATCCCGATCACCGGCACGGCAAGGAAGACGATCCACATCCCCGCGTACAGGAAGCCTGCGTTGAACCTTATGCCCGAGCGCTGCACACGCTCGCAGGCCAGGTCCCCCGTATCGGCCCTCCCGGCGGTTCCCATGGTGCTCATCCTCTCACCATCCTCTGACCAAACCTCCTGCGAGTCTCCTAACGCCGTGCTGTGCTGCGGCGGCGCAGCAGGTAGCAGCCGACGGCGAAGACCGCGGACCACACCGCCACATTCAGCAGGATCATCCACAGCGGGTCGGTACCGATAATTCCGTCACCGGAGGTGGGGATCTCACCCTCGTTAAGCGGATAGCGGGCCAGAGCAGTGACCCCGTACATGGGGGTGAACCGCCCGATATCCAGCAGAATCCCGTCCAGCGGGAAGAAGTTATTGCCCATGAAACCCAGGATCACCAGCACCCCGGAGGCCGCACCCACAGCGGCATCAGAGCGGAAGGCCAACCCGGCCAGCAATCCGTAGAGGGCGAACGGCAGGCTGGCAACAACGGTCAGCGCGGCAGTGGCGAACCATCTGCTGGTATCCATCTCGGTCACGGTGAACAGACCCACCAGATTGATCACCAGCACCGGCAGGATGGCCATCCCTAGGGCGATGACCGACTTGGCCAGGATGAACACCGAATGCGGCATAGCGGTCAGCGCCAACTGCCTGCCCCAACCCTGCTGCAGCTCCACGGCGGCGGAACCGGCCAGCGAGGTGGTGGCGGTGGCCGCGCCGTAGACCGCAATGCCCACCAGAGTGTGCGCGCTGACATTGCCGTGGCCGGAGGGCAGCGGGAACTCGTTCCAGTCGGTGCTGACCCCGAAGATCAGAAACAGCACCGCGGGCAGCACAATGATGAAGAAACTGTTGGCGAAGTTCCGCAGATTCCGCCAGAAGTCCATAAGAATGTATGTGCTCAGGCTCATCGGGTGGGCTCCTTGTCAGTCTGGGCAGCGGTGAGCTGCATGAATGCTTCCTCCAGGCTTGCCGGGCGCACGGTGATCCCGTGGGCCTCGGTCTGGGTGAGCAGGTGCCGGGCCAGCTCATCGGCATGGTCGGTGCGGAAGGTGATGGTGGATCCGCGCACCTCGTGATGGAGCACATGCGGCAGCCGTTGGATGTCAGAGGGCGACGCCGCCCAGGTCACCGTCACATGGGCCGCCCCGGCCTGCTGCCGCACCTCGTCGGTGGGGCCGTCGGCGATCACTGTGCCGCTGTGCATCAGCACAGTGCGGCGGGCGAACTGCTCGGCCTCCTCCAGGTAGTGGGTGGCAAAGAGGATAGTGGTCCCGGTGGCTGCGGTGTCACGCATCCGGTCCCAGAACTCGTGCCGGGCGGCCACATCCATGCCAGCGGTGGGCTCATCCAGAATGATCAGTTCAGGCTGGGGCAGTAGGGCCAAGGCGAACCGCAGGCGCTGCTGCTGGCCTCCGGAGCACTTTCCCACTGTGCGGCTGGCGATGCTGTGGAGACCGGCGGTGGCCATCACCTCATCCACCGGGAGATGGTTCTTGTGCAGGGCGGCGATGATCTGCACGGTCTCTTTGACGGTGAGGTCCAGCAGCAGGCCACCGGTCTGGAGGAGCGCGCCGACTTTTCCGGCCTGGGCGGCTTTCTTGGGCGTGGTGCCGAGCACCTCAATGCTGCCGGACTCGGGGTGGTTGAGCCCCAGGATCATATCGATCAGGGTGGTCTTGCCGGCACCGTTGGGACCGAGGATCGCGGTGACCTCACCCTTTGCGAAGCTCAGGTTCACGCTGTCCACGGCACGAACCCGGCCGCCGTCTCCGGACGGGAAGGTGCGGATGACCTCACGGACGGTGACGGCCGGTGCTGCGTCGTCGTACTCTGCTCTGGATTCCGTTCTCTGTGTGTTCATACCTCCAGCATCCTGGCAGGAGGCATGCGGTGCCTAGAGCAGGTGTCACGAGTTCTCTATGACAAATGTCAGTTCCTCAGTACAGATGATGTGCCAGAATCCCTGGAATATCTCCGTCTCGGCGCCTCATACCGCGGATTTCAACACACCATATGCAGGGCCATGAGGTCAGGCCGGCCGGGGGATCAGCCGATGGCCGCAGTCTCTGAGGCGGCGGGGTTGAGCAGCTCCGGGGAGAGGTTGAGCAGGCGCAACCGAGCGCTGTGCTGAATCTGCTCATCAGTCAGCGCGGCAATCCGGCGAGACTCCTCGTGCTCATCAGTGTCTGCGTCCAGTCCGGCCCGTGGCAGGGTGGAGGAGACCGGCCCGGCCACCAGCGGGATCTCCACGATAGTGGTGGAGCAGTTGGTCAGCGGAACCCACCAGCGCCGGTCCACCAGGCCCAGGGACTCCAGCAGCAGGCGCAGGGAGGTGCCGTGGGAGACCACCACCGTGGTGCGCACCTCGAAGCCCAGATCGGCCGAGGGCGTAGCCGCGATCTGCGCAGTAGCGCGGACGATCTCGAAGAAAGCCCGCCGCATCCGCTGCGTGACCTCCGCATTGGTCTCCGCCCCTGCCGGGAGGAACCTCCCTGCACGCATGGCGGTGAACTTCTCCGGGAACCTGTCCACCAGTTGGGCACCGTACTCGCCCTCCCATTCGCCGAAGCCGATCTCGCACAGCTCATCCCAGACGGTGGGTTCAAACCCCAGCCCGAACTGCTCACAGGTCTGCTGGGTACGCACCAGGGTGGAGACATGAGCCTGCTGAGGATATTGGGCACGAATCAGACGGCCGGAAATCCGAGCCTGCTGCACCCCGGCCTCTGAGAGCGGAATATCGGTACGGCCCTGCATGCGACCCTGAGCATTCCACGGTGTCTCCCCGTGCCGGACCAGCAGTACTCGGATCATTCCACTCCCCCTTCGGCTCTGCTCAACATTCGTCAACCACCCTATGCCAAGACAGAGCGCGAGCAGCTCAGGAGTCGTCCACTGCGGCGCCGGCCAGCTGTTCGAAGACTTCCTCAATCACCTCAGCAAACTGGACAGCGCGTTCCTCCCCTGAGGGAGAATCCTGACCGCGTGCGGACTCCCCTGCCTCCGTCTGCTCCTGAGCCCAGCTGTGGGCATCCAGCCCTGGGGCGTCGTCGTCCTCCTCTACGCTCTGCTCCTCGACACTGTTCTCCACCATGTTCTGCTCCACCTCAGCAGGATGCTTGGTCTCCACCTGCGGCTCGTCACTGCCGCATGCGGCCAACAACCCCAGCAGCCAGGCGCCGCTGAAGATTGCCAGGGATCTCCTGTGCGTATCCCAGGTGGTCATATGCATTCTCCGTCCGTTCAGTCTGCCAGTCTGCGTATCCAAGTTTCGTAGAAAAGCTAAGCCAGCACTCTGCATAGCCTCGGGACTGCTGCTGAAAGCTCTCTGGGAGAATAGGTCCTGAACGTTCAGGCAGACTTCTTCTGGCTGCCTGCGGAGGCAGATTTCCCGGAGCTCTTACGCCGCTGGTCCACGGACTCCTTCAGCGCCTGCATGAGATCCACCACATTTCCGCCGTCTTGATCGTCCTCCGCCGCACCGAAGGTGGCCTCGGTGTCGATCTCCTCGCCGTGCTCCAGCTTCTCCTCGATGAGGGTCTGCAGCTGATCCTGATACTCATCGGCAAACCGCCCAGGATCAAAGTCCTCGCTGTAGGACTCCACCAGGCTGGCCGCCATCTCCTGTTCCTTCTGGGAGACCCGCGAACTGGGGATCTGAAACTCGGGTTCGCGCAGCTCATCAGCCCAGCGCAGGCCCTGAAGCACAATCACCTCATCGCGGACCCGCAGCACGCCCAGCCGGGTCTTGGAGCGCAGAGTGAAGGTCACCACAGCCACCCGTTCGGCCTCCTCAAGGGTGCGGCGCAGCAGCACATAAGACTTGGCGGATCTACCGGCTGGCTCCAGGTAGTAGGACTTGTCCAGCACCATGGAGTCGATCTGGGCTGAAGGCACGAACTGCTCCACCGAGATCTCCTTGGACTCATCTGCCGGCAGGTCCTGAAGCTCGTCCTTGGTGATGATCACTGAGGTTTCGCCGTCATCATAGGCACGGTCGATGTTCTTGTAGTCGATGACCTTCTCGCAGACCTGGCAGCGGCGCTGGTAGCGGATGCGCCCGCCGTCGGCGTCGTGAACCTGGTGCAGGCTGACATCGTGGCTTGTGGTGGCTGAGTAGAGCTTTACCGGCACTGAGACCAGCCCAAAGCTGACCTCCCCGGACCATATGGCGCGCATTATTCCCTCCTGTGGAGCCTGCTGTCAGGGCAGTTTCAGGTGAGCATCTCATGCTGATCTGCAGGTTCAGCGAGAAGATGGTGAACATGGCCTTGGAGGTTCATGATGGCGCGCAGCCAGCAGACGGTGACCGTGGCGAACCGACAGCTGAGGCTGACCAATCTGGACAAGGTGCTCTACCCGGAGTCGGGGACCACCAAGGCTGAGGTGATCGAATACCTCCAAACTGTGGCACCGGCCATGCTGCCCCATCTGCGGGGCCGGCCGGTGACCCGCAAGCGCTGGCCTGATGGTCCGGGCACTGAAGATGCTCCCCAGGAGGCCTTCTTCCGGAAGAATCTTGAGGACTCCGCCCCGGACTGGGTGCCCCGGCTGGGCCTGCAGCATGCCGACCATGTGAACATCTATCCGCTGGCTCAGGATGCCGCGGTGCTGGCCTGGTTCGGGCAGGTGGCGGCACTGGAACTGCATGTGCCGCAGTGGAGATTTGATCACCACGTGGCCCTCTTCCTGCCTGCCGAGCATAAGGGTGCGGCACCAGTCGCCAGCCGAGAGAATCCTGATCGGCTGGTGCTGGACTTGGATCCGGGGCCGGGCACAGAGCTGTCCGACTGCGCCCAGGTGGCTCACTGGTGCCGGGAGGTGCTCGACGAGATGGGCCTGCCGAGTATCCCGGTGACCTCCGGGTCCAAGGGCATACACCTCTATGCAGCCCTGGACGGCAGCTACACCTCAGAACAGGTCTCCAAAGTGGCTAAGGAGCTGGCCCGTGCCCTGGAGGAGGATCACTCTGATCAGGTGGTCAGCCGGATGAGGAAGTCCGCCCGGCAGGGCAAGGTGTTCATCGACTGGTCGCAGAACAGTGCGAGCAAGACTACGGTGGCCCCGTACTCCCTGCGTGGGCGCTCCCAGCCGTGGGTGGCCGCACCGCGCGGTTGGGAGGAGCTGGCGGATCCGAACCTGGGACAGCTTGACTTCCGCGAAGTGATGGACCGACTGGCAGATGGTCTTGACCCGCTGAGAGGTTTCGGTAACGCCCGAGTGAGCCGAGCGAAGACCCCAGCTCGCTCGGAGTCCTCCGAGGCGACTGATGAGCGTGAGCCCGCCAGCGCGAACGACGCCGCCCCCACCTCGGCTTCCGACGCCTTGAGCAGGTACCGGTCGATGCGTGATGCTGCGAAGACCCCTGAGCCGGTGCCGGAGGCCTCCCCCAGCACCCGGGACGGGGTGCCGATCTTTGTGATTCAGGAGCACCATGCCTCCCGGCTGCACTATGACACCCGTCTGGAGCGCAACGGTGTGCTGGTCTCCTGGGCGGTGCCGAAGGGGCCGCCGCTGCGGCAGGGTGCTCAGCGGCTCGCGGTGCAGACCGAGGACCATCCCCTGGAGTACGCGGAGTTCGAGGGCACCATCCCTCAAGGCGAATATGGCGCCGGGGAGGTGAGCATCTGGGACAGCGGCACCGTGGAGATCGAAAGGTGGGAGAAGGGCAAGATCGTCTGCCTGCTGGAGGGACAGCCCGGAGGCGGACTCGGCGGAAAGCCCCGCCGATATGCCCTGGTCCAGACTGACCAGGACAGCAGGGACTGGCTGATCCGACTGACCAGGAACCAGCCGAAGAAGACCGATGCCGGGCCGCCTGAGTCCCCTATGCGGAAGGTTGCCGCGGACTCAGACCAGGCTCGCTCGGATGAAGGAAGCTCGGTCCCGCTGCCAGACCCACTCCCCGCCCCTATGCTCGCCGTCTTGGGCGAGCCCAGGGACATTCGCGGGGAAGGCTGGGTGTTCGAGGCCAAATGGGACGGGTACCGGATGATCGCTGCGGTGGATTCGGCGGGCGTGGAGCTGCGCAGCCGCAGCGGCAAGGCCTACACCAAGGTGTTTCCGGAGCTGGTCGAACTCGCTGAGCTAGTGCCACGGGGCACTGTGCTCGACGGCGAGGTGGTGGCGCTGAACTCTCAGCACCGGCCCGACTTCGGCCGGCTCCAGCAGCGCGGACGGCTGACCAAGAAGCGGGAGATCGAACGTGCCGCTGAACACAGCGCGGTGCAGTACATGGTCTTCGATGTGCTGCACACCGCTGAACTCGGCGATCTCACTCAGCTGCCCTACAGCGAGCGCCGTGAGGTTCTGTCCAGCCTGGTCAGCTCTGGGAAGCAGGTGCAGGTTCCGGAGAACCTCGGCGGAGACCTGGGCCAGGCGATGGAGGTCAGTGCGGAGCTGAAGCTTGAGGGAATTCTGGCCAAGCGCGCAGACAGCCGGTACCAAGCTGGCCGTCGTTCCGAGGACTGGGTCAAGATCAAGCACGAGGACCATGCCGATGTGGTGGTACTCGGGTACCGGCGGGGCAAGGGCAGCCGGGCCAGAACCTTCGGCTCGTTGCTGCTCGGTGTGCCGGGTGAGAACGGCGCTCTGCGCTATGCCGGCCGGGTGGGCACCGGCTTCAGCGACACAGATCTCACCGAACTGCGCCGTCAGCTGGATAAACTGGTGCGCAAGACCCCGCCGGCCGACAGCGTCCCCCGCGAGGACTCCTCCGACGCCACTTGGGTGACTCCCAGGCTCCAGGCCGAGGTCCGGCATTCCGGCATCACCCGTGATGGCCGTCTCCGTCATCCCATCTGGCGTCGGCTCCTTGAGTGAGGCCCTATCATGGGCAGAGCTGAACAGCCGGAATCTCACAGAGCAGCAGAAGGGGCAGGACGTGGCGGAATCGTTCTCCATCCATACCCAGACCGTAGGAGAGGGGGGCGAGGTCGTCGTTTTTCTTCCTGGTCTCTTCGGGCAGGGCAAGAACTTCTCCCAGATCGCCAAGTGGCTGGCGCCGAAATTCCAGTCGGTTCTGGCGGATCTGCCCAATCACGGGGCCTCAGGCTGGACGGAATCGTTTGACTACACCCAGCAGGCGGATCTTGTGGCTGATGCGCTGCGGGCCGGTGCCGCCGTCGAGGGTCCGGTGAACCTGGTAGGGCATTCTATGGGCGGCAAGGTGGCGATGGCGCTGGCATTGCGGCACCCTGAGCTGGTGCGCCGCCTGGCAGTGGTGGACATCTCCCCTGCATCCCGAGAGTCCATGGACGAGTTCGAGCACCTGTTGGACAGCCTGCTTCAGCTGCCCCTGGAGGAAATTGCCTCCCGCAGCGAGGCCGATGAGCGGCTGCGTGGGCCGATCCCAGAGAATATGGTCCGCGGATTCCTGCTCCAGTCCCTGACTCGCAGCGGGGATGAGTTCCGCTGGCGGCCCAACCTGAAGCTGCTGCGCGAGTCGCTCCCGGTGATCGGCGGGTTCCCGGATTTCAGCGGTAAACAGTTTGAAGGGCCGGTGCTGTGGGTCGCCGGGGCGGATTCTGACTATGTGAGTGAGGCTCACGCTCCTGCCATGCGTCAGCTCTTCCCCCGGGTCACCCTGACTACGGTGAAGAACGCCGGACACTGGGTGCATGCCGAGCAGCCCCAGGTCTTCACCGAGGCTCTCCAACACTTCCTGACCCGTTAGCCCTCAAGGATTCTAGAAATATATTGACTATCGATAGTTTTCTAGCGAAAATCGATATATGACAATTCAGCCGTGGGTCGTATGGGGCCTGAGACTTCTGCTCATTCTGCTGTTCGTGGGCCTGGCCGGTGTCATCGCACTGGTGCCGGATGAAGCCCGCTGGCAGGCCCAGGCCTTCCCCGAGCAGGCGCACTGGGAAATGCCTTTCACCATCATCGCCATCTTCTGGATCCTCTGCCTGCAGGCAGTGCTGCTCTGCACCTGGATGCTGCTGAACCTGGTCAACTCCGACCGGATATTCACCCGGGCGGCCCTGCCCTGGGTGAACACGATCCTGGTGTCGATCGCGGTGGTGTGGGTGAGCGTGGGCGGCGTCGGACTCTTCCTGGAGCTGGACCAGCCGACCATTCTGAGCCTCTACGCCGTGGCCGGGCTACTGGTGGTCACCGTGGTGGGTCTGCTGATGATCGTAATGCGCGCCCTGCTGATCCAGGCCACCACGCTGCGGGCCGAAATGGAAGCAGTGATCTGATGGCCATCCAAGTCACCCTGGACGTCATGCTGGCCCGGCGCGGCATGAGCGTGGGCGAGTTTGCCGAAGCTGTGGACCTCTCCCCCGCCAATGTCGCGGTGCTGAAGAACGGGCGGGCCAAAGCGGTGCGTTTCTCCACCCTGGAGGCGATCTGCCGAGTCCTGGAATGCCAGCCCGGGGACATCCTCGCCTATAGGCCCGAGAACGCCCATCATCTCTGAGCCCGCCACCCGCCTCAATCGCCGTTACGAGGCGAGCAGGCGGCGTCGTTCTTCTGCAATGTCGTAGTCCGCGGCGGGCCAGCGCAGATTCAGATCGGCCAGGGCCGCGATGAGGATCTCCTGCACCGCGAGTCGGGAGTACCATTTGCGGTTGGCACCGATCACATGCCAGGGGGCGTGATCAGCATCGGTGGCCTCCAGCAGCCCGGCGTAGACGATCTGGAATGTACCGAACTCATCCCGGGCATCGGCGTCTGAAGGATCGTACTTCCAGTGCTTATGCTCCCGGTCCAGCCGGGAGACCAGCCGGTCCAGCTGCTCCTGGGGCGAGATGTGCAGCATGACTTTGACGATCACGAACCCGCGCCGCACCAGCTCGCGTTCAAAAAACTGCAGGGCCTCCACCCGCTCGGCCAGCTGATCCTCGTCATGAGTCCCGGTGACCGCCGGGACCAGCACATCCTCGTAGTGGGAACGGTCGAAGACCCCCACATGGCCGGGGGTGGGCAGCCGTTGGATCACTCGCTGCAAATAGTGCTGGCGCAGCTGCCGCGCAGTGGGCTTGCCGAAGGCCGCCACATCCACGCCCAACGGGTCCATCGCGCCGACCACGGACTTGACCATGCCGCCCTTGCCCGAGGCATCCATGCCCTGCAGCACCAGCAGCACCCGAGGTCCCGGCTCCAACTCGACCAGAAGCTCCTCGACCTGAGAATCGAAGAGCTTCTTGCGCCGAGCGTCCTCCTCGTGGTCCCGCTCCGGCGCCCGGTCGGCGATCGCGGTGAGCACTGCGTTGCGCTCAGCTGATGGGGCAGCTGCCACATGCGCCCAGAGCAGCTCCTGCAGGTCGGCCAGCAGCTCAGCGCGCCGGCTCAGGGCTTTCCGCCCTGCCTTCTTCCTCCCGTCGAATCCGGTACGCCGCCGGGTGGGCACCTCAGAGAGGTTCAGCGGGGATTCATACTGGTTCACCCGCCACAGGCTTCGCGGGTCGCCGTCGAAGGGGTTGCCCTCAACACTGGGCCCGGGCACTCCGGTGAGCTTCACGTCCAGGGACTGCAGCGGCGTCGTCATCCTCATCTACTCCTCTTGCTCCAGTAAGGGCAGAAACGTTTCCCCTATCCAACCAGATTTCCGGTGCTCCCCGTGGCGGCCGGGGTCATCTCCGGGGGGAGTGGCACAGTGGTGGGTATGGATTGGACACAAATTCTGCTGGGGCTGGCTCTCGGAGTGCTGATCGGCGCAGCCGGCGCCTGGGGCTGGAAGAAAAAGTACGACGACGCCGGGTCGGCTCGGGTGCGCGAGGAGTTGGCAGAGAGCCGGGCTGAAAGCGCTAGGTTGGGTGCTGAGCTGGGTTCCGCGCAGCAACAGCTGGCAGCTGCCCAGGGCCGGCTGGAGGAGATTCAGCGGCAGCGGGCTGATGAGACTCACGCTGCCGCTGAACGTGAGTCCGTGCTGGAGATGCTGCACCCGGTGCGGCAGGGGGTCACCGAGCTGCAGCGGCGGATTCTTCAGCTGGAGCATGAGCGCTCTGCCCAACACTCCAAGCTCAGCCAACAGCTGGCCGCTGCCGCACAGACCGATGCCCGCATCATCGAGTCCACCCAGACCTTACTGGGCTCACTGCACTCCACCTCTGCCCGCGGACACTGGGGCGAGGTGCAGCTGCGCCGGGTAGTGGAGGCTGCCGGAATGCGACCCCATGTGGACTTCACCGAGCAGACCTCCGTCACAAGGCCTGAGGGTGAGCGGCTGCGCCCGGATATGGTGGTGAATCTTCCCGGCCACCGGCAGCTGGTGTTGGACGCCAAGGCTCCACTGCACCCCAATGAGCCGGTGCTGCAAGCCAAAGCGCTGCGGGCCCGGGTGGAGGAACTGGCCAAGAAGCAGTACTGGCAGGCCGTGGAGCTCTCCCCCGAGGTGGTGTTCTGCTTTGTGCCTGCTGAGTCCCTGCTCTCAGCCGCCACCGAGGCTGATCCGCAGCTGTTGGACTGGGCTCTGACCAAGGGCGTCACACTGGTCTCTCCCGCCTCGCTGCTGGCTGCCCTGAAGGCGGTGGAGACCGCTTGGCGGCAGGAGCGGCTTGCTGCGAACATCAAGGAGGTGGTGGACCATTCCCGGGAGCTCTACCGGCGGCTGACTGCGATGAGCGGGCACCTCTCGGAGACCGGCCAGCGGCTGAGCCAGGCAGTGGCCGCCTACAACAAGCTGATCGGCAGCCTGGAACGCCGGGTGCTGCCGCAGGCGGAGGCGTTGGGTCGGCTGGAGGTGGGCCCCTCCGCTGAGGGCGGCCTGGAGAATCTCGGCGAGACGCTGCGCACCGAGCAGGTCAACGCTGAGATCAGCCCCCTCGGTCCGCGGTTGTCCCTCAGTGATGCCCCTGCAGAGTGAGTCAGAGGCTGATGCCAAAGACCCAGAGCAGCAAAGTCATGCTGATGATGGTGACCACCACCACGCCTGCGATGTTCAGCAGCGCCCCGCCCTTGACCATCTGCCCGATGGTCACATAGCCGGAGCCGTAGGCGATCGCGTTCGGCGGAGTGGCCACCGGCAGCATGAACGCGCAGGTCGCGGCCAGTGCCACCGGCGCGGCCAGCACCAGCGGGTCCACCCCGGTGCCCATCGCCACCCCTGCCGCCACCGGCACAAAGATCGTGGCCGTAGCGGTGTTGGAGGTCATCTCGGTCAGGATCAGCACACCGACCACCGCGACTGCCACCAGCACCCAAACCGGGATGCCGTCCAGTGCCTCCATCTGCACGCCGAGCCAGGCGGAGAGCCCGGAGGCGCTGAACTGTCCGGAGAGCGCCAGGCCCCCGCCGAAGAGCAGCAGGATGCCCCAGGGCAGCTTGACCGCGGACTCCCAGTCCAGCAGGCGTACGCCCTTCTTGGCGTCTCCGCCGGCCGGCAGCAGGAACAGCAGTGCGGCGATGGACATTGCGATCCCGGCGTCGTCGATGAATGGTGAGGCATCCTCGTCCAGAACGCCGATCTCGGCCAGCAGGTCGGTGCCGAGTGGAATGAAGACCCAAGAACATGCGGCCAGCGCAAAGATCAGCAGCACGCGCAGTTCGCCCTGGCTCATCCGGCCTAGCTTGGCCAGTTCCTCCTTAATCAGCTCAGCACCACCGGGGATGTTGTCAATCTCGGGGCGGAAGACCACTTTGGTGATCAGGAACCACGTGATGATCATCATCACGACCGAAACCGGCACACCCACCAGCATCCACTGGCCGAAGTTGATGTTGACCCCATGCTCGGTGCCCATATATCCCACGAGGAAAGTGTTGGGCGGAGTACCGATGATCGTGCCCAGCGAGCCGATGGAAGCTGCGTAGGCGATGCCCAGCATCAGTGCGGTGCCGAAATTGGACTTGATGGCCTCCTGCTTACTCTCATCCTGCTCGGCTTGGCTCTCAGGTCCGGCCGCGGAGGGGTCCTCGCCAGCCAGGATCTTACGCACCAGCATCAGCACAGAGAGGCCGATCGGCAGCATCATCACCGCAGTGGCAGTGTTGGACACCCACATGGAGAGAAAACCGGTGGCGATCATGAAACCGCCGATCAGAGCAGCGGGCTTGGAACCCATCATTCGCAGGGTCAGCAGCGCTATACGGCGGTGCAGGTTCCAGCGCTGCATCGCCAGAGCCAGCATGAACCCGCCCATGAAGATGAAGATGATGTTGTTTCCGTAGGAGGCCCCAATCGCGTCCACGGTGACTCCCCCGGCCGGCTCGTCGCCGGATCCGTGGTCGTCCTCCGGGACCAGCACCGGGAAGATGATCAGCGGCAGCAGCGCTGTGGCCGGAATCGGGATCGCCTCGGTCATCCACCACACGGCCATCAGCACTGCGGTGGCCGCAGTCAGCCTCAGCCAGACCTCCAAGTCTCCAGGCATGATCACGTAGACCAACAGGGCTGCCGCCAGTCCGCCGAAGAGTCCGATGAGGCGGCGCATCAGGGTCGGCTTCTCGAAGCCTTCTGCCTGGTGACCGGCAGAGAGATCGGATCGTTCCCGCTTGGACTGCTCCTTGGGGTCGTACTGCTGTAGGTGTGCCCCTTCCACCTTGGACCGGGGAGGCGTCATGGTATGTACTCCTATAGGTTGTGGCATGATTCACAGAAATGCTACGCTCTGAACCCTGAGAGTTTCCTGGAGGGTTCTAGTGTTACTGCAGTTCAGCCGCCGGATTCAGTTACGCGGCAGTACCATCACCACCAGCAGGGTGGCCGCCACCGCCAATGCTGCAACCATACCCACTGTGCCCGGCCAGCCCGCCCAGTACAGGAACGTTCCCCCCAGGTAGCCGAAGACCGAAGAGCCGCCGTAGTAGCCCAGGTTGTACAGCGAGGCCGACTGCGAGCGCCCGGCCACAGCGGAGGCCCCTGCCCAGCCGGAGGCGATGGCATGGGCCGCAAAGAACCCGGCAGTCAGCACCACCACACCGGTGACGATCACCCACAGATTCGGCACCAACGTCAGCACCACGCCGCTGATCATCACCAGATTGCCCCCGATCAGCACCGTCTTGCGGCCATACCGGGTGGCCAGCGCCCCAGCCCGCGGGGAGGAGAAGGTCCCGGCCAGATAGGCCAGGAAGATCAGACTGGTCAGCCACAGGGGCAGTCCGAAGGGCGGTTCAGCCAGGTAGAAGGCCAGGTAGTTGTACATGGCAACGAACCCGCCCATAGTCAGGAAGCCCTGCAGGTAAATGACCCACAGGGCGGCTGAGCGCAGGTTGCCCAGCAGCTGACCCACGGCTTCGCCGAACCGACTCCGGCCAGGGGTGAAGTGCTGTGCCCGCGGGGCCAGCTTCAGGAAGGCCAGCACGCAGAGCACCGCGATGCCGGTCACCACCAGCATCCCGGTCTTCCAGCCCAGTTGCTCGCCGATGGGTGCTGCGATGATTCGCCCGGACAGCCCACCGATGGTGGTGCCGGCGATGTAGGTGCCCGCAGCGACTGCGGCCACCTTGGCGCTGACCTCCTCATTCAAATAGGCCACCGCCAGGGCGGGTACACCACCGAGCATGAATCCTTCGAAAAGGCGCATCGTCAGAGCCAGCCAGAAGGTGGGCATCGCCACGGTGAGCACCGCGAAGACACAGGCAAGGCTGATCGCGGCCAGCATCGCCTGCTTGCGTCCGGCAGCATCCCCGATGTATGACCACGGGATCACGCCCAAGGCCAGGCCGAGGGTGGCAGCGGAGATCATCAGCGCAGACTCATCGGGTGTAACCCCCAAATCCACCGCGATCAGCGGCAGCAGCCCCTGCGGGGAGTAGAGCTGGGCGAAGGTGGCGACTCCGATGAAGAACAAGGCCGCCAGCAGCCGCCGATAGGGCGGGGAGCCAGGTTGAAGACGCTCAGATGACATCGATGATGCCTCGCACTATCGCACCAGCCCCGCCGAGTCCGGCCAGAGTCATCGCCAGGGTCCGGGCCGCAGGGACCGAGACCACTTTGGCCAGCGGAGCTGCGATGAGGATGCCCAGGAGCACGGTGAGCACGATTCCGGCGAACAGCCAGCCGAAGGGCACACCCACTCCCCCGTCGGTACTCACCGAGCCCAGCGCCAGCTTGGACACCACCGAGGCTGCTCCCATCGTCATGAAGATCGGCTGCAGGGTGGCGGCGAAGGAGCGCTGCTCCCAACGGGAGAGCCTGGAGTAGATGACCATCACCGGGGCGGCCACCCCGGAGGTGGTGTTGAAGAATCCGCCGATCAGCCCGGCCAGCACCGCCGGCAGCCGGGAAGTCCATTCGGGCAGGCGGCGCAGCGTGACGGTGACCAGCAGAGCGGCCACCACGATCGAGCCCAGGATGATCGAGAGCCAACCAGCCGAGAGTATCCCCACCAGCCAGGCGCCCGGCCAGGCGCCGATCACTGCGGCCGGGATGATCAGCCAGAACTTCCGCCAGTTGATCGCGCTCCAGACGCTGAGCATGATCAGGCACCCTGAAACCACCGTGGTCATGTTGGTGACCAGCACTCCGAAGGCCGGGCCGAGCAGCAGGGACAGCACGGGGGCCACCACCAGGCCGACACCAGTGCCGGAGAGCCGCTGCAGGATAGTGCCGATGAGCACCGCTGCTGCGATGATGCTCAGAGTGCCGGCAATGTCCACCCGATCATCGTAAACCTCTGGCCCTCAGCCGGTGCCCTTCCCGCACGGGTTGGCGTCCGTCAACGGTTTGTCAGGCACTTGTTGGAAGATCTGCCTCTCATGAGACCATGACAATCCGATAAGTGCCTGATTTTGCGTGGATGGGAGGGGCGGAGGCTCAGCGGGTGGAGCAGGCGGAGCGCTTGCGACCGCCTCGGCCGACGTCACTGTGGCCGGCCTCCTGCAGCGCCTTGCGGATTTCTTTGGGCAGCGAGAAGACGATGTCCTCCTCCGCGGTGACGATCTCCTCCGGATCTCCGTAGCCGTACTCGGCCAGCAGCCGCAGCACATCCTGGACCAGCACCTCGGGCACTGAGGCGCCGGAGGTCACACCCACAGTCTGGGCCTCGGCGAACCAGGACTCGTCCACCTGGTTGGCGAAGTCCACCCGCTCGGCGCGCTTGGCGCCGTACTCCTTGGCCACCTCTTTGAGCCGCACGGAATTGGAGGAGTTGGCTGAACCGACCACGATCACCAGATCCGACTCCGGGGCGATCTTCTTGATCGCCGCCTGACGGTTGGAGGTCGCATAGCAGATGTCATCCGAAGGAGGATCCTGGAGGTTCGGGAACCGTTCCCGGAGCTTCTGAACCGTCTCCATCGTCTCGTCCACCGAAAGTGTGGTCTGCGAGAGCCAGATGAGCCGGTCCGGATCAGGAACGTCGATCTGGTCGACCTCCCACGGACCGTTGACAATCGTGGTGCTCTCCGGGGCGTGCCCATAGGTTCCTTCAACCTCCTCGTGCCCGTCGTGACCGATCAGCAGGATGTGGAAGTCATCCTTGGTGGTGAAGCGCACTGCCTCCCGGTGCACCTTGGTCACCAAGGGGCAGGTGGCATCGATAGTCTGCAGCTTCCGCTCGGCCGCTTCAGTCTTCACCGCCGGGGATACCCCGTGGGCGGAGAAGACGATCAGCTCGCCTTCAGGAACCTCCTCGGTGTCCTCAACAAAAATCACGCCCTTCTCGGTCAGAGTGTCCACCACATGCCGGTTATGCACGATCTCCTTACGCACATAGACCGGTGGTCCGTACTGCTCCAGGGCCTTCTCCACAGCCACCACCGCGCGGTCCACCCCCGCGCAGTAACCACGGGGGGCAGCCAGCAGCACACGCTTCTCACCGGTGAAGCTCTGCGCTGCGGCAATCTCCTCCGGACTGCGCCGCTTACGGGGCACCTGCGGGGTGGGCATCGAGATGTGCTTGCGGCGCGTCGTCGGGGCTTCCGGCGTCGTGATCGTCATAGCACCGAGTGTACCGGCGTGAGCTTAACGGCGGCGGGACGGGGTGAGCAGCGCTCCGGCCATCCCGATGAGCACCACGCCGCCGGCGATTCCGCTGAACACCCACCAGGGCGGCTGGGCCCAGCTGGTGAACCGGGTCTGCACGTGGTCCAGAATCACCGCGCCGGCCTCGGGCACTCCGGGCGGGTGCTGCAGATCAGGTGAGGCGATGCCGGTGACGATCCATAGGCCCAGCCCTGCGGCCAGCACCGCCGCCCCGGCCAGCGCGTACCAGCGGGTCCGACCGGTGCCGATGAGCAGGCCTGCCACCGCCAGCACGGCAGCCCCGATGCCGTAGAACAGCCACCAGCGGCTGAACGCGGCGATGCTGGCCCAGGTATAGGGGTCCGCCTCTGAGTCAGCAGCTGCTTGGATATCGATCTCGATCTCCGGAGCGATGAAGTCGAAAGTCTCCAGGTTGATCCCCGGCACCCATCCGGCGATATCAGCCAGTCCTTCGCGCAGCGGTGCGGTCATTGCCTCAGCGATGGGGGTCAGCTCCAGCTCGATATCGAGTTCGCTGGTGTCCCCGCTGCTGCCTGCGGCGAAGATCTCCTCCAGCTGTGCGGTGTACCCCGACCGGGTCTGCTGCAGCACATCGTCCCAGGCGGCCAGGGTGCGCTCATTGTTGAAGGCTTGGGCGAGGATCGGGTTGAGCATCTGGTCGATCCCGCCGGGCACGGCCCACTGCAGCTCCTCGGGCAGCCGGTTGGCGAGGTCCTCAATGAGCATCTCGGTGACCGCCTGAGAGAATTCCGGCTGCTGGGGCAGAGTACCGGCGATCTCGCGGACCGGCTCCTCGCTGCGCAGCAGCTGGTTGAGCTGGTAGCCGGCCAGGCCGCCGAAGGACAGCAGACCGGCTAGCAGCAGGCAGAGCACGCTGAGCAGGTTGCGCATCTGGGATGACTCCTTGCGGCCGAGGATGGCCGTGTCGGGGGAAGGGACTACTCTAGTTAGGAGTATGAACTACCAGGAGCCGAGTGCCAAAGACCGACCCGTGCTGGCTGCCCTGCCTGCCAGTTCTCAGGACACCAGTGAGGAGACTCCCTGGCCGCTGAGCCACTTCTCCGGGAAGCTGCGCGCTCATATCGACCGGGTCACCCCCACCTGGGTGGAGGGTCAGCTGGTGGAGTTCAACCTGCGCAACGGCACAGCGTGGATGACCCTGCGAGACCTTGAACAGGAGATCAGCTTCCAGGCAGTGGCCTGGCGCAATGTGGCCGGCGGACTGGCTGCCAAGGGTCTGGAGCCGGGCACCCGGGTGGTGGCCCTGGTGAAGCCTTCGCTGTGGGAGAAGTCCGGGCGGCTCTCCCTGGTGACTCACCAGATGGAACCGGTGGGGCTGGGTGACCTGCTGGCACGGATTGAACGGATGAAGCAGCAACTAGCCGCCGAGGGTCTGTTCGACGCCGCCCGGAAGAAGCCGCTGCCGCTGCTGCCCACCAGAATCGGGATCATCACCGGCCGGGACTCCGATGCCAAGAAAGACATTCTGCGCAATGTCACAGCCCGCTGGGCGGCCGCACAGTTCGAGATCAAGGAGGTAGCCACTCAGGGGCCGATGGCGCCGATTGAGGTGGCCGCAGCCCTGGAGCAGCTGGACGAAGAACCTGAAGTCGATGTGATCGTCATTGCCCGCGGCGGCGGCGCCCTGGAAGAGGTGGTGCTGCCGTTCTCCGACGAGCGGCTGGTGCGTGCGGTGGCCGCGGCGAACACTCCGGTGGTCTCAGCGATCGGGCATGAGGCCGATCGCCCGCTATTGGATGAAGTGGCTGATGTGCGAGCCTCTACCCCCACCGGCTCAGCGAAGCTGCTGGTGCCTGATGAGGCCGATGAACGGGCCAATATTGACCAGGCACGCAGCCGGCTGGCCCAGGGGGTGGAGCGGATGCTGGCCCGGGAGGCTGAATGGTTGGAGTCCGTGCGCTCCCGGCCGGTGCTGGCCCAGCCCGAGGCAATGATCCAGGTGCGCGCCGAGGATCTGGCGGGGCTGCGGCGTCGTGCCCTGGTCTCCGCCCAAACCGCGGTGGACCGGGCTCTCGACTGGGTGGACGCCACTCGCGCCCGGGTGACCGGGCTCTCCCCGCAATCCACCCTGGACCGCGGGTATGCAGTGGTTCAGCACCAGCGTTCCATCGTGCGCGACGCCGCACAGCTCGCCCCGGGAGCGGCGGTGCAGGTGATGGTGGCCCAAGGAGAGTTTTCTGCCGAAGTGACTGATGTGAAGGAGAACGATGAACGAGCCCACAGTGAATGATTTCTCAGAGGCCCGGACTGACGATATCGAGCAGCTCAGCTATGAGCAGGCCCGTGATGAGTTGGTGGCGGTAGTGACAAAACTGGAGGCCGGCGGCGCCCCATTGGAGGAGTCGCTGGCACTGTGGCAGCGCGGTGAGGCATTGGCCGATCGCTGCGAGCGCTGGTTGGACGGTGCGAGCGCCAAGCTGGATGAGGTCCGCAGCAGCTTGGAGGGACAGGATTAGGCTACGGCGTGCCGATACTCTGCGAGGAAATCGGCGATCTCACCGATAGCGGTCTCTAAGTCTGCCACGCTGGGCAGGGAGACCAGGCGCAGGTGCTGGGTATCGTCCCAGTTGAAGGCCCGCCCGTGGGAGAGCAGGATCTGCTTCTGCCGCAGCAGCTCAATCACGAACGCCTCATCGTCGGCAATCGGATAGATCTCCGGATCCAAGCGTGGGAACAGGTAGAGAGCGCCATCGGCCTTCTCCACAGTGACCCCCTCGATCTCAGAAAGCAGCCGGTGGGCAGTCCGTGACTGCTCATAGAGCCTTCCGCCGGGCAGGATCAGCTCCTCGATGGACTGATACCCGCCCAGGGCGGCCTGGATAGCGTGCTGAGCTGGAACATTGGCACACATGCGCATGTTCATCAGCAGATTCAGGCCCTCCAAGTAGTTCTTGGCCCGGTGCTTGGGACCGGAGACATAGATCCATCCGGAGCGGAACCCAGCTACCCGCCATGTCTTCGAGAGCCCGGAGAAGGTCACGGTGAGCACATCATCAGCCACTGTGGCCGCATTGACCATCTCAACCCCGTCGAAGACGATGTTCTCGTAGATCTCATCTGCCAGCAGCATCAGATTATGCCGACGGCAGATCGCAGCCATCTGCTCGATGATCTGCCTGGGGTAGACCGCCCCGGTGGGGTTATTCGGGTTGATCAGCACCAGCGCCTTAGTCCGTTCGGTGACCTTCGCCTCGATCTCTTCAGTATCCGGCCACCAGCGGTTAGTCTCGTCACACACATAGTGCACCGGGGCTCCCCCAGCCAGCTTGGTGGCCCCAGTCCACAGCGGATAGTCCGGAGCAGGGATCAGGATCTCATCCCCGGGGGCGATCAGCGCGGTGAGCACCATCGAGATCAGCTCAGAGACCCCATTGCCCAACCAGACATCCTCAGGTGCTGCATCCCTGAGCCCCCTGGCTTGGTAGTACTGGGCCACTGCCAACCGGGCCGAGTAGATCCCTTTGGAATCTGAGTAGCCCTGGGCAGTGGGCAGGGTCTTGATCATATGCTGGAGAATCTGTTCCGGAGCCTCGAAGCCGAACGGTGCCGGATTGCCGATATTCAGCCGAGTGATCCGATGCCCTGCTCGCTCCAGCCGCGCCGCCTCCTGGGCAATTGGTCCCCGCACGTCATAACGGACATCAGCGAGTTTGGGCGACTGGAGAAATTCCTCGACGAATTGCTGCATCCCTACATGATGCACTATCTCAGCGGGTTGTCAGTGCAGGTTTGGCAAACGCATCGCGGTATTCCTGGAGGAAGGCGGCGATGCCGTTGACGGCCTCTTCGAGCTCCTCCACCGCAGGCAGGGTGACCAGACGGAAGTGCTGGTCGTCGATCCAGTTGAAGGCCCGGCCGTGAGAAACCAGGATCTTCTGCTGGCGAAGCAGTTCGATGACGAAGGCCTCATCGTTCTCAATGGGGTAGATGGCTGGGTCCAGGCGGGGGAAGAGGTACATCGCACCGTCCATCTGGGCCACCTCCACCCCTTCAATCTCGGAGAGCAGCTTATAGGCGGCGTTGCGCTGCTCGTAGAGCCGGCCGCCGGGGTTGATGAACTCTTCGATGGACTGGTAGCCGCCCAGGGCGGTCTGCACGGCGTGCTGCCCGGGCACATTGGGGCACATGCGCAGATTGGACATCAGCTGCAGGCCCTCCAGGTAGTTTTTGGCTCGGTGCTTGGGCCCGGAGATGTACATCCAGCCGGAGCGGTATCCGGCCACTCGCCAAGTTTTGGAGAGTCCGGAGTAGGTGATGGTGAACACATCGTCGGAGAGAGTGCAGGCATTGATCATCTCTGCCTCGTCATAAATGATCTTCTCGTAGATCTCATCTGCCAGCAGCATGAGGTTGTGCCGCCGGCAGATCTCCACGATGGCTTCGAGGATCTCCCGGGGGTAGACCGCCCCGGTGGGGTTGTTGGGGTTGATGATCACCAGGGCTTTGGTGCGTTCGGTGACCCGGGACTCGATCTCCTCCGGATCCGGCCACCATTTATTGGACTCATCACAGATGTAGTGGACGGGAATGCCCTGGTAGAGAGCGGTCAGTCCGGTCCACAGGGGATAGTCGGGAGCGGGGATGAGGATCTCGTCGCCGGGGTTGATCAGGGCCTGCAGGGTGATGGTGATCAGTTCGGAGACCCCGTTGCCCAGGTAGACATCCTCGACCTGGGCCTCCTTCATACCTTTGGTCTGGTAGTACTGGGCCACTGCGGTGCGCGCGGAGTAGATGCCGGCGGAGTCGGAGTAGCCCTGGGCGGTGGGCAGGTGCTTGATCATATCCATCATGATCGCGTCGGGGGCCTCGAATCCGAAGGGCGCCATATTGCCGATGTTCAGCTTGGTGATCCGGTGCCCGGCCCGCTCCAGCCGGGCAGCCTCCTCAGCGATCGGTCCGCGCACGTCGTAGCGGACATTGCGCAGTTTATGCGCCTGGGTGAAGTCCTCGAATTCCTCCATGATGAGATTCTGCCTCACATTGTCAACAATCCGCGAATTTCGCAAGGTCTCTTCTAGGCGGTTTCCTGCGGAGTGCTGGGCAAGGGGCGGACGCCTGACATCTGGGTCCCGTGCAAACGCCTCGTGTTTGTGCGGGCCATGTCAGGCATTGAGGGAAGCAGACCGGGAGTCTAGGGCCTTGGCGTCTGGGACCCGCACAGCTGCGGAGCATCTGAGTGCGCCACCTCAGGGAGCACCGGAACGAGCGCCGGGCGCCCTCAGCCCCAGTCTTCGGGTTCTGCGAGCAGCCCCTCTTCGACGAGCCAGTAGATGGCTGCATCTTCCGGGCCCAGCCCCTCCTCACCGTAGATGAGCCGGCGCAGAGTCAGGAGGGCTTCATCGTCGAGCGCCGCAGAGATTTCAGTCACCACATCGGGCACCTGCTCGGCGATCCGGGAGGCTGCCACCGGGGCGTACTGATCCTGGGGGAAGGCCCGCCGTGCATCGGCAATCGGGATCAGGGCATGCTCCTGGGTGCCGGGGTGGCTGGTGGTCAGCAGGGCGGCGTCGATCTCTGCGGTGATCAGCAGTTCGAGCAGCTCATCCTCAGCCCCAGTGCGGATCTCTTCGGGCAGGCAGCCGTAGGTGCTCTCCAGCAGCGGACCTGCCTCCGGCAGCTCGGCGATGACTCCGATGGTCAGCTCCCGACAGGATTCGGCCAGAGCCTCCAGGTCTGAGTCCTCGGTGCCGTCCACCTCATAGCTGGTGGCGGTAATGGAGGTGATGAGCAGGCTGCTGCTCAGCACGGCTGTGCTGGGTGCCAGCAGCTCGGCCTCATCCAGCTGGGCTTCGACCAGGTCGATGAGCTCAGCGGGTTCGGCTGCAGGGCCCAGATCGCTGTCGGCGGCTGGTGTGGTGAGCTCCGCATAACCCTCGGGGTCAAACTCCTCAGCCAACGGCATGGTGCGGGCCAGTACCAGTTCGTACCTGTCGTCGATGGTCTCATCGGTGCCCTCGTCCGGATCTCCAGTGGGCTGATCGGTCGGCTTCTGCTCCAGCTCTGGGGCAGGCTCTGCCAGTGAGCGGGCAAGCTCGGCTGCAGTGGCGTCGTCATACTCCACCACCACTGTGGGCACCTCATGGGAGTTCAGCGCCATGGCATAGATCTGGGCGATGGTCTGGTCGAGCTCGTCATCGCTGACTGCCACCCGCCAAGCGCGCTCTAAATCCTCACCGGTGGGCTCAGGTGCCGGCGGCGGAGGCTCAGAGCAGCCGATCAGCAGCAGACCGGCAGCCAGAGCTGCAGCGATTCCGCATCGGCTGGGGCGAAGATGCGCAGGCGGATGCATCGGCCTGCGCTGAAACGTCATGGTGGATATTCTACGTCCGGAGCGGACCGGGTTTATCCTGGGGAAGATGAGAGGCGAATCTGTTGACCTGCCCGTCGAGATTCCCGGCTCGGCCCCGCTGAGCACACGCCTGCAGGCCCTGCTGCAGCACCCGGCCGGCACCCAGGAGGAGGCGCAGACTGCCCGCGGCTGGGTGGACCTCGCCTATGAGGCCGCCTATGGGGAGCGCTATGCGGCCGCCACAGAGGCTGCTGAGCGCGGTCTGCGAGCCCCCGGATCCCAGGATCCGGAGAATCGGCTGATGCTGCTACGGATCCTCTCCGGGGTTCATGAGATGCGCGGGGAATCCAATCTTTCAGCCCCCTTCATGCAGGATCGGATCGAGCTGCTGCGCGCCCTGGGCCGCACCCGGCAGGCTGATGTGGAGGCTCAGCTGGGACCTATGCTGCTGCGCGAACCCGACCGCGTGGAGGCGGAGATTCTTCGCCGAATGGCCGAGGAGCTCGATGACGGCAGCGGCCCCAGCGTGGAGCGGGCCGATGTGCTCAGCTCACTGGCTGTACGCAGCCTGCATGATGAGGGGCCTGAGGCCGCCTTGCCGCTGGTGAGCGAGGCCTGCGAGATCCTGCAGACCCTGAACCGGGCTCAAGCCCTTGCCGGGGCACGGATGTTCTTAGCCCATGCTCAGCTGCTCTGTGAGGACGCCGAGGCCGCTCTGCAGACTGCGGAGAAGGTGCTGGCCGCCCCGGCGAACCGGGCGGTGCGCGGGGCCATGGCAATGCTGCGCGCCACCGTGCACTACCAGGCGGAGCGCCCGGCTGAGGCTGCCGCGAATGCGATTACCGCCGTGGAGCTCTACGCGGCCTGCGGGGTGCGCAAGGGTGCAGCTTCGGCCGCCGCTCTGCTGGCCGGGATCACCTCCGGCACCGACCAGGATGAGACTGCCGTGCTGGCCTGGCGGGTGGCCGTCCAGCAGGCAGAGCTCGGAGAGTTCGCCGAGTCGCGGATGCTCAGCCTGGCCCTGGGCCAGCAGCTGCTGGAGATGGATCATCATGCGGAGGCGGAGAAGGTGCTCGATGCGCTCAGCCTCCGGCTGGCCGGCGGGGACAGTGACCATTCCACCCGGGGCCGAGCTCTGATGGGCCTGGGGCATGCGGTGACTCAGCAAAAACGTCCGCTGGAGGCAATGGCGCACTGGGATGAGGCTGCCAGCCAGTTCATTGCCGCCCAAGAGGTGGATGAGGCCGCTCGGGCCCATCTGGCCGCCGGCGCCCTGGCCGCCTCATTGGACCGGGTGGAGACCGCACGCACCCACTATGAGCAGGGTCTGAAGCTGGCCGACCAGGGGGAGGACACCGATCCGCTGATGCTGCTGCAGGCGCTACACTCGCTGGGCCATCTGCTGTGCCGGCATGAGGATGAGGCGGGACTGCAGTACCTGGACCGAGCTATGGAGATTGTGGCCGAGCACGGCACCGACTGGCAGCGTGCTGATATCACCGATACCCGAGCCCGGTCACTGACTGCCCTGGGCCACGGTACCCAGGCGGTGGCCGCTGCCCTGGAGGCCGCTGATGGTTTTTCGGAGGCCGGTGATGAGGAGGCTGCCGCTGATGCGGAGATCTTCGCCGCCACGGTGCTGCTGCAGATGAACCAGCCCCAGGAAGCTGAGGCGATGTTCCGGATGGCCGCTGATGAGCGGGAGATCTCCGATGCCCTGCTGGTGACCTCCTTGGAGGGACGAGTCGAGGCGCTGCGGGATGTGGCCCAGTACGACGCCGCCGAGGAAGTCGGTGCCGAACTCGAGCTGCTCAGAGCACGGCTGGCCAACGAGGAAGATCTCCAGCCACCGGAGTGAGCCCCAGCAGCACCTCGGCGCAGCGCAGCCGGTGGTCTGCCTGGGCCTGCCAGCCTGGACGCCGAGCGTCTCGTGCACCGGAGACCAGTGAGAGCGCCACTGAGGCGGTGCGGATGCGCAGGCTCTCCGGATCCACCCCGGCGGCGAAGACCCGGGCGAACCGGTCGAAGGCTGCCGGCGCGTGCAGATAGCGGGAGTCCACCGCGGGAAGCACGGCCAGGTGCCCCAGAAAGCAGGCCAGATCGTCTACCCGGTGTCCGGGGCCCAGTGAGTCCACATCCAGCAGGCAAGAGATCCTGGGCCCGTTCATCAGCAGGTTGGCCTCGTAGAAGTCCCCGTGGGTGGGGACCACGGGCCCGCGGTCGGTAGCCGGCAGTCCAGCCAGCACCTCCTGCTCCAGACGGCGGATCCGCCGCTCCGCCTCAGGCAGCGCGGAGACTGCTGCGGAGGCGTAGGCAGGCAGCCGGTCGGTCCAGGCATCCCGGACTGGCAGGGCCATCACTTCGGCGGGCATCGCATCAAGCAGCTCCACAAAGTCCTGCGGCCGCACGGTGGCCGCACCATCCGCCAGGAAATGCTCGGCCAGCGAGACGCCTGCGCCCTGCTGGAGGGCCACTACATCGCTGACCGGTTCAGAAACAGCGACTGGGGCGGGCAGCCCAGCCTCCAGCAGCATCTGATGACGGGCATAGAGATCCACAGCACGCCCGGCGCGCAGCACCTTGAGGTAGAGCCTCCGCCCGTCGGAGAAGTCAGCGGCGATCACGGCCCGGCGCAGTGGGCGATAGCTGATGGTCTCCAGGCTGGTCAGCTGGGCGCCGCCGCCCCAGGTCTCAGCCACTCGTGCCGGGTCGGTGGCCAGCGGCAGGCCCGGCAGCGCGGGGTCCTGGGGGTGAACCCAGATGGTCAGCTGTCCATGGTCAGTACTGGCCCGGCGGACTTCGGCGGCGCGGATGTCGAGGCGTTCGGTCGAGACACCGGCGTAGAGCTCCTCCCGGCCCAGAACCCGGTAGATGCCGGTGACCCCGGCTCCGGGCCGGTGCTGCAGAGCCTCCATGGTGACCTGCGGGGTGCCCAGATCCTCCGGCAGCACTGCCGCAGTGAGGACCGGATGCACCAGTTCGGACTGCAGGAAGTCCAGCTGGGCGATCTCCTGCTGGGTGCGCCCCGGGTCCGGGGCAGCCCGCGGCGCTGCGGGCGGCCCGTTCGACGAGGACATGAAGAGAGACTGCCGGAGTGCGGCTCAGGCCCGGCGGCGGGCCAGGACGGAGTCCAGGTTCAGCTGCTGCTGGACGGCGGTCTGCTTGGCGGGCTCTGCGGGACTCACTGCCGCTGCGGCTGGTTGCTTAAGCTTCACACTGCTGGCCGGGGTCGGGGCCGGCTGCTCAATCTCCTCCGGCTCAGGACGCTCAGCCTTCTCGGCGACCATGTACTTGGCAGCCGGAACCTCACGGAGCTCCCAGGAGTCTTCCGGGGCAGCGGGGGCTGCAGCAGCCTGGTCGAAGAACACCGGATCGGCCTGAGGCTTCTTCTCTCCGAAGAGTCGTTCGGCACTGTCGGGAAGCCCGTCTGCATCACGGCTGATCAGAGAATCGGGCCCGCCGTGTCCGGCCTCATCCGAGCTGAGCGCATCGAAGGGCTGTGCGGAGTCAGCGCGCACGATGCCTAGTCCAGCAGCCGCTGCGGCGGCGCTGCGCTGCCGCTGGGCTATCGGGGCAGAGACCTCGGGGCCCGCATTCATCGCCTCCAGCATGGCACGCTCCACCCGGGCACGGCGCTTAGCGCGGCGGCGTAGAGCAGCAGTGATCTGAAGGCTCACCAGGCAGACCAGGAGCGCTGCGGCGCACAGGGCGGGAACCAGCCAGGTCACAGTGGCAGTGAAAGTGGCAAGCAGGGCGGTGCCTAGCCCGCCCAGCAGGGCCAGGGCACCGACCAGGGCGAAGATGGTACGGCCCCAGTAAATCCGGAACCCACCGGTGCTGGTCCCGGCGGCGTCGTTGTTTTCCTTGGTGTTCCTGGCGGTCATCTGTGCCCCTCTGGTCTCGGTGCGCTCCGCAGTGGCATGAGCTGCGCGCTTGGCTCGGCTGCGCAGCACACGTCTGCGCGCGGTGCGGGCCTGACGCGAGGTCAGCCCCGGATTGTGCTGTACCGGCTGCCGGGGCAGCCGTTGGGCCCGGAGTATCAGCGCCGCCAGGAAGAGCCCGACGACCAGAGGAATGAGCACTGACGAGTGGATGGGCAGGCTGGGGATCATCTCGATGATTCCAGCTGTTGTCAGCCGGAGGCCCAGCGTCATAAGTGGTCTCCACCTGCCCTGAGTACGGTCAGTTCAGCTCTGGTGCGGCGGGTGTGCCGCTGATTTCACCAGGGTATCGGATGCCGGGGGGAAACCTTTGACATAAACACGAACCTCTATGACAGCGCGAGGCTCAGTGGGCAACAATGGCGGGTATGACTCCAGTGAACCCAGCGAAGCGTTTTGCCCCTGATCGTGTGGTTATCATCGGCGGCGGTCCAGGCGGCTACGAGGCGGCCATGGTGGCCGCGGACACCGGTGCCGAGGTGACTGTCGTTGAGGACAAAGGCATGGGCGGTTCTGCAGTGCTCACCGATGTGGTCCCTTCCAAGACCCTGATCGCCACTGCTGATGCGATGCGTCGGGTCAACGCCTCCACCGCCTTCGGAGTGCGGTTCGGCGAGTCCGACGGGGATGACTTCTATGAGACCGAGGCCTGGGCGGACTTCTCTAAGGTCAACGAGCGGCTGCTGAAGCTTGCTGCGACTCAGTCGAAGGATATTCACGCCTCATTGGAGTCCGCTGGGGTGCGCATCCTCGCCGGTCGCGGCAAGCTGGTGCCCCCGCATCATGTGCAGGTGACCGCTCCCACTGGGGAGACCCAATTGGTAGAAGCCGATGCGGTGATTCTGGCCACCGGCGCCCACCCCCGTGAGCTGCCCAGTGCGGCGCCTGACGGCGAGCGCATCCTCAACTGGACCCAGGCCTATAACCTCACTGAGGTCCCCGAGCACATGATCGTGGTGGGTTCCGGTGTCACCGGGGCGGAGTTCGCCTCCGCCTACCGTCGACTCGGTGCGGAGGTCACCCTGGTCTCATCCCGCGACCAGGTGCTGCCCGGAGAAGATGCCGACGCCGCCACCGTGCTGGAGAACGCCTTCAACCGGGTCGGCGTCAAGGTCGCCGCCCGGGCCCGTGCCGAGTCGGCGCAGCGCACCGAGAACGGGGTGCAGGTCATTCTCAACGACGGGCGCGTGCTGGAAGGCTCGCACTGCCTGATGGCGGTGGGCGGTATCCCCAACACTGCGGATCTGGGCCTGGATGAGTGCGGGGTGGGGACCACCGACTCCGGACATATTCTGGTGGACACCGTCTCCCGAACCACCGTCACCAATATCTACGCCGCCGGAGACTGCACCGGCCTGTTCCCGCTGGCCAGTGTAGCCGCCATGCAGGGCAGGATCGCAGTGGCTCATATGCAGGGCGGGGCCGTCAAGCCGCTGCAACTACACCGAGTGGCTTCAAACGTGTTCACCTCTCCGGAGATCGCCACTGTGGGGGTCACCCAGGCGCAAGTGGACTCCGGGAAGTACCAGGCCGATGTGGTCAAGCTGGACCTGACCACTAATCCACGGGCCAAGATGATGAACATCCGCGACGGCTTTGTCAAGATCTTCTCCCGCCGCGGTTCCGGTACGGTGATCGGGGCAGTGGTCGTGGCCCCGCGCGCCTCGGAACTGATCTACCCGCTGGCCATCGCGGTGACCCATAAACTGCATGTGGATGATGTGGCCTCCACCTTCACCGTCTACCCCTCGCTGACCGGTTCCCTCGCTGAGGCCGCCCGGCGCCTGCACCTGCATGTGATGGACCCCGCCGACGGATGACGCGTGAGGCGATGCGGGTAGAGCGGATTGGGCGGCTTGAAGACACGCTCGGCAGCTCGAGAGCTGCTCCTATCAGGCTAGGCTTAGGAACATGACTGAGCCGCGCCAGCCCACTGCCGTCGATGAGTTTGTCGAAGACTACTTCGCCAAGCACCTGGAGCTGAACCCGGAGGAGGCCACCTATCTGGGCATCCCCGGGCATGAGACCGACTACGGGGACTACTCGCCGGCCGGCAAGGCGGAACGGGCAGCGCACGAGGCCGCAACACTCCGTGATCTTCAGAGCCTGACTCCCAGCGACCACACCGATGCGGTCACCCTGCATGCTATGCGGGAGCGGCTGGGCCTCTCCGTGGCGCTGCATGAGACCGGGCGCGAGGACATCAACAATATCGCCACCCCGGCCCACGGTGCCCGCCAGATCCTGGATCTGATGCCGCAGTCCACCGATGAGGACTTCGCCCATATTGCACAGCGTCTGCAGAACCTCCCGGCCGCGCTGGAGGGCTGGTGGAAATCGCTGGTCGCCGCTCGGAGGGGCGGAGAGGTCTCCGCGGTCCGTCAGGTGCAGGCCGCAGCGGGGCAGTTCGCCTCCTATGCTGCTCAGGACGGAGCCCTGGCTCAGCTGGTCACCGCTGCTGAGGCTGCCCAGGTCACCGGCGGCGTCGTCGATGATGTGCGCAAGGGTGTCCAGGCTGCCGCTGAGGCCTACCTGCAGCTGTCCCGGCGGCTCACCGAAGGGCTGCTGCCGGCCGCCCCGGCACAGGATGCGGTGGGCACTGACTACTACCGGCTGGCCTCGCAGTCCTTCACCGGGACCCGGCTGGACCTGGAGGAGACCTACCAGTGGGGCCTGGCCGAACTCGCCCGGCTGGTGGCTGCCCAGGAGCAGGTGGCCGAGCAGATCCGCTCCGGCGCCTCGGTGGCCGAGGCCAAGGAGATCCTCAACACTGATCCGGCGCGGAAGCTGCACGGCACCAAGGCGCTGCAGGAGTGGATGCAGCAGCTAAGCGACCAGGCGGTCGCCGATCTGAAGGATGTGCACTTCGACATCCCCTCCCCTATGGACCAGCTGGAGTGCAGGATCGCCCCGACCACCGACGGCGGGGTCTACTACACCGGCCCCTCGGATGACTTCGCCCGGCCCGGCCGGATGTGGTGGTCTGTACCGCCGGAGGACACCGAGTTCACCACCTGGGCAGAGACCACCACGGTGTATCACGAGGGCGTGCCGGGCCACCATCTGCAGGTCGCCACTGCGGTGATGGTCAAGGACCGGCTGAACTCCTGGCGGCGCAACGGATGCTTCACCTCCGGCTACGCCGAGGGCTGGGCGCTCTATGCCGAGGACCTGATGGCCGAACTGGGCTACCTGCAGGATCCCGGGGACATGATGGGCATGCTGGACATGCAGCGGATGCGGGCGGCCCGGGTGGTCTTCGACATCGGTCTGCACTGCGGGTTCCGGGCCCCTGCTGAATGGGGCTCTCAGACCTGGAACCCAGTCAGCGGACGGGCGTTCCTGCGTGAGCATCTGCCGATCTCCGAGGCCCAACTGGACTTTGAGCTGACCCGGTACCTGGGCTGGCCGGGGCAGGCACCCAGCTATAAGGTGGGCCAGCGGGTCTTCCAGCAGATTCGCGCCGAGCGTGAGGCCACCCTGGGTGCTGACTTTGACCTGAAGGCCTTCCACACCGAGCTGCTGCAGCTGGGCAGTCTGGGGCTGGACACGCTGCGCTGGGCGCTCGGCGGGCAGTCCTGAGCAGATAGGTTAGGGCTATGAGCACTAAGGATCCCACCAGCGAGGTCAGTCAGCAGGCGCAGCGTGCCGCTGCGGCCCTACTGCAGGAAGCAGGCATCGAGTCAATCGACCTGGCCTGCACCCTGGGCTCCGGCTGGGGGGAGGCCGCCGAGCAGCTCGGTGAGCTGGTGGCAGAGATCAGCGCTGAGGACATCCCCGGCTTCCGCAACTCCGGGGTGCCTGGGCACAGCGGCTCGCTGAAGGTCATCCGGGCTGCCTCTGGGAAGCATGTGCTGGTGATCGGGGCCCGTACCCACTACTACGAGGACCGCGGTGTGGACGCGGTGGCACACGGGGTGCGCACCGCCGCAGCTGCCGGGGCGGGCGTCGTCGTACTCACCAACGGCTGTGGCGGACTGAATCCGGCCTGGACCCCGGGTGCCCCGGTGCTGATCCGCGACCATCTGAACCTCACCGGCGTCTCCCCGCTGCAGGGCGCCCATTTTGTAGACCTCACCGATCTGTACTCCCCGCGCATCCGCGGAATCGCGCGGCGGGTGGACCCTTCGCTGCAGGAGGGTGTCTACGCCCAGCTGCCCGGCCCGCATTATGAGACCCCTGCCGAGATCAGCTACCTGCGCACCATCGGGGCGGACCTGGTGGGCATGTCCACCGCCCTGGAGGCCATCGCTGCCCGGGCGGCAGGGATGGAGGTCTTCGGCATCTCCCTGGTGACCAACCTGGCCGCCGGGATCTCAGATGAGCCGCTGAGCCACCAGGAAGTCCTTGAGGCCGGCACAGCCGCAGCACCCAGAATCGCTGCACTGCTGGCCCAGATCATCACCGCAACTCTGGAGGAGAGCTGACCGTGGCCGAACTGCTGAGCACTGCCAAGCGCTGGATTGACCTGGACCCGGACCCCAGCACCCGCACTGAGCTCACTGAGCTGCTCGGCGACGCTGAGGGCGGCGACCAGGTGGCCTATGACACCTTGGAGCGGCTCTTCGCCGGCCGGCTGGCCTTCGGCACCGCCGGACTGCGCGCGGAGCTGGGCCCCGGACCGCTGCGGATGAATCGGCTGGTGGTTCGCCAGACTGCCGCCGGACTGCTGAAGTACGCCACCGCAAAGCTGGATGAGGCACATGGCAAGATCGACAACCCCCATGATGTGGAGGGGGCTAAGGCCCACAGGATCGTGATCGGCTATGACGCCCGCTACCAGTCCGATGAGTTTGCCTTCGAGACCGCGGAGATCTTCCGTGACGCCGGCTGGGAGGTGCACCTGTTCGACAGGCCCGGCCCCACTCCCCTGCTGGCCCGGCAGGTGCTGGTCACCGACGCCGAGGTCGGTGTGATGGTCACTGCCAGCCACAACCCGCCCCAGGACAACGGCTACAAGGTCTACCTGGGTGGGGAGCTCTCCCGCTACCTGGAGCCGGATGGACTGGGCGTAGGCGCGCAGATCGTCTCCCCGGTGGATCAGCAGATTGCCGCGACCATCGCCGAGGTGGTGTCCGCTGACTTCGCTGCAGAGTCCCCCACCCCGGAAGCGCTGCCCTCTCCGGAGGTTCCCACTCCTGCCGGGGTGCAGTGGATAAGTCAGCAAGCCCGGGACTCTTATCAGCGTGAGGCTCTGGAGCTGCTGGACCCGGAGAACTATCCGCACCGGGGCATCACTGTCGTCTACACCGCGATGCACGGGGTGGGCGGGGCTGCGGTCACCGATCTGCTCTACGCCGGCGGGTTCGCTGATGTGTTCCCGGTGGCCGAGCAGTTCGAGCCCGACCCAGCCTTCCCCACCGCCGACTTCCCCAATCCGGAGGAGGCCGGAGCACTTGACCTGGCCCTGAAGGCCGCCGCTGAGCACAATGCTGACTTGGTACTGGCCAATGACCCCGACGCCGACCGGCTCTCGGCTGCGGTCTATGACGACGACGCCGGGTCCTGGCGGCAGCTGAGCGGGGATGAGATCGGCGCGCTGCTGGGCCGGCACATCCTGGAGCGCGGCCCGCTGCGCGATGGCTGGCAAACTTCCCCTAGCGATACCTCTCCCACCATCGGCAACTCCGTGGTCTCCTCCCGGCTGCTGGGCAAGCTGGCCGCCGGCCGGGGCATCATTCACGAGGAGACACTGACCGGCTTCAAATGGCTGGCCCGGGTGCCGAACATCATCTTCGGCTATGAGGAGGCCATCGGCTTCGATGTGGACCCGGTGCATGTGCGGGACAAGGACGGCGTCTCGGCCGCACTGATCTTCAGCGAGCTGATTGCCGATCTCAAGGCCAAGGGCAAGACCGCGATCAGCGCCTTGGACGAGATCGCCGCCGAGGCGGGGGTCCATGTCACTGGCCAGGTGACTATCCGGGTGGATGATCTCTCCCAGCTGGGCGAGGTCACTGCCGCACTGCGCCAGAGCCCGCCTGCTGAGATTGCCGGTGATCCGGTGGTCGAGGCTCTGGATCTGAAGCAGGATCCGCTGCCGGGCAAGGAGTTCACCGAGGCGAAGTCCACTGATGCGCTGATCTATCTCACTGCTGGCGGACACCGGGTGATCGTGCGTCCCTCCGGCACCGAGCCCAAGGTCAAGTGTTACTTGGAGGCTGTGGCCCAGCCCGCGTCCGAGGCGCCCAGCGCCGTGGCAGCCGCCGGTCAGGAAGCTGAAACAGTACTGGCGGCCCTGCGCAGCTCGATGGAACAGATCTTAGGAGCCCATGGATGACCACGCCGACACCTCAAGAGCTGGCCGGGCTGATCGACCACACTGTGCTCACACCGGATGCACAGGAGGCCACGGTCCGCCGGGTGATCGCTGAGGCGGCTGCGCATCAGTTCGCCGCTGTGTGCATCAACCCCAAGTGGGTGGAGCTGACCGCTGGCGCCCTGGCCGGCACCGGGGTGAAGACCTGCACGGTGGTGGGCTTCCCGCTGGGTGCCACCACCACCGCCCAGAAGGTGGCTGAGACCCAGGAGGCGGTGGCCAACGGGGCAGAAGAGATCGACATGGTGGTGGACATCGCCGATGCCAACGCCGGCTTAGCCGATGCTGTGCAGGCGCAGATCGCTGCCATTGCCGCTGCCGCTCACGGCGGCGGTGCCATTCTGAAGGTGATTCTGGAGACCGCCCTGCTGACCGAGGAGGCCAAGGTGCTGGTCTGCCGCGCCGCCGAGGCCGCCGGGGCTGATTTTGTCAAGACCTCCACCGGGTTCGCCGGGGGTGGTGCCACCGTGGAGGATATTGCTCTGATGCACCGCGAGGTCGGCGGCCGGCTGGGGATCAAAGCCTCCGGCGGGGTGAGAACCTACGACGACGCCGTCAAGGTAGTCTCTGCCGGGGCCACACGCATCGGAGCCAGCTCCTCTCTTGGTATTGTGGGAGCAGGAAAAGCAAGCACCGATGAGGGCTACTGACCGCCTGGTCCTCCGGTACCCACCACTCAACACAGCAGAGGGATCACATGATTGACGCGCAGGGCAATGTGAAGGCCTATTCCGGGCAGGGACGGTTTGTGGGCAACCTGGTTGCCTTCCTCTTTGTATTCGGCCTGCTGCTGGGCTCCATGGTGATCCTGAACTTTTGGGACCTGGACAATGTATGGTGGCCGGGCCTGGTCTTCCTCGTCCTCTACTCTGGGGCATTCCTGATCGCCAAGGAGGTCATCGGCCGCTCCGACACCCTGGAGCAGCAGGACCTGCACGGCGAGCATGGGGAGCCCCTGGACGCCATGGCCTCCAGAGAAGCTGAATCTCAGGCGCCGGCCGGTGAGCGGAAGGCTCCCGCCCAGTCCCGCTACTGAGCTGAAAGTCTGGGTCAGCTCTTAAATAACGCGTCGTAGACCTGTTGGAGCCAGTCGAGCAGGGCCCCGTCGGTGAGATCCTCACCCCCGATGGGCTTGGTGCTCGGCTTGGCCAGCAGTACCTGCTTGAGCGAGGCCTTGTGCTGACCGGAGAACATCCGCTGCATGCGCAGTTGTCGTGACTCAGCCAGTTCTGCCACCGGGCTGAACCGTATGAACTTGCCCTGCGCCCCCACATCGGTGATGCCGACCGCACGCATCCGGTTGCGGAAGCGGGAGACCTCCACCAGATTCTGGGCTGCCTGGGGCAGCTCCCCGTACCGGTCAGTCCATTCCGCGAGCACGTCGTCGACCTTTTCATCGGTGTCTGCGGCGGCCAGCTTACGGTAGCCTTCCAGGCGCAGCGGTTCGCTGGGCACATATTCCTCGGGCAGGTGGGCGTTGATCGGCAGCTCGATCTTGACCTCTTCGGGGTGGGTGTCCTGCTCACCGCGGTAGTCGGCCACAGCCTCACCCACCATGCGCAGGTAGAGGTCGAAGCCCACTCCTTCGATATGCCCGGACTGCTCACCGCCGAGCAGATTGCCTGCTCCGCGCAGTTGTAGGTCCTTCTTGGCCAGCTGGAACCCGGCGCCCAGCTCATTGTGCGCGGCCACTGCCTTCAGCCGCTCCAGGGCGTCCTCGCCCAGCGGGATCTCCGCGGGGTAGAGGAAGTAGGCGTAGGCACGTTCTCTGGAGCGCCCCACCCGTCCGCGCAGCTGATGCAGCTGGGACAGGCCGAAGGCACTGGCCTTGTCGACGATCAGGGTGTTGGCGTTGGAGATGTCCAGTCCGGTCTCGATGATGGTGGTGGAGACCAGCACGTCGAACCGGCGCTCCCAGAAGTCCTGGACGATCTGCTCCAGCTGGGATTCGCCCATCTGGCCGTGGGCCACCTCCACCCGGGCCTCGGGCACCAGTTCCCGCACCCGGGCGGCGACCCGGTCGATATCTGCCACCCGGTTGTGCACGTAGAAGACCTGGCCCTCACGCATCAGCTCACGCCGGATGGCCGCGGAGATCTGTTTATCGGTGTAGGGGCCCACATAGGTGAGCACGGGATGGCGCTCCTCGGGCGGAGTGTTCAGCTCGGAAGTCTCCCGGATCCCGGCCATGGACATCTCCAGGGTGCGCGGGATGGGGGTTGCAGTCATGGCCAGCACATCCACATTGGTGCGCAGCTTCTTCAGCTGCTCCTTGTGCTCCACGCCGAAACGCTGCTCCTCGTCGATGATCACCAGGCCCAGGTCCTTGAACTGGACCTCTTTGCCCAGCAGCCGGTGTGTGCCGATCACGATATCCACGGTTCCCTCCTTCAGCCCGATCATCACCTCCTTGGCCTCCTTGCCGGTCTGGAAGCGAGAGAACGCCCGGACCCGCACTGGGAAGCCGGCGTAGCGTTCGGTGAAGGTCTCGTGGTGCTGGGAGACCAATAGGGTGGTGGGCACCAGAACAGCCACCTGCTTGCCGTCCTGCACGGCTTTGAAGGCCGCCCGGATGGCAATCTCGGTTTTGCCGAAACCCACGTCCCCGGAGATCAGCCGGTCCATGGGGACCTCAGCCTCCATATCCCGTTTGACCTCCTCCATGGTAGAAAGCTGGTCGGGGGTCTCCACATAGGGGAAGGCGTCTTCCAACTCGGACTGCCAGGGGGTATCGGGATTGAAGG
Source organism: Nesterenkonia ebinurensis (assembly GCF_008711175.1). Taxonomy (GTDB): domain Bacteria; phylum Actinomycetota; class Actinomycetes; order Actinomycetales; family Micrococcaceae; genus Nesterenkonia; species Nesterenkonia ebinurensis. The sequence goes on from NZ_VWNF01000004.1 coordinate 53,503, forward strand.
CGTAGCCCCGGGAGGCCATCCGGGCCGCGTAGAGCCTGATCAGCTCCGCTGCGATCTCTTTGACCGCCCGGCGGGCTTTGCGTTTGGTGGCCGCCCAGTCGGAACCGCCCATCTTGGAGAGAGTGGGCACGTCCCCGCCCACATACTGGGAGACCTGGTCGAGCTGGTCGGTGGGAACCATCAGCCGGTCCTTGGGGGCGCCCCGTTTGAAGGAGGCGTATTCCAGCACCATGTATTCGCGCATGCCGGCGGTGCCGGCCCGGATGGCCGCCGGAGAGCCCACCGGCCGCTGGATCAGTTCGAGGAACTGACCGATGCCGTGTTGAGCATGGACCACATAGTCGCCCTTGGTGAGCGAAAGCGGGTCCACCGGATTCTTCTTCCGGCGGGTGGCCCGCTTCTTCCCGGCCCGGGAGTCCTGCCGGATGGACCGGCCGAGCATCTCGGACTCGGTGAGCAGGGCCAGCTGCAGGGAGTCCAGGGCGAAACCTTCGGCCAGGTTGGCAGTGGTGACGGTGATCTGCCCGGGGGCCGGGGCCGCCTCAAGCGTCTCTGCCAGTTGGTGCGGCACTGAGTACTCGGCCAACAGTTCGGCGACTCGGGCGGCGGAGCCGGAGCCGCCGGTGGTCACCACTACCGCCCACTGGTCCTTGGCGCGGGAAGCAAGGAACTCCATGACCTGTTCCACCGACCCTCGGTAACCGATCGGTTCCCGGGAGTCGATGGAGACCAGGTCAGCATCCTGCTCCAACTCCTCGTCCCGCCCCAGCGAGGTGATCGACCACCAGCCGGCGTCGTGCCTCAGTGAGGCCTCTCGGGTCTCAGCGAGTGAGGCAAAAGCCCCGGTGGCAAGGCTGTCACGCTCCTGTGCCGAGACATCGATCGGTGCTGACGCCCCATCAGAGCTGGCCTGCCAAGCTGCCGCCAGGAACTCCTCATTGGTGGCAGCCAGGTCGTGGGCACGGGTGCGGACCTTCTCCGGTTCCACCACTACGGTCAGTGACCCTTGCGGCAGCTGGGAGACAAAGGGCACCATGCGCTCAGCCAGCACGGGAGTCAGCGATTCCATGCCCTCGACTGCCTGATACTGGCTGATCTTCTCCAGCATGTCCACCGCATGCGGCATGCTGGGCATCAGGGACTTGGCTTTGGTGGCGATCTCATCGGTGATCAGCAGCTCACGGCAGGGCACGGCGTGGACGGTGGTGGGGACATCGTTCTCGATGGAGAGCTGATCAGCCACTGAGAAGTGGCGCAGCTGTTCGATCTCATCGCCGAAGAACTCCACCCGGACAGGATGGGTCTCATTCGGCGGGAAAACATCCAGGATGCCGCCGCGCACGGCGAACTCACCCCGCCGGGTCACCATGTCCACCCGGGAGTAGGCGGCTGCGGCCAGTCGGGCCACCACGTCATCAAACTCATAGAACTCCCCGGAAGAAAGGGTGACCGGCTGCAAGTCGCCGAGCCCAGCCACGATCGGCTGGATGACGGCGCGGATCGGGGCCACCACAACATCGAGTCGCCCGGCCTGTTCCGGGTGGGCCAACTGGCGCAGGATGCCCAGCCGACGGCCCACCGTGTCTGAGCGCGGGGAGAGCCGCTCATGCGGCAGAGTCTCCCAGGAGGGGAAATGGGCCACCCGGGATTCAGGCGCAAAGCAGCTCAGCGCGGACTCGAGCTCCTCGGCCTCCCGGTCGGTGGCGGTGACCGCCAGCACCACGGCGTCCTCATGCTGTGCTCTCAAACCCTCCGTAATCTCAGCGATCAGTGCTGGCCGCAGCCCGGAAGTAGCTGCGATCTGCATCTCGTCAGTGCGTTCTGCCGCAGGATAGCCAGCCGCGGAGACTACGCGAGAATACGACGACGCAGCAGACAGCGCAGTGCGCAGACCCTTCAGAGACACAGAAACACCTCAACACGCAGGATTAGGGAAGAAACAGGCCTCCCCTACATTACCGTGCTGACCTCGCCGCGTAAGCAGCTGCGGCTGCGCAGATGACGGGCAATGATCCATACACAGAGCGCAGAGGTCAGAATCGTCGCCACGGCTTCCAACGGCAGTAGGTGCACCAGCGCCTCTCCGCCGAGCACCCAGAGGCTCGCCCAGGCCAACGAACCGGCAACGGCCAAGAGCATAAACCGCACACCGCCCACTCCTGCCGCGCGGGCGGCGAGCGCAGCCGGAGTCCGGGCGCCAGGGATGAAGCGCAGGCCGGCCACCGCCGCATCGCGCCCCAGCGGCTGATGCTGCAGAGCCCGCGACCAGAAGTCGATCCGTTGCGCGGCTCGTGGCTTCTGCTGCAGAGCCCGCAGGAGAGGGCGGCCGGCCTGGTGCGTCAGCACATCACCTATTGTCATTCCTGCGGCGATGATCAGCACCGTCGGAAGCGGCGATAGCGCCGAGGCGCTGATCATCACCCCCGCTGCCACTGCCGTGGGCTCAGCCGGTCCCAACGGGATCGCCATCAGCACCAGCAGGAGCAGAAGCAGGCACCAGGACGGCAGAGCAGAACTGGTCAGCAGCTCAGACAGCCAGTCCATGCAGTCCTTTCCTCCGGTACTGCAGGGAGTCTGCATGTACGGTAGGACCGCCTTGCGCTCCGGTGATGGCGTCCCGGTAGTGCTCGATGAGCAGATCATTCATCGCCTCCCAGGAGCGGGTGGTTAGAGCCTCACGCGCAGCAGTGCCCATTGTCCGGCGCAGCGCAGTGTCATGGGCCAGGCGGCGCACAACGGCACACAGCTCCTCAAGACTGCCGGGGGTGTAGTGCAGGCCGTTGGTCCCGTGCTCGATCCGGTCCTTGAGCCCGCCGGCGCTCGGTCCCACGGCCGGCACCCCGGAGGCCAGCGCCTCCTGAACTGCTTGGCAGAAGGTTTCCCCAGCCCCGGTGTGCACAAAGACATCGAGACTCGCGACGATCTCCGCCAGCTGCTCCCCGTGCAGCTCCCCCAGGAAGAGCGCCTCGGGCAGCAGAGCCTCCAGGTGGTCACGTCGAGGCCCATCGCCTACCAGAACCAGCCTGATTCCAGGAGTTCCGCTGATCGTCTGGAGATGGTCCAGGTCTTTCTCTTTGGCCAGCCTGCCCACATAGCCGACCAGGACTTCACCGGCGGTATCGGCTGCGCCGGATTGTGCCAGCAGCCGCGTCCGCAGGGAGTCTGATCGCTTCTGCGGGGCAAATCGTGCCGTATCGATTCCCCGTGGCCAGAACCTCAGCCGCGGAATGCCTAACTCCTCCAGCTGCTCGATGCTGGCGGTGGAGGGGGCCAGGGTCAGGTCGGACTGGATATGGATGCGCCGCAGCCGGTGCCTGATCAGCGCTTCGGTGGCCCGCATTCGGTATCGGCGTGCGAAGCCGACCACATCGGTCTGGTAGATGCTGAGCACTGGAATCTGCATGCTGTTTGCCGCACGGACTGCCGCATAGCCCAGCACGAACGGCGAGGCCACATGGACCACGTCTGGGCGGAACTGGTCCATAAGCCCGCGCAGCCGACGGCGGGTGGCCATGCCGACGGTGAATCCGTCGTAGCCGGGCAGGTCCAGACCGCCGACCCGATGAATCTCTGCTCCTGCGTACTGCTCAGGTCCTGTCGGAGCGATGGCTGCGGCCGTGTGACCGCGCTGCTGCAGATGTTCCAAGACCCGGCAGACGGAGTTGGTCACTCCATTGATCTGCGGCAGGAAGGATTCGGTGACGACCAGCACACGCAGCGGAGCATCTGCCGCGGGCGGCTCTGAGTAAGGAGTTCCTCGCATACTTCTACGCTATGGACGCCCGGAATCACACGGAATCCAGCTGACTGCCGGTCTGTGAGAAGCTGCCTGCAGTTCTTCGGTGGAGGAAACTGCACTCTTCAGAGCTGCATCTGCGGCTCAGTCGGAGTAAGTGACAGTGATATGCCCGCTGGTGGTCCGCAGATCGATGGTGGACTCGGCCTCCGGGTCTGTCGCGACATCAATGGTGATCCCGCCGCTGGCGGTGTCGGTCAGAACCCGGTAAGCCTCCCCACGCGGCACTGAGACCTCGATATTTCCTGATGTGGCTTCGGCCTCGACCCGGGACGGTCTCTCGGTGAACTCCAGCGAGATGCTGCCTGCTGTTGAGCGGGTGTCAGCTATATCGGAGGAGAGCCCCTCACCTGTAACCCTGCCGGAGGAAGTCTCCAGGCTCAGCGGACCACGGAGATCCTTCAGCGTGATGGATCCAGAGGTCAGGGCTACCTCAGCTCCGGCGGAGGCCGGCATATGTCCGGAGTAGTCGATCCCACAGCCCGGTGCGAACCAGATGGGAATCCCCATGTGCTGGCATCCGAGATCCACCACCCAGGTGGATCCCTCCCATTCATCCCCGACTACTGGCCGCTCGCTGGCGTACCAGCTGAGATTCAGATCCGCGGTGGCCGCACCGGTCTCAGCGCCGGTCAATTCAACACTGGCCACGGTGCCCTCGATGGCTACCGTCTCTGGGACCTCACCGCTGGTGATGGTCGAGCGCTCCGTCTGTTCGCTCATCCCGCTGCCGGTGATCACTGACCAGGCCAGATAGGCACCGGCGGCCAGAACTGCGGCGGTGAGGAAGCCTCCGATGGTCAACCAGGCCCGCCGCACTGCAGCCGGTGCAGCCTGTTCTGCCGCAGAGTGCTGCTGCGTGGTCGTCATCTCTGTCTGCCTCCGCCCTCAGGTGCGCTGTTGGCCGCCAAGTACTGCAGCACTGCCAGCACCCGTCGGTTGGCGCTGCTGGTGGGCGGGATGCCCAGCTTGGTGAAGATGGCGTTGATGTGCTTGGTCACTGCTGATTCGCTGAGATAGAGCTCCGCGCAGATCCCGGCATTGGAGCGCCCTTCGGCCATCAGGGCCAGCACCTGGGTCTCCCGGTCGGTCAGCGCATCCACCGGATCGCCTTTCCGCTGCCGGGTCAGCAGCTGGGAGACCACCTCCGGGTCCAGCACCGATCCGCCCTCGGCGACTCTGCGCACCACCGCGAGGAACTCGTCCACATCGGCCACCCGGTCCTTGAGCAGATAGGCCACCCCGGAAGTCTCCCCGGTGAGCAGCTCTACCGCATAGCGCTCCTCCACGTACTGGGAGAGCACGATGACTGCAAGTTCGGGATCTCGCCGGCGGAGCTCCAGGGCGGCGCGGATCCCCTCGTCGGTGAAGCTCGGCGGCATCCGCACATCTACGATCACCAGATCGGGGCTGTGCTTCTGCACTGCCGGGATCAGTTCGGTGGCATTGCCGACGGTGGCGGCGACCTCGATCTGGGCGAAGTCCAGCAGCCGGGCCAGCCCTTCGCGCAGCAGGACGGAATCTTCGGCGATGACTACGCGCATGGCAGCTCCACTCTGATCTGGGTTCCTTGGCCGGGTTCGCTGACCATCCGCAGCGTCCCGTCCACCGATTCGACGCGCTGACGCAGCCCGGTGAGCCCGGTGCCGCTTTGCTCATCGGCACCGCCCGCGCCGTCGTCGTCTATGGCGATCTCCAGGCTGTCACGGGTTCGCTGCACCGTCACAGAGGCATGCTCGGCCTCGGCATGGGCGATGACGTTGTTCATCGCTTCGGAGACCACGAAGTAGGCGACCGCCTCGACCTCAAGGATGGGACGTTCGGGGACATCCACCCGGACCGCCACCGGGAACGGTGCGCGGGAGGCGATGCCGGAGACCGCAGCGTCCAGCCCCCGGTCCTCCAGCACTGCCGGGTGCAGGCCTCGGACCAGGTGCCGGATCTCCTGCAGGGCGGTCTGCACCTCGGTCTGTGCGTCCTTCAGCGCAGCCGCGGTCTCCTGAGCCTCCAGTGTCTCCCCGGCGGCCGCGGCCTGAGCATGGCGGCTGCGCTCGATGCCCAGATGGACGGCCAGTGCGGTGAGCCGCTGCTGGGCGCCGTCGTGCAGGTTCCGTTCAATACGACGACGCTCGGCATCGGCGGCTGCCACCACACCTGATCTGGCTTCGGTGACCTGCTGGACCCGCTGGGCCAGCACCGCTTTCTCAGTGACCCCATTGACCCAGCGGACCAGCGCCAGGTCCGCTACGGCCACTCCACGCAGAATCCAGGGAGAGACCAGCAGCAGGCCGGCCCCGCCCAGGGCCAGCAGCACATCGGTGACCAGCAGGATGTCGGTCATCGGCAGGTCACCGGTGAGGTTGAGCCCGAAGACCACCAGACCCGGCCCGCCGACCAGGCAGATCAGCACGACGGCGACCATCACCGGACCCCAGAGCAGCCCGATGAGGTGATAGGCCAGCATCCTCAAGCCGTAGGGGGTGAAGCCCAGTGTGAGCAGCCGCCGCCAGCCGCGCGGACTGCGCGGTATGGGGATATGCACTCCCAGCAGTGCGGCTGCCCGGGAGCGGTGCAGCCGGCCGAAGAAGAAGCAGAGGGTGATCGTGGCCAGCCCGATCAGACAGGTCAGCAGGATCAGACTGACCCGGGCGGGCGCGATGTCCTCCGGTGCCAGATCCGTGTAGGGGGAGCTGATCATGACTGCGGCGATGATCGTGCTGGCCATGGCGAAGCCACCGGCGGCCGGGGCGCTCAGCAGCAGGCCGCCAGTGGTCAGATAGATGGCGTTGGCGCCTGTCCGCCGCAGTGCACTGCGAGGCACCGCCGCTGCGCCGGCATCCTGTTCGGTCACGTGGTCGAGCTTATCCACCAGGACCACAGCCACGCATGGAAGCTGACTCTCAGATCAGGGTGCAGAAAACTGCACCGAATCCCGGGAGAAGCTTCCGGCTGATGTGCAGGCAGCTGGATTCTGCCCACACAGTGCAGTCCATAGCGTGAAGGTATGCATGAAATTCTGAGCAGCATCGAGTCTGCCGTGGTTGCCCTGGGCCCTTCGCCCTGGCTGCTGCTGGCAGTTCTTGTCCTGTCCTGCATCGACGGGTTCTTCCCGCCGGTGCCCAGTGAGTCAATCGTCATTGCCGCCGCCGTGCTGGCAGTGGCGGGAGATATGTCGGCAGGCTACCTGGTGCTGCTGGTGCTAGCTGCTGCTGTCGGCGCGTTCTTAGGCGATCTCATCGCCTACTCCATCGGCTCACGGGTGCCGGTGGACCGGCTGCGGATGCTTCGCGGCCCCAGGGGCCAGGCTGTCTTGACGCACACTCAAAGAGCGTTGGCCGAACGCGGTAGCACCTTCATCCTGACGGGTCGCTTCATCCCGGTGGGGCGTGTGGCGGTGAATATGACAGCCGGGGCCCTCGCCTTCCGACTCACCCGCTTCCTGCCCTTGGCAGGACTGGCCTCGCTGCTCTGGGCTGTCTATTGCGCGGCCATGGGGATAGGGGCAGGCCATCTGCTCAGCGAGAGCCCTCTGCTGGCAATGGCGCTGGGGGTTCTCTCCGGTGTGCTGGCAGGCCTGCTCCTCGATCGGCTGATCCGCTGGTTCCAGCAGCCTAGCCAGCCGGCGGCAGTCGCACACACTCCGGTATGCTCCAGAATGTGATATCTCCCACCGGAAGGCCGTGGCTGGATGAGCTTACCGCCGCCACTGAGCAGTTCAGAGCCGTCATTGCCTCCGCTGAGAACGACGACGCCGCGCTCGCCTCCCCTGTGGCGGCCTGCCCCAGGTGGGGTATACGGGATCTTGCCGTCCATCTGGGCCGCACCCATCTGTGGGCCACACAGATTCTGGACGGGGCCGATCCCCGTGACCGTCCCCAGGATGAGCCGTCTCCGGATGAGTCCCTAGCTGCCTGGTACGGCGCCGTTGCGGAGAAGATGCGCAAGGCCCTGGCTGAGGCGGGGCCTGACAAGCCGTGCTGGACGCTGGTGAAGGAGCAGCGCACCGCGGTGTTCTGGCAGCGTCGCCAGGTGCATGAGACGGTGGTCCATCTCTGGGATGCGCAGCATGCCCTGGGCCGAAGCGCTGAGATGGATCCTGTCCTAGCCTTCGATGGTGTGGCCGAAGTCGCTGAGGTGATGTACCCGCGGATGCTCAGAGCTGAGCGGGTCAGCCCGCTGCCGAAGCAGCTGGTCCTTACCGCCACTGACCTCGACACAGTCCCCGTGAAGATCGGTGATGCGGAGCGGTCCCTGATGGTCCGTGCCTCTGCCGCGGAGCTTCTGCTGCTGGTCTGGCACCGCCTCCCCTGGCATCGGGACTACGGCGATGCGGAGGCGGCTGAACTGATCGGCCAGTCCCTGGTCCCATGACCCTGAGATTCTGAGAGCTCCTCAACGAGACCACTCATCAACAGGGATGGGGTCGCTATGGAGGTGGTTTCAGATCCGGTCAGGAACAGGGTGGGCAGGTAAGCCCCTTCAGCAGCAGTTGCAGTTTCCCAGCTTCAGCCTGCCGCTGATCATTGATAAGGCATCGCCTCTGCTCGGCGCAGACTTACAGTAGAGGCATGGAATGGCAATTCGAAGCTGAGGTCATCGAGTGGCGCGGACCTGCTCCGTTCCTGTTTGCGCCGCTGCCCGAGCAGCTCTCCGCCGATCTGAAAGAGGCTGCGAAGCATCTGATGTACTGGGGGCAGATCCCAGTGATCGCGACAATCGGCAGTACGGAATTCGACACTGCGATGTGGCCCAAGGACAGACAGTTCCTGCTGCCGCTCAAAACGGCTGTCCGCCGCGCTGAGGGAATCAACCTCGGCGACTCAGTCACCGCCGTGGTTCGCCTGGCCCAGGATCTGCCGTGAGCCTGGCCGGTGCACCGCACAGACCGGTCATGCTGCCCCCGCAGGTCCGCGAACTGGCGGCCGGGGACACCGTGGAACCGGTCTGGCGCAATGAGCTCGGCGGGGTCACGTTCAGACTGACCGGCCGCGGCAGGACCCGGTATCTGAAGTGGCAGGACTATTCGGGGCTGGACCCCGTCCGCCGCCGCCATGTGAACCTCGGGGCCGAGGCGGAGCGCCTGGTATGGGCCAGGCGATTCGCGCCAGTGCCCGAGGTCCTGAAGTTCGAGGAGAACGACGCCGCCGCCTGGCTGCTCACCGCCGGAATCCAGGCGCTGCCCGCTCTGCACCGGCAATGGCTCTCCGAGCCGGAGACCGCCGTAGGCGCCATCGCCTCAGGGCTGCGGCGTCTCCACGATTCCCTTCCGGTAGAGGACTGTCCGTTCCGGGGCGGTTGGGCAGAAGCGGAGGGGGTCGAACTCCCGAGCCCGGAGAAGCTGGTGGTCTGCCACGGCGATCCCTGCGTGCCGAATACGCTGATCAGCGCAGAGGGGCAGTTCGCCGCCCATGTGGACCTCGGCCAGCTCGGGGTGGCAGACCGGTGGGCTGACCTGGCGATCGCGACCTACAGCATCAGCTGGGAGGTCAACTTCGGGCGCAGCTACGATGAGCTGTTCTTCGCCGCCTACGGGGCGGAACCGGATGAGGAGCGCATCGCCTTCTACCGCACACTCTGGGACTCATAGAGTGGACAGGCTCCTCAGAAGGTCAGCACGTCAAGGTCCGGGATGCCCTGAAAGTGCTTGGTGTTCTTGGTCAGAATCGGGGAACTGTGTCGGAGCGCAGCTGCAGCGATCCACATATCTGGCTTAGACCGTCCCCGATCCTCTCCGGAGGCCCGCAGGCCTGAAACAATGCGGGCGTACCGCTCAGCAGTCTCCTGATCGACCTCCAAGAAGTGGTATCTGGTGATGAAAGAGCGGGACTCAGCCAGTCGCGTCGCAGAAACGGATGCACCGCCCTCCAGGAACTCTCCGACGACCAGGGCGGAGAGGGCGAACTTTTCATCGGGATGCCGTTCGAGAACGTCTCTGGCGGCAGATTCAGGCTTTCGACGCTCACGCCATAGGTGGATCAAGAATGACGTGTCAACGCAGATCAAGCGGCTCCCCCAAGGCTTCGCTCCGGTTCTCCTCGACGACCTCCAACATGATCTCCGCATCCTCTTCAGACAACGGAGGAACAGATTCCAGGTGTCGGAGCAGGTCGGCACCTGTGCCGCGCTCACCGCTCTGCTGAATCATTCGGCGGATAGCCTTGGAGAACGACTCACCTGGCCGCTTCTGGGCGGCCAACTCCTCGTAGACCTGAGCGTCAACGGCGATCGTCTTAGTAGCCATACATGTATTTTTACATATAATACGCCGGCTAAACCAGCCCGCCGAGCTCCTCCTCAACCCGCCGGACCTTCTCGGTGAGTTGGCCGGTGTAACCGGGCCGGATGTCGGCTTTGATGACCAATGAGGTCCGCGGCGCGGTGTCGGCGACGACGTCGGTGGCTCGTCGGATCACGCTGAAGACCTCGTCCCACTCTCCCTCAACAATGGTGAACATGGAGTTCAGCTCATACGGCAGACCCGAGTCTTTGACGACTTTTACCGCTTGGGCCACCGCTTCGGTGACAGAACCGTCGTCGTCCTCGTTGGAAGTGGTCGGGGCAACGGAGAATGCCACCAACATGATGCGCTCCTTTCCCAGGGTCCTTGCTGTCCTGCCCAGGCTACGTGGGACGGCTCCAGAGGTGAACCCCTGGCCGTCCGCTCTGATCTGCGGAGGACTCCTGGCCCAGGCCACGATGACAGCAGCCTCTCCCTGGCCTAGGCTGGCCCAATGAGCACCCTGGCGCCCTTCGACGACAGCGGGATCAGCCGCGTGCTGTGCATAGTGGCCCACCCCGACGATATGGAGTACGGCGCTTCCGCGGTCGTCGCCGGCTGGACTGCCAAGGGAATCACAGTCTCCTACCTGCTGCTGACCGCAGGGGAGGCCGGGATGCGCAGCCGGCGACCGGAGGAGGTCGGCCCGCTGCGCATCCAGGAGCAGCGGGCGGCCTGTGCGGAGGTCGGAGTCGAGGACCTCACAGTGCTCGACCTCCCCGACGGCATGCTGCAGCCTGACTTGGAAACACGGAAGCTGATCGCCCGGCAGATCCGGAGTTTCCGGCCCGAGGCCGTCCTCACCCAGCCCTGGGAGCTGCAGGTGGAATGGGGGCTGAACCATGCCGACCACCGGGCGGCCGGGCTGGCCACAGTCGATGCTGTCCGCGACGCCGATAACCCCTGGGTCTTTCCCGAGCTGCTGGAGGATGAGGGACTTGAGCCCTGGGGCGCGGACTGGCTGCTGGTGGCCAATGCCGAGCCCAGCCACCTCATCGATGTCTCCGGAGAGCCCCTGGAGCAGGCCATCCGCTCCCTTCAGGCGCATCAGGCCTATCTGGCCGAGCTCGGTGACCACGCCGAGCCGCGTCAGATATTGGAAGGAATGACCCGGGAAGTTGCCAAGCTCAGTGGGAACCCAGCTGTCACCCACGCTCTGGGTGTCCGCGCTTACCCGATGTGATCCCCCTCTGCTGTGGGCAGAAGGCCTGTCCCAGACACGGGGCGGCTGGGTAACGTAACTCCCATGGATGAGCTCGCCCAGCGTCGAAACAGTCAGCAGCGCCGACAGCACCGGACGGACGGTCACACTGCTCAACCGCTGTGGCGTGAGGTGCTCGGAGCCCGACTGCGCCGGCTGCGCAAGCTGCGCGGGCTCACCCTGACCGAGCTGGCCGCCAGGTCCGGGGTCTCCGCCCAGTACCTCTCCGAGATCGAGCGGGGTCGTAAGGAACCCTCATCGGAGATGATCGCCGCAATCACCGGGGCTTTGGGGCTGACCCTGGTGGAACTCACCTCGCATGTGGCCGATGAGCTGCAGCGGATCTCCTTCAGCACCCGACTCTCCGCACAGCCCTCCTCAGACTCCGCTTCTCTGCCGCCGCTGAACTCTTCCCGCGCCCCTCAGCTGTCCCTGGTGGCCTGAGGTCTTCCGCCCAGGAGCTCGGATCTGCTGTGCAGCACCTCGTCAACCAGTCCGTACGCCACCGCCGCCTCCGCGGTGAACACCCGGTCCCGGGCGGTGTCCCGACGCAGAGTCTCTGCAGGCTGCCCCGTGTGGTGGGCCAAGACCTGCTCGATCTCACCGCGCACCCGGACCAGCTCATCAGCATGCAGAATCAGATCCGGAATCGAGGCTCGGCCGGTGTTGATCGCCGGCTGATGCAGCACAATCCGGGTATGCGGCAGCACCGCCCGACTGCCGGCAGCTCCCCCGGCCAGCAGCACGGCTCCCGCGGCGAAGGCCTGCCCCACGCAGGTGGTGGCCACCGGTGCCTTGATGTACTGCATCGTGTCGTAGATGGCCATCATCGCCGAAGGATCCCCGCCCTCGCAGTTGATGTAGAGGTTCAGCGGAGTGTCCACCGATTCGGCTTCCAGGTGCAGCAGCTGGGCGATCACCGCATTGGCCACCCCGGAGTCGATCGCGGTGCCCAGGTAGATGATCCGCTCGGCCAGCAGCTGCGAATAGACGTCCATCACTCGCTCACCGCGCGCATCCCGGCTGACGACATGAGGAATGGTGTAGCTGCTCATGGTCTGCCTCCCGCCGGGGACGACGCCGCCTGCCCCACTGCCGCCGTCAGGCCCACCGGGTGCCGGCCGGCCAGGGGCGCCACCTCCGCAAAGTCGGTGACGATGTGGTCGATGAACCCGTACTCCTTGGCCTGGGCGGCGGTGTACCAGCGGTCGCGCAGTGAGTCCTCGAAGACCCGCTCCACCGGCTGACCGGTGTCGGAGGCGATGATGCTCAGCACGGTGTCTCGCATATCCCGCAGCTCCTCAGCAGCCAGCTCCACATCGGCAGCAGTCCCGCCGATGCCCGAGGATCCCTGGTGCAGCAGGATCTTGGCATGGGGCAGAGCGAACCTTCGCCCCGGTGTTCCTCCGGAGAGCAGGAACTGCCCCGCACTGGCGGCCATGCCCAGCGCCAGGGTGGAGACCTGGTTGGGGATGGTCCGCATAATGTCGCGGATAGCCAGCATCGCCGGCACTGATCCGCCCGGTGAGTTGATCCACAGCCAGATGCCCTGCCCGGGCTGGTCTGCGGCGATGGTCAGCAGCTTGGCCATCAGCCAGGCACCGTTGTCGTCCTCCAGGGCGGAGTCCAGCACCAGCACGCGGCGGTGGGCCAGTTCTTGAAGCATCTGGCCGGTGACGTACCGGCCGGTGTTCTCTTCGCTCATATGCCCAGCCTGCCCCGTCCAGTCCAGCTGGGCCGGGTTTCTCTGCTGCGGGCAGTTCTGCTCTCAGCAGGACGGCCGACTGTGTCGGAAGCTACTGCTGGGTGGGATCGTAGATGGCGGCCATGAACAGCGGCCAGCTGGTCTCGGTGTGCACGATCCGCAGAGCGTAGGGCCGATCCACGGTCATCTCCACCGGCTCGGACTCCTCCACCGGCAGGGAGGTCGTCCCGGCGATTTCGGTCACCGCCGCGGCCACGGTACCCTTCTCATCCACGGTGAGCACCGCCTGGTGGGCCACCTGGCCGATGAACACTGCTGGGTCGATCGCCGAGAGGTCATTGCCGGCCATCACATCCCCATAGCCCAGGTCGGTCAGCATGGAGACCAGATCCTCGCTGGTGGCGATGTCCAGCTTCGGCATCGTCAGCCGCACCAGCTCGGTCTCCCCTGCGGCGAAGGCTTCATCCACCACCGCCCAGGCGTCTGCACTGAACTCCTCGGCTGCCCTCCCAGAAGCGGGCAGCACCACGTCCATGGCGAAACCCTCGGCATAGGGCAGCCGGATGACCTGGGCGCCGTCGTACTCGGTGTAATCGGCGGTGAGGGTCTGGCGCATCATCTCGGTCTGGACCACGGACCCTCCAGCAGTGGTGAAGTCCTGTTCGCGAGTGCTCATCGGGTCGAACTGGGACTCCCACTGGGCGGCCATCAGGATGGCGTTCTGCAGTACGAACACCAGTTCGGGGTCCGGAGCGTTCACCGCGGACTCCTCGATCAGACCCCCGGTGTGCTCATAGACCCAGTCATCCAGCAGCTCCTTGGACACTTCCGCGGAGAAGTCGGTGGTGACCACTCCGGCGTCGTAGTGCTGTGCCAGCGCGTCCAGAAACGCAGTGTCCGGGTCAGCGGAACCGTCCAGCACCAGCTGATTGGCCAGATGCAGCACCGGGGTCTCCGGCAGCTCATCCTCCTGCACCACCGCAGGGTCGCCGTCGTACTCACCCACAGCGGCCTGCAGAGCGCTGAACGCCGCGCTACGTTCCGCCCCGGAGGCGCCCAGCAGCTCATCCAGCTGCTGCTGGGCCGGACCACCAGCGCCTTCGGCCAGCATGGCCAGCGCCACGGTCAGTGCGGCCGGGGAGATCACCAGGTTCTCACCCTGGGAGAGCTCGCTGAGCGTCTGAGTGCCGAAAGCTGTGGAGGCGGCCACCACCTCATCCACCGCCTGCGCCTCGTTCAGCGAGGCCGGCTGGTACTCCACCTCCGAGTCCAACTCATCAGCTTCACCGCCGCCGCCTCCGCAGCCGGTGAGCAAGATGAGACTGAGTGCAACGCCCGATTGAGCCGAGCCAAGGCGCGAGCCTGCCCGCAGTCTTCCAAGACCCGACTGCGCCGAATGGCATGCGGCACTCGCGACACAACATCCGAGGCGACTGAGAGTCGCCCGGAATCCGAGCAGGCGGTTGAAGAGCACGGGCGAAGCGATGCCTCCTGCACCAGTACGGGGCCGTCGGTTCCTTTCCATATCGGCATAGTAGGCGATGAGGCTCTCACCAATACTCAGGAGGCCGTGGGCTCTGGGGCAGTTTCCGGCTGCTGAGTGGGTGAGGCGTCGTCCTCGACTGTGCTCTTCTCGCCCCGCCGGCGGCCGAGCTCGTAGCCGGCCATGGCAGCCAACCATAGCGCAGTGATCGGCAGCACGAACCAGAGCATCGCTGCGCTGAAGGGGCGCAGCACCTGGTGGTCCGCGGAGGCGAGGATCAGGTAGACCACATAGGCCACGTACATCGCGGTCATCACGAAGCCTTCCCAGCGGGCGATGGCCTGTCCGGTGAAGGCCAGGGGCAGCAGCACCAGTGCAACAGCGATCATCACCGGTAAGTCGAAGTTGATCGCGGCGGCCTCCACGGCCACCCCGTTGGGGGCCACCATACTGGTCAAGCCGAGTACGGCACCGATGTTGAAGATGTTAGAGCCCACCAGATTGCCCACCGCCATATCACGCTCCCCGCGCACCGCGGCGATGACGGAGGTGGCCAGCTCCGGCAAGGAGGTGCCGATGGCCACGATGGTCAGCCCGATGATCAGCTCACTGACGCCCAGCGCAGAGGCGATGGAGGTCGCGGAGCTGACCAGGAACTGGGCCCCGAGCACCAGCATCGCCACGCCAAGCCCCACCAGCAAGATGTCCACGGTGGTGGAGCGCAGGGCGGTGGCCCGCAGCTTGGCGGTGAGCCGGCCCGCACCCTCGTTGAGCACCTCTTCCACGCCCAGCTGGGGGTCGATGCCGCGGACTTTCTGACGCCGGGCGAACCAGATGGTGCCCACCAGGTAGACCAGCAGCAGTGCAAACAGCAGAATGCCGTCCAGCACGGAGAATCCGCCGTCTAGGGCCAGGACCAGGGCCAGCACAGAGAAGCCGATCATGATGGGGATATCTGCCTTGATCAGCTGAACCTTCACCAGCAGGGCGCCGAAGATAGCGGTCAGTCCCATCACAAACAGGATGTTGGCGATATTGGAGCCCACCACATTGCCTACAGCCAGACCGGGTGAGCCGGTGAGGGCTGCGCCCACGCTGACGGCCAGCTCGGGGGCGGAGGTGGCGAAGGCCACCACGGTCAGCCCGATGATCAGGGAGGATAGGCCCACGGTCTTGCCCAGCGAGGCTGCTCCGCGGACCAGCGCTTCACCACCGAGCACGAGGAGGACAAAACCGCCGATCAGCAGAAAAAGGCTCGAAATCGTCACTGTAGACATGATACCCCCAGGTCAGCGCAATGCAGAAGGGCTGCTGATCCACGGTGTGCGCCCTCGGTGAGCAACCGCTGGGCGGTAGGATGAGCACCGGACCTGATGAGCTCAGGAGACCCGCCCCAACCTAGGAGGAGCAACCGTGGCCATCGAAGCTGAGAAAGTGATCCCGCACTCTGTGGAGAAGATCGTAGAGGCCTACGCCAGTGAAGCTTTCCATGAGCATCTGGCCGGCAAGGTCGGCTCTACGCTAAAGAGCTTCGAGGTGCAGAAGGCTGCCGAGGGCGGGTTCGTGATCAGCTCGGTGCAGCAGATGCCGGCCGATAAGCTGCCGGCTCTGGCCCAGAAGGTGTTCAAGGGCAATGTCACCGTGAGCATCACCGATACCTGGAGTGCGCCCGACGCCGCCGGTTCACGGCGCTCTGATACGGAAGTGGCTATCTCCGGGGCACCGGTGAAGTCGGTGGCCGCACAGAACCTGCATGCCCGCGGGGAGGCGGAGACACTCTCCACGGTGCGCGGGGATGTGGAGGTGAAGGTCCCGCTGATCGGCAAGAAGCTCAAGGCCCAGGCGGAGCCCTATATTGCCAAGTTCGTAGAGCTCCAGGCCAAAGAAGTTTCAAAGTTCATCAAGAACCAGGGCTAACCCGCCCAGTCGGTTTATCAGGCACTTGTTGGATTGTCTGCATCTCATGAACCGCAGATATTCCAATAACCGCCTGATTTTGGTAACGGAGCATCTCAGTGGAAGCGGTTCTGGGCCGTGACCAGGTCTTCGAGGAGGACTGATTCCACGGCGTCGGCCGCTCTGCTGATCAGCTCGGGCAGTTCCTTCTGCTCGGCGGCGGAGAACTTCTGCAGCACGTAGTCTGCGCTGGACATCCGCCCGAGCGGCCGACCGATGCCGACCCGCACCCGGATGTAGTTGCGGTCCCCGCCCAGGTACTGGGTGATGGATTTCAGCCCGTTGTGCCCGCCCTCGGAGCCGCCGCGCTTGAGCTTGAGCCGGCCGAAGTCAATGTCCAGTTCGTCGTGGACCACCACCAGTTGCTCCGGAGGCACGGAGAAGTAGTCCATGACTTTGCGGAAGGGCTCTCCGGAGTTGTTCATATACCCCTCGGAGATGGCGAAGACTGCTTTGGGCCCGCCCTGGCCCAGCCGAGCACCCACGGCTTTGGCGCCGACCTTGGTGCGCTGGTAGGCCGCACCCATGCGCTCCAGCAGCTCATCGAGCACCATCTGGCCGATATTGTGCCGGGTGTGCTGATAGCGAGCCCCGGGATTGCCGAGACCCGCTATCAGCCATGCGTTTTCTGCCATAGGCACTAGCCTACCGAGCAGTGCTCAATCCGAGATCACTCGCCCTCTGAGTCACCCGCAGACTCACCGGAGGTCTCGGACTCGCCCTCAGCGGCCTCGCCCTCTTCGGCACCTTCAGCGGCCTCATCCTCGAGTTCCTGCTCCTGCGGTTCGTAGACGGAGACGATCGGGGACTCCAGGTCGGTCAGCGCCAGCTCGGCACCCTCGGGCAGGATGAGGGCATCGGGCAGGGCGTTCTCCTCACGGCCGGAGACGTCGATGCTGATGGACTCCGGCAGGTTGAGCGCATCGGCCTCCACGGACACAGTGGGCTGCTCCAGGAAGTGCTCATAGCCGTCTGCCGGCTCGCCGATGACCTCCACGGGCACGTCCACCACGATCTTCTCGCCCTTGCGCACGGCCAACAGGTCCAGGTGCACGATCCAAGGCTTGATCGGGTCGCGCTGGATGTCCTTGGGCACCACCATCTGCTCATCGCCCTCGATGTCCAGGGTGATCAGAGCGTTGGGGTTGCGCACAGCCAGTGCGGTCTCGTGGCCGGGCAGCAGTACGTGGCGAGGGTCCTCACCGTGGCCGTAGATGACGGCGGGGATCTTGTCCTCGCGGCGGGCGCGGCGGGCTGAACCCTTGCCGAACTCGGTGCGGGTCTCAGCGGCGATCTGAATCTTGTCAGCCATTGGGTTCCTTCTTCAGTAGGTGGTTTTCGCCAAGCTGATCAGAAGGAGAGAAGAACGACGACGCCGGATCCGGCCGTCAGAAACAGCTCCCTGTCGATCACGGGGCTGACATCAGATCAGATGTAAGCCCCCTCGCCTGGGCACAGCTAGCCACTATACCGCACTATCCTGGCAGTGGGAGAAGTCTTGGGCGTAGTAGAGGAACCATTCGAGGGTGCCGGGGTCGGCGGCGGCTTCACGGTCGACGGTGGCGGGATCCTTGCCCTGGAAGACCTTCTTGATCGGCACCTCCATCAGTTTGCCGGTGCGAGTGCGCGGCAGGTCGGGGGCCTGGACGATGGCGTCCGGGACGTAGCGGGGTGAAAGCTCAGTGCGGATGCGTTGGATGATGGCCGCTTGGAGCTGTTCGTCCAGGGTGCGGTTGGGCTGTGGCACCACGAACAGCGGCATGTAGTAGCCCCCGTCTGCGAGTTCCACGCCCAGCACCATCGAAGCCTGGACTCCCGGGGTCTCGTCGACTACCTGACAGATATCGGCTGAGCCCATCCGGATGCCGCCACGGTTGATGGTGGAGTCCGAGCGGCCATGGATGATCAGTGACCCACCCGGAAGCTGGGTGGCCCAGTCCCCGTGGCACCAGACGCCTTCAAAGACGTCGAAGTAGGCCTCCTTGAACCTGACCAGCTCCGGGTCATTCCACAGGTACAGCGGCATCGAGGGCAGCGGCTTGGTGATCACCAGCTCCCCCACCTCTCCGGCGACCGGCTCCCCCGCCTCATTGAAGGTATCCGCGGCGACTCCCAAATAGGGGCCCATTAGCTCACCCCGGTAGACCGTGTCGAAGGGGTTGGACCCCACAAAGGCGGAGGCCACATCAGTACCCCCGGACTCCGAGCCCAGACGGAAATCAGGATGGACCTCCCGGTACATCCATTCCCAACCGGCATCGGGCAGTGGAGAGCCCGAGCAGAAGACAAACCGCAGAGCAGAGAGGTCGTGGCGCTGGCCCGGGGAGAGCCCGGACTTCTGGATCATGGTCAGCACCGCAGCACCGGTCCCGAAGTAGCTGACCCCCTCCTGGGCGCAGATCGCCAGCTGCTTGTCCGGGGCACCGTAGGCCGGGGCACCGTCGTAGGTGATCACCGTGGCTCCGCAGAACATGGCATCGACCATGATGTTCCACATCACCCAGGTGGTGGCCGCAGTGAAATAGACCCGGTCCCCCGGTCGGACATCGTACTGCAGCCCGTTGGCGCGCAGTGACTCCAGCACCACTCCTCCGTGAGAATGCACAATGCCTTTGGGTTTGCCCGTAGTGCCTGAGGAGTAGAGCACCCAGAGCGGGTGACTGAACTCCACCGGTTCGAAGTCCGGCTGCTGGGGCTGGGCCACAATCTGGTCGAAGCCGCTGCTGGGCACCGGCAGGTTCCCGGGCACTGTGGTGCCCGGGGCGGCGTCGTTGGCCACCAGGATGTGGTGCTGCACAGTGGGCAGCGCCTGAAGCAGCTCTGGGAGGGCAGTCAACTGGTGGTAGTGCTTGCCGTTGAACTGGTAGCCGTCCACGGTGATCAGCACGGTGGGTTCGATCTGTTCGAAGCGGTCGCGGATGCCTTTGATCCCGAAGTCAGTGTTAACCACGGACCAGATCGCGCCCACTGCCGCAGCGGCCAGCAGGGCGACCACTGCCTGTGGGATGTTCGGCAGCACCGCGCAGACCCGGTCTCCAGGCTGCACCCCCAGCCTGCGCAGGTGGGCGGCGAGCGCGCCAACCTGCCCGACCAGCTGTCCCCAGGTCAGCGCTTCGCGGCGGTCGTCCTCGTGGAGCCCAACCAGGGCTTCGGCCTCGGGGCGTTCGGCGGCCCAGCGCAGTAGGTTCTCTGCGTAGTTGACTTGCGCGCCGGGGTACCAGCGCACCCCGGGCATGGTCTCTCCCTGGCGGACCGGCGCGTCATTGCGCTGCCCCAGCACGTTGAAGTATTCCCACACCGAGTCCCAGAACCGGTCGATGTCATCTACGGACCAGCGCCAGATCTCCTGGTAGGTCTCGGTCCGGGGGCCGTGCCGCTCGGCCACCCAGTCCTGGAACCGTCGTAGCTCGGAGACTGCGACCCGTTCCGGGCTGGGCTCCCACAGTTTCACTCGCTGAGTCACCTCGTCACCGTCCATCCGCTCCAGTCTGACCTACGACATAGCCTCGTCGCCCGCGTACCTAACGATCTGGCGCTAGATATCGTCGAGATTCAGCACCCATCCTTGCTCTATGAAATCATCTCTAGGGGGCCCAAAGATATCGACGAAGTGGCTTCTCCCATCACCCCATCGGAGGGTATGAATGATTCCCGGATGAATGACCGTCAATGATGGAGAGTTGCACTTTCTGTGTTCGTCCTCTACCCATTGCATCATATCTGCTCCCCAAGGGACTCGGAGATCGTGGATAAAGCGACCTTCAATTGTCACCGTGCATTGAGCGAAGTTGTGTGAATGCGGCGAGAGTACTGTTGTGTCGCGTTCGCTGTAGGTCATGGGAAGTACATTCATCATCACGGCTCCACTGCTAAATATTCTCCCGAACCGCGAAGGGTCCTCCTCAACGTCAGACAAAGAGTAGACCGCTACAGAATGACTCTCGGTCTCATCGTATCGGCTGAGCTGAAGCGGATTCTCTAGGACGTTGGAGTCACGTGGCAGTGCCCAAACTAATGCCGACGCGCTCTCAGCCCGGATAGTTAGTGCGCCTTCTCGGACCAGCAGAACTGAGGGCTCCTGAACTACCGCGCGGAGATTCTCTGATTGGTGTTCATTCTCGATGGCCACTTCCCCTGAAGAGACGTATAGCAGGTACGGCTCATCACTGTCCCCTGCCCGAATTTTTTGACCGGCATTCAATCGGCTGTAGGCCGCGCGGAATCCATCACCTGAAGTTGTCCACGTCCGAGCTCCGCCCTCATGCTCTATCGCAGGCGGCTGATTATCCACCTCGACAGTTGCCGCAGCACCTAGTGCGCCGACATCTGAAGGTGTTGGCGCGACTTTTTCAAGAACACTTCTCGGATCATCTTTGGGATACATTTAGACTTCCTCTTCTCTAGTAATAGGTGCTAGTAATCAACAAATGCTGCCTTATCGACCAGCTGGCGTTGACAACGGTGCGCCACTAAGAAAGATGTACTCCAATTCCCGCCTCTTAAAATGCAATCTGCCGGAAACGTCAGTTATCTGATCCCGCACTGTAGCAGCCACGGCAGGTCCCACCGCACGTAACGGCGGGGGGCCATCCCCCGCGAAAACTAGCATCGTCGAGGTGCTGTGTATCGACCCATCTGCACGAAAAGCGCGGACGTCGGTTGTCACGTGTAAAGAGGTCCTTGGTTGCTCCGTGGAAGCTCGCATTTTGAAGCCCCTCTGGATCGCTTCACGCCCGGCTACGATCTGCCCGTTCAAGTCGTAGACGCCATCTGGAGCGAACAGGCGATCTATACCTCGCCCTTGCTCTTTGTCTAGGAGCCAATTGAACTCAGCCGAAAGCTGACGAACGCTGTCTAGCAGCTCTGGATTGAAAATCTCGGTAGACGTCCTGCTCACATCATTCCCTTTCATTCAGGCTCGGTTGCGTAGCTCATGCAACGCCTCGTTGAGGGCTCTGGCGAAGATCGAATAGTCGGCTCCCACGGTTATGTACTCAGCCCCCTTCTCAAGCCACTCCTGCCCGCTCTGCGTGTTGGTCGCAATCCCCCAAGAGATCCCCAAAGACTCTGCGGTGGAAATGATGTCTTCAGTTCGCTCAGAAGTGACGATTCCGCTAGCCCTACAAGACACTTCCAGGTCTTCCGCACCGATGAAGACTCCATCGAGACCAGACCCCATAATTTTCTCGAGTGGATCTTCTGTCTCAGCACTCTCGAGCTGACCGATCAAGAGGGGAGGCTCGGACCGCAAGTAGTCCTCAAGGTGGATACTTCCAAACCGCGCGGTTCTATGAGAGCGCGAGGAACCTCTCCGCCCATGCGGCGGAAACCGAACTTCCTTTATGAGTTCATCAACCTGGTCTACACGGGTTATCGAACTGAGTTGCAGTCCGTCAACGCCCGCTTCTAAGAACCTGCCAACATCAACCAAGTTCTCCGAAGCGACCCGCACCAGCGTGGGGAGGCCGCGATCGCTCGCCACCCCAGCGAGCGTACACACCTCCGAGACACTCAGCGCGCTGTGCTCGGTATCAACAATTACGTAGTCAACACCCGCTGTCGCCGCCGCTCTGATTAAGTCCGGATCCAATGACTTCACGAAGATCCCCGCAGCCCGGAATCCTAGGCTCAGCCTCACTCGTCCAACCATGAAGCAGCTTCCTCGACTCGAGTCTCCAAAGGCATAACACCGTCAACATGAAGACGCATCGTTGTTCCTAGAGCTATGGGCGGCTCACTCTTAGTCCTGCTTGGAGCCCCTGTTGCAATGACATCCCCAGGTCTCAGAGGACAGCTGTAACTGAGTTTCGCGACCAACTCGCTGATGCTGTACAACATGTCACTAGTGACACCTTCCTGCCAAACCTTCCCGTCAATTTCCAGTGAGATGTTGAGTGGTCCAGGATCGGCGTCCACAATCCTTAGACTGGCACCGAGTGCTCCGAAGCCAGGGTAACTCTTGGCGACAGCCGCACCGCGCCCATTCTGCAGAAACTCTCGAGCCGTCATGTCGTTGCAACCCGTGTATCCGGCAATATGCGACCAAGCATCCCGGTCTTTAACTCTGTAGGTTGGAGCTCCGATAACGACAGCGATTTCTGCATCGAAGTCAAAGCCCCAACCCTCGTTAATCCTCACTGCGCTTCCTGGTCCAGACAGACTGGACGATGAGCGGAGAAAGAACGAAGGCTCCTCGGAGCCAGATTTTCCTCTGCCTGGATAGTTGGAACCTACCAACCAGAAGTCCCGTGGTGTTATCGGTGCATAGACTTCGAGAGCGGACAGCGGAATACGCTTTCTGATGTCGACCTTTTCGAGCCCGTCTCGCCAATCCGGCTCTTGCAGCAATTCCAGCCAGCTCTCTGCCTGCAAATCCAGAATGGCAGCTTCACCAGACAAGACCTGCCCGATGCCCTGGCTTGTTGTGACGAAGTTCACTCTAGCCCCTTGTCCAGGCCCCGCCACGCAATGGTCTCTTGAATCTTCCCACCTGTAACCAAGTACTTGGGCTCCCAACGGTCAACTGGGAGTGCATCACCAGCCGAGTCTGGGAGAGTAACTCTACTCTTACCGACTTCAAAGATGGTCAGGAAAGCAGGAAGCCCAGGGACTATTGCCCCGTAGCCTTCTCCGCCGATACCCAACACTTCCGCTGGCCTTGCAGTCGTTGCCTCGAGGGCATCAATCGAGGACATCCCTAAGGCGATCATCTTGCTCATAACTGTTGCCAGATCAAAAGCTGGAGTCTGCCAGTTGTTCATCGACAGATCAGAACCGATGAGATCGGGCGCAAAACCATTCTGAATCGCCGTCCGAGCTATGGCATAGGACATTTGAGTCGTACCATGTCCAACATCAAAGAGCACTCCTCTTTCGCGTGCTTCGAGCACTTTGGGGTCGATCTCGCCATCGACGAGTATGCCGTTCCCTTTACCGGTAAAGCAATGGGTCACAATGTCACCCGGACGAAGTACTTCGACAATCTCAGCAAGAGTCTGCTCGGTATGTCCAACATGGGCCATAAGTGGAATGGACAGTTCCTCTCCAATATCTACAGCCTGCCTGAGCGTATCGAGCATGTCACCGGGTGGCACAATGTCATGAGATAGTCGGATCTTCAGCCCCTTGATAACACTTTTGTTGGCAGTGTAGACCTCGGCGATATCCTCGGGATGTAGCGCTTCGGGCCGAACCAGTTCCCCGTACCTCTGGTCTATCAGCCCGAGAACGGACACGTTCAGGAATGAGAGGATTCTGAACGGGGCTGGTTCTGTGATGAACTTTCGAAACCCTTTAAAGTTTGATGCCCCGGCTGACCCAGCATCGGCCGCTGCGGCGACACCCCTCAAGTAGTGTGCTTCGACAGGGTTCAAACCAACTTTACAAACCCCTTCATAGATGTGCGTGTGAACGTCAACCAGCCCTGGAGTCACAGTAAGACCCGTTGCATCTAACACCTTGTCGCCAGAAGAGTAGCCCATGCTCTCTCCAATAAACTCGACGCATCCATTCTCGACCCGGACGTCAAGGGAAGTTCCATTTATCCCGGAGACTGGGTCGATCACAAGACCATTCGTGATGACCAGTGGGCGATCATTAGAGACGCTCATTTATAAATCCTTCTTCTCATTGATTGATTTTTCATTTCTCGCAATCCTCGCCTTTCTTACCTGCCACGTAACGAGTACAACTGCGACTAACAGCCCAGCAACCCTCAGTTCAAGCATGGGCAGCACTAGCGAAATGGCAGCCAAAGCTGCCAGAAGTCGCTCTGTGACTGACGCCTGCGTCAATCCGAAGCCAGCAATAGCCACACCACCTAATACGACTGCAAGTAGTGCAACCGCGACATCGATCAGGGCTTGTCCTGGTCCTTCAAGAAGAAGCAGCCCTGGGGAACCGACGAAAATGAAGGGAAGGACGAACCCTAGAGCTCCGTAGCGGACTGCCGAGAGCATCGACCGCAGCAGTGGTGCTTTGGCGATACCCGCAGCGATCGTTGGTGCAAGTGCCGTGGGTGGGGTGAGGTCCCCAAAGACGCCGAAGTAGAAGATGAACAGATGAGCTGCTATCGGGTGCACGCCAGACTCAATCAATGCTGGGGCAACTAGAACAGCGAGGACCAAGTACGTTGGCAGTGTAGGGAGTCCCGTGCCTAGAAGGATGGAAGCGACCATCGTAAGAATCAGCAGGAAAATTAGATTTCCCCCTGACAGGCCAATAAGGAGCGACGATAGCTTGACCCCCAATCCCGTCAGTCCAACCACTGCAATGAGAATCTGGATCCCACCTACAGCGATGGCAACGATGACAGCGGTGCGAGCAGTCTGGACGCAGCCATCCAAGAGGTCGGTGACGGAAAGATCCGACCTGGTAAGCAGTCGCCGACCAAACTCGAGGACGATGAGTGCACCAGTTGCCATCAAGGCGGATCGCCCGACAGACATCTCGAAAGCAGCTATCAGAAGGACAAAACCTACTAGTGGAACAATGAAATGCCCTCCGGAACGCAACGTCGGGAGCAATTTCGGGATCTCCGACTCTGGTATCGGCTCTGCACTGGTCCTGGATGCCTCTAAGTGGATCGTGATGAATATCGTCACAAAATAGAGGATGCCCGGAATCAATGCGTAGAAGACGATCTCAGCGTAAGAGATCTGCAGTAGCTCGGCCATCGCGAAAGCTGCAGCCCCCATAACAGGAGGAAGGATTTGTCCACCGATTGAAGCAGAAGACTCAATCCCAGCTGCCCGAGTTGCGCTAAACCCCGTCCTCTTCATGAGGGGGATAGTCAGACTTCCAGTGGCAGCTACGCCACTACCGCCTGTTCCAGTGACAGTAGAGAAGAGTGCAGAAGCCACAGTCGCAATCTTTCCTCCCGCACCTTTTGTCCGTCCCAGTGAGGCAATCGCCAAGTGTGTGAAGAAGCGACCCCCTCCCAACGCCAGCAACATTGACCCAAACATCAGCACTGGGAAGATCATCGTCGCTGAAGTGCCAGTGGTGGAGCCGAGCAAGCCTTCGAGTTGCAGATACAGGATTGAGAGCACTCGTTCCGGTGAGAAGCCCCCATGCCCAGCCGGGCCAGGTACAAACTGGCCGTAGAATGCGTAGGCCAGTGCCAGGCCTACGGTAACAGCAAGAGGAAGCCCAGTAACTCTCCACAGAGCGACCAGGACGAGCACCAGTATGGTCACCGCGAGAACAAGATCCAGCTGTTCAGGGTTTGCCAGCCGACGAAAGTCTGGATATTCAAAGTTAATGTATAAGTGAGCTAGACAGCCGACAGCCAGCAGTATCAGTGCTGCATCGATCACGACAGCAAGCCGCTTGGTTCGGGACGAGACGATCCTGCCAGCAAGAAGAAAAGCGACGACAAACCCGAATCCGAGATGGATCGAACGTGCATGCACCGGCGACGGCGGCACTGTGGCTGCTATCCAAACTTGCCACCCTACCCACGATACGGACACTGCAAGAAGAGCAATGAGCCTGAATCGGTCAATTCCTGACAGGTCTCGAATCTGCCCCAGCACCTGAGGAACTGCCCGCTCTTCCGACGCATCAACTAGGGGCTTTTCCCTTTTGGCAGCAATCAGGTTGTTGGTTCCGCTCATTCAACTGGCACCCCTAGCTCCTCAAGGGCGCTCACGGTTCCCGGGTGAAGTTGAAATCCGGGGAACTCTGCTGTGTTCTCTGCTGTTGAGTACTCCGCCGAAGGCAGCGCTGACTGCAGTTGGTCCTGGTGCTCAGCCAATGTGAGCGCCAGTCGCTCTGCGACCTCATCGGGCATATCAGCTGGAACTACTGCATAGAACCATTGATCCAGCGTGGCTACCGCGTCTTCCTGCCCAGGGTAAGTCTCGGCTGGGATCTCGGACTCAACCAGATCAAAGAATTCTTGGGTAACGCAGTCCCGAGTAAAGTCGTCCAGCTCGAGGAGTTCTGCCCCTCGATTCGACTCAAAGGCCTGAAGGAACGCAGCTGTGGGCCTCCCACCAAATCCTGTCCAAGCATCTATGGACCGATCCGTGAATGCTGCGGCCCCCTCGTCCTTCCCAATGTTCTGGACGTCGACGCTGTCCCCGACTCCAGCGCATTCCAGTACTGTAAGTGCCACTTCGGACTCAAGCGATCCAGTAATCCCGGTGACGATCGTTCTACCTTCAAGATCCTCTAGCGACTCGATTCCCGAATCCTGAGCAACGATTACGTGGAAAGGTGTGGAGATGCCAGCCCAGAGCGTCCTGATATTCGTTTCTTCGATGCTCTCTGGACCAGCCTCGTCCTCCGAGATCTGGATGAGGTCACTAACGGACGTCGTTCCGAAAGTTATAGACCCTGACTCCATATCAAGTGCATTCTGCTGCGTGCCACCCGCTTGCACACTAGTTTCCATCCCGAGTTCAGTATTGAATACGTGCGAAGCTGCGACTACCCAGTTGTAGAGTTCTCCACCTTGAGACGCCCCAACCAGGACCATCCTGTTGAACTCGTCGGGGACCGTGGCCTCTGAGTCATCGGGATCGTCTGAGTCTGATCCGCAGGCTGTGATCAGAAGTGCAGCGAGGGCACCGAATGTGGTGATTCTTTTTGAGTTGAACATGACTTGTTCCTCCAGTTGGTGATTCATCCTTGTTTGTCTGATGACTCTTGGTCTGGCAATCCGCTGCTTACCGCGTCTGCGCCTGCCACAAGCGCCTTGGCGATGTCAGAATCTAAGGAATCTGGAATCGTAGAAGTTGTTCCAATCAGACCGAGTACTGCTTCGAGGCGACTGCCTAGGTACACAGGTGCTGCTACCGTGCGGGTGCCCAGAGACGGATTCGTGTGGACATATACCGTGCCTGGGTTGTCTGGAACGGAGTCCAGTGCATGGGTATTGCCATCGTTCGTACGGATGGTGAACCCATGTTCAAGGTAGATCTGTGACTGCGCTGCATTAGGCCCCAACCGGTAGCCAGTGCGTACCCGGACTGTGACTGCGCGCTCAGAGTTGTCGTTCACCCGGACGACGACGGGTGACCCGCCGTCCCAAATTGATAGAACTGCGGTCTCCCCAGTAATCCTGACGAGCCGCTCCATAACAGGCTCGGCAGTGCTTATCAGGGGTAAGCCAGCCAGGGCCGCGCTGGCAAAGTTCAGAATCAATGTACCCAGCGAATAGTCCCCGCGGCTCTCATCGTGCCTCAATAGTCCGGCACTTCGGAGTGCGGAGACGTACCGATACCCCGTTGCTTTGCTCAATCCCATTCGGGAGCTGATCTCTGTCATAGTCATTCGCGGCTCAGCCGTGGTGAACATGCGGAGGATTGCTGCCGCACGCTCAATTGATTGAATCCCATTCTTGCTATCCGGGTCTGAGTTCCGCATACTTAGACTGTATATGGTGATGTACATCACGTCAACGGGGTCGGTGGGCGTCTAGTTCTCGCGATCATGAGAAACCTTCCGGCAAGAAACGCGCAGCACGAAGCGAAAGAAGCAGAATGGACTCGAAACCACAATTTGTCGGAATTAAGTACCAGGGCACCGTCTGCGTCGCCATCAGAGACGAGCCGCGTCATGTACTCGGAATCCTGACTACTGTAGAAGAATTCTGGACGAACCCTAGGCACTGGTTTAGCCAGGCACCCCAAATTGTGCTTCCGCTCGACGAAGCGGAAATCGTTCCGCCTGTCCTTCCGTCGGCCCGAATCTTCTGCGTGGGACTGAACTATCACGACCATGTGACGGAAGGAAGCTATCGAGCTGAGACGGCCAACCGGTATCCCACAATATTCGGCCGATGGCCGTCAACCCTGACCGTCTCCGGAACCGATGTGAAAGTCCCAAGGTACGAAGCTGGACTCGACTGGGAAGGAGAGGTAGCGGTCTGGATTGGCGATCCTTTGGATAACTCCATTGTCGAGGAAGCGCGAACTTCGGTCGTTGCCTACTCTGTATTCAATGATCTCACTGCTCGAGTAGCACAGAAGCTAACTAGTCAGTGGACGCTGGGCAAGAACGCCGACTCTTCGGGTCCGTTGGGACCCATGGTGCCCACGGACTCTACCGACGATCTCAACAAGGGGTTCCAGATCACGACCACGGTAAATGATGCCGTAGTGCAAGATGGAAACACGTCAGACATGATTCATACCGCTCCGGAGACACTCGCATGGATTTCACGTTCTCTCACCCTCAGGCCTGGCGATATCCTAGCCACTGGCACGCCATCCGGCGTGGGCTACGCAAGGTCTCCGCAATGGCTCCTAGAGGCCGGTGACCAAGTAAAAGTGGCGGTTGAGGGACTTGGGTCTGTAACGAACCGAATAGCTGGACCCGCGCGCTAGAAGCTCCGACGTTGCACTAAGAGCGTGCGCCGGTAGGTCATGGTTGGCGGGCTGGGCGGGTGTCCCATCGGTGGGTTGTCCAGGCGGTTCGGGTAAGGCATCGGATGATGATAGCGGCATTGGCCAAGGCGATCAGCGCGTTGATC
>NZ_VWNF01000005.1 GCF_008711175.1 Nesterenkonia ebinurensis
ACCGGGAAGGGCCGAGCACGCTGGGCCACCCGCTGGAAGCCAGCCCTAAACGCCTTCGCCATCACCTTCGAAGGACGCCTCAACTAAAAAAGCGCCAGACCAGATACACCGTTAATCAGACACTCCCCACTGGCGCGCTGACTATGATCGTCAGTCTGTTCAAGCGGTTGTGGTGGGCCGCAGGTACCGGTGAAGCTGTTGCCGTGTCCGCTCTTGATTTCTCCGATTTCTACACAGAATGGGGTTTCTGGTTTTTCCTTGTGCAGGGAATTGCCGTGGCACTGACCGCTCTGGTGCCGCCCCTGCCTGCCGAGTTCATGGTCATCACTTCTGGTGCCATGTCCGCCGAGGGGATCTTGCCCCTCTCTGGGGCATTCGTGGCAGCGTTCCTCGGCTGTTTGGTCGGGGACATTAGTTTGTATGCACTTTTTAGGTACAAATTAATACGGATATTTTTACGATGGAAATGGGGACGCCGACTACACCGGCAGATTCTTCATATCTCATTGCACACCGGCGGGATCTCCACCTGGTTCGGCCTACTGCTGGTCTTCGCCATGCCGTTTGGCCGATCTGCTGCCATGGCTACTGCCGGGATGATGCAGATGAGCTGGGGGCGGCTACTCGGCCTCGCAGTCGTCGGAGGGTTTCTCTGGTCCTGGTGGCTGATCGGACTTGGCTACGTCCCCGCTATTGCTACGAATCTTCCCCCTTGGGGCAGCACGATTGCTGGGATTGCAGTAGGCACAGTAGCTGGTGCCGCTATCGCTTTCATCGGCACTCGAGGACACCGTATAAGACTCTAAAATTAAGATAAGGATCTCTGTGAGGCGATCCACGCCTCGGAGAACAACACGATCCAGTTTGCTGAGGTCCCCTTTTAGCAACGTGAGCATCCAGCGCGGAGCCGGCCCATGAGGGTGGCTAGCCCCTCTCGGCGTCAGCTTCAAGGGCTTTGCGATGTGAGCTCATTTCGTCGTACTGCAGAGGCTCCGGCAGGGCCGCCCCGGACCGGAATGTCCCGCGACTGAGGGCGAGTCCGCCGATGGGCGCGGTAAGCAGTTGCAACACGATGGACAGCCCAAGCTTGATGCCGGTGGCAAGGCTGGGGTCGGTGACCATCACACCCAGCAGCACGAGTACCAAACCGAGAGTTCCGGATTTGGTGACGGCGGTCAGGCGTGTATAGGGGTCAGGGAAACGGGTGAGTCCGACGCCAGCGACTACGAACAGTGCGATACCACCAGCCAGCAGCACTGCGCCGGTGGTAGTTTGGATCGTCTCCAGCAGCATGGGGGCGCTCATTCGGCATCACCTGCCGAGAGAGCGCTTTTTGGTGCGGGTCGGCTGCGGCCCAGGTAACGCCCCAGGATCAACGCGGAGATGAATCCGATCAGGGTAACAACTACGACTAGGTCCATCAGTAGGTGACGTTCCCAGAGCAGGCCGAGCATGGCCAGGGAAGCCACGAGCACGAAGAAGACATGGTCAGCGCCGATGGCTCGGTCGGCCTCAGCAGGGCCACGGGCTGCCCGGTAGATGGCCGGCAGGACTGTGGCGACCAGCAGTGCCAGGGCTGCCCAGCCAATCGGCACTCCGAGGATCTCGTAGGTGAGCAGTTCCCGAGGTGTCATCGGCGCACCTCCGCTCTGTCACCCTGGACGCTGATGCGGGTGATGTACAACAGTTTGTTCTCAAGCTCTCTGAGCTCTGTATGGAAGTCCTCCGGTTTGGCGGGTGCATAGAGGCCCAGGACGTAGAGGATCTGCCCTTGGCCGGGTGACTCATCGATGTCGATGGTCAGCGTGCCGGGGGTCAGGGTGATCAGGTTGCTCAGCGCTGTGATCTCCTTCGGTGTCAGCCCCCGGGTCTGGTAGGCCACGATCGCGGGTGTCAGCGCGCTTCCCGGGGTGAGGATGTCAGCGGCGACTTGCCAGTTCGCCCGGATCATCTCCCAAATGAACCACATCAGGAAACCGGGCAGCCGGATGAATCGTCTGAAGGTCTTGGTCATGGCTGCATCACCGCCTCGGTGTAGGCGGTGGTGTCGCTGAGCCCTTCTGCTGCGGTGGTGGCAAACTCCATCAGCACCTCTGCACCGAACCCGATGCCCACGGTGCAGAGAACCAGTACGGCTCCGGGGAGGATCAGCCGGCGTGGGACACGATCCAGGCTGGTGGGGGCGATCCTGACGAACTTGCGGCGCAGCCTCCCCGCGGCCGGGTCGGTGGCATCCGGTGCAGTAGCCGACGAGGCGGTCAGCACCCGCTCTCTGGGCGGCTCGGGGTCGGAGCCCCAGAAGGCGCCGTTCCAGATCTTAAGCATCGAGAGCAGGGTGAAGAGGCTGACCACCACGGCGCAGGCGGCGGCCAGGTAGAGTCCGGCCTCCATGGATGCGTGGATCAACGACATCTTGGCCACGAATCCCGACAGCGGCGGGATGCCGACCAGTGAGAGGGCGGCCAGAATGAACACCAGGCCCAGCCAGGGTTCCCGGCGGGCGTAGCCGCCCAGCTGGGCGAGCTTGCCGGTGCCGGCGTGGTGTTCCACGGCTCCGCAGGCAAGGAAGAGCGCGGCTTTGACGATGATGTGGTGGATCATATAGAAGATCCCAGCGGCCATCCCCAGGGGTCCGAAGAAGGCCAGGGGCAGCATGATGTAGCCGACCTGGCTGGTCATGTGGAAGCTGAGGATCGAGCGCATCCCGGATTCGCCCAGGGCACCGAAGACTCCGATGATCATGGTGGCCAGCAGCACCACCAGCCAGACGGTCTCCAGTCCGGTGCCGTCATAGACCAGCCCGTAGACCCGGAAGACCCCGTAGACCCCGATCTTGGTCAGCAGCCCGGAGAGCAGGGCAGTGACTGCTACTGAGGCGAAGGGGTAGGAGCGTGGTAGCCAGGTGTGTACCGGCACCAGGGCGGCTTTCGCACCCAGGGCCAGCAGCACCACCCCGGTGGCTAGTGCCGCCGCGGTCGATTCTGTGGCTGCCCCGGCCAGTTCTGCCAGGTTCACCGTCCCGGCGGTGCCGTAGACCAGGCCGACGCCGGCCAGCAGCACCGCAGAGACCAGCAGGTTGACCCCGAAGTAGATTCTGCCTGCAGTCATCGCCGGTGCCTTGCCGCTGCGGGTCAGCAGCACGTAGGAGGGGATGAGTGCGACCTCGATCATCACGAACAGGTTGAACAGGTCCCCGGTGAGGAAGGCTCCGTAGACGCCTGCGGAGAGCACCAGCACCAGGGGGTGGAAGTAGGGGTCTGTGTCATCACCGGTGAAGACAGCGAACAGGGTGCAGACCAGCACCATCAAAGCGGCCACTGCCAGCATCAGCCCGGCGAAGGTGTCCAGTACGAACGGGATGGAGATCCCGGGGATCCACCCAGAGACCTGCTCGGCAATCACTGTGCCGTCGCTGACCGCGGTGATGCCCGCCAGCGCCCCGGCCAGGGCCAGGGCATGGACTGTGAGGGCGAGGAACCGTTGCAGATCCTTTGACCTCTTGGTCAGCAGGGTGAGAGCGGCGATGAGGATCGGCAGCCAGAGGAAGGCCGGCAGCATCGCGGAGAGCACCTCGGGGTTCATGCGTGCTCCTTTCCGTCGGTGCGTCCGGTCGGCTGATCTCCGGTGCTGGTGGTGCCCAGAGGTTCCCCTCGCCAGGGTGGGGTGTCCACTACGGTGCCGTGGCGCTCAGCGGCGTCTGAGGGCTCGGCGTCTGAGGTGTTGCCGTCCTCGTCACCGCCGTGGCCGGCCAGGGCGAAGAGATAGACGGTCAGCGCGAAGGTGATCACGATGGCAGTGAGGCTGAATGCCTGCAGCAGCGGGTCGGAGAGTCCTTCCGTTGGCATACCCTCAGCGACGTAGGCGGGTTCCCGGTCCTGTTGGCCCCCAGCGGCGAGGATGATGATGTTGGCTGCGTGCCCTATCAGCACGAAGCCCAATGCGGCACGGACCAGCCCGCGCTGCAGGATCAGGTACACCCCTCCTGCTACGAGCACGGTGACGAGGACTGCTGCGCTCATCGGTGTCCTCCTTCCGCGGCAGTGGGTTGGTTCTGAGCGGGGTGTGTCGTCTGATCGGTGTGGGGTTCTCCCGCATCAGGCGAGGGTGCTGTGGCGGGGTCAAGGCGGTCGGTGTGCGGGACGGCGCCGCGGGTGAAGCGGTCCAGGGCGGCGACCACCAGGCCTAGCACGGCGAAGAAGACACCGAGGTCGAAGATCAGCGAGGTGGTCAGGCCCTGGTACAAAGCCCCGATCTCCAGGCTGCCGGTAATCGGGCTGAGGAAGGAGCCCTGGATCAGCCCGAGTGCTCCAGCTCCCACTGCCACGATGAGCCCGGCAGCCAACAGCACGGTGGGCCGCAGCCGGGAGGGGTACTCGGCGGAGCGGGGCAGCCGGGCGATCACAACGGCAAGAGCGGCCACTAGCGCGGAGACGAAGCCCCCGCCAGGCTCATAGTGGCCGCGCCACAGCAACCACAGGGCCACTGCAGCAATCAACGGCACCAGGATCATCCGGGCGGTGTTCAGCACCGTTTTGTCTCCGGGGAGGTCCATAGTGCGGGCCTTCTCATCAGCCGGGGCCTCACCGCGCAGCAGAGCCAGCAGACCGACAGCGGCCACCGCCAGCACAGTCATCTCCCCGAAGGTGTCCAGGCCGCGGAAGTCCACCAGGATCGAGTTGACCAGATTGGTGCCACCTGCGGCATCTTCGGTCTCATCGATGTACCACTGGGCGGCCTCGGTAGCCTCGCGCTGGCCGGTCAGTGCCCAGGTGGCTGCCCCCGCTGCCAGGCCCAGGACGACAGCGACCAGGGCGGCTCCTCCGCGTCGAAGCATGCTGACCGGGGAGAAAGTATCCGGGAGCCGTCGCAGGATGAGCACAGCCACCGCCACGGTGAGGATCTCTACCAACATCTGGGTCAGGGCGAGGTCAACTCCGCCGAGCAGGACGAACCATCCGGCGATCAGGAATCCGATGACCCCCATCATGGCCACCGCCCCGATCCGCGAACCAGTGGCACACAGTCCCAGCACCGCCACGGCGGTCAGGCCCACCACGAACCAGTCCTCCGGCCGCGACACTGGCGGACCGAGGACCTCGAGCCCTCCCAGGAGCGGCACCGCCAGGGCCAGGGCAGCCACTGCTCCCAGCGGCCAGAGCAGGTGCGGGGCCAGGGCCCCGGAGCGGGCCGGCCGGGCCACCCAGTCGCAGAACCTCAGCGCAGCAGCGTAGGCGGCGTCGTAGACCTTCACCCCGCTGACCGGCAGCACGAGTCGCTGCAAGGCACGGTCCACCGGCTCCCGGGCCGCGAACAGCCCAAGGCCGAGCACCACGGTGGCCACCGACATCCACAAAGCCGGAGAGGCGATCGAGCTGGGGAGCAGGCTGAGCCCGGCGTAGGCCTCCTCCGAGAGCACAGTGGCTTGAACGGAACGGTCGAACAGCGGATTGAGGTAGACCACGAAGAGGCCCAGCAGCAGCCCTGCCACAGCGGGTACGGCGGCGGGGGCCAGAAAGCTGGGGGCGGCGTCGTAAAGTCCTCGCTGCTGGGTAGGCCCGGCGAAGGCACCCCAGAGCAGCCGGAAGCTGTAGGCGAAGGTCACCGCCGCAGCGGCCACCGCCACCGCACCTACAACCAGCCCCCAGGAGCCGGGCAGCTCCAGGAAGGCGTAGTAGCCCTCCTCCTTGGAAACGAATCCGAGGAATGGCGGTAGCCCTGCCATGGACATGGCCGCCAGGGCGGTGAGCACCGCGGTGAAGGGCATCACCCGGTACAGCCCAGAGAGCTCGCGGATGTCCCTGCTGCCGGCCTCCTTGTCGATCACCCCGACCAGCATGAACAGGGTCGCCTTGAACAGCGCGTGGGAGAAGGCATGCAGGCCGGCCACCCCGAGCGCCTCGTGGGTTCCCACACCGATCAGTGCGACGATCCAGCCCAGCTGGCTGACCGTGGAGTAGGCCAGCAGGGCTTTCAGGTCATGCTGCTGCAGGGCGAAGACCGCCCCGATCACTGTGGTGATCAGCCCGACAGCTACCAGCACAGTGGTCCACCACCAGAAATCGGTGAAGGGCTCGGAGAAGCGCATCAGCACATAGATCCCGGCCTTCACCAGGGTCGCGGCATGCAGGTAGGCACTCACCGGGGTAAGCGCGACCATTGCGTCAGGCAGCCAGAAGTGGAAGGGGAACTGCGCGGACTTTGTCATTGCTGCGTAGATGATCAGCCCGCCGATCCACGGCGCATAGGGCGAGGAAGTGACGGTGCCGGCGTCGTCGAGAATCTCGGTGAGGTTGGTGGTGCCGGTGACGTGCCACAGCAGCAGCACCGCGGTCAGCAGCGCCAATCCTCCGGATGCGGTGACCACGAAGGCTCGGGTGGCCGGCCGGGCCTGATGCAGCCCCTGGGCGCCGATGAGGAAGAACGAGCACAGCGTGGTGATCTCGAAGAAGACGAACAGGGTGATGATATCGGCGGAGAGCACCATGCCCAGCATGGCGGTGGCGAACAGGCTCAGCAGCATGTAGAGCCGGCCGTGGTCGTACTCCTCGCTGAGGTAGCGGGCGCAGTAGGACATGATCAGCGCCCCGACCCCCAGCGCCAGGATGGCGAAGACCAGACTCAGCCCGTCCAGATGCAGCCGCAGAGCAATATCAAAGCTCTCGATCCACATCCACTCACCGGTGACCACCCCGCCAGCCAGCACCTCGGGAGCATCGCTCAGCACCAGTCCGAGGGAGACCAGGAAGAGCACCGCCACGTGGTACCCGGCGTTTCGGCCCCACCGGTAGGACAGCGGCCGCGCGAGAATCACTGCTGCGATCATCGTTATCAGGGCGAACAGCAGCGTCAACAGCACGTCCTTCCGTCAGCTTCGGCGGGGTGTCGTCCTGGTGGCGCTGCCCACAAGCAACAGCGCGTCAAAGATTCATCCAGGGAGTAACAAGATATAGCACCTCACGCAGGCCTTTTATTCCCGCCCTGATGACTAGGGCTCCTTCCTCCCGACACACTTACCTCTGGAGAAAGGAGCCATCTGGAGCAGTTCCCAACACTTAGGCCAGACGCATAGGGCATCGAATTTTCTAGCTTTCCCTGACACAGCCTTGCATACCCCCAGGGGTATATGGCAGTATCTCAAATATACCCCTGGGGGTATTTTATCAGACTATTTCAAAGGAGGCGTGTAATGCTGTTGGAACGTATCTATGACGAGGATTTGGCGCAGGCCAGCTACTTTGTCGGTTGCCAGGCCAAGAACGAAGCCGTGGTGGTGGATGCCCGCCGCGACGTCACCGAGTATCTGGACCTGGCTCAACGCCATGGCATGAAGATCGTGGCTGTCACTGAGACTCACATCCACGCCGATTATCTTTCTGGCACCCGGGAGCTGGCCGCCGCTACCGGCGCTGAGGTCTACGTCTCCGGAGAAGGGGATGAGGAGTGGCAGTACGGCTTCCGAGGACACCGTCTGCATGACGGTGATGTGATCAGCATCGGGAACATCAGCATCAAGGCCCGGCATACCGCGGGGCATACCCCCGAGCACCTGATCTTCGAAATCACAGACGGCGCATTCAGCGATGGCCCTGGGTACGTCCTCTCCGGAGATTTCGTCTTCGCCGGCGAACTCGGACGCCCTGACCTGCTCGACGAAGCCGCTGGCGGCGTCGATACCCGGTATGCAGGTGCCAAACAGCTCTTCGACAGCCTGAAGAATGTCTTCCTGGCCATGAAGGACCATGTGTTGGTCTACCCCGGTCACGGTGCGGGGAGCGCCTGCGGCAAATCCTTGGGAGCACTGCCGGCGACAACAGTCGGTTACGAGCGGGCCAATGCCTGGTGGTCTTCCTACCTGCAGAACGACGACGAGGCTGGTTTCGTCGCGCAACTGCTAGAGGGTCAGCCGGATGCCCACGCCTATTTCGGGCGGATGAAGCGGCAGAACAAGAACGGCCCCGAGATCCTGGGGACGCTCCCAGAGCTCACAGAACTTTTGGCCGACCAGGTCGCCGCGGCCGTGGAGACCGATGAACTGATCGTGGTCGACACTCGCTCGCACCAGGAGGTTCACAGCGGCACAGTACTAGGTGCCTTGAACATCCCCTCAGAGAAGCCTGCAAGCTTCGGCGCCTGGGCCTACGATCCCGAACAAGAGACTCGGCCATTGGTGGTCCTGGCCGTAGACCAGACTGAGGCTCACCGGCTGCGGAGCCATCTCATCCGGGTAGGAATCGACCGTTATGCCGGTTTCATCAGCAGTCTTGATGGATTGCCGGTGATCAGTCCCGCGAGCATCACCCCGGCGGAACTCGTCACCTCTGAGGCGGAGGTACTGCTCGATGTTCGCAACGCTACCGAATACGCCGAAGGCCATATCCCAGGTGCCCAGAACCTCAGCGCTGGGAAGGTCCTCTGGCACCTGGACAAGCTACCTAAGGACGCCACGATTATCTCCTACTGCCAATCCGGAAAACGAAACTCCGTGGCAGCCAGTGTCTTGCGACGCAAGGGTTACCGCGTCCACGAACTCGAAGGCAGTTACAACGGCTGGCTCGCACACCAAAACCGCTAATTCACACCTCATCTTTATACTGACGAAAGGTTCACATGACTATCACGCAATGTGCCCCCGATGAACTGCTCCAGAACAAGCGCCCTGCATCCCAAGCAGTACTCATTGACGTCCGGACACCGGCAGAATTCGAGACCGCTCATATCAATGGTTCCCGCAACCTGCCACTGGACTTGCTTCAGAAGAGCCCTTCCACGGTGGCATCCTCTCTGCCAGAGAGCGCCATATTGCTCTGTCAATCTGGTACCCGCAGCCAACAAGCTGCACAGACCTTGACCCAGGCCGGAGCTGAGCATTTCCAAACTCTCAACGGTGGCATCAACGCCTTCGTACAGGCAGGCGGGGAACTGTTGCGCGGAAGACAACATTGGGCCATGGAACGACAGGTCCGCATGGGCGCTGGAGC
Organism: Nesterenkonia ebinurensis; assembly: GCF_008711175.1. GTDB lineage: Bacteria > Actinomycetota > Actinomycetes > Actinomycetales > Micrococcaceae > Nesterenkonia > Nesterenkonia ebinurensis. Next base: position 8,979 of record NZ_VWNF01000005.1, read on the forward strand.
CTTGGTGACCACTGGCATTCTCGCCAGTCACTTCATCCACCCGAAGCTGAAGTGGCTCTCCTTCGGCGTCGGTTCCGGACTGGTTTTCGCGGCTGCAACCAACACGTGCGGCATGTCGTACGCGCTGAGCCGTATGCCGTGGAACAGGACAGAGTCAGATCCGACATTGGAATCTGTGCTCCAAAGTATTCCCGACGCCACCGGCACACTCTAAACTCCGTGGATTTCTTGACTCTGCTCGTCGTCGGCTTGGCTGTGCTCATCGGTATATCGCTGGGTCTGCTGGGCGGCGGTGGCTCCATTCTCGCTGTCCCCCTGTTGGCCTACGTAGCAGAGATGGAGCCGCAGGAAGCGATAGCCGGTTCCCTGTTCGTGGTCGCTGTGACCTCTGCGGTGAGTCTGCTCAGCCACGCACGCCGGGGAAACATCCAGTGGAGGATCGGGGCAATCTTCGGAGGTGCCAGCATGCTCGGGGCTTTCTCCGGCGGACTGATCGGGGGCCGCATCCCCGGCACAGTGCTGATGATCGCCTTCGCGATGATGATGCTAGCCACCGCCGCAGCCATGCTCCGGCGCAGAAAACCGGCAAGTGCATCATCGACACGCGAAGAACGCATCTCACACCGCTGGTGGCGGATCCTCATCGACGGACTGGTCGTCGGCCTGGTGACAGGCATGGTGGGTGCGGGAGGCGGCTTCCTCGTTGTCCCTGCAATGGTCCTGCTTGCCGGGTTATCTATGCCCGCAGCAGTGGGGACCTCCCTGATGGTCATCACCATGAAATCGGTCGCCGGACTGGGGGGGTACCTGACCACCGTGACCCTGGACTGGACGCTGATCGTAATGGTCACCGCCGCCGCCGTCGCAGGGGCGCTGCTGGGATCACAGTTCACCGACCGCATCCCCGAGACAAGACTCCGCAGAGCCTTCGGGATCTTCGTCCTCATCATGGGTGGACTAGTGCTGACCATGGAACTCATCTGAACAGAAAGAACACCACAATGACCACCAACATCCACGCCCTGAACCAACACACTTTCACTAGTACGATCCAGCAAGAGGGCATCGTCCTGTTGGACTTCTGGGCTGGATGGTGTGGCCCGTGCCGCTCCTTCACCCCAATTTTTGAAGGTGCCGCTGCCGAGCACCCTGAGATCACCTTTGCCACAGTGGACACCGACGCCGAAACTGCCCTAGCCACTGCAGCCAAGATCACCTCAATACCCACCCTCATGGCATTCCGCGACGGAGTTCTGGTCTACTCCCAACCTGGAGTCCCTGCCCCCTCCTGGACTCCAAGAACTCATTGAATCCGTCAAAAACATTGATATGAACGAAGTCCACACCCGACTTTCCCACGAGTGACCTCCTACACCTTTTCAGAATCGTGGGATCATTATCCGTCGTGTTCTCTCACCCAAGTCACCGGAAGGAAACCTCATGCGCAACGCGGACCCCGAAACCCAGCGCAAGATCATTAACAGGCTCAAGCGGGCCCGTGGTCAACTAGACTCCGTCATCAACTCAGTAGAGAACAACGGCTCATGCCGAGAAGTCGTGACCCAACTGGCAGCGGTCTCGACAGCCCTTGATCGCGCTGGTTTCGTCATTGTCTCCGGGGCTATGCAGTACTGCATCACAGATCCTGAGATCGCGGCTGAGGAAGAAGACGGCCTCACCATCGAAGAACTCGAAAAGCTCTTCCTCACCCTTTCCTGATAGCCCCAGCGCCAAGCAGAGGCGGGAGTGTCTACTGTGCACCACGGGATAGTCATCACACACGAGCAGCTTCGGCAACTAGAAAACGAGATCCACGGATTCATGGCCTGTGATCTCGGAGCGATACACGGAGTGAACGTTCCCATTGGCGCTGAACTCCACGCTCATCGCATCATGCACTCCGCCGATGAGTGGTCAGCCCTCGGAACGGACATGGGCAAGAAGTTGCTCATCTGCTCTCGTGTTCTCCAGGCCGCCAAGGATTGCGGGGCAGTGGTTATCATCGAAGGTGTAGACACTGCCGCCCTCAATAGACGCTATCGATACCCGGATCCACCCCACCTGGTCGCCTTTCGCTATGCTCTCGAGCGAATCGAGGGTCACGCAAGACGAGCGCAGCTTCCTCAGGTCAAGGTGGCGGGATCTAGTGGTGGTTGCAACGGCCTGACTTTCAGGAGCTGCATTGACCACGCCGCGAGGACCTCGGGAGCTGCACCGGAAGTACACCGAAGATGACCGCCGCACAGTGCTGGAACGTATCGACTGAACGGCATTCACCCTTCGATTTCCTACGAAGACTCGCGTGCCCACCTGGGGCTGCAAGTTGCGGACTTCGTGGCCTACTTCAGCAGGCGACACCTCGAAGCGCACAAGGGTTATAGGCAAGAATGTGTGTACAGAACGGCCGGGGATCGTTGATCTGACACCGATGTAGGGGTTTGTACATGCTTTGAAAGCATATGGGGTGACTCCTGCTTCAAATCAGCCGGTCTGTGGTGTATGTGGCACCAAGCTGGTGCGCAACGGTAAGACCAGTGCAGGCAGGACCCGGTGGCGGTGCAAAGCCTGCGGCTCCTCAGCCACTCAGTTCCGCACCGATGTGACCCGCAGAGCCCAGCTGAACGCGTTTTTGGGCTGGCTGTTAGACAAAGACAGCCAGAAGGATGCCGGCGGGGGTACGGGGCGGTCACTGCGCTTCTCCACCGGCTGGTGCTGGCATATCGAGGCCCCCCAGCCTGATCCCACCGGGGAGGTTCACCGGCAGATCATCGTCGATGGCACCTACGTCAACGGCTGGTGCGTGCTGATTGCCCACAACGGCACCCACATCATCGGCTGGCAATGGTGCGATAAGGAATCCAAAGCCGCCTGGGTGGCCCTGTTCAAGCGCATACCGGCCCCGGATGTGGTAGTCACCGACGGGCCACCGGACTCAGAGCAGCCCTGGACCAGCAGTGGCGAGGTACCAGGATCCAGCGGTGTTACTTCCACATCCGCGCCGCTGTTATCGGCCACACCACCCTGAACCCCCGACTTGAGGCAGGTCAAGAGATCCTGGCTCTGACCAGGGAACTCATGCGGGTCCAGGATCTGGATGCGGCGGCAGCATGGATGGGCGCCTACGCCTCCTGGGAAGCCAAATGGGCGGGGTTCCTCAAGCAGCGCATCTACGCAAAGAAAGGCATAGAGCGGCCCTCCTGGGCGAAACCGAACCAGCAGTGGTGGTTACCCACATCCGGCTACGCCGAGTCCAGGGCCTCTACCGGCAGCTGATCCGGGATAAGTCATTGTTCACCTTCCTCGACCAGGACTACACCGAGCAGGGTGTTAGGACCGTTGAGCGAGCCACCTCACGGCTAGAGGGCGGGCCAAACAGTGCGATCAAACACCTGCTACGCCACCACCGCGGCATGCCCGACCAGCACGCAGAGCAGTGGACTGGCTGCTCAACAGCCTCACAGAACACCCACATGACCCGTGGAAACTGGCGCAACGCCACCACCGGGCAGCAACCAAATCCGCAAAGCAGAAGCCCGAGCCAGTAGAGCCTCTCAACCCGGAAACCTATAGCACCGCTGCTAACGCAGAAGAAGGCCTATAGGCCCGCTCAGGCTGGGCAGCCAGGAGCTGACACGCCCGGACCATACACACATTTCTGCCTATAACCCAGTTACTGGCGAGTAGATAACGACATACAAATAGGTTCCGATCCCTTGTGTTTACTGGGATCGGGGCTTGGTGCCCCCGAGAGGATTCGAACCTCTGGCCTTCGGTACCGGAAACCGACGCTCTATCCCCTGAGCTACGGAGGCGGGGGTCAGCAGCACGTGGCGGCCGTCGAGCTGACCGATACAGATTACCAGCTGAAGCGCCAACAGCCCAGCCGGAATCGCATCATCCGGTGGTGGAGACGGTGTAGCTCCACAGTTCACTGGACATGCCCACCGGTTTCTTCTTCGGCGCGCCCTCCCCCTCCCCGTGGGACTTGGCAAAGTGCTGGGAGTTCCGCCAGTTCTCGAAATCCTCCTCGGAGTCCCAGCGGGTGATCACCAGCCACACATTGCGCTCATCTGTGGGCTGCAGCAGCTCGTAGCCCTGAAAGCCCGGGGTACCGTCCATGGAGCCGTGCCGTGCGGCGAATCGCCGGCCCAGCTCATCGTCTGAGTCCTGGGGAACTGTGATCGCATTGATCTTGATAACACTGCTCATAGCTCCCCATTCTCTCACTGTCAGAACAGCGCCGGCTGAGCGGGTCCGGCAGCAGCCTCCAGGCTCTCCAGATTCGGCTGCTCGTCTGCTGACTGCTCAGGCGAGGTGCGGCCGCGCCAGACCCTCTCCTCCCTGTTCACAAAGCCGTGGCGGCGTCGTGCTGCAGCAGCCCGGGCACCCAGCCACTTCTTGTACTCGGCGGAGGCGTAGCTGGTGAAACCGCCGCGTCTGCCCCGGTAGAGCCTGCGGTACTTGGGCACCAGTGCGGGGAACTCGGCCTGCAGCCACTGCATAAACCACTCGCGGGCCCCAGGCCGCAGGTGCAGCGCCCCGGTGGTCACCCAGCTGGCGCCAGCCTCAGCGAGTGCGGCGTGCAGAGTGTCCAGGTGCTCCTGGGAGTCGGTGAGCCAGGGCAGGATCGGCATCGCCAGCACAGTGCAGTCCAGCCCAGCATCAGTAATTGCTTTGACCAGACCCAGCCTGGCCCGGGGATCAGGTGTGCCGGGCTCCACCCGCTGCTGCAACTCGGTGTCCATGATCGCCAGCGAGACTGCCACGGAGACCGGCACCTGCTGGGCAGCCTCTTTCAGCAGGGGAAGGTCACGCTTGAGCAGCGGTCCCTTGGTGAGGATGGAGAACGGTGTGCCGGACTCGGCCAAGGCCTGGATGATCCCGGGCATCAACTGGTACCTGCCCTCGGCCCGTTGGTAAGGGTCAGTGTTGGTGCCCAGTGCCACATGCTCGCGCTTCCAGCTGGGTCTGGCCAGCTCGGCCCGCAGCACCTCGGCCACATTGGTCTTCACCACGATCTGGGTGTCGAAGTCCCGTCCGGAATCCAAATCCAAATATTCGTGCGTTTTCCTTGCAAAGCAGTATTTACATTGATGTAGACATCCGCGTGTTGGATTTATTGTCCACATAAATGGCATATTTGACTGAGATGGAACTTTATTCAAGGCAGTCTTGGCAGCCACCTCGTGGAAGGTCACCCCGTCGAACTCCGGGGTGCGCACGGAACGGACCAGCCCCTTCATGGGCAGCAGAGCCGGCTCCGCGGCGTCGTCGGTGATCCTCTGCCCTTCCCAGCGCATGCCGTTATTCGAACACAGTTTCTACTTCCCGGTCAAGACATATCAAGACATATATTCGAACAGCGGCGGGCTGAGGGCTCACAGAAGGATCACGACGCCGCCCAAGGCAGTGCCTGCCGTCAACAGGCTGCCTGCCCCGCCCAGCAGCAGGGCGGGCATTCCGGTAGCTGCCAGTTCGCGCAGGTTCACCTGGGAGCCGATGCCGACCATGGCGATGGTGATCAGCAGCTCGGTGGCCCCGGTGAGCAGCTGCTGCTGGTCTGCCGGGACCCCGAAAGCCGAGTTGAGCGCCACTGCGGCCAGGAACCCCATCACGAACCAAGGCAGCAGAGGGGGCCGCTTGCCGCGCCCCGGTGAGTCTGCGCCGTGGCGCCCTCTGCTCCCCAGGCGCAGGGCCACCACCGCGGGAGCCAGCAGCAGCACCCGAGCCAGTTTGACCATAGTGGCCACGGCCAGGGCTGTGGCACCGACCATGCCGCCTGCGGCCACCACCTGACCCACCTCATGCACACTGGCGCCGATCCAGACCCCTCCGGCGTGCTCTCCCAGACCCAGCAGCGGAATCAGAGCCGGCAGGGCGAGCATCGCCACCGTTCCCCAGAGCGTCACCACGGCCAGCGCCGTGGCAGTAGGTCCGCCCAGTGAACGACTCTGCCGGTCACGGCCGTCGCCACGGTCCAGCACCGCAGCTGCTGCGGCCACCGCGGAGGCCCCGCAGATGGCAGTGCCGGTGGCCACCAGGGAGGCGGTGGTGGCATCGGCACCGAACAGCGGGCCCAGCAGTCGGATCCCGACGAAGGTCACTGTGACGGTGACCAGCACGATCACCAGGACCTGCCAGCCCAGCCCGAGGATGTCGCTGAAGGCAAGCTGCAGGCCCAGCAGCACAATCCCGAGCCGCAGCGGAAACTTGGCGGCCCATCTGAACCCGGCCTCGCCCCAGCTGGGAACCAGTTCCAGGGTGCGCAGGGCAATACCGAGCAGCACGGCGATCAGCAGTGATGAGACCGGGATCCAATCATCCAGGAAGTAGTGGGCCGCTGCTGCGCCCACAAAGGCGAGGATCGCCCCGGGATAGATCTGTTCTGCGCGCTGGGCCCAGGCTTGATGATCGAATCTCGGCACCGGTTCAGTCTATGCGGCGCCTCCGGCTGCTGCGGCTGCTGCGGCGGAGGGGCGTTTCGGAGGGATGGCCGCCAGTAGACTGTTCCGGTGTCTGAACCTGATACTGCCGCCGCGGCGTCGTCGCTGCGCTCTGGCTCCTCAATCGCTTCGGGAGACTCGGAGCACACTCTGGTCTCCGCTCAGCTCAATCGGGCGTTCTCCTTCACCGTCCATGACCGGGTGGAGGGCGCGCTGGGCCGCACCGGCACCATCTCCACCCCGCATGGGGAGATTCAGACCCCAGCGTTCATCCCGGTGGCCACCAAAGCCACGGTCAAGGCGGTCCGCCCGGAGGAGATGTCCGAGCTGGGCGCGCAGGCGGTGCTGGCCAATGCCTATCACCTGAACCTGCAGCCGGGCACTGATGTGCTCGACGCCGCCGGCGGGCTGGGGCGGTTCATGAACTGGCCCGGGCCCACCTTCACCGACTCCGGGGGGTTCCAGGTGATGAGCCTGGGCGTGGGGTTCAAGAAGACCATCTCCATGGATGCCCAGCGGGTCACCGACGACGACGCCATCGCCGCTGAGCATGAGCGACGAGCCTTTGTGGACGAGGACGGGGTGACCTTCAAATCCCATATCGACGGCACCGAGCATCGGTTCACCCCGGAGATCTCGATGCGGCTGCAGCATGAGATCGGCGCGGACATCATCTTTGCCTTCGATGAGCTGACCACCCTGTTCAACACCCGCGCCTACCAGGAGGAGTCCCTGGAGCGCACCCGGCTGTGGGCTGAGCGGTGCTTGGCGGCGCATGCACGGCTGACCGAGGCCCGCAGCCACCGGCCCTACCAGGCGCTGTTCGGAGTGCTGCAGGGCGCCCAGTACCAGGATCTGCGCCGCAAGGCCGCCCGGGACCTGGCCGCTATGGAGGTGGCCGGCCAGGTCTTCGACGGCTTCGGCATCGGTGGGGCCCTGGAGAAGGAGAACCTGGGCACCATCGTCGGCTGGGTCAGTGAGGAGCTGCCGGAGAGCAAGCCCCGGCACCTGCTGGGGATCTCCGAGCCGGAGGACTTCTTCACCGCCATCGAGAACGGGGCCGACACCTTCGACTGCGTACAGCCCTCACGGGTGGCCCGCAACGGCCGGGTCTATACCCCCGATGGCTACTTCAACATCCCGCAGACCAAGTACAAGAAGGACTTCTCCCCCATCCAGGACGACTGCGGCTGCTACACCTGCCAGCACTACTCCAAGGCCTATCTGCACCACCTGTTCAAGGCCAAGGAGATGCTGGTACACACCCTGATGACCATTCACAACGAGTACTTCACGATAAAGCTGGTCGATGAGATCCGGGCCTCGATCGCTGCCGGGCGGTTTGCCGAGTTCCGCGACGAGACGCTGAGCCGCTACCAGGGCCGGATCGCTTAGGGGACATGTAAAGCAGTACGACGCCGCCTACCCACCTGGGTACCAGAAGTCTCAGCTGCTCACCGGGGTAAGTGGGTCTTCCCCGTTCAGGACCGCGACCATATTGCGGAAGGCCAGGGAGGCCATGTCGTAGCGGGTCTTATCGCCTGCAGAGCCGATATGGTGCAGCAGCACCACCTGGTCCATGGCGCGCAGCCGTGGGTTGGTCTCAGGCTCGAACTCGTGGACGTCCAGCCCGGCTCCGGCCAGGTGACCTGATGCCAACGCATCGGCCAGTGCTTCCTCGTCCACCAGGGGCCCGCGGCCGGTGTTGATCAGATGACTGCCGGGCTTCATCTGGGCCAGTGTGTCACCGTTGATGAGGTGACGGGTTTCGGGTTTCAGCGGGCAGTGCAGGCTCACCACGTTGGAGGTGGCGAGCAGGTCGGGGAGCTCAGCGGGGCGCACCCCCAGTGCGGCGGCGTCGTCGTTGTGGGCGCGGCGTCCGGTGGCGATGATGTCCATGCCGAAGGCTGCTGCGCGCTTGGCCACGGCCATGCCGATCCGGCCCAGGCCCACGATGCCCAGGGTGGCTCCGGCGGAGATCTGCAGGCCCACATAGTCCTGGGGTCCCCAGATCCAGGGCTCACCGGTGCGGATGCGCCGGTCGGATTCGACCACCCGCCGGGTGGAGGCCAGGATCAGCGCCAAGGTGAGGTCTGCGACCGCATCGTCGAGCACTCCGGGGGTATTGGTGACGGTGACGCCGCGCTCTGTGGCGGTATCTACATCGATGTTGTCATAGCCCACGCCCACATTGGCCACGATCTTCAGCTGGTCTCCGGCGGCGTCAAGGGTCTCAGCGTCGATCCGGTCGGTGACCAGGCTGATGATGGCTTCAGCCCCGCGGACCCCGTCCAGGAATTCCTCCCGGCTGGGCGGCGCGGAGCTCTGCGAACCGATGCGCAGTTCTCTGCCCAGCTGCGGGGTGAACTCTTCGACTGCATTGCCGACTGACCGCGAGAGATACACATGCCCCATGTGCCCCACATTACAGCCAGTCAGCCCTTCAGGTTGACGTGACCACAAGTAGGGGTACATAGTGTCATCGAAACCAAAAGCCTTTATCCGGGCGATCAACCTCATCAGGACGGTGCGATGACCGAAGACCCTCCGGCGCAGCATATGGTGCTGGCCGTCTCCACGGTGATCTTCTCCCTGCGGCCCCATCCGGACACCGGCGAGCTGACCCTGTGGCTTCCCCTGGTGCGGCGGATCCGCGAGCCCTTCCACCGCCGGTGGGCGCTTCCCGGAGGTCCCCTGCAGGACTCCCAGGACCTGGGCGAGGCCGCCCGGACCGCGATGCGGCAAACCACCGGACTGCAGCCGCGGCACCTGGAGCAGCTCTATGCCTTCGGCGATGTGGACCGCTCCCCCAATGTCCCGGAACGTGTGGTCTCCATTGTCTACTGGGCGCTGGTCCGCCGGGATGAGGATGCCCATGCCGTGGACGCCGAGAATGTGGCCTGGCACCCGGTGGAGGAGGTCCCCGGCCCGCTGGCCTTCGACCATGATCTGATCGTCCGGTATGCGGTGGACCGGCTGCGGGCCAAGGTCGCCTACTCCCCCATCGCCCATGCATTCCTCCCGGAGGAGTTCCCGCTGGCCGAACTGCGCCGGGTCTATGAGGCTGTCCTGAACCGGGCGCTGGACCCTTCGAACTTCCGCCGGCAGATCCTCTCCCAAGGCACAGTGGAGGACACCGGCCGGAGGATGACCGGCACCGCCCACCGACCGCCCCGACTCTACCGCTCCGCACCGCACAGCAGCCGCTACACACTCACCATTGAGGAGAACCCGTGACCCTGTCCGTCAACGACCGCATCCAGCTCACCCCGGCGAAGACCTGCAGCCCCAGCCTGGCCGCGGACCCCTGGAAGTTCGACCCGGTGCCCGGCTACGGGCCTGGATCCTCTCAGGCCGATCCGGTGCCCGAGCCTGCTGTCCACCCGGGTCAGCTGCCGGCGGCCTACCGTCAGATGCCGGAGGATGAGCTGCACCGACGCATCCTGGCTGCCAAGGCCCAGCTGGGTGATGAGCTGGTGATTCTGGGCCATTTCTATCAGCGCGACGAGGTGGTCCAGCACGCCGACTTCCTCGGCGACTCCTTCCAGCTGGCCAAGGCTGCGCTGAGCCGCCCGGAAGCCCGGAGTATTGTCTTCTGCGGGGTGCACTTCATGGCCGAGACCGCCGATATCCTCTCCCGGGGCGACCAGCGGGTGATCCTGCCGAATCTGGCCGCAGGCTGCTCCATGGCCGATATGGCTGATGAAGACTCCGTGGAGAGCGCCTGGGAGGAGATCTGTGAGGTCTACGGCGCGGATCCGCAGAACGTCCGGCCAGGTGCTGACGGCAAGCTGCCTGTGCTTCCGGTGACCTATATGAATTCCTCCGCCGCGCTGAAGGCCTTCTGCGGGCGCCACGGCGGGATCGTCTGCACCTCCTCCAATGCTGAGGCTGTCCTGGAGTGGGCTTTTGAGCGGGCGCACCGGGTGCTGTTCTTCCCCGACCAGCACCTGGGCCGCAATACCGCCAAGGCGATGGGGGTGCCGCTGGAGCAGATGCCGATATGGAACCCGCGCAGACCTCTGGGCGGGAACACCGAACAGCAGCTGGTGGAGGCCCGGGTACTGCTCTGGCACGGGTTCTGCTCGGTGCACCGGCGCTTCACGGTGGCGCAGATTGACCAAGCCCGGGCGGAGCACCCGGGCTGCCGGGTGATCGTGCACCCGGAGTGCCCCATGCCGGTGGTGGACGCCGCCGACGCCGCAGGCTCCACCGATGCGATCAGGAAGTACGTGGCGGCCAGCTCCCCAGGAGAGGTGATCGCCATCGGCACGGAGATCAACCTGGTCAACCGGCTGGCTGCCGAATACCCGGACCGCACCATCTTCTGCCTGGACCCGGTGATCTGCCCCTGCTCCACGATGTACCGGATTCATCCCGGGTACCTGGCCTGGGTGCTGGATGAACTGGTGGAGGGCCGGGCGCCCAATCAGATCACCGTGAACGCCGAGGTCGCAGAGCCGGCCCGGGTGGCGCTGGACCGGATGCTGGCGGCTGTGCCGAAATGAGCGAAGCGATGTTCTCCCCGGGCTCATCTGCGGGGCCGTTCGCCCCGGTGCTCAGCACAGCCCAGATCGACCGCGTGATCCGCACCGCCTTGGATGAGGATCTGCCGTTCGGGGATCTGACCACCGAGTCCCTGGTTCCGCAGACGGCTCAGGCCGCGGCGGTGCTCACCGCCCGTGAGCCGGGCATCTTCAGCGGCGGGCAGGTCTTCGCCCGGGCCATGCGCACCCTGGACCCGGAGGTCTCCGTGGAGCTTGAGGCCGCCGAGGGCGCCCAGTTCCTCGCCGGGGATCATCTGGCCAGGGTCAGCGGCCCTGCCCGGCCGATCCTCACTGCTGAGCGGATCGCGCTGAACCTGGTACAGCGGATGTGCGGGGTTGCTGCGCTGACCGCGCAGTATGCGGCGGCAGTGAAAGGTACCGGGGTACGGATCACCGACACCCGGAAAACCACCCCTGGGCTGCGGGTGCTGGAGCGGTATGCGGTGCGGTGCGGAGGCGGGCGCAACCACCGGTTCAGCCTCTCGGACGCGGTGATGGCCAAGGACAACCACCTGGCTGCAGTGGCGGCTGCCGGTATTCCGCTCGCCCAGGCGCTGGCGGAGGCCAGGACCCGGCTGCCGCATACGGCTCATCTCGAGGTGGAGGTGGACAGGATGGACCAGATTCCTGCCGCACTGCAGGGCGGGGCTGACACCATCATGCTGGACAACTTCCCCGTGGAGGACATGCGCCGGGCGGTGGAGCTGATCGACGGCCGCGCCCAGGTGGAGGCCTCCGGCGGGGTCTCCCTGGAGACGGTGGGCGCGATTGCGCGCACCGGAGTCGATGTCATCAGCGTCGGGGCTCTCACCCACAGCGCACGCGGGCTGGACCTGGGCCTGGACTTCAGGGTGGAGCCGTGATCTATCTGGATGAGGCCGCCGCTGCCCCGCCCCGGCCTGAGGTGCTGGAGGCGATGTGGCCGCACCTGACCCGCAGCTTCGCGAACCCGGCCAGCAGACACGATCCCGGGCTGGAGGCACATCGGGCGCTCGATGAGGCCAGGCGCCGGGTAGCCCACCAGCTGGGTGCCCGTCCTGCTGAGATCACCTTCACATCCGGGGGCACCGAGTCGGATAACGCGGCGGTGAAGGGGATCGCCCTGGCCGCACCCCGTGGCCGCCATGTGCTGGTCTCTGCCGTGGAGCATCCTGCAGTACTGGAGTCTGTGGCCTGGCTGGGCCGAATGGGATTCCAGGTGGAGCAGATTCCGGTGGATTCTGCGGGGGTGGTCACCGGTGAGGCGCTGGCCGCTGCCCTGCGCCCGGATACCACCCTGGTCAGCGTGCAGTACGCCAATGGTGAGGTCGGCACCGTGCAGGACATTCCTTTGCTCAGCGCGATGGCCTCCCGCCATGAAGTGCCTTTCCACACCGATGCGGTGCAGGCGGCCGGTGCGATGCCGCTGGAGGTGACGCAGCTCGGGGTTCAGGCGCTCAGCCTGGCCGGCCATAAGCTCGGCACGCCCAAGGGGGTCGGGGTGCTGTATCTGCGCCGGCGGACTCCCTTTGAGCCGCTCATCCATGGCGGCGGCCAGCAGCGCGGCCACCGCTCGGGGACGGAGAATGTGGCCGGAGCGGTGGGGATGGCCACGGCGCTGGGGCTGGCCTCCGGGCGTGATGTGCAGGCGTGGCGGCGGCGTCGTGACCTGTTCGTCTCCGCAGTGGAGCAGGCTGTTCCCGGGACTCGGCTGACCGGGCACCGCAGCCAGCGGCTTCCGGGACATGCCTCCTTTGTGCTGGAGGGCCGCAGTGGGGAGTCTGTGCTACTGGACCTGCAGGAGCAGGGGGTGTTCTGCTCCTCAGGGTCGGCCTGTGCTGCCGGCAGCAGCGAACCGAGCCCGGTGCTGCGTGCGATGGGCTACTCGGATGATCAGGCGCAGGCTGCTCTACGCTTCACTTTCGGGCCGGAGACACCGGAGGCAGATCTGGACCACACCGTGGAGGCCCTGCGATCCCGCGGCCCGGGATTGCGGGTTTGATTCCGTGACCTGGGCAGCAGAGACCTTCGGGGCACCAATTCCTGCACCAGCCTCCGATCCGCTCACGGCATGATCGGGACATTAATCTTCAATCTTCGTGCACACTCTGGGCTACAGTGGTGTCATCATGCTGGTAGGCCGACAGGACGATCTTGACGCTATCCGTAGCGCGATCGGGCACGCTGCATCCGGCTCCCCCCAGCTTGTCGTCATCGAAGGCGATCCGGGAATAGGCAAGCGTTCCCTGGCCCGAGCGGCTCTAGCTGGCGCCGGCGGCGCACAAATCGTCAGAGTCACCTGTGATCGTTCTGAAACCTCAGTCGCCTATGCGGCCCTCGACCAGCTATTGCGCGCCGCCGATCTCGACCCCGGACCTCCGGAGGCCCTCGGCTCGACTCTTCCAGCTGCCCGCCGCCTGTTGAACGCCCTGAACCAACTCGACGAGACCATCAGTCCGCTGTGCGTTCTCATCGAGGAAGCTCATCTGATGGACGAATCCTCCGCCGAGGTGCTGGCCATCGTCGCACGGCGCCTGTCTGCGGAGTGCCTCCTGGTGATCGCCACATGCGAACCAGCTTCGGGCGGGTTCGCAGACGCGGCCAAGGGCTTGTCCGGCGGACAGGTCCTGCGATTGGACGGCCTCAGCTTCGATGACCTCGTCGTTCTGACCCGCCACCGGGGTCTGACCGTTCCAGAACGGCGGCTCCGACACTGGCTGGAGACCACCGGAGGCAATCCCGCCTACCTGACGGCGATCCTCGAGGGATACAGCGCTGCCCCAGCTGGTCAGGCCGAAAACGTCCCCCTGCCTGCCTCGCTCACCGAAGCTGCCTCGGCACGGATAGCGGTGGCTTCACCCCCCGCCCGCGCGCTGTTGGAGTTGCTCTCCGTCGCCGAGAATCCGATGACTGTGGCCCAGGTCTCCGCGGCAGCCGCCAGTGAAGGAATAGAGGTCAGTGTCCCCGAGGCTCAGGAGGTCGGATTGTTGGACACCGGGCAGGGCGGACAGCTACGCACCCTCCGCCCTGCTTCTAACATCTTGCGGCATACCGCACGTGTCCTCATGCCGCCTGCCAGGCGCCGCGATATGCACCGAGCCGTGGCCGGAGTAGTCAACGGCGAGACACGCCTGGTCCATCTCGCGGCCTCGGTGGAAGACACCGACCCTGAGGTAGCCCGGCTGCTGGTGCAGGGGGCGGAAGAAGCACTTGATGGTGGCCGGTACCGGCGTGCCTGCGAGCTGCTGCTCAGGGCCGCTGATGTCACCCCCGATGCCAGCATTTTCGAGAATCTCGTGCTGCGTGCCGGTCTCGTCATCGCCTACGCGGAGGATCCGGGCATGACAGCCGAGATCAATCCGCTGGTGCGGCGCTGCCAACCTTCCCCGCTGCGCACGATGCTCCTGGGCATGGAGGCGTTCCTCGCCCAGGATTACGCCAACGCCGAGCATCAGGCGACAACCGCGCTTGAACAGGCCGTCCGAGCCGGCAAGGACCAGACCGCCATTGGCGCGGCGGTCCTGGCTGGCTCGCTGCGCGCCCACAGCACCGAACCCGCCTCAGCCCTGGAGGCCTTCGATGCCGCCCGTCAGGCCACCGAGCGCCTTCCAGATGCCCCTATCACCCGGGCCTACCATGTCCAGCGAGCCTGGGCCGAGTGGATGAATGGGCGGTTCGAGGCCGCCCTGGAAGAGCTGGAATGGCTGGATAGAGACCCCCGCCCGCTGCCCGAGCGCACCGATACACACTTTGTCCGAGCCCGGATCCGGTTCTACCAGGGCAATTCCTCCGGTGCGGCCGAGGATGTGGCAGCTGGCCTTGCTGTCATGGACGACCTGTCCATCCCCACCGGTGTACTTCGCGGACTCGGTGAACTGGCCCTCCTGGACTGGCATGCAGGACGCTGGGAGACAGCCCAGGAGCGCGCCCGGCTCGTGTTGGACACCGGAAAGGACGTGCGCCGCAACTACGGGCTCGTCGCCTCACGGGCCACCCTGGCCAACATCGCCGCCGCCCAAGGCTCATGGTCTGAGGCTGAGCGGCACCTCGCAGCGGCAGCAAAGGTCCCAAGTGAGCTGGCTGCCATCCAAACTCGGGTTCATCTCGCTTCTGCTTCAGCGGGCCTTGAACGGGCCCGTCGTAACCCCGCTGCAATGCTCGCCGCCCTGGATCCCCTCAGGGAAGCACCCTTCGCCCTGGCGGCCGCCAGGATTAATAACGGCTGGTGGAGAGCCTTTGAGGTCGAAGCCCTCGTCGCTCTGGACAGGCTGACCGAGGCAGCTGATGCCCAGGAACGCTTCCGCGAGGAAAGCGGGCACCAGCCGACGCTTGCCCTGCACGGACACCCCGACTGGACCGGGGCGTTGCTGGCCCGCGCCCGCGGTGAGCATGACACGGCCCTAGAGATATCGGCACGATCAGTCGCCGCCACCGCACCGCCGCTGGTGCACGCCCTGCAGATGCGAGACCATGCGAGTCTTCTCAGCGGCTCTGGACGTCACCAGGAGGCTCGGCGGGCGCGTGAGCGGGCGGAGAGCCTCCTGCAACGCCTCGGTGCCACTGCCTACCTCGGTAGTGCCGCAGACGACCCAGACCAGCGCGCAGACGGACTACCGGCGCACCTCACCTCCCGAGAGCGAGAAGTGGCGCGCCTTGCCGCCGAAGGCTGGACGAATAAGGAGATCGCGGCCCGGCTCTTTGTCACTGCGAAGACGATCGAGTACCACCTGGGCAACGTCATGGCCAAACTCGGGCTCCGCAGCCGCCGCCAGCTCCGGCCCCTGCTTGCCAGGTCCGCGGCAGTGCAGCCTTAGCCGCACCCTGTGGCTCCTGTCCGAATTCGAACCCAGAACTAGGGAAAATCCCTAGGGACTTCGCCTGTACCGCCCTCTAGCGTGGTTTCTTGCGGCTGATCGACCGCGCCCCGAACGCGAAGAGGTGTTATGTCCACGGCGGAAATCTGTGTCCTGGAAGTAGCCAGCACTCCCGGCGACGGCGCCGGCAGTGCCCTACCGGACACCGGCACCGACCTCACCGTGTTGCTCGTCCTGGCCGGCGTGCTGGTGATCCTCGGCCTCATCGTGGTCCGCCGGATCCCGGGCACGCGCAGCCCAGAGGGCTCGGGCCGAGGTGGCGGCGCGGCCGTCCTGGCCGTGGCTGTCCTTAGCCTGGGTCTTTTTGCCCCGTCCACGCCGGCCGCCGCGAGCGAGGGCTCCCCGTCGGATGAGGACTGCCGCCTGATCGAGATCGAGGGGATCACCATCGACCTCGAGGCCGGAGACGATCTCATTCCTGGCGATTCCCGTTCGGCGCTGTCCTTCACGGTCCACAACAGCGTGGACTTCCCCATCGAGTTGAGCATCGGCTCCGAGGTCGTCCAGGACGGCGACGGCCTCGCTCGCTGGATCCTCACCGATCTCACCGCCGGGGCGCGCAGTGTCCAGGAGAGCCTCGGCGCTGGCCCTGCGCTCGCCCCGCAGACGCTCGAACCGGGTGAGAGCGCCGTTGTCGACTACGTCCTCAAGCTCGACCCGACCGCCGGCAATGACACCCAGGGCGCCGAGCTGGCCTTCGTCTCAATCATCGACGTCCGCCAGAGCTAGACCATCCCCTCTGTCCATCCGTCCCCGACCCCAACCCGCGCCTGTCCCGATGGCAGGTAACCCACCAAGGAAGGAAACACCCATGTCCGAGAACACCACCACCGCTCAGGCGACCACCCGTCGCCCCTGGCGCACTCGTGCCGCCATCGCCGGCGCCGGCGTCCTCGCTTTGACTGGTGGTCTGATGGCCACTAACGCCTATTTCACCGACCAGGAGACCATCGGCCCGCAGAACGTCGGCACCGCCACACTCAGCATCGGCGAGACCAGCAGCCCCTTCGCCGTCGAGGATCTCCTGCCCGGTGTTTCCCAGAGCGAGACGCTGTCCTTCGAGAACGACGGCAGCGTGCCCTTCGCCTACTCCATCGAGCTGGACGGGATCGACCCGGTCTTCGACCCTGATGACCCAGACGCCGACGTCGAGGATCTGCTCGGCTGGGTGACCATCTCGGTCGAGGTCGGCAGCGAGGTTGAGACCGGTACGTTGCTGAACCCGCCCGACGCCGTGACCGGCACCGTTGATGAAGGCGAGGATCTGGACATCGACGTGGCGGTCGGCCTGGTCTCGGACGCCACCAACGCCGCCCAGGACGAAGAACTCCAGTTCGACGTCGTCATCGACGCCACTCAGGTGCCTCAGTCTCCTCCCACCGGTTCCTGACCGTAAGAACTGATGACCGGGTCCTTCCCCTCAAAGTCCCCCGCCCCTAAGCGGGAGGATCCGGTCATCGATCACTGAGATCGCCTGACGGCCGTCGAGCGAGAACCGACTTACGAGGAGCCCCTTCATATGCGTGCACGGACGAGACTGTCCCTGCTGGCCGCCACAGCCCTGGCACTGCTGCCCGGCCTGGCGGTGACCTCGGCCTCCTTCACCGACCAGGCCGTCATCGACGGCAACCAGGCCAGCACCGCGACTCTGACCCAGGAGCGCCCCATCGCAGAAGAGGTCACCGCGACCTCGATCGAGCTGTCCTGGAGCGCCGACCCCGCAGGCGGCCTGACCCCGGGGTACGTCGTCCAACGCTCCCTGACCACGGGCTTCGAGGATCCCGCCACCGTGTATGAGGGCGATGCCACGAGCGTCCTTGATGACGAGATCCCGCCGGTGCCGCCGGAGCTTGAGGTGACGGCGGTCGCGGCCGGGTCGTTCCACTCGTGTGCGGTGGCCGACAGTGAGGTGTACTGCTGGGGCCAGAATAGTAATGGCGAGGCGCCGGGCGGTGGCATGGATCCGGTGCCGATCGGCGACGGCACAGCAGAGGCCACAGCGGTCGCCACCGGGCTGAGCCACTCGTGTGCGGTAGCCGACAGTCAGGTGTACTGCTGGGGCTCGAACAGTGGGGGTCGGGCACCGGGCGGCGGCGTGGATCCGGTGCCGATCGGCGACGGCACAGCAGAGGCCACAGCGGTCGCCGCAGGACTGAGCCACTCGTGTGCCGTGGCCGACAGTGAGGTGTACTGCTGGGGCCGGAACAACTACGGCCAAGCGCCGGGCGGCGGCGTAGATCCGGTACCAATCGGCGACGGCACAGCAGAGGCCACAGCGGTCGCCGCAGGACAGCTCCACTCGTGTGCCGTGGCCGACGGTGAGGTGTACTGCTGGGGCCTGACCATCAATGGCCAGGCGCCGGGCGGCGGCGTGGATCCGGTACCAATCGGCGACGGCACAGCCCCGGTGACGGCCACAGCGGTCGCCACCGGAGACAACCACTCGTGTGCGGTCGCCGATGGTGAGGTGTACTGCTGGGGCCTGAACAATGGGGGTCAGGCGCCGGGCGGCGGCGTGGAACCGGTACCGATCGGCGACGGCACAGCCCCGGTGACGGCGATCACCGGCGGGCAGTGGCACTCATGTGCGGTGGCTGGGGGCCAGGCCTACTGCTGGGGTTTTTACACCGAGGACGAGCCGGCCGGAGATGGTACGGATCCAGTGCCGATCGGCGACGGCACAGCCCCGGTGACGGCCACGGCGGTCGCCGCCGGAGAGAGCCACTCGTGTGCGGTCGCCACAGGCCAAATGTACTGCTGGGGCCTGGACAACCACGGTCAGGCACCGGGCGGTGGTGCGGTGCCGGTGAGCATCGGCCCGTGGTGCCCGCCTGATATGGTGCTCGCCTCTGACGAGAGTGCCTGCACGCTGATCCCCGGCACCGACTACCACTACCGCGTCAGCCACGGGATCGGGAGCTGGACCTCCCCCTGGTCCGAGGCGCTGACCGTGACCACGGAGCCGGCGCCGTGAGCGTGCACAGCGGTCTGCGACTGCTGCGCACGCTCGCGGTGGCGCTCCTCGGCGCCCTGCTTCTTCTCCCGCTCGCGATCGTGCCGCTGGACCACCGGCTCGTGGTCGTCGACGGCGCCTCCATGGCTCCCACCTACCAGGTCGGCGACGTCATCCTTGTCGGCCCGGCGGATCAGGACTTCGAGGTCGGTGCGGTGGTGACCGCTCGCGGAGTAGGCGGGCTGTACACCCATCGGATCGTGGACGTCACGGAGGAAGACGGCCAGCCGGTGGCCACCACCCGGGGCGATGCCAATGCCTACGACGATGCCGCCCCGCTGCACCCTGAGAACGTCGAGGGCACTGTCCGCTTCCACACCAGCCAGCCCTGGGCCGGGCTCATCGGGATCACCCAGAGCATGCCCGGGCGCATCACCCTCGCCGCGCTGATCGCCATCGTCCTGCTGCTGCCGATCCGCGATAGAGAAGCCACCACGGCGACCCTGAGGAACCGTTGAACAGAGTTTAAGAACATCGTCGTCTTCATGCAGGACAGTAAAACACTCAATCCATCAAGAGACCGGGGCCGGCCTATCCCGGAAAGGAAGCACATGATTCGATCCCAGAAGAACACCCCGACGGTGGCAGATATGGTCCGCCACCAGCCCCAGGGAGTCACTGCACCAGCAGAGGATCCCGAACTCCGGGACAAGCTCTCAAAGCTCACAGGACGTGAAAGAGAGATCTCTCTGCATATCGCGGAAGGTAAGACCAACTCCGAAATTGCGGAGGACCTCTGCATCTCCATCCGAACAGTCGAACGACACGTCGCCAACATCTTCAATAAGCTCGACGTCTCATCTCGAGTCAAAGTCCGACAACTCCTGCGCTCCAGAACCTCCCTATGAGGGTCGAATACCTTGGAGGGTCCGGTGGATCTCCGGTCTCCCCAGCTCGTCTCGGGAACTCGGGGATTCCCTTGTGTTGACAGGGAACAGGGTTGTTCTCCTAGTCAGAATGGAGCGGGTTGGTGACGATCTGTGGCGGGCGATCAGGACGGGCTCGCAGGTCTCGGTGCGTCAGGCCTCCTTGGTGACACACCTAACCTACCGAGTGGGGCCAGCCGTCTGACCAGTGCAACCGGCCTGCCTGGGCAGCGCAGCGACCGCTGTAAGCGAAGAAGGATTGCCACATACTGACACCATGCCTTAGAGTTTGACAGTGATGTCAGCAAATGGTCAAGAGCGCCAGCCGTCGCGCTCATTCATCGAGGAGGCGCGTCGGGAGCAGATCGTGGCGAGCGCTATTGCGGTGATTGCCGAGCACGGCTACCCCGCGGCAACGATGGGACGGATCGCCCAGCATGCCGGTGTCAGCCGAAGTCTGATCAACTATCACTTCGCCGGTCGCGAGGACCTGATCGGTCAGCTCGTCGTGGATGTCTTCACCCGTGGCGCGCAAGCCATCGTTCCCAGGGTGGAGACTGCGTCCACACCCGCCGAGAGACTGGCCGCCTACATCGGAGCCAACCTGGACTTCATCGCCGGCAACCGTCGTGACATTGTCGCGTTGGTCCGTGTGGCTGCGGCCCTCGACACTGCTGACGGGTTGCCGGGGGTTGATCCGGCGGGGGCCGACCAAGGACTGGAGTACCTGCGCCGGATTCTGCGCGATGGTCAGGACGCCGGGCAGTTCGCGGCTTTCGACGTGCATCAGATGGCTGTGGCGGTCCGCAATGTCATCGACGGAGTCTCCACCCAAGTGGCCACCGACCCTAACCTCGATCTGGCCATGGTGACCCGAGAGGTCGCCGCCCTTTTCCATCGCGCTACCCGAGATACCGGAGAATGACCATGGACCACCTTCGCCCACCCGCACTGTCGATTCACGGCCTGCACAAAGCCTTCGGTGAGAAGGTCTCGGTCAACCAGGTGGACCTCGAGGTGCCCCAAGGCTCCTTCTTCGGTCTGGTCGGCCCGAACGGCGCCGGCAAGACGACACTGCTTTCCATGGCGGTGGGGCTGCTCCGGCCCGATGCGGGCGCCTCAGCCGTCCTGGATGCCGACGTCTGGACCGACCCTCTGCGAGCTAAGACCTACCTGGGTGTCCTGCCCGACGGCCTGGCCATGCCGGAGTTCCTCACCGGACGTGAAGCACTCACCTTCCTGGGCAGGCTGAGAGGCCTGGAGGCAGAAGTGGTCGACACCCGCGCCCAGGAACTGCTGGAGGTGATGGACCTCCTCGGAGCCGAGCGAACCCTGATCGTGGACTACTCCACAGGCATGCGCAAGAAGATCGGGCTGGCCACCGCCCTGCTGCACAATCCGAAGGTGCTGGTCCTGGACGAACCGTTCGAGGCCGTCGACCCGGTCTCGGCACTGACCCTCAAGCGCATCCTGACCCGATTCGTCGTCCAGGGCGGCTCCGTGGTGCTCTCCAGCCACGTGATGGCTCTGGTGGAGCAGCTTTGCGACACAGTGGCGGTGATGTCCGACGGGGTGGTGGTGGCCAGCGGGCCGGTGGCACAGGTACGTGGCGAGACCAGCTTGGAAGAGACCTTCGTTTCGTTAGTGGGAGCCGGAACGGGAACCGTGGATGGGCTGTCATGGTTGGGGACCTGATCCGGTTGAAACTGGCGCTGACGCGCAACGCGGTCACCGGAACCCGGGCCGTATGGGCCTGGACCGGTGCAATCGTCGGCGCGGTGCTCGCAGCAGGCGTGGTGGCGCTGGCGGCCTGGCCCCTGCAGCCGGCATCGATCGTGCCAGACCTGCTCGCGGCCGCCTATCTCACCTGGCTGATCGGCTGGGTGATCGGGCCGGTGATGTCACCGGCCCCGCCGCTGCGCCCGGCCCACCTGGCGATGCTCCCGCTGACGCGGAGCCGGATGGCGGCCGGGATGCTGGTGGCCGGCTTTGTGGGGTTGACCACCGCTGTCACCGTTCTGCTGTTCAGCAGTCTGATCGTGTACGGCGCGCGACTGGGCGTCGTGCCGGCCCTGCTCGCCGTCCCGCTGGCCGTGCTCCAGGTCTGCCTGCTGGTGCTGCTGTCGCGAGTGGCGCACGTGGGCTTCGGCCGTCTTGCCCGAGCCCGATCCGGTGCCGCGCTCAACGGTGTGGTGCTGGCGATAGTGCTGGTCCTCAGCCAATCCGGCTGGATGCTGCTGGTCGGCCTGCTGTCCTCCGGCGTTCTTGAGCAGGGCTTCCCGGAGAACTTCTCCGCCGCACTGCGATGGGCACCATCCGGATGGGCGCTGGCGGCAGTGGAAGCGGCAGCCGCCGGCGCCTGGGGCCGCACGGCGCTCATCGTGATGGCGATGCTCGTCCTGGCCGCGATCCTGCTGGCCCTGTGGGGCACCAGCCTGGGTGAGGCCCGTGGTGCCAGGGTGGTGGTCCGCGGCTCGAGTCGACGCCCCACACCACGCAGCGCACTACTCCGTGGTCCCCTGGGTGCCATCGTCGGCAAGGAACTGCGCTCCTGGTGGCGTGACCCGGCCCGGGCCGCAGCGCTTTCGGCACCGCTGGCCTGGGGAGTGCTCACCGCCGTCCTGCCACTGACCTTCGGAGCGGTCGAGCTTCTGCCGTGGGCGGGAGCACTGATCGCGGTGATGGCCGCCACCTGGATGGCCAACATGTACTCCTTCGACGGCACCGGCCTGTGGCTGACCCTGCAGACCGGCACCGCACGGCACGACGTCCGAGCCCGGCAATGGGCCTACCTCATCATCTACGGACCAATCGCGCTGCTGGTCACCATCGGGTTCACCGCCTGGAGCGGACTGTCCTGGGCCTGGCCCTGGGCGCTGGCAGCGGTCACAGCAGCCCTCGGTGGCGGCGCCGGCCTGACCGCCTACACCTCGGTGTTCATGCCTGCACCCGGCCCTGACGCACAACGGCGGGCCGAGAACCCAGCCGAAGGCAACGAGGAGATAGGCGCAGCCTTCCTGGTGTTCTTCGCCGCTCTCCTCCCGCCGCTCGCCGGCATCGCCGTGGTCTACCTCGGTGCCACTCAGGACAGCCTGGCCCTGCAATGGGCAGGCGTAGGGATCAGCGTCCTCATCGGTGCGCTGCTCAGCTGGGGACTGGGCCTGGCTGCCGCCATCAAACTGGAGCGCACCGCCACGGAGATGCTGCTGCTGATGCGCACCGGCCGGTCCATCGCCGAGAGCGACCCCGACCAACCGACACTCACCTGGCGAGAGAGCACTGTGGAGACCATCTGCTGGACCCTGGGGATTCTCGCCCTCATCCCCCAGGGGTTGCTGACCATAGTGTTCAAACTCACCGGCAACCACGACGTGCAGGTGTGGTTCCTCGCGATGTACCTGCCCGAACCATGGGGCTGGCTCACCAGCATCGTCATGGTTCTCCTCGGTGGATACCTGATCTGGTCCGCCTCCCAAGTGCGCAAACGCACCGCAGCCCAATCAGAGAAGGCCGCAGTGCCGCTCGACGGGTGATGGCCTGGGCAATGGTGAGGAAGTGCGCGATGTCGTTCGAAGCAGGAAGACAGTCCGGGCTTGGCCCCTACTGACGCGCTCCAAGAGCATCGAGCCAACGCTCAGGTTAGTTCTCGTCGGAGAGACCGAATTCCCTGGGCGAATTCAAGAACCCAGTACGATTCGCAACAGCTTCGAAGCCTTATTGGCTGATTACGGGATCACGCAGAAGAAACGGGGCACCAGGACACCCCCGAACCCAGGGCAAGATCGAACGGCTCCACCAGAGCCTGAAACGCTGGTTAGGCGTACCGCCTCACACCCAGACTCTGAGCCAGTTAAAGCTCATGCTGGATGAATTCATCGGCTGGTACAACCATGACGCCCGCACCGGGCCTTGGGCCGGAAGACCCCAGAAGAGGCCTACTAAGCCTTGTCGAAAGCGACCCCTCCATCAACCACCGGGGGAATACCGGAACCACGGTGACCGGGTCGATGCAAGTGGGAAGGTCATCATCAGATACGTAGCCCAGGCGCACTTTCGTATGTACTTCTCACGCCCCCTGAAGTCGGTCAAACCCTGGTTCGCCGTGTTCTCGAGGGAACTGACCGATCAAGAACGACGCGTTCAGATTATTGTCTGATGACTTTGCTGACAGGGGCCAGGAGAGAACGTGAGCGAAGACTACTCAGAGCCCTCTTTTGACAGATCCTCGCCTGAAGCGATTTCTTCTGAGGAGAACGTCTCTTGTTCCGCGGGTTGTTCCCCCGCTGCGGGCTTGTACTTCGGGGCGGGCGGCGACCAGGGCCTCTGCCTTTGCAGAATACTCACATAAAATTCGTCAACAGCCCCAATCACCGACGTAATGAAAGAGGACCGCCCTGCGACAGTCTTCTGTAATCCCATTGGATGCATCTGCGACACAGTAAAACGAGTGATCTCTGGAAAACCTGGAGGAAGAACCTCCCTGAGGTCTTCTCTGAACTCAGCGATGCCTGCGGCATGGCTGCGTCTTGGCCCATGGACTTCGATCACTACATCCGTCAAACTTTCTTCCAGCGGGCGAAGGAGCCAGTTCACACGTGTTTGGTTACGCGCCTGACCCGAGGCGGGAACAACGGCGAATGTGCTGATTTGGCGAGCACGCATGTCGCACCGAAGCTGAAGATCGGCCACTGTCCCAGGGATGTGGATCTTCGCCGACATTGTGTAGTCCTTCTCTAGCTCCTCAGCGAGTCCGCGAGTCCGCTCTTCGGGGTTCTCAAGCTCTCTCCGGGTAAGACGCGGACTAACCTCTACGCCAAGACGCTGGCCCAGTTTTAGACAGATGTAACGGATCAGACCGTCAAATTTTCCGGCAACATCTATCACGTCGTCGCTGTCTTTTCGGACGATCCCCTGGCGAACAGCATTTACCACTGGGGTCCAGGAGGGTCCCATATCGGTGAAGTCCAGGGCACCGGACTTCTCATGTTCCAAGTACCTAATCAACTCACCAAGAATCCACGATTGCTCAGGGTCTTCGATTCCATGAACTTCTTTTTCCATCACAGCAATGGAGATCAAGCGTATCCAGGAGAAGTGATAGACAGGTGTCCGACGTAGTTTGTGTCCTGACAGACTAAGTGGATGCGCTCCCAATACAGGCGGGATCTCATTCGAGATTGTAATAACAGCATCGAAATCTCTTTCTCGGGCTACGTCCATATAGCTCTCTACTTGCTCTTTGCTAAGGGCGTTCGATTCTGTTTTGACTTCTACCAGTGCAGTCCACGTCGTACTGCCGCGTGATACACGGATCAATCCGTCTGGGCGAGGAGATCGTTTGCTCTTCTTGTCCTCGAACGCAACCTCCACGAAGGATTCCACGTTGGCGCGAACCCTACCCAATGGTGCTCCGCAAGGTTTCAGCACCGCATGGGCGAAGCTCGGGACGATGCTGAGGACTGACAGAAGTGCGGAAGTGGCTCGCGCCTCTTGCTCGGCAGCCCCTCTGATGCCAGAGGTCGGGATGAGACGGGCTTCTCGCCATTCTTCAGCCATACTGCGACCTTTCTCACAGGATTCTTTCAGTAATCGTAGCCCAACCTGGACTCTTGCTGGGGAGGCGCTCAAGTTTGCTGTCTCTCCGTGTCTGGCCCTGCCCCTAGCGCGATGCCTCAGTATCAGAGTGAGTGATGCTGCAGGTGTTGCGATGGTTGGATACTTTTCACCTGATGATTGAGTCATAGTGTGGATGCTGCCCCTGGTGCGGGGTTGGACTGCATACGTAATGCCGACCCCGGGTGGAAGGACCGGCCGGGGTGGCTTGAATAGGAACGTGTTGGTGCCCCACTGAGGTTTGTCCCGACCGGCCCAATCTGCCAATCTCAGTATTGATCGAGGTAGGAATGTCAGTCTGAAGGGTGCGCTACATAGTCTTCCAATTGATGAGGTCATCGCCGTGCAGCACCTTATTGGTGAATCTTCTGACCGAATCGTTGACGTAGATGATCACCGTATTCGACTGCATCAACACGAACTCCAAGGAGTTCTTCCAACTCACGATTAAGCCTTGCATCCTCGAACATGGTGAAGCCCTCACCTGAGTCGATCAGCAGATCCAAGTCACTTCAGAATCGTCATCTCCTCGTGCCGCTGATCCGAACACACGGGGATTTTTAGCGTGGTGAGACTGCTGGTGGATCAATCTGTTGTCTGGTCGTCGCGCAACATGTGATCGTACCAGCCGGTGCACGCAATCTCGCAGGGCGATGTCTGGCATAAGTCTCCTTAAAGCATAAATGCGCCCTGGGCGGAACCTGGGCACTGAGCGTCTATTAGGGCTAGGTGGGCGTAGTGTCAGGTGGTGGATACTTTTTTAGCGGTCTGGGACTTTGCATCTCAGTGGTCACCTGTAGTCGGTTCGGCTTTTCTGTTGCTCGCGGCGACTCTTGCCTGGGTTCACTTAGCCCGTGAGCGTTCGCGGGTGTATATCGTGGCCTAACAGCGCCCTCTCAGAACTCTCGGGTGGAGGGGTGGCTAGTCGAATTCTTCGCCGTTGAATGGCGCGCCCAGAGCAATGGGATGACAGAGCGACGGCGCCTCGCTTCTGCCTCCGGACCCTATGAATCAGCAGTCCCCGCCCCGATCGCGGCCCTGAGGATGACCCTTCCCCAGAGCTAGCGGCGGATCTGGATGAGGCCACGATGGCACTGAGCCGGTTCGATCACCATGCCCAGAAGACCCTGCCCACCGCAGGATCGCGCCGGTGAGGCAGCAGAGCGCGAGGGCGAGGAAGACGCCCTGGTACCCCAGGATGTCGATCAGGACGAAGACGGGGATGAACACGGCCCAGCTTCCGGGCGATACGAAGTAGCTCAAGCCGTGTGGCGCGTGATCCTCCGGTCAGGGCTGGCCCGGGCGTCGGTGCGCGCGGTCGCCCAGGAGGCAGGACTATCGGTCGGATCGTTGCGCCATTATTTCAGCGAGCAGCGGGAACTGCAGATCTACGCTCTCGAGCTCATCAACGAGCGAGCACACCAGCGCTACATCGCGGTGGACAGGAGTCTGCCTGTCCGAGAACGGATAGAGAGTTCCGATGTGGGCCGTGCTGCCGGTGACCCCAGAGCAGGCCAAGGAAGATCAGGTGTGGCTCGCCTTCCGGAACGAGTCCGCCACCGATCCCGAACTCGCTGAGCTGGTCGCTGAGGACCGTGCCATGTCACTCGGCCTTGCCCGCCACACAATCACCTCGCTCCGCGATGCCGGTCAGGCCAATCCAGAGATCGACGTCGACGCTGCCGCTACTGAACTCGTCGCCCTTTTCGACGGCCTGTGTCTTGCTGCCGTACTCACTCCCTCCGATATGCCTGCGGCTAAGCTCAAAGACACCGTCACCAGGTGGCTCGATGCCCTTGCCACACGCCAGTAGGAGCGAGACCCACGCCGAGCGATGCCGTGCTATGTTCACCAGTGGATCGACGGTCGCCCGCATCGGGAAGGGAACAGCATGAGCACCTCCATCGACTTGGCCTATCCATTCACGGGCCGCTGGCTCATCCAGAACAGCCCGGCCAATCGGGTTCCCAGCCACGGCACGCGGGTGCTCGCCACCTCGTTTGCCATCGACTTCGTGGCGGTCACTGACACCGGACGCACCGCACCGATCACCCTTAATTC
Source organism: Nesterenkonia ebinurensis (assembly GCF_008711175.1). Lineage (GTDB taxonomy): Bacteria > Actinomycetota > Actinomycetes > Actinomycetales > Micrococcaceae > Nesterenkonia > Nesterenkonia ebinurensis. Next base: position 36,375 of record NZ_VWNF01000005.1, read on the forward strand.
TCTCCTGCGGCCTGAACCCGCCGACAGGTTCCCCGGATTCGATCGCCCGATCCTGGCACCCATAAAAGGCATCGTCACAGCCGCACATGACAGTGAGCCCGATCATCCGGCCCATCGCGGACTGCCCTCGATCCGCTATGCGCTGACTCAGCGTCGCCGAGCTGCGGCGGGCTGGGTGGCTCTCGCCGGCAACCACGTCATGATCGAAAGCGGCGGCATTATCGTCGCGCTCTGCCATCTACGCCAGGGCAGCATCAACGTCCATACGGGTCAGCAGGTGCAGGCCGGAGACGTGCTCGGTGGCTGCGGGAACTCCGGCAACAGCACTGAACCCCATGTCCATGTTCAGGCGATAGACAACCGCGACATCGAGCGCGCCAACGCAGTGCCTCTGACATTCGACGGGGCCCTACCGGTCAACGGCGAGGTCATCCACGTACCAGAACCGCACAACCAAGTAGACCAAAATCGCAGCGGATAGCTGATCAAGACCGAGGAGGGTCCCATAGCGGTGAAGTCCGGGGCACAGGACTTCTCATGCTCCACGTACCTGATCAACTCACCAAGAATCCACGATTGCTCGGCGTCTTCGACGAAGTGGTTACGTGGAAGGTGGTCATGTTCACCACGGGAATCTCTCCTCCTTTCTGAGTATAGGAAGACCCCGTGCACAGGCGGGGTCATGGTTGGCTAGGTAGGTTTCAGGGGTGATCGCGTAACGCGGGATACCCCTCTATGGAAGGTTCGCCATGATCGAGGTACTTTCAACAGCCGATGGACTGGTGTCGATCCGAGTCAGCGGCAAGGTCGAAAAGCAGGAATGGGAACAGGTCACAACGGCAGTCGAGGAGGCTCTATCTGAGCACGAGCAAGTCTCCCTGTATGCCAACCTCTCCGAGCTTGAAGGCATGAGCGCAGGAGCAATCATCGAGGACTTGAGGACCTCACTAAAGAACCTCACCAACATGGATCAGGTGGGCCGTCTGGCGGTGGTCACCGAATCTGCGTGGATCGAGAAGATGATCGATGCAAGCAAAAAGCTCTTCTCCGACCTGGATGCACGAGTGTTCAGTCAGGACGAGGTCGCTGAAGCGCGCCTGTGGGTGGAGCCCCAGCCCACTTGATCTCTATACCCTCGGTGGTCACGAGCAGGCCCCCACCGTGTGATGAGGGCCGGATAGTCGGGGTTGGAGGTTATGTGGTGGCCTCCGGTACGTAAAGGATGGTCAGGGGCGCCAGGTGCTTCACAGCATCCTCAAAAGTTGACCATTCCTCCCACCAGACCATGCGATCACCAGTTATTCGCCCTGTCTCTGCAAGCTGACCAGTACAAGCACGCATGACCGTATTGTCTGGCAGCCCCTCCAGCTCTTCCACGGTGCTCATGGTCTCTCCGACCCGGCCACGCGCCCAGAGGGCGCCCCTGGTGAATCCGTGCATCCATGACAAGCCGCGCCGGTTATGCCGATCAGCCATCGACTCAGCATCAGTCCAATGCGGGCCCCACTGCCGTTCAGCCTCGGCGTGCGCTTTTTCTTCGAAGCTCATGCCCTGTCCTTTCGTTGGTAGCCTCAGGGTATGGAAATTTTTGCAGTTCTCGTAAGTGCCCTCATCGGGTTGGCATACATTGCTTTCGCGATAGCTGCCATCCTGTCGATCTTAAACTCACGCAGCTACACCAGCGGCCTCAAGGCGCTATGGGTTCTCGCAGTACTAGCTTTCCCGTTCCTCGGGTCGCTGGTGTGGTTCTTGGTGGGCCGAAACTCAAGCGGCTAAGAACACTGGAGTGCCACTTCGGTAGGGTTGAGATATGCCGCTGTGGATTCTGTGGGCTATAGGGTTGCTGTTGATTGTCGGCGGCGTGCTGCTGTTCATCTATCGCAATCAGGCCTTCAACGTCATCTACAAGACCAACACCTTGGGGCGCAAAGACCCTGAGAAGGCGTTCGGGGATGGCTCGTTCCTGATATTGCCCGCCATCATGGCCCCGCTTATGGGTGTCGCATTTCTGTTCTTCGCTGCTTCCGAAACCTTCGGCTGGGACTAAATCAATCCGCTGGCTCTCCGGGAGGCGGGCCCAAACTGGTCGGGATAGCCGGATTTGAACCACCTAAGCACTCTGTCACAAATGCCCCTGCATCCGCATGATTCCGGATTTTTCGGAAGATCGGCTGCTCTAACTCCATTGGCAACCATGGACCCGCAAATCCGGGCATGGATTTACATGGTTTCCCCATTGGGGAACGGCGTGTCGCCCCCTCCCCCAAGGCTCTCCAGGGCTGAGGTCACTCCCCACGACTACCCTGTCCTCATGGACGAGCGCACCCGCCCCTACGGCACCATGCTGCAGGCCCGCACCGACGCCTTCGGAGCCCCACCGGCGGAGCAGAAGCGCTACCTGTGGGGCCTGGCCGGAGAGCTCGTGGAGTGTGAGCAGCTGCGCATCGTCTCCGGCACAAAGTTCCCCGGCTCCACCGGCCCGACCCGTGAGATACTGACCAGGGATCCTGCGGTAGCTCATGTACTCGGTGATAACGCCGCGACTCAATCCAGACTCTCTAGCGAGGCGAGACTTGTTCCATCCGTCACGATTGTCGATTTGGGCTTGTAGGTACCGGGCGAACTCGGTCACAGACACAACCTTTGATGGGCGGGCTGAGGAGTTGATGGGCAATGCTGAGCATCCCGCCCCCAATACCCAGGCCCCAGGGAGTGGCACCGGAAGCGCCACCGCCAAAGTCCCGCCATTCCTCGCCGCGAAGAACCTCCAGAAGTACGCTTCGGATGACCTGAGGTCCAAGTGGGGAGCTGTGCGCTATCGACTTCCCAATGGTGGTCAGGCATATGGTTATAACGCAGAGATTCTCCCTGAGGTCTGTGAGATTTACTTAGCCGCCAGTGAAGATGAGGCCATTCTGTCGAGCCAGAAAGCGTCCGCCAAAGCAGCCGGGATTATCATGCGCGGATTGGCGCGAGTGGGCATCACTGCACTCGTGGACGAGGCTACCGGGTACCAGGAAGTGCGCGCCCGGAACGAACTCCAGTTGATCCTGGAGGAATTCGTGCAGGCTGAGCTCCGCCCTGGATGAAGCGGTTCCCCGATGAGTTCTTCGAGCAGATGTACCGCCTTCACGGTTGGGAGTACAAGCCTGGAACCTCTCAGCGGACACCCCAAGCGGGAAAGCTGGTCAACAAGTACATCTATGACCAACTAGCCCCAGGCGTCCGCGAAGAGATGGAGCGCTTGAATCCCAAGAACGAGAAGGGGAACCGCTCGCACAAGCATCGCCAACATCTGACCGATGGGACGGGGCTTACTGCGCTGGATCGACAAATCTCGACAGTAACCACACTGATGCGGATCTCCGAGAATAGAGAGCACTTCGAGGAATTGTTCAATCGGGCTTACCCGCCACGACAGGCGAGGCTCCCGCTCGTCCTGGATGTTGATTACGCTTAGCATCTCCTGCCCTGCCTCTAGGATCTGGGTGTAGGTCGCATCTAGAGGGGATAGCGCGCCGGCTGGGGTGCGCATTGAGCATCAGGACCACCTGCCGCAGGGCCGGTGGGGTGAGTATAGGCACCACCACCGGAGGATCCGACTGCTGTCCTGCCTGGCACCGGTGCAGTACCGCTCCACCCTGGCTCATGAGCTGGGGCACGCCGTCTATGGGCACAGGCGCTCGACGGCACGCACAGAGCTGGAAGCTGATGCGTGGGCCGCTCGGTACCTGATCCGCCCGGAGTGGAGACACGGGCCACGGCGGCCTATGATGACGTTCTGACGGTCGCTGATGAGCTGCAAGTGCTCCCACAGCTAGTGGTGGTCTAGGCAGAGCACCTAGCGCGACACCCGGCTATCAGGCAGTATTGAGGAATCACTCAAAACCTTGAGGAGGGAAGATCATGACAGAGCAGCACCCGCAGCAACCCGAGTATCCGCAGCAGCCCCAACATCCGCAGCCCACGTATCAGCATCCCGGACATCAACAGCATTCCGTACACCACTACTACCACCCGACCGGCGCCCCGAAGAGTCACATTGCCGCGATTCTGCTCTCATTTTTCCTCGGCACCCTTGGGATCGACCGCTTCTACCTGGGCCACGTCGGGCTCGGCATTGCTAAGCTGTTGCTCAGTTGGGCAACGTTCGGAGTGTGGCAGCTCATCGACTTCATTCTGATTATTCTCAAGGGCACGAACGGGCTCAAGCAGATCAACTGGCAGTGACATAGCTCAATACAGTCGCTTCTCAGGACCCACTCTGAGGACCGCACTGGAGGCGAGAACTACGCAGTGATTGCCAGTCGAGTCCCGGGCCCGCTGAGGAGCTTCGAGGCTGCGCTCTCCCGCGCTGGCACCAGGCGGCCGTAGAACCTTTATCCGTAAAGGCCGACGACACGTGCCCGAGGCGCCGTGAGAACTCATGCAGGGGCATTTTTCCCAAGGCGAGCATATGCGAGGCGTGAGAGTGTCGCAGAGAGTGAACCGTGGGGGCTTTGGTGAAGCCGGCCGCCTGTGCCCTGCGGATCGCAGGCTTTCACATCGACTTATTCAACGCTGCCGAGTGCCCAGGCTTCGGGTAGGTGAAGATCTTGTTCCCGTGTCCCGCCGCCCGGATCAGCGGCCACACCTCAGACATGGTGCCCTCATCCACATCAATGCGCCGCCGGGATCGCTCCGACTTTGGCAGCCCGGTGATCGCACTCTTGCCGTCGCCACCCGTCTTCACGTTCTTGGACACACTCACGTAGGTCACACCATCTGCCACGGTAAAGTCCTCCGGGGTCAGCACCAGCAGCTCACCAGCACGCAGGCCGGTGTTGAACAGGAAGGTCACATAGGGCCGATATCGGGCCTCGACATGCGGCATGAGCGTGGTGACTTCCTCGGCGGTGAGGAACTTGTTTCGGTCGTCGGTGACTGACTTCTTCGGCAGCCGGGTCTCAGCGGCGGGGTTGTCCATCCTGTGCCCACGGCGCACGGCCCACTGGAAGATGCTGTAGAGGAAGCTGTGGGAGTTCTTGATGGACTTGGGGCTGTACCCGCTGCGGGAGATGACTTCGCCATTGTTGCGGCTGCGCTTCGCCTTACCCTCGGTGGCTATCCATGAGACCCATCGGGCCACGTCGTCCTCATCTATGGAGTCCACGGGTGCCTCAAGTGGTGCGAAGTGATCCCGGACGGTCTGCCGGTAGGTTTTCAGCGTGAAGGGCTCGCAGTCGATCAGGCTGTCGACATACCGGGCCGCGACCTCAGAGAGCGCTGGGGCTGTGGAAGATGACTTCAGCAGCGCCTGGTCTCCGAAAGTCCTGTTATTTCAGGGCAAAATTGGTCGGGATAGCCGGATTTGAACCGACGACCTTCCGTCCCCCAGACGGACGCGCTACCAAGCTGCGCTATATCCCGTGGCCGTGCTCCGGAAACCGATCACCGGCCGGAGCACCGGAACAGTCTACATCATTCCGGCCCCCTCACACCGCACTGACTGCCCCCCTCAGAAAACCCAGGTGAGGCGGCGTCGTGTGCTAAATCCTGGGCCAGCACACACTGCCTGTAACCAAACCGTGACTGTGTCTCGGCACGGATTTCCACAGATCCGCGCCCGCTGCTGGTTACCGTTGCCCCATGCACCTGCGCCTTCCCCTGATTGCGGGTGTGCCCGGACGAGCCTGCGCGGCTGCGCTGACTGTGGCGCTGCTGGCCGCCGGATGCACACCCAACTTCCATGCCCCTGAGCCTGCCGAGATCCAGCCGGCCAGCGCCTCCGAGGCTCTCCCTGCGGCTGTCCACAACTCCGCCGAAACCACCATGCGCGATGCCGCCACCGTGGTGGTCCATCAGGTCGCTGAGTCCCGCCCACCGGAGGAAACCGCACCGGCAGGTCAGGTGACAGAGGACGACGCCGCCACCAGCCAAGAACCCGGAGCCGACTCTGAGCCCGCCGAGACCGACCAGGAGGCGGAGGAGGCCGCGGCAGCAGAAGAGTCCGAGCCGAAGATCTCACAGCGCCGGCAGAGCCTGGATGCATGGTCTGCCTCGCTGACCCGGGCCTATGAGTCTGCCCAGGAACACGAGCAGCGCCAGGCTGAGCAGGAGGCTCAGCGGCAGGCGGAAGCTGAAGCCGAAGCTGAGCAGCGCCGGCAGGCCGAAGCCGAGCGCCAGGCCGAGCAGGAGGAGCAGCCTGAACCGGAGCAGACCCAGCCTCCCGAGCCGCCGGTGCAGAATGTGCACTTCGACGGGGATCTCAACGCGCTGCTCGGTCAGCTCGCGGCTCAGCACCCGGGCCGGATCTCGATCAGCGTCCAGGAACTGGGCGGACAGAACCGCAGTGCCTCCACCGGAGCGGCAGATTCCTTCGTGACAGCCAGCACCTACAAGATTTTTGTGGCCTACAGCATCCTCCGCGAGGTGGAGGCCGGTCTGCGCAGTTGGTCCGATCCCGTGCTCGGAGAGCGCGATCTGGCCCAGTGCTTCCACGACATGATTGTGCTCAGCGACAATCCGTGCCCGGAGAAGCTGGGCCCAGAGATCGGCTGGGGCAATATTTGGACTGATGCCTCTGCCCAGGGTGCGGCAAACACTCGCGGCGGTGAAGGCGGCATCCGCACCAATGCCCAGGATCTGACCAACTTCATGACTAATCTGGCCGCAGGAAATCTTGCGATAAACGGGCAGGGGCATGACCGGCTGCGAAATGCTCTGGGGGCGAATGTGCACCGTCAGGGAATCCCTGCCGGCTCGGCTGGCCAGGTGCTGAACAAGCCGGGATTCATCAACGGCAACCTTCATGACACCGCCATTGTGCACCACCCCTCCGGGACCTATGTGCTGACTATCCTGACCCAGGGCTCCAGCTGGTCTTCGGTGGCTGCCATCACCCGGGAGATCGAGGCTGCCCTCTACGGCTGAGCTGCCAGGCCAGCTACCATTGCCTTGGGCAACAATCCTGTAACACGATGATCGTGTAATTTCGGTAACACCCAGGATCACTCTGTTCACTTGATGAGGATACGGACATGCCCACAAGCTTCCGGGGCTTAACTGCTCTGCTGCTGGCCTTCTCGATGCTGTTCATCGGTCTGCTGCCAGCTGCCCAAGCAAACACTGGAACACTTGATGTCGACCGGATCACCACAGTCGCCGAGTGGAACCGAATCGCCCACGGCGAGTCCTTCGAGTTCACCTCCACCATCCATGTTTCCGGGGCCGCAGCGGAGCTGCCGGGCGAAGGTCAGGTGGAAGTCTATGAGACCGCAGACGCACAGCGCTCCACGCCACTTGGGGTCGGTGAGGTGAATGAGGACTGGACCGCGGACATCACGGTATCCGGACTGGACGTTGGCACTTACCATTTCACCTTTGTCTACACCGGAACTGACCAGTTCGCAGGTGCCGAGCACAACCGCCTGCTCTCCCATGTGGTCCATGACCCCGCAACGATGGATGCCATCTCCATCACCTCAGTAAGCGCAGAGGGACCGGTGTTCGTCGGTGATGACCTCCTGGTCGACATTATTGCCGATGTAGACGGCATCTGGCGCAGGCCGGTGCTGTTCGAGATCTACTCCGCCGATGATGTGAACTTCGAGAACCCTGTGGCGACCTATGAAGACTCCTCGATCGGCCGGAGCGGAGAGCGTGAGGCCTCCCTGACGCTCGGCAATCTCGACCAGGGAAGCCACGAGTTCGTAGCCCGGGTAAGCAACGACGCCGGCCCGGTCGGCCGGGTGCCCATGCTCCCCGACTACACAGAGTTCAGTGTCGAGGTGCTGGCACCGGAGATCACCCCCGAGCTGAGTGTCACGAACCCCACAGGCGAAATCTGGCGCGGCGAGACGGTGACCGCCACCGTTGAGATCGTGCTGCCTGACGGGGTTGAACCGGAGGACATCACGGTGGATGGGCGCATCGAGATTTTCCGGCCCTCTGCCTTTGCTGGTGGCCAGGAGACCATCTACTCCACCGCTGAGGTTGACGGCGAGCTGCTGGTTGAGGTTCCGTTGGACACTACGGTCGGCACTTCGTGGAACGGCAGCTTCTCCGCCGCCGTCCGCCTGGTCGAGGCCACCGATCTGGCCGATGTATGCCTTGGATGCGGGCGCAATGAGTGGCAGATGCCCATCGAGTACACCGCCCAAGATCCCGAGATCCTGGTCACCCCCGTGGAGCAGACCGTCGCCGAGGGTGCCGACGCCGCTGTCACCCTCAGGCTGGGGCTGCCCGAGGACTATCCGCTCCCACCAGAGGACCTTGAGGGTCAGTTCGAGGTAGTCACTGGCGGAAGCCTGGAGCACGTCCTCTTTGCAAACCTCTCGGAGATGAATGAGGACTACCAGGTTGAGGTCAGCGTCCCGGCCGAGCACTTCAACGATCCGGACTTCCCGCTGGCCGCCCGCTTCGAGGTGCGCGTGGTGGACTCGATCTACCAACGCCTGGCAGTGCAGGGGAACTGGCCTACTTTCAGCGTATGGACCGAGGCTGAGCCGGAGCACCCAGCCTGGGATGCCTCCACCGTCTACACCGGTGGGCAGATCGTGGAGTACGACGGTCGGGTCTTCGAAGCCCTGTGGTGGACCCAGAACCAGCAGCCCGGGGCTTCCCCGTACAGCGCCTGGTCCGAGATCGGTGCACCCACCGTCTGCGCGTCCGGCACCTACCCGGCCTGGGCAGCCAGCACCGAGTTCACCGGCGGGGAGACCGTGGTGTTCAACGGCACCGTCTACACCGCCAAGTGGTACAGCCGAAACCAGGAACCGGGGGACCAGTGGGGCCCCTGGGAGGAGATCGGCGACTGCTGATCTGCCGGCTCCAGCCTGCTGCGGAACGAACTCAGCGGCGTTTGCGCTTCTCGCGCACGCGCATCTGGACTTCGATAGGGGTGCCGGTGAAGTCGAAGGTCTCGCGCAGCCGGCGGGTGATGAACCGCCGGTAGCCGGGATCTAGGAACCCGGTGGTGAACAGCACGAATTTCGGCGGCCGGGTGGCGGGCTGTGTCCCGAAAAGTATCCGGGGCTGCTTGCCGCCGCGCACCGGATGCGGGTGCGCGGCCACCAGTTCGCCCAGGAACGCGTTGAGCCGGCCGGTAGGAATCCGCTGCTCCCAATTCTCCAAGGAGCGCTGCAGTGCCGGAGCCAGCTTGTCCTTGTGCCAGCCGGTCTTCGCCGAGACATTGACCCGCGGGGCCCAGGACACATGCGCTAGGTCCCGTTCGATCTCCCGCTCCAGGTAGTAGCGGCGCTCCTCGTCCAGCAGATCCCATTTGTTATAAGCCAGCACCAGAGCCCGCCCGGCATCCAGGGCCATCTGCACAATCCGGATGTCCTGCTCACTGACCGGTTCATCAACAGCCAGCAGCACCACAGCCACCTCGGCTTTGTCCACGGCGCGCTGGGTGCGCAGCATCGCGTAGTACTCGGAGCCGGAGGCCATATGCTGCCGGCGCCGGATCCCGGCGGTGTCCACGAACCGCCACTGCTCCCCGCCGAGGGTCACCAGCTCGTCCACCGGATCACGGGTAGTGCCGGCCACTTTGTCCACCACCACCCGGTCGGCCCCGGCCAGCTTGTTCAGCAGGGAGGACTTGCCCACATTCGGCCGGCCCACCAGGGCCACCCGGCGGGGTCCGTCCAGGGGGACCAGTCCCCTGTGCTGGGCGGTCTGAGGCAGGTGCTTCAGTGCGGCGTCGAGCAGGTCACCGGTACCGGTGCCGTGCAGTGCGGAGACCGGATAGGGTTCGCCCAGGCCCAGGTTCCACAGCGGGTAGACCTCGGACATCTGGGCCGAGGAATCGATCTTATTGGCCGCCAGCAGCACCGGTTTCTTCTTCCGGCGCAGCATCTTCACCACGGCCTCATCCACCGCGCTGGCACCGACCAGTCCGTCGAGCACGAACACCACCGCATCGGCCTCATCCACTGCGAGCTCGGCCTGTTCAGCCACCCGTTTATGGATACCCTTGGCATCGGCCTCCCAGCCGCCGGTGTCCACCAGGGTGAAGTCGCGGCCGTTCCACTCCGCCGGATAGGAGACCCGGTCGCGGGTGACTCCGGGAACGTCCTCCACCACAGCTTCGCGGGAGCGGATGATCCGGTTGACCAGGGTGGACTTGCCCACGTTTGGCCGGCCCACAATGGCGAGCACTGGTAGGGCGGGCACATAGGGCAGTCCGGCGTCGTCCTCCTGTGTTTCCTCCAGCAGCGCGGCATCAGCATCATCGAGCTCATAGTCCTGAAGGCCGGCGCGCAGTGCGGCGGCGCGGGCCTCAGCCTCATCCTCGGTGATCTCGGCAAGGCGAGCTGCTACCCGGTCCTCACCGGTGGGGACGTACTCCTCGCCGCCCTGGGCCTGTTGGCTCATCAAGCGCCAGCTTCCCGGGCCAGCTGCACGCGGCCGATCAGCGAGTCCACGGTCTCCTCGAAGCTCAGCTCTGAGGAGTCCAGCACGGCCACCCCGTCGGCGGCCTCGGTGAAGTTCGACGCCGCGGAGTCCTTCTTATCCCGCTCCAGCACCTGACGCTTGAGCGCCTCAGCATCCTGACTGCCGCCCAGCTGGGCGCCACGGCGGCGCAGCCGGGCCTCGGCGGAGGCGGTCAGCAGCACCCGCACCTGAGCATCGGGGGCCACTACGGTAGTGATATCGCGCCCTTCGGCCACAATGAACCCCTGTGCGTCGATGATCCGGCGCTGAGCGTCCACCAGCAGGGCCCGGGCCCGGCGGTTTGTGGCCACCTCGGAGACCTTCTCGGAGATGCGCGGCTCACGGATCTCCGCGGTCACATCGGTCTCCCCCACAGTGATGGTCTGGTGCTGCGGGTCGGTGGAGATGTTCAGCGGCAGCTCCTCCACCGCTACGGCCACCGCGTCCTCATCGTCCAGGTCCACCTGCTGGTCCAGGCAGTACCAGGTGGCGGCACGGTACATGGCCCCGGTGTCCAGATAGGCGGCACCCAGCTGAGTAGCGGCAGCACGGCAGACGCTGGACTTCCCGGAGCCGGAGGGCCCGTCCACGGCGATCACCAGGCGCAGCGCCGGCTCCGCGGGGGAGCCCGTGACCGGAACCGCCTGATCTGTGTGTGTGCTCAATGCAGTACTACCTTCCATCCCATCTCGGTCAGCGCTTCGGCCAGCTCATCACGGCGGCCGGGCAGCACTGACACCTCCAACATACCGACTTGGTGGCCGGCGGAGTGCTCCATGCGCAGGTCCTCGACATTGACCCCGACTTTGGCCACATCGTTGAGCACCGCAGAGATCTGCCCGGGCCGGTCGTCAACAATAACAGTGACCACCGCGAAGGACTGCGGCGGGGCTCCGTGCTTGCCGGGCACCCGGGCCACCCCGGCATTGCCGGCCTCGATCAGCCGGGCGATATCAGCCTGTCCCCCAGGCACTTCAGGGTCCTCCAATGTGCCGATCAGCTGCTGAATATCCTCACGCAGCCCGTAGAGGATCTCCACTACGGGCCGGGCGTTGGCGGAGAGGATCTGCACCCACAGGTTGGGGTCGCTGGCAGCTATCCGGGTGACATCGCGCAGACCATTTCCAGACAGTGCCAGTGCACCGGCTGCTGCGTCCTGCAACCGGGAAGCCACCAGGGAAGCGGCCACCTGCGGCAGATGTGAGATCAGCGCCACCGACTCATCATGCTTAGCGGTATCCATCCGGTGCACACTGGCCCCCAGGCTGCGCGCCAGGCTGGTGGCCGCCTCCACCGCGGCCGGGGCGCAGTACTCATGCGGGCAGATCACCCAGGGCATCGAGGTGAACAGCTCACCGCGGGCGGCCACCGGCCCGGACTGCTCCCGCCCGGCCATCGGGTGGGTGCCCACATACCTGCTCAGGTGCTGCATGGTGAGCGGGGCGGCGTCGTCATCTGTCTGCTTGAGCAGATCGGTGAGGATCGCCGCCTTGACCGAGGCGATATCCACTACGACGCCGCCGGGGAACCTCACCAACGCATCTGCTACCTCAGCTGCGGTCACCTCGGGCGGGGCAGCGATGACGATCAGCTCCGGATCAGGTGTGCCCTCCGGTTCCCAGACCGTGCCGGCGCCGATGTCCTGGGCGATCCGCTGGGCGGTGGGCGAGGGGTCAGAGAGGTGCACCTGGTGGCCGGCCGCCCGCAGACCGAGCCCGATACTGGCGCCCAGCAGACCGGTGCCGCGGATGAGCACGGTGGCCTTGGCCGGTTCAACCACGGACGCTCCCTGTTGTCGGAGCCCCATTGGCCAGGTCCTTCAGATGGCCGATCTCCTGGAGCTCCAGGTCACGCAGGGTGCCCTGGGGCTGGTCGCCGATGACGATCTTGCCGATGGCGGTGCGCACCAGCCGGGTCACCGGGTGGCCCACATGTTCCAGCATGCGCCGGACAATCCGGTTGCGGCCGGAGTGCAGGGTGATCTCCACCATGGTGCGGCTGCCGGTGGAGCCGACCACCCAGGCCCGGTCGGCGGCGATCGGTCCGTCGTCCAGCTCGATGCCGGACTGCAGCTGCTTGGCGGTTTTGACGCTGAGCTCCCCCTGCACCTCAGCCAGGTAGGTCTTGGGCACCTCGTAGCGCGGATGGGTGAGCCTATTGGTGAGCTCGCCGTCATTGGTCAGCAGCAGCAGCCCCTCAGTCTCGTAGTCAAGCCGGCCCACGTGCACCAGTCGGGCCGCACGCATGTCGTCGTCCAGGAAGTCATCCAGGCTGCGCCGGCCTTCGGGGTCGTGCATGGTGGTCATGACTTTGGCCGGTTTGTTGAACATCACGTAGCGGTGGGTGATGTCCAGAGTGACCCGCACCCCGTCCACATGGATGGTCACCGTCTGCGGATCCACCCGCACGCCAGGCTCCACGATGACCTTGCCGTCCACGGCAACACGGCCCTCGGCGATGAGGTCCTCGCAGACCCGGCGGGAGGCCACCCCAGCTTGAGCCAGGAGCTTCTGCAGACGGACCCCGCCCTCGGTGTGCACGGCCCGGAAATTGGCCTCGGCCTCATCAGCACGGATCTTGACCGGCTTGGGCTGGGCTGAGATCAGCCGTTCAGGTTTGGCGTCGGCGAACGGCCCACCCTCGGCGCCCGGTTTGGGGGTGCGGGCGGCCCGGTTGGCCCGCGGCGCAGGCCGCTTGGCGCCGCGCTTCCCCTGAAAACTCATGCGGATCATCCTACCGGCCTTCCGCGGCGGTGCTTTTCATGTACTTCTTGAGTTCTCATGTACCTATAGGGCAATGATTCTCCAACAACCCCATGAAAAGCGGCGGAGGCGACGACTGAGGGACCGCGGGCCGAGGCAACGGCAGGGCACTAGGCGGCGGCAGGCGGAGGCAGCGGCAGGGCACTAGGCGGCGTCGTGGTTGTCCAGCTCCTCGACCCCCGGCAGGTGCGGACTGAGTTTGGGCAGCTCCTCAATCGAGTCCAGGCCCAACCGCTCCAGAAATTCTGGCGTGGTGACATACAGGGTGGCCCCGGTGACCGGGTCGGTGCCAGCGGTGTCCAATAGCCCGCGCTGGACCAGGCTGCGCACTACACCGTCCACGTTGACCCCGCGGATGGCCGCCACTGCGGAGCGTGCCACCGGCTGCCGGTAGGCAATCACGGCCAGGGTCTCTAGGGCGGCCGGGGAGAGCCGGGAGGTTTGACCGTCCAGCACGAAGACCGAGACCTGCTCGGCATAACGTGCCCGTGAGTAGTAGCGCCAGCCCCCGGCCACCTCACGCAGCTCATAGCCGCGCTGGCGGGGGGCGGGCATCGGGGCGTCACCGGGCCAGTTCTCGACAACACCGTCTGCCTCGGCACGCAGTTCGTCCAGCAGTGCCTGCACCTGATGCTGGGGCAGGTTGACCGCTGTGGCCAGCTCGGCCGGGGTCACCGGCTCCTCGGCCACCATGAGCACTGCTTCGACAGCGGCCAGGTAGTCCTCATGGGAGACCAGGTGGGAGGATTCAGCCTCCTCCAGGGCCGGGTTGACGGTGTTGCGCTCAGTCATCGGCACTCTCCTGACCTGGGGCACTCTCCCCCGCTACGGCGTCATTTCGCGCACGCTCCTCAATCGCCTGCCCGCATTGCGGGCAACCCTCAGTCGCCTCGGACATAGCCCCGCAAGCGCCGCATTTCGCTCGGCTCAGCTGGGTCTTGGAAGACTCGGAGCCCGCCCCGGTCTTCGCTGGGCTGAATCGGGGGTCGTTCTCATCCCATTCTGCCGCAGCCCGGTCCAGGGTGTCCTGGGAGGTTTCGGCCGGCCCGGACCAGGTGACCCTGAGCTCGCCGAGCGGTACCTGCTGGTCGAACTCCACGGATCTATCCCGGAAGAGCTCCAGCAGTCCCAGAAAGCGGACCACCACAACCAGCCGGTTCTCCGCGTCAGCTACCAGCTCGGTGAAGGTGCACTGGCCTGCTGCGCAGAGCTGCTGTGTCATCGCGGCCATCTCCTCACGAACGTTGACCGCATGGGCGTGCAGATGCGCCAGACCCACCTCATCCGGTTCGGCCTGCTGGCGGGCCAGAGCACGCTCAGCCAGTGCTTTGAGGTCCTCGGCGGTGGTGTTCCACACCAGTTCGGGCAGCAGATTGGCCATATCCGGATGCTGACCGGTGCGGCGGGGGAACCGGCCGGTGTTCTCGGCCGCAGCCTGGCCCATCTGCTCGGCGATCTGCTTGAACGCCTTGTACTGCAGCAGCCGGGCGAACAGCAGGTCCCGGGCCTCCAGGGCGGCGATATCCTCCTCGGATTCCACCTGTGAGCCCGGCAGCAGCTGCACCAGCTTCATGTCCAGCAAGGTGGCTGCGACAAACACAAAGTTGGAGGACTCGTCCAGGGCCCGCTGGGCGTCCAAGGTGCGCACATAGCTGATGAACTCATCGGTGACTTCAGCGAGGGCAACTTTGGTGACATCCAGCTGACGTTTGGCGATCAGTCCCAGCAGCAGGTCGAAGGGCCCGTCGAAGCCGTCCAGGCTGACGGTGAAGCCCGTGCGGATCTCCTCGCCGGTTTCCTCCAGCATCACGCCCGATTGAGCCGAGTGAAGACCGGAGCTGGCTCCGAGTCCTCCGAGGCGATTGCGGGGCGTGAGCGAAGCGACGCCACCGGGTTCGGTCTCCGGTACCGACGCCGTCTCCGCCAGGGAAGGTTCAGCCACTACGGTGTGCCCGTTCCCTCGCTTCCCGTGCTGCGCATAGCACAGTACGGGTACCCGGCTCGTTCTCTTATCCGTCGTCGCACCTACGGTGCTCCTCCTCGCCCGATGAGCTCCCGGGCCACCTGGCGGTAGGCCTTGGCGCCGTCGTGCTTGTCCGCGTAGTTGGTGATCGGCTCTGCTGCCACGGTGGCGTCGGGGAACTTCACCGAGCGTTTGATCACGGTCTCGAAGACTTTGTCCCCGAAGGCCTCCACAATCCGCTGGACGACTTCTTTGGCGTGGGTGGTGCGCAGGTCCACCATAGTGACTAACACCCCGTCGATCTCCAGGTCCGGGTTGATCCGGTCCTGGACCTTCTCAATGGTGTCCTTGAGCAGAGCCACTGCGCGCAGGGCGAAGAACTCGGCCACCAGCGGGATGATCACTCCGTGGGCGGCGGTGAGCGCATTGACGGTCAGCAGTCCCAAGGAGGGCTGGCAGTCGATGATGATCACGTCATAGTCGTTGCGGACTAGGCGCAGGGCGCGCTCCAGCACCTGTTCGCGGCCCACCTCGGTGACCAGCTGGACCTCGGCGGCGGAGAGGTCGATATTGGCCGGCAGCAGGTCCACCCCGGGCACGTGGGTGGAGATCAGTGCGTCGGTGACCTCCACATCCTTTTCCATCAGCACGTTGTAGACGCTGGTCTCCAGATCATGCGGGTTCGCGCCCAGTCCTGCGGAGAGTGCCCCCTGGGGGTCGAAGTCCACCATGAGCACCTTGCGCCCGTATTCGGCGAGTGCGGCAGCCAGGTTGATGGCGCTGGTGGTCTTGCCCACTCCGCCTTTCTGGTTGACCATGGCGATGATCCGTGCCGGGCCGTGGGAATCCAGCGGCTCAGGCTCGGGGAACTCATGCTTGGGGCGGCCGGTGGGGCCGATGATCACGTCACCGTGGACGGTGAAGAGCTCCTTCGGCTGCTCGGCGTTCACGTGCGGCCCTCCGGTCTGGTATCTGCAACAGCGGTCGATGTTCTGACCAGATTACCCCGTGTGGTGTGGCGGGCAACCGCAAACCTTCCACTTATGAACGCCGGGCGATGAAGAAGATGCGCCGGAACGGCAGTACCGTGCCCAACGACGACGCCGGGTAGGCGTCCCGAAGCGCTGCCTTGTACTCTGCCACGAACCGTTCGCGTACCCCCTCGGGGAGCTGCTCGAGCACGGGCTGGGCTCCGGTGGCGGAGATCCAGGTGAAGACCGGGTCCTCCCCCTGCAGAGTGTGGTAGTAGGTGGTCTCCCAGGCCTCCACCTCCCAGCCGGGCTGGGCGATGTCGTACATATAGTCCTGCGGGTCCGCGGTGGGCTTCAGCAGCTGGGAGAAGTCCACGTACTGGGCGTAGGGCTCGGCGCCCGCGAACTCGTAGAGCAGCCGGTGGCTGGGGTTGGAAAAGTTCCCAGGGACTTGGACGGCGAGGACTCCTCCAGCTGCTATCAGGTTCATCAGTCCCGGCAGCAGCTCCCGGTGATCGGGCAGCCACTGCAGGGCGGCATTAGAGACCAGCACATCCGGCTGCTGGCCTTCCGGCAGGCCTTCGGCGGCCATGGTACGGATATCTGCTTGGAGGAATGAGACCCGCGCATCATTCAGACTCTGCCCAGCACGTTCCAGCATCTCTGCGCTGGAGTCGATACCCAGGATCTGCGCCTGCGGCCAGGCGGTGCGCAGCACCGGCACCCCGTTACCGGCCCCGCAGCCGAGATCCACGATCCACTGGGCCTGCGGGTGCCGAACCCGGGCTACCAGGTCCACCAGGGGCTGGAGTCGCTCGGAGCTGAAGGTGAGGTAGACCTGGGGATTCCACCCGGTGCGCTGGTCTTTCATAGCCGAATTATCCCCTAATCCGGATCAGCCGCGGCCGCGCACTGCCTGCAGGGCCTTCTCAGTGCCTGAGGCGCCCAGCAGCAGGCAGGTGAACCAGATGGCCCCGGCCGGACCGATCGGTGCTGCCACCGCCCCGGCTGCCAGCGGGATGACCACCACGCCGAGCCGGTTGCCGGTCAGCCGCACCGCCAGCGCTGAGGAACGCCAATGGTCGGGGACTGACTGGGTGACCAGGCTCATGGTCAGCGGCTGACCGAGGCCGGCGAAGAAGCCGGCCACCCCCAGGGTGAGGAAGGCCAGCCACAGATGGTGCAGTGCCAGGGGCGGGACGAAAAGCGCAGCGCCGGTGACCAGCAGTGAGGCCAGCACCAGAACCTCCCGTGAGAAGTGCCGCCGCAGGAAGGAGAGCATGGTCCGCGAAAGGATGGTCATGCCGGCTCGCAGCGCCAGCAGGAGCCCCACCCAGAAGGGCGAGACGCCGGCCTCATTGGCCACCAGGGGCAGGAATGCGGTCAGCACATCCATAGTGGCCACCAGGGCCATCGAGGCCACCAGGTGCGAGAGAATCCCAGGGCGCTTCAGAATCTCTGCTGCGGAGGCCCTGCTGGTGTCCTGTGGTTGGTCTTGGCTGCCAGCCTGTGACTTCTGCAGCTGGGTCTGCCGCCTGTACCGCTTCCCGGAGAACTGCAGCAGCAGAATCGCCGGCACTGAGATGGCGGTGCCCACCCAGAGGGCCTGGTTGATATCAGGCATCGAGAGTCCCAGCTGCGGGTCTGCGGGAGCTCCTACCGGACCGCCGCTGAGCAGGATCCCACCCAGCAGGGGTCCGATCATCTGGCCGGCGGCGAAGCCCGCGGTGAACCACCCGAAGCTCATGTCCAGCTGGGAGTTGCTGGCGAATCGGGCCACCGCCGACTGGCCACCGATGGTGAAGATCAGCTGGCCCATCCCCATCAGGGCGGAGGCCGCCAGGATGGTGGCGAAGCTCTCTGCCCAGGAGACGGCGGCTGCGCCCAGGGTGGTCAGCACCGCTCCGCCTACCAGCAGGGGTTTGAGTGAGGGCAGCCGCTGGGCGAGCCCGCCCAGATACAGGGCCAGGATGAGAGGAAGCACTGCGTAGCCGGCAGTCACCGCACCCACCATGAAACTGTCAGCACCGAGCTCGATGAGCTTATAGGTGGTGGTGGGGCGGACCAGATGGACAGTGACCTGGTTGAGCACTGCAGCCATGACCAGGATCCAGAGCCAGCGCTGTGATCTGTTGCCTGGGGTGCCGCTGAGACTGCCGCCCATTCTCCTCCTTGGTTCTGCCGAGCGCCCTCACTCAACATTTATGAATTCTTGTATACATTAAGCAGCCCGCGTGACCCCAGGCCGTGATGTCAACTGTGATCACGCTCTGAGGCGCTTCTCGGTTTATCCTGTGAGAAGCACACCCGGACAAAGGAGTCTGATTATGCCACCTGTTGCTTTTGGCAACTATCGCGAGACGCACGCCCAATCTATCACTGACCCACAGAGCTTCTGGCTGCAGACCGCCGCCCAGCTCGAGTGGGATGTGCCGCCCACTCAGGCAGTGGACGGCTCCAATGCCCCGCTCTACCGGTGGTTCCCCGACGGCAGGCTGAACATCACCCATAACGCCCTGGACCGGCATGTGGCCGCCGGCAACGGGGAGCGCACCGCGCTGATCTACGACTCCGCGGTCACGGACAAATCCCGCAGCTACACCTACGCCGAACTGCGCGAAGAGGTGGCCGCAGCTGCCGGAGCGCTGAGCGCACTGGGCGTCTCCGCCGGCGACCGGGTGCTGCTCTATCTGCCGATGATCCCCCAGGCGGTGATCGCCATGCTGGCCTGTGCCCGACTCGGCGCAGTGCATTCGGTAGTCTTCGGCGGGTTCGCCGCCAAGGAGATCGCCTCAAGGATCGACGACGCCGCTCCCGACACGGTGATCACCGCAACCGGGGGGATTGAGCCGGCCCGCCGGGTGGAATACCTGCCCAAGGTGGCAGAAGCCCTTCAGCTGGCACAGCATAAGGTGCGCGACGTCGTCGTGGTTGACCGGGACGGCTTTGCGGCAACTGTGGAGCAGGTGGCGGGGGCGACTGAAGCCAGTTGGCATGATTGGGATGCCTTGGTGGGGCAGGCTGAGCCTGCGCCACCGGTGAGTGTGGCCGCCACCCATCCGCTCTATGTGCTCTACACCTCCGGCACCACCGGCAAGCCCAAAGGGGTGGTGCGCGACCATGGTGGCACTGCGGCAGCGCTGAACTGGACCATGCCCTCGATCTTCAACATCGGGCCGGGACAGGTGATTCTGTGTGCCTCCGATGTCGGGTGGGTGGTGGGGCATTCCTATATCGTCTACGCCCCGCTGCTGGCCGGAGCCACCAGCGTGCTCTATGAGGGCAAACCGGTGGGCACCCCGGATGCCGGGGCCTTCTGGCGCATGGTGGAGGAGCACAGGATCAACACGCTGTTCACCGCACCCACCGCACTGCGGGCCATCCGCAAGGCGGATCCAACCGCTTCTAAGGTCACCGACTATGACATCTCCAGCCTGAACTACCTGTTCAGCGCTGGGGAGCGGCTGGATCCAGAGACCCAGCGCTGGATCGGCGAAGTGCTGGATGTACCGGTGATCGACAACTGGTGGCAGACCGAGACCGGCTGGCCGATTGCGGCCAATCCGGTGGGCATCGAGCAGCTGCCGGTCAAGGTGGGCTCGGCTACGCTGCCGATGGTCGGCTATGACGTGGCGGTGCTGGACCCGCTGGGTGAGCCGCTTCCGGCTGGCCAGGAGGGCAATATCGCCATCAGGCTCCCTCTGCCCCCGGGCACCCTGTACTCGCTGTGGGGTGATGACCAGCGCTATGTGGAGGGCTATCTCTCGGCCTTCGAGGGCTACTACACCACCGGGGACTCCGGGTACATCGATGAGGACGGCTATATCTATGTGATGGGCCGCACCGATGATGTCATCAACGTCTCCGGGCACCGGCTCTCCACCGGGGAGATCGAGGCTGCGGTGGCCGAGCACCCGGCAGTGGCTGAATGCGCGGTGATTGGCCTGGCTGATGAGCTCAAGGGCCAGCGGCCGGCCGGTTTCCTGGTGCTGAAGTCCGGGGCGGAGATCAGCCAGGAGCAGCTGCGTAAGGAACTGGTGGCTCATGTGCGGGCGAGCATCGGCCCGGTGGCCGACTTCAAAGAGGTGGCGGTGGTTGATGCCCTGCCCAAGACCCGTTCGGGCAAGATTCTGCGCAAGACCATGCGCCAGATCGCCGACGGCAAGGACTACACGGTGCCCTCCACCATCGAGGACGCCAGCGTCATAGAGGACCTCCTGCCGGTGCTGCGGGGCTCCGGCGCCTGAAAAGGCTGCCAGCCCCGGCCCACTGGGAATCAGCGACCCGGGGCCGGCAGTCAGGTCAGTTGGAGGCTCAGACCTCCACCACGCCCAGCAGAATGGCGGCCAGGAACAGCAGCAGGCTGTAACCCCACATCCACAGGAATGCGTAGCGGATGAACTTGCCGATCTCCAGACGGGCCAGGCCCAGGCCCAGCCAGAGCGCCGGAGCGAAGGGACTGATCAGCGCACCGACGATATTTCCGATACCAGCGGAGTAGACCGCGGTGGTGGTGGAGATGCCCACCGAAGCCGTCACCTGTTCCACCACGGGGAAGAACGCGAACCAGAAGGCATCGGTGCTGAGCACGAAGTCCAGAGGAAGGGCAATGATGCCCAGCACGATGTGCAGGTTCTGCAGCATCGGTTCGGGAGCCACCTGGATGATGTCCTCAGCGATGGATTCGAGCATTCCGCTCTCACCGAGGATGCCGAGGAAGGATCCTGCTGCCAGGATGATCACTGCCATGGAGAGCGCATTGGCCGCGTGGTCCTTAATGCGGTCCAGCTGATCCTGCATCTTGCGGTAGTTGATCAGCAGCGCCAGGCAGACGCCCACCATGAACACATAAGGAGTGGGCAGCCAGCCCAGCATCAAAATTGAGATGATCGCCGCGGTCAGTGCGGCGTTGACCCAGATGAGCTTGGGGCGCATCAGCTCCAGGCGGCGCTGTTCCTCCTCGGGGCTCTCCTCGTCCTCGTCGACGGCCCCAGCAGCCGCGGTGCTGTCTGCGGCCTCAGACCCCTCGGCTGCGGAGTCGCCGCCGCCCACGGTGGCGAGTTCCTTGGCCTCTTGGCGCTTGGCGATCCGGCGCTTCTCACGCATACCCATCACCACAGCCATGGCGATAAGCAGCAGCAGGCCTGCAATCTGCACCGGGATCAAGGGACGGTAGAGCTCAGTGGGATCAATTCCGGTGACAGCTCCTGCACGGCCAATGGGCCCGGCCCAGGGCAGCAGGTTCATCACGCCCACACTGGTGACCGCAAGGGTCAGCAGCAGATATGGGCTCATGCCCAGGCGCTTATACACCGGCAGCAGCGGCGGAATGGTGACCAGCAGCGTGGTGGCGCCGGAGCCGTCCAGGTGCGCCACAGCGCCCAGGCACACAGTACCGACAGCCACAGCGATCACGTTCCCTCGGGAAATTCTCACGATGAACTTCACCAATGGTTCGAACAGACCGACATCACGCATGATGCCGAAGTAGAGGATCGCGAACACGAACATGATCGCAACACTCATCACCGAGCCGATTCCTGACTCGAAGAATTCAGTGATCTCATCGAAGTCATAGCCGACCAGCAGTGCCGCGGTGAGCGGGACCAGTGTCAGGATGACCAAGGGCGATACCCGGTTGGAGATCAGCAAGGCGACAACCGCAATAATCGTCAGCAGCCCTACGGTGGTTAGCATCTCGAGGTACTCTCTTCCTGTTCCTCGGCCCCGCCCGCAGGCACACCTGTGGACCTGCTGGTTGAGGTGGGGCTTTCTAAGTCGTGCGAGGATCCGTTCTGTCTACATGCATGCAAATAGACTCGGTACTTTATATCCCAGTACACTCAGGGTGTCAAAGGTCACAGCAGCTCCTGCCACAGGGGGAACTGATCACAGAAAGTCCTTAAACTCATGACTCCTGCACCGGGTGCTCGCCGCTACTCCGGGGCTGACTATGTGTACTCCACCCTACGGGCGCAGATCATCTCACTGGAGCTTCCGCCCGGGCACCGGCTCCGGGAGACTGCACTTGCCCAGCAGATGAAGGTCAGCCGCACACCCGTGCGGGAGGCTCTGAGCAGACTGCTCAGTGAGAACCTGGTGGAGCAGAGTCCCACGGGAGGCACCTACGTCACCCCGCTGGATTTGGAGGACCTCCGCGAGCTCTATCTCATCCGCTCCGCACTGGAGGCGGTGAGCGCACGTGAAGCCGCACAGCATGCTTCCGCCGAAGACCTGGCAGAGATGGCAGATCTGCTTGAGCAGATGGAGCGCCTGCTGGACCGGGAGTCCGAAACACACCGGCTGGGCGCGCTTCTGCACGATGTGATCTTCCGGGCCGCAGGCATCCATCGCAGTGATGAGATGCTCCGCCAGATCCGCGGACACCTGCACCGCTACCGGATTCTCAGCAACCAGAACGCCAGCCGCCGCGAAGAGGCCTTCGCAGAGCACCGCCAGATTGTGGATGCCATCGCCTCCCACGATCCGGAAGCCGCCGAGCAGGCTATCCGCCAGCATGTGATGTCGGCCTATCAGGAGGTCAAAGCCCACCTTGAGGCCCAGGAGCCCACTCCCGCTCCCTAGCATTCTGCTCTGACTGAGATTGCTGCTGTGTATACACATAGCTGCGTGATCGGTCCATATTTTGCAGCAAATGTGCCTACATTCCACATTGGTGTATACACTAGAGGTATGCGAGCAAGTGACGCGGCATACACTGCGCTGCAGGACGAGATCCTGGAAGGCAGTCTGGCCCCAGGGACTGCGCTGGGTGAGGTGGAACAGTCCCAGCGGCTGGGGGTCTCCCGCACTCCGGTCCGGGAAGCCTTCTCCCGGCTGGTGGCCGCCGGCCTTGCCGTGCAGCACCCGCGCCGGGGCACCGTGGTCAGTGACATCTCCCTAGAAGATGTGGACCGCCTCTTCGAGGTCCGCATCCCTTTGGAGTCCCAAGCCGCCAGCCTGGCTGCTCAGCGCGGCCAGGCTGAGGTCTTCACCGGACTGGCAGAGGAGTTCGACGCCGCCCAGCTCACCCCAGACGCCGAGAGTCACTACCGCCTGGCCGCTCGGATGGACCAGGAGATCGACTCTGCGGTGGACAATCCCTACCTCAGCACCATGCTGAGCAATCTGCGGGTGCATCTGAGCCGGGTGCGTCGCCTGGCCAAGGACCAGCCCGAGCGGCTGGCCAAGTCTGCCGCGGAGCACCGTGACATCTGCTTAGGGATCGCCTCCGGGGATCCCCAGATGGCAGAGGCCGCCGCCAGGCTGCACCTGCGCCGCAGCCTGGGCTACATCTCCCAGCAGAAGCACCAGCTTTCCGAACCTGAACCAGCAACCTGAGAGGACACCATCCCATGATCGAGCACACCGTAGGGGTCCACCCCAGCTCCGCGAACCTGGCCCGCCAGGACCAGCTGGCCTATAAGATCGCCAAGGTCGCCGTGGACCCGGTGGCTGTGGAGGGCGAGGTCACCGAGATGGTGATCAACCGGATCATCGACAACGCCTCAGTGGCAGTGGCCTCCCTGAACCGGGCGCCCATCGTCTCGGCTCGGGCTCAGGCCCTGGCCAACCCGGTCTCCGCCGGCGGCAGCGGAGGCTCCGTGTTCGGCATCGGCCAGAAGTCCTCTCCCGAATGGGCTGCCTGGGCCAACGGGGTGGCCGTGCGCGAGCTGGACTACCACGACACCTTCCTGGCCGCCGACTACTCCCACCCCGGCGACAACATCCCGGCCATCCTGGCTGTGGCCGAGCACACCGGGCGCTCAGGTGCCGATCTGATCCGCGGAATCGCCACCGGCTACGAGATCCAGGTGGACCTGGTCAAGGCAATCTGCCTGCACAAGCACAAGATCGACCATGTCGCCCACCTGGGACCCTCCGCCGCAGCCGGCATCGGCACCCTGCTGGGCCTGGATGCCGAGACCATCTTCCAGGCCGTAGGTCAAGCCCTGCACACCACCACCGCCACCCGTCAGTCCCGCAAGGGCGAAATCTCCACCTGGAAGGCCCACGCCCCTGCTTTCGCCGGCAAGATGGCGGTGGAGGCCGTGGATCGTGCAATGCGCGGGCAGACCTCTCCGGTGCCGATCTATGAGGGTGAGGACGGTGTCATCGCCTGGATCCTGGACGGCCCGGATGCCGAGTACACCGTTCCGCTGCCCGCTGACGGGGAGCCTAAGCGCGCCATCCTGGACACCTACACCAAGGAGCACTCCGCCGAATATCAGGCTCAGGCCTGGATCGACCTGGCCCGCAAGCTGCACAAGGAGCACCCGGAGGTCACCGACCCGGCGAACGTGAAGTCGGTGCTGATCCGCACCAGCCATCACACCCACTATGTGATCGGCTCCGGGGCCAACGACCCGCAGAAATATGACCCCACCGCCTCCCGGGAGACCCTGGATCACTCCATCCCCTATATCTTCACCGTGGCCCTGCAGGACGGCAGCTGGCACCATGTGGACTCCTACGCTCCCGAACGCGCCGCCCGCCCCGACACAGTGGAGCTGTGGCACAAGGTCACCACTGAGGAGGACCCGGAATGGACCCGCCGCTACCACTCGCTGGACATCTCGGAGAAGGCCTTCGGCGGCTCGGTGGTGATCACTCTCAACGACGACAGCGTGATCACCGATGAGATCGCCGTGGCCGATGCTCACCCGCTGGGCGCCCGGCCGTTTGCCCGCGAGCAGTACATCAACAAGTTCCGCGTCCTGGCCGAGGACATTGTCGACGACGCCGAGGCCGACCGGTTCCTGGAGACCGTCCAGCGACTGCCCGAGCTCAGTGCCGAAGAGCTGGTGGGCCTCAATGTTCAGGCCGCCGGCGGCGTCGTCGATATTTCTGCCTCACCGAAGGGACTGTTCTAAAGATGCTGTACGCCAAGACCACGCCGGAGGCTAAGCGCAGAAAGCTGCGCGAGATCCTCACCCCCGGGGCGGCACGCCAGTTCCCGGGTACCTTTACTCCTCTGTCGGCGCCACTGATCCAGGAGAAGGGCTTCGATGGGCTCTATGTCTCCGGGGCGGTGCTGGCCAATGAGCTGGGGCTGCCGGATATCGGGCTGACCACCCTGACCGAGGTGGCACAGCGTGCCGGGCAGATTGCCCGGCTGAGCGATCTGCCTACCATTGTGGATGCCGACACCGGATTCGGTGAGCCGATGAACGTGGCCCGCACCATCCATGAGCTGGAGAACGCGGGGCTGGCCGGCTGCCATATTGAGGATCAGATCAACCCCAAACGCTGCGGGCACCTGGACGGTAAGGCCACTGTGGACACCGAGACCGCCACCAAGCGGATCAAGGCTGCCGCTGAGGCCCGCCGGGATGAGAACTTCCTGATCATGGCGCGCACCGACCTGCGGGCCGCCGAGGGCCTGGAGGCCGCCATCGACCGGGCCAAGGCCCTGGTAGCTGCCGGGGCTGATGCGATCTTCCCTGAGGCGATGAAGGACCTCTCCGAATTCGAGGCCGTCTGCCAGGCGGTGGATGTTCCGGTGCTGGCGAATATGACTGAGTTCGGCAAATCAGAGCTGTTCACCCGCGAGCAGCTGGCCAGCGTGGGCGTGGCGCTGATCATCTACCCGGTGACCTCGCTGCGCTCAGCCATGGGGGCGATCGAGCGGACGCTGGACACCCTGGTGGCCGAGGGCACCCAGGGGCCGGCGGTAGAGTCCATGATGACACGGGCCCGGCTCTACGAACTGGTGGACTATGAGGCCTACAGCAGCTTCGATGCCGGGATCTTCGACTTCGACGTACCCGGACAATTCAACAACTGATGTGCTGAACCAGACTGACAAGGAGACGATGATGTCTGAAGAGACCGTCTATAAGGGGCTCGCCGGAGTGGTGGCCGACTACACCGCCATCTCCAAGGTCAACCCGGAGACCAACTCGCTGCTCTACCGCGGCTACCCCGTCCAGCAGCTGGCTGCCAAGCTCAGCTTCGAGGAGGTCGCCCTGCTGTTGTGGACCGGTGAGCTGCCCAGCGAATCCGAGCTGGCGGAGTTCATGACCTTCGAGCGGGCCAACCGGGCCTTAGACCCCAAGGTCAAGGCCTCCATCGACCTGCTGCCCACCGACTGCCACCCGATGGATGTGGGCCGCACGGCGGTCTCGGTGCTCGGTGCCAATGATCCGACCTCTGAGGAGTCGGACCCGGAGACTGAGCTGACCAAGTCCAAGAAGCTCTTCGCCGCCTTTCCCGCTGTGGTGGCCTATGACCAGCGACGACGCCGCGGCCAGCAGGTGGTCGAGCCCCGGGAGGACCTGGACTACTCGCAGAACTTCCTCTGGATGACCTTCGGCGAGGAGGCTGCCCCGGAAGTGGTCGATGCTTTCCGGGTCTCGATGGTGCTCTACGCTGAGCATTCCTTCAACGCCTCCACCTTCACCGCCCGGGTGGTCACCTCCACTCTGGCCGACCTGCACTCAGCGATCACCGCAGCGATCGGCGCGCTGAAGGGGCCGCTGCACGGCGGGGCGAACGAGGCGGTGATGCACACCTTCGAGGAGATCGGCATCCGCAAGGAGGAGACCCGCGAGGAGGCCGCCGCCCGGGCCAAGACCTGGATGGAGGAGGCTCTGGCGCAGAAGAAGAAGGTGATGGGCTTCGGCCACCGGGTCTACAAGAAGGGCGACTCCCGGGTGCCGACTATGAAGGCGGCCCTGGATGCGATGATCGAGCACTACGGCCGCGGTGAGATCCTAGGCCTCTACGACGGCCTGGAGCAGGCGATGGATGAGGCTAAGGGGATCAAGCCCAACCTGGACTACCCAGCAGGGCCCACCTATCACCTGATGGGCTTCGACACCGAGCTGTTCACCCCGCTGTTCATCGCCTCTCGGATCACCGGCTGGACCGCCCACATCCTGGAGCAGCGGGCCGCCAACTCCCTGATCCGCCCGCTGAGCGCCTACAACGGACCTGATGAGCGGCTCTTGGAGAGATAGGCCCACCCGTTGAGGCACACATGTTCCTCGCAGGCCCTGCCGTATCAGGCAGGGCCTGCTTCTTTCCAGCCGATGAGGCCCACGACATTGCCCTCCGGGTCAGCGATCTCCCCTTGAATCTCCACATGGCCGGCCGGTCCCAGTGCACCGTCCTGATGTGTGAACAGAGGCCGGGGCTCCACCAGCACCTGTGCGCGAGGACGCATCCGGTCTATCACCGCTTGAACATCGTCAACACTGAAATAGACGATTGCACTGGTGGCCTTGGGATCGAGCATGAGCCTCAGCCCCTCGACATCGAAGAAGGTCATAGGGGGCTCAGGGAACTGCGCACTGGGTCCACGGCCCAGCAGCTCAGTATAGAAAGCCACCGAAACTTCCATATCTGTCGCCTTCTGAGCGACCTGATGCACTCTCATCACACCTCCATATATAGCTTTACTTGCTGTTCATAGCTATGCTAACATATTGCTGTGCCTCCAACAGATCTGACCACGGCCGGGCTGCTGAACTCCGGCGCTATCCACCTGCTGCGCGGCCTGCGTCCCGTTGATGCGAGCAGCGGCCTGACCCCGGCTCGTCTTTCGGCTCTCTCCGCCCTCGTGTTCGGAGGCCCCAGCACGCTGACCGCCCTAGCCCGCACAGAGGGGGTGGCCGGACCCACCATGACCCGGATTGTGACCGCCCTGGTGGACCTCGGCCTGGCAACCCGAACCGCGCATAAGGACAACGCCCGGATGGTGACCATCTCCGCGACGCCGGCGGGCAGCGACCTCATGCACAGCGCCGCCCGCCGGCGTCTGGAGACCATCAATGAGGCGATGGAGCTGCTTCCCTCAGCCGACCGGAGGGCGCTCTGCGCTGCTGCTCCAGCACTGCGTGAGCTTGCCCGGATCATCCGCGAAAAGCACGGTTGAGTCCAGGCGGAGAACTGTCCAGCACAACCTCTGGCGCAGACCGCGCAGGCGCCTATGCTCCCACTGCTCGTGAATGAGCTGAGGCCCCCGCACCTGATATCCCACTGGGGGGATTAGATCACTGGTGGTGGCAGCTCTCATGGCCCGGTATAGCGTCCTTGAGGACGTAATCTCAGCGGCTTCTCGGCGTATTCAGAAATGGCGTGGGCGATCCAGCCCACTGAGCGGCCCAGCCCGAAGAGCAGCGGTCCGTCGCTGTCCTGCATGTCTGCGGCAACGGTGATCGCAGCCAGCGCTAAGTCGAGGTTCGGCTTGAGTGTGCTGCGTTGGCTCACTGTCTCCGCCAGAGCCTGCACAACGGCCGAGACCTCCGGGCCACGAGGCAGGTCAGGGAGGAGCTCCAGCAAGGTGCGTGCGCGGCAGTCACCGGCTGCATAGAGGAAGTGACCGAACCCGGGAAGCCGGGCGGCCGAGGTGCTGATCGCCTCACCGAGAGCATGCTCCGGTGCCTGCCCTTCCAGCACTGAGCGCAGCAACGCAGCAGCTGACACACTGGTGTTTCCGTGCAGCGGGGAGGCGAATGATCCCAGTGCGCTGGCGAGCACCGAGTAGCCTGAGGCGCGCCCGGATGCGGCGATGCGTCCGGACAGGGTCGAAATGGCCAAGTCATGGTCGATGGTGAGGATGAGGGCGGCGTTGAGAGCACGGACGTGCTGTGTCTGCGGTGAGTGCGGTGACAGTGCTAGCCACAGTGCATCGGCGACGGTCAGCGCTTCCCGCGAGGCATCCCCGCCCAGCAGGTGCGGCACGCCGAGCAGGAACCGGGCGCCAGCCCGATGCAGTGCCTCCGCAGAGGCACCTTCCCTCCAGGGGTCGGTGATGCCCAAGCCAATGGCCGATGCGCTGAGCTGGTCAATACGGCTGGCACCCGCCGGCAAAGCCTCCAGGAGAACCGCAGCCCGGGCGAGGTCCTGCTGCGGCGGTGGAGTCAAAGGCGCCTCCCAGTCCGCACACCAGATCCAGGCGGCAACCCGTTCCACAGTGCTGGTCAGCGCCAGCTCC
This sequence comes from Nesterenkonia ebinurensis, assembly GCF_008711175.1. Lineage (GTDB taxonomy): Bacteria > Actinomycetota > Actinomycetes > Actinomycetales > Micrococcaceae > Nesterenkonia > Nesterenkonia ebinurensis. The sequence continues at coordinate 65,430 of NZ_VWNF01000005.1, forward strand.
CGTGCGGACTGGCCCCGGAAATACAGCTCGTCGTCTTCGACCACCGCCAGATCGGTGTCGAGCACCATCAGCGGCCTGGCTACCACCGATCCGCGACGGACCACTGACCTAGGGGTCCGCCTGAGGGCCAGCTCCTCCACATCGAGCGGATTGAACCGGGAACCTTCCGGTGTGCGCACACGGGCCAGCTGCCCACGTGAAACATAGGCGTAGAGCGTCTCGACCTTGATGCCGAGGCGGCCGGCGGCCTCGTCTGAGGTCAGCATCCGAGGCTCATCAGGAGAGCGCACATTGATCCAATCAACATTGATCTATTCATCGTCATGATTAGACCATGAATCGACCACCCAGCACACCGAGGAGACGGAGCCTGCTATGAGCGCTGACCGGATGGATGACACCTTGATCGATGTTCCCCGGGGTTTGACCAACGTTGCAGTGACGAACACTGCCATCAGTCAGGTCCGCGGACATGAGGGCTATTACCAGTACCGCGACCAGTCGGCAATCGGCCTCGCCCAGTCCGCGACGTTCGAGCAGGCCTGGCAGCTGCTGGTCCACGGAAAGCTCTCCGGGGACGACGCGTTAGCCGAGTTCGCTGCCGACACTCAGCTCAAGTACGCAGGACTGGTCACTGAGATCACCAGGGCGATCATCTCGGCCTCGGGCACGGGCCAGGTCGATGCTATGACGGGATTGAAGACTGCGCTGCCGCTGGTTTCGCAACCCCTGGGCATGCAGCCGCTGTACGACCTTGATGAGGCAGAGCGTATGCAAAATGCCGGCGTTCTCGTCGCGCTGACCCCAGATCTGCTTGCCTCGTTCCACCGGCTCTCTGGAGGGGAAAGCGCCGAGGCGCCGGCCGCTGTGACCGGTCTGGTGGCACGATACCTGCAACAGGTCACCGGCACGGCACCGGAGGCTGCCTGCCAGCGCGCTCTGAGCGCATACCTGGTAGCGGCGATGGAACACGGGTTCAATGCCTCGACCTTCACCGCCCGGGTGATCGCCTCAACCGGTGCCGATGTTGCTTCCTGCCTGACCGGAGCGCTGGGCTCTCTTACCGGCCCACTCCACGGTGGGGCGCCGGCCCGAGCTCTGGACACACTGGATGAGGTCGAAAACACCCACGGCGATGTCGAAGGATGGCTGCGAGCAGAGATCTCCGCTGGGCGGCGGCTCATGGGCTTCGGCCACCCGGTGTACCGGACGGTTGATCCGCGATCGCAGATGCTCAAGCAGGTCGTCACCGACCTGGGAGGTCCTAGGGTTGAGCGGGCTCTGGAGTTTGAGCAGACCGCCGAACGTGTGCTGGCCGAACTCAAGCCCGGCCGGGCCCTGCACACCAATCTCGAGTTCTACGCATCGGTCCTCATGGAGCGCTGCGGAATTCCGCGGGAGATGTTCACCGCGACCTTTGCCGTGGGCCGGGTGGTGGGATGGACCGCCCATATCCTGGAACAAGCCCGTGACTCCAAGATCATCCGGCCCTCCGCACGGTTCACCGGACCAGATATCCAACCCGGTACATAGCTTCGGCCTACCCCGCAACCCTAGCTCAAGGACGCTCAGTACCGCTGCTCAGCGCACGCTCCAGCGGGATGCTTCCATCCTGCCACGGGGTCAGTATCCATACCAGCACGTAGAGACCCACGCCCACCACCGGAAGCAGGAAGGACAGCAGGACCAACAGCCGGGCCAGCCACACGTTGATACCCAGTCCTTCGGCAATTCCACCCGCTATGCCGCCAAGAAGCCGCTGCGGTCCACGGCGAAAGCCGATGCGACGAATAGCGTCGAAGAAGCTGTTCATGGCATGGACACTACGCCGATCCCATAGCTATGACAAGACGGGGTTGGCGCTCAGGGTTGTCAGCGGCCCAGTACATGGCGCAGGGCGGCCTCGAGACTCGGGTGTCTGAACCCGAAGCCGGTACCCAGTGCCTTCTCAGCACTGGCCCGCTGATCCGCCAAGGCCAGCTCCCTGGCGCCCTGCTCGCCGAGCAGCAGCTTCGGTCCGAGGGAAGGCACCGGAAGTGCCGCCGGACGGCGCAGAACATCGGCGAGCACCCGCGCATAGGCCTGCGCACTGGCCGGCTCGGGTCCGACACCGTTGACCGGGCCTTCCACCGAGGGGCTGAGCGCTGTGTGCACGAAGAGGGAGGCGATGTCATCGATGCTGATCCAACTCTGCCACTGATCATCACCTAGCGGGCCTCCGAGCCCGGCGGCGAACAGCGGGAGCATCTGCTGCAGCACTCCCCCGGCCGGGCTCTGGACGATCCCGGTGCGGATCATGACCACCCGCACCCCGGCCTCGTGCGCCGACTCGGTGGCCTGTTCCCAGGCCCGACACACCTCGGCCAGGAAATCCGTCCCCGCAGGCAGGTCCTCGGTCAGCAGTTCCATCGAGTGGCTGCGCTGCTCAGGGGTCGCCCCGTAGAAGCCGACCGCCGATCCGTTGATCAGCGCCCGACCGCGCGGGTCCCGGGTCTCCGCATCCGCTAGAGCCTTCGCAATCAGCTCGGTGCCGGCTACCCGGGAGGACCTCACCTTCTCCTTATGCGCTGTGGTGAAACGTCCGGCCAGCGGATGACCAGCCAGGTGGATCACCACATCAACCTCTTCCAGATCCGCCGGATCCAAGGTGCCGGCCTCCGGGTCCCAGAGAATCTCCCCGCCCGCTGCCTGAGAAGAATCAGGGGTCCGCCGCACCATAGGGCGCACCTGCACCCCTGCTCCGCTCAGCAGTGCGCAGACCTGGCGGCCGATGAGTCCCCCTGAGCCACTGACCGCGGCCACACGTACACTCTGACCAGGATTCTCCCCCTCCTGCGAAGCGAGCATTCCATGGCTCTGGTGAAAGGCCAGGTCTTGGGTGGTCTGGCGTTGTCTGAAGTCGAAGATCCGCCGAAGCTCAGCCTCCATACGAGACTCCACAGCCGATGCGACCGCCCGGGGCAGCCGGTCTGTCAACGGCAGCTGGTACTCGACTGTCTCCTTGATGATCGTACCGGCGCCGTCGTCGTCGAACCTGTGCTCATGCCGCCATTGTGAGGCCGGACCGGAGACCATCTCATCGCTGAAACCGCGGCCGGGTTCGAAATCGGTGTGGCGGGCCTGCCAACGCATCCAGGAGCGCAACGGCAGCGATGTGGCGGTGCTGACCATATCAGCAGCGGCAGTCACAGCCGTGCCCAGCAGACCCGGCAGGTTGATGCCCAGTACCGACTCCGATCCGGTCTCCAAGCCTCGGGACGGTTCGCTGAGCACTCGTCCGGCGAAGGGCGGATGCAGCCGGGTCAGCGCACCGGGCCGCGAATACCAGGCAAAGACATCTTCGCGGGAGAAAGGGAGGCGGGTCTGATACTCAAAGGTCGGCATGGCGACTCCTGACTAAGCGGTTACTGGTGAAGCTACCAGTTCAGCCTGTACGCGCTCAGAGCAGGCCAAGGTTCTCGGCGAAGGACCGGAGGCGTTGGGTCATGGCCCCGGCATAGTTTTCCCGGCGCTATCCTGTCTCGGTCTGCCTGCCTGCCAGTGGGATGCGCCAGCCAAAGCGCAGCGAGAGCATCCTCAGGGTGAAGACCAGCACGGAGATGGCGATGCCGCTCCAGACGCTGAACACACCGAGTTCCAGAGTGAGCACGGTGACTCCGGCGCCGAGCATCGCCGGGATCGCATAGACACCATGGGGGTTGAACAGTTGCGGGGTCTCATTGGCGACCACATCGCGCAGTGTCCCTCCACCGACCCCGGTGGTCAATCCCAGCAGCACGCAGGCCACCGGGTTCAGTCCGGCCTCATAGGCGATGACTGCTCCGATCAGGCAGAACAAGGACAGTCCCATCGCGTCGAAGACCAGGAGTGTGCGGCGCAGTCTGTTCTCATGCAGAAGCCGCACCGCCACCAGGATGACCGCCAGTAGCACCGGAACGAGCACCAGCGGGTTCACCAGTGCCAGCGGCGGGCCCTGGGCGATCAGCAGGTCGCGGGCTACTCCCCCGCCGAATCCGGCCAGGCTGGCCAGCAGCAGTGAGCCGATCAGATCGAACCGTTTCTGGGCGGCCAGCAGCGCACCGGAGACCGCGAATGCGAAGATGCCCAGAAGTTCCAGGGGCAGCAGGAGGACATCCACTGTTCAAGAGCCTTTCTTCGAATATCGGCAGTTCACAGCGCGCGCGGATGGGCTGTGACGTACTGACTGCGCAGGGATTCGGCGGTGACCTTGGTGTAGATCTGGGTGGTCGTGACAGAGGCGTGTCCGAGCAGCTCCTGGACGGTGCGGATATCCGCACCGCCTTCGAGCATGTGGGTGGCACAGCTGTGCCGCAGGGTGTGCGGGGAGACCTCAGCGGTGATCCCGGCAGCCTCAGCAGTCTTCTTCAGCGCCTCCCATGCCGACTGCCGGGACAGCCTGCCGCCGAGTTTGTTCAGGAACAGCGCAGCTGAGGCGCGCCGGCCGGTCCGCTCCGCCAGGGCCGGCCGGCCGGAGGTCAGGTAGTCGCCGAGGGCCTTCTGCGCCATCCGCCCCAGCGGCACCATCCGCTGCTTATTTCCTTTGCCCGTCACCCGGACCAGTACCAGGCCCCGTTCCCCTGAGCTGTGGATCGAGTGCACATCGTCCACATCCAGGGAGACAGCCTCCGTGATCCGGGCACCGGTGGCGTAGAGGAACTCCAGGAGCGCTCGGTCCCGCAGACCCAGCAGCCGGGAGGGGCTGGGGGTCTCAATGAGTCGGGTGACCTCGTCGACGCTGAGTGCCTTGGGCAGTGACTGGGTGAGCGCAGGAGCTGTGACTTCTGCGGCGGCGTCGTAGCCGGTGCGGCCCTCCTGGGCCCAGTATTTGTGTGCCCCACGCACTGCGGCGAGCATCCGGGCTGTAGATCGCTCCGCCAGCGCAGTGCCCCCGTCAGCACCGGTGGTGACCGTCTGTAGGTAGTCAGCAATATGCCCCGGGTCAATCTGGTCAGAGGCCTGCAGCCCCGCTTGGCGCAGATGGGCAGCATAACGGATGAGATCCCGTTCATAGGAGGCCAGGGTGTTGGCCGAGGAGCCGCGCTCGATGCGCAGATGGGCCAGATAGTCAGCGATCTCAGGCCAGAGCGGGCTGGCCTCAGCCGCCTCCCGAAAGTCCACGTCAGCTACGGCTGCGGGCCAGCCCTGCGCCGATCAGCCCGGCGAAGAGCGGGTGCGGGTTGGTGGGCCGGGACTTCAGCTCGGGGTGAGCCTGGGTGGAGACGTAGTAGGGGTGCACGTCCTTGGGCAGCTCCACGAACTCCACCAATAATCCGTCCGGGCTGGTCCCGGAGAACACCAGGCCGGCCTCAGCCAGCTGGTCGCGGTACTCGTTGTTGACTTCGTAGCGGTGCCGGTGCCGTTCCGAGACCTCAGTGGTGCGGTAGGCTTCGGCCACCACGCTGCCCTCGGCAAGCTTGGCGTCATAGGCGCCCAGGCGCATGGTGCCGCCCAGATCCCCGACGCCCTCCACAATGGACTTCTGCTCAGCCATAGTGGCGATCACTGGGAATTTGGTCTCCGGGTCGAATTCAGTGGAGTTGGCCTGTGTCATGCCCAGCACGTTGCGGGCATATTCCATGACCATGGTCTGCAGGCCGAGACAGAGGCCGAGTGCGGGCAGTCCGTTTTCGCGGGCGTAGCGCAGGGCTCCGATCTTGCCGTCGAGCCCGCGCACACCGAAGCCGCCCGGCACACAGATGGCATCGACTCCGGCCAATGACTTTGCTGCGCCCTCGGGGTCGGCGCAGAGGTCTGATGGCACCCAGCGGATCTTGGTGCGCGCGTTGTGCGCGAAACCCCCGGCACGCAGGGCCTCGCTGACAGAGAGGTAGGCATCGGGCAGATCGATGTACTTGCCGACCAGGGCCACCTCCACCTCATCGTCAGGGTTGTGGACCACGTTGAGCAGCTGGTTCCACTTGCTCCAGTCCACGTCCTTGAACTTCAGGTCCAGGGCCTGGACCACATAGGCGTCGATGGCCTGCTTATGCAGGATCTTGGGGATGTCGTAGATGGAGGGAGCATCTGCGCAGTTGATCACCGCATCGGCATCCACGTCGCACATCCGGGAGATCTTGCCGCGGATATCTGCAGGTAGCTCCCGGTCGCTGCGCAGCACGATCCCGTCTGGCTGGATGCCCAGTGATCGCAGGGCGGCCACGGAGTGCTGGGTGGGTTTGGTCTTCAGCTCCTGGCTGGGCCCGATATAGGGCACCAGGGAGACGTGCAGGAAGAAGACGTTCCCCCGTCCCACGTCCTGACGCAGCTGCCGGGCGGCCTCAAGGAAGGGCTGGGACTCGATGTCACCCACGGTGCCGCCGATCTCGGTGATGATCACATCGGGAGCTTCGCTCTCGGCTCCCTCGGCAGGCAGCCGCATCCGGCGTTTGATCTCATCGGTGATATGGGGAATCACCTGGACGGTATCGCCAAGATAGTCGCCGCGGCGCTCTTTCTCGATCACTGTGGAGTAGATCTGCCCGGTGGTGACATTGTTGAGCCCGTCGAGGTTCTCGTCCAGGAACCGTTCGTAGTGCCCGATGTCCAGGTCAGTCTCTGCCCCGTCCTCGGTGACGAACACCTCACCGTGCTGGAAGGGGTTCATGGTGCCGGGGTCCACGTTGAGATAGGGGTCCAGCTTCTGCATGACCACGTTGAGTCCGCGACCCCGCAGCAGATGTCCCAGCGACGAGGCGGTCAGACCCTTGCCGAGGGAGGAGACCACACCCCCGGTCACGAAGATCTGCCGGGTGATGTCCGGGCCGTTCTGATTCCTGGAGTTAATGCGCTGCGCCACGGAGTTCCAGCCTATCACTCGGTACGGGTTATCTGATCACCAGGCCCGGTCGAGCCGAGCGAAGGTCCGTCTGCGGAATCTTCCGCGGCGATTGGGGAGCGTGAGCGAGGCGGCGCCGTCTGCCGGGCAGCTTCCAGAAGCTCGGCTGCGTGTGCCCTCGCTGATTCGGAGTCCTCCTGGCCGGCCAGCATCCGGGCCAGCTCTCCCACCCGCTCTTGCTGGTCCAGGACACGCACGTCAGAAGCGGTCACTGAAGTCTGCGCATCGTCGTGCTTATGGACCCGGATGTGGTGGTCTGCGTAGGCGGCCACCTGGGGCAGGTGGGTAACCACGATGACCTGGGTGTGTTTGGCCAATGCGGCGAGCCGGCGACCGATCTGCACGGCGGCCTTGCCGCCTACCCCGGCGTCGACCTCGTCGAAGATGAAGGTCCCGGCCTGCTGCTGTTCGGCCAGCACTACCTCCAGGGCCAGCATCACCCGGGAGAGCTCACCACCAGAGGTGCCTTTGCCCAACGGCATCGGGGCTGCTCCGGAATGCGGGGACAGCAGCAATCCGACAGTGTCGGCACCGTAGCGGCCCAGCTCCGGGGCAGCCTGCACCTGAACCACCAGGCGGGCCTGCGGCATGGCCAGGGCGGCCAGTTCTTCCTGGGCTGCCTCAGCCAGCCTCTGCCCTGCTACCCGGCGGAGCTGGGTCAGCTTCTCAGCCTGGGCCTGCAGCTGGTTCTCCAGCTGTTGCACCACGTTGGTGAGCTCCTCGATCCGGTCAGTGTCTGACTGCAGTGTGCTCAACCGTGCCCGGGACTGCTGAGCCCAGGTGAGCACATCGGTGATCTCGGGCCCGTAGAGGCGCAGCAGCTTGTCGATCGCAGCGCGGCGGGCGTGGATCTGGGCCAGCCGCTCGGGTCCGGTTTCGTCCAGTCCGGCCGCGTAGGCGCCCAGTTGGGCGGCGGCGTCGGAGAGCAGGGTGGAGACCTCGGCCAGCTGCTGGGCAATCTGCTCCAGTTCTTGGTCCTGGTCGGTCACTGGAGTCAGTGCTGACTGGGCGGCCTCCAACAGCTGGGCGGCGTTGGGTCCGGTCTCCAGCACCTCAGCGGCGTCTCCCCCGGAGAGCACAACCTGGGCGGTGCGGGCTGCCTCACGCAGGCTCTCCACGTTGTCCAGCTTGACTGATTCTGCCTTGAGCTGCTCATCTTCCCCAGGGGTCGGCTCTACCGCATCGATGGCTTCCAGTGCCTGCTGCAGGTGCTCGGCCTCGCGGCGGCGCTCCAGCTCATTGGCAGTGATCTCCTCCAGCTCGGTCTTCTGCTGCTGGTAGGAGGTGAACTTCTGCTGATAGTCGGCCAACAGCTGGGCAAACTCCGCTCCGGCGTATGCGTCCAGGGCTGACCGCTGGGCTGCCGCTGATTTCAGCCTCAATTGGTCGGACTGACCGTGCACGGTGACCAATTCTGCGCCCACCTGCCCGAGCACGCTGACTGGTACGGCCCTGCCTGCCACACTGGCGCGGCTGCGGCCTCTGGCGCTGATCGCACGCCCCAGCAGCAGCAGCGGTTCGGCACCGGGTTCGGCATCGTCATCATCCTCATCCAACACCGCGGCCTCTGCGGCTCGGGCCAACGCTGGGTGACCGGCAGGCACAGCGATCTCAGCATCCACCGCCGCCTTATCAGCCCCGGAGCGCAAACTGGAGGATTCAGCACGGGCACCCAACAGCAGGCCGAAGGCGGTGACCACCATGGTTTTTCCTGCTCCGGTCTCCCCAGTCACCACATTGAGTCCGGGGGCCAGCTCCAGCTCAGCACGCTCGATGACTCCAAGACCACTGATGCTCAGATGCTCAATCATCTACGCCTAGACCTCCTCCCCGCCTTCCATGGAGGGCAGAGTGTTGGAGGCCTCCACCGGTCCGCGCCAGCCGGTGGTGGGGAGGTTGAACTTGTCCACCAGTCGCTGGGAGAACGGAGTCTGGTGCACCCGGGCCAGCAGCACAGAGGTCTCCGAGCGGGTCACCTCGACCCGCGCACCCAAGGGCAGCTCCATGGAACGGGACCCGTCGCACCAGAGAATGCCCTGTTCCTCACCGCGGGGCAGCAGCTCAACACCCATCACTGAGTCAGGGTCCACCACCAGGGGTCGTGCGAAAAGCGCATGAGCTGAGATCGGGACCATCACCAAGGCCTGCACCTCGGGCCAGACCACCGGCCCGCCTGCGGAGAAGGCGTAGGCGGTGGAACCGGTGGGGGTGGCCATCACCACGCCGTCGCAGCCGAAGGCCGAGACTGGGGCTCCATCGATCTCGATGACCAGCTCGATCATCCGCTGCCGGGAGGCCTTCTCGATACTGGCCTCATTCAGCGCCCAGCTGGACCCTAAGTGCTGATCGGCCTGCCAGACCTGCACATCCAGGGTCATCCGCTGCTCCACCGTGTAGTTCTGCTGGATCACCCATTGCACGGATTCGTCCAGCTGGGTGCGCTCGGACTCGGCCAAAAACCCCACATGACCCAGGTTCACACCCATCAGCGGCAGCCGAGCGTTACGCACCCGGTGGGCGGCGCGCAGGATGGACCCGTCACCGCCGAGCACCATGCCGATCTCGCAGTCGGCCAGGGCGACCTCCCGGTCAGCCACTGCTACATTGACTGCAGCTAACTGATCGCTCACGGCGGCAGTGATGGCTTCCAGATCGTGGGCAAGCATCACCGGCCTCAGCCCGGCGGAGTGGAGGTTCTGAGCCACGGTGACCGCTGCGTCTACGGCGTCACGCCGGCCGGTGTGTGCCAGCACCAGCACTGCCCGCATAGGCTCTCCTCCCCTCCGCTTGCTCTCAGCCGGTCATTCTCAGCCGGGGCACGGCTCCTGAATCTCACTGAGCCTCAGTCGCCGAACTCGACACTGCCCAGCCTATCCCCCACTGCGGAGATGGCTTCAGCCGGCTCACGCTGCAGCCACAGAAAGAACTCGGCGTTGCCGTCCTGGCCCGGCAACTGGGACCGCGCGATCCCACGCGGCCACAGGCCTGCCTCCTCGGCGGCTGTGATCACGCCCTCCACGGCTTCGCGCCGCTGGTCAGGGCTGCTGACCACCCCGGTGCGGGAAAGCCGCTCCCTCCCGATCTCGAACTGCGGTTTGACCATCAGCAGCAGGTCAGCCCCTCCTGCCGCCTGGCCGGCAAGCGCCTGCACCACCAGTCGCAGTGAGATGAAGGACAGGTCTGCAACGATCAGTTCGAAGGGCTCCCCCAGCTCACCAGGCTGCACATACCTGAGGTTGATGCCTTCCACCGTGGTCACCCTGGGGTCGGTGCGCAGCTGCTCAGCCAGCTGGTCCCGGCCCACATCGGCGGCCACCACATGCTCCGCGCCCCTGCTGAGCAGCACCTGGGTGAACCCGCCGGTGGAGGCTCCGGCGTCCAAGCAGCGCTTTCCCTCCGGGCTGATCTGCTCAAATGCCTCCAGTGCCCCGAGCAGCTTATGGGCCGCCCGGCTGACCCAAAGGTCCCCATCGGTCACCTGCAGCTGCGCACCGGGCTGCACTTTGGCTGCCGGTTTGCGCACGACGACGCCGCCCACCTCCACCTGCCCACTGGCGATCAGCTGGTGGGCCCGGCTCCGGCTGGACACCAGGCCGGCAGTGACCAGTGCTTTGTCGAGGCGCTCAGCCATGGTTCAGTCAGTGGTCAGCCGACTGGTTAGTCTGCTCAGTGGACTTCAGCCGCTCAGTGAGCTGCTGGTGCAGCTGCTGAGCCTCGCGGATCTGTTCCTCCACCTCTTCCGGGGTGAGCGGCTCATCTGGCGAGATGGCGGTGTCGCCGGTGTGGGGCTCAGTCATCACAGGCTCCAGTGCTTTCCGCTGAAGAGGTCGTCTAAGGTTTTGAGAATCAGGTCGGGGGACTCTTCGCCATGGGCGTTGCGGGCCTGTTCCTCCGTGCTGGCGCCTGTGAGCACCAGGGCGGTGGTGTAGCCGGCGCGGTTGCCGCCGAGCACATCGGTGTCCAGCCGGTCGCCGATCACCAATGGCGCTTCGAGACCCAGCGATTCGGCGGCCTGGGTGAACATGACGGGCTCCGGCTTGCCTGCGGCACGAGGGCGTGTACCGGTGGCGAAGCTGACCGCTTCCACCAATGCGCCGTTGGCCGGTGCGATGCCGTTCTCCCGGGGCACGCTGCGGTCCAGATTGGTGGCGAACCACTGGGCCCCTGCGTTGATGGCATAGGAGGCCTCTGCGAGGTCTTTCCAACCAAGCCCCGGATCGAAGCCCTGGATCACCGCCTCGGGAGTCTCCGCTGCGCTGGTGACCACGGTGTACCCGGCCTGCCTGCACAGCTGGCGCAGTGAGTCGCTTCCGGTGACCAGGACTTTTGCTGGTGCCGGGAGGTGCTGGCCCATCAGGGCGACTCCGGCTGGAGCGGAGCCGAAGACCTCGCCCGGCTCGGCGTCGATACCCAGTTCCACCAGGTGCTCAGCGATCTGCTCGGCGGAGCGCGAGGCGTTGTTGGTGACAAAGGCGCAGGACTTGCCCTGTTCCTTGAGCGTGGCTACAGCCTCAGGTGCGCCTGGGACTGCATCAGCCCCGCGGTAGAGCACACCGTCGAGGTCGAAGAGGACCCCGTCGTGAGAGTCAATCAGTGGGATGCTCATGCGCGGACTTCCGGCAGCACGTCTTTGACCCGTGGCAGGGTGGGCTCTTCTTCATCCTCGTCGTCGAAGTCGAGGATCTCCGGCTCTTCAAAGGCTCCGGTGCCCAGCGCATTCTCGGCCACCGGGATTTGGGCACTCCACTTGCGGGCCTCCTCGTCCTGCCCGAGTGCGTGCAGCACCTCGGCGTAGGCGGCATAGAGGCGCGGGCTGAAGGGGTAGGCGCGGTTGAGATTGAGCTCAGGGATTTCCAGGACCGCCTTGGCACCGGCGACGTCGCCGGCTTCCCTGTGTGCCCCGGCAAGCACCATGGCCAGTTCGGCACGGGCTGTGCCGGTCAGCTGCTGGGCTTCGGGCTCCTGGGTCAGCTCGATGGCTTTATCCGGTTTGCCCACTGCGCGCAGACAGTCGGCAATCACCGGCAGGTGGGTCTGATCCCCGCTGATCCTGCGGTAGGTGCGCAGTTCACGCAGCGCCTCAGCGTAGTCGCCTGCCGCATAGGCAGCCAGGCCCACGGCCTCGCGGACTATGGCCAGGCGTCCGCCGCGGCGGGATGCGGCCAGGGCGTGCTCGAAGGCCAGTTGAGGATCAATGTCAAGCAGGCGGCCGGCCATCACCAGGTGCTTGGCCACCCATTTGCGGTTGTTGTCGGTGAGCGTGGACAGTTGACGGGCGGCCTCCCGGTCAAGCTCCTTGCCGGTGACGTCCTCGTCGATCTCCGGGGAGCGTTCCCGATCCTCCCGGTTGGCCCGGCGCAGGTCCCTGGGATTATGCGAGAGCTGCTCAGGGTCCTCGCGCTCTTCACGCTGACGCGGGCGGTGAGGTCTGCGGTCGTTCATCGGCTGGTCTCGTTTCGTCACTGGAACAGGATACCGGCGTGAGCAGGTTCAAACCGCGAAAGTCCGATGGGATCGCTAAAAGTTCTGCCGGCTACTCCAGACGTGTCACCGAGTCCGCAGCGTCAATCACCACAGGATCGTGACTGGCCACAAGCACGCTGGACCCGGAGTCTGTGACCGCCTGAGCCGCTGCCACTACATCTGTTGCTGTAGCTACGTCCAGGCTGGCGGTGGGTTCGTCCATGCAGAGCACTCTGGGGCGCAGCAACAGGGCGCGGCCGATGGCAAGGCGCTGCCGTTCCCCGCCTGAGAGAGCTCCGGCCGGGTTTCGGGAGACATCTTTGAGGCCTAGCAGCTCCAGAACCTCATAAGCCCGCTCCCGCTCAGCAGCCTTGACCCCCTGCGGAACTGCAGGCACCAGCACGTTGTCCAGTGCGGAGAGTTCGGAGATGACGGTCGTGTCCTGATCCACATAGCCCATGTGCTCCCGCCGCAGCCTGGCCAGTGCGTCCCGGGACAGTTGGCGGATGTCTTGTCCGCTCCAATACACCGTTCCCTCGTCAGGAATCTGGGTGCCAATCGCTACTCGGAGCAGGCTGGTCTTGCCGGAACCGGAACGACCGGCGATGCAGTGAAATGCGCCCGCTTCGAGAGCCAGATCAAAGCCCTCAGCCACATGGCGTCGGCGACCATGGGCATCGTCATAGCCGATCGTGATACCAGACAGCTGCAGAACGCTGCTCATCACACCACCACCTGGTACTCCGCATAGAGTTCTTTGGCGTAGTGCGCCGCCCACCACGCCGCGCCCGCCACAACGACCGCCGGCATGACTGCGCTGATGGCAATAACAACGGGCGCATATTCCCCAATGTCCTGGATAAGACCGACGCCGGTTCCTGCCGCCGCAGCCAGCACAGCGGCAGGCAGGACAGCTGCGAACAGTTGGTGACGGACCATTCTGCCCAACTCCTGCTGCGTCCACCCGACGGTGAGCAGTACTCGGTGCTGGGCATTGTTCTCATGGAGCTGGGCACGGATTCCAGAGAGCAGCATGATCATTCCTGCGGCAGCTGCGGCTACACCGAGGACCGCCTGCGGCAAGAGCAGCTGGGAAGTCACCACATCAGCGATGCGAGACATGCCGGAGGTCAGACGTGCAGAAGCCACAACCAGTACATAGGTCACCGAAACCGCCACAAGTATCAGAACCCCCATAACAGTCAGCGCCATGCTCCCCGGTGAGGAGTAGGCGATCCGTCGACCCATCGCAGAGACCCGTGCCGCCGGACGAGTCACTCGCTGCCGCGTTCGCCAGCTGCTGTAGGGGCTGCGGCTAGTAGCAAACCATGTAGTGACCACGATGACCAGAATCACAGCTCCGAGCGCCGCCCAGTTTCCGAGCATGGTCCCAGGCCGCGTTCCGAGGAGCGCCACTGCTGCGGCGCCAGCTATCAGCAGAACCACCGCGGGCGCTTCCTCAATGAGGAACCACGCCAAGGTCCTCCCTTGCCCCCAACCTTGGGTTTCAAGCATGGCAGCCTCTCGCCGACGCGGCGAAAGGTTTTGCAGCTGCACTGCTACCGCCAAGGCGGTCACTCCGATAAGCGCGATGGCCAACAAAGTCCAACTCGCGGCCATCTGTGTCTCCTCGACATGCACAGCGGCCCCCAGGGAAGTCCACTCCTCCAGTGTCCAACCGAGGTCGCTGCCGTCAGCGAAGTATTCGGGCACATACATTCCCACCGGCGCCATCGAAGCTCCTGCTACTACACGTACTGTGAGTCCCAGCTCTGAGATATCAGCTGCAACCGCTTCAATGCGCGAGATGGACTGAGACGAATAATCCTCCACACCTTCAACCCGGACACGGACCACATCCGCGGCGACACCTCCCCGGAGTTCCTCATAAGCGGTGAAGGAGGTAATACCACCTGGCGGCGGCAACACGATTCCCTGGCCGCTGAACGAGGGCTCAAGCGTGTTTCCTTCATACTCATTCTCTTCAATGACAGTCACCTCGCTTGCCACATAGGTGCCCAGTGGAGCGTAAGAGGGGTGGTTCACCACGTCATCGAGTTCCTCAGGGATGTATGAACCCACTGGCGCGAACAAAGGCTCCCCACTCACTTCCCCGGGTATCTCATTAAGCTCGCGGTAGGCCTGTTCCCGGATTGACGACTGATCCAGTGCCACGGAATCCAAGGGGGCCAACATCACAGCATCCTCGGCAGCTTCAGGGGGCTCTATACTCTCAGAAGCATCTGGATCAACTCTGAGCGGTTCCACCAATCTCGGCTGAATGGCAGGTTCAGATGTTCGGGAGCTTCCCGGCGGGGCCTCAATTCCTTCAATAAGCGACAGGGAAAGATACGGCATCGTGAAAGGTGTCAGTTCTTCTGATATCCGAATCTCCTCACTGAACTCGTTCGCTATGGGCGCCTCGTCCACATCCACACTCAACTCGCCGGTGGCCAGGAACTCTGCGGCAATCTCCTCAGGCACGTTCAATTCTTCGACTGCCAGAACACTCCTCAATTCAGGGTAAGCATTCTGGTTGACAACAACTGGAATGACGGGCCCGGGAACATAATCTTGTTCATCCTCATCGAAATATTCGTACTGACCAACATGGGGCATTCCAGTTCCGCCCAGGAGTTCTTCATCGAGAAAATCATCCAGGCACTCTCCTCTGGGCACCTCCTCATAATTGAGGTTCTCACCACCTCGAAAATCGACACATCGCTCATCTTCTCCTGTTTGACGGAGATCATCGAAAGCTCCCAGATTTTGGATCATACCCCCAAATTCCCCCAGTAATTCAGACTCAGCTGAGGGATCAACGGCTATAAGGCCTGAGGATAACGCTGGGACTGCATAAACGTTGATGGCAACCATCCAACTGTCCTCATCAAAAGTGCCTGCTGCAAGGTTGAAGCCGTCCCCGACTGCCTCTGCTTCAGGAAATTCTTCCCCAGGTCCCGTGGCCAGATACAGTTCCTGGTCCACAGACTCTTGATCACGTAATCCATCACTGTGCTCAACCCTTACAAAGATCCTGGTCAAGCGGGGACGCTCGAAATATTCAGACTCCGCACCAGCTGGGTCTCCTGCTATGAGCATGGCCCCGTAACTAGGATTCTCAAGTTGACCAACAAAAGCCAAAGGGGCAGCAACCGCAACATCCTCAAGATTATAGATTCTCTCAAGCAGTTCGCCGTCGATCTCCCTCGAACCCGATAACCCAGAAAAATTCGGCTGAATCAGTTCCCCGCTTTGTCCTATTTCATCAACATATTCACTTTCACTGAGAACAAGAAGATCATAAGCGCCACGCCAATTATCTTCAATTGACTCAGAAATAGTCACCTGCGAATGCTGCACAAGAAGAGACGCCGAGACGGCACATACAACGAGCGTGAAACAAGCAAATATCGACCCGAGCCGTCGAAAGATCCGCTTCCTCAGGCCAGCTAACATGTCCGATGCTCAACTGACGACTACCGGCAAGCGCCAGTTCCCGCACCCACGTGCGTTGTGGCATACACCGGGCCGCCGACACCAAAATCCGGATTTGATATATTGCCAAGCCAGAATGTTTGGTTATAGCTCATCGAGTTCCTGCATACGTGGAAATGATGGCTAAAAACTGTCGATCCGCCATTGCTCTGCGGAGGGTATTGAGCAGCATAGCCATCACCGAACTCAACGTTTCGCTCATACGAGCCTGTCCCCGTCCAAGAAAATGTCCATGAGGCTTCTTCTCCCGAAATAACACTCTGTTCCGTGGGAGTGACTCCTATATTCGTCACGTTAGCATGTGAACTGCTGAGCCCAAATAGGAGGACAACAAAAAGGACTACTGCTGTAAAGCTCACTCTCAGACGCATCCTAAACTCCCTAACAGGCGCCCGTAGCCGCATTGACGTGTGTATCAGCAAAATCTTCCCCGGCAACCAGAGTGCCTGGGGTCAGCAAAAACCGCTGCTCATATGTCCTAGAAGTACTACAATTATGGAATCGGTGACTGTCTGAACGGCTCCCACCGTTTGTCTGCAATGGAAAGGTCGACGAATACCCATCACCGTAATAAAGGACTGGCCTCAACGTGCCAGATCCAGTCCAGGACATCGTCCATGATGCAAGTTCACCAGAATCTCGGACTTGAGCGGGAGGGGTCAGAGTTATCGTCTCTACGTTCACGTTATCAGGCCCAGGACTTTCGTCAGGACGAGGCTCGGAGCTTCCAGGACTCAGTACAAGAGGTAGAAGAGAAACAGCGACGACTGAACTGCGTAACACTCCAGCAAACACGCTTATCACACCTTTTTGATATAAATCACATACCAGATATGGCTAGCAAAGATACTACGGTCCTCAGCGCGCCGTCAACCTCCGAGCCAGTCCAATTACAGCGTGCATTCAGCTGGCACACCCCCGAACAAACAGCAGAAGGCCCCCGGTCTCTGCGTCTTTGCAGAGACCGGGGGTTTTCTTTTAGTGTGTGTCCGGCGGTGTCCTACTCTCCCACACTCTTCCGGGTGCAGTACCATCGGCGCTGTGGGTCTTAGCTTCCGGGTTCGGGATGGGACCGGGCGTTTCCCCCACGCTATGACCGCC
>NZ_VWNF01000006.1 GCF_008711175.1 Nesterenkonia ebinurensis
AGAGGCGACGCGCTGAAGGCCGCACCACCAAAGAGATTCGCCGATGCCTGAAACGCTACCTCGCGCGCCAGATCTACAAGATCCTCAACGCCACGACCATGACTGGACAAACATAGAAGGATCCCTAGGGGAATCAGTGCTGGGGCATCGTTGGCCTGACCCGGGGAAACGATGGTCGCTAAGGGTAGTCCGTGGCCGTCGACGAGCTGGTGAACCTTCGAGGTCAGCCCGCCGCGGGAGCGGCCAAGGGCATGATCAGGCGGCTCGTTGCCAGGATTCGTGTAATTCGATGAAGCCCCCTGTGTGGCGGGTGATGTTCGTTGCGTGCTGATGCGCACGGGCAGCGGTGGAGTCTACCGACACCGTCCAGTCGATGAGTCCTTCAGCATCGGCCTGGGCTTGTAGTTTCTGCAGGATCTGTTCCCAGGTGCCATCGGCGGAAAGGCGGCGGTGCCAGGTCCACACCGTCTGCCAGGGGCCGAAGGTATTTGGCAGGTCCCGCCAAGCGATCCCACACCGGTACCGGTAGATGATCCCCTCCACCACTGTGCGGGCATCAGCGAAGGGCCGTCCCTTACGGCCGGTGGGCTTGGGCAGCTGATCAGCGATCAGCTCCCACTGAGCATCAGAAAGCAACTGGAAACGAGACATGCCCTCCAGGCTTCCAGACCCTCCCTCACACAATTCTCAGACACGTCCTAGTCGAACAGATCGAAGTCCCCCGCCTCAGAGGCGGCAGGGCCAGGACCCGGCCCGATGAACTGCTAGGAGATAAGGCCTACTCGTCCAAAGCAATCCGGAAGTACTTACGGGACCGGGTCATCACCGCGACCATAGCTGAACCCAGCGACCAGGCCAGGCACCGGAAGAACCGCGGAAGCCGCGGCGGCAGACCCCCGGCGTTCAACGCCGAGCGGTACAAGCGCCGCAACATCGTCGAACGAGGCTTCTCCCACCTGAAGCAATGGCGAGGCATCGCCACCCGCTACGACAAACTAGCCACCACATACCGCGCAGCAGCCCTACTGCACGGAGTCATCGCCCGGACCAAACATTTATCAGACACGCTCTAGTTCCCTGGGCTTTCAGATCGTAGATCCGCTGCTGAAAGTCTTCGTGCCCGGATCCGTCATCTGGATAGTCACCACTTCCGGTCTCGAAGTGCGGGTACATGGCGTTGGCATCGACGATGTTCTCTCCGGTGCGGCGTGCGATGCGCTCAGATCCTGCCAGTGAACGGAGATCGGTTTGAGTCACCTGCTGATGGGCGGCGATGTCGCCGTGGGCGCGCCTGAGTTCGAACGTCTTCATCTTGTTGTGACTGCCGTCGGTGACCAGAAGCCACCGCTGGACTCGATCTCCGCGGTGATTGGTGTCCCCCATCTTTGCCAGCCAGCCGCGGGTCGCGTCCTTCGAGGCAGTGCTTAGCAGGGCTTCGTCGTCATCGATGCGGGCGAGATCAGTGACGTGATCCAGACCGTTGATCAGCTCTTCGGCCTGCTCATCGGTCATCGCTCGGTTCTCATCCAGTGTCGAAACGCTGTGGCAAAGCCGGCCAGCCAGCCCTCGGTTGTCGAAGTATCGACCGGCCATCCCTCCGGGTTCGGAAAGGGCATCAGCGAGTTCGTCAAGGTCCGAGCCGTTGCGCCACCCCAGGGTTTTGCCGCGCAGGTCTGCGCTGAAGAAGCGTGTGGGCACGCCTTCGAAGTCGGTGTTGAACTTCTCCTCTGCCTGCTCGAACTCTGCGGTGAACGAATAACGGATCTCGTTCTTCCGCTGTTGCTCTTCGAGGCCGAGGACGTCGACTGAGTCCTCAGCCTCACCGTGGGTTCTCTGCTGCCACTTGCCGGCCTCATCCCGGTTGTCGAGCTGGGCCTGCTGAGCGACCGAAAGCTGTGCTGCCATGCCTAGAAAGTGTCCGGCGGTCAGCGCGGGATGTGAAGCTTGCCGTCGTCGCCGATCTCGGCATTCTCGAAGGTGGAGCGGAAGGTCTCCGAAGCTGCGTCGTCGAGCCTCTGGGCGACCTCACGGTCCTTGACGTGCATCGGGTTGATCCGATCGCGGAAGCCGACTCCTCCCCCGGAGCCGGACAGATAGGCGTCTGCGCCGAGGTCGTGCATATCCTGGTCAGTTGCATCAGCGAAGGCCTTCAAATCGGTGTAGTTGTTCGACATGAAGGTCTCGGTGAGCTCGTCGAGCCGTGTGGAGGAGTCGTCGCCGAGCTCGAGCTCGCTGGCAGCGATCTCCTCGTCAGGGATTTCCCCGTCGGCGGAGAAGGCTCCGTCGTTGTAACTCATCGTGAGGTCCTGCTTCAGCGTGGATACCAGTCCGGCGCGCATGTCGCCGTAGCCCTTCTGCTGGACCGGCACGGACTCACCGGCAGATTCCTCCACAGCTTCGATGGCCGGCTTGTGGGCGCCGATGCGTTGGAGGGCCTGCGCTCCGCGGGAAGTGTAGCCGGGAACGGGCCGGCCATCTGCAGCACTTGGTTGGCGACCGGCATCTTGGACCCCCCAAGACACCAGCGGGGTCATCGGGCTCTGCGTGGGCCCTGGTCTTCCACCGCCCGGTCTCGTCGCGGTTGTCCATCTGGGCCTGCTGTTGTGCGGAGAACTGCGTCATGACCAGTGAGTGTCCGGGGTCGGCGCACTCACTGCCGCGGTCATAGCGGAGCACTGCCCGACGGCACGGCTCCTGTAGACACTACCGTTGCGCCTGCGATACACATGTGTCTATATCGAGGGGATCAGGCTCACCAATCTTCACTGACAGCCGCTGGTCTCCGAGTGATGCCCCCTGAGCGAACGACCCGGCTTCGGGCAATCTCGCAGACTTGCATGGCTAGGCTGTCGAGTGCCCCGCCTCCCCCGGACGCAGGGGCTTCTTCCTCGAAGGTGGGGTCGAGTTCTCCAGGATGGAGCGAATCATGTCCACGCCTTCTTCCGCCCCTTCAACATGGCCCCATAAGGCGGAGCGCTTGGCCATCCCCGCCAGCATCTTGGCGAGGTACCTGCGGTCGTTGCTGGAAGCCTCGTGCACTCTGTCACTTCGACGCATCACCGAAGCCAGTGCGGCGAAATCTTCGATATGACGCTCACGGCGGTCATCGACGGTGCTGGTGTATGCCGCCGCCTTCGAGACCAAGGCACCGAGCATATTCGGCCTCGGGACGAACCCAGTGCGCGAGCCCACGGTCATCTCGACCACCTCACTGCGATTGATCGCCTGCTGTCCGCCCGGACTCTGGATGGTGGGCGATCCCCCTGCACCCTTCTTCCCGGAGGCATGGTCGCCGAGATTGGTGGGGATGAGGACGTCGACCTGCGCCCCCTCGTCGTTGATCCATCGGTGCTGTCTCTCGTTCCTGCTGGTCCGGTCGATACGCATCCCGAACTCCTTCAGAACCGTCGTGAGCTCGAAGTGGATGTTGGGGCGACTACGTACGTCGAGGACTGCATCGGCGTCATCTGTCGACCGAGTGGGGAATACACCCCGCTCAGCGCAGTGCAGGTGGACCATCTGCCCGCCGATGAGAGTCCAGCCCTCCGGATGCCGCTTCTGAAGATCGAAGACTACACCCCAGGACTTCTCCTGCTTCGAGGTGGTGGCCGGGAGGATGAAGCTCAAACGCTCTCCTGAATCAACCGGCGTGCCTGGCCCAATTCACGGGCAGAATCGTAGTCAGCGAGGTCGGCGGCGATGAGCAGGGGCGAGACTTCACCGGGCAACTCATCGACAACGTGCAGGAAGACGTTCTGGCCGCTCCGTGAGCGCGGCACAACCAGCAGGTGCTCTGCTATGAGGCCTTCCAGCTCACCGGAGCGCACGTAGCCCTCCACAGCCGATCCGCCCGACATGCCCGAACGAGGGTCGAGGATTCCGGAGTGGTGCAGTCGTTGGTCGTGGGCGAGGTCGTCCGAGCGCGAATGCAGGACTAGCCGCGCTGCCCGACTGGAGACCCAGTCGCGCAGCAACAGTTCCGGCTCCGCGTCGCCTGCGAGCTTGCCTAGACGCTCCTTGACGCGCAGACGCTCTCGCGCCGAGATGAACTTCATTCGCTCCGGGTCAAGGATCGCCCATGCCAAGCGCTGGCTCATCGGACGAATGCGGCGCGGATATCTGGGCAGGGAGTCAGCCTCGATGAGCCAATGGCCGCCCACCTTCTGCCCTCGCATATGACCACGCTGAAGCTGAGCGCGCACCCGCGGAGGGCTTACGCCCAGGACATCTGCGGCATCAGCCACACTCAGCAACCTACTCACGGACACAAGGGTATCGATATCGATACCTCAGTGTCCATCAGTTGTAAAAGACGTGGACTCCGCCGAGTCCGTCGTGCTTATCAAGGAAGGTCGCCGATCCTTCCATCTCGGCATCACGGGCGTAGGACTCGTAGTCGAGGTTGGTCTTGATGGATTCGATGTCGCCGTTGTCCACCCAGGACTTCACCAGCTCCTCTGCCTCATCGGCGTAGTCCTTGGGCTCGATGTGCTGGTCGATCGCACCGTGATCCTCATCGGCGATCCACTCCTCGACCTTGGACTGGACAGCCTCGTCGAGATCATCAGGCACTTCCCCGCCGTTGTCTTCGATGATCTGGGATTCGACCGACTCCCGCTCGACATGTTCCATGACCTCGTCGAGGTCGTCGTAGTCGACTCCGGGGTCTTCGATCTCCAGGTCGCGTTCCAGACGGTCAGTGTCGACATGGTATGAAAGGCGATCTAGGGTTTCGGAATCTACATCACTGGGAAAGGTGTCGTCGATGAACTGTTCGGCCCACTCCTCCTTGGAGCCGTAGTCTCCCGCGTAAGCCTAGTAGAACTCGTCGGGTCCGGGCTTGTGGTCACCAAACCCCTGGTCACGGATCATCGCTTTGTAGGCCTCGACACCATCCTCGCCGTGCTCGGACTCGACGGTCTCGAAGTCCTGGGCGAGTTCGACTGCATGAGCAGGGGAAAGAGTGACATGATCGCCGACGTCGAAGCCCTCGTGATCCATGACTGCGATCTCATCCCCGGCATCCGGGTCGGGTTCTTCGCCATTGGCGCGGTACAAGTCGGCGACGGTGACATCCTCGGCGTCCTCGGCGGCGTACCAGTCGCCGACCAGGCGTCCGGCGGCATATGCCCCTTCGGAACCGAGCCAGACCTTCGGCTCTCCGCGGTCCCGGTTCGGTGACATGTCCAGTGGTTCGGGGCGATCTGCGTCGTCGACACCGACCCCGAGCACTCCTGCGGTGTCTTCGACATCGGTGTGAGACTTCTGCTTCCACTTGCCGAAGTCGTCGCGGTTGTCCATCTGGGCCTGCTGAGCGGCCGAAAGCTGTACGGTCATGGTCGGTAAGTGTCCGGCGGCGTACGAGGTCCCGAAGAGCGGGTTGTTCTCGGAAGCGGTCTGAACTTGTTCTCGGATCTAGCCTCGGAATGTTACGAAGCTGTCTGCAAGCTAAGTGTCCGCGGGCTAGATTCGGTCTGCGCCGCCGCAGTCCGCCGATTTCGCTGCCTGCGCAGTGAGTTCATCGGTTCCGAGCACGTTTGTGGGCATGAAAAAGCCCCGCCATGACGTGTCAGGGCATGACGGGGTTGGGTCGGAGCGGGTTTAGCTCTACATCGCGGATTCTCCTCTGGTGGGTGGGCTCCAGTCAGGGTCGCGTGATCGCTGCCGTCGCTTCTTCGGTGGTCGGTTCCAGGGTTTGGGTTGTTCCGCTCCCCAGGTCAGGTCGCGCAGGCGGGGCTTGTCTTTCCGCTCGGGGCCGCGGCCGCGGGAGTCGACATGGATGTTTTGTGCCATGTAGCGTTCGGTCTTGCGCATATTGGTAGCGATCAGTGCCAGAGCAGCGAAGAGGTAGTTGGCCGCCACGCCACGGACTCGGCGGCGATCGGGGTTTGCCAGTGCGGAACCGGCACCGTTCTTAGCTGAGGCGTTGAGGGATTCGATGGTGTTGCGGGCATGGGAGTACCAGGAATGCCATTCGCCGGTGCCGTACTGGATGCGGGGGTCCATCGCTTCACGGTCGTAGATGGGGCCGCGGATGATTTGGGTGCCTCCGGCATTGGTGCAGAGCCCGCCGCGGGTGTGCTCGGCGGGGACGTTTTTGGGCATGATCGGCAGCAGGGTCAGCTGTTTGCCGGTCTCTGCTTCGAGGTCGCGGGGCCGCAGCGGACAGTCTACTGTCGGGTTGGGGCCGGAGGCGGGGCAGCGCATTTGCTGGCCTCCACCAGGGCGAGGTGTGGCCTCATGGGGCTGGAGCATGTGTTTCGCACGCTGGTGAAGGCGTTTCTGCCAGGTGTCGTAGTCGATGCTCTTGTCCACCCGGTAGTGGTAGCTGGCATT
Organism: Nesterenkonia ebinurensis; assembly: GCF_008711175.1. Classification (GTDB taxonomy): domain Bacteria; phylum Actinomycetota; class Actinomycetes; order Actinomycetales; family Micrococcaceae; genus Nesterenkonia; species Nesterenkonia ebinurensis. The sequence continues at coordinate 6,337 of NZ_VWNF01000006.1, forward strand.
GATGAGGGCCTCTTTGCCACGCAACCCAGGGCTGTAGAAGTTGCCTTCCAAAACGATGAAGTGACCAGCGTCGTGAACCTTGCCTATATCGTGCTGTTTCATGTCGAAGAGCAGCTGGTAGCCCATTTCTCGGGCAGGAATCTGGAAGTTCTCCGCCAGTGGGCTGTTGCCGTAGGCACGGTCCCCGATGAGCGTCCCGGCAGGAAGCCCGGCCTGGTGCATGTGGCTGATGGCGATGATGGCGTTTGGCCCGGGGTCCTTGGCGGGTTTGTCCATGCTCATGCCCACGGCAAGCTGTGGAAAGGTGGTTTCACGGCTGGGGTTGTTGGTCGCCATGGAGACGATCGCGGCGTCATAGCCGTAGATAGCCTTCGACAGCTCCTTGGAGGGGGCATCGCTGTCGAGGAAGTGATCACCCTGGCGTTTGTACCAGCCGGCCTCCCATTCGGTGGAGGCCCACTTACTCTTTCTGCGTGTTGCCCGTGAATGCACGGGCAACACGGTCCCGTCGACCACGGCGTTGCCCTTCCACCTGCGGCGCACATGACGCGGCAAATCGCGAAAGCACTGGACCAGCAGTGTGTTGCAGACCTGGTGAAGACGCTGCCAGCGCTTGGCCCTGGTGTCTTTGGTGATGGAGGCGCGGTGGTCTTCGAGTTCATCTTTGAGCAACCTCTTCCCACGTGGTCCAGGTTCGGGGTTGATGGTGTCCAGCAGGCGGTGCAGGGAGCCGTCTATGCGGTCGTAGATTGCCTTGCCAGTGGTGTCCTCGTCGATTTCGATACCAAGCCGTCGGCGGCTCTGCTCGCTCAGGCCGTGCTTGATCAAAGTGGCGGCGTTGCGGATGGTTTGAGCCTGACCGGCACAGGCCAGGGTGAGGAAGATGGCCAGCACACTGGCGAAGTCGACCGAGGGCCCCGGTCCGGCGTGTTTTGCTGCGACGATGCGGTCTTGTTCCATCCACTGGTGGAGTTCTGCGGTGATGTCGCTGCGTTTGATCAGACCCAGGGTGCGTTCGATATCGGCCTCGGTGGCATTGAGGCGCTGATCGAAGACCCCGCGCCACTGACGGTCCTTAGGCAGTACATAGTCATCCTCGAAAACAGGTTGCACAGTCATGTCTGTGCCCCTTCGAGCCCCATGGCTCGTTTGAGTTCCTTGCGTTCGCGGCGCAGCCGGTTGCAGTTCTCGCGGTTGGCCTTGCGGTATGCGGCCTTCCGTGTTGCGTCGTAGGCGCGCAATGCCGCCACAGCCTCCTTGTAGGGTTCCTCGTCGAGAAAGGGAATGACCCGATCCAGCGCACTGGGTGTCCTCAGCCCGGCGGCTTTGATGACGGTGTTCAGCCGCACTCCAGAGTTCAGCAGCCGGAGGTACCAGGTGGTGCGCAGACGCTTGGTATTGACCCGGATGCCGAATCGCCTGGCTTGGGTGCGGGTGCGGTTGATGATGTCGGTGGTGATCGCGTGCTTTCCACCGTGACTCTCAGGCCGGAAGAGGAACGCCTCAGGCTCGACGGCCTCGGACAGCACGATGGCATAGTCCTCCCACTCAGCCAGCACCGCCACCTGTCGAGGGTTCTTGCCTCCGACATGAACGATGACACCCTGGCTGGTCTCGATCACGTTGCGGCCACGCAGGGTACCGAGGTCGGCTGGTGTCAGCCCGGCACCGAGGCAGAAGGTCAGCAGTACCCAGCAGCAGTGACGCATATAGGAAGTCGTCGCCGCTGAGGCCCAGAGCTTCAGCGGCTCGATCTCCTCAGCGCTGTAGGGCGACTGATAGGCACTGTGAGGAACGGACTGGAGCTTGGTCAGCCGCTGATCGGTGGGCAGCAGATGGTTGGCGACCGCCAAAAGCCGTCCCCGGGTGGCGCCATAGGATTTCGGGGCCTCGGCCTTGCGTACGTTGACCGCGTAGTAAGCGATGAGATCCCTGTCGAACACCTCGGTATCAGCGAGTTCGATGCCCATGATGCGGTACGCCCAGTCCACGTACCGGGCAACTACAGACTGGGTGGGCTTGGGATGGGCACTGCTATAGACGGCGGTGTCGAGGGTGACTCGGATGACGTAGTCCCGGATAGGCGCATAGTGCTCCCCCACCCCCTCAGCGGTGGGACGATAAGCGTAGACATCGGCGATTTCGTCCTCGGTGAGTTCTCGGGGTTCAGACAAGAGATTCGTCCCCCGATCGGCCACCCCGTAGGTGGTGAACCAACCCTGCCCCCGCGGACTTGCATGGGCTCGGTACTGTCTGCGCCGGAACGGATCGACCCGCAGACCACGAGCCGCATCGGCGCGCTGGCGCACCCCAGTGTCGGTGCGACGCGCCTTGGTCGGGGCGAACCCGGCCGACTCCCCTTCGGCCAGCTCGGCAGGTAGGGGCCGATGACACCAGCGGACATACCTCAGGGCAGGGGCACCCAGCATCAGCGGCACCAGGTCCTGCCACGGACCAGGCAGGCCGCAGCGCATTTCGGTGGTCTCTGCGGAACTCAGTTCTCGTGCATCCATGCCTGGGAAGTGTGCGGGGCGCGACGTCGTTCACGCAGAACATGACTCGAACATACCTTCGAATGTCATGAAAGGACAAAAATGTCCTTAATGTGAGGCCGGAAATGTCCTCCTGCGTGGCGCCCCTGTTCGGACCCACAACGACTCCTATGCTGGAGATGCGCCTATGCAGCCCCGCGACTACCTCAATGAGCCTGGACTCTTCGCCGAACCGAGCATGTCGGTCAAGCCAGAGCTGCGCGAGGAGAACTCCCACCACCGCCACGACGCCGTGGCCGCCGAACTCCAGTCGGCGATCGCCTACCAAGTCAAGACCCGCATCAAACTCGACGGGCGCAACTACAAGAACGTCGCGACATCAGCAGGCATGGACTACAAGCGGCTCTACCGCCTCCTGTCCGGCAAGACATGGATAAAACTGGCCGACATGGTCGGACTCTCCTACGTGCTCAGCATCGACCTCGCCCGGGTACTGGAATACACCGGCAAAGAAGAGCAGTACAGCCACTACCGGCAGTTCAAAAACGCCCGTCGCTGGGCAAATGAACCCATCCTCCAACCCCACCAACGCCGCGACCAGATACGCTAACTTCTAAGGCCCGTTTTGAACGGCCTCGCCCAGCGAGTCACCGTCCCATACGGGATACCTGACCGCTCAGCGAACACCTTGAGAATTCGCTGATCCTTCACAGCCTCCCCGGTGAGTTCAACCTGCACAGCCTCCAACACCTCACGCACCACGGCCACCTCGCAGAAGAAATCCATCAGATCGAGGCTGCGGGACTCGTCGTCATGTCTGTCCAGAAGCTCAATCAACCTCTCCGAGACCTCACGGATCGACGTGATGGCCCGGTACTGAGGTTCGGACGGGTTGAGGGTGTTTTGATTCTCCATGCCCAGTCAGTGTCCGGGACTTCAGATCGAGTGTGTAGCCAAGCTAGGCGACACGTTGACGCCATCTCTCCATCTCAAGTCGAAGCCTACGGCTATGCTGGTGCCCGGAACTCGCGGAACTCTGGGGGGAGAAGCATGGCTGGCACGGCGCTCAACACCAACTTCCAGGCGGCAAAGAAGGCCAAGGGTAACGAGTTCTACACGCAGCTGACTGATACAGACAAGGAACTGCGGAACAATCGGCAGCACTTCCAAGACAAAGTCCTCTACTGCAACTGCCATGACCCCAGGGTCAGCAACTTCTTCCACTACTTCTTGTGCAACTTCCAGCTCAACCAAATGGAGGCTGACCACATCACACCATGGCGTGACAGTGGCAAGACCATACTGGAGAACTGCCAGATGTTCTGCCGAGACTGCAACCGCCGAGAAAGTGCCAAGTAACTGTGATTATCAGCGGGGCTGACTTCGACGAGGCAGACTTCACATTGCGCTGGCCCCGCGAGCTGTTCCTGTACGAGGTGAAACAGCTACTCCGCCGCTCAGACGTTGCTGAGTTCTCTGAACGAGTGGCGGCCCTCTGTGGTGAAGCGTTCATCGACGCCGATATTGAGCACATCCTAAAGAACGCATCCACAGCTTCTGCCTGGGGAGCATCACGAACCAGCTCAGATGATGTGCCTAAGATGTTTCTGGAACAACTGATCACTCAGCCCGATCTGCTCAAAGGGTATAGTCGCCGCGTCTACTATGCCGAGCGATTCGACAACGCCGAAAGTACTAATCGAGCTGACCTCACCGCCACCCTGGCAACGAGCTTCTACCATCTGATCTCAGAGCTTGCGGCAGCCGGCTACTTCCCAATGATTCTGCCGAAAATCTGCGTTGACGACGATACCGATTGGGAGCCGGACCCCAGCGACAAGATCAGCAAGAGCATCAAGGTTCCAGTTACATGGCCCGACGATGTGCGGGACAACAACCTCTCCAAGCCAGTGCTCTACTCTGTGATTGAGTACTTCCACGACGAGGCCCAACGCCCGCGCCGAAATCACTACCACAACTTCGGCAACTGCGGCACGCACCACTATGACTACTCCAAGCGATCCGGTGGAGTGGTCTACCGCTGGCACGTCAATGAGTTGCTCCAGAAGCACGAGGTTGACCTCAGGTTGGGAAACCAGGGCGAGGAAGAAGGGCTCCTCATCAGGCACGCATCGCTCTCCTTGGACAACCTTTCCCGTGACGTTATCGCCGCTGTGCCAAAGAACGACATCGACGAGAAGGGCAAGATCGAATCTGCCATCAGGCTCTATCGCCGCTGGGATTCGACTATCCATGACCGCCGCAAGGCCATTGCCTCTCTTGCCGATGTTCTTGAGCACTACCGGGATGAGTTCAAGCAGATTCAATTCACCCGCGGAGACGAGGGTGACCTGTTCCAGATCTTCAACAAGTTCACCATCCGTCACGGCAAGAAGACTGACCGGAACGACTACGGCGACGAATACCTGGACTGGATCTTCTGGACTACGTTGGCCGCAATCCAACTGGTCCACAGGCTTGGCATCAGCTCGGAGATCCAGGCTGAAGGTTCGACAGCTCAAGCGGTGAGGCACTCATGACAACGTTCACCGCCTTGCACCGAGCGTTGGGGCTCCCGCCCTCTCCTATCACCAGCAAGCTGCTCGACGCTGCGGTCGAAGCCGGCGTCGCCGAGACCGATGACCTGGACTGGAAGCGCGAACTACCGCAGACCAAAGGCCTCGCCGATACTGACCTCCCCAAAGACATCGCGGCGATGGCCAACTCCGGCGGCGGGATCATCGTCTACGGAGCAGCCGAGAGGCAGAAGTGTGCTGCTGAGCGAGTCAACGTCGATGTATTTACCGAGGGCCAGGAGCGGACGCTCAGGGCTGCGGCATACTCCGCCATCGTACCCCCGGTGATGAATCTGAAAATCCATCGGTTAGACGAGAGCGAACCTCGTGCCGTGGTCATAGAGGTACCGCCCAGCGCAGAAGGCCCTCACCTGATCTTGAAGAATCAATACTTTGGCGCACCCCTGCGCAACGATGCCGACACGGAGTGGATGAAGGAACGCCAGATCGAACACGCCTACCGTGCCCGGTTCGAGGAACGTCGTCATTCGGCTCAAGCCCTAGCCGCTCTCTACGACGAAGCTGCTGTAGGTCGGGGAGAAGACCGCGCCTGGCTCATCGCGGCGGCCCGCCCTCGGATGCCGTTCGTGGGCAAGTCAATGGATCGGAGCGACGCCAGTCAGCTCATCCAACGGGCCTTCAGCGTAGTTCAGAATTGGATATCTGGTCAGGCTCCACATCCCATGATGGAGACTAGCTGGCCCTCGCCGCGTCCCGGGTTACGTCGATGGACCGTCTCGTCTGATGGTTCCCGCCGCAGTTGGCAGGACACCCAAGTGGGACTACTCCATGATGGATCCGTCCTTCTAACAACGAGCCTAGGTGGTGCTCCCGGACGCAGCATGGACGACCTGATGGAACCGCACCAAATCACAGGCTCGCTGATTGAACTTGGAGTCGCAGATCACATGGCACTGGTCTGGTCCGTCGCCGAACACTATGGACTCGATGAATACGACGTCTGTGTGGGGATCGAGTGGGGCGGTTCCGAGCTGTTGGAGTTCTGGACCTCCGACAACACGAACTTCCTAACAGGCGACCTTGGCACTCCGGTCCATCGGTACACTCCGGTGGAGATTACTGCCAGCCCCAAGACAACGGTCCAGGACTTCCATGCGCAGGTTTATGAATTGGTCCAACTATGCATCAATCAGGGTGGGCTTTCGAGGCTTCGACTGATGCACGAACCTGCTCCACAGCAGTAGCGACCTCAGGCTCCGGTTACGCCCTGACTCTCGCTGCAAGAACCATCTGCTCGATCAGCCAGGCATATCCCATATAGAACAGCGCCATCTCACCAGACGCCACGAGGTACTGGAACTCGTACTCGTTGAGCTTGTCGGGTTCAGCTTTCAGCTTCTCGTACTCCTCACGCCGATCACCCCAGTAGATCCTGTCGCCGTAGAAAAACAGCTTGATCATCTCCGTTGGATCAGGCCTTTCGAGCTTCCACCTCGACACCTCAACCAGCTTATAATCGATCCGAGTGAGACGCCTTCCAGCCAATCGCGCTGCGAGAGTTTCAGCATCTGTGACCACGTTCTTCCCCAGGCTTTGAGCACCTGGAGGGCCGACGCGATGCAGGAATCCGACCTTCGCACGGCGGAACACCTGGGGAAACGCGTGGCACTCATTGCACAACAGTTGGCCAATGCCGATCACTCCGGTGCCTCCCGGGTCAGCGTTCCAGTTGGTTGAAATCTCTGCGAGAAAGGTCGGGAGCACGTCGCCGCAGAGCTGCACAGCTTTTGGCAGCATCACGCCGGGCAGCTCACTCACCATGACCTGACTTGTACTCGATGACCCTCTGATGACAAAAATGTCTGTATGTGCATCATGGTCCCTCATTCAACGAAGATGGCGGTATGACACAACGAACGATTCTATGGCTCAGTGCTCACCCTGAACATCGGTCCCTCAACGGCAGCCTGCGCCGCGACGGTATCGGGCACCTGGAATCGGCCGGACATACAGTTCTGGACTCTGACCTCTATGCCATGGACTGGAACCCGGTAGTGCGCCAGGCAGATGCTGGGACCCTGGAAGACGGACGGTTTCACGTCACCGCCGATGTCCGAGATGCCTATCTGCAGGAACGCTTGCCTAACGATGTGGCCTCCGAGCAGGAGAAGCTCCTTCGAGCCGATGCCGTCGTCGTCCAGTTCCCCCTGTGGTGGTATGGCATGCCAGCCATTCTCAAGGGCTGGTTCGACCGGGTGTTCATCAGTGGTTTCGCCTTCGGCAAGGACGCCTCAACCGGGCAAAGGCTCCGATACGAGCAGGGCCCCTTTACCGGGAAAAGAGCGCTGGCAGCGGTGACTCTTGGGGACCGTCCCGCATCCATCGGGCCCAGGGGTAAGAGCGGAGAGCTCAACGAGCTGCTCTTCGGTCTGCTGCATGGGACTTTCGCCTACACAGGAATGAGCGTCCTTGACCCCTGGGCGCTGCCCAGTGCGGATTTCACCGAGGATTACGACGACGTCCTCGCCGGGCTCACCGGCCGGCTGGAGAGCCTCTTCACCGAGGCGCCGATTCCTTACCGGCCCCAGTTCACCGGCCAATACACCGACCAATGGGAACTGGTCCCAGAGATCCTTCCAGAAGAAACCGGCCTGTCGATTCATCACGAGAGTACCCCTTGAGGCGTTCACCGTTTCTGGTGTGAACCACCACCCAGCCCAAAGGAAGCACCGCAAACAGGCGATTGCGCTGATTGTTGGTGTCAGCTGAGGGCTGGCGCAGTCTCCGCTGAAGGGCCTCGGCCACGTTCCGGCGTTTGCTGGCAAGGCTCGTAGTTCGCTGATGCGGCTGCAGACTGCGGTTATGCGATTGGCTGCCGGGCATCGTACAGAAACTGTGTCAGGGCTTCTCGGCTGGTGGTCAGACAGCTGATCTTCGAGTCCAGGTCAGCAATCTGGTCGCGGACCATACCAGCGAGGATCTCATCGCAACTGCTGGTCCACGCCGTCGTACCGGCCTGCCGGTCGAGGATGATCTTGATGAAACGGGTCGGCACCCCAGAGCTGCTCAGATCCCGGACGGTCGCGACGCGCTCCACCTCGGACTCGGTGTAGTCGCGATAGCCGTTGGGATGGCGTCCAGGCCTGAGGAGATCCTGCTCCTCGTAGTAGCGCAGCATCCGGGCCGTCACTCCCGTCCGACGGGTCACTTCTCCGATCCGCATTCGTTGTCTTTGCTCTCCTGTGTTCTAGACGTGTCCACAACTTGGCCTTGACAGTGATGTCAATGTTTAGCGTAGCGGCATGACCGAAGAACACGCCACCCCCTCACTCCAGCGCTCCAGACGGATATGGCCTGTGCTCGCGGTGCTCACCGCGGCAACGTTCTGGACTGTCACCTTAGAGATGCTCCCCTCCGGGCTTCTGCCGTCGATGAGCCGGGACCTGCGGGTGTCGGAGAGCGCCATCGGGGTGCTGGTCAGCGCGTGGGCAGTCACCATCGTCGTGGCCAGCATCCTCTTGGTCCGCTTGACTCTGAAGGTACCGCGCACCGTGCTGCTGACCATCAGCCTCGCCGCGACTGCCCCAGCCAATCTGCTCACCGCTCTCGCCCCGGACTACACCTTCGCGCTGATCGGCCGCGTTCTGGCTGCGACGGCACACGGACTGTTCTGGGCGGTGGTCGTCTCCTACGTCGCCACCATTGTCGACCCGGCACGCGTGGGACGAGCACTGTCGATCGTGCTGGCCGGACCCGCACTCGCTGGTCTTGCCGGGCTGCCCACTGCGGCGTTCATCGCCGAGCACTCCGGCTGGCGCGGGGTGTTCTCGGGACTCTCAGTGTTCCTGGCTCTGACTGCTTGCGCACTCTGGTTCATCCTGCCCCGGCACACCCAGACCCCCGGGGCGCAGGAGACCACCGGGGTCTGGGATCGCAGTGCGCGCGGCGTCGTGCTCGTTGCTTTTGCTGGCGGTCTGGTTCTGATGGGCCACTTCGCTGCCTTCACCTATATCACCACGCTGATCACCGGCCTCGGCGGGCTCGGCAGCAGTGCCATTCCTGCTGTACTGCTGGTCCTGGGAGCCACCGGCGGCCTCGGCGTCGCGGTCTCTGGGGTCGCCTCCGACCAGTACCCACGCGCTGCAGTCATCGCCGCGGCCGCCATGATCGCCACAGGTCTGATACTGCTACGCCTCGGCGATGGTTATCCGGTCCTCTTCGTGACCGGCACAATCGTGTGGGGCTTTGCGATCGGCGCATTTCCGCCGATCCTGCAAGCGCGGGTGCTCCGCCTCTCCAGCCCATCGTTCCGCCCACTGGCCGGCAGCATTGTTGTCTCGGTGCTCAACCTCGGCATCGCCAGCGGCGCGACTCTCGGCGGGATCATCCTAGAACTAGGACAAGCCACTCTGGTGCTCACTGCACTGATCTCAACCGCCATAGGAACCCTGGGCCTCGCGCTCAAACCGCCCACGCATCCCGCTGACGCAGGCACATGAACCTGATGGTCCGAGATGAAGATGCTGTTCCCTACCAGGCTCGACGTCGGAGATGACTCTGAGAAGCCGGAAGCGGTCGACTCACCACACGATCCCCACGTCAATCAGATGCTCCCAGGCCGGTGAACGGCATCGGGGACTCCGACACACAGATGCACTCCTGCAGGTCCGAACACCCGGCCTCCACAACGGAGACCAGATCAGCGCGCATGGACTGGAGATCCGCGATCTTGGCGTCGATGTCCGTGATCTTCTTCTTGGCATGTGCTCGGAGTCCCGGACGGGGGCCGCGATGTGAACCGATGGCGAGCAGGTCCTGGATCTCATCCAAGGTGAATCCCAGCCGCTGCGTGGCTTTGATCATTCGCAACAGGACGAGGGCATCGTGGCCGTAGTCGCGGTGACCACCGAGCGACCTGTCCGGTTCCGGTAACAGGCCGCGGCGCTCATAGTAGCGCAGCGTCTGGCGATTGAGGCCCGCTTCTCGGGCGAGTTGGCCGGGTCTCATTGGTCCGCCCCCACGAGGGCCGCTTTGGTTTTCGCGGAAATGGCCTGTTCCTCGATCCCCGTGAGCACCTCTGCACGCGATGGTGGAACCCGTACGTCCAAGATGAACGCCCCACGCGTCGGCCGGATGGAGAAGTCGAAGAAGTCACAGCACTCCGCCTCTCGCGCGGTCAGGTCTCGCACCTGGTCCTCGATCTGGGGAGCAGCGTCCAGGCGAAGGCGCAGCCAGGTAGGTTCGCGGCGTTCGGTCGAGTGGAGTGCCGCGGCGAACAGGTTTTCGAATTCGTTCAGGCGACCGGGCCGGTCGACGCTGGGTAGTCTGCACGCATCTTCTGGCACCCAGGTCGTAGCCGCAGCAGGCGATGTCCCGTGAGCGGCCGCGGTGAAGATGTCCTGAAGTACCGCCTTGGGCTGTGCTCCGATAACCTTCGCCAGAGGCCTCTCCCGCCCCAGGGCGATCACCGTTGGCGTTGAGGTGACGCCGTACTTCGCCACCAGTTCTGGGTTTTCCTCGGCGTTCACCTTCACCAGCTGCACCTGGTCTGCAAACTCTTTTTCCAGCGCATCGAGGACCGGCGCTATGCGGCGGCAGTTTCCGCACCATGGGGCGAAGAACTCGACGACGACAGGAACTTGTGATTCCTTCAGTGCGCTTGCGAGGTCTTGGTGTGTCACGTCGATGGTCATGGGTCTCGCCTTTCTTCTCTGCCGGTCGTCTTGTTCGACCGCACCACCAGCGTAAATCGGTACCTGGGTACTGATTGCAAGTCCCCATTGCAGAATCAGCGAGCCGGGGCGGAGGCGACGAAGCGTCGCGCTCTTATCGGCTGGGCAGCTCGAGAAGAACAGGCCGCCCTCGATCGCATCTCGGTTTGCCGACGAATGACGAGGCATCCGGGCCGAAGGCCTGGCACTCACCGGACTCAGCTCAGTTCAGGCGAAACCTCAATGATCCTTGTGAGAGCTTCGCGCGTTGCTACGCGCTGGTCGATCTCTTCGTTGAGCCGGTCCCGCTCCTGCACCAGACGAGCAGTCAGAAGCGATGTCTGGGTCGAAGGTTCAGTCATGCACGGCAGCACATCATCGATTGCCGCAGTTCCCAGGCCGGCAGCAAGCAACTGCCGGATCACCGTGATCCGGTCAACGTCTGACTCCTCGTAATACCGTTGCCCGCTGGCACTGCGCGTTGGCAAGATGAGCCCGCACTCCTCGTAGTAGCGCAGCGACCGGATGCTTGCCCCGGTGCGCTGAGCGAGCTCACCGATACGCATGACTTGCCCCTCACATTGATGTCAGGTTTTATCCTCATCAGCATGACACATTCCACATCTGAACAGCAGCCCCCGGTGAAACAACTTCGCCTCATCGTCGAGGCTGAGGACTTCGACGCCGCCCTCACCTTCTACCGCGACGTGCTCGGCCTCCCTGAGAGCGCCGCCTTCGAAGGTGACGGCGAGGCCCGCGTCGCAATCCTCGAAGCAGGCAGAGCCACCCTGGAACTCTCCAACCCCGCGCAGGTGAAGATGATCGATGCCGTTGAGGCCGATGGGCGACCCAGCGCCCGTATCCGCCCCGCTTTCGAGGTCGACGACGGCCCAGCGAGGACCGATGATCTCACTGATGCCGGGGCCGAGCTCATCGCAGCACCGCGGGAAACCCCTTGGCGGTCCTTGAACTCCCGCCTCAACGCCCCAGCAGACCTCGAAATCACCCTGTTCCAGGAACTCGAAACTCCCGATCAACGGCACACGAAACCCGGTTTCAAGCAACTCTGAACGGAACATTCCCCACACTTAGGTGACGATGCTCGTGCCGCAAAACGCCTCGGCCGGCTTGTCCCGACGGCGCTCTAGCGCCGTGCGTCAATCATGAGGCGTTCTGCAGGAGCGCCTCGGCCATCTTCTTGGCTTGCCGGGCGGGGCGGTCGGTTCGTTCATAGAGTTCGGTGACTGCGGCCCCGTCCATCAGGAGCAGGAGCCGCCGGGCCAGGTCGGGATCGTCGGGGTATCCGGCATCGACCAGCAACGTGCGAAGGTATCCGGCGACGGCGTCCTTGTGCTGATTTGCCATGGCGCGGATCTGACTGTCCGGTTCCGCCACTTCGGCAATGGCGTTGATGAAAGCTCAGCCTCGGGTGAACTCCTCCGAGGTGGGCAGAGCCTCTTCGCCCAGTATTCGGGTCACCCAGCGGGCGCCATGATGCTTTTCGGCGGCAGAGAGAGAATCGAGGATCTCTACCGCGTTGATTGTGTCTCCGCGGGCCGTTGCCCATGCCGCCTGAGCCGCCCTAGCGAATATTTCAACGGGCCGGAAGGCCATCGTTCTTGTCAGGGTCAGTGCTTCCTCGATGGCCTTCTCTGCGGCATCAAAATCACCGGCACGGAGACTGTTCAGGGCACGGATGAGAAACCAGTATGCAGCTTCACCGTTGAAATCAAGATTAACAGTCAGTTCCAGGACCTCTTCGGCGATCTTCTCAGCGGCTGCCGTCTGGCCGTCGTTCTCTGCCTTGATGTGAAGTACCGTGAGCAGTTGGCTAAGACCGTAGTCGTCGCCGCTCTCACGCAAGATCGTCTCCGCATCATGGCCACCCGGCAACCCCTGGGGTGGAACATTCCAATGGTCCAGCAGGAAAAAATCCCGCTGAACAGCGGCGAAAGCTGCACCGTGCAGGTCTCCATGCGCTGCTAAGTAGTCGATGGCTTCCTGAGCCAGCTGTTCGCCAATGTGTCGGTAGTCCTCCGAAGTAATCAAGGCTGTGGCGGGGAACCACTGCACCTGCATACGGGCTCGCACAGACTCCTCGTCGTCCCCGAAAGCAGCCAATGCAGTGGTGATCTCTCTATACCGGGGACTCATGTCCATGTCAGGACTCTCATCGACTCTGGCCACCAGGACTGCTGCTTGCTTATGTGAGTTGTCGCGAGGCCCCTGACAGGCCACAGTGGACCGCAGGGCATGGACCAGGCCCCCTAGCTGTCCGGTCATCCAGCGGTACCAGAACGTGGAGAGAATCAGCGCCACCGCATTGGCTCCGTCCCCGGTACGCAATGCTTCGGCATGGGCATGGCGGAGGTGTTCCCGTTCCTCATCGAGCCAGCGTATCCAGTCCCGGGCATGGGGGCCGAACACGAAGTCTCGGGCGCATTCCGCCATTGTCCGGTGGTATGCGATGTGGCGGGCCGCGACCTCCGGCCTTTCCCCGGTGTTTTTGAGCTTCTCCGCGGCATAGGTCGCCACTGTTTCCAGCAGCCGGTAACGCACAGTAGTACCGCTTTCGGCCTCGATGTGCACTGTGGAGACCAGGCTGCGGTCCACCAGCCGAGCGAGTACAGGCAAAGCCTCAGTTCGAAGCAACAGACTGCTCCCCAGCTCATCCGCGCTCTGTCCAGCCTGGCTATGTTCAACGGGGTTCTGCGTCTGGGCGGTTCCTGCCGGCATACCGTAGTCTGAGCAGATCGCCTCGATGGTGTCCAGTGTCCAGCTGGTCGGGTGAACGGCGAGCCTGCGCAGGAGGGCTTGTTCGGTCTCGTCAAGCAGCTCCCAGCTCCAGTCGAGCATGCCACGCAGAGTCTGCTGGCGCCGCGGCGCGCCCCTGACAGAACCCGCAAACAGATCGAGCCGGTCGGTGATGCGTTCAAGCAGATCCTGGGGCGTCAAGGTGTTCATCCTTCCGGCGGCGAGCTCGATCGCTAGCGGAAGTCCGTCCAGGCGACGGCAGAGCTCGGCGATGATGCTGTGGTCCTGTTCGCTGAGCTGAAGCTGCGGAGCGACTGCACGAGTCCTGACCAGGAACAGCCTGACCGCCGGCGCATCGCTCGGCTGCACCGCACCACCCTGGGCGGGAGAGCCTTGATCGTCGGGGACAGGACATTCCACTGCGAGCGGCATGAGAGGGAGTCGCTGCTCCTCCGGAAAGCCCAGCGGCTCGCGGCTGGTTGCCAGCACTCGCACATGCTCTGTTCTGCTGAGCAGCTCTGCGGTGAACAGCGGTGCAGCGTCGATCAGATGCTCGCAGTTGTCCAGCACCAGCAGCGCCCTGCGCTCCTCCAGTGCAGCGGCTACACGGGAGAGCAGCGTTTCATGATCACCCTGGGCCGCGGGCAGCTTGAGCAGTGTGACCATCAGCTCCGTGATGGATTCGATGGCCCCGCCCCCAGCCAGGCCGGTGAGATCGACGAACCAGGCCGAGCTGAGGTCCGGTGCACTCTCTTGCGAGCCCTCATCTTGGTCCGCGAGGATACTGACTGCTGCAGCAGTAGCCAGGCGCGTCTTGCCTACACCACCGGCACCGAGCACCGTGACCAGACGCTGGTTGAGGATGAGCTCTTTCAGAGTTGCTAACTCTGGCTCTCTCCCGATCAGTGCAGAACTGAGCTGCGGGAGGTTCCCTTGCAGGCGCCTTGCATCGGCGTGAGGACTTGACGGCACGGAGACTGCTTGAGTCCGGCCACTTGGTACCGGAGCAGGTGTGAGTTCGGGATCTTGCCGGAGAATCTTCTGGTGCAGTTTTTGGGTCGTGGCGCGTGGGTCGGCTCCGAGCTCCTCAGCCAGATGTGTGCGCAGCCGTTCGTACAGTCTCAGGGACTCCGGATGTCTGCCGGTCAGATAGCAGGCATGCATCGCAGTGGCCACCAGCGCTTCCCGAGTGGAGTGTTCACCCAGTAGCGGCTGCACCACCGCATAGGCGGGTTGGGGCCGTCCGGTCGCCAGTAATGCCTCAGCCTGCAGCTCTGCTGCCTGCAGACGGATTTCCTCCAGTGCCGTGGTGTCTGCAGTGACCCACAGCTCGTCAGCGAACTCGCCGTAGGGGCGGCCGCGCCACAGTTCTTGGATGCCGTCAAGGGTCTCCAACTGTTCGGCAGGCTCGGCGGCCGCTTGTGCCTCGAGGACACGCCACCGCAGCTCATCAGCATCGGTGCGGACGGCTTCCCCCGCTCCCTGAGATTTACCATGATTGATCTCGAGGCGGTAGCCGCCAGGCTCACGCGTCAGAACCCCGCGACCACCAACGGCTGCGCTGTCCAGCAGAATCCGAAGTTGAGAAAGCTTGGACTGCAGGACCCGGGCTGGATTCGCAGGCAGCGTCTGGCCCCAGACCTGGTCCAACAGTGTCTCGGTGGGCACTGCCTGCCCGTCAGCGGTGACCAGGGCCGCCAGTAGGGCGCGGACTTTCCGCTCGGGCACCTCGACCACACACCCGTCGTCGTCCCGGATGCGGATTGGTCCCAGCACCTCAATTCTCATGGTGCGATTCTACGGAGTCAGTGCCAACCACTTCTTGCGGAGACTCCTCGGAGATTTTTCGGAGACATCCCGGAGACACCACGGTCCACGATCAGTGATGACACGTTCACCGACTCATAGGAGCCATTGACTATGCCCACCGCCGAGACCCCTACCCTGGCTGTGATCATCGGCAGCATCCGCCCCGACCGCTTCGGCCCCACAGTGGCCACATGGTTCACCGCAGAAGCCCAGAAACACGGGGCTTTCGAGGTTGATGTGATCGACCTGGCCGACTATAAACTTCCCGTGGAGCTGGCCGGCAACGATTACAGTGTTCCGCCTCCAGAGGGCGTCGTCCGGCTCGGCACGAGGCTGGCCAAAGCCGATGCCTACACGCTGATCACCCCGGTCTACAACCGCAGCTATCCGGCCTCATTGAAGACCGCGATCGACTGGTTCTACACCGAGTGGGTGCTCCGGCCGGTCTCCTTCATCTCCTATGGCGGGGTCACCGGTGGGCTGACCGCGGTGGAGCACCTGCGGGGGATCTTCCCGGAGTTCCCTGCTATCACCACCAAGAGCTTCATCTCCCTGGCGAACTTCGAGAAAGTCTTCGACTACGACGGACGCCCCGTAGACACCGCTGGATTACGTGTCCCGGCCACCGCGGTCCTCGACGAACTTGCCTGGTGGGCCCCCATGCTGCGACAAGCCCGGAAGGCCCGTCCCTACCCGGGCCTGGACTTCGAACCATCGGCCAATGGGGAAACCCACGCGGTCCCCACATAGCGGCTCAAGGACCGAAAACGTCAATGAGGAGACCTCCCACCATGACCCATCAGATACTTAACCCCGGTGACCTGCATAACCCGGTGAGCTTCGGCTACAGCCATCTCGCGGTGACTCACGATCTCGTCTTCGTAGCGGGTCAGTACGCCTCAGACGCGCAGGGACACGTCACATCCACGGACTTCACCGGGCAGGTCAGGCAAGCGTTTCGCAACCTCCGGACCGCTCTGACCGCAGCCGATGTGACACCAGCACACGTGGTCCAACTGCGGACCTACGTGGTGGATCTCGACACCGACAAGCTCCGCACTCTGGTCGCCCAGATCGAAGCACTTTGGGGCAAGAAACCACCGACCCAGACACTCCTGGGAGTCGCTGGCCTCGCCCTGCCGGGAATGCTCTTCGAGGTCGAGGCCATCGCGGTCACCGATGACTCTCGGTGAACGACAACAGAACACACCCGAACGACGAACACCAAGCGAAAGAGACGATCTCATGACCCCGGCCGATAAAACCGCGAACGACTATGAGGGACCACCGACGACGCCGATACCGGTATCTGACACTGATACACGAGCCACGTGGAAGGAATGGGCTGGACTGGCCCTTCTGGTACTGCCGATGCTGATGGTCGCCTCTGACCTGACCGTGCTGTTCCTGGCGCTGCCCACCCTCAGCGCGGACCTGGACACCAGCGCCTCTCAAGGGATGTGGATCACTCACATCTACACCTTCGTCATAGGTGCCCTATTGGTGACCGCGGGACGTGTCGGAGACCGTATTGGTCCCCGCCGGCTACTACTGATCGGAGGGGCTGCTTTCGGAGTACTCTCTGCCGTTGCCGCGTTCTCAGTCAACGCCGAGATGCTTATCATCGCCCGAGCCCTGCTCGGTGTGGCCGGGGCGACATTGATGCCCTCACTGTTCTCACTGCTCAGGACAATGTTCACCAACGAGACCCAGCGCCGATTTGCCGTGGCGATCATGTTCAGCTCCTTTTCAGTAGGCGGCGCGCTCGGTCCCCTGATGGGTGGGGCGCTGCTGGAGTTCTTCTGGTGGGGTTCAGTGTTCCTTATCAACGTCCCCTTCATGGCCTCGCTGCTGCTGCTGGGGCCCTGGCTGCTGCCTGAACGCACTGAGCGCAACACCGGCGGCTTCGATGTGCCCAGCATCGTCCTCTCCATTGTCGGGATCTTCGCCCTTGTCTATGGACTGCAGGAACTGGCCACCGGACAGCAGACCGGTGAAGGAACAGTCTGGGTCAACATCAGCATCGCGACTGCGGGCGTATTGGCGCTGTGGTTTTTCATCCGCCGCCAGCGCCAACTGACTGAACCGCTGTTCGACATGGCCCTGCTGGCCGACCGGCGCGTCGGGCCCTCCCTGGGCGCAGTGCTGGTATTCACCATCGGTGCTATGGGAATCTACTTCCTGGTCACCCAATACCTCCAGCTGGTGATCGGTCTGACCCCACTGCAGGCCGGCCTGGCGACCCTACCCTTTGTAGCGTTCAACATTCTCGGAGCCCTGCTCGCGCCAGCTCTCGCCAAAAAGATGCGCCCGGCGGTGGTGGTGGCACTCGGGCTCGGCACCGCCACGGTAGGCGGGATTTTAGTCGCAGTTACCGCCGGTGCCGACACTGGACTTCCGGCCATCATCGCCGCACTATCAGTCATTGCTATCGGGCAAGGAGGAGGCTTTGCTCTGATCGTCGATCTGATCATCTCCAGCGCACCGGCGGAAAAGGTCGGATCAGTCAGCGCTGCACAAGAGGTCAGCGCCGAAATGGGGCATGGACTCGGAATCGCGGCAGGTGGCGCCCTCGGTACGGTGTTCTACCGCGCCTGGCTGGAGACGTCGATACCATCTCAGGTACCCGAGACCGCTGCTGACTCAGCGCTGGCCAGCCTCCACGGCGGAGTCACCACAGCAGAAAACCTCGGCTCCACCGGACCTGCTCTACTCGAGGTGGTGCACGAAGCGATCGGCACGGGACTGCAGAACTTCGCGATCATCGGAGCAGCGTTCATGGGACTCGCCGCACTGCTGATTGCCGTCGTCCTCGTCTTCCGGGACCGTCCCCGTCACCGCGGTCAACACAGCCGCGACGATGGCCAGGAAACCACCTCCGTGGAGCACGAACAGGAGACCCTCATCAAGCAGAAGGAGAGATGAACATGCCGGACAACGACAATTGTGGATCTCAGTCTCGAAGGGTCCGTAGCCGTACTCGGTACTGGCGCGATGGGAAGCGCCATCGCCAAGGCGGTACTCGCCGCAGGGCGGCCGACAACGGTCTGGAACCGCACATCCGGACGCGCACAAGCACTAGGCGCCCATGGGGCGATCATCGCTGACTCACCTAGCCAGGCAGTCAAGAGTGCCGATGTGGTAGTGGTCTGCGTACTGGATCACACCGCTGTCATGGAAGTCCTCAGCTCCCTGGGGTCGGCTATAAATGGCAGGCAACTGGTGAATTTCACCAGCAGTAACCCCGCCCAGGCGCGTGAAGCAGCCCGCTGGGCCGAAGCACAGCATGCTCAGTATCTCGATGCCAGCATCATGGCCGGCCCTGAAAACATCGGAAGCGAAGAGGCCATGCTGTTCTACAGCGGATCAGAGACCACCTACCAGGAACACAAACGATTACTGCAGAGCCTCGGCGGTGTCTCGAAGTTCTACGGACCCGACCCAGGATCTGCGGCCGCGTACTTCACCGCACTGGTGACCCTAGGATACGAGACCTGGGATTCCTACCTTCGCAACCTTGCCTACGTCGAAGCCGAAGGAGGAGACCTCAGTGATTTCTCTCCGCTCGCGGTGGACTCTGTGGTCTCCTCCGGCCCACTACTGAAAGCCATGGTGCAAGCGGCGCAGACTGGCGTCCATCCACTGGAGATGGGGCCACTACGAACCCATGCCGCGCTGATGGGCGACGTGATCGACAGTCGCGAGCAGGCCGGTGTCGGCGCCGCACCGTTACGCCAGCTCAAGGCCTGGATCGATCAAAGCGTTCACAAGGGGCATGTCAACGACGGCTTCTCGCGCCTGATCGATGAGATCCGGCTGACACGTCACTAAAACACCAACCATGCCAGAGAAATCCCCCTGTCACGCTCACCCGCGTCACGAAACACTGCCCGGTTGCCCACTGGAATCGTCGTCGTTCTGTACGGTCTCTCTTGGCGGGGCCTTGCGCTACCGCGCCATTCCCAGGGGCAGAACCTGATGCACCGCTATCTTGGAAGACTCTCAGGAATATTCAGTGGTTCTGCGATGGGACCCCGTTGGGGCAGCTCCTGGTGACCATTGGTAAGAGGACGTCCGCGCGTTCGGTCCGGTCGAGACGCTCGGAAGCGAGGCGGTTGTCTAGAGAAAATGTGAACATGAAGTTCAACCAGCTGGCGGCGCGTCGGCTCGCTGCCTACGCGCTGGATGTGGCTGGATACCTTGGGATTGCGGCCGCCACAGCGCCGGTCGGTGCGTTGTCCACGAGTGCTGGTTGGGACAAGTCCCAGGCGTTCGTGATCTCCGTAAGCGTTGTCCCAGTGATCATCGCCACAGGCGTGGCTGCACGTGCGGAGGTACGTGGCGCGACCTGGGGGAAACGACGGCTCGGCCTGCGAGTGGAGCGATCTGATGGTCAGCCTCTTTCGCTTGCTAGGGCTATCAGTAGGAACGTTCTGAAGATCGCCGTGCCTTGGCAGTTGGGACACATCGTCGCTATTGGTACCGTGTATGGCGGCTTTGAGAGTTCAG
This sequence comes from Nesterenkonia ebinurensis, assembly GCF_008711175.1. Taxonomy (GTDB): domain Bacteria; phylum Actinomycetota; class Actinomycetes; order Actinomycetales; family Micrococcaceae; genus Nesterenkonia; species Nesterenkonia ebinurensis. Next base: position 26,149 of record NZ_VWNF01000006.1, read on the forward strand.
ACCGACGCCTGATTGCAGTTTCGTTACTCACCTACGGTGTGATCGGCATCGGCTTCTGGGGCTTGCTGCGCCGCTCTGGGATCGCCATGCACGACATGGCCGTGAACTCTCGCGTGTACTGTCGTCCAATCTGCACCAGGGTGGACCAAGCTGAACTGCGGTGTCGGGGGGGGGTGTAGGGCTTACTGACCATTCCGATGTGGTTGGTGGCAGCCTCACCAGTAGTCACGCATCAACTCGGTCGACCATTCGGGCTGCTGAACAACGCCACGAGGGCCAAACTCGGCCATCCAGGGTTTAACATCGAGCACGGGTGTGCTGTCAATGGCATCGAGCCCGTCGACTCGAAGAATCTTGCCTTCGATTCCAATGATCCGGCAGACACTGATACCGAGACGATTGGGACGGTTCTTCCCGCGTTGCGCGAAGATCCCGACTGCTCGCCAGTCCTCGTTGCCGCGAGGGTGGCGCGCACCGTGCTCAATTTTCTCGTCAGGGACTCGATGAAAGTAGTAGACGATCTCGACGTGGCTGAAGGTGTCCAATCCGACAAGGGCATCGGACGCGAAGTCCTCAGTTAGTGCTATTGAAGCGGTCTCGGAGTCCCAGTGATCATCACGTGCCTCAGCCCGAGTACTTGTGACGTACCCGATGGGCGAAAGCAGCACCTCAGCCTCCGACAATTCGTAGGGTCGGCTGGGGGACAGCTGTGAGTTGGGTGAGGAGGGATGAGGTGTGCTCGTCAGCGGGGAGCTGCACCAGCAGGCGCTGGTCGTCACTATCAGGAAGTTCAAGCACCTCGTAGGCAAGGCTCAGTTCACCGGCCTGTGGGTGGATGACCCGTTCATGACCGTTGCGCGGCGGCACCACCGGGGGTCCGTTCCACCGATCGTTGAATCCCGGACCAGCTGTGACTGAGAGTTCTTCAGCGAGTTCTGCCACGTACGGGTCAGGGCGAGACAAACCCTCACGAAGTTCGGCGCTCCATCGGTCTGCCACGGTGTCCCAGTCCGGGTAGACAGTTCTGGCTCGACTGTCATTGAAGACGAACCGGGGGATGCTCGGCAACGTCGAATCGAGCATGCCCGTCGGCCCGGAGATGGACTCATAGCCGGTGGTCCAGGCCAGAATTTCACCAGCCCGGTTCAGCACCGCGGCGGGGGTCGCTTCGAACTGCTCGAGCAGCAGCTGAATGGTCGGGCGGATCTGCCGGGCAGGTGGGTGCGCCACAGGGCAGTCCCGGTTACCAGCGGCTTTGGCTGCCCGGTGCAGCAGCTGCGCCTCAACTGGCGAGAGCTGCAAAGCAGTCACTAGAGCATGAAGCACCGGTGGTGAGGGATTTCGGTCACGCCCCTGTTCGAGACGGCTGAGATACTCCACGCTCAGGCCCGCCAGGGTAGCCAGTTCAGATCGGCGCAGCCCCGGGGTCCGGCGTCGAGTGCCCGGGACCAGCCCTACCTGCTCGGGAGTGATGGCCTCGCGACGGCTGCGTAGGAAGCATCCCAGTTCGTTATCAGGCATGTATCGCAGTCTACCGAGGCTTCTTATGCGGTACATCCGCGAGGGTAGCCCTGTGACTACTAGTCTCAGCGTGGTCTGGTTGCCCGGTGGTGTCGCCACCATGCTGGTTCTGTCCACATGGTGTGCCACCGTCTCAGTGGCTGAACGTCCCTCAGGAGGATTCTATGACCAGCAAGACCGTCACCAAGTTGCCGCTTGCACCAGGTAAGTGGGAGCTCGACCCGTCCCACTCAAACATTGGCTTCGCGATCCGTCACCTCGGAGTATCCAAGGTCCGTGGTCGGTTTGCCCAACTAGAGGGCAGCCTGCAGATTGCTGAGAACAGCGGTGATCACTCCGTCGCCGCAACTGTCGGTCTAGGATCGATCGACACCGGCAATGCCGACCGCGACACCCATATCCGCGGCGCTGACTTCCTCAACGTCGAGAAACGTCCCACGATGACGTTTCGTTCGACCCGCGTGCGTATCACCAATGACGACGGCGAGCAGGGACAGCTCGACGGTGAGCTGACCATCGGCGGAGTCACCCAGCCGATCACATTCGATGTCGAGTTCGGCGGAGTCCAGACCAGCGTGGTCGATGGACTTCCGCATGCCGGATTCGAGGCCACAGGTCAGCTGCGCCGTCGCGATTTCGGGCTTCATTTCGGTGCCGGTGAGGCCGTTCTCGGCGACCGGATCGCCATCGAACTCGACGTCCAGTTCATTGAGCCCCAGCACACATGAGCGAGAGGATCCCTGCAGTGTCTGAGTCCCCCGTCCAGCTCGGAGTGCAGAGCTTCGCCGGTGTATCGATGGAACCGGATGGCTCCCGGCCTTCAGACAGCGAGGTGCTCCGGCGCGTCGTCGAACACGGGGCGCTCGCAGAACAACTGGAGATCGACGCCTACGGCCTCGGCGAGCATCACCGTGATGATTTCGTCTCTTCGTCGCCGGAAGTCGCACTGGCCGCGATTGCCGGACGTACTGAACGCATCACACTCAGTTCGGCGGTGACCGTGCTCACCACCGACGGTCCCTTGCGCGCCTATCAGCGGTGGGCCACTCTTGATGGAATTTCCTCTGGGCGTGCCGAGCCGATTCTTGGGCGCGGTTCATTCACCGAGTCCTTCCCGCTTTTCGGCTTCGACGTAGCTGACTACGAGACTCTTTTCGAGGCACGCCTCAACCTATGGGCGCAGCTGCGAGAGGAGGGGCCCATACACTGGCAGGGAAGTACGCGCCCCGCATTGGAGGGCCAGGCGGTGTATCCGCGCAGTGAGACTACCGATGGCATCCGGACCTAGGTCGGGGTGGGCGGTAGCCCGCAATCAATCCTTCGCGCCGCTCGCTATGGGTTCAACCTCATGCTCGCCAACCTCGGAATGTCAATGTCGCGACTAACGGCATCGACTGAGCTTTTCCGACGAGGGGCCGACCAGTACGGGATGCCGCGGCCTCGGGTGGGGCTGGCCATGAACGGATACATTGACGACACCGACCAGGGTGCCCGTGACGCTGTGTGGCCGTATCACCGGGCCATGTTTTCCAGAATCGGCCGGGAGCGTGGCTGGCTACCCCAGTCGAAAGAGAATTTCGAAGCGGCCATTGACTCTGGGGCGAACTTAGTGGGATCGCCTGAGACTGCCGCTAACCAGCTGACTGAACTGATTCTGACTTTGGGCTTGGATCGGGTCGACATCAACTACGACGTCGGCCCCCTGCCGCATGACATGAAGACCCGTTCCCTGGAACTGTTCGGTAGAGAGGTCTACCCGCGCGTGCGCGAACAGCTCGCAGGCCGGGGCGATCGCACAGTTCATGAATACAAGCAACTCCAGCCCTAAAGTTGAGTAGACACAAGGAGTGCGTGCACATCCAAACCTACGCTACTGCGCTCAGTAAGCATCGGAGCCTGGCACAAATGTCGGCGCGACCGGGCAAGGGACTTCTTGCCGGTAACCCACGAGCGAGGCCCAGACCCCGCGGCCCATCATGGGCAGATGAGCTATCACATACCGTCTAAACCAGCTGAGCACTGTCCCGACACTCACGTGCCTGACGGTCAGACAGATTGGCGACAGCGACGACCTCGCTATTCCGCGTGGCTGGGCTGGTGTCGTCCGTCAGCGTACACTTCGCCTTTGCATATCCATATGCCCGAGGTCAAGGCATCGGAGCAGAGATCACGGCCACCGCATTCCGCGGCGGGGCCTCCTCGGAGACTAAAACTGTCATTTTGAACTCATCCGAAGTGGGCTACCTGCTCTACCGGCATTCCGTTTCCAAGAAGAATGCACTTTTTTATGTGCATCTGGCAGCCGCCCGGCTACACTGCTGAGCGCATGACCGCAGTGTGAGGCCTTTAGGGGCCGCTCTACGTCCAAGGCCCTCCAAAAACGGGCGGCTGCACTATTGTTGGCATCGACCATCTGGCGGTATGGCCTGGTCACCGGAGGTCGGGAGATGACTAACTGACCGACAAAAACCCCTGACTACCCGTTTTGGTGGGAGCGCGGCGAACAGTGATGCAGGGAATCAGATGACCGCGTTGGCGGCCTATCGATCACCCACATTTCCAGATTACTCGAGTTCGGGGTCGCGGTCTGGTGCCTGGTTATCGATGAACTGCTCTAGACCGTCCAGGAGGCGTTCGAGCCCGAAATCGAAAATCTTCTGCCAGTTTGCGCCGAAGGCGCTGTCGGACAGTACTGCCAGTGTCGGGTAGTTGCCGGTTGCCACGGCGGTATCGAGAATGGGGGTCATATAGTCCCAGTGCTGCTGATCGCTGATCTCAGAATCCTTGGAAGCATCCTGGCTGAGCACATAACTCCGAGCCAGACCAGTGACGTAGCCGTCGACGACGTTGTGGATCATGACGCGTTCGACGTCCTTTAGACCAAGGCCGTCGAGTGCAGCGAGGGCGGCGTCGAAGTCGGCGACCATGTGCGGGCCGGGGACCGGACGGGACCAGTTGACTTGGAGCAGCCAGGGGTGGGCGAGGTAACGTCGCCAAGTTTGCCGCGCATGGGCTTCGGTGACCTCACGCCATGTGCACCCTGAAGCATCGGTGGGCGCATGGACGTGATCGAGCATCAGGTTGAGTAGTTCGGTCTTACTTGGCACATAGCGATACAACGACATGGCGCCCGCGCCGAGCTCATCGGCCACGCGGCGCATACTCAGTGCCTCGATACCCTCGTTGTCAGCGATAGCGATCGCTGCAGCTACGATTCCCTCGATAGTGAGGGTCCGCTTGGGGCCTGGCTTTGGAAGCTGACCAACCCGCCATAGCAGACCCAAGCTGAACCGTAAACGATCTGCTGATTCATCCCCAAGTGTCATTCTCTACTCTTCATCATTGGCTGGCATTACATCTACATACGCTGTACTCCGTCTATTCAAAGCACCTGATTGAACACAACTCTTTCGGCAGGACTTGAGAGGACCCTTCTGGTAAGCGGCACGATGGTCACAGTAGAGCCACTATTTGTCCGTTGATTGTTCGGTGTAGCCGCGCAACCCGAGGAGCAGGAGCGCGATGAGCGCCACCGTCAGGGCAGCTGCGATGAGCAGGGCCGATTGCAGTCCGAGACTCATGGACTCGGCGATCGAGGACAGGAAGCTGGTGCGGTCTGCGGCGTTGAGCTGGTCGGCGAGGCTCGCCGCGGCCCCGGGATTCTCGGCCGCCACTTGTGCGTCGGCGCTGCTGAGGCCTTCGGGTGGGGTGAGGGTATATCGGTAGACCAGGGCGCTAATGGTGCCCAGCAGGGCCACACCGCTGGCGGCTCCCAGCCCGCTGCTGACGTCCTGGAGGGCGCTCATGCTGCCGGTGCGCTGGATGGGAGCGGTGGTGATCAGCAGCTCGCTGAGCAGAGTCATAGCCGCACTGGCCAGAGCGACCAGAGACATCCCGACGGTCAGAACCACCAGGGTGGTGGTGTTGCCTCCGGTAAGCAGCGCGGATGCCGAGGTGACAAACCCCGCTGCGGCCAGTGCTAGGGAAACAGCGGTGCCGCCGCGGATGCCGAACCGTCTTTTCAGCGCGGGCGCTACCAGGGTGGCTGGAATCGAGATCACTGCGGGGATGAACAGGATCATGCCCGCCTGCAGTGCGGTGAGATCCAGGCCGAGCTGGAGGAAGGGTGCGATGAGGATCTCGGGTCCGGCGAAAGCGATCATCACAAAGAACAACGCGATCAAGGTGACCCACACGGCACGGTAGTCGAAGAGGGTGAGGTCCAGCAGCGGCTGGTCCAGGCGCCGTTGGCGACGCAAGAACAGGTATCCACAGACCAGGCCGAGAATGGTGACCAGGATGTGCTGGAGAGCGATGGAACCCTCGGCCGCCTGCTGGATACCGTAGATCACACCCATGATTGCCACCACCGACAGCAGGATGCTGAGCGGGTCGAGACGGACCCGCTGGTCGTCACGGAACTCCGGCAGCGTCCACGGGGCGACCGCCAGCAGGATGAGTGCTGCGGGCACGTTGACCAGGAACACCGCACCCCACCAGAAGTTCTCGACCAGCAGCCCGCCCATGGGCGGACCGAAGGCCATCCCGGCAGAGAAGGCGGTCATCAAGATGGCGAAGGCGCGGGAGAATTCACCCGGGTCGGTGAACATGGAGCGCAGCAGCGCCATGGCTGAGGGAGTGACAGTAGCGGTCGCGACGCCCAGGATCGCCCGGGCGGCGATGAGTGCCTCGCTAGTGGGGGCGAAGGCAGCGATCATCGAGGCGATGCCATAACCGGTGATCCCGATCATCAGCAGGCGCTTGCGGCCGATGCGATCCCCGAGCCTACCCATGGTGATGACCAGACTCGCGGCCAGAAACTCACCGACATGGATGATCCACAATGCCTGCGCCGCGGTCGGGCGCAGGTCAGCGCCGATGTGCGGCTGGGCGATGAAGAGCATGGTCAGATCGGTGGACATCATGAACAGCGCGATCGACATCGCACCCAGGCCACACCACTGCCGCCAGGACGCCTTCACTACGCGAGTACTCATCGGCTGCCAATCCCGAAGGCACGACCCGCGGTGGAAGGGTCGCCAGCTACGGCTAGGAGCCCTGCGGCGAGGTCCGGGCGACGGGTGTTCGCCGGGTCGTTGGCCCCGGCCACAAGCCGGTAGCGCCCGACCTCGGTGGCGTTGGTGAGGTAGCCGGGACGGATGATCGTCCACGCACACCAGTCCCCGGCTCCTTGGAGCACCTCTTCCATACGTGCGATGTCGGGATAGATGTGGCGGCCCCACAGGCGCACCAAGGGGCCGAGCACCCACCGGGAGAATCGGCCCTCGCCTTCTCCTGAACGCAGCACCGGGGCGGCGGAGATGACCACGATCCTGTTCAGCCCTGCCTGCTGCATCGCAGCCAGCAGATGACGCACCCCCGACTCGCACACCGGGGCCTTGTCCTTGGCCGAACGCTTTCCCAGCGCCGAAATCACCACATCAGCGCCGGGGGGAAGGTGGACGCCACCCCCGGAGACCACATCAGCCTCAACCAGACGCACCGCCTTGGGTCCGGTGAACCGGGCAGCGTCCCGCACCAGGGCGGTGACCTCATGGCCGGCCTCGATGGCTTGCTCGACCACCAGGCGGCCGGTGGCTCCAGTTGCTCCTGCGACGACGATATGCATCACACACTCCCACTAGTACGACTTGACTACACAGATGAATGTAGACGAGGTGAGACAAGTAGTCAATGTTGACCAGTGTTGCGTATGCTGAACCTAGGTCAAAACATTGAGGAGCACGATGATCGCAACAAAGCTATTGGTGCTGGGCTCAGTACGCGAGCTCGGCCAAGCGCACGGCTACCAGGTCCGCCGCGATCTGGGTACGCGCGGTGTGCATCTGTGGGCGAACATCCGTCAGGGGTCGATCTACCATGCGCTGAAGAAGCTGACCGTGGACGGACTCCTGGAGGTCGCGACAGAAACGGCAGCGACCTCCAGTGGCCCTGCGCGCACCAAGTACGTCCTCACAAAAGACGGCGAGAGGGCGTTCTTCGAATTGCTGGAGCAGTCACTGCGCAGCCACGAGGGCGACATCGCCGACACGATCACAGGAATCGGATTCATGACCGAGCTTCCGCGCCCCCGAGTGATCGAACTGCTCGAAGAACGCGTCGATGCCTACCGGGCCTGGCGCGAACAGGTCGTCGGCGAGTACGAGGGCACACAGGAGGACTGGCTTCACCACGTCGAGGCCATCCGACTGTGGGCACATACCGCCGACAGCTCGATCACCTGGACCCAGGGCCTGATCGCAAGACTCCAACGCGGCGACTACACCATGGCCAACGAGACACCCCAGGCCCAGAACTGACCCGACCGAGTCATCGCTCACCCTCATCGCAATTGACACGCTGTGAGGCACCTCCCCTGACCGAGAGAGTCACACGTGCTGGCGGGTCGTCGTCACGTCAGAGCGCGAATGAGTCTTCGCGCGCTCTCCGGAGTGATCAGGAGCTCTCGATGATGCCTGGGTCTACCTCGGAACGGAACCCAGGTCGCTTCGACGTCGAAGGAGGCTTCATTGATGGGGCCACCTCGCGGCACCGTCTGCCCAGTCCTTGCACAGAGAGGCTTATAGCTTTGGTCATTGCCGCTCCTTATCTGGAGCGGGTGAGTTCACCCGGTGAGGGCTTGCGGGTGTGTCGATCGTTTTTCTGGTGCGGGCTACAGTGATCAGTACAGTGGTCGCGGCGCTAACCGCCCCGGCTGCGGTGATGAGGCCCGCGGTGAGGGTGGGAGTCGAAGGAGAGACGATCGATTCACCGCTCAGTGCCTGCCAGGTGAGGATGCCGAGTACGACGGTGAAGGCAAGTGCGCCGATAAGCACTAGCCGGTAGCGCACCTGCTGTTCGCGCAAAACGAGAAACCGGACAGAGAGCAGTTCGATCGTGAGCAGGCTTAGCGGGATGGCCTGCAGGGCGTGAATTCCGGCGAAGTGCGGGATGCGCAGATCACCGCCCTCGGTGCTCCAGCCGAAGAACGGCATGCCAGCTCCGCCGTCGTCGACGCCCACCGCGTGGGCACCGGCCACCCCTTGGAAGTCATTGAGCTGATCCTCGCTGGGACCGGTCATCAAAAACGCCAGTGCCATCCCGACGACACCGAGGATGACTCCGGCGCGCACGGCGAGGTTCCGTGCGGGGTCGGGGCCGGGGCTAAGTGCCACGGCGGCACCCACGACTAAGCTCGCCAGCCAGACGATGGTGATCGAGACGGCCATCACCGCCCACAGTGTGGTGTTCAACGGGGTAGCGACGTTGAAGTGACTCGTCGTGCCGAGTGCAGCCGCGCCGACGATGATCACGATCTCCACCACCAGCGCGAGTGCGGTCACGGTGCCCAGGGCATCGGCGACCCGTCGCAGGCGACGCACCTGGCCGATCAGCCAGGCCAGGGTCACCGCGTAGATTGCGATGGAGAGGGCGAACTTCAATGGCTTGAACCAGGCATTCTGGCCAAGGATCTCGCGCGGATCAATGATCGCCAGCACCACGGTGACCACCGAGAGCGCAACCATGACCAGAGCCAGGCCGATCAGTGGCCGGTGCCAACGGTCGGGGCGAGGCAGCGGGCTCGGGGGCCTCGCTTCAGCGGTGGTGCCAGAGAAGCTCATGTGGGTTCCTTGTTCTCTGTGGGTACGACTCCGTCGTTGTACCGGCGGTGAGTGTGGGATTCCTGGGCGATGCGACGCAGACCCGCCAGCAGAGCATCGCCGAGGGCGATGCCCACCACCACCGTCTCTGCCATCTGATCGCTATCGCCGCTGGAGGCCACAGCATCGAGGTCCGCCTCGGCCACCAGATCCATCGCCGCTGCGTACCGGGAGAGCCGATCGGTCACCTCAGTGTGCCCAGTCCGGGCCAGGTCATCGATCACACTCCCAGCCAGTGGGATGCCCGGGTTCTGCGCCACAGTCGCCCAACCACACTCGCGCATCACCTCCCGAACCGCATCCAGCGCAGACTCCGAAGGAGCGTTGACCTCACGCGGCACGGCCTGCTGAGCGATGCCGAACACCTGCGGCAACGACACATCAGGATCATCGAGCGCAGCGATCACCCGACCGGCGGCCGCGACACTCAGCCCACCGGAATCGATCAACGCCCGGACCAGACGAAGGCGAGCCACGTGGGCCTCGCCGTAGTCGGTCGAGTTATAGCCAGTCTGCTCCCCAGCAGGAAGCAGTCCCTCCCTCGTGTAGTACTTAATAGAAGGGACGCTGACACCGGTGCGTTCGCTGAGTTCAGAGACGCGCATAATTGATAGTATCACTATCGATCGTGAAACTATCAATAGTGTCGTGCTGCGCGCCACATCGCTCCTCAACCGCCCGCCTAGACCACGCGGCCAGCAACGACGGCACTGGAGGCCGGCTCATCAGTACATACAGCCGCAATCGCAGTCACTGCGCCTCGATCAGCAGCACGCCATCTTGCCCGCTGCCCACGGCACCGTCAGCACTCTGCGCATATGATGCACGTTGCCACCGTTGGTGGGGCGTGCACCACGGCCCTGCCGTGGCATCCGTGCATCCGCTTTGGGTTTGTGATGTCAGGACACTGGTGACAGGCCTGTATCAGGACATCGGTGACACGTCGGGGTCTGGGTCGCCGGGTGTGGAGGCGGGGAGCTTGCGGTTGTAGCGGACGTAGCCGACGTGGTCGATGCCGGGTTCGGGGAGTTGGCGCTCGGCGATGGGCGGCGGTCTTGCCAGGGCTGATCTCCGGCCTTCGGGAGCATGGTTCCAGCCCGGCGGTCTGAGGTCGCGATGACGTGAGGAGGAAGCAGTTCTGGCCAGTCACGTGGTGGGCTTCGCGTACTTGGGGGTCTTGTCCGAGAACTCAGCGCCCAATGGACAGTACACCGAGCTTGAATGAATGGGCACCTTGAGTCTACCAACGCAGCGCCTGGCACCGCCGATTCCCCTGAGGGCTGGTATACCCCTCGGCAATAGGCTTGCTTACAGAAGCGGGCCGAGGAAGACAGCGAGGTTCCAGGCATTGTGTCGTGGTCTCGAGAGCACAGGTTCTTCTGCGCCTATGGACCTGCTGCAGCTGTTGCTTTTTCTTTGCTGCGGGCGGCGTCGACGCCGATGAGGGTTGCTGCCAGGGCAGCGAGTGTGAATGCACTGCCAACGAGGAACGCCGAAGTGACACCTTCGGTCATCACGACATTGGCACTTGCCCCGGAGGCCTCGGCGGCGCGGGTGGCGGTGCCGAAGACGGTGACGAGGATGGCCAGTCCGAGTGCACCGCCGATCTGCTGGAAGGCCTGGAGCATGCCTGAGGCAGCCCCTGAATCTCCCGGGGGCACGTTTGAGACGATGATGATGTTCAACGGTACGACGCTGAAGCCCACTCCGGCGCCGAAGAGGATCATCGGGCCCAGGACGCTGATGAGGTAGCCGGATTCAGTGCTGAGCAGTGTCAGCCACAGCGATGCAGCGCTGATCACTGTGACACCGATCGCCGCGATCGGTTTGGGCCCCGTCCGGGGTGCCAGCTTGGTGACAATCTGTGCGCCCAGGAGCACCGAGGCCGCCATGGGGAGGAAAGACACACCGGTCAGCAGGGGTGAGTGTTCCAGGACTTCTTGGAGGAACTGGACCAGGAAGAAGAACATGGCGAACAGGGTCGCGGGTACCAGCAGCATGTTGAGGAACGCTGCGGCACGGCTGCGGTCAGCGAACAGGCGCAGCGGCATGACCGGCTGGACGGCCTTGCGCTCGATGAGCACGAAGAGTCCTAGCAGCAGCACCCCACCGATGAAGCAGCCGATGGTGATCGGATCGGCCCATGCTCCTTCGGCAGCACGCAGGAACCCGTAGACCAGCCCACCCAGACCGAGCGTGGAGGCCAGCGCTCCCGCCAGGTCGAATCGGCCCCGGTTCCGTGGCGCCTCCACCAGCGTAAGCGGAGCGAGGACAGCAACTAACACTCCGATGGGAACGTTGATGAGCAGAACCCAGCGCCAGTCGGCGAGGTAGACGATCACGCCTCCGACGAGCAGCCCCAGGGCCATCGCTGAACCGGTGACCGATGAGTAGATCGCCAGCGCACGGTTGCGCCGGTCACCCTGCTCGAAATGGGTCATCAGCAGAGCCAAGGTGCTAGGGCCAGCCAGGGCCGCACCGACCCCTTGCAGGGCGCGGGCGGCGATGAGCATCTCAGCCGAAACCGCCAGCCCACCCATCAGCGAGGCGAGAGTGAAGACCAGCACCCCGAGGATGAAGACCCGCCGCCGCCCAAGGATGTCGCCTGCGCGTCCGCCGAGCAACAGCAGTCCTCCGAAAGTCAGCGCGAAGGCGTTGATCACCCACGCCAACCCGGCCGAGCTGAATCCTAGGTCGGAACGGATGCTAGGCAGTGCGATGTTCAACACGGTGATGTCGAGCATGAGAATCATCTCGACCCCGACGATCACCGCCAGCGTCAACGCCGGCCAACGTGGCATCCCATGCTCGGAGTGTCTCTGCTGTGAAGTCGGTGTAGGGGTTGCGGCCACGAGCTTCTCCTGACTTCCCTCAGTAGTGTACGTATACGTCCACTATATAGTGGACGCTGGCGTCCACTGATGTCAAGATCGTAGACTCGTGGTGTGAAGCATCGGGCGTAGGGAAGGCGGCAACTAGGATGCCTCAGGATGTCGGGACATCGACTAAGAGCGAGGGTCCTTTCTCGCGGCGTCGCGGCGAGGAGCTTCGTCAGGCGATCTTCGCTGCAGTCTTCGATCAATTGCGCACAACGGGCTATGCGCGCCTGACCATGGAAGGGGTGGCCGCAGCCGCAGGCACCGGCAAGTCAGCCTTGTACCGGCGCTGGCCTGATCGAGACGCCCTGGTGCGCGAAGCGCTCGCTGAAGCGCTACCTGACCCCTCTGCCACGACACTAACCGGTGAAACCCGCAGCGATCTGCTCGCACTTCTTAGCCTCCTGCAAGAGGTGTTCAACCGTTCCAGTGGAACCGTCTTCCAGGTTCTGGCCTCCGAGGTAGGCACGGACACTGATTTCATGCGTTCCCTGGTCCACCACCATGTAGTCGAACCCTGCACCGAACGCATCGGTGAAGTTCTGCATGCGGCGACCCCGCCCGCAGCCACCCCGTCTCGTGAGATGCAACTACTCGCCCAGGTCGGCCCGGCGATGCTCACCCACCACTGCCTCTCAGGGAATACCACGATCCCCGATGACTACCTAGCAGAGGTCGTCGATCTACTGCTCATGCATCTGCGTAGAGCATGAGCGGCAACAAAGTGTTCAAGCAAAGACTTCTCCACCTCCGCGATGTCCATCCAGCATGAGTTTCTCTGGGTCGTTATGGACGGGGGCTGCACTTTCGCCGACGCTGTCGCGCAAGTAGACCAGGATCTCGGGTTCTTCATGCATCCGGGCGAAGAACTTCCCAGAAACACTGAGCACCGGGGCCCTACCGACGATCAGTCCACTCACCTCGGATAGCACCGTAGCCAGTTGGTCGACACTGCTCTCAATGCTCATGGTCGGTGCGGCCTGTCACGATGGTGACCCGACCAGGCAGTGCATCGCTAAAAGTGTAGTTGTCCTCTCGCACGCCTCGTAGAAGGACTTTCCCGTTCTGAGGGCGAGGCGAAGCCGGATGAAGGCGGTGAGCGGATAACCAAGCTTGGCGGGGTTGATCACTACGGTCTCCCCATGGATCACGCTGGCCTCGGTGATCTGTGACGCGTGGAACGACCCGACAGCCTGCCTGGCCCCAGCAGTTCGGCTCGTCTTACCTGCCGCCGAGCCCGGTGATGAGCACTCGGGCACCCTCGGTGGCCTGGCGCCTACGTTCGGTGTGCTGGTCCTCGGGTGCGGCGGTGACCCATCGGGAGGCGTCGACGAGGGCGCCGTTGATCAGCACCGCCGGTGCTTCGGGCGGGACTGTGGTGGGGATCAGTTCGGCGGTTTGACCTGCTTCGATGAGGCGGGCGATCGAGGCGATGCATGCGGCCGTGGAGGTCTCCACCGCGTGGGGCAGCACTGCGGGGGCGTCATGGAAGAGGAGCTGCTGGACCTCGGGTGCTTGGGTTAGTTCGATGTATGCCGCGCCGCGTTCGGCCAGGGCGGCGAGTGGGTCGGGTGCCTGGGCGGTGATCTGGTCCAGTTCGGTGTCGATCTCGGCGTCGACGGCGGCCACCACCGCGGCGAAGAGGCCAGACTTGCCGCCGAAGTGGTGGTACAGCGCACCACGGGTCAGACCGACCGAATCGGTCAGCTGGTCCATCGATGTCGCCGCGTACCCGACCGTGCCGAAGAACTGCCGACCCGCGTCCAGGAGCAGGCGGCGGGTCTCATCGAGCATCTGTTCGCGCGTTCGCCGGGTCATGACACCTCCTTCGACCACGCTAATTGACATACGTAGCGTAGGTCAACTAGCGTCATTCACATACGACACGTATGCAGATGGCGTCGATGGGCGTCGGGAGGAGGATATCGTGTTCACGCATTACCGGTCCTTGTTCGCACGCCCGGGCACGGTGTCGATGACGCTCGCAGCGCTGTTGGCGCGGATGCCGCTGTCGATGGTGGCGGTGGGTCTGATCACGATGATCGCTCAAACCCATGCCAGCTACGCCCTCGCCGGCGCGGTGGCGGCAACCTATGCGCTGACGGCGGCGCTGGCGACCCCGCAGGTCGGACGGCTGGTCGACCGGAATGGGCAGCGCCGGGTGGTGCCGGTGGCGGCGCTGGTGAGCGTGACGGCCCTCGCTGTGCTGGCCGGGATCTCGGCCACCGGTGGCCCCAAGGCGTTGCTGTTCGTCTTCGCCTTCGTCGCCGGGAGCACCCCCAGCGCCCCGGCGCTGGTGCGCTCGAGGTGGAGCCACCTGCTCGGCGACGGCGACCAGGTGCACACTGCCTACTCCTGGGAGACCGTGCTCGATGAGGTGTGTTTCATCCTGGGTCCTCCGGTGGCGATCGGGTTGAGCGTGGCGCTGTTCCCCCCAAGCTGGACCGCTGGCAGCCGCGGTGTTCATGCTCGTCGGCGCCCTGTGGCTGGCCGGTCAACGCGCCACCGAACCCCCAGCCGCCGGGTCGGGAACCACCGCGCGCACCGGAGAGCGGACGGGGGCGTTGCAGGTGGTCCGGCAACCGACCGTAGCCGCGGTCGTGGTGGTGATGATCGCCTTGGGCGTGATCATCGGCACCGTCGACGTCGTCTCTGTGGCTTTCGCCGAACAACAGGGCAGTCCCGCCCTGGCCAGCGTCGTGCTCTCGATCTACGCGCTGGGCTCATGCCTGTCGGGATTCGTCTTCGGCACCCGCACCCTCGCCTGGCCGCTGGGGCGGCTACTGCGCATCGGGCTGATCGCCACCGCACTGACGACCCTGCCACTGCTGGTGGTGACCTCAATCACCAGCCTGTCGGTCGCGGTGTTCATCGCCGGAGTGTTCTTCGCCCCCACCATGATCCTGGCCGCCCAACTGATCGAGAAGAACACCCACACCGGCTCCCTGACCGAGGCGCTGACCTGGTCCACCGCCGGACTCGGACTCGGCACCGCGATCGGCCCGGCCACCGCCGGGCCCCTCATCGACACCCACGGCGCCTCCACCGGCTTCTGGGTCGCCGTAGCAGCCGGCGCGGTGCTACTCGTACTCGCAGCAGTCACGGGGCGAGCACTCACTGTCCAGACCGAGGAGGCCGCGCCATGACATCACACCCGCGGGCGGGCCGTCGCAGGCGAGGAGTACCGCATCACCGCAGTCTGCCGCGTACCGGCGCCCGTGCGACGATCGTCGCGAGCGAGCAGTCACCAGGCGTCGTGCAATGGGCTGCAGCCACCATGACCGCGCTCGGGCTGATCGTCTGCGCTGTCGCCGTCACGACGCCCCGACGCCTCCCAGACAGTCGTAGGTCCGGCGGTCATGACGACCGTGGTGAAACTGAAGCGGGGTCCACGGCGCAGCTTGAACGGCAAGCCCAGTCACCGCCGGCCGAGTAGCTCCCAACTGGTGGGCCAGTCGAGCCGAGGTGCTCGCTCAATTCCACCGCGAAACCACCACCTACAAAGAACTGCAACACCACGCCGAAGTCGTGACGATCAACCACAACATCACCCAGGAGCAGGCACAAGAGTCCTTCACCGTCTTCCTGTTCACCGTGTGGGGCTGGATCGCCTCCGAGAAACTCTGCGCCGAACAACCTGGCCACCAGAGAATCTTCACCGCCATGCTCGACACACTCACCCGCGGACTCCCTACGTCACCGAGTCACTGATAGTGCACAGACGACACACCGGCAAGTCCCTGAATACACGACTGTTCAACGGTGGACAGCAGTCGACACCACCTTTGAGGCGATGCCGTGTGGCGTCACCGGTAGACACCAGGATGTGGTTGACTCCGAGCAGGGCGGCTCCGTTGTGTGCGCGTCCGAGACGCCACAGAGCGAGACTCTTACAGATCACTAGGATGATCGCACCTGGTCCACCATCCGCGTCAGCACGCGGATAAGTCTCCGCGCGTTCTATAGGGTGATCTGGAGCCCGTCGACAGCACCCAGATCTCCTCATCCGAGGAACTGAAAGACACCAACATGAAGAAGGATCTCCGATACCGCCACCGTTAGGGTGCACTCGTCGTGGACTATCCGTATCACCGTCGGAACATTCTCGGTATCAGCCCGGTGCCGCTGACCAGCAGTCCTCAATTCTTCATGATCGGCGGTGTACCACGCTCGGCCGGGCTCTATCGGCTCCGAATCACTCATCGTGGCCCCCTCCCCTGCCATGTCCCAAGTACTCGATCAACCAGATGGGACAGGACCGCCGGACCGTTGGTTTCCACCCCACCAGAGGTGAGTCGATCCGCCGGTAGTGATGAGCCAGCACCCGCCTATGCGCCTCGGTCAGGTTCTCCTCTCGTCGACACGGGCCCTCATAGAGTCTCATCGCCAACCTCCTCGGGCTCATCGTTGGCCAGCCGTTCAATAGAGCTCACCACCGAGTTGAGCCGAAAATGTTCAAAGAACACAGGGTCCTCAGGATCATCGAACCAGACCCACGGACGTTCCCCGACCTTTGGCAACCATTGCACCCGGTTGATCTTCAACGGCTGGCCATCAAAAGGCATCGCACCCGACTTCGACTCTTCAGACGGAAACCTGGTGTATTCCCAAGCATCCAGATCCCAGATGTGCTGACTGCCCGCTGTGGTGACCAACCAGCTCCCAGAGTCTCCAGCGCTGAGCTCCTCGACGGTCTCACCAGTAGTGTTGAACTCAGACACTGCGCCCACTCCTAGCGTTTTCGCTTCCTCCCGGCGCCAGCCGCTCCGTCTGGCCTCACCGAGCCGTGACCACCACTGTTCCGGCCGCCGGAGGCGCCTCCGAGAAATGTGACGTGGGAGATCTTGGGAGAATGCCAGCAGAAGTGTGGGAAATTGCTTGGGAGGGCTCAGGTGAGGTCACCAAATGTGCTGGTCAGCGGCTCGCCGTCACTTCCGAGAACAACCCAGAGCGGCCAAGAGACTGCTACTGCCCGGACGCCGCCCGTCCGAATCTGGCAGTCTCCTGTTCGACTCGGCGGATCATCTCCTCATGAGCCTCGGTGAGGTGTTCGATCTCGTCGAGCATCTCGGAGAGTTCACTGAGATGCCGGCGGCGGTGCACGTTGACCTCGGAGCGGTAGATCCGCCGATGCTCTGGGGCACTTTGAGACTCTGTCAGCGCCTCAGCCTGACGGCGGGCGGTGATCGCTGAGACAGTGCGGGCGCTCAGGGGATGGTGTTCTTCGACCCACCCGTGTTTGTCGACGCTCGGAACCAATGCCGGAGCCAGCCGCCACTCCCGTCCGGGGTCGGTCAGGCAGATGTGCCGGGCCGGACTGTGTTTAGCGCGGATCATCTCGGCACGGACGATGCCCCTCCCCCATTTCCGATAGGTACCCAGGGTGGACAGCCAGCCGATCACCGCGCACCCGGGACAGGACAACGGAGCCTGAGCCATTGGCACCTCAGCGCCACGCAGGATCAATCGCTTGTCGGTGATGACGTCCTGATGCGTCATCAGGCGCAGCTCGTCCCGAGTCATGCCCACTGCAGCGGCGACCAGCACGAAGGCGTCGCGGCCTCCACGCAAGCCCGATACCCACCCGGATCGAGGCGTAGTCGCCAATGACTGGGTCAACGACCCCCACTGCTGACCCTGTCGCCAAGCCGGCTGTGATCCGATCAATTCAATGCGTTCTGCTCGTCGCCGTTGGTGTCCGAGTCGGGCGAAGATGGCGCGCGACCTACTCACCTGGGTGGCGGCTGCGACCGGCACATCGTCGAAGAACTCCTGATGGAGGGTGTCGACCTCGCGTCCAGTGGCGATGCACCAGTCGCGGTAGATCTGCCAGTGATCAGAGGCCAAGATCTGCGGCCGCGTTGTCGATCAACGGGGAATGCTCACGGTCGTAGCGGTCGACCAGGGCATCCGAAGAGTGTCGGGTCTGCCGTCGGACTGCCCGGTGGTCGGCACCGTTGCGACGGGCCTGGGTGACGAACCCCGCTCGAAGTGAGTGGAAGCCAATCGGTCCGATGAGTCCAGTTTCGGCTGCGCGGCGCTGGACCATACGGTGCAGTCCGTCTCCACTGATCGGTCCGGCCATGTTCCCTCCTCTGCGGATGATGCGCAGCACCGGTGCCTGAGCGTTGTCGTGCCGTGCGGCGGTATCGCAGATGTGCTTCTGGCGCTGATCGAACGCCGGGGTCTCGAAGACTGCGGCCATCGCCTCGGCACGGGAACTCAGAGCTGCGCGGCTGGCGCTCATCCAGCGTAGGTAGGCACACGGCGGGCAAGTCTGGGGGTTTTCCCCGCGCGGCATGACCACCCTCGCTCCATATCCGGCTTGACCCCCCTTGGACTGCGGGATGGTGACCAGCAGTCCGACCTCCGGGTCGTGGCGGACATGGCCCTGCAGCATCGCGGCCATTTCAGATCGTCGCATCGCGGAGGCGAAGCCGCCCAGCAGCACGAAGGTGTCTCGCAGTCCGGCCAGGCCAGCGGGCCAGCTGGAGGAGTCGATGTCGCTGATGATCGAGCGGATGTCAGCAAGCAGCAGAGGGCGCATCTGCCGGGTCTGTGAGCCCAGGGCTCGGCGTATGCCGCGCATGACGTTCTCGACAGCCGGGTGTTTGGTCGGCGGCGAATGACCGGCGGCGGTGTGGGCGTATCCGATGGCGACCAGATGGCGCTCGATCGTTGCCGGTCGATATCCGGAGTCCTCGCCCCCGAGGGCCATCGAGGCGGCGTAGGATCGGACGGTCTCGACGGCGGCAGGCATCGGCTCGACTCCCGCGGAGGAGCACCAGGCGGTGAACCTCCGCCAATCAGAGGCGTAGAGCCGCCGGGTCTGTTCGGACAGGGAGTTCGCTGCTGCCAGCTGGGCCGCCTCGGCCAGCATCGCCATCGCGTGCTGGGAGTTCAGGCGGTCCAAGCCCGCTGCGGCAGGCTCCAGTGTGCCGGTGGTCATGACTCCACGGTAAAGGGCTCTGCTGTGAAGCGCTCAGATCTGCGGCTGGCTGAGCTCGCCGCGCATCACCTTCAGCATCAGGTCCTCGGTGACCACCGGGACCGGGACCAGCCAGCCAGCCAGCCATAGCCGCGCAGGTACTCTTCGTCGATCCCGACAGCGCGCATCTGAGGGCTGGGAAGCATGTGGCCATCTGAGCCGTAGACCTTCGACCCATCGGTCCATCGCATCACCTGGTGACCGGCCATCTGGTTCTTCTCAGTGCGTTCGACGCCTCGGGCGAGGACCTCGACGATCTCTGCGGAGGCACAGGCGTAGGACAGTCCCTCGTCGAAGTCCTCATCAGCGACGATCTCCCCGATCGGGGTCACTCGGTAGAGGTCTCCGTGACCGGCTGCGGCGGCGAAGAACTCGGCGAAGTCCGCGTCGGGGGTGATGAAGACCGCCGGAGTCTCTGGATGCATCCCCAGGGTCTGAGCGCCAGCGGACTCGGTCGGGTCCTGCCAGTGCTTCTTGTCCAGGATCGCACCGACCTCCAGTCCCGGGACTCCACCGTGGAAGAACGTCTGTGTCTTCACCCGCTCCGCCTCGGTTTGGTCGTGCTGCTCTTTCATCCGAAACCCTTCCATGGCTCACACTGTGTTTTGGCCGTCACTCTGCTGATCAGCCTCTCGTCAGATGAGATTACCGCCGCAGGTCAAACGGGGCTCCGACATCCGACTGACACATCTCAACGCGGTGCAACAGGCAGTTGGCCTGTGATCAACCGCTGAGTGAGATCCGCATCGACTATCTCAAGCGGGGGCAGGAACCCATACCCTCGCAGATGCTCGCGAGTGATTCCCATGGACTGCATCTCGGGGCTGGGCAGCATGTGTCCTTCGTCGTCATAGACACGGCCTCCACGGGCCCAGGTTATCGCCCTATGGCCTGCCATCTGGTTCTCACGGGTCTTCGCCACTCCGCGCTGGACGACATCGATGATCTCGGCGGAATCACAGGAATAGGACAGACCCCTCTGGAAGTCGGGGTCCTCCCGAAGATCACCAAGTGGCACAACTTTGTAGAGGTCACCCAGCCCGGCCTCAGCGCTGAAAGACTCGGCGAACTGCTGGTCAGGAGTGATGAACACCGCCGGCTCTCCGGAGGGCATTCTCAGTTTCCGCCCCGCGGCGGTGGCATGTGGGTCCTGCCAATGCTTCTTGTCCAGCACATCGCCTACGCTGAGTCCGGCAGCACCGCCATGCCAGAACTCCTGCGACTTCAAGCGTTCCTGCTCGGCGCGCTCCTGCTGACGCTCCTTCTTCCTTCTCGAACCCTTTCCCACGGATAGCACCGCCTCTCTGTCGCGTCCCAGGTGACCAGCCTATCGCCGCCCGGATGTGGGGGTAGGTCAGATAAGGCCCATTATCGGGGGTTTCGATGCGCAGGGGCTGAAGTGAGCTCTCCAGACGCTGTGGCAGCGGGCGGAGGTCGTCTCGACGTCCCACGTATCGCAGACTCGCGGTAAGTTCCGTGACCGCGTTCAGGTGAGTCCGCCGCCGTAGAGAAACCCGAATGCCGGAGCTCGTCGCGGTCACGGGGCGACGACATGCGCGGCCGACACGGATCCCACATCTGCCAACAGATGCCGGACACTGTGGGAGTGTCAGATCAAACGAAGCCACCGGATGAGAACGAAGGACAAACCATGAACGTCAAGAAGGCTCTGAGCACCCCGAAGTTCTGGATCATCGCCGTTTCGCTGACACTGCTGGTGTTCGCTACGACCGCTGCCGAGCCATTCAGCCTGTTCGCTTGGATCTCCTGGACCGCCCTCCTGGCCGCCATCGCCGCAGTCGCCTATGACTCTGCGGTCCCGGCCCCAGCCTCAGCATCCCGCTGACAGCCCACAGGGTTCCCGCTGAACCGACTCGGCCGCCTCACCGCTGTGATTGAACAGTCGGTGAGGCGGCCGGTTCGGTCTGAGGCCTATCGCCCCTCGTGGTCAGTCCTGACGGGAACGGATCCTGGCGAGCCCGTCGGGGCTTTGAGGTTGCGCAGTCTCTCGCTGCCGACGGATTCGCTTCCGACTCGGCAGGGGGTTCAGGCATCAGGTCCTCATCGATGACATCGACATCCACGACATCATCGTCGGTCGACGACTGAGACGGCTGCGCCGCGATCTGCTGAAGCCTGAGGCGTGTCCATGATGACGCCCGTCCGCTCCCTCGCCTCGAAGCTGCACCTCGGCCACACGTCGTACATCCGAGAGGATCCACTCCTGCTGTGGGCTGGAGATACATGCGCCGGCGAGAGTGGCTAGGGTGTCGGACGTGGTCAGGCAACGTCGGCAGCAGAGGTGAACCTGGCTTCACCGGAAGCAGCCCAAACCAGGGTGTCCCACTTTTGTCACACTTTTCGGCGTGATCCAGCGGGATTTGGAGGGCATTGTAGGGAATACCTAGACTGGCGCAGAAGAGCGATCTGGCGGGCCAAGACGCCTCGTTTCGGGCTTCTTGGGAGAACTTCATATAGCAGAGGCCCTCCTCACTGTTTCTGCACGCGTCTCCCGTTAAACACACTCAACGTGATTACTCTCACCTACGTTTTCAACCTCTGCGAAACATCGCCGCACTACGCTGTTGCGCATGTCCACACCAGACTCCCCGTCCGAAGCAGCATCACCCCGCAGCTCGGACACCTCTCATGAAAATGACGGCGCTACCGCACCGTCCCACCATTCCAATAATGTCCAGCCTCTGGCCGGGCAGGTGATTCCACACTCGGCCGCAGAGGATGTCCTGGGCATTCTTATCGGCACCTTTATGGCCGCCCTGGGCCTGTACCTGCTGGAGCAGGCCGAGGCGGTCAGCGGCGGGACCGCGGGACTGGCTCTGCTGCTGACCTTCGGCACTCCGCTGAGTTTGGCCTGGCTGTTCTTCCTGGTCAATATCCCGTTCTTCGCCCTGGCGGTATGGCGCAAGGGCTGGAAGTTCACCCTGCGCACGGTGCTGGCAGTAGGCATCGTCTCGGTATTCACCGCGATCTGTGAACAGTTCTTCCCGGTCCCGGAGATGAACCAGATCTTCGGCGTGGTCGCCGGCAATGTGCTGGTCGGCGTGGCACTGCTGGCAGTGTTCCGGCACGGCAGCACGCTGGGCGGGTTCAACATTGTGGCGGTGATTGCCCAGGAGCAGTTCAACCTTCGGGCCGGCTATGTGCAGATGGCCCTGGATATCAGCGTCATTCTGCTGGCCTTCACCGTGATCGCCCCGCAGAACGTGCTGCTCTCGGCCGGTGGTGCGGTGATTATGAATATCATCTTGGCCTTCAACCACCGTCCCGGCCGTTACCGTGCTTAGCTGAACCGCATGGGGTTAAAAAGCTCAACCGGGTGCTTCGTCTTACCGTGTTCGACCAGATCGGCGAGGATCTCTCCCACTACCGGTACGAATTTGAATCCATGCCCGGAGAACCCGCAGGCAATCGCCACCTGCTCATGCTCCGGGTGAGATCCGATCACAAAGTGCTCATCGGGGGTCACGGAGTACAAGCAGGTCTTTGCGGTGACCACCGGATAGCCCAGGTGCGGGAAGAGCTGTCGAGCCCGGTCAAGCATCCGCTGGTTCTCTTCCTCGGCCACCTCCCGGTTCACCGTCTGTGCTGTGGTGGGGGTGCCCAGCCGGAAGAAACCGAGTTTGAACCCGCCGGCAGACCCGTCAGTCATGGGGAAGCCGTAGATCTGAAGGTTGTCGTAGGTCTGCTCCACATACACCGGGTGCTCACGTTCGTCCCAGGCGGGCTGCGGCACTGCGGAGAAGTCCGGGGTGAACCAGTGGAAGACCATGCGTTCGATGCTCAGCGGCAGGCGCAGCTCCGGCAGCAGTTGGGGTGCCCAGGCTCCGGGCGAGATGATCAGTCTGTCAGCTCCGTAGTGCCCGACCGGGGTCCGCACTTCAACTCCCCCACCGGCAGCAGCTCCCCACCAGGTCACCGGTTCGCCGAACTTCAGCACCGCGCCCTTTTGAGCAGCGACCTCCGCATTGGCGATCACTGTCTGTTCAGGGCGCACATACCCGGCATTGTCCTCATAGAGGCCCAGAGCGTCCTCGTGCGGCTCGAAGGTGGGGAAGCGGGAGCGGATCTGGGCTGCGGTGAGCACCTGGTGGTCCAGGCCCCACTGTTCGGCGGCCGCCTTGGACCCGGCGAAAGTCTTGGACTCCGGATGCCCAATGTAGATGCCGCCGCACAGCTCCATCAGCTTCCGGCCGGACTCCTCCTCGAGCTGGCGGAAACCGCTGTAGGCGGAAAAAAGCAGTGGCACATAGGCCGGATCCTCGAAATAGGACTGCCGGATGATTCGAGTGCCCCCGTGAGCGGAGCCCTGATCATGGCCGGGCTGGTAGGTCTCAAGTCCCAACACCCTGAAGCCGCGGCCGGCCAGCTCATTGGCTGCGGCCGCTCCCATGGAGCCCAGGCCGATGACGATTGCCTCGAAGGACTCCACCTCAGCCACGCATCCTCTCCCCGCTGGGGTCATAGAGCGGCTCCGCGGTCACCGTACCAGCGTACCGCTGGCCGAAGTAGGCTGCCTCTACCCGGGTTCCGGGGGCGCTGAGCTCCACCGGCAGCCAAGCGTAGGCGATTGAGGCTCCCACGGTGTACCCCTGGTCGGCACTGGTGACATATCCGGCCACATCCAGCTCACCCTCCGGGTAGACCGGTTCATGACCCATCAGCACCTGCGCCGAGTCATCCAGTACCAGGCAGCAGAGCTTCTGGACGGGCTGATCTGCTCCGAGCTCGGCCAACCGTTGTGCTGCCGGACCTCGCACGGCAAAGTCCACGCCGGCCTCGGCTGGAGTGTGTTCGCGGGTCATGTCCTGGCCGTAGAGCCGGAAGCCCTTCTCCAGGCGAAGCGATTCAAATGCACGCCGCCCCACCGGCAGGATTCCCTGCTCCGCCCCGGCCTCGAAGAGCGCGTCCCAGAGGAAGCCACCGAACTCAGCCGGCGTGTAGAGCTCCCACCCCAGTTCGCCCACATAGCTGAGCCGCAGTGCCAAGGCCGGCACCCCGGCAACGGATATCTCCTGGGCCCGGTAGAAGCGGAATGCCTCGTTGCTGAGGTCGGCCTCGGTCAGTACGCTAAGCACCTCGCGCGCCTTCGGCCCCCACAGGCCCAGCCCGCAGGAACCAGAGCCGGCGTCCTCGATCCTTACCTGTTGCCCCAGCTCGGCTGCCCGACCGCGCAGCCAGGCGATGTCCTGATTCCCATTGATGCCCAGGTGGTAACCATCGGGCAGTGTGACCACGGTGATATCGGAGAGGATTCCGCCGCGCTGGTCCAGCAGCAGCCCGTAAACCACAGTGCCGGGCTTCTTGCCCACCGGGCGGGAGAGCAGGGTGTTCAGCAGTTCAGCGGCGTCCGGACCAGTGACCGTGGCCCGTGGCAGTGAGGACATATCGACGACGCCGACTCCATCTCTGAGCGCCCGGGCCTCCACCGCCACGGTGGGGCTCCAGTGCTGGGCCGACCACTCATCTCTGACCGGCAGCGAGATATCACCCAGCATAGGGGTGTCGCGATCTGCGTTGGAGTCGAACCAGAGCGGGCGCTCCCAGCCGTTGGCCGAGCCGAAGACTGCCCCGAGCTGCTGCTGCCGCTCATAGAAGGGTGAGATGCGCAGTCCGCGCAGCCGCAGGGTGGAAGCCTTGGGATGGATGATGTCGTAGACCTCGTCATAAGACTCCTCGCCCTGCTCGCGCGCCCACCGGGCGGAGACCAGCCGGGGATCGAAACGTGAAAGATCCAACCCGGTGGTCTCGATGCCGGGATCCCCGGTGGTGATCCAGTCGGCCATCACCTCACCCACTCCAGCGGACTGGGTGACCCAGACCGCCTGTGCCATCCACAGGCCCTTGATCTCCGGCACCGGGCCCAGCAGCGGGCCGCCGTCAGGGGTGAAGGAGAAGATGCCGTTGAAGCTCTGGGATGTCTCCAGCGAGGCTCCGCGCAGCCAGGGCACCAGTTTCTGGGCCTCTGCCCAGGTGGGCGCATAGTCCTCCTGGGTGAAGGGATGCACGGCAGGGTGGACCCCGGTGGCGGCGAACTCCTCGGGGCTTGCGATCTGCTGTGGCGCTACTGGAATAGGCCGGTGTTCGTAGGCTCCGATGGCGATCTGGCTGCCCCATTCGCGGAAGTACATGGCGTGATCCTGGTGGCGGATCATCGGGCGGATGACCTCTTCTGCCTCAGCGATATGCGCCAGCTGGGGCAGCGGGGTGCTGCACCCGAATCCGTGCTCCACCGGCAGCATCGGGATCTCATATCCCAGCAATTCGCGGCTCAGCCCGGGCCCCCACAGTCCGACGGCGGTGACGACGATATCGGCCTGCAGGGTCTGAGGCTCGGCACCGGCGGCCGCCCCCACCGGAAGGGTTCGCACCCCGGTGACCGTGGACTCCTCGATGCGCAGTCCCACCACTTTGGTGTTCGGCAACAGGGTCGCGCCCCCGGACTGGGCACGGCGAGCCTGGAACTCTACGGCGCGCACGCCTTTGACGATGGCGTCTGTGGGAGTGTGCAGTCCGCCCAGAATGTGCTCGGCAGCCAGGCCGGGCCAGAGCTCGGCGACTTCCGCTGGGCTGATCAGCCGGGAGGGGATGCCCCAGGACTCAGCGAAACCGTGGCGCCGGGAGAGTTCGCGGAGGCGCTGGACGGTGGTGGCGATCTCGATGCCGCCCACCTGTTTGGCGATCCACCGGCCGTCAATCTCGAGTCCGTCGAGCTTGTCCAGGGTGCGCTGAGCCAGCTGGGACATTGCTCTGCTGGGCCCGGTCTGGAAGACGAAGCCTGGGGCGTGCGAGCTGGATCCACCGGTGACGTAGAGCGGCCCTTGGTCGATGGCGGTCACCTTGGTCCAGCCGCGCAGCACCAGCTCATCCGCCAGTGCCGCACCGACCACGCCCAGGCCGATGATCACGGTGCGAGGTCCAGCCATTGCAGCTCCTCTCCCCTCAGATGAATCGCTATACGCAACATCATGTGCATAACGCAACTAGCGTATGCAGCAGAGCCAGGGAGCGACAACCCCACAGACCGCCGGAGGGAGAAATTTACCTGCCCGCAACACCGGTGCTCACCACACCCAGTTTGGCCTCAAGCTGATCGGCCGCCTGGCGCAGCACCTGGATATGCTCGGCGAAGGAGGACTCCGGCAGCCGGAAGGCCGGGGCCGTGGTGGAGAGTGCGGCCACCACCGCACCCTCGGGACCGTGCACCGGCACCGCCAGCGCATTGATCCCCTCCTCCCACTCGGTCACCGCAGACGCCCAGCCCCTGTCCAGCACGATTTCCAGCTCATCGGCCAGCAATGCCGGGTCGGTGATGGTGGAGGAGGTGAACGCCTCCAGTGGCGCGTTGAGAATCAGGCGCTGCTCGGCCGGGTCGGCATGGGCCAGCAGAATCTTGCCGGTGGAGGTGGCGTGCAGTGGGCCGCGCTGACCCACATACTGCCGGGCGACCCCGACCATCCGCTCCCCCTCGGTCTGGGTGATGGTCACCGCGGCATGCTGGTCGAGGATGGCCACATTGACCGTTTCATTCAGCTCAGCGGCCGCGACTGCGCAGCAGGATTGGGCATCCCGGGTAAGGTCGATCCGGCCGGTGACCGCATTGGCCATCCGGAGCAGCCCGAAGCCCAGCCGATAAGCACCGCGAGCACTCTCCTGCTCCACCAGATCGTGGGACTCCAGGGTGACCAGCAGGCGCAGCGCGGTGGAGCGGTGCACGCCCAGCTCGCGGGCTATCGCGCTGATGGTTAGCGAGGGCTGCTCGCGCAGCAGGGAGAGGATCCGAGCTGCCCGGTCCACCGACTGCACCGAATGCGCATCTGTCCCCGCTGCCATTCCCGCACCTTTCCATGTTTCGTTCCCGTGAATTCTTGCTCACTGCGGCCGCGTGGGGTTGACGCACCCCAGGCTGGACCGCGATTCTTCTCTCAACACTGTTGTGCAGAACGAACAGCGTTGCACTATAAACAACATTACCATGTGGTGATGTGACCCGATGGGAGGGGATCAGCACATATGTCCCTCAGAGTCTGCTCCATAGATGATCTGACTCCCGGCGAAGGGCTGCGTATCGATGCGGTCAGCCCGCCGATCGCGGTGTTCCTCACCGAAGACGGTGAGGTCTACTGCCTCGATGACACCTGCAGCCATCAGGATGCCTCTCTAGCATCCGGCTGGGTAGAGGACTGCAGGGTGGAGTGCCCCCTGCATGAGAGTACCTTCCATCTGGCCACCGGGCAGGTGGACCAGCCTCCGGCCAAGCGGAGCGTACGCGCCCACCAGGCCCAGGTGCTCGACGGCGAGGTGTACGTGGAGCTCTCCACCGCAGAACCGGTTCTCCCTCCGGGGGTGAGGGTTCCATGATGACATCAGGCTCGGCGCCACAGCTCTCCTTAGATCCTGATGACCGTCTGCTCATCATCGGTGCCGGACTCGCCGGCTACCACACCGCCCGCGGAGCACGCCTGAACGGGCACCAGGGGCAGATCACCATTCTGGGCGCAGAGCACCGGCTGGCCTATGACCGGCCCGCACTGAGCAAGGCGTATCTGACCGGTGCGGTCTCCGAAGACGACCTCGCCCTGGACGATCCCGATCAGCCGCTGGACGCCCAGTGGGTTCCCGGTGCCGATGTCATTGCGCTCTCCGCGGTGCCGCTGGGCGTTCACACACTCACCGGAGAGTTCTGGGCCGCCGATGCCGTGGTGATCGCCACCGGGGCCGGTGCCCGCACCCTGCCGCAGACCAACCCCGATGACGAGGTCGCCCGCCCCTATCTGCTGCGCAGTATGGACGATGCCGCCGCCCTGCGCGCCACCTGCCTTCAGGGACTGGGGGTGGCAGTGGTGGGCGGCGGCTTCCTGGCGCTGGAGGCCGCCGCCACCTGCACCCAGCGCGGGGCCGAGTCGGTCACCGTCATCGCCGGTGAGCAGCATCCTGGTGCCACCCGGCTCGGCACACCGGTGGGCCGAGCCCTGCGGTCGGTGCACGAAGCCCATGGGGTGCGCTTCGCTTCAGCCGCCCGGGCCGTCTCGGTCACCAGCACCACTGCCGGACACACCGTTCACCTGGCTGATGGCAGCGCCGTGGCCGCCGATGTGGCCATCCTGGCCTGCGGTGCGGTACCGGCCACCGGCTGGCTGCAGGGCGGGCCGCTGCACCTCTCCCCTGCCGGAGCGGTTCTCTGCGATGACTTCGGCGCCACCGGCATCGCCGGGGTGTGGGCCGCCGGAGACTGCGCCGAATGGGCTTCTCAGAGCAAAGGTCTGCGCCCAGTAGGGCACTGGCAGGAGGCCCTCGAGCAGGCAGCCGTGGTGGCCGCCCACCTCACCGGGGCAGAGCCGCAGCCGATGCAGGAACCCTATTTCTGGTCCGATCAGTACGATCTTCGCCTGCAGGGTGCGGGTCGGATCGCCGCTGCCGATGAGGTACGCGTCCTGGAAGGCTCCGCGGAGACCGGCGATCTGCTGATCAGCTATCTGCGCGGGGGCACAGAGGTCGGGATTCTGGGATTCAACCGGCTGCGCGAGGTCAAACGCTGGCGCAAGCAGCACCAGATCAGGAAAGCCCAGACCGTGGCCGCCTAGAACCCGTCCCCTCCCGCTCGCGTCGTATCCGAACCCCGTGCCTGAAAGTGAGGCAGCTGCACCGATGATCATCGACCACCTGGACGATCCGCTGCCAGGCTCCAGCCTGCGCCCCACACCCACCGGCGCCGCCTACACCGACCGGGAAGTCTTCGCCCGGGAACAGGCCGATATCTTCGAGAAGATGTGGAACTGTGTGCTGCGCGCAGACGCCATCAGTTCCCCCGGCGAGTGGAAGAAAGTCACTGTCGGCCGCGAGGAGCTGATTGTGGTGCGCACGCGCAAGGCCGGGGTCAAGGCCTACTACAACGTCTGCCGGCACCGGGGAATGCGCGTCTGCACCGGGGATGAGGGCAAGGCGAAGAAGCTGCAGTGCGGCTACCACGCCTGGACCTATGCGCTGGAGGGCGAGCTGGTGGCTGCCCCGAATCTCACTGCCATGCCGGATGTGGACCGTGAGGAATACGGCTTGAAGCCGGTGCATGTGCGCCAATGGCTCGGCTATGTGTGGGTCTGCCTGGCCGGTGGTGACAGTACCGCTGAGCCGCCGGACTTCGATACCGAAGTGCTCGGCGAGGTGCGCACCCGCTTCGGCCAAGTGGAGTCGATCGACAACTACGGAATCGAGAACCTCAAACTAGGCCAGACCAAAACCTACGATGTGGCGGCCAACTGGAAGCTGATCATTGAGAACTTCATGGAGTGCTACCACTGCGCGACCATCCACCCGGAGCTGACCGAGGTGATCCCGGAGTTCGCCGACGGTCTGGCCAGCCAGCGGAAGAACGGCGAGGTCCACGGCTCCAGCTTCGGCGAGGACATCCAGGGGTTCACCGTGGACGGCTCCGCTGGGGTCGCCGCCCTGCCGGCGATCGCCCCGAACCAGGACCGCAAGTACTATGCGATCACCGTCAAGCCCCAAGTGTTCATCAACACCGTGCCGGACCATGTGATCATCCACCGGATGTTCCCGGTCTCCGAACAGCGCACCATAGTGGTCTGCGACTGGCTGTTCCTGCCCGAGGTCATCGAGGGCGTGGCTGAGGGCCGATATGACATCAGCAAATCGGTGGAGCTGTTCCATCGGGTCAATCTGCAGGATTTCGAAGCCTGCGAACTGACCCAGCCGTCGATGTCCTCCACTGCCTATGCCCGCGGCGGTGCGCTGGTGCCCAGCGAGCATCATATCGAGGAGTTCCACACCTGGTGGCAGAGCACCCTGGCACTGCTGGAGTCCGCGGAAATGCACCAGGTGCGCGTAGGCTGAACGACATGATCAGTCTCTTTGATCTTTTTAGTGTGGGGGTGGGTCCTTCGTCTTCGCATACGGTGGGGCCGATGCGGGCTGCCCGCCGGTTTGTGGTGGAGCATCTGGTCACGGAGTCTTTTATGACCGGGGGCC
>NZ_VWNF01000007.1 GCF_008711175.1 Nesterenkonia ebinurensis
TGCGGCAATCTCCTCAGGATGTTGACCCTCAGCGACCTGGTCGATAGCCCGAAGCCGCAGCACCTCCAGGGTGTGATGATCGATCTTGCGGCCATCGTTATTGCGCATACTCCAGTCTCCCAGAGCACACCCTCAAACAGTCGACATACTTACACGTGTCTTAGTAAGTCTTCGGCAGCGCGGCGGAATCCACCGGACACAACCGGCGCGGTAGAACGTTTGATCTCAATTGCAGCAATAGGGTTACCGCCTCTGACGAGCACCAAATCGGCCTCGTCGCCCCTCGCGGTTCGGTAGTGATACGCCTGTGCTGAGTCTCCCACGGCATCGACCAAACACTCGACGACAAAGCTTCCGTAACTCTCTCCCACTGAAGGGTGGCCCAGGAGATGATCAAGCGCGCCTATCTCCAGCAATGCATGCAAGAGTCCGGAATCACGCACGTGCACCTTGGGCGACTTGGTGATGCGCTTACCTGTATTGGCGTGCCACGGCTGCAGACGACGAACCAACCCCAAGTCCACGAGCAGGTCGACGTATCGGTTCACGGTGGGACTCGTCACACGATGTCGCTCTGCGAGGAATCATGAGTGCAAATCAAACATCAGATTTTAAATTTGCGCAATACTGATTCGCGCCAACTATCTCACCGCATTGCTCATCTGAATACCTCGCTCCATAGGAGTGAAGCCTGCCCTCAGATAGGCGTGCCATGGTGCGGAGTAATTGGGCCAAGGCGCCGAATTGATGAACACCTGACGACCGCCGCGACGGGCCACAAGTCCACATGCCTCCAAGACGAGCACCTGAGCAAGGCTCTTTCGGCGATGCTCCGGAACAATGCCCAAGGGCTCGATCTCGGCCCAGCCCGATACAGGGTCGAGCCAGACCGTGCAGCAGCCAGCAAGTGACCCGTTAGGGGCCTCGACGACCAGGTCAAGCTCCTGGTCGTAGAGCCGCAGCTGCTGCATCTGCCGAAGCACATCAAGCGTGAAGCGGCTCTCCGCATCCGGATCGATTGCCTGGAGCTGATCGGCTGGGTAGGACATATTTACCGGCTTCCATGCCCTGCGGTGCGCCTCCACGCGTGCAGGCACTTCGCCAGTCCCCATCGGACGGATGCGGTAACCCTTCGGGATGGCTGGCTGCGCATCGACGGCGGAGTGGAACAGTCCGGCAGGAGGAGTTGCCTCAGGTGCAGGCGCAAACCCGCTGGACGCTAAAGCCCGATGCACCAGCGGACGATCAGCGAATGAGACCAGAATGAACGGATCTTCCCCAGCAGTCTCCAGTAGCCAATCAAGCAGGAGCACAGGAGCCTCAGCCTCGTCCGGTGCGCATTCGAGCCTGACCTCGTCGCTGGAGAATGCTGCCCAGCCCACCACCGCACCCTTACGCAGGGCTACACGAATCTCTGCCGGCAATTGGTCCGTGGCCAGCTCCCACGCGAATCCTCCTGGGTGTGTGGCTGACGGAAACCAAGAAGAGAGCGCTGACTGCAGATCCTCAGACCGATTCTTGGCAAAAGTGACGATCTCAAACACTCCACGAGCCTATCAACGCTGCTCAGCGGGCGACCTTCTTGGGGAAGATCACCGCGGCCAGCCAGACCGCCACCGCGATGAACCCGACGCACCACAGGATGCCGATCCACCATTCACTTCCAGGGGTCTGGCCGTTGAGCAGAGCCCGCGAGGAGTCGATGATGGGGGTCATCGGCTGGTGCCCGGCGAAGCCACGCAGCCAGCCGGGCATGGTCTCCACCGGGGCGAAGCCGGAGGACATGTAGGGCAGGAACAGCAGGATGAAGCCGTAGCCGCTGGCGGCCTCGGCGGAGCCGGCGATCATGCCCAGCACCGCGAAGACCACCGTGATGACCAGGATCCACAGCGAGATGAGCCCGACCGCACCCAGGAACTGGCCCACCGAGGCATCAGTCCTGAATCCCAGCGCAAAGGCAACTCCGACCACCACAGCAGTGGCCAGCAGGTTGCGCACCATCGAGGACACTGTGTGCCCCAGCAGCACGGTGACCGCGGGGAAGGGCATGGTCCGCAGTCGGTTCATGAAGCCAGTCGTCATGTCATTGGAGACCACCACGGCAGTGTAGGAGGCGCCGAATCCGGCCGCCGTCAGTGCGATGGCAGGCAGCACATAGGCCAGATAGTCGCTGCGGTCCCCACCCTGGCCTGCGGCGATGGATTCGCCGAAGATGAAGGTGAAGATCAGCATGAGCATCAGCGGCAGCAGCACGGCCATCAACAGGGATTCGCCGTCACGGAAGGAGTGCTTGAGACTGCGAGCGCTGAAGATGCGCAGTCCGGTCATCGCCCCTGCTCCCCGCATCGGAGCAGCTCCGGGGTGGGCCGGCGCCGTCGTACTCTGTTCTGTCAAGGTGATGCTCATGCCGGGGCGTTCTCTTTCTGCTTGTCGTTCTGATCGGTGACGGGTTCTCCTGTCAGCTCCAGGAAGACCTCGTCGAGGGTGGGGCGGCGGACGGTGATGCCCACGTCCGGGCGTTCCTGGGCGAGAGCGGAGAGAGCGTGGGCCACTTCCTGCGCTGAGCCCTGGGTGGGCAGGGTCTCGATGATGTGACCGGCGCCGTCGTGAACCTGAATGGTCGAGCCGCCTACGCGGTCTTTGAGCTCGCTGGCGGTGCCGTCGGCCACGATCCGACCGCCATGGAGAACCATGATCCGCTCGGCGAGCACATCGGCCTCCTCCAGGTACTGGGTGGTCAGGAAGATGGATGTTCCAGCTTCGGCAAGCACGCTGATCTCGTCCCACAGTGCCTGCCGGCTGCGGGTGTCGAGGCCGGTGGTGGGCTCATCGAGGAAGATCAGCTGCGGACCGGCAATGAGGCTGGCGGCGATGTCCAGCTTGCGGCGCATACCGCCGGAATAGGTCACCACCCGTTTGCCGGAGGCGGCGGTCAACTCAAAGCGTTCCAAAAGATCATCAGCCCGGCGCTTGGTATCCCGACGGGAGAGCCCGAAGAGCTGGCCCATCATCAGCATGTTCTCCATACCGGTGAGCCGGCCGTCCACCGCTGCATACTGGCCGGTCAGTGAGATCAGTCCCTGCAACTGGCTGCGCTGGTGCTGCGGGTCCAGACCAAGAACGCGGACGGTTCCTGAGTCGTAGGGAATGAGCGTGGAGAGGATGTTGACCAGGGTGGTCTTGCCTGCCCCATTGGGACCGAGCAGCGCGTGAATGCCGGGTTGGATGGTGAGGCTGAGGTCATTCAGGACGTGGTGTTTGCCGTAGCTCTTGGAGAGTCCCGATATCTCGACGAGCGGCTTATCTGCGTATAGCATAAACAGAGTATGACACATACTGTTTATCTTGTACACATAGAAGATTGCCTGGCTTCCCCCACACCGGTGAGAGAATGCAGAGCATGGCCGAGACCACTGAAACCGGATTGCCCCGGGCAGTCGCCATTGCCTGGGGGATGCATGAGGCACCCCAGCGCGGACCCAACCGCGGGTTGAGCCATGAGCGGATCGTCGCCGCAGCCATCGAGATCGCCGATGCCGAGGGCCTCGCCGCTGTCACCATGCAGGCGGTGGCCAAATCCCTGGGCTTCACCACCATGTCGCTCTACCGGTATGTCTCCAGCAAGGATGAGCTGCTGCAGCTGATGCAGGATACCGCCCTCAGTGTGCCGGAGAAGGTCAGACTGCCCGCAGACTGGCAGGAGGCGCTGCGGATGTGGGCCGGAATCGTGCGCGAGGCCTACCGTGCTCACCCCTGGGTCCTGGCACTGCCCCGGGGTCCGGTCTCGATTCTGATGCCCAACAGCGTGCGCGCCGCAGACCTCGGCCTTTCGGCGATGAAGGACCTTCCGCTTGAGGATGATGAGAAGATCGGCGTAATCCTGGTGATCTCCCAGCATGTGGCCGCCTGGGTGGAGCTGGAGCAGAATCTGGCCGCAGCGGACATCATCGCTATTCCTGCCGAAGGCGTGCAGCTGCTCAGCGAGGTCATCACCCCCGAACGCTTCCCGCACCTGGTGCCGGTGATGGAGTCCGGCAACTATATTGTTGATGAGGTGCCCGTGGTCGAGATGAACAACGGCATCGAGGCCGAATACGACCTGGGCCTGGATCTGATCATCTCCGGACTCGAGGTGCTGGAGCAGCAGAGAACAGGCAAGCAGACCTGAGCCCAAACGGCCACCACTGCGCACTTTCGTAGACTGATGCACATGGCAGACACCGGCAAGCATTTCACCCCGGCCCTTGAACGGATTGGGCAGCTGGCAGCGGAGGACAGCTTCTCCGGTGTCGTATTTATCAGACAGGGTGCGCACCTCGTGGCCGACCAGGCCTATGGCCTGGCCACCCGCCGCTGGAGCGTGCCGGTGCAGACATCGACCCGCTTCGATATCGCCTCGATCACCAAACTGTTCACCTCTGTGGCGGTGCTCCAGCTGGTCGATGCCGGCAGCCTCACCCTGGACGAGCGCATCCACAGCCGTGTGGACCTCACCGGCACCCGCATCCCGGAGGATGTCACCCTCCACCATCTGCTCAACCACACCTCTGGCATCGCCGACGACGCCGATGAGGAGGCCGGTGAGTCCTATGAGGCACTCTGGGCGGACCGGCCGACCTACTCTGTCACTGAGACCAAGGGCTTCCTGCCCCAGTTCGTGCACAAGGAGCCGGTCTTCCCCGCCGGCACCGACTGCAGGTACAACAATGCGGGCTACATCCTTCTGGGCCTGGCCCTGGAGAACCTGACTGGACGCAGCTACCACGATGTCATCCGCCAGGAGGTCTTCGCACGAGCTGGGATGGTCTCCTCGGACTTCTTCAATATGCGCCAGGCGGTGCCCGATGTTGCCGAGGGCTGGGATCCGGTCACCGACGATGGGAAGATCACCGGATGGCGGCAGAACATCTTCTCCTATCCGCCCATCGGCTCCCCCGCTGATGGCGCACATGCCACCGCTGGGGATCTGGTGAGGTTCTTGGACGCCGTCGAGAGCGGGAGGCTGCTCTCCGAGGAGTCCACCGCACGGTTCCTGAGCTCCCAGGCACTGCACCATAAGACCAAGGAATCGGAATCACCGACCTCAACCCATGAGCTGCACCACGCCTATGGCCTGGAGATCGAGTACGACGCCGCTGCCCGGGTCCGCTCCTACTACAAGGACGGCATCAATACCGGCGCCAGCGGCATTCTGCGCAAGTATCCGCGCCTTGATCTGACCGTGGTGGTGCTCTCCACCAGTGAGGACGGGGCCTGGGAGCCCATCGATCTGATCGACCAGGCCGCCGCCGAGCTGCTCTGAGAGCCCAGCCAAGATTAGCGCCGGACCAGGATTCGATTCCGTAGTGCGTGATGGGCTAAAATTCTTTTTTATGGGTTCAATAACTTCAGCCGTGGCACGCCCCTGGGCGTAACGCCGCGGCGTCGAGCTTCCTCACTCTCTACGACGCCGCGCCAGCTTTTCTGAACAGCTGGGCGGCACAGGCTCATACCCAAAATATCCTTTCCGGTCCATTCGGACCCTGCGTATCTGCACCTCTGTGCCTGCCCAGGAAGATCACATACTTCCTGGAGAAGGACTTTGCACACCTACACCGACGGCCGTCACGAGCACGGCCAGAACTTCCTCACCGACCGCCGCGCAGTACGTCGCGTCATCAGCCTCGTGGCTGAAACCTCAGGACCCATTCTGGAGATCGGCCCCGGCCAGGGCGCACTGACCCTGCCGATGCAGCAGCTCGACAGGCCGATCACCG
This sequence comes from Nesterenkonia ebinurensis, assembly GCF_008711175.1. GTDB lineage: Bacteria > Actinomycetota > Actinomycetes > Actinomycetales > Micrococcaceae > Nesterenkonia > Nesterenkonia ebinurensis. Next base: position 5,757 of record NZ_VWNF01000007.1, read on the forward strand.
CCGTGGAGATCCACCCCGGCATGGCCAAGCAGCTGGCTGCGCGCACCGGTGCCCGCACCGAGGTGATCACAGCAGACTTCCTGAGCTATCGGCTGCCAGCTGAACCCTGCGTGGTCGTCGGTAATCTGCCGTTCCACCTCACCACCGCGATTCTTCGGAAACTCCTGCATAGCCCGAACTGGACCGAGGCGGTGCTCATCGCCCAGTGGGAGGTGGCCCGGCGCCGGGCTGGGGTGGGTGGCGCCACGATGATGACCGCTCAGTGGGCCCCGTACTACCAGTTCGGGCTGGCCGGGAAGATTCCTGCCCGGGCCTACACCCCTGTACCGAGCGTGGATGCCGGAATCATGACCATCAGCCGCCGCGAAACCCCACTGCTTCCCTGGGGACTGCGCAGACAGTACGCGGGATTCGCCCACCGAACCTTCACCGGTTCCGGCCGCGGTATCGCCCAGGTGCTGCGGAACACCACCGGTGCCGGCAAACAGCAGGTGGGCCAATGGCTCGGCGAGCTCAGCATCCGGGGCGCCTCCCTGCCCAAGGACCTCACCGCCGAACAGTGGGCCGGGCTCTACCAGCGCAGCGTCGGCGGCTCCCGCCGGACTGGCAGCCGACTGGGCAAGACCGAGCGGGCCGGCCCCCAGCGTCACAGTACTGGCAAGTCCCGCAACAGGCGATAAGCCGCAGTCAGTCTGGGCGGAGAATCTCAGATACGGGTTCGGCTTCTGCGCGTCCGGCAAAGGGCACGGTCAATGAGCCAGAGCAGACAGGCGATTCCCAGGAAGGCCAGCAGGATGGCCACGACGTAGGCGCTCACCCTGGTGTAGCCCACGCCCGGTACGTCCAAGATGGTGTACGGGTACCAGTCCAGACCGGGGCCGCGGATCAGGGTGACTGCCAGCCAGAGCAGCGGGATCACCGCGGACCCGGCCACCGCCCTCAGGTTCAGCCGCCCGTGTGGACCGAAGACCAGCCACACCAGCGGGACCAGCACCGGCAGAATCACATGCAGCACCCGGTCATTGAACAGCCAGACCCCCAGCAGTCTGCCTTCAGAGCGCAGCAGCAGGTTGAACACCAGCCCGGTGATGATGATCTGCACCACCGAGGCCAGGCGCACCGCGTGGAAAAGCGTGGAGGTCTGCTCCGGGCGGACCGCCAGCATCGCTGAGGTGACCATCACCAGCAGTGCGGAGAGGAAGGTGAAATAGGCCGGCTGGTTGAGCATGTGTTCCCAACCGGCGGAGAAACCCCCTGCATAGGCCACTCCGATAGGTGGTGCAGAGTCTAGGGTCCACCCCAGATAGAGGGAGGTGACCAGCCCGGCAGCGCACAGCAGGGCCACCGCTGCATGGGCAGCCCGGGCTGCTGGTGAGTGCTGCCAGTCCGGGTGTTTCTTCTGTGTGGTGGTCACATTCCTGATTATCGCCCAAGCCAGGCCAGCCTCGGAGCGGCTCAGATGAAGATCTCGACCTCAGCATCTTCACGCAGATCGTCAATATGGGCCAGGATCGCCTCGTTCTCCTTCTGCTGGCTCAGCTGGTCCTCGAGCTCTTCGCGCATCTCCTCGAACTCCGGGACCTCAGGCTGCTCAGCGCCTTCCGTCTCGCCCATCATCTCGGCCTGGGCCGCATACTCCTGGTAGGCCTCTTCAAGCTCCTCCTCAGTGGGCTCGGCCACTTCGAGGTCCTCAATGAGCTGTTCGATGGCCAGTTCAGCGGCGATGTCCTCGCGGAGTTCCTGCTCTTCGACGCCTTGTTCCTCGGCCAATTCCATGAGCTCGTCCATGGTCTCTACGCCGCTGGTCTCGGCGAGGTTCTGCAGCGCCTCTTCGATCTGGTCCTCGCTGGCCTGGTAGCCGGAGGCTTCCGCCTCCTGGTGCAGCAGCTCCATGCCGATGAAGTTGTCAAGCACCTGCTCCTGCAGCGCCTCTTCATCTACCGGCTGTCCGGTCATCTGGACCATCATGGCTTCCTGCATGAACTGGGACTCGTAGAGCTGGCTGTACTCCTCACCTGAGATCTCCTCGCCGTTGACCTCGGCGACCACTTCTGGCACATCCTCCAGGTCCGGTTCGGGCATCTCCATCTCTTCTCCCGGGGCCTGCTCGGGCAGCGGCTGCTCCTCTGCCGCAGTCTCACCGTTCTCCTCCGGGGCTTCGTCATCCCCGCCGTCGCAGGCAGCCAGGCCGAACAGCAGTGCGGCGGCAGCCAAGGAGGTGATGAGCTTCTTCTGCGTGGTCTTCTGCATGCCCGGCAGAATAACAGCCCCAGCACAACACAGCGGTCAGCCAGTGTTCAGCCGGAAAGGTACGAAGACCTCTACCCAGCTCCACGGTGAAAGTCACCGATACGCCCCAGCCCCTCGGCTACAGCAGCTGAGCCTGGCGCCAGGGAGAGCCGGACCCATTCGTGACCGTTGATCGGGTCGAAGTCGGTGCCAGGCACCACCGCCACCGACGCCTGATGCAGTAACGCTGTGGCATAGGCCGTGGAGTCTGCATACCTCTTCAAACGCTCCCCCAGATGGGCGTAGACGTAGAAGGCCCCGTCGGCCGGTGCGGCCTGACCCCAGCCCAACTCCGGCAAAGCACCGAGCACCAGGTCACGAGCCTTCGAATAATCCGCCAGCTGTGACTGGGCGAATCTCAGAGATTCCTCGGTGAAGGCCTCCACGGCGGCGATCTGTGATCCGTGCGGCGGGCACAGGGCCACGTTTCCGGAAAGCCGGGCCACCGGGTCCACTAGGTGCTCAGGCAGGATCATCCAACCGAGTCGCCAGCCGGGCATTCCCCAGTATTTGGAGAAGGAGGAGATGACCACGGCGTCGTTGTCCACCTCCGCGGCACTGACTCCTGGGGAGGCGAAGGTGATGCCGTGATAGATCTCATCGCTGATCAGCTGGACACTGTTGACCCGGCACCAATCTGCCAGTCCGGTGAGCTGTTCGCGGTCGACCATGGTGCCAGTGGGGTTGGCTGGCGAGGCCACCATCAGACCCTGCAGCGGCCCATTGGCCTCCACCTCAGCATCGAGCTGCTCACCGGTGGGCTGGAACCTCACCTCCGGCCCGCAGTCCAGATCCACCACTTCTACGCCCAGACTGGCCAGGATGTTCCGGTAGGCGGGGTATCCGGGGCGGGCCAGTGCCACCCGGTCACCGGGGTCGAAGGCGGCCAAGAAACTCAGCACAAAGGCCCCCGAGGATCCGGTGGTCACTGCGATCCGTTCCACCGGGATCTCTGCCCCGTACCAATCCTGGTAGTGGACGGCGATCGCTTCACGCAGCGGCATGATCCCGAAGGCCGGTGAGTAGTTCAGCACTGTGTTCGCTGCATGCACCTTGGCGGCTGCTGCGTTGACCGCCGGCGGCGCTCCGGAACCGGGCTCCCCAGCGGTGAGCGAGATGATGTTCCGGCCGGCTGAGCGCAGCTTCTCGATCTCAGCCAGGATGCTCATCACTTCGAATCCGGGGACCGCAGAGCGCCGTGAAGGTTGCATCCTCTTAGCCTATCGAGAACCGAGCAGTCCGCATCTGCGTATGTATACTTCATTTTATGCCGCAGATACGCATTTCAGGGGCTGCTGGATTCCTCGGAGTCAGTGATGACACGCTCCGCCGCTGGATCGCTTCAGGGGAATTGACTGCCCAGACCGACAGCACGGGGAAGAAAGTGGTCGACGGCGCAGAGCTCGCCCAGTTCGCCCGCGAGCGCAGCGCCCAGCTGCCCACCCCAGCCGGAGGCTCATCAGCCCGCAACCGGTTCATGGGCCTAGTCACCGCTGTCACCTCGGACAAGGTGATGTCCCAGGTGGAGCTGCAGTGCGGCCCCTACCGGGTGGTCTCGCTGATCAGCACCGAGGCGGTGCGCAGCCTCGGCCTGGAGCCCGGGGTGGTGGCCACTGCCTCGATCAAGGCAACCAACGTAGTCATCGACCGGCCTGAGGCCTAACACCTGGCTTTCATCACCCTGAAGGAAACCATCTATGAAACGATCATTTGCACTCGGCGCGATCGGCGCCCTGACCCTGACCGCCTGTGGGGGCAACGGTGAGGAAGAGGCGGATTCCATCATCGTCTTCGCCGCAGCCAGCCTCAATGAGGTTTTCGAGGAGATCGGCGAGCTCTACACCGAAGAGACCGGCGCGCAAGTCAGCTTCACCTTTGCCGGCTCTTCCGGGCTGGTCGAGCAGTTGGAGAACGGCGCCCCAGCCGATGTGCTGGCTACTGCGGATGAGACGAATATGAACAACGCTGTGGAGGGCGGTCTGGTGGCCGCCGACCCTGAGCTCTTCGCGGAGAACTACCTGGTCATCGTCACCCCGGCCGGCAACCCCGCCGATGTGGCATCCCTGGAGGACCTCGAAGACGATGCCGTGGAGACCGTGATCTGCGCAGTACAGGTTCCCTGCGGGGCCGCCACCCAGCGGATCTCCGAGGCCGCCGGGGTCGCCATCACCCCGGTCTCCGAGGAGACCTCGGTGACCGATGTGCTGGGACGGGTGCGCAACGGTGAGGCTGATGCCGGACTGGTTTACGCCACCGATGCCCTGCAGGGCGGGGACGAGGTGGAGACCGTCGAGATTGCCGGGGCAGAGGAGGATCCCAATCTCTACCCGATCGCCCTGCTGGAGAACGCGGATGCGCCTGAGGCAGGCCAGGAGTTCGTAGATTTCGTGCTCACTGACGAGCTTGCCCAGAACATCCTGTCCGAGGCCGGATTCACCAGACCTCAGGGATAATCCGCTCAGTGAACTCCGCCACTCGCCGCCTGACCCGCCCACCGACCTGGATCCTGATCCCGGGACTGCTGGGCGCGGCGGTGGTGCTGCTCCCGGTGACCGGGATGATGACCCGGCTGAACTGGGCTCAGCTGCCGGAGCTGCTGACCTCCGCATCCTCGTTGGCTGCTCTGCGGCTCTCCCTGTGGACTGCCTCAGCGGCCACTGTGCTGTGCCTGATCCTCGGGGTGCCGCTAGCGCTGATGCTGGCCCATGCCCGGTTCCGGGGGCTGCCCGTGGTGCGCTCGCTGGTGCTGCTGCCGCTGGTGCTGCCTCCGGTGGTGGGCGGGTTGGCGCTGCTCTACACCTTCGGCAGCCAGGGCATGCTCTCCGGAGCGCTGGAGTTCTTCGGCATCCGGGTGGCCTACACCTCTCTAGCCGTGGTGCTGGCGATGACTTTCGTGTCGATGCCGTTTCTGGTGATCAGCGTGGAGACCGCCGTCCGCGGGCTGGATCCGGAGATCCTGGAGGCGGCGACAGTGGATGGCGCCACCCGGACCGGGATCCTGCGGTATATGGTCCTGCCGCTGATCACCCCAGGGTTGGTTTCTGGGGCAGTACTGGCTTTTGCCCGCAGTCTCGGGGAGTTCGGCGCAACCCTGGCCTTTGCCGGCAATCAGCAGGGGGTGACCCGCACCCTGCCGCTGGAGATCTACCTGCAGCGGGAAACCGACCCGGATGCTGCGGTGGCGCTGTCCCTGCTGCTGATCGGTGTGGCGATCATCGTGATCAGCGCAGCCTACAGCCGCAGCTCGCGTCCGGCGGAGCGGTAGGCACCGTCAGCCCGATTCGGCACGACCGGCTCAGTCGATGGCGAAGCCCTCCAGCCCTCCAGCGTCGATCCAGCCGTAGCCATCGGCCAATTGGACCTCCACCCAGATACCGTCGGCATACGCGGCGTAGATCTCGCGTCCGGCGAGCATCACCTGGTCATCAGCACTGAGTTCAGCGGCAACCTCCAGATCCTCATGTGGTCCGGGTCCTTCCGGCGGCGCGGCATAGACCTCAATGGGCTCGTGTTCAGGCCCCAGCTGGTCGAGGCCGAGCACCTCACCCTCATCGGAGAAGTTCCCATCCGCAATGAACTCGCCCTGCTCCTCGGGGTCAATATCATCGTCGCCGAGCCGCTCAGCACCGCCCGGGGGAAGCTCGACGTCAGGCTGCTCGCCCTCCTCGCCGTTGCCGTTCTCCTCCGGCTCGGGAGACTCCTGCTCCACGGTGGGGGTGGCGACTTCCTCGGTCTGCCCGTTGAACTCAGTGTCCTGGTCATCCTCGACTCCGCAGGCAGTCAGGACCAGCACGGCTGCGGCGCTGAGGGCGGCTGTTGTCTTCATGCTTCCGTTCCGCATTGGTTCATTCACCTTCTGGATTGGTTATTGCTTGCACTTCCACCGTGGAAAGCCAGCCTGAATGCAGGCTCGAAATGTGGTCACGGCACTGTTTCAGTCCGGCCTGATTCCGGTTGCCTCAGGTGCACAGTCCGTCAGTAATACCGCGGGAGCAGATCAGGGTGCGCTCCACCTGGATCAGCTCATAGCCGCCCTCGGCCTCCTCCACGGTGACGAAGAGCCGGTAACCGGCCATGGCGTCGTCCATCAGGCCGAGCACATCGATCCGGTAGAACTCCTCGCCGTGGTCCTCCGGCGTAGAGATCAGAGTGTAGTCCGGACCCATCGGTTCGCCGTGCTCATCGATCATCTCACCGTCCTCACCGAGGGATCGTTCGGCCACGCCTTCGGCGATGAGCTGGGGATCCTCGGCCGGGGGAACCTCGTCGATGTACTCCTCGGTGATGTCCTGGGTCTCGCCGAAGTAGAACAGGTCGCCCCCATCTCCCTGAGTCTCTACCCAGCCGTAGCCGTCAGCGAGCTCAACTTCGCGCCAGATACCTCCATCCGCCAAGGCAGGGTGTTCGCGTTCTCGGCCGCCCAGATAAGCGGCGCTGAGTGGTCCGAGTTCGCCGACCACCTCAGCTTCGCTGGTGGGAGCGGCACGCACTTGGAACGGCTCGTCAGCAAAGCTCAGCCCGGCCACTCCGACCTCTTCGCCCTCATGGGAGAAGGGGTGGTCGTGTTCTTGCCCGTGCAGGGACTCCTCAAAGTCCGCCTCCTCCATCCGGTCAGTGCCGCCCTCTGGGATTCCGATCTCCGGGGCGGCCTCGGGCTCTGAGGCCTCCTCCTCAGTCTCTTCCGGATCCTGGGTGACTGTCTCAGTCTCGGCAGGATCGGGCTCCCCGGCGTTCTCCTCGTCCTCGGGCTCCTCGGTCTCGGTGATCGTCTCCTGCGGCTCCGGATCGGGATCCAGTTCCTCCTCCGGAGCACAGGCAGCCAGCGCGAGCAGGCCTGCTGTGCTGAGTGCCGTGGTCGTGGTGATGTGTTGTCCGTAGCGCATGGTTCCCCTTAGTCAGGTTCGGCTGTCCCCACCACCGTGCGAAGCCCAGCTGAACAGAACCTCAGATGACGGTCACAGCCGGATCTCAGAAAGAAAAAGGTTGTGTCTCACCCCCTTGGAACCTCACCACATATGACAAGTCCTCTTGACACATAATGGCAAGTTAAGTTGTCATAGAGACATGGTTCCCAGAATCGTTGAGAGCACGACGCCGCGGGTGCGCACCCAGCGCAGGTCCCGCGGGCTGACCCAGGCTCAGCTGGCCAAGGCTGTGGGTGTCAGCCGGCAGACCATCGTGTCCCTGGAGCGGGGCGACTACGCTCCCTCGGTATACCTGGCACTGCGGATCGGTGCCGAGCTGGGAACCAGCGTCGAGGAACTCTTCGGCGGAACGGACCAGCAGACCGCAACGCGAACAGGGGGAGCATCATGACCCGCAGGAAGCTCATCGACCGAGCAGCTGAGCAGTTGATTGACGTCGAACACATCTCCCTCGCCGACGAGCGCGAGCGTTCCGTCTACCTTGAGGCCAAGGCCTTTCACGGCGAGCTGACCACACTCGGCTGCCTCGCCTTGGCGCTGATCGTCGCCGTCCTGGGCCACCCGGCCGCTACGATCTCCCTCTTCCTCCTCCTAGCGCTCACCGCCAGCGCGACCGGCTGGTACGCCAAGCGACGAGGGGTCGACGAATGGGAGCTCCAGTCGCGCGGTCCGCTCGCCAGGACTCTTGCCTGGACCGGCGTCCATCTCGTACTGGGCTTCGGTGCCTGGGCGGCCATGCTCTATCACCTGGTCCGCGGTGAGGCGCTCCTACCTTTCTTCTTCGAGGTGGAAGTCATAGGCCGGGATCTGCAGGATTTCATGCTCATCGCCGGCCTGGTGCTGACCGGCATCGGTTTCCTCGCCAGCCTTGCCGCGATGTGGGTCATGGTGCTGCACTACCGCCGCCGGGCGCGGCTGCAGGACGAGGCGCTGGACGATACCGACTGACAGCCCTGCCTGCTACGGGCTGCTACGGGGCAGGGCTCACAGACACTCGGGGGTCTCTTCATCCAGTCCGCGGGCGCAGATCGACTGGAAGGCAACCCCCGCAGGGGCGAAACCCTGCTCGGTCTCTTCCAGCGTGATGTGGATCCGCTGCCCGCGCAGGGAGTCATCCATCATTCCACCGACCATATCCACCTGATACTCCACGTCCCCCTCGAGGGAGGGGCCATCCTCATCGATCGACACATCTCCGCCCTCAGAGACGTGGACGATTTCATACTCAGGGGAGGACCCGTCGGTGGCATGGGCGGAGATGTAGTTCTCGGCGACCTCGTGGACAACCGCCTCCGGGTCCTCAGCCGGTCCGGCATCGGAGATCCTCTCGGCTAGCTCAGCCTGATCGGTCTCCTCGGAGGGCAGCTCAGCGAGCTGGCCGGCGTAGTCCGAATGGACCCAGCCGAACAGGGCGTGTGCCGGGTCCTCCTCGGCGATCTCCATCTCCAGCCAGACTCCGTCCTCGAGCTGCACCTCCCGCCCGGTGTGCTCCATGGCCATAGCGCCGGCACTTTCGAGAAGAATCTCGGCGTCCTGCCCCGGGGTGGTGCGGACCAGCAGCTCGGTGTCTGCCGGAACCAGGATCGGGCTGTACAGACCTGCGGGATACTCCCCGGCGTCACCCTCGACCAGCTCACCGGGAAGATCCGCCTCGTCCACAGGCTGCTGACCATCGGCACCTTCAACCGATTCGCCGCCGTCCTGCTCATCGCCTTCGGGATCCTCCGCTGCGGGCTCTTCTTCCTCGGCTTCACCGTTCTGGTCCTCGAGGTCCTCTTCAGGCTCGGGCTCAGCGGTCTCGCCGGCGGGATCGGGCTCCGGGGAGGAGCCGTCCTCCTCATCGGCATTGCAGGCTGTCAGGCCCAGAATCGTGATCAGGGAGAGAGCTGCGGTAGTGCGGGCGGGGCTCAGCCTGCGGTACATGGCCCATCCTTCCGTGGAATTTCCTTGCGGACACTTCCAGGGTCGGGCCCCACGCTTAACACAGGCTCAATATCGGGTCACACGCTGCTCTCAGCGACCTCACGTACTCTCGGCTTGAGCTTCCCGGTCCGGGAATACCAGATCTCCAGCGGGATGGTCATCAGCGGGGGCACCGCCATCGCCAGGGCCACCGCCCACTCCCAGAGTCGCCAGCGGAAGGTGAACCAGGCGGCGGTGGCCACCACGCAGAAGACCATGAACGCGACCCCGTGCACCATGCCCCAGAACGGCACCGGGTCCTCTGCCTCAGGCACACCGGCGATATAGCGCATGTACATTGCGTAGAGCAGGCCGGTCCAGGTGATGGCCTCAATGATCGCCACCGTGTGGAAGGCGATCCGCATGAACTTCTGCCAGCTGAGGCTGCCCCGGGCGGATCTGGGCTGCCGGTGCTGCTGGGGCCCGGCAGGGGCGGTGGGCGTCGTCGTCATCTGGTCCTCTCTCTTCAGCTTGCTGTACCGTTTTTCGGTGCTAAAAGTGCGGTTTCGGCCGCAATAACACCGATATCCGGTACAGCAAAAGGTTCCGGCTCAGGTTTCGGAGGCAGCAAGCTGGCCGCAGGCACCGTCGATCTCTTTGCCGCGGGTATCGCGCAGAGTGGTGGGGACGCCTGCGGCGTTGAGCCGGTCGATGAACTCCTGCATCACCTCAGGCACTGAGGAGGTCCACACCGAGTTCGGCGTCGGGTTCAGCGGGATCGGGTTCACATGCACCCAGCCGCGGCCGCGGGCGTTGAGCTTCTCGGCCAGCAGATCAGCCCGCCAGGGGTGGTCGTTCATGTCCTTGATCAGCGCGTACTCGATGCTCACCCGGCGCCCGGTGGTCTCGTAGTAGTAGCGGGCGGCGTCGATGGCCTCATCGGCCTTCCAGCGGGAGTTGACCGGGATCAGCTCATCGCGCAGCTCGTCATCCGGGGCATGCAGGGACAGCGCGAAGGTGATCGGCAGATTCTCATCGGCCAGCTTCCGGATGGCGGGCACCAGACCCACAGTGGAGACGGTGATGCCGCGGGCGGACATGCCCAGGCCCTCGGGGGCAGGGTCGATCATCCGTCGCACCGCGTTCATCACGCGCTTATAGTTGGCCAGCGGCTCCCCCATGCCCATGAAGACGATGTTGGAGACTCGTTGTGGTCCAGAAGCAGATGACGACGTCCCAGGCGCCCGAGTGCCCACAGCCCCAGCCTTCACCGAACTGAGCTGCTCACCCGACTCACCTTCGGCGAAGTCTGCTTCTTCGCCGAGGGCGGCATGGTCGGCCTCCGCAGCAATCTCCGATGGGTTGGGATTGTCGAGACCACCCTCGGCGATCACCCGGTTGGCCTGCACAATCTGGTCCACGATCTCGGCAGTGGACATATTCCGGGTCAGCCCGTTCTGGCCGGTGGCACAGAAGGGGCAGTTCATCCCGCAACCACATTGGGACGAGATGCACAGGGTGATGCGGGACTTGTAGCGCATCAGCACTGACTCCACCAGGGCGCCGTCGAAGAGCCGCCAGAGAAACTTGATGGTGGCGCCGTCGTCGGTGGCCAGCCGGCGCACCTCGGTGAGCAGCGGGGGCAGGAACTCGGCGACCAGTTGCTCCCGGGTCTCCGCCGGCAGATCGGTCATCGCTGCAGGGTCGGAAGTGTAGTGCTGGAAGTAGTGCACGCTGAGCTGCTTGGCGCGGAACCCGGGCAGGCCGGCCGCCTTGGCCTTGGCGATGCGTTCGTCCAGGGTCAGGTCAGCCAGATGCGTGGGCGGCTGCTTGATCCGTTTGGGCTGGGCGAACTGCAGCTTGGGCCGCCCTGAAGCGTCCATCGCCTGGGTCCAGCCCTCGGCACGGGGCTTGACCTGGGGGCGGGACACGGGGGACGACGCGGCGCCAGTTTTCTCAGACATCCCCGCTATTCTCCCACGCCCAGGACTCTCCATCGAGCGGGTGCAGAGTGTGTGCTGGGCAAGCTGGACGAGGGAAGCGGCACCGGACAGTGCCGTCACTGAGTCCAGCGCAGAGTCAGTGCGTGATATGCGCCCGCTCAGGCGCCGGGTCGGCCCTTCTTCCAGTAGCCCATGAATGAGACCTGCTTGCGACTGAGGCCGACCTCTTTGACCAGGTGGCGGCGCAGGCCTGTGATGACGCTGGCTTCACCGGCCAGCCAGGCGTATTCGCGGAAGCCCTCGGGAGTGGCGGTCTCCCAGAGAGTACCCTCCTCATCGACCTCCGGCAGCTCCTGCGGAGCGCCGGTGAGCGCGCCGACCGGGCTCAGTCCGGGCTCCCAGGTGGCTCGCCGGGCAGCGAATATCTTGGCGCGCCGGGCACCCCAGTCCAGCACGCCCTCCGTCAGTCGATTTCCCAGCGACACGCCATCGCGGGGCAGCCAGTGGATGCGCACGCTGGAGCGAGAGGCCACATCCAGCACATCCGCACTGGTGGGGACCTCCAGGTAGGCCTCGCCGTGGTAGTGCTCCGGCAGGCATTCCAGGATCGCGCAGATCGCCGGAACTGCGGTCTCGTCCCCGGCGATCATCAGATCCCGGGCACTGCCGGGGGTGAAGTCGATGCCGCCGCCGGGCTGGTCTGAGCGCCGGTCCGGACCGATCACCACCAGCTCGTCCCCCGGTGCGGCAGACAGCGCCCAGTCGGCGGCCGGACCGGAACTGCCATCTGGCTCCAGATGGATCACGAAGTCGATGTCCACCTCACGGACCCAGGTGCGGATGGCACGTACGGTGTAGGTGCGGATGGGGTTCCGCTCGGTGTCGTCGAGCTCCCGCCAGGCGGTGTACCACTGCATCATCGTGGCCGGCGGGTCGGCGAAGAGCCCCAAGTCGGGGTAGCTGCCATCCGCTCGGGGCAGGAAGAGCTTGATTCTTTGGTCCCAGGCCGGCGACGGCTGGACCGCCTCCTGCTCGCTCAACGCTGTGCGCTGCGGACCGAAATGCTCCAGCCCATCGCCTGCGACGGTGACGCGGATGAAGTTCGGGGACAACCTGACCACCCGCGCTACCTCAGTGAGATAGGCACGGGTGGCAGGGCGTAGTGCTGTTTCAGTCATTCAGTTGAGGTTCTCCACGGCCTCGGCCAGCTGCGGGGTGAGCTCGTCGAGGACCAGCTCGATGCTCAGCGGGGAGCCGGCGCTGAACGCCATGGACAGGTCCCCCTCGTCGAGCAGCACGGCTCGATCCTCCCGGATCACGTCCAAGGAGGCGATCAGCGGGTCGTTCTCCAATTCCTCCAGGCTGTAGCCGATGGGGAAGAGGATGGCGACCTCGGCGTCGAAGACCTCCACCTGCTCCTCGGAGACATTGGCGAAGAAGCCCTCATCAGGCTCCATATCAGCGGCCGGGCCGTACATCTGGAAGCCCAGCATCTCGATGAGGTCCCAGCGCATATCACCGGTGTAGCTCAGACCGTAAGCCTCGCCGAACTTGGATCCGGTGATCGCCTCCACCCCTTCGAACTCTGGGTGCTCGGCGCGGGCGGCCGCGATCTTCTCCCGGGTCTCGGCGATCAGCTCCTCGCCCTCCTCGGAGAGCCCCAAGGCGTCTGCGATCAGCTGGGTCTGGTTGTCCCAGCCGGGGTTGTAGTTCTCCGCACCCTCGGGCCCGGAGATGGTCGGGGCGATCTCGGCGAGCCGGTCGTATTCAGCTTGGTCGTAGCCGGAGTTGACGTTGAGGATCAGGTCCGGGTCCAGAGACTGGATGTACTCGTAGTCGATCTCCTCGGAGCGTTCGATCACCTCCGGGTCCTCGTTGAACAAGTCAGCGGCCCAGGGCCCCACTCCGTGGGTCTCCTCGCCGAAACCCAGCCAGTCGTGAACGGCGATTGGTTCCACGCCGAGGGCCAGGGCGACCTCGGCATCGGACCAGCCCAGCGCGACCACCCGGAGCTCACCGTCCTCCGGGGCCAGAACTTCGGTGGGGCCGTACATATGGTCCACGGTGGCCAGCACGCCCTCCGCAGCGTCATTGCCGCCGTTGTCGGCACTGTTGTCAGCTGTGCCGTTGTCACCGCTGTTGGCGGCGGCGTCCTCTGCGTCGCCGTCTCCGTTGTCACCGCAGGCGGTCAGCGCCAGCATGGATACAGCGAAGACTGCGGTAAGGGGCAAGAGCGAGTTCTTCAATGGGTCTCCTTCAATGCTCGTTGGGGAAAGCTGGTTAAATCTGGTGCGGCACTTGGGCAGGTCTATTCAGGTAGTGGAGGGGCTTTGGGGATTACTAATGGACGGCCGGTCTCGGGATCTTCGATGATCCGGGCGGCCACCCCGAAGACCTCCTGGACCAGCTCTGGGGTGCCGATCTGCTCAGGGGCCCCCTGGGCGATGATCTCGCCATCCCGCATAGCCACCAGGTGAGTGGCGTAGCGCAGGGCCTGGTTGAGGTCGTGCAGCACCGCCACCAGGGTCCGGCCCTGGGCCTGCAGCTGGGTGCACAGCTGAAGGACCTCGATCTGATGGGCGATGTCCAGGTAGGTGGTGGGCTCGTCCAGCAGCAGGATGGGGGTCTGCTGGGCCAGTGCCATGGCGATCCAGACCCGCTGGCGCTGGCCGCCGGAGAGCTCGTCCACCGGCCGGGTGGCCAGTGCTGAGGTGCCGGTGACCTCCAGTGCCTCGCGGACCGCGGCCTCATCCTCGCGCCCCCAGCGTTTGAGCAGGCTCTGGTGCGGGTGCCTGCCGCGGGAGACCAGGTCAGCTGCGGTGATGCCTTCCGGCGCCACCGAGGACTGCGGCAGCAGCCCGATGGTACGGGCCAGCTGCTTGGTGGGTATTGAGGTGATGGCTGCACCGTCCAATAGGACCTCCCCGCTGGCAGGCTTGATCAGTCGGGCCAGGCTGCGCAGCAGGGTGGATTTTCCGCAGGCATTGGGCCCCATGATCACGGTGAAGGAGCCCTCCGGGATCTGCAGGTCCAGCTCACGCAGCACAGTACGTGCGTCATACCCGGCAGTCAGCCCGGCCGCAGCCAGCCGATGGCTCTCTGCCTGTGTGCTGGGCATCGGTGTCTCGGGGAGTTTAATGGTTTCAGCGCTCATCAGCGGTTTCCTCTCTTGCTACGGCCCATGACCACCAACAGCCACACCAGGTATGCCCCGCCCAGCACCAGAGTCACCACACCTACCGGTAGGCTCACCGGCATCGTCTCGGCCCGGGCGATCGCATCGGAGGCAGTAAGCAGCAAGGCACCCATCGCAGCGGCAGGCAACAGCTGAACCGACGACGCCGCGGTCAGCCTCAGTGCCAGCTGGGGTGCCACCAGAGCGATGAACGCGATGGGGCCAGCAGCTGCAGTGACTACCGCCACCAACAGGATCCCGCCGGTGAACTGGATGAGGCGAACCCGCTCCAGCCGAATGCCGAGGCCGGAGGCGGCGTCGTCGCCCATCTCCATCAGCCGCATCTGGCGGGCGTGGGCCAGCATCACCGGCAGGGCGACTGCTGTGACCGCCAGCAGGGGGTAGACGTGGTTCCAGGTGATGTCGTTGACCGAACCGGCACCCCAGGTGGCCACAGACATGGCGGTCTCCAGGCTGAGTACGGTCAGCAGGTAGGTGTTGAACGAGCTCAGGAAGATGCTGACCCCGATGCCGACGATGATGATCCGCAGCCCCGAGACTCCTCGTTTCCAAGCCAGCAGGTAGACCGCGGCGCCGGTGGCCAGGCCGCCCAGGATGGCAGCGATCGGGGTGGCCCAGAGCCCGGTGAACCCAACGGCTGCCATCAGCAGCGCACCGGTGTAGGCGCCGGTGGAGAAGCCGATGATGTCCGGACTGCCCAGCGGGTTGCGGGTCTGGGACTGGAACACCGCACCGGCCAGGGCCAGCGCTGCGCCGCCGAGCAGGGTGAACAGCACCCGTGGGGCGCGCCATTCGAGCACCACGCGGGTAGTGCCCTCATCGGCACTGCCCAAGAAAGCCTGGATCACCTCGGTAATGCCGAGCATGGCGGAGCCGCTGACCATGTTCCACCCGGCCACCGCGAGCGCAGCGGCGGTGATCAGTAGCGTAACCGCCATGGTGCGGGTGTGCAGCAATGCGCTGAAGCTCGAAGTCCGCACAGGGCGAGTGCCAGGCCCGAACAGCGGCGGGCCCGTGGGTGACTGATCGGCTGCGAGGGACTCTTCTGCACTGCGGCGCTCGGCGGTGAGGGTCACAGACTCTTCACCGCCTTGGCACGGGTCAGCCAGATCAGCACCGGGGCGCCCAGGAACGCAGTGACCACCCCGGCGGGGAGCTCGGAGGCGACGACCGTGCGGGCCAAGATATCTGCCCCCAGTACCAGGATCGGCGCAGCGAGCAGGCTCAGCGGGACCAACCAGCGGTGATCTGGGCCTACCAGCATGCGCAGTGCATGCGGGACCATGAGCCCGATGAAGCTCAGCGGCCCGGCTGCGGCAGTGGCTGCTCCACACAGCAGAGTCACCGCAGCCAGCCCGGTGATCCTGGTCAGGCCGGGGCGGGCACCGAGGGCCGTGGCGGCGTCGTCGCCTAAGGAAAGCGCGTTGAGGGCGCGGGGCAGTATCAAGGCGATGGTGGCACCGATCAGGATGAAGGGCAGAACCGTGATGAGTTCGTCGAATCCGCGGCCCTGCAGGGAGCCTGCTGACCAGAAGCGAACCCGGTCGAAGACATGCGGCATGGCCAGGGTGACGGCGAAGCTGATGCCGGTGAGCAGGGCAGCCACAGCCACTCCGGTGAGCACCAGTTTGGCGGGGCTGGCGCCCATCGGACCGCTAGTGCCAATGATGTAGACGGTGACACCCACCACCAGTGCCCCAACCATGGCCAGCCAGACGTGTGCGGTGCCGATGGTGGCGCCCATGGTGGCTGAGCCGAGGACCACCGCGGTATAGGCCCCGGCGTTGACCCCCAGCAGTCCGGGGTCGGCCAGTGGGTTGCGGGTCATCGCCTGCATGAGCACACCGGCCGCCCCGAGCGCAGCGCCGACTACCACCGCCAGCAGCGTGCGCGGGACCCGGCGCTCCAGGATCAGCAGAGCAGTAGTTTCCCGAGCCTCGGCCGGGAGGTCGCCTGTAGCCCAGTGCGTCAGGATCTGGATCACGCGGTGGGCGGGGATCTCACCTGAGCCGACGAAGAGGCTGGTGGCACACAGTGCGGCCAGTGCGACGAGTCCGCTGAGAATCACCAGGGTGCGTCGGCGCCCGGACTGCGGTGCCCGCTGAGTGGGCTGCAGCTCATGCTGGGCGATCTGGACGGACACTGCTGCTCCCTGAGGGCTGCGCCGATGGCGGCTTGACTGAGCGGGAACGCGATTAGAAAACAACCACGTACCGGAATAATGATAACCAGACTAAGGTAGACCTATATGACTCGGTGTGCAAGTGACGGAAGTAGAGCGGGTACTACAGCACATTGTGAGTGAAACGGCCGCCCAACAGGGTCGCTGCCACCGGCATAGTACGCAGCTGCTCGAGGTCGCAGGTCAGCGGGTCGTGCTCCACCAGGATGAGGTCCGCCGGGTCGCCGGACTGCACCGTGAACTTTCCGCGGGTGCTGGCCTCCAAGGCGGTGCGCACGCTCACGGCCTGCTCCGGGTGCCAGGGCTCGCGGTCGCCCCGGCTGCGTGTGACGGCTGCGGCAACCTGCACCCAGGGATCCAGTGGAGAGACCGGGGCGTCGGAGCCGAAGCGCAGCTCTGCCCCCGCTTCCTGCAGTGAATGGAAGGCGAAAGCTCGTTCGGTGCGGCCGGCCCAGAGCTGCTCGGCGATATCCCGGTCGTCCATGGCATGCTCGGGCTGCACGCTGGCGCTGAGCCCAAGTGCGGCGAAGCGGGGGATGTCTTGAGGCCGGAGCAGCTGAGCATGTTCCACCGAGCCGCTCATGCCGAGGGCTGCGAAGGTATCCAGCACTGCGGTATTAGCCCGATCACCGATGGCGTGGATGGCTGCGCCGATGCCAGCTTCGTGGGCGGTGCGCATCAGGGGCGCCAGCTCTTCGGGTGGCACCGTGGCCACTCCGCAGGCATGTGGGTGCTCCGGCGCAAATCCTGGGTAGGGGTCCCAACACCAGGCGGTGCGGGTATTCAGCGACCCGTCCACAATCACCTTCAGCGGACCCATGACCACCAGCCCCAGGGAGCCCAGCGGGTCGCCGGTCTTTAATCCCCGGCTGATGGCGGCCTCCAACCGGTCGGGCCAGACAGAGGCTTCCACGCGCAGGCTGTCCACCCCGGCTGCCACTCGGGCCGGCCACAGGCTCAGGCTGTCCTGGTTCTCGAAGTCGACGATGCCCACCACTCCGCAGGCTGCTGCGCGCTGGGCGGCAGCCTTCAGATCGGCGGTAGTCAGGTCGGCAGCGGAGTCTAGGTTCTCCAGCACGGCGAAGGCTTCGGCCTCCCGGAGTAGACCTGAGGCATCAGTATGCGCCCCCAGCTGCTGCTGTGCTGCGGTGTTGAGCCAGACGCAGTGCAGATCGGCGCTGACCAGCACCGTGGGCACCTGCCCGCTGGCGGCATCCAGCTCCTCCAGCCGGGGCGGGTCAGGCCAAAGTCCGTCGCGGAAGCCGAAGCCGACCAACCGCTGGCCATCCTCCACCCCAGGGACTGCCTCAGCCACCAGTCCCAGCGTCTCGGCTGCTGATTGGGCCCCAGAGACATCCAGCCGTTTGCGCTGGATGGTCCACTGAGTGAAGTGCACGTGATGGTCCCACATGCCTGGCAGCAGAGTGGCGCCTCCAGCGTCGTAGGTTTCAACCCCACTTGGGGAACTCTCACCGGCTAGCAGCACAGAACGCACCACGCCGTCAGTCACCGTCACATTGACAAGCGCTTCAACACCGGGCATCCGGATGTTCAGGAGAGTGAGATCAGCATCTGGCACATGGATACCCTATGCCCTCGCGCGGCGTCAGGCCCGAGCGTTAAGTACGAAATCCAGCCTCAAGTCGTTGAGGGTTCCGTCGGAAGTGATCAGCGTCAACCCTTCGGCTCGCGCCTGTCCCAGCAACATACGGTCGAATGGATCATGGTGCACCAAGGAGGTGTCAGCTCGCATAGCATCAGCGTGCTCAGCCGAGAGCACCAGCTCAGTCATACCGGCTTCGGTGAACACTCCGGGAAACTTTTCACTTCCAGGAAGTTCCAATTTGCCCAGCATGTTCTTGATGACGATCTCCAGCACTGAGACCGAAGAGTAGTAGACGGTTTCCGCCCCGGAAATCTCATCCCGGGCAATCGGACCGAGGCGCGGGCTGTCCCAGTGCACCCACAGCAGTGCATTGGTATCTAGCACGATCACTGGTCCGACCCTTGGTAAAAGAGTTCATTGATGTCCTGGTCGGTGCCGTCGAAGATCTCTGGGTCGCATTCAGCCTCGTGCTTACCCAGGCCAAAGGTCACCCGCACCGGTTTATGCGCCACCAGGTCGACCACCGGCTCACCGGCTCGGGCAATCACCACTCGCTCCCCTGCCAGCGCCTTCTCGACCAGCTGGGAGAGCTGCGACTTCGCCTGGTGCATGTTGACCTTGGTAACCCCCATACAACTAGATTAGCTAACCGGGCTAACCTGGTCAATGTCTCATCGCTGACCTGCCCACCAGGTGACACCAGGTCGCGGTGACGAAGTTCAAGTCCAACGGCATAGCCCACAGTGACCTGACTGATAGGGAGCGGCTGAGCAGTACGGATCTGCTTGGGTGACGATCAGTGGTGCCCTGGGTCCCACCGAAAGTAAAGAGGGCAGCTGTCGCAGCAGCCCCGGCTAGCGCTTCAGCTCCTCAGCGAGGTCGTGGAATGCCTTACTCGGGTTACCAAACCTATGCAGGGTCATGGAGACGGCCTGCTCCTTGACCCAGTGACGCAGCTCGACCCGACCCGAGGCGGTCACTGGGTCATCCAGCAGGGCGACCTCGGGTCGGTCTGCCACAGCCGCCCAGACCTCGTCTTCGAGCTCGCCGAGCACCCGCACCCGGATTCCTACACCAGCGTCATACTCGCCGGCGGCCAGTTTGGCGGCGAATTCGGCGTCGTCCTCCTTCACCGGCTTCACACTGCGCCGCTTGGCCAGTGCTTTCAGCGTCTTCACCGCCCGGTCGTCGGCCTCAGGGTGGTAGGAGATCACCGGGTTGACCCCGGCGGCAGCCGCAGCCAGCAGCACCCGGGCCACCTCCTTGCTGCGCGCACCGGGCCCCAGGCGCAACAGCACATCAGTCGGGCGGTAGCGGAAGATATTGGCCTCCGATGCCAGCCCGGTGGGATCCTTGGCGACTCCGAATTCCTGGGCCCACCAGTGGGCGTCGTCGGCGGCTGCGATCTGGATGGCCTCCAGCGCCTCCGGCCCGGCCAGTGATTTGACCTCCACCGTGTGCAGCAGGTCCTGCACTGTCTTATTCGCCACCTCGGGCTCGGCAGCTGCAGCGGGATCAGTGGCCGGGGCCCAGGTGCCGAAGAGCATCACGTAGTTGGGGCCGCCGGCCTTGGAGCCCAGGCCCACAGAGGAAGCCTTCCAGCCGCCGAAAGGCTGGCGCTGCACGATGGCACCGGTGATCCCGCGGTTGACATAGGCATTGCCCACCTGGACCTGCTCCAGCCACTGGGCCACCTCTTCGGCCTCCAGGGAGTGGATACCGCCGGTGAGGCCGAACTCGGTCTGGTTCTGGTACTCGATGGCGGCCTGAAGGTCCTTGGCCTCCATCAGTCCCAGCACCGGCCCGAAGACCTCGGTCAGATGGAAGAAGCTGCCGGGCTTGACCCCGGTCTTGACACCCGGGCTCCACAGCCTGCCGGTATCGTCAAGCTGTTTGGGCTGAAGCAGCCACTCCTCGCCGGGCTCCAGGGTGGTCAGGGCTCGCTTGAGCTTCTCGGAGGGCTGCTCGGTGAGCGGACCCACGGTGGCTGAGAGGTTCTGCGGCCAGTCGACAATCAACGACGACGCCGCATCCACCAGTTGGCGCCGGAAACGCGGTGAGGAGTAGACGCTGCCCACCAGGATGCCCAGGGAGGCCGCCGAGCACTTCTGCCCGGCATGGCCGAAGGCCGAGTTGACCAGGTCGGAGACCGCCAGGTCACGGTCCGCGGCCGGGGTGATGATCATGGCATCTTTTCCGGAGGTCTCCGCATTGATGGTCAGCTCCGGCTTCCAGGAGCGGAACATGGCTGCGGTCTCCGAGGCCCCGGTGAGGATGATCCGGTCCACTCCGGGGTGGGAGATGAGTTTGCGGCCGGTTTCTCGCTCATCGGGGTAGATCCCGTGCAGCACCTCCCGGGGCACTCCGGCATCCCAGAGGCACTCCAAGATGGCCATGGAGCAGTGCGGAGTGGGGTTGGCGGGTTTGTGGATCACCGCTGCCCCGGCAGCCAGCGCGGCCGCAGTGCCGCCGGTGGGGATGGCTATCGGGAAGTTCCATGGCGGGGTGACCATCACCAGCTGGTCAGGGATGAACTCGGCGTGCTGGACCTTCTCCAGGTCAAGCGCCGAATGCGCGTAGTAGCGCAGGAAGTCGATGGCCTCGGAGATCTCCGGATCGGACTGGGCCACTGCTTTGCCCACCTCGGCGGCGGCCACGGAGACCAAGAGCCCACGCCGTGCTGCCATGATATCGGCGGCCCGGTAGAGGACCGCGGCACGCTCAGCGGCCGGGCGCCCGCCCCATTCCACCGCGGCCTGGCGCATGGACTCCACTAAGGGATCCACATCCTCGGCGGCCAGTTGCTCCGGCAGCGGCTGCTCAGCCAGCCATTCGGGGGTGGCCCGGGCGATGATCTGCTCAGTCCAACGCTGGTTACCCTCCAGGGCCGGGTTGGTGTCCGGCTCGTTGCCGAACTCCGGGATGCCTGCACTGTAGTCGCCGACCTCAGCGACTTCATCGGCCAGCCGGTCCTGGCTGTGGTTGGGTGCAGGGGCGGCTCCAGCGGCGTCGTCAGGGAATTTTTCGACCAGCTCAGCCAGGGTCTGCACCGAGGCGCGGAAGCGGGACTCCTCACGGGCGAAGATCTCCGATCCGGGGGCCAGGTCAAAGATCCCGGACATGAAGTTCTCTGCCGCGGCGTTCTCCTCCAACCTGCGCACCAGGTAGGAGACCGCCACGTCGAACTCCTCGGGCCGCACCGCGGGCACATAGAGCAGCAGCTGACCCACGTCCTCACGGATGGTCTGCTGCTGTTCAGCGGCCATGCCCTGGAGCATCTCGAACTCCAGGCGATCGGTGACCCCGCGTGCGGCACCCAGCAGGTGGGCGAAGGCGAGGTCGAAGAGGTTCTGCCCGGCCACGCCCAGCCGGATTCCACGCATCCGCTCAGCGGTCAACAGCCAGTGCAGCACCAGCTTGTAGTTGGCGTCAGCGGCCTGCTTGGACTCGCAGGTGACCACCGGCCAGTCGTGGATATCGGCGTGCACCCGCTCCATGGCCAGATTGGCGCCCTTGACCAGGCGGATCTTGATACCCGCTCCCCCGGCATCGACCCGCTGGTTGGCGAAGGCAGCAAGCTCCTGGACGGAGGCCAGTGCATCGGGCAGATAAGCCTGGATGACGATCCCGGCCTCATAGTTTGTGGTCTCCGGTAGGGAGAGCAGCCGCTTGAACACTGCGATGGTCAGCCGAAGGTCGCGGTATTCCTCCATATCCAAGTTGATGAACTTGGACCCGGCCGGTGCTTTGGCGGCCTCCTGGTAGAGCGGGGTGAGCCGGTCGACCACGTAGTCCACGGTGGCTTCAAAGCCCCACATGGAGATTTGCGAAGCGATCGAGGAGACCTTGATGGACACGTAGTCCACGTCCTCACGGCGCAGCAGCCGGTAGGTGTCGGCCAGGTGCTTATCGGCCTCGCCCTCGCCGAGCACCGCCTCGCCGAGCAGGTTGATGTTCAGCCGGTTGCCCTGCTTCTTGATCTCCTTGACGGCTTTGCCGAACTGCTTGTCCCGGGCATCGACCACCATATGGCCCACCATGGAGCGCATTCGTTTGCGCGCAGCGGGCACCACCACTCCGGGCACCATTCTGCCCACCGCAGAGCCGGTACGGATCTGGGCCAGTTCCAGGGCCTCGAGGGTGTCGGGGGCCAGCTCGCCGAGTTCGCTGAGCGCTTTGGCTGCGGCCTTGGTGTCCTCGGTGCGGATCACCCGGTCCACGAATCCCACGGTGAAGTCCAAGCCGGTGGGGTGGGCGAGCACTGCGGAGAGGGTCTTGGCGGATTTATGCGGTTTGATCCCGGAGGCCTCAGTCTTCTTCAGCCACTGGGCCACCCGGTCCACGGCGGCATCGGTGAGTTCGCTCAGGTTATCGGGGGCGGTCTGGGAAGTGCTGGTGGCTGGATCGCTCATCGGTGAGTCCTCTCCTGGTCCGACGGCCCACGGGGCACAGGCCTGCTTTTATCCAGGGTACGGAGTGGAGGCAAGCTTTTCGTCAGAATCGAATAGAATCTTCTGAATACTTCGGATTATCGGTATGGTCGGATCATGCTGAATCTGCACCGCCTGCACCTGCTGCACGAGTTTCGGCTGCGCGGGACGGTCTCCGGAGTGGCGGAGTCCTTGGGCTACAGCGCCTCCACCGTCTCCCAGCAGTTGGCCCAGTTAGAGCACGACGCCGCCATCTCCCTTTTTCAACGCAGCGGACGGACCCTGCGGCTGACCACGGCGGGGCTGCGGCTGGCCGAGCATGCCAAGACGATGCTGGATATGCAGGATGAGGCGCTGCGCAGCCTCACCTCCGCGGAGCCGGAGCTGGGTGGGCTGCTGCGGCTCTCGGTCTTCCAGTCAGTGGCCCTGGCCCTGGTGCCTGCTGCACTGAGCGAGCTGAAGGCCCAGCACCCGGAACTGCGCGTGGAGGTGGTCCAGGCCCCGCCTGAGCAGGCGCTGTTCGACTTAGCCGGGCGCCGCCATGATCTGGTGGTGGCTGAGCAGTACCCCGGGATCAGCCGGCCACGGCAGGCGGAGTTCGAGGTGGAGCTGCTGGGCACCGACCGTCTGTGGCTGGTAGCCCCGGCTGCGGTGGCGAATATTGACCCCGAAGACTTCGACGCCTATCCGTGGGTGATGGAACCGGCCGGCACCGCCTCCCGGGAATGGTGCCTGCAGCAGTGCCGGGCACTGGGCTTTGAGCCCGATATCCGTTTCACCACCGATGATCTGAGCTCCCATCTGCGGCTGATCAGTGCCGGACTGGCTGTGGGCATCCTGCCCGAGCTGTTCCTGACCGGACAACAGGTCGGCGGCGTCGCTCCGCTCACGCCTCTCAGTCGCCTCGGCAGATCCGGAGCAGACTCCGATCTTCCCTCGGCTCGATCCGGCGTCGTGCTCAAACCCCTACCGCAGGAGCCGGTGCGCACTATCTTTACCACCGCACGGCGGTCCTCCACCGAATCCCCGGCGGTGACGGCCTGCCGCGCTGCGCTGCGTCAAGCTTTCGCCTCGGTGCTGTCCTGAGCACCCGGACTCAGTCCCGTACTTGGGCGGCGGGGCCGCTGCCGCCGTTCCAGCGGAACAGGGCCAGGTGCCATAGGCCGGGGCGTTTACGGCTGGGGTCGATCAGCCCGTGGGCACCGAGTGCCTCGAGCCGGTGCCGTACTCCCCAACTGGGCGGCCGCCCGCCCTCTGCCGCGATCTGTTTCCAGGGTGCCACGGCGTCATCGAGCCTGATGTCGGCCGCCTGTCGGGCAGCACTGTCCCGCAGGTCAAAGATCTGCTCTGCCAGAACCTCCACCTCGATGATCTCCAAATCTGGCGTACGGCTGTCCCGGTGGGCGATCATCGCCGCCTCCACGCCCTCCGGGGATGAGCTCAGATACAGCCCAGGGCTGCCGGCAGGCGAATACCGGCCTGCGCTGCGCGATCCAGCGAGTGCGGCATCACGGTGCTGCGGATCGATCGCCCGGTAGAACACACCGGAGACAGCGCAGAACAGCTCACCCTGCTTCTGAATCCGCGGCTGTTGACTGCTCACAGCACCGTTCACCTGATCAGGCCGGCCATTCGGCGGGCGACGTCTACCAGGGAGACCCGGTCGAGACTGTCGATTTCAGACTGGGTGAACCAGGCGACATCGTCGGTGGAGCCGTCTGTCTCCACAGTCAGCTCTCCGCCGGTGATGTGAGCAAGGTAGATGGTCCGCAGGTTCTGCAATGGGACGCCTTCTCGGCCGGATGCGGGAGCACGCCGCTCACCGGGGATCACCAGGTTGTCGATGCCCAGCAGCTCATCGATCTGCACGTGGTAGCCAGACTCCTCAAAAACCTCACGCACCACCGCGTCGGCCGGGTCTTCCCCGGGGTCGATCCCACCGCCCGGAAGTGTCCATCCGGCACCGAACTCCTTGAGGTGCCAGTGCGGCAGGAGCATCCGCCCGGCGTCGTCGGTGATGACCGCATAGGCGGCGATGCGAATATCCATGACTGGCACGTTATCAACTCAGCAGCACAGCAGCGGTTGCACTGACTGCAGGAGGCGGCCAAGGATCTGGGCGGCCTTCGGGTAGCGACCCGCGGACCGCTACCCAGGTACTCACGCACTGTCCCGCTGGCAGCGGAGTCCGCTAAGTGGAAAAACTGATGGTGATAGTGCCGTTGCTGCGGCGGGGAAGTAGGTTTTGACCGTGACGACGTTTGTGCCGCTGATTCTGTTCTTCCTGGCTGGAGCCGGGACCCCGGGGCCGAACAACACGATTGCGATGGCATCCGGGGCCAATTACGGGTTCCGGCGCACCATTCCGTGCATCGCGGGGGTCAATGTGGGGTTCCCGGTCATGCTGATCTCGGTCGGCATGGGTCTGGGCGGAGCGCTCACCCAGTGGCCGTGGATTCTGGACGTACTGCGTCCGATCGGCGTGCTCTATCTGCTGTGGCTAGCCTGGCACATCGCCACCGCGCCCACCAATGTCGAGGCACGCGGACAGGGCAAGCCACCGGGATTCGTGCAGATGGCGCTGTTCCAATTCGTCAACCCCAAGGCGTGGACGCTGGTGGTGGCGGCGGTGTCCACCTACACCGGGTTCATGGGCTCGTTCTTTGTCGAGGTGCTGGTCATCGCCGGTTTCGCCCTGGTGTTCAGCACACCGTGCACCGCAGTATGGGCGCTACTTGGGGTCGGTGCGGGCAAGGTGATCTCCAAACCGGCGCACATGCGGGCGTTCAATACGATCATGGCCGGGCTTCTGGTGGTATCACTGATTCCGGCGGGGGTCGAGATCTGGGAGTCGGTACAGTCCCTGCTCAC
This sequence comes from Nesterenkonia ebinurensis, assembly GCF_008711175.1. Classification (GTDB taxonomy): domain Bacteria; phylum Actinomycetota; class Actinomycetes; order Actinomycetales; family Micrococcaceae; genus Nesterenkonia; species Nesterenkonia ebinurensis. Next base: position 31,101 of record NZ_VWNF01000007.1, read on the forward strand.
ATGATTAAGCCGACCTGATCATCCAGACCATTTTTGGCAAGGGCAGTGGAGACGCATAGATGCTCCTTCACCATCAGGCTCCCCAGCGGTGGCGCAGGTGCGCACCCAGCTCCCCCGTTACCTTGACACATGCTCAGCCGAATGCCTGGGGTCAAGACCGCCTGTGTACGGGATGGGAGAAGTTTGCCACTATGGAGATATGAAGATCACTCATCTGGGACATGCTTGCGTGCTGGTGGAGGCTGCCGGTGCTCGGATTCTCATCGACCCTGGTGCATTCTCCGACCTGTGGCACGGGGTCAGGAATCTCGACGCCGTGCTGATCACCCACCAGCATGCCGATCATGTGGATCCCGACGATGCCCCGGGGCTGCTGGAGAAGAACCCGCAGGCAAAGGTCTTCACTGCCGACGACGTGGACCAGACTGTTCTGCTGCCCGGGGCAGAGCCAGTTATCCCTGGCCAGACGATGTCAGTCGAAGGCGTCCGGATCGAGGCAGTCGGCGGGAATCATGCAATCATCCACCAGGATATCCCCCGCATTCACAACATCGGATACCTGCTGCGCGCCGAGGGCGAACCGACCTTCTTCCACCCCGGCGATGCCCTCGACGCCGCCCCAGAGGGAGTGGAGGTGCTGGCCCTGCCGCTGATGGGCCCGTGGGCTGCGATGAAGGAGCATGTCGAGTTCGTCCGTGCGCTAAACGCCCCCAAGTGCAGCATTCCCATCCATGACGAGCTGCTCTCAGACCGCGGCCGCGAACTGCTCTCCCGGCAGATCAGCAACCTCACCGGCACTGAGATCATCAGCCTGCGCGGCGGTGCCTGCCGGGACTTCTGAACTAAGCGGTGGGCCATGCGGCCCAGCTCACTGCGCACTTAGGTGATGGCCCGGGAGCTGCGGCGCCAGCGGCCTCTGAGCATCTTGACATGTGGGGCGGCGCCGGCTGCTGAGCGGGTACCGGTCAGAGTCAGGCCATTGCTGAGCACCACCAGTAGAATCCCTCCCCAGGCGATCAGCGGAAGCTGCTCTGCCAGCAGGATCAGCCCGATGATCGCGGCGAACAGCGGGTTCAGCGACATGCCCACCCCGAAGATCAGTGGGCTGATGCGCCGCAGCACGATCAGGTCAAAGGCATAGGGCACCGCGGTGGAGAGCAGCCCGGCGACCGCAGCGAAGAGGTAGGCCTCCACCGGGGGCTGGACCTGCCAGACGATGGCGGCCAGCACCGGCAGCATGCCCAGCGAAGAGAGAACTGTGGCAGCAGCGGTGCCCTGCACACCCTGGATCCGCTGACCCACCACCCGGTTGGTCAAGATGTATCCCGCCCAGCAGACAGCAGCGATCAGAGCAATGCCGATTCCCAGGAAATCAGTGGTGGGACTGGGCCGGGTCAGCAGGATCACCCCGAGCAGTGCGAGTCCGGCAGCGCAGATGTCCCGGCCTCGCCGTGAGGACCAGATGGCCACGGCCAGCGGCCCCAGAAACTCGATGGTCACCGCCATCCCCAGTCCGATCCGGTCCAGGGCGGTGTAGAGCGCGGCATTCATCGCCGCAAAGAAGAAGGCCAGCAGCGCCACAGCCCTCCATTGCGAAGCGGTGAAGCTGCGCAGTGGAGGGCGGGCGATGGAGCACAGGGCGATGGCTGCGGCAATCTGACGCACAGCGACCACGCCCAACGGACCCAAGGTGCCGAAGGCGAAAGATCCCACCGCAGCCCCGGTCTGGGTACTGACCGCACTGGTGGTGATGAGGGCGAATCCCCGCCCCGGCTTCTCTTCGAGTCTGCTGCTCACAGCAGTATTCTCATAGTTCTGCCAAAGCGCGCATAATGCCCTTAGCACAGCTGATATACGCTTTATGCATGGATTGGGGACTGCGTCATATCAGGTGCTTGGTGGCGGTGGCCGATACTGGGACCATCACCGACGCCGCCATCGAGCTGGGCATCTCCCAGCCACAGGCCTCTCGCACGATCAGCGCGCTGGAGCAGTCCTGGGATGTCCGGTTGGTCTCGCGCGGCACCCGGGAGGTCAGCCTCACCCCGGAGGGCATCCGAGCCGTGGAGCAGGGCCGCCATCTGCTGGACTTCGCTGAGTCGATGGCTGCAACGGCCCGGGGTGAGCAGCATATTCGTCTGGGGTATGTGGCCACCGCAGCCGGCCGCCATACTCCTGCTCTGACTCGGCGGTGGCGGGAGACCCAGCCGGAGATTGACTTGGAACTCGTCCATGCCAAGGGCCTGCTGGCCGGCCTCAATCAGGGGCTCTGTGACGCCGCCGTACTGCGCCGGGAACCCGACCCCGGCAAATACGCCTCGACAGTAGTCGGCACTGAGCGGTTGGTGGCCGGGTTCGCCGACACTGATCTCTGGAGCCGCAGGCGCCGACTGAAGCTGGCCGACTTCGCCGGCCGTCCCCTGGTGGTCAACACCGGATCGGAGATCGAGCTGGACCTGTGGGCCGAGGAGTTCGGCCCGCTGCGCGCCTACGACGCCGACAGCGTGGACTCCTGGCTGGACGCTATCGCTGCTGGCCGCGGGGTGGGGGTGGCCACCGAGGCCACCGCCAACCAGCACCGGCCGATCGGCATCCGCTACCTGCCCATCACCGATGCCGCACCCGTGCCAGTCAGGCTGTGCTGGCCCAAAGGCCGCAACGTCCCAGGCCTGGAAGCGGTACGTGAGCTGCTGAAGGACCTCTACGCTCGGCAGTCCTAGAAACCGCTGATGCTCAGCGGAAGCGGCGCAGGCGCAGGCTGTTGGCCACCACGGACAGCGAAGAGAGCACCATGGCGGCACCGGCCAGCATCGGATTGAGCAGCCCCGCGGCGGCCAGCGGGATAGCCGCTGTGTTGTAGAGGAATGCCCAGAAGAGGTTCTCCCGAATGGTTCTCAGGGTCCGGCGGGAGAGCCGCACGGCATCGGCCACCGAGCGCAGGTCCCCCCGGATCACGGTGATGTCCGCAGCATCGATGGCCACGTCGGTACCGGTTCCCATGGCGATGCCCAACTCCGCCCGGGCCAGGGCGGCGGCGTCGTTGACTCCGTCCCCGACCATGGCCACGGTCTTGCCCTGGGCCTGCAGCTGCTGGACGGCAGCGACCTTCTCCTCCGGCAGGGCCTCGGCGATTACCTGCTGGATGCCGACCTCATCGGCGACCCGCTGGGCCGCACCCTGATTGTCTCCAGTCAGCAGCACCGGCTCCATGCCCAGCTGCTTCAGCTGGGCCACGGCTTCCGCAGAGGTCTCCTTCACAGTATCCGAGACCGTGATGATACCGGCGAACTCACCGTCCACAGCGACCAGAACTGCTGTGGACCCGCGGGCTTCTGCCCGGGCGATCAGATCATCCACCTGTTCGGGGAGAACGACTCCGTGGGCTCCCATCAGATGCCGGCGCCCGATGAGCACCTGGTGGCCCTCCACCGTGCCGGAGACCCCCCGCCCCTCATGGTTGCGGAAACCTTCCGGCTGCGGCAGGGTGCCGCGGCGAGAGCCGAGAGACTCCCGGGCCGCATTGGTGATGGCCCGGGCCACTGGATGCTCGGAGGCGGACTCCAGCCCGCCAGCCAAGCGAAGCAGTTCGGGTTCCTCGTACCCCCCACCCCACTGGCGGGCTGAGAGCAATGAGGTGACCTGCATGACACCGGTGGTGACGGTGCCGGTCTTGTCCAGCACTACGGCGTCGATCCCCCGGGAGGACTCCAGTACCTCCGGGCCCTTAATGAGGATGCCCTGTTGGGCCCCTCGGCCGGTACCGACTAACAGCGCGGTGGGTGTGGCAAGCCCCAGGGCACAGGGGCAGGCGATGATCAGCACGGCCACAGCTGCGGTGAACGCGGCCTCCGCCGGAGCACCCAGCAGCAGCCACAGCCCCAAAGTGATGACGGTGATGATCAGCACGATAGGCACAAAGATCCCGGAGATCCTGTCAGCCAGCCGCTGGACCTCGGCCTTGCCGGACTGGGCCTGCTCCACCAATGTGGCCATCTGGGCCAGCTGGGTGTCAGCACCGATACGGGAGGCACGCACCACCAGCCTGCCGGAGGTGTTGATGGTGGCTCCGATCACGGCGTCGCCCTCGGCAACCTCCACCGGGACGGACTCCCCGGTGAGCATCGACATGTCCACTGCGGAGGCTCCGGAGATCACGGTGCCGTCGGTGGCGATCTTCTCCCCGGGTCGCACCACGAACTCGTCATCTACCGAGAGCTCCTTGATGGGCAGCCGGAGCTCGCGGCCGGACTTGAGCACCGTGACATCCTTGGCGCCCAGGTTGAGCAACGAGCGCAGCGCAGCCCCGGCAGAGGCTTTGGAGCGCTTCTCGAAGTAGCGACCCAGCAGCAGGAAGGTGGTCACCGCGGTCGCCACCTCGAAGTACACATTGGCCGACCCCATGGAGTGCCCGGAGAGCCAGTACGGCTGGTCGAAGAGACTGAACTCATGCCGCATGGCAGGATCACCCGCATGGCCGAAGACCAGGGCGTAGAGCGACCAGCCCAATGCTGCCAAGGTACCCAGAGAGATCAGAGTGTCCATGGTGGCGGTGCCGTGCCGGGCGTTCAGCACCGCTGCCCGGTGGAAGGGCCAGCCGGCCCAGAGCACCACGGGGACGCTGAGCGCAAGCGAGACCCAGGTCCAGTAGTCGAACTGGGTGACCGGGACCATAGCCCACAGCACCACCGGGACGGTCAGCACACCAGCAATGATCAGCCGGATGCGCAGGCTCCTGAGGTCTTTGGCGCCTGGTGAGGTGGCGGCGTCGTCATCCTCAGGGTCAGGAGGGAGCTGCGCGGTGTAGCCGGTCTTCTCCACCGTGCTGATCAGCTGATCGACGAACTTGCCGGGATTGGCAATGTCAGTCGCCGAGACCCAGGCTTTCTCGGTGGCGTAGTTGACGCTGGCGGTGACGCCGTCGAGCTTGTTGAGCTTCTTCTCCACCCGGTTGGCACAGGCCGCACAGGTCATCCCGCCGATGGCCAGTTCGACGCGCTCGGCCTCGGCCGCCGATGAGCGGGTCTGGGTCATGATGCAGGCTCTGCCTGGTAGCCAGCATCGTCCACGGCCTCGATGATGGCCGCCTCAGGCACCTCGGCGCCCTCGGCGAGAGTCACGGTGAGCTCACCGGCGGCTGCCGAGACGCTGATTTCCTGGATTCCGTTCAGCTCGGCCAGCTCGCTGCGCACGGCAGACTCGCAGTGGCTGCAGGACATTCCGGTGACGGTGAAGTTCTTAGTAGTAGTCATAGTGCCATGATACCCCCATAGGGTATATTTTCGTCTATGGAATCTTTCTCACACGGATATATGAGCGATAAGAGCAAATATCTCGCCCGACTGCGTCGGGTCGAGGGGCAGGCCCGAGGGATCCATCGGATGGTGGAGGAGGACACCTACTGCATCGACATCCTGACTCAGATCAGCGCGATGACCTCAGCACTGGAGAATGTGGCCTTAGCACTGCTCAACGATCACCTCAAGCACTGCGTGGTTGACGCTGCCGCTTCCGGAGGCGGGGATGCCGAGGAGAAGCTCCAGGAGGCAAGTGCCGCGATCCAGCGCCTAGTGAAGTCCTGATGCAGCAGGAACCAGCCCAGGTGACGCGTACCGCCAAGCTGGGCAAGCCCGCGGCAGCTCTGAGAGAGGCTGCCCGGGAATACCTGGGCACCCCCAAGTACATCCCTTCCTAGGAGGAGCTGGAGAAAATCGACGAAGCCCTCGCGGCTCTGCGTGAGAATCCCTCTGGCGGAACCGATTGGGACGACCTCCGCAACGACTTCCTCACCACACGACACAGCTCCCCAAGGGTGGTGGGCATCATGGATTCTGCTCCTGTTCTGCAGTCAAGCCGGAGGTGCTGATCCTTGACGAGTCGGTCAGCCAGCTGGATGTCACCAATGGGGCGGAACTGACCAGCGCCTTCGACATCGGGGATCAGACCACCGTGATCATCGCCCGTCGGCTCTCCACCCTGTTACACACCCCTCGGATCCTGGTGATGGAACACGGGCACTTGGTGGGCGACGGCTCCCATGCCCAGCTGCTACAGGACTGCGCTGCCTATCGGAGCCTGCTCCCCGGGATCGGCGGCTGGCGCGCTTTCCGCTCCATTACAGTTCGACCACCTCAAGCAGCCCCTCTAACTCTCTGAAATCCTGTACGTTTCGAGTGGCCAGAGGAATGTGCTGAGCTAAAGCTGTTGCGGCGATCATTCGGTCGAACCGGCGTGCCCGAACCTCTCCCCTACGGCGGACAACCCTCTCCAACACTGCATCATAAGCATCCAGGCAGTCCCGGTCGAAAGCTAAGCCGTCTCCAAATACCCGTTGCAGCTCAACAAGACGGCGACTGCGAGCTCGGTAGGTGGGCACGTCCTTCGCCCGGTGCAGCCCCATCACCATTTCACTCCAGCTCAGCGCGCTGACCTGTGGTGCTTGAAGACCGGACAGGTCTGAGGGCTCTTCACCCTGCGCTTTGAGCGCGACCAGAATATTGGTGTCCAGCAGAGCTTTCACGCCTGCTCCCAAGGATCTTCTCCAAGATCTTCAGCTCGGTCACGGGCAAGTTCAGCTGCCCAATCATCCCCCGGTTCCAGGGGTGTGCTCCGCAGAACTTCCATCACCTCAGAGCCGGTAGGCCCTTCTTTCCGCTCACCAGGAGGGACAATTCTCCCCACTTCTTTGTGGTAGCGGGTGACGATCAACGTCTCGCCCCGCTCCACGTCCTCAAAGGCACGCACCGGATTCTGCCGCAGACGGCCAATACTGATGGTCTTCATATCTAAAAGTGTACTGTTTTAGATAAATGTTAGAAATAGCTGGGCATAAGGAAGCGGCCCGGCGGTACGCCCTGCATTGCGCATCAAGCGCCGGACCGCTCCTTCCCTGACCCGCATGCGTCAGGGGCCCCATCGCACCTGTGATGAGAGGTCTTTATCGAGGATCAGTGATCATCAGTGGTCGTGATCCTCGTCGTAGTCGGGCGAGACACCCTCCACCGGGCGACCGTCGAGGACGATGATCTCGTTGGGCACGAAGTCCACCTCACCGGTGATGATGATCTCACCCTCAGCCAGGTCCACCAGGTGGATCTGCTGATTGTCAGGGTTGGTGACATAGGCCAGGTCGCCGGTGGACCGGATAGCCGGGCGCGGCTGCTGCCACTCATCGGGCTCGGTCCACTCGTCCAGGATCTGGATATGGTCGATGTGCTCACCAGTGCCGGGGTCGATGATGTGCAGTTGGCCGTCCTCGGTCAGCACCAGGGCCTCACCCTGGGGGCCGCGCTGCAGGTTGCGCCAGTTGTAGGGAGAGCCCACATCGCTGGTGGTGATCTCACCGGTCTCCACATTGACCAGCGCCACCGAGGTCATCGGCTCCTCGGGATCAGTGCGGTAGTCGCCCAGGAAGATCGGGGAGCCCTCGGCCGGGAAGAGATTGCCGATGCGGGAGAAATCCTCACCGGTGCTCAGCTTCTCGAACTCAGAGTCGTTCCAGACCAGCACGCCGTCCTCACAGCCGACGGCGATGATGCCATCGGGACCGGAGGCCCCACCGTGGACGCCGGGACACTCCTGGCTGCGCGCGACCTCCTCCCCGTCTGCATCGAGGAAGCGGGCACCGGAGCGGTCCTCCAGGGTCTCGAACCGGGAGCCGTCCTCCAGTACCACAGCGACACCATGGTGGGCACCCTCGGTCTCGTAGTCCCCGATGGTCTCGATCGCATCGGCCTCCACGTCCAGCTCCGCGAGGTCAATAGAGTGGTACTGACCGGTGCCGTCGAAGAACAGAGCCCCAATGCCGTTGTGGGCTACCACATGGGCGGGCGTGTCCCCGTCCAGGGTCACATCGGAGAGGTACGGATCAGTGGTGTAGTAGTGATTGTGGCCGCCATGCGGCTCGCCCCACGCGCCGGGGTCGATCAGCCGGAAGCTGTCACCCTCGGTCAGGAATGCGTGGCGGCCGTCGCCGGCCTTGTTGACCCGCACGAAGCCCTGGGTTTCAAAGTCGCCGAGAACCTCGATGCTCACACCGTCGAGCACCGCCACACCGCCGTCATAGGTGACCACCAGGCGGGGCTCCGGGCCGCCCACCTCATGGGTGGGGCGGTCCGAGGGCTCCACCGTCTCGGCTTCGTCACCCTCATCGTAGTCATGGTCATCCTCAGCATCGTTGTCCCCGTCGGCATCAACGGTGGGCACCTGGTCACCTTCAGCCTCATCAACCTCGCCGCTGTCATCCCCGCAAGCGGTCAGGGCCAGGGCTGAGATCAGTGCTGCGGAGCCGAGAACGCTCATATTCTTGTTCATGCATGTCATTATCAACTAAGCTTAGTCAGTTATGCAAATGGTTCGCAATACGGCATGGGCAACCGGCGCCGTCAAGGCACCTCTGGGCCCGGAAACACCGGTGGACCCCGCGAATATTCACGAGGCCCACCAGCCGATATTCAGTTGTTGTTTCCGTTCCCCCGGTCTATGCCCCGAGGCCAGTGTCAGTTCACGGCCTCGTCAAGTTCGTCAATCTGGGCCTGGATCACATCCTGGATCTCCTCGGAGTCGATATCCCCCTCGCCCACGAAGAACACGTGGTTATGGCCGAAGCTGGCACCGCCAATATGCACCTGCTCCGAGCTGAACCCGTCACTGAACTCCACGCTGAAGCCGTCGAAGCCCTCATAGGGCTCGATGTCCACACTCACCGGGCCCTGCGTGATGGAGGTGCCGCACTCCTGGACAATGTCGCTGTAGTAGCCGGTGTAGAGGTCATGCTCCTCCGGAGTGCTGGCCAGTGCCACCATGGCGAAGGAGCCGTCCACTGAGATCGGCAGGATGACCAGGTACTCGGTGTCCTCCTGGATGTCGTCAAAGTCCTGTACGGCTTGGTCACATTCAGCAGAGACATCGAAACCGGTCAGGCTGAAGTCCTTGTTCAGGTAGCCATCACTCTCCGGGCCGCCGACCACAACGCCTTCCTCTGTGATCTCAATGTCATGCACATCAGGGGCCTGCTCATAAGCCTCTTCGACGTGCTGGCGGTCAACCTCCCAACCCTCGGGCAGATCATCCGGCTGCACCAGCAGCTCGACGAGCTCATCACCAGTCAGCGGTTCATCAAGCTCCCAGCTGTACTCATCATCCCCATCCTCGCCGAAGCCGAACCCGACGTCGTCATCCTTATCTTCCTCATCATCCTGCCGATCATCACCGTTTCCAGGCACCGGACCGAAGATGTCCTCAAAATCGCCGCCATTCACGAGCTCCTCCAGGACCTGGAGGATCAGCTGGTCGAACAGCTCCTGATCGAAATCCTCGAGCGGATTCGCCTGCGCGGGCACTGCAGCAGCGCCGAGGGTCAGTCCGAGTGCGGTCCCCCCGGCCAGGCAGGCGGAGGCCATCTTGCGGCGGAGGCTGCGGGTGGCAGTCCGAGTCTGAGCTGCGTTCTGTTCCATGATCAACACCTTCCAGAGTGTTTGCTCCAGCAAATAAGTACATTGCTACTGTAAACCCTGTAATTTGCGATTGCAACTCTTCGGTGTCAGCAGCGATTCCATCTGGCTGAAAAACCGTCCCAGAACCGTGGAGACGCCGATGTTTCCGCACTGTGAGAACTCGGTCACCTTCGGTTTACACCGGCGTCAAGGGCGGGTAACCGCTCACCCCTACGCTGATCATGCGAGGAGGCGATTATGGGGGAATTGGCCCAGGATGTGGTGGAGGAGCACCACTATCTGCGCGTACGCACTGCCCGTGGGGCGGTGGAGATCATCGGTAACGTGATCCACCTCCCTGGCGAGGATCCGGTGCGATTAGCTCCTGGCCCGATGTCTGTGATGCGTGTACTGGTCAAGGCACAAGGAGCGGTGATCTCCCGAGAGCACCTGCTCAGGGTGCTGCCGCACTGCGGCTCAGTGCACGGTTTAGAGATGTGGGTCTCCCGGCTCCGGCAGGCCCTTCCGGACCCGCACACAGTTCAGACCGTGGTCAAACGCGGCTACCGGCTCGCACTCTAACGTCCCAGCGGCGGGCACGCTGCGACCTGGCCCGCCACTTATTAGAACACATGTGCCGACTACGACCTTCACGCCGTAAAAAGTCGGCTCCCTGACTACGCTCCACGACTCACAGATGCTCAGGGCTTGCGCAAGAAGGTCAGGTCAAAAACCTTCCGGCCGGCATCCAGCGCCTTCTGTTCGAAGTCAGTGACTACCCGGGCGGCATAGCGCGGGGCCCAGCCCCCCTCGTGGTCCAGGGCCTCCTGAAGCGGAAGCGGGTGGGTGGGCTTGCCCAGACTCGCAGCATCCAGATCTCCAGCCCGCACCTGAGTCAGCGGGGAGTCCTGCCCGGTCCGCTCCCCGGCGTGGGGGTTCCAGAAAAGGTTCGCTGAGGTCCGGGGCCCGTGCACACGCTGCCGCGTCTGTGCAGGCCGCATCAGGGACGACGGCGCCCCAATCACCTCGCGCATCTGCACCGCGTAGTCTGCCCAGTCTGTGGCCAGTCGCCACACGCCGGTGGGAGCGATCACCCGGGCGGCCTTCTCCACAAAAGCAGGCTGCACCAGGCGGCGCTTCTTATGTTTGGACTTATGCCAAGGGTCGGGGAAGAAGACCCACAACTCAGCTACGGAGGATGCCGGCAGCAGTTTGTCCAGCACCTCCACAGCGTCCAGACAGGCCACCCGCACATTGCTCAGCCCCTCGCGCCGAATGCGGGAAGCCAGCTGGGCGGCTCCGGGCCGGTAGACCTCGATGGCCAAGAAGTCGACGTCCGGGTTGTGCGCGGCAGCCGCTGCCACGGCCTCCCCTGAGCCGGAGCCGATCTCTACGATCAGCGGAGCGGTCCTGCCGTATTCGCCCGCCCAGTCGATGTCAAACCCTTCGGCCACGGCCGTATCGCGCTCAGCGGTGGGCACATCCAGCAGCTCATGGCCCAGTGCGGCATCCCAGGCTCGCTGATAGCTGGGCTTGAGCCGGTTGGAGCGGCGTACGAAGGACAGCAGCCTGCGGTGGTGCTGCTCACTCATCCTCGTACTCCTGAAGGATCTCACGGGCCTCGATGAGGAACTGACGCAGCAGGGGACCATTGTCTGTGGAGCCCCATTCGCCCTCTTCGAGGAAGATCGCCACAGCCAGGTCTCCCTGGGAGCCGATCACCCAGGTGTGCGGGTCATCTCCGCCGGCTTCGGCAGTACCAGTCTTGGCATAGACATGGGGGCCGGGAATGGGGTCCAGGAAACTCAGCGTGCCGTGCTCGATGGTGCCGCGCAGCAGCTGCCGCAGATCCTCTGCCTCCTCCACAGTCAACCCGCCCTCCTGGGGGTGGTCCTCACGCTCCACCAGCCAGGGGTGCACCGTGCGCCCATCGGCGATGGAGGCGGAGACTGCGGCCATCCCCAGGGTGGAGGTCTCCACAGTGCCCTGGCCGAAGAGATTGGAGGCGTGCAGGTTCAGCTCGGCATCCTCAGACACCTGCGCCTTGATCGCGTAGATGCCGACCCCTACTTCATTGTCCATGCCCAGATCCGCTGCCGCCTGGGCAAGCTCAGCTGAGGTGACGTCGTCGTAGGCTGCCACGAAGGTGGTGTTGCAGGAGACTGCCATGGCAGTGCTGAAGGGGATGCTGCCTAGGTACTGGCTGTCGTATCCGACCACGTTCTGGAACTGCTGGCCGTGCACGGTCACTGAGTTGGGGCACTGCACGGTGGAACTGGGGCTGAGACCATTGCGCAGCATGGCCAGCCCGGAGACTACTTTGAAGGTGGAGCCCGGCGCATAGGTGGACTGAGTGGCGGTGTCCACCGAGGGCGTATCCGGGTTGTGACTGGCCGCAGCCAGGATAGCCCCAGTGGAGGGTTGGATGGCCACTATGGCAGCGGTGACCTCTTGATCGTCCACGATGTCCTGGGCGAGGTCCTGCACCCGCGGCAGCAGGCCGGTGTGCACATCTTCACCATCCTGAGGTGCCGCCGAGTAGAGCTCAGTCTCCCCCATGGTGATCCGCATGCCGGGGCTGCCGCGCAGGGTGTCCTCGTGGACCGCCTGGATGCCGGAGAGCCCGATCATATCGCCGGGGTTCAGGGTGGGATCGTCCTCCAGGTGCTCGGCGGTGACCTCACCGACCCGGCCCAGCAGATTGGGAGCGAAGTCGGAGCGTTCAGCCAGGGGCATCTGGTCGTAGATCAGGTGCACCCCGGGAATGGTCTCCACCTCTGCGGCGGTGACATGCCCGCCGTCGGTGCGCACGGTGATGGCCTCCACCCAGGCCTGTTCCCCGTAGGAGTCCACCCGCTGCTCATAGGCGTCGGGGTCAATGCCTACCGCCCCGGCGAGCTCTCGGGCCGCAGCTGCCTGATCCTCCTCGGAATCTAGCTGGGTCTTATCGATTCCGATGCGCACCACATCCCGGTTGTGCACTATGGAGCGCCCGGTCCCGTCCATGATCCGGCCGCGGTCCGGGGTGGTGGTGGAGATGCTGATCGGTTCGTAGCCGGCGTAACCGGGCATGATGAGCTGGGTAGCGCCCTCCAGCAGCCAGGTGTCGATCTCCTCGTCATAGGTGTAGGAGCCGGTGGTGGTGTAGGTCCATTCCTCATCGTCAACCCCGATCTCTTCAAGATCCCAGATGTGGTCGAAGGTGGCCTCAGCGGTGGGCGAACGTACGGAGTCCTCGGCCGGCTCTATGACCTCTATGCCACCGACCTGTACCTCAGGGGTGAGCCCCCCGAATGGCTCATGCAGGTTCTCGGCAGCATCGCCCAGGGTCTGCACAGAGCCTTCCGAGAGGGCAAGATCGGAGAAGTCACCGCTGGAGAGGGCCTCAGCGGTGGCTTCGACCGCACCATCAACCTCTGTGCGCTCTTCCTCCTGGCTGCAGGAGGCGGCCAGGCTCAGCACACCGATACTGAGTACGACGCCGCCTGCCCCCCGGGAAAATTTCACCCGTCCAGTCTACGTGCTGGCCGGGATATGACGTCGTTCAAAAGTTCTGACTGAGCTGCAGACGCAGCGACTTCTGGGCGCGAAGTCCGGCATAAGCCGGAGGAGAGTAACCGCGACACGGGCGGGGCCCGTCAGGGGCTAGCGCTGTCGCCAGATGACCAGTTCTCGACCGGCGGGGCGGGGGCGCTGCCCGCGGGCCACGGTGACCACGTCGCCGCCGGAGCCCACGGCGAAGACCCGGGTGCCGGAGGGGTTTCGGTGGGCTTCGCGCAGAGCCTGGCGCAGTTCGCTGACCTCGGATTCGAGGTCCTCCACCTGGTTGTGCAGTGCGAGGATGCGGCGGATGCCTTCCAGCGAGACGCCTTCGGAGCTGAGTTGCTGAATCTGGCGCAGCTGTTCGATGTCATAGGGGGAGTAGCGGCGGTGGCGGCCGCCCTGGCGGCGCGGTGTGACCAGGCCCAGCCGGTCGTACTGCCGCAGGGTCTGGGGGTGCATATCAGCCAGCTCTGCAGCCACGGAGATGACGAAGAGCGGATCATGCCGGTGAGCGGCGGCCAGCATCCGCGGGTCGTCACCGTACTCGGCGATATTCTCCCGGACCCGAATTCTGGTGTAGGGCACGCTGTTCACCTCCTTCTCCTATTACAACGCTGCTTTGGCCTGCAGACCTTCCCGCGGGTTGGTCCCGCGTGTCGCTTCGGCGAAGGCCCGCACCGCAGCCTCAGCCTGATCACTGAGCTGGTCCGGTACCGCGACCTCCAGGACCACCAGCATGTCTCCGCGGATGTTCTTCCGGTGGATGCCGTGGCCCTTCAGCCGCAGGGTCTTACCGGTGCTGGAGCCTGCCGGGATGCGGATCTTGACCTGCTCGCCGTGGATGGTGGGGATCTCTAACGTGGTGCCAAGGGCAGCCTCGTCAAAGCTGACCGGGACGTGGATGCGGATATTGTCCCCATCGCGTTCGAAGAACGGATGGTCCTGAACGGAGACTTCCACCAGCAGATCCCCGGAGCCTCCGGCCCCTGGCTGGCCTTTGCCCTTGACCCGGACCTTCTGGCCCTCTTTGATGCCGGCGGGGATGCGCACGTCGATCACATTGCCGTTAGGCTCGCGCAGCCCCACTGTGGTGCCGCGGACTGCGCCTTTGAACGAGATAGTGGTCTTTGCAGTGCGGTCCGCGCCCTTGGCCGGGGTTCCGCGGCGGGAGCCGAACCGGGAGCCCATACCACCGAAGATGTCCTCGAATCCGCCGCCGAAGCGGCCACCTCCGGCTCCGGGGGTGCTGCGGTCTCCGAAGAGGCCACCGAACAGATCCTCGAATCCGCCTCCCTCGCCTCCGGGACTGCCGGAGAACCGGGCTCCGGAACCCATGGCTCGGATAGCGTCGTACTGCTGGCGCTCTTCAGGGTCGGAGAGCACAGAGTGCGCCTCCGAGATGTCCTTAAACTTCTGCTCGGCACTGGCATCGCCCGGATTCTTGTCAGGGTGATGGACCCGGGCGAGCTTGCGGTAGGCCTTCTTGATCTCCTCGGCGGAGGCGTCTTTGGCCACGCCGAGGATGCTGTAGAAGTCTTTGTCTATCCAGTCCTGTGAAGCCATGGACGCCTCCTTCCTGTGCCTGTACTTTGTCCCGGCGGCGGGCACCTGTCCCGCTCGCCTCTCGTCCGGCGAGGCCGGACTTCACGCCTTACAAGTCCGGCACATTATGGGGCCGAAGCCCCGCTTGTGCCTGCCCTTATTCTGCCTTGCCGGTCGAGATGATGACCTGGGCGGCACGCAGCAGCCGATCGCCGAAGCGGTAGCCGGAGCGGACCACTACTGCAATGTGGTCAGCCTCGACCTCCTCACTGGGCTGCTGCATGATCGCCTCGTGCGCAGTGGGGTCGAAGCTCTCTCCGACTGCGCCGACTGTGGAGAGGCCCTGCTGGATCAGCACCTGCTCGAGCCGGGAGGCGATATGGGCAAAGGGCCCATCCTCCAAATCACCGGCCTGCCGGGCTGCCGCGATATCGTCGAGCACTGGCATCAGGTCGGCGATGAGCTGACCTTTGACCCGGTCCTTCTCGATCGCGCGGTCACGCTCCACCCGGCGCCGGTAGTTGACGTACTCGGCCTGCACCCGGCGCAGATCATTCTCCAGCTCGGCCTCACGGTCAAAGTCCTGCTGGACCAGTTCCTCCTCAGCAGTCTCGATCCGCTCCTCCGGCTCAGTCTCCACGCCGCCGGCGGCCTGGTCCAGCGGCACTTCCCGCAGTTGTGGCTCCTCAGCCACTTGCGGGTCTTCAGGTGCGAAGTCCGGCGCCGTCGCAGCCGGACCGGCGCCGCCACCATCGGGCTCATGGAGGTCACCCTCCTCACCGGCGGGTTCCTCATGGGCCTGCTGCACCTCGATGGATTCCTCCGGCACATCCGCCAGGATCTGCTCGGCTTCCTCCAGCGGGTCTGGCTCCTCGGCGGCATCCTCGGGCCGGTACTTGCGCTTATCGGTGAACCGGATCGGCTCCTCCGGAGCGGTGTTGTCCTCTGCCATCGCAGTGTCCTCCTGTACTGTGCTGGTCCCGGCGGCGGGCGCCTGTGTCACTCCTTTGGTGTCCAACCCTTAATCGCCTCGGAAGACTCGAGCAAGTCCGGGTCTTCGCTCGGCTCACTCGGGTCGCCCGCTCGCCTCTCCGGTTTACTGCTTGTTCTCGGCGTCGTCGTCCTCGTCAACGACCTCGGCATCGACGATATCCTCGTCCTCCGCCGGAGCTTCACCGGAGGCGGTCTCTCCCTCACCGGGTGCCGCATCAGCGCCCTGGGCGTAGAGGGCCTCACCGATCTTGACCTGGGAGGCC
Organism: Nesterenkonia ebinurensis; assembly: GCF_008711175.1. Taxonomy (GTDB): domain Bacteria; phylum Actinomycetota; class Actinomycetes; order Actinomycetales; family Micrococcaceae; genus Nesterenkonia; species Nesterenkonia ebinurensis. The sequence continues at coordinate 46,873 of NZ_VWNF01000007.1, forward strand.
TGCAGCTTCTCGAAGGCAGCAGAGACCTCATCGTCGTTGTCGGTGCCCTCCAGGGCCTTCTTCAGCGCATCGACGTCGGCCTGGACCTCGGTCTTGACCTCTTCGGGCAGCTTCTCTGCATTGTCCTTGAGCAGCTTGTCCACCGAGTAGGCGGTGGCCTCGGCGGCATTGCGCTTCTCGGCGGCCTCGCGGCGGGCTTTGTCCTCCTCGGCGTGCTTCTCGGCATCGGCCACCATCCGGTCGATGTCCTCCTTGTCCAGGGAGGTACCTCCGGTGATGGTCATCGACTGCTCGGTGCCGGTGCCCTTGTCCTTTGCGGAGACATGCACGATGCCGTTGGCGTCGATGTCGAAGGTGACCTCCACCTGCGGCATGCCGCGCGGGGCTGGGGCGATGCCGGTGAGCTCGAAGGTGCCCAGGGGCTTGTTGTCGCGGGTGAACTCGCGCTCGCCCTGGAAGACCTGGATGGCCACCGAGGGCTGGTTGTCCTCGGCGGTGGAGAAGACTTCGGACTTCTTGGTGGGGATGGCGGTGTTGCGCTCGATGAGCTTGGTCATCACCCCGCCCTTGGTCTCGATGCCCAGCGAGAGCGGTGTGACGTCGATGAGCAGCACGTCCTTGCGCTCACCGGCGAGCACACCGGCCTGCAGAGCGGCGCCGACGGCGACCACCTCGTCAGGGTTGACGCCCTTATTGGCCTCCTTGCCGGTGAGCTCCTTGACCAGTTCGGCCACCGCGGGCATACGGGTGGAGCCGCCCACCAGGATCACGTGGTCGATGTCGGAGACCTTGATCCCGGTCTCCCTGATCACGTCGTTGAACGGCTTCTTGGTCCGTTCCAGCAGAGCGGAGGTCAGATCTTCGAACTTGGCCCGGGAGAGGGTCTCGTTGACATGCACCGGGGCGCCGTCATGCTGAGTGGCGTAGGGGATATTGATATTGGCCGAGGTGGTGGAGGAAAGCTCCTTCTTGGCGCGCTCGGCCTCCTCCTTCAACCGGGGGACTGCGATCTTGTCCTTGGAGAGGTCCACGCCCTCCTTGGCTTTGACCTGTTCGACCAGCCAGTCGATGATCCGCTGGTCCCAGTCGTCGCCGCCCAGGCGGTTATCGCCGGCGGTGGCGCGGACCTGGATGGTGGAGAACTCGTCCTCATCCTTGCCGACCTCAAGCAGGGAGACGTCGAAGGTGCCGCCGCCGAGGTCGAAGACCAGGATCTGCTCGTCCTCCTTGCCCTTCTCCAGGCCGTAGGCCAGGGCTGCGGCGGTGGGCTCGTTGACGATGCGGCTGACCTTCAATCCGGCGATCTCACCGGCCTCCTTGGTGGCCTGGCGCTCGGCGTCGTTGAAGTAGGCGGGGACTGTGATGACAGCCTCGGCGACGTCCTCGCCCAGATAGGACTCGGCGTCGTGCTTGAGCTTCATCAGGGTGCGGGCGGAGATCTCCTGTGGGGTGTAGGTCTTGCCGTCGATCTCGGTGGTCCAGTCAGTGCCCATATGGCGCTTGACGCTGGCAATGGTGCGGTCCGGGTTGGACACGGCCTGGCGGCGGGCGACCTCGCCGACCAGCACTTCGCCGGTCTTCGAGAACGCCACGACCGAGGGGGTGGTGCGGGCGCCCTCAGCATTGGCGATCACGGTGGGCTCGCCGCCTTCCAGGACGGTCACCACTGAGTTGGTGGTTCCGAGGTCGATTCCGACTGCGCGGGACATCTGGGCTCCTTTCGTCAGGACTTCTTCAGGCGTGCTTCTCGCAGTTGAGCGAGTTCGGCTCAAGTCTGGAACTTGAGCTGATTGATGTCAAACTGACTTGAGTCAGATTCACTCAACTTTGCGTTCGCTGGATACCAACGACACCGCAGGCGCACCTATTCCCGCGCCGAGCCCGGCGACAGTGACACTCCCCAACACCCTGGACAACGCCTCGCGCGATCCGGTCGAGTCTTCATGGGCATCTTGGGTTTTCATGGACCTGTAGGGGCATGATTTCGCCCAGAAGACTGCGTGCTGCAGCGCAGGTTATCCACAGATTCCAGGACCCTCTAGCGCACTAAACGTCACTCAACAAAACTATCCACACCTCTACTACACGAAATGATCCTCAGCGCATTGAGTTTATCCGCAGTTCGTGGCAGGAGGACGGTGCACATTCCAGCGCCCGCCTAGTAGGCCAGGTTGATCGAGGCGAGCTGGTGCGAATACGCCGCGAGATATACCTGCCCGCCCACACGTGGGCGGCGGCACCGCCCTGGACCCGGTACGGGATCGCGATCTCCGCAGCGGCCATGACCCGAAAGCTGATCTTCTGCCGTGACACCGCGCTCGTCCTTCACGGGGTCCCGCTGCTGAACACTCCGTCGACCCTCTTCGCTCGCACGGCAAATCCCGGCGAAGCGAAAACCCATGCGTCATCGCACATGACGGGCAAAGTGCCACGTCAACAGTTTCTGCAACGCTATTCACAGTCTCACCCTGAGGCAGCTCCGCTGAGAACGGCGCAACTGAGGAATTTTCCCACCAGACTGCTCGAGCCTGCCTGCCCCAGGAACGTCTCGCGTCCCGATCAACGCGCTCGAATACGTACCGGGAAGTTCAGCATTCCTGAAGTCCGCCTGGCATCCGATGCTGTGGAAGCGGTCACCGGACCCGCGCAGGGGTATCGCGCTGAACCTTTGGGACTCTCGGCCCTCGACGCCACCAGTCGAATGTCGTTCACCGAAGCTGTAGTCGTCCTGGACGCAGTGAAAGCACGGGACGACGACGCCCCGGAACCCTGGCTGCATTACTTGCGCACACACCGGCAGCAAGCGCGCTGGGAAAGGGCCTGGAATTTCGCTGATGGTCGAGCTGAGTCTGCCCTGGAATCAGAATCGCGTGTGGTGCTTGCCCAGGTCAACTGTCCCGTACCGACGCTCCAGAAGGTTGTCCGAACATCCATCGGCAACGTCCGGATAGCTTTCAGTTGGGAGAACGAACGGGTCGCAGGTGAAGTCGACGGCAAGTCCAAGTACTTCGACCCCTAGGGCGTGTTGATCAAGTCGGTTCGTGTTTGCGTGGGTGAGTCTTGAGTGGTGACGCGACAGGAGATCTCTGACGAGGTGTGGTCTGTGATGGAGCCGTTGATGCCGGCGGTGTCAGGCAGGTCGAGGCCGTGGACTGATCATCGGCTCGCTGTCGAGGCTA